>JAXMDJ010000017.1:0-91254 GCA_046348875.1 Paracoccus sp. (in: a-proteobacteria)
TCTCACCGCTGCAGTCGCGGGCGGTGGGTAGGCGGCTTTTCGCGCCAAATCAACTGCCCGCTGATCGAAGCGTTAAAGATTCTTTGCGCCACGCGGTGGCGGCACCACAACTTCGGGCTGTCCGCACCGCGCCATCCCTGTCCGACGCGCACCGCGCCGCAGGCGGCGGCCCCCTCAGCGCGTGCCTTCGTCCGCCGACAGCATCGCCGCCAGTTCGACGGCATTGCGCACGCCCATCTTGGCCAGCACGCGGCCGCGATGCACCTCGACCGTGCGCATGGAAATTTCCAGCGCCGCCGCGATCTGCTTGTTCATCGACCCGGTCAGCATCAGGGCCATGACCTCTTCTTCACGCGCGGACAGCGTGGCGCGGCGGGCGGCAAGGCCGCGACGGCTGGCGGCCTCGGCCTCGGCGGCGATATGGGTCTGGATCGCGGCCAGCGCCAGATCGACGATCTGGTTGTCGTTGAAGGGTTTTTCCAGAAAGTCATAGGCGCCGGCCTTCAGCGCCTGCACCGCGACCGGCACATCGGCATGGCCGGTCAGAAAGATCACCGGCGCGGCATTGCCCAGCCCGCGCAGCCGCTGAAAGGTTTCCGGCCCGCTGAGCACGCCCATGCGCACGTCAAGGATGACGCAGGCGCAATCGGCCAGGGGTTGCGCCTCCAGAAACGCCTCGCCCGAGGGCCAGCCCCGCGACACCACCCCGCGCGAGGTGAACAGGAAGCCCAAGGCGTCGCGGATCGCCTCGTCATCGTCGACGATATGGATCATGCCCTGCCCGGTCATGCCGCCCTTTCCCTTTCCGCGCCATCGCGCAGCGGCAGCAGGATGCGGAAGGTGGTGCCCCCCGCCTCGCCCGGCCGGTGCGTCAGCAGCCCTCCGTGCAGCTCGACGATCGAGCGGCAGATCTTCAGCCCCATGCCCATCCCCTGCGGCTTGGTGGTGGCGAAGGCATCGAAAAGCCGCCCCGCCAGTTCCGGCGCGATGCCGGCGCCGTGGTCGGCGACCTCGATCACGGCATGTCCGGCCTCGGTCGTCAGCCGCACCTCAAGCCGGTCGCTGACGCGGCTTTCGCCCATCGCCTCCATGCCGTTGCGGATCAGGTTGATCAGCACCTGTTCCAACAGGATGCGGTCGGCAAGGGCGGGCGGCGCGGGGCCGACGCTGGTCGCCAGCTCGACCCGATGTTCGCGCGCATCGGCTTGCAAGAACTCGACGGTTTCGGCGATCACCTCGTCAAGCCGGGTCCGGGAAAAGCGCGGCTCGCGCTTTTTCACCAGATCCTGGATACGGCGGATGATCTGGCCGGCGCGGCCCGCCTGATGGGCCAGCTTGCGGTTCGCGTCCTGCATCAGCCCCGGGTCGGCATTGCCGCGCTCAAGCAGGTTCTGCATCCCGGCGGCATATGAGGCGATGGCGGCCAGCGGCTGGTTCAGTTCATGCGCAAGGGTCGAGGCCATCTCGCCCAGCGTCACCAGCCGCCCGGTCCGGGCCATGGTTTCGTCCTGCGCCCGCGCCAGCCTTGCGGCGCGCTTCTGGTCGGTGATGTCGATGACCGAGCCCATCCAGCCGCGATGCTTGCCTGCCGCGTCGATCAGCGGCGCGTCATAAACCTGCACGTCGATCTCGCGCCCGTCGCGGGCAAGGAAGCGGGTCTCGAAGCTGCGGCTGGCCATGCTGCCGCGCGCCAGTTCGCGGTGGCGGGCCTCGGTCTCGGGCAGGCGGGCGGGGTCCCAATAGGGCATCGGCGGCATCCGCCCGACCAGTTCATGCGCGGGATACCCCACAAGGTTGCAGAAGGCCGGGTTGACGTAAAGGATGCGCCCCGAATGGTCCTTGGCGCGCAGGCCCACGGTCAGGCTTTCCTCCATCGAGCGGCGGAAGGCGGTCTCGCTGCGCAGCCGCAGTTCCGCCAGCCGCCGCCGGTTCGCGTTCCGAAACAGGATCAGCAGCGCCAGGATGGCAAAGATCGCCAGCGCCGCGATCGCCGCCATGAGCAGGATGGACCGGAACGAGGTCGGCGCCTGATAGGCGTTGATCTGCACAAGGACCCCGCGCAGCGGCGGGTCGAAGCTGATCGCGTGGCTGGGGCTGGCGGCGGTCGGGACCAGCCGCTGGCGGGCGGCGATCTCGGTCCCGTCGCCGGCAAGGATGCGCACGCCATACTGTTCCGCGATCCACCACGGCAGATGCCGGTTCAAAAGCAACGGCAGCGACAGCGAGGCGGTGACGAAGCCCCGGTCGCCCGGCAGCGCCAGACCCATGGCCACGGTGCCGTCGGCATCGATATCGCCAAAGGTCGGCCGGGAAAAGCGCGCACCGCTTTGCGCCAGCCGCGCCACCAGCGGGTCGTCGCCCGGCGCGTCGCCGCCGGGCAGCGCGCGGATGCGGCGGCCGGCGGTGTCATACCACACCACCGACAGGAATTCGGGGCTGGCGGCGATATGGGCGCGGGCGCGGGCGTCGATGGTGTCCTGCGCAATGCCGCTGGCGGCGTCCAGCGCCATGCGGGCCAGCATGTCCTCATCGACCGAGATCTGGAAGCGCAGCGTCTGTTCGACCCACAGCGCATCGGTGGCCAGCTTGGTGCGGGCCTGCTCGGCCTCGCTGCGACCCGCGACCCAGATCACCAGCGCGACCAGCGCCACCAGCGCGACGATGGCAAACAGCGGCACCAGCGACAGAAGGTCGATCCCGCGCCGCGGCGTCAGGCCACGCTCGCCCGACCATGGCGCGTCATGGGGCGCGGGTTTTCCGGCCGTCGCGCCGGCTGGTGTGTCGCCCTGGATCACCTGCATTTCCTTCGTCACGCCATGCCGTTGCCGCATCATGGGGCGCGGCTATTGCGGAAACCCACAATAGCGAGGCTCACGGATCGGTGACAAGAAATTATCCACCGCTCGGAGGGGCGGCCGCAGTAATCAGGGAGGAAATCCATGCTGACACGTCGCAGCTTCACCGTCATGGCGGGCGCCGCAGCCCTTGCCATGACCACCACGCTGCCCGCATTGGCGCAGGAACCTATTGTCATCAAGTTCAGCCATGTCGTCGCCCCCGACACGCCCAAAGGCAAGGGCGCGCAGAAGTTCAAGGAACTGGCCGAGCAATATACCGGCGGCAAGGTCAAGATCGAGGTCTATCCCAACAGCCAGCTTTACAAGGACAAGGAAGAACTTGAGGCGTTGCAGCTTGGCGCCGTGCAGATGCTGGCGCCGTCGCTTGCCAAGTTCGGCCCGCTGGGCGTCCAGCAGTTCGAGCTGTTCGACCTGCCGATGCTGTTTCGCGACCGCAACGACCTGCGCAAGGTCACCGAGGGCGAGCTGGGCAAGCACCTGCTGAGCCTGCTGGAGCCCAAGGGCATCAAGGGCCTGGCCTATTGGGACAACGGCTTCAAGATCATGTCCGCCAACAGCCCGGTGATCGTGCCCGACGATTTCCTGGGGCTGAAGATGCGCATCCAGTCCTCGAAGATCCTTGAGGCGCAGATGGAGGCGCTTGGCGCCGTGCCGCAGGTCATGGCCTTCTCGGAGGTGTATCAGGCGTTGCAGACCGGCGTCGTCGACGGGACCGAGAACCCGCCCTCGAACATGTATACCCAGAAGATGAACGAGGTGCAGAAGCACGCCACCGTCTCGCGTCACGGCTATCTGGGTTACGCGGTGATCGTGAACAAGCAGTTCTGGGACGGCCTGCCCGAGGACGTGCGCGCCAATCTGGAAAAGGCCATGGCCGAGGCGACCGTCTACGCCAACGGCATCGCCGAGGAAGAAAACGACAAGTCGCTGCAGGCGATGAAGGACGCCGGCACCACCGAGTTCCATGACATGACCGAGGAAGAGCGCGCCGAATGGTACGAAGTCCTCAAGCCCGTGCATGAAAAGATGGCCGACCGCATCGGCCCCGAGCTGATCCAGCAGGCATATCAGGCGATCGGAACCAACTGATCCCACATGCCCAACCTGGGGGGCGTCTCCCCACGTCCCCCATTTTTCCCATTCATCGAGGTTTGCCATGCTGTTGCGCTTCCTCGACCGCTTCGAAGAGGTTCTGATCTCGGTGCTCATGGCGCTTGCCGTGACGCTGATCTTCGTCGCGGTCGTTCATCGCTTCTCGCTCAGCGCCGCCGCGGATCTGGTCGGCTTTGCCCGCACCCATGACATGCCCGGCCTGCAATCCGCCGCGCGTTCGGTGTTCAAGGCGTTCAATTCGATCAAGCTGACCTGGGCGCAAGAGGCCTGCATCTATCTGTTCGTCTGGATGGCCAAGTTCGGCGCCGCCTATGGCGTGCGCATCGGCATCCATGTCGGCGTCGATATCCTTGTCGACCGCTTGCAGGACCCGGCCAGGAAGATCGTCACCGCCATCGCCATGTCGGGCGGCATCCTGTTCACGGGCATCGTGGCATGGATCGGCGCCGATTTCGTCTGGAACGTCCGGCAGGGCGGCCAGACCTCGCCCGACCTGGAAATGCAGATGTGGATCATCTACCTGGCGGTGCCGCTGGGTTCGGGGCTGATGTGCTTTCGCTTCATCCAGGCGCTTTATCTGTATCTGACCACCGGCTATGTCGCCCATCACGACCTGAGCTCCGTCGAAGGCGTCGATGACGAGGCCAAAGACCTCTCCGAGGGGGGCCACGGATGACCGCGCTTATCATCTTCGTGATCCTTGCGGTGCTGCTGCTGACCGGGATGCCGGTCTCCATCGCGCTGGGTCTGACGGTCTTTACCTTCCTGTTCGGCTTCACCGACATTCCGGTGGACAGCATCGCGCTGAAGCTGTTCACCGGCATCGAGAAGTTCGAGATCATGGCGATCCCGTTCTTCATCCTTGCCGGCAACTTCCTGACCCATGGCGGCGTGGCGCGGCGGATGATCCGTTTCGCGACCTCGATGGTGGGGCACTGGTATGGCGGCATGGGCATGGCCGCGGTCATGGCCTGCGCTCTCTTCGCGGCGATCTCGGGCAGCTCGCCCGCGACGGTGATGGCGGTGGGCTCGATCCTGATCCCGGCCATGGTCAAGCAGGGCTATCCGCCGCAATTCGGCGTGGGGTCCATCGCGACCGCGGGCGGCCTTGGCATCCTGATCCCGCCCTCGATCGTCATGGTCATGTATTCGGTGGCGACCTCGGGCATGGTGGTGACGGGGCCGGACGGCCAGCCGGTGCTGTCGGCCTCGATCGGGACGCTGTTCATGGCCGGCGTGATCCCCGGCCTGATGCTGGCGACGATGCTGGGCGCCACGACCTACTGGCGGGCGAAAAAGCACGACTATCCCCGCATGGCCCGTGCCGGCTGGCGCGAGCGCTGGACCGCATTCCGCGAATCGGTCTGGGGCCTGATGCTGATCGTCATCATCATGGGCGGCATCTATGGCGGCATCTTCACCCCCACCGAGGCCGCCGCCGTCAGCGCCGTCTATGCCTTTGTCATCGCCGTCTGGGTCTACAAGGACATCAGGCTGCGCGATGTGCCGCGGGTGCTTCTGTCCTCGGCGGCGATGTCGGCGATGCTGCTTTACATCATCACGAACGCGGTGATGTTCGCCTTTATCCTGACCAGCGAGCAGATCCCGCAGGCGCTGTCGGACTGGATCGTCAGCCTTGGTCTTGGCAAGATCGGCTTTCTTCTGGTGGTGAACGTGATGCTGCTGTTCATCGGCATGGTGATGGAGCCGTCGGCCATCGTGCTGATCATGGCGCCGATCCTGTATCCGGTCGCGGTCAAGCTGGGCGTCGATCCGGTGCATTTCGGGATCATGATGGTCGTGAACATGGAGATCGGGCTTTGCACGCCGCCAGTGGGCCTGAACCTTTACGTCGGCTCGGCCATTTCCAAGCTGGGCCTGACCGAGGTGACCAAGGCCGCCCTGCCCTGGCTGGCGACCGCATTGGTGTTCCTGATGCTGGTGACCTACATCCCGGACATCACCATGTTCCTGCCGCGTCTGCTTGGGATGCACTAGGCGAACGGAACCGCAACGAAACGGGCCGGGTCATCCCCGGCCCTTTTTTCACTGGACTTCGGACAGCGCCCGGCGCCCCCGCAGCCGCATCCACAGCGGCACGACCCAGATCGCAAGGAACACCGCCGCCAGCACCCCGGCGATGGGCCGGTCGACGAAATTCACCAGGTTGCCGCCCGACTTGATCATCGAGTTGACGAAGCTTTCCTCGACGATGCGGCCCAGAACCAGCCCCAGCACCATGGGGGCGATGGGAAAGTCGTTATCCTCCATCAGCCAGCCGATGACGCCAAGCGCCAGCGCGATCCACAGGTCAAAGACCGAGTTGTTGATCGCGAAGGTGCCCACGATGGAAAACATCAGGATCACCGGCAGCAGGATGCGCTGGTTCACCGCCAGCACCCGCGCCGCGACCCGGATCGCCATCAGGCCCAGCGGGATCAGCAGCAGGTTCGCCAGGATGAAGACCGTGAACACCGCCGCGACGATATCGCCGCTTTGCGTGAAGACGCTCGGTCCCGGCGTCATGCCCTTGATCAGCAGGACGCCGATGACGATGGCGGTGATGGAATCGCCCGGGATGCCAAAGACCAGCGCCGGCACATAGGCCCCGCTCAGCGAGGCATTGTTGGACGCGCTGGCATCGACCACGCCCTCGATATGGCCGGTGCCGAATTTCTCGGGCGTCTTTGAAAAGCGCCGCGACAGCGCATAGGAAATCCAGCCGGCGATATCGGCACCCGCACCCGGCAGGATCCCCAGCATGGTGCCAAGCGCGCTGCCGCGCAGGACATTCTTGCGGTATTCGCGGATCACCGCAAAGCCCGGGCGCAGGATCGCGCCCTTGACCTGCGTGGGTGGCGGCAGGTCGTCGCTGATCGTCGTCGCCTTGCGGAACAGTTCGGCCACCGCAAAGAGCCCGATCAGCGCCGCGATCAGCGAGATGCCCCCCATGAGGTCAAGCAGGCCAAAGGTGTATCGTGGATAGCCGGTCAGCACATCCAGCCCGACCGTCGCCAGAAACAGCCCCAGAAACAACGAGATCAATCCCTTCAGCGGGCTGGCGGCGCTGACCGCCGTTGCCGCCGACAGCCCGATCATCGCCAGCCAGAAATATTCGTAGGTCGAGAAGTTCAGCGCCACCGTCGCCAGTTGCGGCGCAAGAAAGATCAGCACCACCGTGCCGAAGATGCCGCCGATGGACGAGGCCAGCAGGTTCACGCTGAGCACCAGCGACAGCTTGCCGCGCTGGCCCAGCAGATAGGCCTCGTCGACATAGGCGGCCGAGGCGGGCGTGCCGGGGATGCGCAGCATGGCGCCCGGAATGTCGCCGGCAAAGATCGCCATGGCCGAGCAGGTCACGATAGAACCGATGGCGGGCACCGGGTCCATGTAGAAGGTCATCGGCACCAGAAGCGCCGCGGCCATCGTCGCCGTAAGGCCCGGCATGGCGCCGACGAACAGCCCGAAAATGCCCGAGGCGACGATGACCAGCAGCGTGAAGGGCTGCACCACCAGCAGGATCGCATCAAAGAAGTTCATGGCAGCATCCCCTCGATCAGGCCGGCGGGCAGCGGCACATGCAGCAGTCTGACAAAGACCAGATACAGGACCAGCGTCAGGCAGGCGGCGATGACAAGGCTGGTCGCCGCGCGGATGCGGAATGCCAGCAACAGCCCCGTCGTCACCAGCATCGACGTGACGATAAAGCCCAGCCGGGGGCTGAGCAGCCCATAGCAAAGGATCGACACCGGCACCGACAGCACCGCGACAAGGTTCTGGGGCTGGCGCAGCCACTCGACCGAGCCGGCAATCGGCAGGGCGCGGCGGCGCAGCACCGTGCTGGCGGCCAGCACGATGCCCAGCAGCGTCAGCACCGCGCCGATCAACCCCGGATAGAACGACGGCGCGATCGCGACGCCGCCCACCGATGGAAAGCTTTGCGCGCGCAGAAAGATGGCCAGACCCATGGCCGCGACGACAAGGCCCGAGACAAGATCGCTTACCCGCAGCATGGTCAGTTCCGATGCTTCAGGCCAAGCAGTTCCATCGTCGCGCCGTTCTGCTCATGCTGGGACAGCAGGAAGACGCCGAAATCGCTGGCGTTCATGTAATCCAGCCCGAAGCCGCGCTCGGTCATGAATTTCTGGAACGGTTCGGATTTCCAGGCAGTGGCGACGGCGGCTTCAAGCTTGGCGGCGATATCCTCGGGCAAGCCCTTGGGGGCGACCATGCCGCGCCATGCGCCGCCGACGACATCGATGCCCACGGCCTCCTTGACGGTCGGCACGTCCGGGAAGGCCGGCAGGCGCTCGGGCGCCAGCACCGCAAGCGACCGCACCTTGCCGGCATCGATCATCGCCTTCGCCTCGGGCAGGGACGAGGGCTGGACATCGGCGCCGCCAGCCGCCAGTTCCTGAAAGCCCTGCGCCGCGCCCTGCGTCGGCACCACGACCAGCTTGTTGGGGTCGATCCCCTCGGCGTGCAGCAGCCCCGAGAACGCCAGGTGATAGCCCGCGCCCGGCGCCATGCCGGTCAGCTTGAAGGTGCCGGCGGGTTCCTTGGCGATGGCGTCAAGCGCCTCGCGCAGGTTTTTCCACGGGCTGTTTTCGGGCACGTTCACCGAGGCCGCGTCGAAATTCACCAGCCCCAGCGGTGTCACGTCCTTGGCCGTGAACTGCGCCGTCCCCGACCAGTAATAGGTCGAGACCTCGATGCTGGCGAGGCCGATGGTATAGCCGTCGGGCTTGGCGTTGACCATCTCGGTATGGCCGATGACGCCGGCGCCGCCGGTGCGGTTGACGACCGTGATCGGCGTGCCCAGCACCTTCTCCATCTCGGTCGCCAGCACGCGGCCGACCGCGTCCGTACCGCCGCCGGGCGACCAGGCGATGATCATGGTGATCGGCCGTTCGGGGTATTCGGCAAGCGCGCTGCCGGTGATGGCGGCGGCAAAGGTGGCGGCCAGTGCGGCCATGCGGGTAAGCTTCATGTCGGTCTCTCCTCCGTTAAGCAAGCTGTGCAGCGGGGCGGAACTGCCATTGCCGATGGCATGACCCCGGCGGCCCGTGCGTCGTGGTCGCGCGGGGATATTTCTGCTGGTTCCGGCGTCCCGGCTGCTGATCGTCGGGCGGATAATGCGGCCGCCCGGTGGTATCGGCGCGGAAGGGCATAGCGTCCGCACCGGTCTGATGACTTATATATGAAGATTCGTTTCATACATAAGTCAACACATGTCGAGTTCCGGCTATAGCAATGTCACGATGGACGGCCATGCCAGCATTACCGCCAGCGCCAGCAATTGCAGCGCCACAAAGGGAAGGAAGCCGCGAAAGATCTGCGCCAGCGTGATCTCGGGCGGGGCCACGGATTTCAGGAAGAAGGCGGCGGGGCCAAAGGGCGGCGACAGGAAGCTGACCTGCATGTTCATCGCGAACAGGACGCCGAACCAGACGGCGACGTGCTGCGCCTCGATCTGGCCGATCAGGCCCAGCTCCTCGACCGGCAGTTTCTGCACGACCGGCAGGAACACCGGCATCACCAGAAGCACGATCCCCACCCAGTCCATCAGCGCGCCCAGCACCAGAAAGATCAGCATCATCGCCAGCACCACGCCCATGGGCGAGATGTCGGCGACAAGGATCGATCTGGCGATGAAGGCCGGACCGCCGGCGATGGTATAGGCCCCGGCCAGCGCCGTCGCCCCCAGCGTCACCCACATGATCGAGCCGGTGGCCGAAACCGTCCGCGCAAGGCTGTCGGTGATCATGCCGATGTTCAGCGAACGCCGCATCAGGCCGATCAGCAGGACGGCGATGACGCCCATGCCCGCCGCCTCGGTGATCCCGGTGATGCCGCCATAGATCGAGCCCAGCACCACGCCGACGACGGTCAGCGGCGCCACCAGCCCCTTGCCCATGTCCCAGGATTGCCGCAGCCGCCCGCGCCCCAGCACGCCCAGGATCAGCCCGGCGCAAAGCGCGATGACGGCCAGAAACCACGGGATGTGGTGCGGCATGCCAAGCGCGACCCCGGGCATGCCCTCGGCAAGGCGGCTTTGGCCGGTCGCGAACATGAAGACCGCGCGCAGCAGCAAAAGCACGGTGAAGCCGGTCGCGACCGTCAGCAGGAAGGTCAGGAACAGCAGGAATTTCTGCCCGCCCTCGGGGTCGCCCGGCAGCGGTTCCGCAAGCGGCGCGAAATCCGGGCGCAGCCGCGTGATCACAAGGATGTAGACGACATAGAAGCCCGCCAGCATGAAGCCGGGCAGGAAGCTTGCCGTGAACAGCGCCTTGACCGAGGTCTCGGTCACCAGCCCATACATGATGAGCACGATCGAGGGCGGGATCATCGCGCCAAGCGAGCCCCCGGCGCAGATGGTGCCCACGGCAAGGCGCTGGTCATAGCCCAGCCGCAGCATCTGCGGCAGCGCGATCAGGCCCAGCAGGACGACCTCGCCGCCGATGATGCCGGACATGGCGGCCATGATGACGGCCATGATGCAGGTCACCACCGCGATGCCGCCCCGCGTGCGGCTGAGCCAGCGGTTCAGCGAGGCATACATTTCCTCGGCGATGCCCGTCCGCTCGAACAGGTTCGCCATGAAGATGAACAGTGGAATCGAGATCAGCACGAAATCGGTGATCAGCCCATAGATGCGCTGGCCAAGGATGTTCAGCGGCCCGCGCCCGAAGCTGGCAAAGATCGAGTCGCCGAACTTCATGTAAAGCACGGCGATGGCCAGCACGCCCGAGGTGAAACCCAGCGGCACGCCCAGCATCAGCAGCAGGAACATCCCCAGGACAAGGATCAGCGAGATGGTTCCGATATCAAGCATGAGCGTTTCCCAGCCTTTGCCGATTGTTTCGGGGCAGCCTACCCGGCATCCTGCGGGTCCCTGCGCCAGTCCGCGATCACGTCGACGATGCTTTGCAGCGCCACGAGCAACAGCGCGACCACCATCAGCGCCATCAGCGTCGCCGGAATCGGCGGGTCGAAGGCGGTGCCATAGGTTTCCCAGGTGAAGAACTTCTTTGAGACTTCGTTGTAGCTGCCCCACAGGATGCCCAGGGCAAAGACGGTCGCCGCCAGCGCGGTGACAAGGTCGCAGATCCTTTGCCAGCGGCGCGGCAGCCCGGCATGGACGATGTCGATGCGGATATGGATGCGCTGCTGCTGGGCGGCGATGCCGGACAGGAAGATGACAAAGCCGGTGATCCACAGCGACAGTTCATTGGCCCATAGCGTCGGCGCCTCGAAGGCATAGCGCATCAGGACCTCCCAGCCGATGACGCCGACCAGAAGCAGGATCAGCACCATCGACACCCGGCCAAGAAAGATCGCGATCAGGTCAAGGACGTTCTGCCCCGGCCCGGCGGCGTCACGCGCGCTGGCGCAGCCGGCGACGGCCAGACCCGCCGTCACCAGAAGCACCGCCAGGTCGGCCGGACCGGCGGCGGGATATTTCGCCACCAGGTTCGGCGCCGCCAGCCCGGTCAGGACCAGATAGCCGGGCATGTGCCACACCACCCAGGCCGCCCCGCCGACAAAACCCGCCGGCCATATCATATCCGAGGGTTTCATGGCGGCCTCCGCGACCTAGAACTTGCCGAATTGCAGATAGGCCGCCTGCGGGTCCTGCCCGGCAAGGATGGCGGTGCGGACCTTGTTTTCGGTCTGCATGGCCTCCCACGCGGCTTTCGAGACCTCGTCGGCGATGCCGCGGGGGACGCGAACCATGCCGTCCTCGTCTCCCAGCAGGAAATCGCCGGGATCGATGACCACGTCGCCGATGATGACCGGCACCTCGATGCGGCTGGGCAGCCAGCGCCCGACCACGTCGCGTGGCGTATGGAAGCGGCGCCAGCACTGAAAGCCCAGCCGCTTCAGAAAGCCCGCATCGCGGATGCCGCCGTCGATCACGCAGCCAAGGACGCCCTTGGCCTGCAAGGTCTCGGCCGACAGCTCGCCCATCTGGGCGATGGTGCGGTCATTGGGCTGCGACACCCAGATATGGCCGGCCGGCGCCTTGGACAGCAGCCCCGTCCATTCGACCAGCGTCTGGTGCGGGTCGGCGGTGTCGTCGACATGGCCCTCGATGGTGAAGGCCGGGCCGCACAGCACCTGATCGTCGATCAGCGGGCGCAGCTCTTGCGGAAAGGTGAAGTTGCGAAGCCCGCGGCCGCGCATGACGTCGTGAACCACGCCGGTATAGCAGGCTTCAAGCCGTTTGCGGATGTCTTCCATGGCGCCGAATCCCCCTTTTCACTGCCGATGCCTCACCATAGTAATTCATAAATGAGTTGCCAATGCATATATGAATGATCTAGCCTTTAATTATCGCCGCCGTACAATCCGGCCGGACGCACCAGCAGAAAGGCACAGCGCAGATGGCGGCAAAGGACACGGCACGCGAACCCGACAAATACTCGGCCCCGGCGCTGGACAAGGGTCTTGATATCCTTGAACTTCTTTCCCGCAGCCGCGAACCCTTGTCCCAGGCCGAGATCGCCCGCAGCCTTGGACGTGCCCCGAACGAAACCTACCGGATGCTGAACGTGCTGGTCCGGCGGCGATTCGTGACCCCCACGCCCGAAGGCGACCGCTACCGGCTCAGCCTCAAGCTGCTGTCGCTGGCCAATGCCTATCCGCCCATGCAGCGCATGCGCGAGATCGCCGAGCCGATCATGCAGCGCACCTCATGGGACACCCGCCAATCCTGCCATCTGGCGATCTGGGACGATCGCCATGTCGTGGTCGAGGTGCCGGTGGCGACGCCGGGCCTGTGGCGCTGGTCGCTGCGCGCGGGATCGCATATGGGGCTTTACAATTCCGGCTCGGGCCAGACGCTGATCGCCTTTCAGAACGACCGCCAGCGCCGCTTCATGATCGCCAGCTACCAGCTTGTCGAGGGCGAGGCCAAGGTCGACGAAGCCACCTTCTTCGCCAAGCTCGACCAGATCCGCGAACGCGGTTTCCTGCGTGAGCCAAGCCCGACGCTGGAAGGTGTCGTCAACATCACCTTCCCCATCCTCGACCCGAATGACGAGGCGGTCTGCACCCTGACCTGCCCCTATATCCACCGCATCGACAACTCGAACCCACCCGGCATCGAAGACATCTTCGACGCCTTCCAGAAGGCCGCCGCAGAGATCAGCCACCAGATGTTCGGCTGACCCGAGGCCCCTGCGGCATACACATCAATGGGAGGAAACCCGTGAAAACTGCATCCAGGATGCAGGCCGGCGCCGCATTGCTTGCGCTGACCTGCCTGACGCCGCTTGCCGCCAACGCCCAGACCACCCTGCGCATCCAGACACCGCATGCCGAAAGCAGCCCGACCGGAGAGCTGATCGTCCAGTTCGTCGACGATATCGAAACCATGTCCGGCCGCGATATCGACATCGAGATGTATTACTCGAACGCGCTGGTCGATACCGGCGGCGCCTTCGATGCGGCGGTCAATGGCGTGCTTGACTGCGACATGACCAATGCCAGCTTCCTGACCGGCAAGGACCCGGCCTTCCAGTTCGCCGCCGACCTGATGGGCGGCTACGACACGCCCTTGCAGCAACTGTCCTGGCTTTACTTCGGCGGCGGCCGCGAGGCGCTGAACCAGCTTTACGGCGAAAGCGGCATGACCTTTGTCGGCTGGCACACGGGCGGACAGGAATCGCTGGTCTCGACCAAGCCCGTCGCCGGCCTCGACGACCTGAAGGAATTCAAGTTCCGCTCGCCCCCCGGCATGGAATCCGAGATCTTCAGCAAGCTGGGCGCCAAGCCCGTGGTAATGGATTTCAGCGAAATCTTCACCGCGCTGGAAACCGGCATCATCGACGGGGCCGATGCCTCGTATCTGTCGACGAACAAAAGCCTTGGCCTTTACGATATCGCCAAGCACACGACCTATCCGGGCTTTCACTCGATGTCGGCCGACCATCTGGCCTGCAACAGCGATGTCTGGAACGGCATGACCGATGCGCAGCGCCGCATCATCGACACCGCCATGCAAAAGCTCAGCCTGCAGGTGGCGATGCGGACCGAACTGGCCAATGGCGAGGTGACCGAGCAACTGCTGGCCGACGGCGTCAAGCTTTACGACTGGAGCGCCGAGGACCGCGCCGCCTTCCGCGAGGCCGTCCGCGGCATCTGGGACGAATGGGCGACAAAGACGCCGATGGCGAAAATGCTGGTCGACAGCCACCGCGCCTATCTCATGCGCATCGGCCTGCTTGAGAAGTGACCCCCGAAACGGCGGCCCGGCACAGGTTCCGGGGCGCCGCCCCCTCGCAGCTTATTTACATGAGTGGACGCCGTGAAGATCATTGCCATTGAACATATCCTTCTTTCCGCCCCGCTGGACGAACGCCAGACCGCACGCTGGTCCGGCGGCCAGATGTCGGTCGCCAATGCCTCGCTGGTGCGGCTGCGCACGGATAGCGGCGTCGACGGCATCGGCGACACCTATAGCGGCGGCTGGTTCTATCCCGAGGCCTCGGGCGCGGTGCTGCGCCATTTCGAGCCCCTGCTTCTGGGCGAGGACCCGCGCAACGTCACGCTGCTGACGAAAAAGCTGGTGGCGTCCTGCAAGTATTGGGGCCGCGTCGGCGCCTCGATCAATGCGATCAGCGCCATCGAGAACGCGCTTTGGGACATTGCCGGCAAGGCCGTCGGCCTGCCCGTCTGGAAGCTGGTCGGCGGTCTGGCGAACGATGCGCTGCCCTATTACGCCTCGGCCGGGCTGGAAAAGCCCCGCGACCTTGAGGCAGAGGAGATGCAGGGCTATGTCCGCGACGGCACCCGCGGTGTCAAGATCCGCGTGCCCACCGACCTTGAGGCCGCCATCGCCAAGGTCGCCCGCTGCCGCGAACTGCTTGGCCCGGATATCGATCTGATGGTCGATGCGGTCATGGGCTCGCATCCCGATCCCTGGGACGCCAAGCGCGCCCTGACATTTGCCCGCGCCATCGAACCCTTTCGCATCGCCTGGCTTGAGGAGCCCTGCGCCGCCGACGATTATGACGGCATGGCCGAGGTGCGCGCCGCCTCGCCCATCCCGATCAGCGGCGGCGAGACCCTGTTCGGACTGGTCGAGTTCGGCCACCTGATCCGCAAGCGCTGCGTCGATATCGTGCAGCCCGACGCCTGCACCTCGGGCGGGATCGTGGAATGTCAGCGCATCGCCGCCGCCGCCGCGCTGCACGGGCTGGCGGTGGCGCCGCACGCCTGGGGCAGTTCGGCGGCGGTGATGGCGAACCTGCACTGGGCCTTCGCCACGCCGAATGTCCGCCTGCAAGAGTTCCCGACCTGGGGCTTTCCCCTGCGCGACGCGCTGCTGACGAAACCGCTGGAAATCCGCGACGGCTGCATCCTGCCGCCGCAGGAGCCGGGTCTGGGCGTCACCCTGACGGATGAGCTGATCGCCCGTTACCCCTGGGCCGGAGGCACCGGCGCGAAGGTCCGCACCGGCTGACGCGCCCCAGAGCCAACGGTCGCGTCATTCCCCGTAAGGCACCCAGATGTTCTTGACCTGCGTGGCGCGGGTCAGGAACGGGCGGCCCTGCCCCTGTAGTGTCGTCCAGTCGCGGGCGGCGCCGTCCTCGCACCAGATCTGTTTCAGATTGCCGGCGGATGCGGCCTCGACCAGGCCTGCGCCCGCGGCGGTGCCGAAATACCAAAGCGCGTCCACATCGTCATGCTCGGCCAGCGTCCGCGCCAGCGCATCGCGGTCGCCGGTGACGATATTGACGACGCCCCCCGGCACGTCCGAGGTGTCAAGCACCTGATAAAGATCGGTCGCCGCCAGCGGATGCGTCTGCGACGGTACCGCCACGACCCGGTTGCCCATGGCGATCGCCGGCAGCACCAGCGACACGAAGCCCAACAGCGGGAACGCGGTCGGGCAGGCAATGCCCATCACGCCAAGCGGTTCGTGCATGGCCAGCGTGACATGCGCGGACTTGGTCTGATGCACGGCGCCATCGAACTTGTCGGCCTGCGCGGCATACCAGAAGATGCGGCGGATGGCGCAGTCCACCTCGGTCTGGGCGGCAGATTTGCCTTGGCCGAAACTGCGCAGCCGCTCGGTGAACTCGGCCTCGCGGGTGGCAAGGTTCTCGGCCAGATAATAAAGCACCTGCGCGCGGTTATGCCCGGTCTGCGCGCCCCAGCCGACAGCCTTGTGCGCGGCCTCGACTGCGTTGCGGATATCCTTGCGATTGCCAAGCCCTGCCAGCCCGACGGCCGCTTTGGTGCCCGGAACGGCATAGGAATAGCCGCTGTCGGGCCGCGCCTGCTTGCCGCCGACATAAAGCTTTGCCGTGCGGTCGATGGCCCCCGCCGCCATGTGTTCGGCAGGCAGGGCGACGGGCGCGGCTGGCGCGGTTTCCGGTTTTTTCGCACGCGGCGCGGGGTGGTGCAGATAGGCGGCCATCCCCTCGCGCCCGCCCTCGCGGCCAAAGCCGCTTTCGCGGCAGCCGCCAAAGCCCGCGCCCGCGTCGAACAGGTTGGCCGAGTTGATCCAGACGACGCCCGCCCTGATCTTCGCGGCCACATCCAGCGCCAGATTGATGTTTTCCGACCAGACCGAACCTGCAAGGCCGTAGCGGGTATTGTTGGCCAGCGCCACCGCATCCTCGGGCGTGCGGAAGGGGGTCAGGGTGACCACCGGGCCAAAGATTTCCTCGGTCGCAAGGATCGAGGCGGGCTCGACCCCGGTGACGAAGGTCGGCGGATAAAAGCAGCCCGCAGGGGCGCTGCCCTGATGAACCCGTGCGCCCTCGGCCTGGCCCTGTTCGACCAGCGCGCGGATACGCCCAAGCTGAACGGGATGGACGATGGCGCCGATATCGGTCGATTTTTCAAGGGGGTCGCCGACGATCAGCGTCCCCATCCGCCGCGCCAGCAATTCGGTAAAGCGATCCGCCACCGCCTCGGCCACAAGGATGCGCGAGCCGGCGCAGCAGACCTGACCCTGATTGAACCAGATCGAGTCGACGACCCCTCGACCGCCGCATCAAGGTCCGCGTCGGCAAAGACGACGAACGGCGACTTGCCGCCCAGTTCCAGCGTCAGCGCCTTGCCGGAACCGGCGATCTGGCGGCGGATGATGCGGCCAACCTCGGTCGAGCCGGTTGAAGGCGACCTTGTCGATGCCCGCATGGCCGGTGATCGCCGCGCCGGTCTGGCCATCGCCGGTGACGATGTTCAGGACGCCTTTCGGCAGCCCGGCCTCGCGCGCGATCTCGGCCAGCGCCAGCGCGGTCAGGGGGGTGTATTCGGCGGGCTTCAGTACCACGGTATTGCCGGCGGCCAGCGCCGGCGCCACTTTCCAGGCCAGCATCAGCAGGGGGAAATTCCACGGGATCACCTGCCCGCAGACGCCATGCGGCAGCGCGCCGGGGAATTCGTCGGCGATCAGCTCGGCCCAGCCGGCGTGGTGATAGAAATGGCGGATGACCAGCGGAATGTCGATGTCGCGGCTTTCGCGGATCGGCTTGCCGTTATCCAGCGTCTCCAGCACCGCCAGCAGGCGGGCGTGCTGCTGGATGTGGCGGGCCAGCGCGTAAAGATGCCGCGCCCGGTCATGGCCGGGCAGCGCCGCCCATTTGCCCTGCGCCGCGCGCGCCGCCTTGACCGCCGCATCCACATCGGCGGCTGCGCCTTGCGAGACGCGGGCGATGACCTGACCCGTGGCGGGGTTCGTCACCTCAAAAAGGTTCGCGGGCCGGGTGAAGGCGCCGTCGATGAAATGGCCGAAACCGCCCTGATGCTTCGCCAGCCAGTCGCGGGCGATGCTGCTGTCCTCGGGGGCGGGGCCGTAATCCATGCTGTCCAGAATTTCCATGATCTTGTTCATGCCCTTTCCCCCCTATGCCAGCGCCAGGCGCGAGGCCGAGGCATACCGCCCGGTGACGTGATGTTCCAACTGCCGCTCGATATCGCCCAGCATGGACGAGGCGCCCAGCCGGAAAAGCTGCGGCGCAAGCCAGTCGCGGCCCATTTCCTCGCGCATGAGGAATTGCCAGTTCAGTGCGTCCTTGGCCGATTTCATGCCGCCCGCCGGCTTGAAGCCGATGCGCTGGCCAGTCGCATCGCGATAGTCGCGCAGCGCGCGTACCATCACCAGACTGACCGGCAGCGTGGCGTTCACCCCCTCTTTCCCGGTCGAGGTCTTGATGAAATCGGCGCCCGCCTGCATCGCCACCATCGAGGCCGCGTAGACATTGCGCAGCGTTTGCAGGTCGCCCGTGGCAAGGATCGCCTTCAGATGCGCGGCGCCGCAGGCCTGACGCATCGCCGCGACCTCGTCGTAAAGCGCCTGCCAGTTGCCGGTCAGCACATGTTCGCGGGTGATGACGATGTCGATTTCATCGGCGCCCTGATCGACGGCATAGCGGATTTCCTCAAGCCGCAGGTGCAGCGGCATCAGCCCGGCGGGAAAGCCGGTGGCGACGCTGGCGACCGGGATGCCGGTGCCCTGAAGCGCGCGCACGGCATGGGCCACCATGGTCGGATAGACGCAGACTGCGCCGGTGGTCAGGCCCATGTCGCCGATACCAAGGCCCGCGACGATATGGGGCGCCAGCGGCTGGCGCGCCTTGGCGCAAAGCCGGCGCACGCGTTCGGCGGTATCGTCGCCCGCCAGCGTCGTCAGGTCGATGCAGCGCACTGCATTCAGCAGCCATGCCGCCTGCCAGTCCTTCTTGACGCTGCGCCGCTGCGTCAGCGAGACCGCGCGCCGCTCGGCCGCGCTGCGATTGACGGCGTGGCCCTGAAACATGGCGATGTCCAGCGCCATGCCGGGATTGCGCGGGTCGTTGGCCCCCGGATGCGGCGCGGTCTCAGCGGTCATGTGCATGCTCCCATGCGAAAGTTGCGGGCGCCGGCGACGGGCGCACGCCTGGCGCTGCGCTCCATGTCATCGCCCATGCGCGGCCACCCGCCATTGCCATTGGCCAAGCTATGCAGGATCGGCGCCGGCACGTCCACCGTCGTGCCCCGGCGCCGTTCACATCGGCCCGGCCCTTACCAGCAGGTATAGCCGCCATCGGCCAGCACGATCGAGCCGGTCATCAGGCTGGCCGCGTCCGAGGCCAGGAACAGGATGACCGAGGCGATCTCGTCCGGGCGGCCCATGCGGCCCTGCGGCGTGCCGCCGATCCAGTGCCGCATCAGCTCGGGGTCGTCATAGACATAGCGCGTCATTTCGGTCTCGATATAGGTCGGGGCGACCGCGTTCACCCGCACCCCGCGCGGCGCCCATTCGGCGGCAAGGCTGCGCGTCAACTGATGCACCGCGGCCTTTGACGCGTTGTACTGCGCCTGTTCCTGCGGGCGGTTGACGACAAAGCCCGACATCGAGCCGACATTGACGATGGCGCCCGCGCCGCGCTCCAGCATCCGCGCGCCAAAGGACCGGCAGCACCAGAACAGCCCGTTCAGGTTCACGTCGATGACGATGTTCCAGGTCTCGTCGCTCATCGTCTCGGCCGGCTCGTTCGAGCGGGCGATGCCGGCGTTGTTCACCAGCAGATCGACCTGCGGATACTTGTCGGCCAGCCGCTCGACATCGGCGGAATCGGTGACCTCAAGCCGGTCCGAGGTGACGTTCAGCCCGGCCTCGCGCAGCTTTGCGGCGGCGGCGCCGGCGGCATCGCCGTCGCGGTCGGTCAGGATGACATGCGCGCCGGCCTCGGCCAGCGCCTCGCAAGTGGCAAAGCCGATGCCGCGCGCGCCCCCGGTCACAAGGGCGGTGCGGCCGTCAAGGCGAAAGCGGTCCATGTAGTTCATCGCGGTGTCCTTTTTCCGTGGTCGGGTGTCGGCAGCGTCCGGCGCATAGGTTGCCTGCCAGCACCGATCTGGCAAGCCCTTGCATCAAGCCCTTGCATCATGGCGGACCAGCCGAAACCCGGCACGGTGAACCTGACCGAAGCGCCGCGCCTTGCCCGGCAAAGCCGCGGCGCCGGTCTGGACCGCACCGCCGTCAGACCGCGACCGACGTGATCCATGGCTGGTCCGCGGCCTCGTTGCGATTGGCGCCGGACTTTCCTTGACGTGGAAGGTCTTGATGCGCTCGTGGTAGTGATCGATGAAGGCCAGAGCAGCGCCCCCGAGAACGTCACATGCCGGTCGATGCCCAGCCACTTTGACACGCGGGCGGCAAGGCGCAACTGTTCCTTGGCCCAGGCGCCCGCGCCGTGGGATTGTCGCGCAGTGGTTCGGGCGCAAAGCTGTCCATGATCAGGTCATGCCTCCAGCTTGCGGGCCGGGGCGGGCGCGTCGTCATAGCCGCCATGGACGGACTGATCGAACGGGATCACCGCCCCGGTCATCATGCCGCTGTCGTCAGAGGCCAGCCACAGCACCGCACGCGCCACCTCGGCCGGGTCGAGGATGCGGCCAAAGGGTTTCTTCGCCGCCACCCGGTCGATGAAACCGGGATCGCCGGTTTCCGCCGCGATCAGCGCGCGTTCGTGGTCCGAGTTCATCCAGCCAATATCCAGCTGGTTGACGTGGATGCGATGCCGCATCAGCGCGAAACCGGCATTGCGGGTCAGCGTCGCCAGCGCCCCCTTGGACCCCGCATAGGGCGCAAGGAAGGGCTGGCCCACCAGCCCCGACATGGAGCCGATATTGACGATGCGCCCCTCGGCCCCGTCGCGGATCATGACTTTCGCCGCGTCCTGCATCAGAAAGAAGGGCGCGCGGGCGTTGACCGCGAAGATGCGGTCGAAAAGCTCGGGCGTGGTGTTCAAAAGGTTGCCACGATCGGTCAGGCCGGCGGCATTGACCAGAATATCCACCCGGCCAAAGCGGCGGTCGGTGGCAGGGATGACCGCCTGCACATCGGCGACAAGGCCCAGATCGGCGGCGACCATCTCGACCGGGACGCCGGTCGCGGCGGTGATTTCCGCGGCAACCCGCTGGCCCTTGTCGAGACCACGGCCGACAATCACGATGCCCGCCGCGCCCGCATCGGCGAAGGCGCGCGCGATGGCCGCGCCAAGCCCCTGCGTGCCGCCGGTAACGACGGCGATCTTTCCGTTCAGACTGCTCATTTCACCACCTCATATCCTGCTGCCGCCATGACGCGCAGCAATTCCCGATGCCCCCTTTTCGCCATCTCCAGCGGGGGATTGGCGATCGAGTCCTGTTCGGCCTCGACCACGAACCAGCCCTGATAGCCCTTGGCCGCCAGCGCGCCGACGATGGCCTGAAAGTCCAGACTACCATCGCCGGGCACCGTGAAGACGCCCTTGATGACCGCATCAAGCAAACTTTCCCGTGTCCGACCCAGCCCTTCCACCACCGTGCGACGGATATCCTTGGTATGGACATGGGTGATGCGGGCGTGGTGGTTCTCGATCACCCGCATCACGTCGCCGCCGGCAAAGGCCATGTGGCCCGCATCGTAGAGCAGCGGCACCGAGGCATGTTTCATCAGCAGATCAAGCTCTGCCTCGGTCTCGACCGCCGCCGCCATGTGGTGGTGATAGGCAACCCATGCCAGGAACCGCCGTTCCTGGCATTGGCCGCATCGGCCGGATCCATGCCGACTTGGTTGAGCGGGCGGTGGCCGCCGGAAAGGCGATCTTGTGTGAAAACACATCGACCTGTCGCTGGCCCGCGTGAACGCCTGCGCGGCGAATATCGCGGGCACCCGCCTGCCGATCATGCCAGGCTTCGTGCGCCGTTTCGACAGCGACCATGCCGGTGTGCGCCGCGCCATCGCAACCGGCCGGATCGGCGCATTGCATCAGGTCGCCATCACCTCGCGCGATCCGGACATGGCGCCCGACGCCTATATCGAGGCCTCGGGCGGGGTTTTCCGCGACATGACCATCCATGATTTCGACATGGCGCGCTTTATCCTGGCCGAGGCCACGCCGCGCTCGGTCCGGGACGGCCGCAGAGTGATGACGGCCGAACTCGGATAGGCCCATGTATTCACAATACGGACTGTTCATCAACGGATACTGGACGCAAGGCGTCGCCTTGGCCGAGGTGATCTCTCCGGCCACCGAAAAGCCCTTGGGCCTCGTGGCCGCCCCCGCGCTGGCAGCGGGCTCTCCGGGGTGCTGCGGCCGTCCTCGCAGACGCCGGGCGTCGCGATGGTGATGGTCGACGGCCTGCGTGCGGAGGGACTGCCCGATGGCGCGGTGAACCTTGTCGTCGGCTCGACCGGCGCAACCTATACGCCGATCATGGCGGACAGCCGGGTGCGCAAGGTCAGCCTGACCGGCTCGACCCGCGTCGGGCAGCAGATGATCCGGGATGCCGCCGATACGGTTAAGAAGGTATCGATGGAGCTTGGCGGCAACGCGCCGCTGATCATCCATGACGACGCCGACCTAGAGGGCGCGCTGGACCTGACCGTGCCGACCAAGTTCGCCAACTGCGGCCAGGTCTGCGTGACTCCGGACAGGATCTTCGTGCATGACAGCCTGCGTGATGCCTTCGTGGACGGATTCGTTGCGCGCACGGCGCAGATCAAGCTGGGCGACGGGTTGGACCCGGGCACCGGCATGGGGCTGCTGATCAATGGCGGACGTATGGCGGTGGGGCTGAAGGCCGGCATGGTCGGCATCAACAGCTTCGCGCTGGCCGCAGCCGACGCGCCCTTCGGCGGCACCAACCATTCCGGCATGAGCCGCGAAGGCGGCATCGAGGGGATCTCCGACTATCCGGACACCAAGCTGGCGCAGATCGTGTTCCGGGGAGCGCAATGTTCATCAACAGGCTGAAGCAGCAATGGGCCGAGGGACACCCGGCCATCAATGGCTGGCTGTCGGTCGGCAACCCCTTCACGGCCGAAATCATGGCGGCGCAGGGCTATGACAGCGTCACCATCGACGCCCAGCACGGCGCGCTGGACTATTCGGCGGTGCTATCGATGTTGCAGGCGATGCGCGCCTCGGGCGTGACCCCGATGGTCCGCGTGCCATGGCGTGAGCCGGGCGCGATCATGAAGGCCTTGGACGCGGGCGCGCAGGGCATCATCTGCCCGATGGTCAACTCGGCCGAGGAGGCGGCGGAATTCGTCAGCTACATGCATTACCCACCGCAGGGCCAGCGCAGCTTCGGCCCGACCCACGCCACCTTCGCCTATGGCGGCTATGGCGTGGCTGCGAACGATCAGGTGCTCGCGCTGGCGATGGCGATGATTGAGGCCCCCGCGGGCGTCGCGAACCTTGAAACCATCGCGGCCACGCACGGCTTTGACGGCATCTATATCGGCCCCGCCGACCTGACCTTGGTCACGCAGAATGGCCGCCTGCCCCCGGTCTCGACTGTGAGGAGCCCCAGATGATCGCCCTGATCCGGCGCATCAGGGACGTCTGCATGGCGAACAGCCTTCGCGCCTGCCTATATTGCGACACGCCCGGATATGCGGCGAGGGCTGTCGGCTGGGGCTTCGATCTGACCATCCTCGGCGACGTGAACTCGGTCGCGGAACACGCGATGATGCACCTTCTGGCTAGAGCCAGGCGCGCCCTGCTGGCCGCCCGCGCCGTGCCCGAGCCGGGCGGCTGGGACTGGCGCAACCGGCTGGAACAGCGGGAGATTTCGGGCAAGAACCTGCTGATCCTCGGCTATGGCGGCATCGGGCGCCACCTTGCGCGCATGGTGACGGCCTTTGGTATGCAGGTGCGCGCCCATGTCCCCGCGCCGACCGCCCGGTGATCGGCGCGAGGGAAATCGCCCGCATGAGGCGCGGCGTGATCCTGGCCAATACCGCGCGCGGCGGCAGCGCGGGGCGTCAGGACGCAGGTAGGGTTCAACGGCCTGTGCAACCCCATGCTGCGCCTTGCGCGCGAGATGATCGCCGCCGGCGAACCGGGCGATATCCGCGGCTATCGCGACCTGCATATCGAGGACTACATGGCCGACGCGGGGCTGAATGGACCTTTCGCCACGATCCGGCGGGCGGCCACGCGCTGGCCACAGCCGAGTTCCTGCTGGGCCCGATCACCGAGGTCATGGGCGATCGCATCACCATGATCGGCCAGCACCCCGATGGGCAGGGCGGGATGCGCGCGGTGACCGTGGACAATGTGGGCCGCGCCTTCCCGCAGTTCGCCAATGGCGAGTAGAGCTCCATCGAAGGGAACTGGATCGCGACCGGCCGCAAGATGCAGCACGATTTCGAGGTTTACGGCACGAAAGGCGCGCTGGCCTTCAGTCAGGAACGCCTCAACGAACTGCATTTCCATTCGACCGCCGATCCCCCCGGCCGGCGCGACTTCCGCCACATCGAGGCCGACCGCGAGCATCCGCTCTATGGCCGCTTCTGCATCGCCGCCGGTCACCAGATCGGCTTCAACGACCTGAAAGCCAACGAGGTCGAAGGCTATCTGTGCGCCATCGCCAGTAGAATCCCTAACCTTCGGCTTCGCCGCCGGCCGGCGCATTCAGCACCTGGCCGAGACGATCCGGCGCTCATCCGCCGAACGGCAATGGCTGGAGGTGCCGGACTGAACGCGGCCGCCGCGGGGCGTCACGGCCCCGTTTGCGGTGCCGTCACCGACCCCCGCGCGATCAGTTCGGCCGCGAAGCTGTGCGCGCGGCGCGCGGCGGCATTGCCGATCTTTTCCAGCAGCAGCTCGACCGCCGTCGCGCCAAGTTGCGCCACGGGGCGGCTGATGACCGACAGGGGCGGCGTGAAAACCCCGGACCAGGGCGCGTCGTCAAAGGCGATGATCGAAACGTCCGGACCGATCCGCAGCCCCAGCGCGCCCGCGGCGCCAAGGGCGCCAAGGGCAACCTCCTCGTTCGTGGCCAGCAGCGCCGTCGGACGGTCGGGCAAGGACAGGATCGCGGTCGCGGCGGCGCGCGCGATCTCGACATTGCTGCGGCAAAAGCGGGTCCATTCCGGGCGCATCGCAAGGCCCAGTTCGGCAAAGGCGTCGCGGGCGCCCTCGACCCGGTCGCGGACGGTGCCGACCACCTCGGCGGGCATCTTGGGGCTGAAGGTCGCAACACCGGCGGTGGCGACCAGCAGGCCGATGCGCGAATGACCCGCGCCGGCAAGGTGGCGGATCGCCTGCGCGGCGGCGGCGCGATCGTCGGTGATGACATAGTCGATCGCGTCCGAGTTCACCCGCCGGTCCAGAAGGACGATGGGAACCCCCGGCTCGCCCCGTGCGGCAAGATGGGCGAAGTCGTCCTGCGATGCGGGCACCACGATCAGCCCGTCGACGCGCTTTTCGATCAGCACCCGCACCGCATCCCGTTCGCGGGCGATGTCGTCGTCGGTGTTCAGGACAAGGATCTGATAGCCCGCGCGCGAGGCGGTCTCGATAATGGCGCGGATCGCCTGGTTGAAGAACGAGTTGCCGATATCGGCGACGACCACGCCGATGGTCAGCGTCCGCCCCGACCGCATCGAGCGCGCCAGCTCGTTCACGCGATAGTCCAGCTCGGCCGCCGCGGCCATAACGCGTTCGCGCGTGGCATCCGTCACCAGCCCATAGCCGCCAAGCGCGCGGGCGGCGGTAGCGCGCGACACCTGCGCCCGCCGGGCGACGTCGATCAGTCTGGCGGCTTTATCGCCTGAAGGCGCGGTCATCCTGTTTCCCCGTCTGTCCCTTGCCGGGATGGGGTTATCACAGGTTCGGCGCCGGGCGTCCATGCCGGGACCAGTTCGGCGCCGGGCTGGCGGCAGGTGGCGGCGGCGACCCGCATCGCCTGCGCCAGATGCCGCTGCCAATCGGCGGCCAGGGCCGGCCAGCCCTCGCGCAGGACCGAGGCGACAAGGCTTGCCAGCGTCGCATCGCCCGCGCCCATCGTGTCGATGACGGGGCTGGGATGGTCGGCAACCGGCACATGCAGGCGCAGGCCGTCGCGGCCCAGCAGCGTCGCCCCGCCCGCCCCGTGCGAGAACAGGATCGTCCCCACCCCAAGCCCGAAAAGACGCGGCGCGATGCCGGTCCAGTCGGTGCCGTAAAGGTGCTGCACGTCCTCATCGCTCAGCTTGGCCATCTGCGCCACCGCCAGCGCGCGCTCAAACCCCTGCCGATAGGCCGGCATCGCGGCCACCAGCCGCGGGCGCGGGTTGGGATCGACAATCCGCAGGCCGGGCGCGGCTTGCAACGCGGCGACCAGCAGATCGACCTCGGCCGGGTTGTCCAGCGGGTGCGAATTGACCACCACCGCCCCGGCAGCGGCCAGCGCCGCAAGCGCGGGCGGTGGAAAGGCGATGCGGCGGCGATACATCGCGGGCGCGAAGGCATAGCTTGGCTCGCCCGCCTCGCGGGTCGAGATGGCGACGCCCGTCGGATCGACGCCGGGTGTGTTGACGACGCGGACACCGCGATCCCGGGCATAGCGCAAAAGCCAGAAGCCGTCGCGGTCCTGCCCCAGCCGCGTCACCAGCACCGAGGGCAGGCCAAGCCGCGCGATGCCGGCGGCAAGGTTCAGCCCGGCGCCACCGGCATAGCGCCGGGCCGGCTGGCCCGCCGCCCGAACCTCGTCGATGATGCAGTCGCCGATGGTCACCACGCCGCACATCGCGACCTCATTGCAGGTTGGTGTGCCGATAGGCCATGGTCCCATGCGCATCCGGCAGCGCCGCGGCAAGCTGCATCACCACCGCATCCAGAAGGATCAGGCAGGTCTGCTCGAACAGGCTGCCGCCGAATTGCGCAGTTTCCGTGACCGGCACCGGCAGGACCACATCGGCGATGCCCGCCAGCGTCCCCTGTGGCTTGTGCGTCAGGGTGACGATCCTTGCGCCCTCGGCCCGGGCGATGCGGGCATAGCCGACGCTGACCGGGGTTTCGCCCGAGCCCGAGATGATCAGCAGCCCGTCACCCTTGCGCAGCGAGGGGGCAGTGACCTCGCCCACGAAATGGACATTGCGGCCCAGATGCATGAAACGCATCGCCGCCATCTGCGCCGCCAGGCCCGAGCGGCCCTGCCCGGAAAAGAACCAGCGCCGGTCGTCCCCGAAGGCATCGGCGACGGCGGCAAAGGCGCCCGCGTCGATGCGCGCCAGCAGCGCGGTTATTTCCTGTCCCACGGCCAGCCAAGGCCTTGTTCGGGAAGCCGTTCCTTGATCCATCTTGCAACCTCTCCTGGATGTTCCGCCTCGGTGATCGCGCTGCCGACCACCAGGATTTCCGGCTTCACCGCGATGACCTGGGCCAGCGTCGCCGGCCCGATCCCCCCCGCCAGCGAGACGCGAAAGCCGCGCCCGTGCATCTTGGCCACCGCGTCGATATGGCCGGTCGAGGCGTCGCCGGCCAGCCGCGCATCGGTCGGCGAATGCACCGCGACATAGGCGAAGCCGGGCGGCAGGGTGAAATCCGCCGGCAGCAGCACGGGCTTGCCGGATTCCGTGATCGTATCGACGATGACCGAGGCACCGAAGGCCACGGCGCAATCGCTGACGGTCTCATGCGTCGCGCGCGAGGCGCAGGAAAGCACCGTCATGAAGGCGGCGCCGGCGCCAAAGACCATGTTCGCCTCGAACGCGCCGCCGTCCACGGTCTTGGTATCGGCCATGACCGGGATATCGGGACAGATCTCGCGCGCGGTGGTGATGGCCGCGATGCCAAAGCGCTTGAGCAGGGGCGTGCCGATCTCGACAATATCGGCAACGCCGCGCAGCGCGGGCAGGATGCCAAGGTGTTCGGGCTTGTCCAGCGCGACTTGCAGCAGCATTTTCAGGCTTCCCTTCAGGATTGACCAAGGCCGGTGATCGCCTTCAGCAGGCTGTCCGGCGTATAGGCCGATGACGGTTCGTTCGCGACGACGCGGCCAAGGCGCAGCACGGTGATGCGGTCGGTGACCTCAAGCACATGCGGCAGCGTGTGCGAGATGAAGATGACGCCAAAGCCCTTGGCGCGGGCCTTGCGGATGACCTGCAGCACCTCGCCCGCCTGCCGCGCGCCAAGGTGGTTCGTCGGCTCGTCCAGGATGATGACCTTGTTGGCCCAGGCGACGGCGCGGCCGATGGCCACCGCCTGCCGCTGGCCGCCCGAAAGCCGCGCCACGGGGCGGTCGCTCGCCGGAACGGCGATGCCCACGCGCTCAAGATCGGCATGGGCCTGCTTGCGCATGGCGCTTTCGTCAAGAAAGCCCAACCGGCCCAGCAGCCCCTTGCGCAGGATCTCGCGCCCAAGAAAGACGTTGGCCGACACCGTCAGGTCGGGGGCGATGCCGCTGTCTTGATAAAGCGTCTCGACCCCGGCGTTAAGCGCGTCATGGGGCGATTTCCAGACGCGGCGCTGGCCTTCAAGGAAGATCTCGCCGCTGTCGGGTTCATGCGCGCCGGACAGAACCTTGACCAGCGTGGACTTGCCGGCGCCATTGTCGCCGACCAGACCCACGACCTCGCCCGCGTTCAGGGTGAAGTCGACATTGTCCAGGGCGACGACGCCGCCATAGCGCTTGCTGACGCTGCGGACCTGATAAAGCGGCGATGCCTCAGCCATAGGTCCGCCCCTCTCTTGCGCCAAGACCCTGCACGCCGACCGCCAGCGCGATCAGCGCCGCGACGACGATCTGCTGCCAGTTCGGCTGCACCCCGACCAGGATCAGCCCGCTGAGGACCGAGGCCGTGATCAGCGCGCCCATGATGACGCCGGTCAGCCGCCCGGTGCCCCCCGACAGGCTGACGCCGCCGATGACCGCCGCCGCGATGGCGCTGAGCTCGCCCCCGCGGCCCGACAGCGGCGAACCCGAGCCGAGCCGGAAATAGACGAATGCCCCGGCCAGCGCCGACAGGATGCCGGACAGCAGATAGATGCGGATCAGATGCCGTTCGACATCGATGCCCGAGCCGCGCGCCGCAAAGGGGTTCGAGCCGATGGCATAGGTCCAGCGGCCAAAGCGCGTGCGCGACAGGACCGCCCATGACATGACGGTGATGGCCAGCACGATCGCCACCGGCAACGTCAGCGCGCCCAGAAAGGTGGCGTTGCCGATCTGGATCACCGCCTTTGGGGCGCCGGCGATCTGGGTGCCTCCGGTCAGCACAAGGCTGAAACCGGCGCCCGCGCCCATCGTCACCAGCGTGGCGACAAAGGGCACCAGCCCGCAGCGGGTGATCAGCAGGCCATTGACCAGCCCGGCCACCGCGCCAACGGCGACCGCCGCGGCAAGGCCCAGCGTGATCGCCAGTGCCGGGTCAAACCCGCCCCCGTTCGCGGCGCGGATGACCAGCGCCATGGTCACGCCCGCCAGCCCCAGCACCGAACCCACCGACAGGTCGATCCCGCGCGAGGCGATGACGAAGGTCTGGCCAATCGCCATCAGCATGACCGGGCAGAAATCCTGCAGGATGTTCGCCATCGCCCGGACCGAGAAGAACCGCGGATTGACCAGCGAGAACGCCGCCACCATCGCGCAGAACAGGATCAGCAGCACCACGTCCTGCCGCAGGCCGGCCGCCCGCAGACGGCCCAGCCTTCCTTGCATGTCCATTTGCCAGACCTCCTTGCCGGAACCGGACCGCCGGGACCTCAGTCCGAATACATCGCGGAACCGGTCTGGGCGAAATTCTCGCTGGTCATGACGATATTGGGGATGACCACCGATTTCTCGATCTTGTCGGCCCCTTCGCCGGTGACGCGGGCCTTGGCATATTCCATCGCCAGTTCGGCCTCGCGCGCGGGTTGCTGGGCGACAAGGGCGGTAAAGACGCCCTCTTGCAGGGCCTCGACCTGCGCCTTGTAGGCGTCATAGCCGACCAGCTTGACCTTGCCGACCGCGCCGCTGTTGCGCAGCGCCGCCACGGCGCCGGTGCCGCTGGTGCCGTCGATGGCGAAGATGCCGGCCAGGTCGGGATGGTTCAGCAGCACGGTATTGATCGCCGAGGTGGCATTGGCCGGCTGGCTGTTGGCATATTCGCGGCCGATGATCTCGACCTTGGGGAAATTCGCGGCCAGCTCCTCGCGGAAGCCCTGTTCGCGCAGCGTGTTCGTCGTCGCACCGGGCGAGCCGGACATGATGAAGACCTTGCCCTGCCCGCCGATCTGTTCGGCCAGCGTCCGCGCCGCCTGCCGCCCGCCATCGACATTGTCGCCGGTGATATGCGAGGTCAGATAGCCCTGATCGCTGACCGTCGTATCGACGGTAATGACCGGGATGCCGGCGGCCTCGGCCCGCGCCACGCTGGGTTGCAGCCCGTCCGGGTCGGTCGGGACCAGGATCAGCGCGTCGATATCGTCGGCCAGCGCCGCCTCGACAAAGGGCAGTTGCGATTGCGGCGAATATTCCGAGGCGCTGCCCTGCCAGACCAGATCGATGCCCAGCTTGTCGGCGGCGGCCTTCGCGCCCTTCTCCATCGCCAGAAAGAACGGGTCCGACGCGATGCCCGGAATGAAGGCGACCTTCAGCTTGCCCTCGGCATTGGCGGCATGGGCGCCAAGCGCAAGCGCCGACACCGCGGCCATGGCAATCAATCGACGAAAACGGCCCATTCTTGCTCCTCCCCAGGAAATGAGATCGATCTCTTTCGCAAAAGCTAGCACAGTCCCGAAACCTGTCAAGCCTGCGCGACCGGGTGACACGACGGGCATCTCGCGCGGCGGCGCCCTTCGGCGCTGCCGTCTTTTGTCCTCCGGGCTTGACCAGATGCGGGGACGTTTTGTTTACATGCGAAAAGGCAGGCCCCGTGGCGGCCGTTCTGGGTCGGCGATGACGCAGCGCGGAACAGAAGGACGACCAGTCGTGACGAAGGTGACGATCAACACGATGGAGGAGCTGTCGCGCGCGATAGGCGTCTCGCGGCCGACCCTGTCGCGCTATTTTCAGGACCCGTCCAGCGTCAAGGGCTCGACCTCGACCAAGATCCGCGCCGGGCTTGAGCGGGTCGATTACGTCCCGAACTTCTTTGCGACGCGGCTGAACCGCAAGACGACCGGGCTGATCGGCGTCATCGTCCCGCACCTGAACGACCTTTTCTATACCAGCCTGCTGGACGCCATCCAGCGCACGGCGATGGCGGCCGATTTCACCATCATCACCCAGACCTCACGCGGGGACCCGGTGATCGAGGCCAATGCCACCGAAAAGCTGATCGCGATGAATGTCGACGGCGCCCTTGTCGCGCCGCTGGGAACCGCCAGTTCCGTCCCCGCGCTTGAACGGCTGGCGGCCAGATTGCCGGTGGCCTTCGTCGATTCGCAGCCGCCCCGGGCCATCCCGCAGGTCGATTTCATCGGCACGGACAACAGCCAAAGCATCGGGCTGATCCTTGATTATCTGTGCCGGACCGGCGAGCCGCCGGCTTTCCTTGTCGGACCCAAGCTGAATTCGAACGCCGCCGGGCGCGAGGCGGCCTATATCGACGGCATGATCCGCCGCGGCCTTGACCCGCTGGTGATCGACAGCGCACCCGCCTCGGCCGGCTGGGATTTTGAAACCTATGCCCATGACGTCATGGACGGCCATTTCGGGCGCGGAGATTTCCGGGACCGGACGCTGCTCTGCTCCAGCGACCGGCTGGCGATCGGCGCCTTGCGGGCGGCAAACCGGCACGGCCTGTTCGCGCGCGGCAGTAATTTCCGCATCGCCGGACATGACGACCACCCGCTGAGCCGGTTCATGACGCCGGCGCTGACGACGGTGACGCAGAATATCGACGCCATCGCCGCCGAGGCGATCCGCGTCCTGCACCAGCGCATCGCGCAGCATCAGCCCCTTGGTGCATCGGGGCTGGTCCGCACCTTTCCCGCAACCCTTCAGGTGCGCGAGTCCGCCTGAATCCGCCGCCGATTGAATCGGGCGGCGATTCTGCCGCCGCCACGCATTTTTGCTTGACGGAATCGCCGATCCTGGCACAGTTCTTTACGCGCGTAAAATTATCGCGCGAGGGAGGGAACCTGATGACGCTGAAATCACTCATGCTGCATTCGACTGCTGCCGCCGGACTGCTGGCGGCCCTGGCCATGGCGGCCAGCGCGGAAGAGATCACCATCGCCACCGTGAACAACGGCGACATGATCATCATGCAGGAACTGTCGAAGAAATGGGAAGAGGCGACCGGCAACAAGATCAACTGGGTCACGCTTGAGGAAAACGTCCTGCGTGAGCGCGTGACCACCGACATCGCCACCAAGGGCGGCCAGTACGACATCATGACCATCGGCTCATACGAGGCGCCGATCTGGGGCAAGCAGGGTTGGCTGACGCCGCTGGACGGGATCGAGGGCTATGACTATGCCGACCTGATCCCCGCGGTGAAAGCCGGTCTTTCCAGCGACGGCAAGCTTTACGCCCTGCCGTTCTATGCGGAAAGCTCGTTCACCATGTATCGCAAGGACCTGTTCGAGGCCGCCGGCCTGACCATGCCCGAGCAGCCGACCTATGCCCAGATCGGCGAATTCGCCGCCAAGCTGACCGACAAGAGCAAAGAGCAATATGGCATCTGCCTGCGCGGCAAGCCCGGCTGGGGCGAGAACATGGCCTTTTTCGGCACATTGGTGAACACCAATGGCGGCATCTGGTTCAACGAACAATGGGTGCCGCAACTGGATCAGAAGCCGTGGCAGGACGCGCTGGCCTATTACCTTGACGTGATGACCAAATACGGGCCGCCCGGCGCGACCTCGAACGGCTTCAACGAAAATCAGGCCCTGTTCCAGACCGGCAAATGCGCGATCTGGATCGACGCGACCTCGGCCGCGGGCCGCGTCTTCGACCCGACGCAATCGCAGGTCGCCGACAAGGTCGGCTTCACCGTCGCGCCGATCGCCAGCACGCCCAAGGGGAATGCGTGGTTCTGGGCGTGGTCGCTGGCCATCCCGACCAGCTCGGGCAAGGCCGATGTGGCGAAGAACTTCGTCGCCTGGGCGACCAGCAAGGAATATGTCGACCTTGTCGGCGCCGAAAAGGGCTGGGTGGCGGTGCCCCCCGGAACGCGGAACTCGACCTATGCGAACCCGGAATACCAGAAGGCCGCGCCTTTCGCCGCGACCGTGCTGCAAGCCATCACCAAGGCTGACCCGGCGGACGCGACGGCGGTTCCGGTGCCCTATACCGGCATCCAGTATGTCTCGATCCCGGAATTCCAGGGCATCGGCACGGCGGTCGGGCAAAACATCTCGGCCGCGCTGGCTGGGCAGATGTCGGCCGAGGACGCGCTGAAGGGCGCCCAAGCGACCGCCACGCGCGAGATGACCCGCGCCGGCTACATCAAGTAACCCGGCGTTTTCACGCCGCAGCACCGCCCGTCATGGGCGGTGCATTTCCCGGTCGGCAAGTGCGATTGGAGATATGGCACGGCCCCGCATCCGGGTCCGTTCCTGCCAGCGGCCAGATACCGCATCAAGCAGACCAGCCGCAGGCCATGCGTGGCTCCTGCTATCGCCGACAGTCTGAAAAACTGGCCGCCGAACGGCCATCCGATCCGGGCACCCGCCCATATCGCAACGCATATCGCGCGCGTTCGCGAGGCTGCCGACCTGAAATGCCAAGCACCCCCGACGGCATCTGTGCCGGCGGGGGTGTGGCTATGAGGCGTCCGGCGGCTGGCATTGCCGCCGCCGGACCCGGGAACATCACTGGTAAAGCGACGTCCCCTTCATCTCGTGACGGACCGCCAGCTTGCGGCCGCGCCGGCCCGAGGGCAGGAAGCGCGCCGGCTGCGGCGTGTAATCGCGCGAGGCCAGCTCGGGGAAGATCGCAAGGATCTCCTCGCGCTGTTCGGCCGAGACCGAGCGCAGCGCCTCGGGGCCGGTGAACAGCGACTCGGTCGCGGCGCCGTTGGAATAGATCACCTCATGCCGCTCGAACAGCAGGTGGAAATATTCGACCTCGTCGCAGTCGGTGACATAGTCGATGCCGTCCAGCAGCAGCAGTTGCTTGGCCGCGATCAGCACCTCGTCGACGCCGAACATGCGCTGCGCGATGCGCGAACGCACCAGCACGCGGTGCTGCGGCGAGATCACCAGATCGGCCTTGGGAAGCCCCTCGCCAAGCGCATTCGCCCGGATGCGGATCGGATAGAACTTCGGATTGGCCTGCAACGTCGCCGCATCCAGAACCCGCGCGCCGGCCCAGGTGATCGGCTGCAAACCGTTGTCGCAGGTCTCGACCAGATCGCCCTGAACCAGTTTCTCGACCGGCACTTCGCCGTTGGCGGTGCGGATCATCGTCCCGCGGGCAAAGCAGAACGGTGCCTCGATCTCGGAGAAGTTGACCGTATAGGTGTAGGTGCCGTCGGTGACCTGGAAAGAACCGGAATAGGAATCCCCATCCGCATCAAGCGTCTGCACCTTGGACCCATTGACGAAGGTCACGCCCGGCCCAAAGGTGAGGGTATCGAAGTCGGCCGTGGTTCCGGCGCCGGTGCCACCGTCGATATTGATCGTGCCGCCGCCGGGGGTCAGAGTGATCACGAAGTTGTCGCGGTCGTCGCCGCCCGAGGCCGTGTCGCCGCGGCCGACAGTGATCGTGTCGCTGCCGTAGCTGCCGGTAAGCAGGTCGGCACCCTGGCCGCCATCCAGCGAATCGTCGCCCCAGCCGCCGTTCAGCGTATCGTCGTCGTCCCCGCCATAGAGGGCGTCGTTGCCCTCATCGCCATAAAGCGAATCCCGGCCCACACCGCCATAAAGGGTGTCGTTGCCAAGGGCGCCGTCCAGCGTGTCGTCGCCGCTGTCGCCATAGAGCAGGTCATTGTCCAGACCGCCGTTGAGCGAGTCGTTGCCGTCATCGCCATGCAGCGTGTCGTTGCCCCATTCGCCGTAAAGGGTGTCGTTGCCGGTGGCACCGCTAAGGCTGTCATTGTCGGCGCCGCCATAGACGGTGTCGCTGCCCGAGCCGCCGATGACGATGTCGTTGCCCGCACCGGTCGTGACCCGCAGGCCACCGGTATCAAGGGTCGCATCCACGGTGTCGTTGTTGCCGTTGCCGCCGATATGCTCGATATTGATGAAGCTCATCGTGCCGCCGGCAAGGGTCGCGGTCCCCTGCCCGGTGGCGGTAAAGACGACATGCGAGCCGACCGAGCTGTCCTGATCGAAGCTCAGAGCATCGGTTTCGCCAACGCCCGAGCCGCCATCGACATAGGTGTGCGGGCCGGCATAGATGAAGTCGCTGCCCGCACCGCCATAGATGCTGTCATTGCCGCCGCCGTCATAGCGGCTGGCGACGATATAGTCGTTGCCGTCGCCGCCATAGACCACATCGTTCGCGCCGTCGGGCGTCTCGATATAGATCTGGTCGTTGCCACCTTCGCCATAGATGACGTCGGCGCCATAGGAGGCAGCGATGTATTCGTTGCCGTCCCCGCCATGAACCGTGTCATTGCCGGGGCCCGCCAGAACGCTGTCGTCGCCGTCGCCGCCCAGAATGCTGTCATTGCCCAAGCCGCCGTCCAGCGTGTCGTTACCGCCCAGACCGTCAAGCGTGTCGTCGCCCGTGCCGCCGACGAGCGAATCGTTGCCAGATGTACCAGTGAATACCGGCATAGTCCCACTCCATGTTGCCTGCGCAGAACCACAGAGGCGCTGGAGTTGAGGGGACCGCCCACCACAAGCCCATGCTGCAAGCAGCACAGCCTAGGCGGGTATTCCAATCGACAGCAGACCGCAAGGGATCGAACGAAAGGCGCGTTTCCTAAGTGATTCCAGTTCTATTTCAGCGTTTTGTGGAAAACAAGCGTCTTATCTGTAAAAGGCACCTGACTTTTCGACAGTATCCGTCCCAAGATTTTCTCACCCCCAAGTTGTCCTTCACCAGGCCAGATCGGCAGGACATCAGGGTGATTCGCCTGGCCGCAAGACCCGATTCGCGACCCGGCCAAAGCCGCAAGGGCGGCGTCGCGGGAATCCCCCCGTGACGGTCTGCAACGGGTATTGCAGACCGCAAGGGCAGAGGAGCCCATGCAGACGATTACCCCCCCTCAGGATTATGAGGAACTGATCCGCGTCATCCACGATAGGATGAGCAAGACCTATCGCCGCATCGCGGTCTGTCTGACCCAGAACCCGAACAATGTCGCCGTTCATTCGGTGAATGCCATCGCGAACCGCTGCGGCATCCACGCCTGAAGCTTCGCGCAATCGCTGGGCTATCGAGGCTTCAAGGAAGTGCAGGGCCTGTTCCAGAAACGCCTTGTCACCGCCGCCCCCGGCTTCGAGGCTCGCCTCAAGGCGCTGAAGTCCGGGCTGAAGGGCGCCGGTGACCCGACCGCGGCCGGCTTTCTGCGCGATCTGGTGGCGCGCGACATCGCCTCGTTGCAGCAGCTTCCGGACGAGGTGAAACCCGCGGATCTGGCGCGGACCGCCGATCTTCCGGATCGCGCCAAATCTGTCTAATTGGGCAATTGCGATCCTCGCCCGTGGTCGAGCTTTTGCGTTATGTCCTGACCATGCTGGGCAGCGCAACAAGACCGCGCGGCGGTCCGGCCACGCATATCGGCCGCACCATCCGCAAGACCGACGTGCTACTGGCGGTCTCGTCCCGCTTTTACGCCAACGAGGTGGTGAACGTGGTCGAGGAGGCCGGCAAGAAGGGCATCGACATCATCGCCATCTCGGACAGCACGCTGTCGCCGCTGGCGCGGGTGCTGTTCCCGGTGCCCGAGCATGACCACACCTTCTCGCGCTCGCTCGCCGTGCCGATGTGTCTGGCGCAGGCCTTGGTCGTGGCGGTCGCAGCACGCGTCCAGCAGAGCGCCGAGGCCCCTCGCATCCCGACCGTCCCCGACACCTGACCGGCACGAAAAGGCCCGGGACGCCTGCGGGGTTGGCGCCGATGGCATAGGTGTATTTGCCATAGCGCGCATCGCTCAGCGCAATGTGAAAGAACATCGCCACCGCCAGAAAGATGCAGACCCGCCCCGCCCCAAGCCGATGGCGGCGAAGCCGTCGGCCGGAAAGCTGATCGGCTGGCCTTCCGTATACCATATGGCGATGCCGCGCGCCGTCACCGTCCCCGCCTTCATGGACCTGTTCATCAAGACCGGCGGCACGGCGGGGCTGCAATTTTCCTATGACCGTTCGGAGTAAGCCCCTGTAACAGCCGCGATAGGCCCGCAACGATTGTGGCGGGCCTATTCCTCTTCCTCAAAGCTGAACAGCGCCAGGCTGCGTTCGCGTTCATTGACCTTCAGCCGGCGGTTCATCGGCGCATGGGCGCGGGCCGAGCAGTCGGGCCGCTCGCACAGATAGCAGTTCAGCCCGATATCGACCGGCCGCGTGCGTTCAAGGTCGATGCCGTCGGCATAGATCAGCCGCGGCGCATAGGCCACGTCGCAGCCCAGCCCGATGGCCAGCCGTTGCGCAGGCGCGCCATGCTGGCCGCCCGCCCGCGTCGTGGTGCGCGCGATGGAAAAATAGCTGGCGCCTTCGGGCATGCGGATGACCTGGGTCTGGATGCGCTCGGGCGTCTCGAACGCGGCGTGGATGTTCCACAAGGGGCAGGTGCCGCCAAAGCGCGAGAACGGGAACCGCCCGGCGCTGAAGCGTTTCGAGATATTGCCCGCCTGATCGACGCGCACGAAATAGAACGGGATGCCCTTGGCGTCGGGACGTTGCAGCGTCGACATGCGATGCGCGGTCTGCTCATAGCTGGCGCCGAAGCGGTGGCCCAGCAGTTCCACGTCATAGCGTTCGCCCTCGCAGGCGGCCAGAAAGCGGCCATAGGGCATCAGCAGCGCCGCGCCGAAATAATTGGCAAGGCTGACGCGCAGCAGCGATACGGCGGGCGGATCGGTCAGGTCGGAATCCTGCACCAGTTGCGAAATCGTCGCCTCATGCTCCAGCCGCGCCAGCAGGACGCCGATCTGGAAGCGGCGACTGGCCTGCCCCAGCAGTTCCGACAGCATCAGCTCCTTGCGGTGAAAGTCGAAGCGGCGAAGCTGATCGCCCATCACATCCGCCGGCAGGATGCGCACGATGATCCCGTGCGAGGCTAGCCGGCTGGTCAGCGCCACATGCGGCTCGTGCCGGTGCAGCGCCAGTTCCTCGGCCAGGTCCTCGGCCGGGCGGTCCAGCGCATCGACATAGTTGCGATGGGCATAGAACCAGTTCCGCACCGCATCGACGGGACGCGAGTTTTCCGCCAGCACCTCGGCCTTGTCGCGATCGGTCAGGGGGTTGTCGTCGGCCTGCGGACGCAGGATCGCCTCGCGGTATTGTTCATGCAGCCGCACGAAAGCCGAGGCGATGCGCGGCGAGGCTTGCAGCACCGCCTCGATTTCCGAACGCGACAGGCTGCCGGTGCCAAGCGCCGGCTCCTTCAGCGCCGCCGAAAAGTCGGTGGCAAGCTGGGCGTCGGTGCTGGGCGCCAGTTCCGACACGTTCAGGTCATAGACCTCGGCCAGTTTCATCAGGAACCGCGCCGATGCCGGGCGCTGGTCGGCCTCGATCAGCGTCACATAGCTGGCCGAAACGCCCAGTTCCGCCGCCATCTGCGCCTGCGTCAGCCCCAGCGACTGCCGCAGCACCCGCAGCCTTTGCCCGATGATCAGCTTTTCATTGCGTCCTGTCATGTGACAAACCTTACATTCCTGTCACAAGCGATGTGACAATCCCTACGTCAGCACCCGTTCTTTACAGGTTCATGCTATGCAAAGTCCATTACATTACTAACATGACATTATGAGCTGAATCACGAACCCCACCCGGAGGACCCCATGCCGCTTGATCGTCCACCACCCGCATTGCCGCCGATTGTCCTGCGCGCCGTTCCCGGCGCCGACAACGTCCTGACCCCCGAGGCGCTGGCCTTCGTCGCCGACCTTCAGGCCCGCTTCGGCTTGCGCCTGCACGCGCTGATGGTCGCCCGCGCCCGCCGTCAGGACCGCGTCGACCGCGGCGAACTGCCCGACTATCTGCCGCAGACGCGCGAGATCCGTCAGGGCATCTGGCGTGCCGCCGATATCCCCGACATCCTTGAGGATCGCCGCGTCGAGATCACCGGCCCTGTCGACCGCAAGATGATGATCAACGCCCTGAACTCGGGCGCCAAGGTCTTCATGGCGGATTTCGAGGACGCGACCTCGCCCAGCTTCGCCAACCTCATCGCCGGTCAGATGAACCTGATCGACTATCGCGACGGCAGGCTGGAATATGACGACGAGGCCAGCGGCAAGTCCTATCGCGTCGGCCCCGATCCGGCGCTGATCATGGTCCGCCCGCGCGGGCTGCACATGTCGGAATCGAACGTCCTTATCGGCGGGCAGCCGATCTCGGCGGCGCTGTTCGACTTTGGCCTGTCGCTGTTTCACAACGGCAAGGCGCTGGCGGAAAGCGGGCGCGGCCCCTTCTATTACCTGCCCAAGCTTGAGGCCCATGGCGAGGCGCGCTTCTGGAACGAGGTCTTTACCTATGCCCAGGAACGGCTTGGCCTGCCGCAAGGCACGATCAAGGCCACCGTCCTGATCGAGACCCTGCCCGCCGCCTTCGAGATGGACGAGATCATCTGGGAACTGCGCGACCACATCGCCGGCCTGAATTGCGGGCGCTGGGACTATATCTTCAGCTATATCAAGACGCTGCGGAACCATGACGCCTATGTTCTGCCCGACCGCGCCGATGTCGTCATGGAGGATGCCTTCCTTGCGACCTATGCCGCGCGCGTGGTCAAGGTCGCGCATCGCCGCGGCATCCACGCCATGGGCGGCATGTCGGCGGCGATCCCGGTCAAGGACGACCCCGCCGCGAACGAGGAAGCCTTCGCCAAGGTCCGCGCCGACAAGAAGCGCGAGGTCGGCATGGGCTTCGACGGCTGCTGGGTCGCGCATCCCGATCTGGTGCCGGTCGCGCAGGAAATCTTCGACGCCGAAATGCCCGGCCCCAACCAGATCCGCAAGCCGCGCCAGGAATGGCGCATCGTGCCCGCCATGCTGCTGAAGCCGCATCAGGGTCCGATCACCGAGGTCGGCGTCAGGACCAATATCTCGGTCGCCATCGAATACCTGGCCAACTGGTTGTCGGGCCGCGGCGCGGTTCCCATCTACAACATGATGGAGGACGCAGCCACAGCCGAGATCAGCCGCGCGCAACTGTGGCAATGGCTTCGCCACGGCGCCACGGTGACGTTGGACAACGGCGACGAGCGGCTCTTCACCGCCGACTGGCTGGGCGAACTGATCCAGGCCGAGATCGTCTCGATCCTGACCCGGCTTGGCCCGAACGGCTTCCATCGCGGGCATTACGCCTCGGCCGCGCGCATCGTGCAAGAGGCGGTGACCGCCCCCGCCCTGCCCGATTTCATCACCGCGCCGGCCTATGACGTGCTGAACGCGCTGGACTGATCTGACCCCATTCGGCGGGCCGCGCGCCCGCCGCCATTCACACGGATACGACGAAAGGAACTCCAATGGCCAACCGCAAGACTTACGCCCAGCTGCGCGCCGAGGTCGAGAAGCGCTATCCCTCGGGCCAGACCCCCGGCGGCGTCACGGTCGACGACATCGTTCAACTGAAGATGCAGAACACCTACGACACCCATCTGGACATCGCCCGCGACATGGCCAAGGTCATGCGCGAGGACATGGCCGCCTATGACGCGGACAGCAGCAAGTTCACCCAGTCGCTGGGCTGCTGGTCGGGCTTTCACGCCCAGCAGATGATCAAGGCGGTGAAGCGCCTGCGCGGCACCGCGCGCGGCACCTATGTCTATCTGTCCGGCTGGATGGTTGCCGGCCTGCGCAACCGCTTCGGCCACCTGCCCGACCAGTCGATGCATGAAAAGACCGCCGTCGCCGACCTGATCCACGAGATCTACGTCTCGCTGCGGCAGGCCGACGAGGTCGCGATCAACGACCTGTTCAAGGCGCTGAAGGAGGCCCGCGACAAGGGCGACGCCGCCGCCGAGAAGAAGGCCATCGCCGCCATCGACAGCTTTGAAAGCCATGTCGTGCCGATCATCGCCGATATCGACGCAGGCTTCGGCAACGAGCACGCGACCTACCTGCTGGCCAAGGAACTGATCAAGGCCGGCGCCTGCGCGCTTCAGATCGAAAACCAGGTTTCCGACGCCAAGCAATGCGGCCATCAGGACGGCAAGGTTACCGTCCCGCGCGAGGATTTCATCGAGAAGCTGCGCGCCTGCCGCCTTGCGCTTGAGGAGCTGGGCGTGGACGAAGGCGTGATCGTCGCCCGCACCGACAGCCTTGGCGCCGGCCTGACCCAGAAGGTGCCGGTCAGCCAGCAGCCGGGCGATCTGGCCGCCGGATACATCAAGTGGCTGAAGACCGAGCCGATCACCGACGCCAATCCGATCCACGAGGGCGAACTGGCGCTGTTCCAGAACGGCCAGTTCGTGAAACCGGCGCGGATGCCCAACGGGCTGTTCCCCTTCAAGGAGGGCACCGGCCGCGCCCGCGTGATCGAGGATTGCATCGTCAACCTGACGCAGGGCGGCGCCGACATGCTGTGGATCGAGACCGACACCCCGAATGTCGACGAGATCGCCGGCATGGTGAACGAGATCCGCAAGGTCGTCCCGAACGCCAAGCTGACCTATAACAACTCGCCCAGCTTCAACTGGACGCTGAACCTGCGCAAACAGGTCCGCGCGCAATGGCTGGCCGAGGGCAAGATCGGCGAAGCCGACTACCCGGATGGCAACGAGCTGATGAAGGCCGAATATGACGAAACCGATCTGGGCCGCGAGGCGGACGCCCGCCTTCAGCGCTTCCAGACCGACATTTCGGCCCGTGCCGGCGTGTTCCACAACCTGATCACGCTGCCGACGTTCCATCTGACCGCGAAATCGGTGGACGAACTCAGCCGCGGCTATTTCGGCGACCAGAAGATGCTGGCCTATGTCAAGACCGTCCAGCGCGAGGAAATCCGCCGCGGCGTCTCGGCGGTCAAGCACCAGCACGAGGTCGGCTCGGATCTGGGCGACACGTTCAAGGAAATGGTCGGTGGCGACCGTGCGCTGAAAGCGGGCGGCCACGCCAACACCATGAACCAGTTCGCGGCCGAATAAAGGGGTCGGGGCCCGGACCACACCTGCCTTCGGTGGATCAGCTCATAACGGGTCCGGGACCTGTCGCGCCGCCCTCGGGAAACCGGGGGCGGCGTTCATCGCGCGCCTTCAGGCGGCGGCCCGCGTTTCCGGCAGCGGGTAGACCCGGTCATAGGCGATATTGAAGAAGAACGTATAGACCAGGTAGAACAGCATGATCGCCAGGTCCATCATCAGCGCCGCCATCAGCGGGATCGCCAGATACCAGGCGATCATCGGGACCAGCAGGATCAGCAGCCCGCCCTCGAACATCAGGGTGTGCAGGACGCGCACCGGCATCGACTTCACCGCGCTGCCGGTCATGCGCAGCATCGCCCGGTCGAAGCCGACATTGAAGACAAAGTTCCACAAGGTCGCCACGGTCGAGGAGATCAGCCCGATCATCCCCATATCCGCCGCCGGCTTGTCAAAGGCCAGCGTGGCCAGCGGCGTGAAGATCGCCAGCCCGACGATTTCAAAGCTGAGGGCGTGGCGGACCCGGTCCGAAAAGCTGCGCGTTTGCATCTGAATCACTCATTCCTGTTTTCGCCGCCCCTTCTATCTGCAATCATGCGGAAAGAAAGTTAGATCATATCTGGAAAGCAGATAGATGAACCCCTCGATGGAGCAGCTGGAGGCTTTCGTCGCCGCCGCCGCACAGGGCTCGTTCTCGGGCGCGGCGCGGGCGCTTGGCAAGGCGCAATCGGCCGTCAGCACGCAGATCTCGAACCTGGAAATCGATCTGGGGGTCGAGCTTTTCGACCGCACGGGGCGCAATCCGGTGCTGACCGCCGCCGGCAGCCGCCTGCTGCCCGAGGCGCGGGTGATCCTTGACCGGCGCCAACACCTTCTGGGCGTCGCCGCCAGCTTTGCCCGCCATGTCGAAACCCGGCTTGTCGTCGCCATCGACGAGCTGTTCCCCGAACCCGCCGTGGGCGAGGTCTTTGCCGATTTCGCCGCGCATTTCCCGCATGTGGAACTGGAACTGATGTTCCCGACCATGGAGGACGTGGGCCGCTTCGTCCTTGATGGCAAGGCCGATCTGGGCGTGATGTGGCGACAGGAAATCCTGCCGCCCGAACTGGGCTTTCTGACCATCGGCTGGGTGCCGCTGCAACTTGTCTGCGGCCGCGACCACCCGCTGGCGCAAGGCCCGATCGGCTGGGAGGAACTGAAGCGCCATCGCCAGATCATGGTCGCCGCCCGCAGCGAGGGCCCGGAAAAGCAGCGCCTGCGCGTCGCCGCCGATGTCTGGTGGGTCGAAAGCCATTGGGTGATCCTGCAAATCTTGCGCCACAATGTCGGCTGGGCGCTGATCCCGCGCCACATCATCGAGGGCTCGCCCCTGGCCACCGAACTGGCGATGCCGGCGCTGGAATTCGACAAGGGCGACTGGCCGGTGGCGCTGGAACTGGTCTGGCACAAGCAGCGCCCCGTCGGCCCCGCCGCGACCTGGCTGCGCGGGCGCCTTGCCGCCACGCGCATCGCCTGAACCTGCCATCGCCATTTACTTGTATGGAAGTATGGTTTAACGACGGCAGCGGAGGCCCGGCATGGATTCGACCGTCATCACCCTTGCGCCCAGCACCGCGAGCCAGGTTCATGACTGGCTGCGTCACCGGGTTCTGCGCGGCGAACTGCCCCCCGGCGCCCGCCTCAGCGAGACCGAGATCGCCAGCGAGATCGGCGTCAGCCGCCAACCCGTGCGCGAGGCCTTCATCCGTCTTGCCGGCGATGGGCTGGCCGAAATCCGTCCCCAGCGCGGCACCTATATCAGCAAGATCTCGATGTCGGCGGTCCTGTCGGCGCGGCTGATCCGCGAGGCGGTCGAGGGCGATCTGGCACGCCTGACCGCCGGTCTGCGGCCGCCCGCGGCGCTGGCCGCCATGCAGGCCGAAATCGCCTTGCAGCATCAGGCCGACCGCGCCGGCGACGTGAACGCCTTCATCGAATCCGACGACCGCTTTCACCGCCTTCTGGCGGTGGCGGCGGGCCATGAAGCGGTCTGGAACGACCTTGAACGGCTGAAATCGCAGATGAACCGGCTGCGGCACATGTCGATGCGCGACTTCGACCGCGCGCAGACCATTGCCCAGCATCAGGACATTCTTGACGCTGTGCAGCAGGGCGATGCCGCGCGCGCCGGCGATGCCGCGCGCCTGCATCTGCGCCAGATGCTGACGGAACTGCCGGCGATGGCGGCGCGATACCCGGAATATTTTACCAAGTAATCGAAAGGACAGCGAAATGCGGCACACCTGGCGCTGGTTCGGGCCCAAGGACCCGGTCTCGATCGACCACATGATGCAGGCGGGCGTGCAGGGCGTCGTGACCGCGCTGCACCACGTCCCCACCGGCGCCGTCTGGACCCCCGAGGAAATCGCCCGTCGCCAGCACGACCTGTCGCGGATGCGGGACGGCACGCCCTCGGGTCTGGCATGGGAGGTGGTGGAAAGCATCCCCGTCAGCGAGGCGATCAAGACCCAGACCGGCGACTGGCGCGACCATGTCGCAAACTGGATCGCCTCGTTGCGCAACCTGCACGCGGCGGGCATCCGGGTGGTGTGCTACAATTTCATGCCGGTGCTGGACTGGACGCGCACCGACCTGACCTGGCGGCGGCCGAATGGCGCGCTGTGCATGCGCTTCGACCTGCCCGATTTCGCGGCCTTCGATATCCATATCCTGCAACGCCGGAACGCGGCCGAGGATTACCCCGAAGCCCTGCGGGACGAGGCCGCCCGCCGCTTCGCCGCCATGGACGATGCCAGGAAGCAGGAACTGGTCGCGAACATCGTCTTTGGCCTGCCCGGCGCCGCCGAACGGCAGACCATGGAGGACGTGCGTGCGCTGCTGGACAGTTACGCCCCGGTGACGGACGCGGTGCTGCGCCGGAACTTCCACGCCTTTCTGGAACAGGTCGCCCCGGTCGCGCAGGATCTGGGGATGCGGCTTTGCTGCCATCCCGACGACCCGCCCTTTCCGCTGCTGGGCCTGCCCCGCATCATGTCGACCGAGGCGGATTACGCCGAGCGTATGGCCGCCGTCGATCTGCCCGCAAACGGGATCACGCTCTGTTCCGGCTCGCTTGGGGCGCGGCCCGACAACGACCTGCCGGGGATGATGCGCCGCTTTGGCGACCGCGTGCATTTCCTGCACCTGCGCAATGTCCGCCGCGACACCGAAACCGTCCCCGCCAGCTTCTTCGAGGACGACCACCTTGGCGGCCAGACCGACATGGTCGAGCTGATCGACGCCGTTCTGGCCGAGGAAGGCCGCCGCCGCGCCGCGGGGCGCGAGGATGCGGTCATTCCCATGCGCCCCGATCACGGGCAGGACATCCTTGACGATATCGGCCGCGGCGGGCAGCCCGGCTATCCCGCCATCGGCCGGCTGAAGGGGCTGGCGGAACTGCGTGGCGTGGAACTGGCGCTGTCGCGCCGGGGGGCACGCGCATGAGCGGGCGGATCATCTCGATCGGCGAGGCAATGCTGGAACTGTCTGCCGCGGGCGAAACCGACCTGTGGCGGCTGGGGATCGCGGGCGACACGTTCAACACCGCATGGTATCTGCGCCGCCTGCTGCCCAAGGCTTTCAGCGTCGATTACTTCACCCGCGTCGGCACTGGCGAATTCTCGCAGCAGATGCTGGATTTTCTGGCCGCCGAGGGCGTCGGCACCGGCCATATCGCCCGCGACCCCCGGCGCGAGATCGGGCTTTACGCCATTTCGCTGAAGAATGGCGAGCGCAGCTTTTCCTATTGGCGCGACAGCTCGGCGGCGAAGCTGCTGGCGGATGACCCGGCGGCGCTGGACCGGGCGCTGGCCGGCGCGCGCGTCGCCTATTTTTCCGGGATCAGCGTGGCGATCCTGTCGGATCAGGGCCGCGCCAACCTGCGTGCGGCGCTGGACCGCGCCCGCGCCGATGGCACCACGGTGGTCTTTGACCCGAACCTGCGGCCGCGGCTGTGGCCGGATGCGGGCGCCATGCGCGCCGGGATCGAGGAGGCGGCCTCGGGCGCCGATCTGGTCCTGCCCAGCTTCGACGACGAGGCCGCGCATTTCGGCGATGCCGATGCGCAGGCGACGATCCGGCGCTATCTGGCGCTTGGCGCGGGGCATGTCGTGGTCAAGAACGGCGGCGGCCCGATGTGGTTCGGCGGCAGGCAGGGGACGGGCGATCTGGCCGGGCTGACGCCCGAGCAGCCGGTCGACACCACCGCCGCCGGCGACAGCTTCAACGCCGGTTATCTGGCGGCAATGCTGGCGGGGGCGGATTGCGCGGGCGCGATCCGCGCCGGCCACGCGCTCAGCCGGCAGGTCATCCGGCATCATGGCGCGCTGGTGCCCGCTGCGATCATGGCCGCGGGCGCCGGCTGATGCCCGCGCCTACATCGTCGCGCCGATCTGCCATGGCACGAACTCGTGGTCGCCCAGCCCCAGCGCCTCGCTTTTGCTGGGCTGACCCGAGGCGGTGGCCAGGATCAGTTCGACGATCTCCAGCGCCTTCTGCTCCAGGGGCACGCGCTGGCTGAGGATGTCGCCGCAATTCAGGTCCATGTCGTCGGGCATGGCGGCGGCCAGCCGGTCATTCGTCGCCAGCTTGATCGTCGGCGCGGGCTTCGAGCCGAAGGCCGAGCCGCGCCCGGTGGTGAACACGACAAGCTGCGCGCCCCCGGCGATCTGGCCGGTCGCCGATACCGGGTCATAGCCGGGCGTGTCCATGAAGTTCAGCCCCGGCGCGGTGATGCGTTCGGCATAGTCCAGCACCGCCTCCAAGGGCGCATTGCCGCCCTTGGCGACCGCGCCCAGCGACTTTTCAAGGATGGTGGTCAGCCCGCCCGCCTTGTTGCCGGGGCTGGGGTTGTTGTCCATCGAGCCGCCGTTCCTGGCGGTGTAATCCTCCCACCAGCGAATGCGTTCGATCAGCTTCGCGGCCACCTCGGCCGAAACGGCGCGATCCAGCAGCAGCCGTTCCGCGCCATAGATCTCGGGCGTTTCCGACAGCACCATCGAGGCGCCCTGCGCCGCCAGAATGTCGCTGGCCAGCCCCAGCGCCGGGTTGGCAGTGATGCCGGAAAACCCGTCCGAGCCGCCGCATTGCAGCCCGATCCTCAGCGCCGATACCGGAACGCTTTCGCGGTGGACATCGTTCAGCGCCGGCAGCATCTCGCGGATGCGGGCCTTGATGGCGTCGATGGTCTTGCGGGTGCCACCGGTCTCCTGAATGGTCAGCCCGTGAAAGCGCGCGGCCTGACCCAGTTCCTGCTTCATGCGGGCGATCTGCATGACCTCGCAGCCAAGGCCGACGAACAGCGCCGCGCCGACGTTCGGATGGCCGGCATGGCCGGTCAGCACGCGCTGAAGCGCGTCCCAGCCCGGCCCGCTGTCGGCCATGCCGCAGCCGGTGCCATGGGCAAAGGCCACGACCCCGTCCACGTTGGGATAAGGTTCAAGCGCGCCCTCGATACGGATCTCCTCGGCCGCGCGGCGGATCACCGTGGCCGAGCAGTTCACCGTCGCGACCAGCGCCAGGTAATTCCGCGTGCCGACCGCGCCATCGGCGCGGCGATAGCCCTGAAAGCTGAAGGCCGGGTCCTTGCGCCCGGCCAGCCCGGCGCGCGCCGCCGCCAGCCCGGCCCCGGGGCGATAGTCGCGGCCATGCTCGCCAAAGACGCAATTGTGGCTGTGGACATGGGCGCCCGAGGCGATGTCCTCGGTCGCATAGCCGATGACCTGGCCGTATTTCACCACCTCGTCGCCCTTGGGGATGGGGCGGCGGGCGATCTTGTGGCCGGCGGGGGCGATACCCTTTTCGGTCAGGATCGCCACATTGTCGGCCGGGTTCAGGATCAGGGGTTCAGGCATGGCTGGCGCCTTTCAGGCTGGCTTTGGCACCGTCGCGGACCAGCCCGGCCAGCGCCGCCGTCAGGTCGGCGCGAAAACCGGCATCGTCACGCAAGGCGGGCGGAAACACTTCGGCAAGGGCAAGGAAACCGTTGACTGTCGCGGCCGGGTCGTCCTCCCACAGGGCGGCAAGCCGCTGCGCCATCGGGTCCCTGACCTCGATTTCCCCGTCGCGTTCGTCGATCCCCGAGGTATAGCGCATCCACGCCGCGACGGCCAGCGTCAGGCCGGGCACGGGGCGGCCTGCGGCGCGGGCCTCGGCGATGGTGCCAAGGATGCGCTGCGGCAGTTTCTGGCTGCCATCCATGGCGATCTGCCATGTCCGGTGCCGGATGGCGGGGTTCGCATAGCGCGCCAGCAGCGCATCGGCATAGTGGCCAAGGTTGACGCCCGGCGGCGGCATCAGGACGGGGATGATCTCATCGCGCCAGAGGCCGCGGACAAAGGCCGCGAAATCGGGGTCGGCGACAGTGTCGGCGATGGTCTCATATCCGGCAAGATAGCCCAGATAGGCCAGCGCGCTATGGGTGCCGTTCAGCATCCGCAGCTTCATGTGCTCGAACGGGGTCACGTCGCCGACAAGCTGCGCGCCGACCGCGCCAAGATCGGGGCGGCTGGCATCGACGAAGTCATCCTCGATCACCCATTGGCGAAAGGGTTCGTGCATGACCGGCGCCTCGTCACGATAGCCGGTGGCGGCGGCCAGCCGGTCAAGGTCGTCGGCGGTGGTGGCGGGCACGATGCGGTCGACCATGGTCGCCGGAAAGGCGCCATGGGTCGCGATCCATTCGGCCAGCGCCGGGTCGAGCAGCCCGGCCAGCTCCAGCACGACGCCGCGCACGAGGCGGCCGTTTTCCGGCAGGTTGTCGCAACAAAGCACGGTAAAGGGCGGCAGCCCCGCCGCCCGCCGCGCCTGCAAGGCCCGCACCAGAAAGCCCGGAGCCGAGCGCGGCAGCGGGTTTTCAAGGTCATGGGCAACATCGGGATGGGCGCGGTTCAGCCTGCCGGTCGAGGGCTCATGGCAATATCCTTTTTCGGTGACGGTCAGGGTGACGATCCTGACCGCGGGCGCGGCCATGGCATCCAGCACAGCCTGCGGGTTTTCCGGCGCCACCAGCACGTCGCGCAGCACCGTGACGACCTGCGGACGCTCACCATCCGGCGCCAGTTCCAGCGCGGTATAGGCCCAGCCCTGCGGCGCCAGCCTGTCGCGCGTCCCCGGCGATTGCAGCGAAACCCCGACCACCCCCCAGTCGCCGCCGGATTTCGCCATCGCCTCGGCGATGTAGATGGCGCCATGGGCGCGGAAGAATGCGCCAAGCCCAAGGTGGACGATGCCCGCCGGTGCGGTCAGGGGTTCACGGTACAGCCTGTCTTGCAAACCTGCCTCCATCGACATTGATGATTGCGCCGTTGATATAATCCGATGCCGGCGCGGCCAGAAAGACCGCTGTCTGGCCGATATCCCCCGCAAACGCCCCGCCGATGGCGCAGGCGGTCGTCGTCCGGCAGCCCCATGCATCGCCCTCCCCCAAAGGCCTGTGCTTGCGTGACATCTGATCAGCTAATATGCTAGTTTGCAAGATCGGTCAACGCAGCGTGGTCGCGACGGCATGATGACATCCCAGACACCCCCCGCCGGGATATTGCCCGCGCTTGTGGCACCGCGCACGGTCACCGACCAGGTTTTCGACCTGCTTTACGAACGCGTGGTGAACCTGTCGCTGCCGCCCGGCGCGAAACTGTCCGAGGCCGAGGTGGCGGCGCAGATGGGCGTCTCGCGCCAGCCGGTGCGCGATGCGTTCTACCGGCTGTCGCAGCTTGGCTTCATCCAGATCCGGCCGCAGCGCGCCACCACCGTCACGCCGATTTCCGAACAGGCGGTGATGCAGGCCCATTTCATCCGCAGCTCGCTTGAGCAATCCTGCATGCGCGTGGCGGCGGCACGGCTGACGCTGGCCGAGCTGGACGCGCTGGACGCCCTTGTCGACCGGCAAGAGAAGATGGTGACCGCCGGCCGCCGCGACGCCTTTCACGCGCTGGACGACCAGTTTCACCGCGATATCTGCGCCGCTGCCGGGCTGGACTTTGTCTGGGCGCTGGTCCGCGACAACAAGGGGCACATGGACCGCGTCCGCTACCTGAGCCTGACCTATGGCGCCAGCGCCGCCTGGCAAGAGCATCGCCAGATCATGGCCGCCCTGCGCGCCCGCGACCCCGATGCCGCCGCCGCCGCCATGCGCCAGCATCTGGGCCGCATCGAAAGCATTCTCACCCGCCTGCGTCAGGACCGGCCCGAGGTGCTGGGCGGCTGATCAGGCCTGCATGGTCGCGGCGACAGCACGTTTCCAACCGGCATAGCGCGCTTCACGGGTGCCGCCATCCATCGCCGGTTCAAAGCGCCGCTCAAGCGCCCAGTTCCGGGCGAATTCCTCGGGCGGCGGGCAAAGCCCTGCGCGCATCCCGGCCAGATAGGCGGCGCCAAGCGCGGTGGTTTCCGTCACCACCGGCCGGTCCACCGGCGCGCCGATGATGTCCGACAGGAACTGCATGGTCCAGTCGCTGGCCACCATGCCGCCATCGACGCGCAGGACGCCCTCGGCGGCGGCGCCCCAATCGGCGCGCATCGCCTCAAGCAGGTCGCGGGTCTGGAAGCCCACGCTTTCCAGCGCCGCGCGGGCGAACTCGGCCGGCCCGGAATTGCGCGTCAGGCCAAAGATCGCGCCCCGGCTGTCGGGCCGCCAATAGGGCGCGCCCAGCCCGGTGAAGGCCGGGACCATGACAAGCTGCTGCGTCGGGTCGGCGGCCTCGGCCAGGGGCTGCGTCTCGGCGGCGTGGCGGATGATCTTCAGCCCGTCGCGCAGCCATTGCACCACCGCGCCGGCAATGAAGATCGAGCCCTCAAGCGCGTAGGTGGTCTTGCCGTCCAGCCGATAGGCGATGGTCGTCAGCAGCCGGTTTCGCGACGGCACCATCTGGCTGCCGGTGTTCAGCAGCGCAAAGCAGCCGGTGCCATAGGTCGATTTCATCATGCCGGGGCGAAAGCAGGCCTGCCCCACGGTCGCCGCCTGCTGGTCGCCCGCCACGCCCAGAATGGGGATCTCGTGCCCGAACAGGTCGGCTCGCGTGGTGCCGAAATCGTCGGCGCTGTCGCGCACCTCGGGCAGCAGCGCCATGGGAATGTCCAGAAGCGCGCAGATATCCGCGTCCCAGCGGTTTTCAGCGATATTGTAAAGCAGCGTCCGCGCGGCATTGGTGGCGTCGGTCGCGTGGACCCGGCCGCCGGTCAGGTTCCAGATCAGCCACGAATCCACGGTGCCAAAGGCCAGCTCGCCCGCCTCGGCGCGGGGGCGGGCGCCCTCGACATTGTCCAGAAGCCATTTCAGCTTGGTGCCCGAGAAATAGGGGTCAAGCAGCAACCCGGTCCGGGCCGAGATCATCGGCTCATGCCCCGCGGCCTTCAGCGCCTCGCACAGGTCCGCGGTGCGGCGGTCCTGCCAGACGATGGCATTGTGCAAGGGCCGGCCGGTGGCGCGGTCCCACAGGACGGTCGTCTCGCGCTGGTTGGTGATGCCGATGGCGGCGATACCCCCGGCGCCCTGCCCCAGCTTTTCGATGGCAGCACGGGCGGTGGCGGCCACCGTCGTCCACAGGTCCAGCGCATCGTGTTCCACCCAGCCCGAGGCCGGGAAATGCTGGGCGAATTCCTCTTGCGCGCTGGCCACGGGTCGCAGCGCCCCGTCAAACAGGATCGCCCGGGACGAGGTCGTGCCCTGATCGATGGCAAGGATATGTTTCAAGGCGGTTTCCTCTTCCCAGATAGAAAAAGGGGGCGGGACACGGCCCCGCCCCCGATCCGTCTTACTGCCAGGACTTGATCAGCTCATCATAGGAAACGGTTTCGCCCTGCGGCTTTTCGTTTTCCAGCTTGGCCACCGGCGCACCGGGCGCGTCCAGCCATTCTTTCGGGTCCTTTTCCTCGTTCAGCTTCGGACCCAGATCGCCCTGGACCTTCGACCGCTCAAGCCGGGCCAGAACCTTCTCCTGCTCGGCGCAAAGCGAATCGAGCGCCTCTTGCGGGGTCTTGGCGCCCGACAGGGCATCGCCGATATTCTGCCACCACAGCTGCGCGAGCTTCGGATAGTCGGGGATGTTGGTCCCGGTCGGCGACCACTGCACGCGGGCGGGCGAGCGGTAGAATTCGACCAGACCGCCCAGTTTGGGCGCGCGTTCGGTGAAGGACTTGTCCTTGATGGTCGATTCGCGGATGAAGGTCAGCCCGACATGCGATTTCTTCACGTCAACCGTCTTCGAGGTCACGAACTGCGCGTAAAGCCAGGCGGCCTGCGCGCGGTCGACCGGCGTCGATTTCAGCAGCGTCCACGAGCCCACGTCCTGATAGCCGATCTTGGTGCCTTCGGTCCAATAGGCGCCGTGCGGGCTGGGGGCCATGCGCCATTTCGGGGTGCCGTCCGCGTTCACGACCGGGGTGCCTTCCTTGACCATGTCGGCGGTGAAGGCGGTGTACCAGAACATCTGCTGGGCGATATCGCCGCGTGCCGGGACGGGGCCCGCCTCGCCGAAGGTCATGCCCATGGCTTCCGGGGGCGTATAGTCCTTGAGCCACTCGATGGCCTTGGTCACGGCATAGACGGCGGCCGCGTCGTTCGTCGCACCGCCACGCGCCACGCAAGAGCCGACGGGACGCGAATTCTCATCCACGCGGATGCCCCATTCGTCCACCGGCAGCCCGTTCGGGTCGCCCTTGTCGCCCATGCCGGCCATGGACATCCAGGCGTCGGTATAGCGCCAGCCAAGGCTGGGGTCCTTCTTGCCATAGTCCATGTTGCCCCAGGCTTTCTTGGGGCCGCCCTCGATATAGGACATGTCGCGGCCGGTGAAGAACTGGGCGATATCCTCATAGGCGGACCAGTTCACCGGCACGCCAAGGTCATAGCCATACTTGGCCTTGAAATCGTCCTTGGTCTTCTGGTCGTTGAACCAGTCATAGCGGAACCAGTAAAGGTTCGCGAATTGCTGGTCGGGCAGCTGATACAGGTCGCCATCCGGCGCGGTGGTGAATTTCAGCCCGATGAAGTCCGGCAGATCAAGACCGGGGTTGGTGAAATCCTTGCCCTCGTCCGCCATCCACTTGGTCAGATCGCGCGCCTGCTGATAGCGCCAATGCGTGCCGATCAGGTCGGAATCGTTGACATAGCCGTCATAGATGTTCTCGCCGGTCTGCATCTGGGTTTGCAGCTTTTCGACGACGTCGCCCTCGCCGATCAGGTCATGGGTGACCTTGATGCCGGTGATGGCGGTGAAGGCCGGGGCCAGCACCTTGGATTCGTATTCATGCGTGGTGATGGTTTCCGACACCACCTTGATCTCCATCCCCGCCAGCGGCTTCGCGGCATCGATGAACCACTGCATTTCCTTTTCCTGCTCGGGCCGGGTCAGCGTGGACAGATCGCCGATTTCCGTGTCGAGGAACTTCTTGGCGGCCTCCATGTCGGCCCATGCGGGCGAGGTTCCCATGACCATCAGCGCAAGCGCCATGGCCGTTCTGGTCGAGGTCAGTCTCATGTTTTCCTCCCGTGGATGGTGAGACGTTGCAGTTTCATGGCCCCGGGCAGTCGCCGCTGCCCTTGGGCATCGTCATGGCCTAGACCCAGCGGAACACCGCCGCGGCATAGACAATGCAAAGCGCCAGGGCCCACCAAAGCGGCGGCCCGGCAAAGAACAGCCAGCCCAGACAGATGAAGGCCGATCCCAGAAGCGAGATGAACAGCCGGTCGCCGCGCGTGGTCTCGATCCGCAGGATGCCCATGCGCGGGGTTTCCGGGAAGCGGATGGCAAGGATGGTGAACAGCACGATCAGGCTGGCGATGGTCCAGAAGAACAGTGCCACCGGGAATGTCCAGGCCATCCAGCCGCCGGGAATCATCGGGTCGAACCACTGCCTTTCACCATCGGTGACGGGCGTGGCCCAGACCAGAAAGCCAAGCGCCGCGCCAAGGATGACGATGGCGGCGCCGTAGATCGCCGGCCAGTTGACGCGGCGGGCGGGGGCGCGGGCGGGGATTGCGGTGTCAGTCATGGGAACCCTCACACGCGGCCCAGGGCAAAGCCCTTGGCGATGTAGTTGCGGACAAACCAGATGACCAAGGCACCCGGCACGATGGTCAGCACACCCGCGGCGGCCAGCACGCCCCAGTCCATGCCGGATGCGGAAACCGTGCGCGTCATCGTGGCAGCGATGGGTTTCGCGTTCACGCTGGTCAGGGTGCGGCTCAGCAGCAGTTCCACCCATGAGAACATGAAGCAGAAGAAGGCCGCGACCCCGATGCCCGACGCGATCAGCGGCATGAAGATCCGCACGAAGAAGCGCGGAAAGGAATAGCCGTCGATATAGGCGGTCTCGTCGATTTCCTTGGGCACGCCGCGCATGAAGCCTTCAAGGATCCAGACCGCCAGCGGCACGTTGAACAGGCAATGCGCCAGCGCCACCGCGATATGCGTATCGAACAGGCCGATCGACGAATAAAGCTGGAAGAACGGCAGCGCAAAGACGGCCGGCGGCGCCATGCGGTTGGTCAAGAGCCAGAAGAACAGGTGCTTGTCGCCGATGAAGTTGTAGCGGCTGAAGGCATAGGCCGCCGGCAGCGCCACGGAAATCGAGATGACCGTGTTCATCACCACATAGATGATCGAGTTGACGTAGCCCATGTACCAGCTTGGGTCGGTCAGGATCGTGCGATAGTTCTGGAATGTCAGGTTCCGGGGGAACAGGCTGAAGGTGCCGGTGATCTCGGCATTGGTCTTCAGGCTCATGTTCAGCAGCCAATAGATCGGCAGCATCAGGAACAACAGGTACAGCACCATGACGACGGCCTGGGACTTGATGCGCATCACAGTTCCTCCGGGATATCGGATGCACTGCGGTCCATGTTGGTCATCACGGTATAGAAGACCCAGGACACCAGCAGGATCACAAGGAAATACATCAGCGAGAAGGCGGCGGCCGGCCCAAGGTCGAACTGGCCCACGGCCATCTTCACCAGATCGATGGACAGGAACGTGGTCGAGTTGCCGGGACCGCCGCCGGTGACGACGAAGGGCTCGGTATAGATCATGAAGCTGTCCATGAAGCGCAGAAGAACGGCGATCAGCAGCACGCCCTTCATCTTGGGCAGTTCGATATGGCGAAAGACGGCCCAGCGGCTGGCCTGATCGATCCGGGCCGCCTGATAATAGGCCTGCGGAATGGATTGCAGCCCGGCATAGCAGAGCAGCGCCACAAGGCTGGTCCAGTGCCAGACATCCATGACCACGACCGTGATCCATGCATCGACCGGGTCGTTGGTATAGTTATAGTCGATCCCCAGCGCCTCAAGCGTATGGCCCAGCAGGCCGATATCGACGCGGCCGAAGATCTGCCAGATCGTGCCGACCACGTTGAAGGGGATCAGCAGGGGCAGCGCCATCAGCACCAGCACCACGCTGGACCAGAAGCCCTTTTTCGGCATGTTCAGCGCGACAAAGATGCCCAGCGGCACCTCGATCGCCAGGATGATGGCGGAAAACAGCGCCTGCCGGCCAAGCGCCTCGTGCAGGCGTTCGGAATGAACCATCTCGTCGAACCATTCGAGGCCCGCCCAGAAGAATTCGTTGTTCCCGAACGTGTCGTTGAAGGCGTAGTTCACCACCGTCATCAGCGGGATCACCGCCGAGAAGGCGACGACCACCAGCACCGGCAGCACAAGAAACCATGCCTTGTTGTTCTGGGTCTTGTCCATCAGGCGGCCCTTTCCCGCACCGGCGCCACGCGCCAGTCATCGGCATAGACGTTGATCTTATCCGGCGCGAAGGCGACACGCGGCAGGCTGTCGATGGCCATGCCCTCGGGCGTGACGACGTTCAGGGGCTGGCCCAGCACCTCGCCGCGCACCAGACGGTGGCGGCCGACATCCTCGACGCGGCGGATGGTGAACGGCAGGCCGCCGCTGGCGACCAGCGTCGCGTGTTCGGGGCGGATGCCGATCTGCACCTGCCCCGACACCGGGGCATAGGTCGCGCCCAGGCCGACCACCTCGCCGCCCGCCAGCGTGGCACGGTCGCCCTGCACCCCGGCCGGCAGAAAGTTCATGCCGGGCGAGCCGATGAAATAGCCCACGAAGGTGTGGGCGGGGGTCTCGAACAGGTCCTCGGGCGTGCCCATCTGCACGACCCGGCCATCATACATGACCACGACCTTGTCGGCGAAGGTCAGCGCCTCGGTCTGGTCATGGGTGACATAGATCATCGTATGGCCGAACTGGCGGTGAAGCTGCTTCAACTGCGTGCGCAGTTCCCATTTCATATGCGGGTCGATGACGGTCAGCGGCTCGTCGAACAGGATCGCGTTCACGTCCTCGCGCACCATGCCGCGGCCAAGGCTGATCTTCTGCTTGGCATCGGCGGTCAACCCCTGCGCCTTGCGCGACAGCATGGCCTCCATGCCGATCATGGCGGCGATCTGGTCGACGCGCGCCTTGACATAAGCCGCATCCATGCCGCGGTTGCGCAGCGGGAAGGCCAGGTTGTCGCGCACGGTCATGGTGTCGTAGACGACCGGGAACTGGAACACCTGCGCGATATTACGCGCCGCCGTCGGCGCATCGGTCACGTCGCGGTCGCCGAACAGCACGCGGCCGTGGCTGGGCCGCAACAGCCCCGAGATGATGTTCAGAAGCGTGGTCTTGCCGCAGCCCGACGATCCCAGCAGCGCATAGGCGCCGCCGTCCTGCCAGACGTGATCCATTTCCTTCAGCGCGTAATCCTTGTCGGATTGCGGGTTGGGCAGGTAGCTGTGGGCAAGGTTCTTCAGCGTGATCTGAGCCATGATCCCCCCTCAGGCCGCATTCGCATAAGGCGCGGCGGCGGCAAGCTGGCCGTCGTCGCGGAACAGGTAGACATGCGCCGGGTCCAGCCAGACCGTCAGGTCCTGCCCCGGCGTCAGGGCGTGGATGCCCTCGACCAGCCCAACCCAGCGGTCGGGGCCGTGATCGACATGGATGAACGTCTCGGAGCCGGTGATCTCGGTCACGGCCAGCTTGCAGTCGAAGGCCATGGCGTGCGCGCTGTGGCGATGCAGGTGCAGGTGATTGGCGCGGAAGCCCGCCTGATAGGCGCCGTCGGGCAGTTCGGCAAAGCCCGCGACCGGCGCCGCGCCGCCAAATGCAACCTGCGCGCCCTGCTTTTTCGCCGCCATGAAGTTCATCGGCGGATCGCTGAACACCCGCGCCGTGGTCGCATCGACCGGCTGGCGATAGACCTGCGGCGTCGGCCCGAACTGGGTCACGCGCCCCTGCCACAGCGTCGCGGTATTGCCGCCCAGCAGCAGGGCTTCCTCGGGCTCGGTGGTGGCATAGACGAAGATCGCGCCGGATGCCTCGAAGATGCGGGGGATCTCGACGCGCAGCTCCTCGCGCAGCTTGTAGTCGAGGTTCGCCAGCGGCTCGTCCAGCAAGACCAGCCCCGCGCCCTTGACCAGCGCGCGGGCCAGCGCGCAGCGCTGCTGCTGGCCGCCCGACAGCTCCAGCGGTTTGCGGGTCAGCATGGGGGTCAGGCGCATCATCTCGGCGGTTTCGCGCACCTTGCGGTCGATCTCGTCGGCCGGCCGGCCAAGGATGCGCAGCGGCGAGGCGATGTTTTCGTAAACCGTCAGCCCCGGATAGTTGATGAACTGCTGATAGACCATGGCAACGCCGCGGTCCTGCACCCGCAGGCCGGTCACGTCCTGCCCGTTCCAGATCACCCGCCCGCCCGAGGGCTGGTCCAGCCCGGCCATCAGCCGCATCAGGCTGGTCTTGCCCGACAGGGTCGGTCCCAGCAGCACGTTCATCGTGCCATTCTGCAAGGTCAGGCTGGTCGGGTGTATATGCACCCTGCCCCCGACCGAGCGCGACACGCCCAGCAATTCCAGCACGCTTTCCCCCCTTGTCTTGCCTTATTCCGCCGCCGCAGCGACGGGCAGCATGGCCGCGACGCGCGCATCGACGGCGCGGACCTGGTCCTCGTTCATGTGCAGCCCCAGCTTGGTGCGCCGCCACAGGATGTCCTGTGCGGTCCGGGCATATTCCCTGTCGATCAGCCAGCGCAGTTCGGCCTCGGTCAGGCCGGCGCCGAAATGCTGGCCAAGGTCGTCCAGCCCCTTCGCCTGCCCCAGCAGGTGAAAGGCGTCGGTGCCATAGGTCCGCACCAGCCGCCGCGTATCGCGCGGGCTGAGGAACGGATAGGCCGCCTGCAGGCGCATGGTCAGCGCCTCGACCCCGTCCACCGGGAAATCGCCGCCCGGCAGCGCCACGCCCGCCGTCCATTTGCCACCGGCCTGCGGAAAGAAGGGCGCAAGCTTCGCCAGCGCGCTTTCCGCCAGCCGGCGATAGGTGGTGATCTTGCCGCCAAAGACGTTCAGCAGCGGGGCGCCGTCGTCATGCAGGCTAAGGACATAGTCCCGCGTCGCCGCCGTCGCCGACTTGGCGCCGTCATTGTAAAGCGGCCGCACGCCGGAATAGGTCCAGACCACCTGATCGGGCGTCACCGGACGCGCGAAATACTGGCTGGCGAAGGCGCAAAGATAGTCGCGCTCCTCGTCCGAGCAGCGGGCATCGCCGGGGCCGGTCTTGTGGTCCTTGTCGGTGGTGCCGATCAGGGTGAAGTCCTGCTCATAGGGGATGGCGAAGATGATGCGCCCGTCCGTCCCCTGAAAGAAATAGCAGCGGTCGTGGTCGTAAAGCTTCGGCACGACGATATGGCTGCCGCGCACCAGCCGCACCCCCTCGGTCGAGGGGATATGCGCGACATTGCGGATCACGTCCTCGACCCAGGGACCGCCGGCATTGACCAGCGCACGGGCGTGATGGGTCTGCGTGCCCTGCGGCCCTTCGGTGGTGATCTGCCACAGGTCGCCCTGCCGCTCGGCATGGGTGACGCGGGTGCGGGTCATGACCCTGGCGCCGCGCGCCTCGGCGTCGCGGGCGTTCAGCACCACCAGCCGCGAATCCTGCACCCAGCAGTCGGAATATTCCCAGCCCGTGCGATAGCCGGGCTTCAGCGGCTTGCCATAGGCATCGCTGGCAAGGTCCAGCTTCGCGGTGCCCGGCAGGATTTTCCGCCCCCCCAGATGGTCGTAAAGAAACAGCCCCAGCCGGATCAGCCAGGCCGGGCGGCGCCCCTTCATCCAGGGCATCGCCATCCCCAGCAGGCGCGAGGTCGGCGTGTCGCTTTCAAAGCGCATGTCGGCGGAATAGGGCAGCACGAAGCGCATCGGCCAGCTTATGTGCGGCATGGCACGCAGCAGGGTTTCGCGTTCTTCCAGCGCCTCGCGCACCAAGCGGAACTCGAAATATTCAAGATAGCGCAGCCCGCCGTGGAACAGCTTTGTCGAGGCCGAGGACGTCGCCTGCGCCAGATCGCCCATTTCCGCCAGCGCGACAGACAGGCCGCGGCCGGCCGCGTCGCGGGCGATGCCGCACCCGTTGATGCCGCCGCCGATGATGAACAGATCGACTATGGGCTGTGACGATGACACGCCGTTCCCTCCCCCTTTGCTTTCCCCTGCGCTTCCCTGTGCGCCAAGGTGTAACGCTTCCGTGAGGCCGTCAAGCAGGTATTTTCGTTTTTGATCGTTTTTGATGAGAAACGAAAATATTTACGCTGCGTCACAGCATTTTCGCTGCAAGATCGCTGTCAGGCAGCATGATCAAGGCGCACAATGCGCGATTTCCCGCGCTTTTGGTGGTTTTGTCGACAAAGACGCGCGTGCGGCAGAAAACCGCGTCGAAAGGAAGGAAAACGTGATATCATGCTGTTACCGGGCGAATCCCCGGTCATTTCTATGAATCGATTTTGACCCGCCGCCGCCCCCAGGTCGCGGCCCCCCGCTGAGCGTTTCACCGCTGCCCCGGAAAACCCGGCTTTCGTGAATTGCGGAGCAACGCAATGACGAACGGCACTGTGACCCCAAGGAAACCCGGGCGGTGGCGCTCGCTCTTTTCGGAATTGGAGCCTCGCGACCTGCTTGCCGGCGGGACGCTGATGGCGGCCGTGATGATGGCCTTTTATGTCAGCATCTTCGTCATCCCGGAACTGGGACGGCAGAGTCTGGCGCAGATATCGACCCTGCACAAGGAGGCAGCCGTCCTGCTGCGCGAGCGCGACGACGCCGCCGACCGGCTGCTTACGGATCGCACCGATCTGGCCATACTCGAAGGCCGCCCGCCCACGCAGCCCGCCGATATGGACAACATCAGCAGGCTGAAAGCCCTCGTCACCGACGACCAGGCCGCGCAGACGAAGATCGACGAGAGGATCAAAGCCTTCAACGCCTCGCCGGAAGCTCAGGCGGCAATGGCCGATATCGAGCTGGGGCAAAACTCGTGGCGTCTGTCCTATATCGCGCGCGCCACGATCGACCAGCTTGTCCTGCTGCTGACGCTGATCATGGGGGCATTGGGCGGCATCATTGCCGTCGCCCGCGCCTTTGTCACGCGCGACGGGACCGCCCGCCCGACGCCTGCCGATTATTTCATCCGGCCGCTGATGGGCGCGGTGATCGCCTTCGTGATCTACATGGTCTTGCAGGTCGGACAGATCGTCCTGACCTCCGAGGGCGCGGCCAACCCGCTGAACCCCTATCCCATCGCGCTGGCGGCGGTGGTGTCCGGCATGATGGCGGCGCAGGCCATCGCCGCCATCGAGCGCTGGGGCACGCAGCTTTTCCAGCGCATCGGCGGCATGGCCGCGGCCGACACGGTCCGCAACCTTGACGCCGTGCTGGCAGGCGAACGCCGGCGGCTTGAAAAGGCCGCGAAAACGCTGGCCTCCAGCAGTCCGGGCAGCGCGCAAAAGACCGCAGCCGAGCCTGCCGTCAAGCAGGCGCAGGCCGCCTTGGCCGCCGCGCAGACGGCCATCGACAAATTCAGCGCCGATGCCAGCGGCGACAACCGTGCCGCGGCGCAGAACGCCCTTGGCATCCTCAAGCTGCAACTGGACGAGGCCGTGCGGCTGGTTGCCGCCGCCCCGCAACCATAACCCTCGACAGGTCAGGACAGGACATGACGGAATATCCCGCATTGGCATTGCTTGGCGACATCATGCGCGATGCCGCGCCCGACGACCGCAGCATCTTCACGCCCGAACGCATCCGCTTCGTGATGGAGCTGATGCCCGGCGCACCGCCGCAGATCGCGGATATCCGCGCCCGGCTGACCGCGCTGACCGGCAGCAGCCAGTTCCGGCTTGAGCCGCTGTTCGGCGATGGCGGCGACCCCTCGTTTCTGGTCTTTTCGCCCGATGGCATCGACCGGACGCTGCCCGACGACGCCATGTTCGCCATTGCCGAGGCGCTGCGCGACCGGCTGGGGCTGCTGTCTTGCGAACCCGATATCGGCGCCGCCGCCTCAAGCGACCCCTCAGACCAGCCGCTGCGCGGGACCGAGGGCGTCATCGGCGATATCTTCTGCTGGGCGCAGGGCAAGGCGCCCGACGACAAGGAATGGGCGCTGCGCAAGACGCAGGTGCTAGAGGCATGGGCGCGCAGCCCCGGCAGGGGGCAGGGCATCACCATCGCCCAGCCCGACACCGGCATCGTCGATCACATCGAACTCAGCGAGACGACGATCGACCACAGCCGCACGCTGAACCTGATCGAGGGCGGCACCGACCCCACGGACCCGCTGTCCTCGCGCATGTCGAACCCGGGCCATGGCACCGCCACCGCCAGCGTCGCCGCCTCGGGCGAGGGGCTGGTCGTCAAGGGCTCGGCCCCGCGCGCGACGCTGGTGCCGATCCGCTGCATCAATGACGTGGTGATCCTGGACGCAAGCCCGGTCGCCCGCGCCGTCGATCACGCGACCAGCGTCGGCGCCGATATCGTCACCATGAGTCTGGGCGGCCTTTACAGCCGCGCGCTGCGCGCGGCGGTCGCCCGGGCGGTGGCGCGCGACATGATCGTGATGGCGGCGGCGGGGAACTGCGTCGGCATCACCGTCTGGCCCGCCGCCTTTCCCGAATGCATCGCCGTCGCCGGCACCAATATCCTGGACCAGCCGTGGAAGGGCACCTCGCGCGGGCCCTCGGTCGATTTCTCGGCCCCGGCGGAGTTCGTCTGGCGCGCAGACGCCCGCGACCCCGCGCATCGGCTGACCGGCATTTCGGGCGGGCAGGGCACGTCGTTCGCGGTCGCGCTCAGCGCCGGGATCGCGGCGCTGTGGCTGGGCCATCATACCCGCCCCGCCGCCGTGACCGAGGCCCGCCGGCGCGGCACCACCGTGCAGGAGCTGTTCCGCGCTGCCGCCCGCCAGACCGCGCGCCGCCCCGACGGGTTCCCGCGCGACATGGGCGCGGGCATCATCGATGCCGACGCGCTGCTGGCGCTGGCCCTGCGCGACATCCGGCTGGGCGGGCTGGAAAGCGCCGTCGAGGTTGCCGATCTTAGCGGTGGCCTTGCGGCGGCAATGACCGATGTGCTGGGTCCGGGCCGCTTCGATCAGGGCTTCGACTGGGCCGCGCACGGGGCCGAGGTCTCGGCGCTGCTGATCGCCGATGCGCGCGCCGGGCGCGGCAAGCCCGACAGCGGGGCCGAGGCGCGGGCATCGCGCCGGGCCTCGGACGCGCTGACCAAGGCCGCGGCGGGTGCGCGCGACCCGCGCCTTGCGGCGCTGGCGCTGCGGGCGGGGATATCGGCGCCCTCGCTGCTGATCCCCTCGGCCGACGATGCGCGGCTGGGCGGGTTGATCGCCCGCATGGGCGCCGCCGCCCAGCCCGACATGCCGGCCGAGACCGCCCGGATGATGAGCGTCGAAGCCGCGCAGGCCGGCCTTGGCCCCGATGGCAGGCAGCGCATCATCGGCAACCTGCGCGACCGCGTCGAGAACACCGGCCGCCCCGATCTGGCGACCGAGCTGGACGGGATCGACGACGCCATGCAGGCGCTGCACCGCCACGGCACCGCCGCGCGGCTGTCGGCGCGGCAGGGAATGCAGCTTGAGGCGCTGGTGTCGCTGACCGACCGCCCGGCGTTGCCGGTGACGGATCGCGTGGCGGATGGCGCGACAGATGGCGGCACGGTGCAGACGATCGACGGCAACGACCCCTCGCTGGGGGCTTTCGCGCCGATGGTGGCCGCACGGCTGGCCGATCTTGAAGCCGGGCCGCTGGCGGCAGTCGGGCGCATCGATGCCGACTGGGTCCATACCGGCACCGGCTTTCTGGTCGGCTCCGACCTGATCCTGACCAACCGCCACGTCCTTGAGGGGCTGGCAAGCCCCCTGCCCCGCGCCGACAATCCGCAGCGCTGGCAGATGACGCGGCTGGCGACCATCGACTTTTCGCCCTCGGGCTATGACCCGGCGCGGCGGTTCCGCATCGTCGAGGTGGTGCTGGCAGGCCCGCATCCGATCACCGGCTGGCCGGTCAGCTTCGACAATCTCGACCTTGCGCTTTTGCGGATCGAGACGACGAACGCCGCCGCCGGCAAGCCACCGCCGCCGATACCGGTCACGCGCGACCCGGGCTGGCGCGCGGGGGCGGCGAACCTGTTCGTCATCGGCTATCCCGCGCCGCCGGCCTATATCCCGCGCGACGAACGGGGCCAGATGCGCCAGGACGTGATCGCCCGCCTGCGCGAGATCTTTGGCCTGCGCTACCGCGAGAAATACTTTGCCCCGGGCGCGGTCACGGCGTTTGGCGCGGGTTGGGTATTCGACCACGACGCGACGACGCTGGGCGGCAACTCCGGCTCGCTCGTCGGCACGCTTGAGGGGCAGATGGCGGCGGCGGGGCTGCATTTCGCCGGCGACTGGTTGCGGGCAAACCACGCCCACGACCTTGCCGCCGTCCGCGCGGCCGAGCCGGGGCTGAACGGCCTGCTGCAATGAGGGGCCTCAGCCCGAGAGCGCCCGATACGGCGCCAGCAGGTCGTCAAAGCGCGCGATATTGCCGAAATCGGGCACGCCGCGCGCGGCCTGTGCGGCGCTGACCAGTTCAACCACGCGGTCGTTGAAGGGCGTCGGCACCCCATGCGCGCGCCCGGTGTCGCAGACGGTGCCGTTGATGAAGCCGATCTCGGTATCGCGGCCCTTTTCAAGGTCCTGCAGCATCGAGGCGCGCAACTGCCGGTGCTGGCTCCAGATCTTGCGGATCATCGGCAGCACCTGCGGCACCGCGGCGGGGGATGCCAGCCGGAACCGCTCGAACTTCTCGCCCTGCATGGGGGCCATGCGGTGGCCCGCCGCATGGGCCGCGCGCACGGTCTCATCGGCGATGAAGGCCACGCAAAGCAGCGCGCGCGGATCGTCCAGCACCTCGCCGAAGGTGCAGCCAAGGGCGGCGGACATGCCGCTGAAGGTGGCGTTCATCAGAAGCTTGGACCAGCGGATGCCCATGAGGTCGGCCAGCACCTGCGTGTGCCCGACGCAGGACAGATAGTCCCGCACAAGGCCAAGGCGCGGGCGGATGACGCCGTCGATCTCGCCGATCTCGAAGGCGAAGTCGCGCACCGCCAGCGCCGTCGTGGTCAGCGCCGAGACCCCGGGCCCCAGCCATGTCGCGCCAAAGCCGACAGCGCCGCCGATGGTGCGCGCAGACCCGACGATGGCTGCGACCGCGGGTTCGGGGATGCCGTTCTGCAGGGTGCAGACGATGCTGCCATCATGCAGGAACGGCAGCAGGTGCGACAGCACGGCCCGGTTGGCGGTCTGCTTGCTGAGCAGGAACACCAGATCGTATTGGCCCTGCATTTGGTCGGGTGTCAGCGCGTGGACGGGGACCAGCAGATCCATCTCTCCGGTGACGCGGGCGCCGTCGCGGTTCAATGCCGCGACATGCGCGGCATTGGTGTCGATCAGATCGACCGGGCGGCCGCCCCGGACCATCAGGGCGCCGATGATGGTGCCCAAAGAGCCCGCGCCAACGATCGCCGCCCTCATGTCCGGTCCTCGGCCAGGCGGAAGGCGGTCGTCTCGCCCTCATGGGTGTGGTCGCTTTCGCGGCGGATGCGCAGCGCCACCGCCCGGGTCGAGGGGCTGACATCGGGCACGAAGTAAGCCTCATAGGCTTCTTTCGGGGGCGGCGCGGTCAGAAAGACCCCGACCAGCGTCGCGACCAGCGACAGGCTGGCGCCGACCACGAAGGGGTTGTCCGCGCCCGCAGCCTTGGCAGCGATGAACGCGACGACCCCCACCACGATCCCCGCATAGGCGCCCGAGCGGTTCATCCGCCGCCAGAACAGCCCCAGCCAGACCGGCCACATGAAGGCCGCGCCGAACGCGCCATAGACATAGGTAAAGCCCATGGCCAAGAGCACCGGCGGCTTGATCGCGCTGATGACCGACAAAAGGCCAAGCCCCAGCACGACGAAACGCAGGTGCCGCGTCGCCGACTGGTCGTCGAACTGGCGTTCAGGGTAAAGCGAGCGGTAAAGGTCGTAGTAAAGCGAGGTGCCGCAGTTCAGCAGCATCGAATTCGCCGTCGAGACCGCCGCCGCCAGCAATGCGATCAGCGTCAGCGCGCCGACGAAGGCCGGGGCATAGCTTTGCACGATCAGCGGCATGATATAGTCGGTGGTCTTGCCCTCGGGCAGGCTGGGCAGCAGCGCCTTGGCGCCAAGGCCGATGACGATCAGGCACATGAAAATCGGGATCAGCGCGATCACCGTCCACATCATCTGCAACACCGCCGCCTTGCTGTTCCTGGGTGCCATGAAGCGGTTGATCCAGTGCGGCGCGACCGAGGCGCCGATGGCGTTCGACATGAAGATGCCCATGAGGACCGACCAGCCGAAGGTGCCCGCGGGGGATAGAAGGATCCCCGGCTCCAGCGGCTCGCCGCCGACATTGGTGGGCGCGGTGGTCACGGCCACGGCCTCCATGATCGGGCCAAGGCCGCCGGTGGCGTAAAGGATGGCGCCGGTGCCGAAGGACAGGCCGACAAGGATCAGCACCGCGTTCAGCGTATCGGTTGCCGCCACCGACCAGAACCCGCCCAGCGAGGTCAGGCCCAAAAGCACCAGAAAGGCGAAGATCGCGTATTCATAGGGAATGCCGGTGATCGTGTTGAAGACGATGCCGAAGCCCACGACTTGCAAATGGCAAAAGATGAAATAACCCACCAGCATCAGCACGGCGACGATCAGTTGCAACCCGCTGATGCGCTGAAAGGGCTCATAGCGCATGCGGATGAATTCGGGGAAGGTGCGGGCCGGCAGCTCGGGGCGGCGGACCTTCCAGGCCAGCAGCGGCATGATCGCCGTGGCCAGAAACCAGCCTGCGACCCAGCCGATGATGGCGGCGACGCCGGTGCGGTAAAGCTGCCCCGGCACCCCCATGACCGAGGCCACGCTGACCCAGGTCGCAACCGAAGTCCCGACACCCAGCAGCAGCCCCATGCGGTGGCCGCCGGTGGTGAAATCCGACAGCGATTCGACCTGCTTCATGCTTTTCAGGCAAGTCCAGGTCAGGAACGCCAGATAGCCGCCAAAGACGATGATATAGGAAATGCTCATCTTTGCCTCACTCGTAACGCAAGAGCTTGCCGGTGGCGCCCCAGCGCCGCACGCCCGAGACCTCGATCCGGTGGCAAAGGTAAAGCGCGACCGCGATGCAGAACACGATGCTGGCGCCCCAGAAAAGCAATGCTATCAACATGTTTCGTCCTCCTTGATTCTTTCGTGCGCCCGGACCCGAGGCGGGGTCGCGGCGCCGTGATGGCGATACGGCGGCAGGGCGCAGGCGCATTGTCCGGCCCACATGCCCGTTGCCGCGAAAACGCGGATCCCTTGCACCCATGCCCGCCTCCTCCGCAGGCCATGGGTCTTGCAGAGAAATTATCAGCAGGCTCAGATGCAGGAAGGTCATCTTCGGACAAAATCGGTTCCGAAACGGACAATCTTGGGAACGCCGCCATGCAACCAGCCCTGCCGCTGCCCGATGAGCGCATCTATGCGCCCTACAAGATCAGCGCCGTGGTCGAGGTGCTGGCCGAGCAGGGCATCGCGCCAAAGGACGCCCTGAACGGCAGCGGCGTGACCGAGGACGAGCTGGCCGACCCCTATACGCTGACCTCGATCCGGCAGTTCCTTGCGGTCTGCGCCAATGCGCTGGCGCTGTCGGACGACCCTGCGACGCCGTTCCGGGTGGGAGCGCGGCTGCGGGTCTCGGCCTATGGCATCTATGGCTATGCGCTGCTCTCTTGCCTGACGCTGCGGGACTATTTCCGGCTGGCGGTCAAGTATCGCCGCCTTGCGACGCCGCCCATGCTGATCGAATGGCACGAAAGCGGCGATACCGTCGCCTGGACCTTTCCCGACGTCTTCGTGCTGAACCCCGCCGCGCCGCTGCGCCAGTTCCTGCTGGAACAGCAGTTCAGCCTGAACGTCACCCATTTGCAGGATGTGGCCGGGCAAAGCTGCCCGCCGCTGCGCGCCAGCTTTTCCTATCCCGAGCCGCCCCATGCCGCGATCTATGGCCAGTTCCTGAACTGCCCGTGCAGCTTTGGCCAGCCACGGTCGGAACTGGTCTATGCCGCCAGCGTGCTGGACCAACGCTCGATGATGGCGCATCCGATGACCTCGACGCTGGTGCAGGAAACCTGCGACCGGCTGATCGGACAGGCGCGGACCGGCAGCGGCGTCTCTGGCTCGGTCTATCGCACCCTGATGGACAATCCGGGCGAATTTCCGGGCATGGAGGCGGTGGCGGCGCTGCTGAACATGACCAGCCGCACCCTGCGCCGACGGCTTGAGGCCGAGGGAACCTCGTTTCAGGGCATCGTCGACGATGTGCGGGCAAGGCTGGCGCGGGAATACCTGCAAACGACGGCGATGAGCGTGCTGGACATCGCCATGCTGCTGGGTTTCACCGACGCCGCCAGCTTTCGCAAGGCGCTGAAGCGCTGGACCGGCAAGGCGCCGGCCGAGTTTCGCAAGCCGCCCCGAAACGAAAGGGGGCCCTAGGCCCCCGATCGGTCAGCTTTTCGCGCGCTCGACATAGGTCAGGTCGGCGGTGTTGATGATGACGCGGGTGCCCACGCCGATATGCGGCGGCACCATGATGCGCACGCCGTTATGCGCGACCGCGGGCTTGTAGCTTGAGGACGCGGTCTGGCCCTTGACGACCGGCTCGGTCTCGACCACCTCGACCGTCACCTTCTGCGGCAGCTCGATGGCGATGGCGACGCCGTTATGGACCTGAAGGAAAACGCGGATGCCGTCTTCAAGGAACACCTTGTCGTCGCCGACCACATCGGGCGAGACCACGACCTGCTCATAGCTTTCCGGCTCCATGAAGTGGAAGCCTTCGCCATCCTCATAGAGGAAATCGTATTCGCGCTCGTCGACATGGGCGCGCTCGACCTGTTCGGTGGTCTTCCAGCGCTCGGACACCTTGTTGCCGTCCGAGATGCGGCGCAGGTCCACCTGCGTCGTCGGCGTGCCCTTGCCGGGGTGGAAGTTGGTTGCCGTCAGGACGACATGCAGACGGCCGTCGATCTCGACGACATTGCCTTTGCGAAGGCTGGAGGCGATGACTTTCAAGGCGGGTTCCCTTGCGTGCTTTTCAAATTCCGGGGGGCCGGCTATCCAGAGGGCCGGCGGATGGCGTCCCCATAGCGTGTTTCGCGCCACAGCGCCAGCCGCAAGCGGAACCGGCCGATCAGGGGGCACAGAGGGGGCACAGCATGGCAGAACCGACCGAAAGCCCGTGGTGGGACCGTGATCGCCATGCCGGGCGCAGGCCCCTGCTGCTGGCCCGCAACCGCATCACGCGCGCCATCCGCGGCTGGCTTGAGGCGCAGGATTTCCTGGAAATCGACCCCGCCGCGCTGGCGGTCAGCCCGGGCAACGAGGCGCATCTGCACGCCTTCGAGACCCGCCAGATCGGCAATGACGGCCAGCCCCGGCCGATGTATCTGCATACCAGCCCCGAATTTGCGATGAAAAAGCTGCTGGCGGCGGGCGAGACGCGCATCTTCTCGCTTGGCCATGTCTGGCGCAACCGCGAACGCGGGCGGCTGCACAGCCCCGAATTCACCATGCTGGAATGGTATCGTGCGGGCGCCGGTTACCGCCAGCTTTTCGACGATTGCGCGCAGTTCCTGCGCCTTGCCGCCACGGCGGTCGGGACCGGGCGGCTGCATTATCGCGGCGCGGAATGCGACCCCTTCGCCGCGCCCGATGTGGTGACGGTGGCCGAGGCGTTCCGCGAATTTGCCGGCATCGACCTGCTGGCGACCTGCCATGGCGCGGAAACCGACGCGGGCGCGCTGCGGGCGCAGGCCACGGCGCGGGGCATCCGGCTGGGCGATGACGACGGCTGGTCTGACATGCTGTCGCGCATCCTTGTCGAAAAGGTCGAGCCGCATCTGGGCCATGGCCGGCCGCTGATCCTTGACCGCTACCCGGCGGCCGAGGCGGCGCTGGCGCGGCCCGCCGCCGACCCGCGCGAGGCCGAGCGGTTCGAGCTTTACGCCTGCGGCGTCGAGCTGGCCAATGGCTTTGGCGAGTTGACCGACCCCGCCGAACAGCGCCGCCGCTTCCTGCTGGAAATGGACGAAAAGGCCCGCGTCTATGGCGAACGCTATCCCCTGGACGAGGATTTTCTGGCCGCGCTGGCGCAGATGCCGCCGGCCTCGGGCTGTGCGCTGGGGTTCGACCGGCTGGTGATGCTGGCCACCGGCGCGCCGCGTCTGGACGAGGTGATCTGGACCCCGGTGGCGGATTAATCCGCCACCAGCGCGCGCGGGCGCGGGCCGCCCGTGGCCCAGTCCAGCAATTCGGCGGTATGCACGACCGGCACCCCGGTCCCGGCGCCGATCTGCATCATGCAGCCGATATTGCCGGCGCTGATGACCTGCGGCGCCAGCGCCTCAAGCGTGGCGACCTTGCGCCGCTTCAATTCGCCCGAGATCGCGGGCTGCAACAGGTTGTAGGTCCCGGCCGAGCCGCAGCACAGGTGACTGTCGCGCGGCTCAAGCACGGTAAACCCGGCGGCGGCCAGCAAGTCCCTGGGCGCGGCCCGGATCTGCTGGCCATGCTGCAACGAGCAGGCGGAATGATAGGCGACGCGCAAAGGCTCGGCATGGGTGGGCGCAGTCAGGCCCAGATCGGCCATCACCTCGGTGATGTCGCGGGCAAGCGCGGCCACCTGCGCCGCGTCATCCGCCAGCGGATCGTCCGCGAACATGTGCCCGTAATCCTTGACCGTGGTGCCGCAGCCCGAGGTGTTGATGACGACCGCATCCAGCCCCTCGCCCCCGATCTCGGCCATCAGGGCGCGGATATTGGCGGCGGCCATGGCATGGCTTTCGTCCGCGCGGCCCATGTGATGGGTCAGCGCGCCGCAGCAACCAAGGCCCTTTGGAATGACGACCTCGCAGCCGTGGCGGCGCAAAAGGCGGATGGTGGCGTCGTTGATATCGGTATTCAGCGCCCGCTGCGCGCAGCCGATCAGCAGCGCCACGCGCTTGCGGCGCGGACCGCTGGCCGGAAAGACCTGCGGCACGTCGTTCAGGCTGGGGGGCGGAATGTCGCGCGGCGCCATTGCCAGCATTGCCCGCAGCCGCGCGTCGGGCAGCAGGCGGCGGAAGGGCCGCGCCAGCTTTGCCCCCGCCAGCGCCAGCCGAAAGCGCCCCGGATAGGGCAGGATGCGGGCCAGCATCCAGCGCAGCGCCCGGTCGTGCCACGGGCGGCGATAGGTTTTCTCGATATAGCTGCGCGCGTGATCGACCAGATGCATGTAATGCACCCCCGAGGGGCAGGTCGTCATGCAGGACAGGCAGGACAGGCAGCGGTCGATATGCTGCACGGTCTTGGCGTCAGGCACCTTGCCGTTTTCCAGCATGTCCTTGATCAGGTAGATGCGCCCGCGCGGGCTGTCGAGTTCGTCGCCCAGCACCATGTAGGTCGGGCAGGTCGCGGTGCAAAAGCCGCAATGCACGCAGGCGCGCAGGATCTCGTTGGCGCGCGCGGTGCCGGGGTCGGCAAGCTGTTCGGGGGTGAAATTCGTCTGCATCTCAGCCCTCCATCAGCCCGGGGTTCAGGATGCCCGCCGGGTCGAATGTCTGCCGCAGGCCCTGCTGCAAGCGCGCGACCGCCGGCGGCAGCGGCGCGAAGGCGGCGCCGGCCAGCCCGGCGCGGCGGATCAGCGTGGCATTGGGGGCGACGGCACGCACCGCCGCCACCCGTCCGGGGCCGGCATACCAGATCAGCCCGCCGCCCCAGTCCAGCGATGCCGTGCCGCCAAGCGCCTGCAAGCCCGCGACCGCGCGCGGCGCCTCGGTCGGCTTGACCAGCACCCGCCACAGCGGCGCGTCCCGCCCGGCAAAATGCGTCACGTCGCGCAGGCCGGACCACAGGGCGTCGCTGGCGTCTGCCTCCAGCACCTCGGCGCGGTGGTCGGAAAACAGCGCCAGCAAGCGCGCGCGGCGATAGGCAAGCTGCGGACCCAGCCCCTCGATGCGAAGAAAGGCGGTGCCGTCCCGCCATGCCGCGCCCGAGACCTCGAACGGGGTCGCCAGCGCCGCCGAAAAGATCGCCACCGCCTGCGCCGCGGTGACGCCGGCAAAGACCAGCGTGGCGCGCTCGGGCAGCGAAGGCAGCGTCTTCAGCGCCAGTTCGGTCAGGACGCCCAGCGTGCCATGCGCGCCCGCCATCAGCTTGCCCAGATCAAGGCCGGTGACGTTCTTCATCACCCGGCCGCCATTCCTGATGATCCGCCCCTGCCCGTCCACGAAGCGCAGGCCCAGCAGATGGTCGCGGCAGGCCCCCGCCGCCAGCCGCCGTGGACCCGAGGCATTGGCCGCCACCACGCCGCCGATGGTCGGCACGCCGGTCCCGCCCAGAACGCCGCGCATGTCCGGCGGCTCAAAGGCCAGCGCCTGCCCCTCGGCCGCCAGCAGCAAGCGGATGTCATCCAGCGGCGTGCCGGCGCGGGCGATCAGCGTCATCTCGCCCGGCGAATAGGTGACGATGCCCGCGATTCCCCGGACGGTCAGGCTGTCGCCCGGCAGATGCGCGGTCTGGACCCGCGTGCCGCCGCCCGCGATGCGCAGGGGCGCGCGGGCGCGGTGGCGTTCGGCGATCAGCGCCGCCAGTTCGGCCTCTGAGGCGGGGGCAAGGACAGTGCCGGTCATTCCGCCGCCGCCCGGTCGCGAAAGGGCTGGCTTGCGGCCAGCGGAAAGACCTTGGCCGGGTTCAGCAGCCATTGCGGGTCGAACAGGTCCTTGACCTGCATCTGGATCGCCAGATCGTCGGGGTCGTATTGCACGCCCATCAGGTCGCGCTTTTCGATGCCGACGCCATGTTCGCCGGTCAGGCAGCCGCCGACCTCGACGCAAAGGCGCAGGATATCGGCGCCGAACGCCTCGGCCTTTTCCAGATCGCCGGGCTTGTTGGCATTGAACAGGATCAGCGGATGCATGTTGCCGTCGCCGGCGTGAAAGACATTGGCGACCTCAAGCCCGTGCCGGCGCGACAGTTCGCCGATCATCTTCAGCGTATAGGGCAGTTTTCCGACCGGCACCGTGCCGTCAAGGCAGATGTAGTCGCCCAGCCGCCCCATGGCGCCAAAGGCCGACTTGCGCCCCTTCCAGATCAGCGCCGCCTCGTCGGCATTGCGGCTTTCGCGGAACTCGACCGGGTTCAGGGCGTCGGCGATCTTGCGGATTTCGGCAAGCTGAAAGGCGATTTCCTGGGCCGAGCCCTCGACCTCGACCACCAGGACGGCGGCGCACTTCGGATAGCCCGCCCGGGCAAAGGCCTCGACCGCGCGCAGGCAGGGCTCATCCATGTATTCGATGGCGACCGGCAGCACGCCTGAACGGATGATGCGCGCCACGCATTCGCCCGCCACCTCGGCGTCGTGAAAGCCGATCAGGACCGGGCGCGCGCCCTCGGGGCGGGGCAGGATGCGCAGCGTCGCCTCGGTCACGATGCCAAGCTGGCCCTCCGAGCCGCAGAAAAGGCCCAGAAGGTCCAGGCCCGCCGGACCCATTTCCGGACCGCCAAGCTCGACGACCTCGCCCGTGGTCAGGACCACGGTCGCGGCCAGCAGGTTGTTGGTGGTGACGCCGTATTTCAGGCAATGCGCCCCGCCCGAATTCATGGCGATATTGCCCGCGATGGTGCAGGCCAGCTGCGAGGAGGGGTCGGGCGCATAGAAGAAGCCAAGCGGCTCAAGTTCGGCGCTGACCGACAGGTTGGTGACGCCGCTTTGCACGCGGATCAGGCGGTTTTCGGTGTCGATCTCAAGAAAGCGGTTCAGCCGCATGGTGCCGATGACCACGCAATCGGCGGTCGGCAGCGCGCCCCCGGCAAGCGAGGTCCCGGCGCCGCGCGGCACCACCGGCACCCGCATGTCATAACAGACGCGCATGGCGGCGGCGACCTCGGCGGTCGAGCGCGGCAGCACCACCGCCAAAGGCGGGCAGCGATAGGCGGTCAGCGCATCGCATTCATAGGCACGGGTTTCCTCGGGTTCCCAGATCACCGCGTCCGCGGGCAGGACGGCGCGCAGGGCGGCGACGATCCCCGCCGATTTCGCGATCACGCGCGGGTCGGGCTGGGGCATGGCGATGCTGGGCATGGGCGCCTCCGGCTGGGTGACATGGCTGCGGCTGTGGTCCGATCTTTCACCATGGCTGTCAACCAGTCCAGCCCCGGCGCGGCCACCGGGTCAGGCGGGGCAAGGGATGGTTTCAAAGGCGCGGCGCCAGAACCCGGCACCGCCGGGCCGTGGCGGCACGGCCCCGGGGGTATTGCCCCGGGGGCCGGCGTTTCGTCAGTCGCGATCCGTCAGTGCGGCAGCCCGTTCAGGCTGGAGACCGCGCGGATGACGCCCCGCACCTCGGCAAGGCCCTTCATGCGGCCGATGGCGGGATAGCCGGGATGGGTCGGCTTGCCGACATCGTCCAGCAGCTCATGCCCGTGATCGGGGCGGAAGGGGATGCGCCAGTGCTCCTCTCCGGCGGCCTTGCGGCGGGCCTGCTCCTCCAGCAGGATGCGAACGACCGCAACCATGTCGGTGTCGCCGTCCAGATGGTCGGCCTCCATGAAGGACCCGTCGGGGTAGTTCTTCACATTGCGCAGATGCGCAAAGCGGATATGGCCGGCGAATTCCTGCGCGATGGCCGGCAGGTCGTTCGCGACCCCCGCGCCAAGCGCGCCGGTGCACAGCGTCAGCCCGTTCGCGCGCGAGGGCACGCAGCCAAGGATGAAGGCGATATCCTCGGCATTGGTGGCGATGCGCGGCAGGCCGAAGGTGGTGCGCGGCGGATCGTCGGGATGGATGCACATCTCGACCCCGGCCTCTTCGGCGGTGGGGATGATCTCTTCAAGGAAACGCTTGAGATTGGCGCGCAGGTCGTCGGCCGACAGATGCGCGTGGCGGGCCAGGATCTCGCGCAGGGTATCAAGGTCATAGCGCTCGAACGCGCCGGGCAGGCCGGCCATGATATTGCCGAACAGCCGGTCCTTGTCGGATTCCGAGGCCGCCGCATACCACGCCCGCGCCTTTTCCATGACCTCGGGCGTCTGTTCGTCCTCGGCGCCGGGGCGCTTGAGGATGAAGCAGTCGAAGGCCGCATATTCATGCGCGTTGAAGCGCAGCGCATTGCCGCCGCCGGGCAGCGCATAGCGGTGTTCGGTGCGCATCCAGTCCAGCACGGTCATGAAGTTGTAGCAGACCGTCCGGATGCCGCAGGCGCCCAGATTGCGCAGCGACTGGCGATACTTGTCGAAATTCTGGCTGTTGTCGCCCTCGCCCAGCTTGACGGCTTCGGGGATTTGCAGGCTTTCGACCACGCGCCATTCCAGGCCAAGCGAGGCGTCTGCCCCGATCTCGGCGATGCGTCGCTGGATTTCATCGACCGACCACACCTCGCCATACTTGACGTGATGCAGCGAGGTGACGATGCCGCGCGCCCCCGTCTGCCGGATATGGGCCAGCCTTGTCGGGTCGTCGGGGCCGAACCAGCGCCAGGTTTCCTCCATCATTCTCTCCTTGGAAATTCGGGCAAATCGGGGGGCAGCCCGCTGGCCACCGCCGCGGGACGCAATCTTTCGGGTGCCGCCGCCGGACGCGCCGGGCGGCGGCCGCCGGGCTTACATGATGCCGTAGGTCTCGAACGCCTTGGCCGCGCTCATGCCGCCGCGGATCGCCTCGGCCACCAGCTTTTCGCCGCGCGCCTTTTCCAGCGACAGGCGGATCGCCTCGGCCTCGGCCTCACGCGGGATGATGAGGACGCCTTCCTTGTCGCCAAAGATCAGCGTGCCCGGCTCGATGCGGATGCCGTTGATCTCGATGGCGCTGCGGTAATCGACGACCTTGCCGCGCGGGCCCTGATCCTGGGCATAGAAGCCGGTGGCGAAGCAGGGGAAATCCAGCGCGCGGATGCCGTCGATATCGCGGGCAAAGCCATTCACGATGGCGCCGCGCGCGCCCAGATGCTGCGCCCGGGTCGAGGTCAGCTCACCCCACAGCGCATAGGTCGGGGACGAGCCGCTGGCGACATAGACCTCGCCGGGTTTCAGGTCGTCGATGGCCTCGAACAGCAGGCCGAAAGGCTTTTGCATCAGGGGGTTGACGCCGCCGGTGGCGCTGATCGAGAACACGTCCGCCTCAAGCACCGGCATGGCGCGGCCGATGACGCGCATATGTTCGGAAATCGGGCCGATGCCCTGCGGCAGGAACTGCTTTTGCAGCCCCATCGTGTCCAGCACGTCGCCGACGACGGCGGTGAAAAGCTCGCGCTCCATCAGGGCGAAAAGTTCGGTATCGTTCTTGTAGGGTTCGGTCATCGCTATGCTCCGGGGGTTGGAATTTCGGGGTCAGGCGGCCTTTGGGCCGGCCTTGCTGAATGACGGGCCAAGCTGGTCGGCGCTTTGGACAAGCGCCTTCATGTAGCCAAGCGCGAATGCCATGCCGGCGTGCCAGGGCGCAGCGCAGCTCATCTCGGGGGTGTGGTCGGGGATCAGCACGCCGTCGTAGTTTTCGTCGCGCAGGATGCGGACGATTTCGGCCATGTCGATGTCGCCCTCGTCCACGAAGGTCTCGTGATATTGCGGGACCTTGCCGCGGACGTTGCGGAAATGGATATAGCCGATGCGGTCGCGCGCGGCATAGCGGCGGACATGGGGATAGATCTCACCGGCGATCGGCATTTCCTGCATCGAGCCAAGGCACAGCTCAAGGCTGTTGGCGGGGCTGTCGACGATATCCAGCAGGCGGTCGTATTTTTCGGGGCGGTTCACCAGCCGCGCGGTGCGGCGCAGCTCATTGGCCACCGGGTCGTCGGGATGGGCGGCCAGCCGGATGCCGGCTTCTTCGGCGACGGGGACGATCTCGCGCAGGAAATGTTCCAGCCGCTGCCACAGCTCGGTGTCCGAGACCGTCACCGGCGCCGCACCCGCGCGCGCCGGACGATAGCGCATGTTCCAGACGACGCCATCGGGGATCGGCTCGTCGGGGTCGATGGCGTCAAGGTCAAGGCCGACCGACATGGCATCGCCGCGCGCAAACGGCCCGCGCTTCCAGCCCCAGACCCCCGCCAGCGAGAAGTTGTAGCCGATGCAGGGCACGCCCGCGCGGCCGGCATCAGAAATAAGGCGCTTCAGCCCCTCGATCTGGGCATCGCGGTCGGGGCCGTCCAGCAGCACGTCGGACCAGAATTTCGGCGAGAAATTCTCAAGCGCGCCAAGCTGCAGGCCGTTCTCGCGCAGCGTGCCGACCAGCGCCGACATCTCGTCATAGGTCCACAGCCGGTCCTGCGAGCAGTCGCCCCAGCCGCTGAGATCGTTGCCGCTGCTGAGGCTGGGGTCCCTGCCGCTGAAGTAGTTGGTCAGGTGGGCGACGATATGGGTCGCGCCCGCCTGCCGGGCGAAGCGGAAGTTGTCCGGCGTCAGCGACTCTCGATAAAGTCCAAGTCCGATTTTCAATGTGCTTCTCTCGCTTGCGGGGAACGTGGCCCCCGGGGTCAGGTATCGGGGTCGCTGAAGCCCGCCGCGTCCTGTTCGCGCGACTGGCTGTCATAGACGACGCCCGGCTCGAAAAAGCGCAGCGCATAGTCCATGTGCCGGCTCATCAGATAGGCATAGGCGATGCGGTCGCGCCGGCGCATGGCGGCGATGATCTCGGCATGGGCCTCGAAGGTCGCGCGCATGGCGGGGCGCTGGGTCTTGCCGACCGTCATGATGTGATGGATCACCGGCCTGAGCAGCCGGTAGGTCTCGATCAGCGTCTGGTTCCGGGTCAGCGAGATCAGCGCCGTGTGAAAGGCGAAATCGCCCTCGGCGGCAGCAAGGGGGGTGTCGGCGTCCAGCATCTGGCGGTTGATGCGGTCAAGCTCGTCGAAATCGGCATCCGTCGCGGTCAGCAGCACCTGATCGCCCAGCCCGACCTCGATAATGCGGCGAAAGCCCTGCACATCGCGGAACGAGGCCGGCGACAACGTCATCTGAAAGGCGAAAAGTTCGCGGATCGCCTCGTCGCTGCGGTCGCTGAGAACGGTGCCGGTCTTGGTCTGGGTCTCGATGAAACCAAGCGTGCGCACGACACGCAGCGCCTCGCGCACGGTATTGCGGCTGGCGCCGAACATCACCGCCAGTTCGTTCTCGGTCGGAAGCGAATCACCGATGGACAGGCCCCGGCTGACCACAAGTTCGCGTATTTGTCCGACGACGCGATCCACGACCGAGCGCTTCGTCCCGCCGGCGCTTGATTCGCTGTCTTTTTGTTGCGGCTGCATGTTTTGGCTCATTTGTTGGACTTGTTTCAGTTTATTTGTTGGACTTATGGGGCGAAGATGGCAGCGCAAGCCCACAAAGTCAACGAATATCCCCCTCTGTCGGGCCGATACTGTCACTTTTTATCCAAATGTATTTGCATTAGTCCCACAAATATGCGCATGGTCCAGCAGCAGACATTGTTCCCGGCGCGATGGCGCCGAGTCGGAGGGCGGAAGAATGGTCCAACAAAATATTGCCGCACGTTCAATTTCAGCCATGCGCGAATGGCGACAACGGGACTGGCTCGCTGCCTATATCTTTCTTGCGCCTGCCGCCGCCATCTTCGCGGCGCTGATCGCCTATCCCTTTGCCGACGGCATCGCGACCTCGTTCACCGACCGGGCGGTTGCGCAGCCCGGCAGCTTCATCGGCTTTGACAACTTCGCCAAGCTGATGACGGACGAGCACTTCCTTGGCGCGGCGATGAACTCGCTGGTGCTGACGGTCTGCGTGGTGACGATGAAGCTGATCCTGGGCCTGGCCTCGGCGGCGCTTCTGTCCCAGCCGATGCCGATGCGCGGGCTGATCCGGGCGCTGGTCTTTCTGCCCTGGGCGGTGCCGGGCCTGATCGCGGGCCTGAGCTGGAAATGGATCTTCGACGAACAGGCGGGGGTGCTGAATTCGCTGCTGCTGGAACTGGGGATCGTCGGCCAGCCCGTCTATTGGCTGTCGGACCCGTTCATCGCCAAGTTCTCGATCGGCATTGCCATGGTCTGGCACGGGCTGCCGTTCTTTACCATGATGTTCCTTGCCGCCATGACCGCCATCCCGGCCGACCTGAAAGAGGCCGCGGTGCTGGACGGCGCCTCGCCCTGGCGGCGCTATCGCTCGGTCACGCTGCCGCAGATGCGCGAGGTGATCTCGGTCACGGTCATGCTGTCGGCGATCTGGACCTTCAACTCGTTCCACATGGTCTTCATCCTGACCGGCGGCGGACCGGCCATGCGCACGCACATCCTGCCGACGCTCGCCTATGAATACGGCATCACCCAAAGCCAGCTTGGCCTTGGCTCGGCGGTGCTGGTGTCGGTCGTACCGGTATTCCTTGTCCTCATCGTCGTGCTGACGCGGCGGATGCTGCAATCCAACCGGCGCTAACGGAGCAGTCCCATGATCGAAAGCAGTCGTTCAAAAACCATCCGCCGCACGGTGACCTTCTTTGGCGTGGCCGTGGCACTGTTCTGGTCGCTGGCGCCGATCTACTGGATCATCGTCACCTCGCTGAAGACCTCGCGCGAGATCTATGCCCTGCCGCCCACCTTCATTCCCAAGGTGTTCACGCTGGCCAACTATCGCGCGGCCATGGACTCGGAGTTTCCGCAATATGTGCTGAACTCGATCCAGGTCGCGGTGGGGGTGACGCTGATCTCGGCCATCGTCGGCACGCTGGCGGCCTATCCCATCGCCCGGATGGAGTTCCGCGGCCGCGCCCTTGCCGCCCGCGCCATCGTCACCGCCTATCTGCTGCCGCCGTCCCTGTTGTTCATCCCGCTGTTCATCGTGCTGCAACGGCTGGGGCTGATCGACTCGAAGGTGGGGCTGGTGCTGGCCTATCTGACCTTCACCGTGCCCTTCTGCACCTGGCTGCTGATCGGCTATTTCCGCACCATCCCGATGGAACTGGACGAGGCCGCGCAGATCGACGGCGCCAACCGCTTCCAGACGCTGCTGCGGGTGGTGCTACCCATCGCCACGCCCGGCCTTGCGGTGGTCGCGCTGTTCGCCTTTACCCACGCCTGGAACGAATTCCTTTACGCGCTGGTCTTCGTCTATTCGGCCGATACCAAGACCTTTACCGCGGGTCTTTCGGGGCTGATCATGGGCGATACCTTCATCTGGGGGCAGCTCATGGCCAGTTCGGTCATCGCCATCCTGCCCATCTTCATCATCTACGTCGTCGCCCAACGCTACATCGTCGAAGGCCTGTCGGCCGGCAGCGTCAAGGGCTGACCCGCTTGCATCACCTGAAGGGAGAGAGAACCATGAAGACGTTACTTGGCAGCCTGATCACCGGCACCATCCTTGCCTTTGCCACGCCGTCCCTTGCGGCAGACCTGACCATCTGGGGGCTTCAGTCCTTCAACCCGCAGGCCGACAAGGTCGTGGCCGAGCTTGCCAAGCAGTTCGGCAAGGAACGCGGCATCGACGTCGAATATGTCGTCGTCCCCGGCAACGTGATGAGCGAGCGTCTTGCCGCCGCGTTCGAGGGCAAGGCCGCCCCCGACGTCTTTGCCCAGGTCGGCCAGCAGGCGCAGTATTACGCCTCGCTGGGCCTGACCGAACCGCTGGACGATGTCGTGGCCAACATGCGCGGCAAATCGGGCGGCATCTATGAAGGCATCATGCCGCAGGCCATGTATGAGGGGCAAGCCCATGCCGTCCCGCTTGAGGTCGACGTCTTCCCGATGTTCGCCCGCACCGACCTGCTGAAAGAGGCCGGCCTTGAAATCCCCAAGACCTGGGACGAGCTGCGCGCCGCCGCCAAGGCCATCACCGAAAAGAACCCGCAGGTCGCCGGCCTTGGCATCACGCTGTCGAACGCCAACGACGCCGAAATGCAGATGCGCATGCTGGTCTGGTCTTTCGGCGGGGCGATGTTCTCGGAAGACGGCAAGACCGCGACCTGGAACACGCCCGAAACCGTCGCCGCCTATCAGTACATCGCCGACATGTTCGCCGAGGGGCTGATCCCCAAGACCGTGCTGACCTGGGACGATGCGGGCAACAACACCGCCTATCAGACCGGCCGCGCCGCCTTCATCATGAACCCCGCCAGCGTCTATTCCTGGATGAAGGAAAACGACCCCGAACTGCTGGCCAGCAGCGCCATGATCGAGATCCCCAAGGGTCCCGGCGACAAAGGCCGCTCGGCCTCGATCCTGAGTTCGTTCATGTGGCTGGTCAACAAGTCCGGCGCGCGCAAGGACGATTCCAAGGCATGGCTGGATTACTTCTTCCAGACCGAGAACTATGAAAAGCTGATCGAGGTGACCGGCGGTCGCTGGGTCCCGGTCTATCCGGAAATGACCAAGACGCTGCCGCTGTTTGCCGATACCCCCGCATTCGCGCCCTTCGACGCCATGGCCAAGAACGGCATCGTCGACGGCTACAAGGCCGCGCCCTCGGTCGCGTCGGCGGCGGTCTACCAGTCCAAGGTGGTCAGCCAGTCCTTCCAGAAGATGCTGGTCGACGGCATGTCCGCCGCCGATGCCGTCGCCTGGGCGCAGACCCAGATCGAGAACACCCTGAAAAAATGATCACGGCCGCGGCGCGGCCAATGGCCCGCGCCGCCCACCGCACCCGAAACTCAGTGAGGATATGATGGCCGACCTGGAACTTAGGAACGTGGTGAAGACCTACGGCACGCAGAAGGTCCTTCACGGTATCAATCTGGATATTCCCTCGGGCGAGTTCGTCGTCTTCGTCGGCCCCTCGGGCTGCGGCAAGTCGACGCTTCTGCGTTCGATCGCCGGGCTGGAGGAGATCTCGGGCGGCACGCTCAAGATCGACGGAGAAGTGATGAACGATGTCCCGCCCTCGAAGCGCGGCATCGCCATGGTGTTCCAGTCCTACGCGCTTTACCCGCATATGACGGTCTACGACAACATGGCCTTCTCGATGCGGATCGCCAAGCAGTTGAAGGCCGAGATCGACCGCCGCGTGCGCAGCGCCGCCGAGATCCTGCAACTGGACAAATACCTTGACCGGCTGCCCAAGGCGATGTCGGGCGGCCAGCGCCAGCGCGTCGCCATCGGCCGCGCCATCGTGCGCGACCCCAAGGTGTTCCTGTTCGACGAGCCGCTGTCGAACCTTGACGCGGCGCTGCGCGTCGCCACCCGCATCGAGATCGCCAAGCTGAAGGAATCGATGCCGCAGACGACCATGATCTATGTCACCCACGATCAGGTCGAGGCGATGACGCTGGCCGACCGCATCGTGGTGCTGAAGGATGGCCGCATCGAGCAGGTCGGCACGCCGATGGAGCTTTACCGCCGCCCCGGCAACCTGTTCGTGGCGCAGTTCATCGGCTCTCCGGCCATGAACATCCTGCCGGCGCGCGTCGACAAGGCCGGCGCGACGACCGAAGTCACCATCGCCGGCCAAAGCCGCGCCAGCGTGCCCATCGCCACGCCCGCCGCCGCCGCCGGCACCACGATCAGCTTCGGCGTCCGTCCCGAGGACCTGCGCGTGACCGAGGGCCCCGCGCTGTTCGAGGGCCGCATCGACTATATCGAGCAATTGGGCGAAGTGCAGCTGGTCTATATCGACCTTGGCCAGGGCGCCGAGCCGCTGACCGCCAAGCTTGGCGGCAATGTCGCGCTGAAGCGCGGCGCGGTGATCCGGCTTGAGGCCGATCCGCGCGACCTGCACATCTTCGACGCCGACGGCAGGTCGTTCCTTGCCGCGGAACCGGCGGCCAAGGCCGCCTGAGGCACGGGTCCGGGCAGGCCCCTGCCCGGCATTTCCAGGGGATTGGAGAAGCTGATGAGCACTCTGGCAGATACAGGCGGGGCCGAGGGCGTCGACCCCGGCATCCTGACTTTCCTTGAACGCTCGGGGCTGGTCGGCCCGGACGAGCAATGGTCCATCGCGCCCCTGACCGGCGGCGTCGCCTCGGATATCTGGAAGGTGACGGCGGGCGAACGGACCTTCGTGGTGAAAAAGGCGCTGGCGACGCTGCGCGTGGCGCAGGAATGGAAGGCGCCCGTCAGCCGCAACGCCAGCGAGGTCGAATGGATGATCGAGGCGGCAAAGGTCGCGCCCTCGGCGGTGCCGCAGGTTCTGGCCCATGACGCGGCGCTTGGCGCATTCGCCATGACCTATTTCCAGCCGCAGGATTACCCGGTCTGGAAAGAGGAACTGCGCCATGGCCGCGTCGATGCCGCCTTCGCGGCACGCCTTGGCGCGACCATGGCCGCCATCCATTCCGCCACCGCAGGCTCGGCCGAGGTGACGCGGCGCTTTGCCAATGACGGGGTGTTCCACGCCATCCGCCTTGCCCCCTATCTTGAGGCGACGGCGACCGTTCACCCCGATCTGGCGCCGCAACTGATGGCGATGTCGGATGACGTTCTGCATACCCATCGCGCGCTGGTCCATGGCGATATCAGCCCCAAGAACATCCTTGTCGGTCCGGGTGGCCCGGTCATTCTTGACGCGGAATGCGCGTGGTATGGCGATCCGTCCTTCGACCTTGCCTTCTGCCTGAACCACCTGATGCTGAAATGCGTCGAGCGCCGCGCCAGCACGCCCGATTACCTGGCCGCCTTTGACGCGCTGGCGGCGGCCTATCTGGCGGCCGTCGACTGGGAACCCGCGGCAGGACTTGAGGCCCGTGCCGCCCGGCTGCTGCCGGCGCTGTTTCTGGCGCGCGTCGATGGCAAGTCGCCGGTCGAATACATCACCTCGGACGGCGACAAGGCGCTGGTGCGCGGCTTCGCCCCGGATTTCATCGCAACGCCCAGAAAGACCCTTGCCGAAATCCGGCAGGGCTGGGCCAGGGAACTTGCACAATGACAGATACAAGGATCACCGGCATCAGGGGCCGGCGGGTATGGGATTCGCGCGGCAATCCGACGGTCGAGGCCGAGGTGCTGCTGGCCAATGGCGCGCGTGGCCGCGCCATTGCCCCGGCCGGCGCATCGCGCGGCATGCGCGAGGCGCTGGACCTGCGCGACGAGGGCACGGCGCTGCGTGGCAAGGGCGTCGGCAAGGCGGTGGCGAACGTCAATGGCGTGATCGCCTCGGCGCTGCTGGGCAAGGACGGCGCCGACCAGACCGGCGTGGACGCGGTGCTGCGCGCGCTTGACCCTTCGGCGCTGAAGGCGACGCTGGGCGGCAACGCCATGGTCGCGGTCTCGCTGGCGGCGCTGCATGCGGCCGCGGCGGCGGCGCAGGTGCCCTTGTGGCGCCATATCGCGGATTACTATGGCCGCACGCCCTCGATCCCCTTGCCGGAAATCCAGATCTTCGGCGGCGGCGCCCATGCCGGGCGGCGCGTCGATGTGCAGGATTTCATGGTCATGGTCCCCGGCGCCCGCGACTTCGACGAGGTGATGGAGATCACGAACGAGGTCTATTTCGCCGCAGGCGACCTGATGCGCCGCAAGGGCCAGTTGGGCGGCGTTGCTGACGAAGGCGGCTGGTGGCCGAACTTTTCCAGCAACGAGGAAGCGCTGGAGGTCCTTTGCGAGGCGATCCGCCTTGCCGGCGAAAAGCCGGGCGACCGGGTCGTGATCTCGCTGGATGTGGCCGCGTCCGAATTCGGGCGCAATGGCCGCTATCGCCTGGCGCTTGAGGATCGCGAACTGGATTCCGCCGGCATGATCGACCAGCTTGGCCGCTGGCTGGACGCCTATCCCATCGTCTCGATCGAGGATCCGCTGGCCGAGGACGACCCCGCGGGCATGGCCGCCTTTACCGCCCGTTTCGGCGACCGCGTGCAGATCATCGGCGACGACTATCTGGTGACCAACGCCGCCCTTGTCCGCGCCGCCGCAGCCGAGGGCGCCTGCAACGCCGTCCTGATCAAGGTGAACCAGGCCGGCACCGTCTCCGAGGCGGTCGAGGCGCTGATGGCGGCCGATGCGGCGGGCTTCCGCCCGGTCGTCTCGGCCCGCTCGGGCGAAAGCGAGGACGTGTCGATCAGCCATCTCGCCGTCGGGCTGGGCGCGGGCCAGTTGAAGGTCGGCTCGCTGACCCGGTCCGAGCGGCTGGCGAAATGGAACGAATGTATCCGTATTCAGGAAGAAGCGGGCTCGGGTGATTTTGTCGCGGGATTGCCGCTGCAAAATACCTGGTGGGCCCGGCAGCAAGAAAGGAACAAGGCATGAAACTGCTTCGTGCGGGAAATATCGGTCAGGAACGGCCCTGCGCCGTCGATGGCAATGGCATTGCGCGCGATGTCAGCGCGCTGATCGGCGACTTCACCCCCGATACGGTGGGCGAGATCGCCGCGCGGCTTGGCGGCGTCGATCTGACGGCGCTGCCGGCGGTGGACCTGAAGGGCCTGCGCATCGGGCCGCCGATCAGCCAGCCGCGCAATATCTGGTGCATCGGCCTGAACTATTCCGACCACGCGGCCGAGGCCGGCCTGCCCGTCCCGGCCGAGCCGATCCTGTTCAACAAATCCTCGGCCACCTATTGCGGCCCGAACGACCCGATCCTGTATTCCCGCCAGATGACCAAGCTGGACTGGGAGGTTGAGCTGGGCGTCGTCATCGGCAAGCGCGTGCTGGACGTGGCCCCCGAACGGGCGCTGGATCACGTCCTTGGCTATACCGTGGTCAACGACGTCTCTGAACGCGCCTGGCAGATGGAGCGCGGCGGCCAGTGGGTCAAGGGCAAAAGCTACCCCAACTTCTGCCCGACCGGCCCTTATCTGGTGACCGCGGACGAGGTGCCCGACCCGCAGAACCTGTCGATGTGGCTCGATGTCGGCGGCACGCGGATGCAGACCGGCTCGACCCGGAACATGATCTTCGACGTGCGCACCATCGTCGCCTATATGAGCGAGTTCTGCCAGCTTGAGCCGGGCGACCTGATCTGCACCGGCACCCCCCCGGGCGTCGGCGCCGGCATGAAGCCGCCGCGCTATCTCGCCGTGGGCGAGGTGGTCGAGCTGGGCATCGAAGGGCTTGGCCAGCAGCGCCAGGTCGTCGAACCCGTTCGCTGATCCCTTGCGCCAAGGAATGACACCATGACCATCACCTATGAAAACCCCGCCCGGCGGCTTTCGGGCAAGATCGCGGTCGTCACCGCCGCCGGTCAGGGCATCGGCCGCGCCGTGGCCGAGCGCTTTCTGGCCGAGGGCGCGACGGTCTATGCGACCGACCTGCGCGAGGACCTGCTGGCCACGCTGACGGGCGCCGAGGTCGCGCGGCTCGATGCCACCGACGCCGACGCCGTCGCCCGCTATTTCGCGGGCATCGGGCGGATCGATGCGCTGGTCCATGCGGTGGGCTATGTCCATCAGGGCACCATCGAGGAATGTACGCCCGAGGACTGGCGCCGCTCGACCGCGATCACGCTGGACAGCGCCTATTACGTCCTGCGCGCCGCGATCCCGGCGATGAAGGCCAATGGCGGCAGCATCACGACGATCGCCTCGGTCGCCTCGTCGATCAAGGGCTTCCCCAAGCGCGCGGCTTACGGCGCGGCCAAGGGTGGCCTGATCGGGCTGACGAAAGCCGTCGCCGCCGACTATCTGGCGAACGGCATCCGCTGCAACGCGGTCTGCCCGGGGACGGTCGACTCGCCCTCGCTGCGCGAGCGGATCGAGGAACTGGCCGAGAAGCTGGGCGATGCCGACAAGGCCTATCGCTTCTTCATCGACCGCCAGCCCGCCGGGCGTTTCGGCACCGTCGATGAAATCGCGGGGATCTGCATGTTCCTGGCCTCCGCCGATGGCAGCTTCATCACCGGCCAGACCGTGAACGTGGACGGCGGCATCACCATCTGACCGACGCGCGGGGATCGTTCCTTCACAGCGATATCAGGACGATACCCAGCATCGACAGCGCGGCGGCGGCCCAGATGCGCGGCCCGGGCACAGGCTCGGACCGCGCGATCCAGCCGGCAAGAAAGATGCTGATAAGGGTCTCGGTCGCGCCGATGATCGCGACCCTGGCAACATCGATCAAGGCCAGCGCCAGGAATTGCCCGATCTGCGCCAGTGCCATGCTGACCGCAGCGGCCATCTGCCACGGCCCCGGCGGCTGCAAGGCGTGGCGCAAGCTGCGCCGGGCAACGGGACTGAAGGAGGCGGCAAGCGGATACCAGACCAGCCCCGTCGCCGCCCCGATCAGCGCACCGAAGGCCGGCGCGGGCAGGTGCAGCAGCGCCATTTTGCGCAAGACATAAGCAAGGCCATAGAACGCCGCCGAGGCGATACCCCAGACCGCCCAGCCCGGCTGTCCCCTGGTGCGCGCCCGCCCGGACCAGCCCGCGGCGGCGGTCGCGGCCAGCACCAGCGCCATGCCCAGACAATCGCGCGGCAGGGGCGTCTCGGCCAGCAGGGGCAACGCGGCCAGCGCCGCAAAGACCGGCGTCAGGCGCCGCAACATGCTGGCACGGATGGCGCCGCCGCTGGCGATGGCGCGAAACATCGCCAGCCGGCCCAGCACGGTCGAAAGCACGCCTGCGGCAACGAAAAGCCCGATGGCCGCGCGGATTGACGCCCCCGGCATGGCGGGCAGCGCGCCCGCGCCGCCCCATGCCAGCCACAGCGCGAGAGAGAAGCCCGCCGTCAGCAGGATCGAGAGAAAGGCGCCATTGTCGCCGCGCCGTTCCGGGTCCCCGGCGGCGCCGCGCGCGATGGCGACGCCGCTCAGCGCATAAAGCGCGGCCGAGGCAAGGGCGATCAGCTCGCCGGCCATGGGTCAGATGACCAATGCCGCCGCGCGGTTTTCGATCAGCCGCACAAGGCTCAGCGCAGTCATGGCCGAGGTCTTGGGGTTTCCGGGCAGGGGATTGTTGGCAATCCTGACCTCAAGCTGGCCGAAATCGCCGCTGGCGGTGATCTCGTGCCGGTTCAGGGTCGCGCCCGGATCGGCGACCAGCGTGACGCGCGTCCTTTCGGGACCGATCCCCGCCAGCGCAGTCGTCAGCGCAACATTGGCGTTCTGCGGAAAACGGCTTGCGGCTTCGCTGGCGGTGCCGCTGAAAAAGGCCGCGGGCGCGGTCAGCGCGTCAAGCGGGCAAAGGCGCTCGGCCTCGGTCCCGGCCCATGCGCGGGCGGGTTTCACGATGCGATGCTCGACCTCGGCCAGACCCATGTGGCGCGCGGCCGCCAGCGCGTCGATGCCGCCAAGCGCGCCGGGGTGAACGATCAACTGGCCGCCCGTGCGCGCCGCCCGCGCCCGAAGGTCGGCCAGCAGCGCGCCGTCCGCCAGCGCCGAGGTCGAGGACAGCGCGAAATCCATCCCTGCATCCAGCGCCGCCCGCCCCCATGGCCCGACACTGTCGCGGCCGGCGGCCTCGACAACCAGATCGGCGTCAAGGCCGGCCAATCCGGCGGGGTCGCCGATCACCCGCGCGCCCTGCGGCAGGTCGTCCCGCCGCAGGGTCGCCGCAACGTCCCGCACGCCGATGGCCACGATCCTGGCTGCGCCATTGCCCTGCGCATCCTGCGCCAGCAGGCGCGCGACGGCGGTGCCGATGGCGCCCCAGCCGACCAGAACGACGCGGGTCGCGCGACGGGACGTGGCACTCACAGTTGGACCCAGCCTTCCGGCGGGACCTTGCCCGGATGCACTTCGCCGCATTCGGGGCATTTGCGCAGCTCGGTCTGTTCGTAGAAGGCGTTGTAGATCGGCGGCAGGTCGTCGACGATGCTTTCCAGATCGATCTCGGCGCGGTGGACCAGCGCCTGACAGTTGAAGCAATACCATTCGATCGCGTCCAGCGCGCCCTCGGGGCGTTCGGGTTCGATCACCAGCCCGATCGAGCCTTCCTGCGGCCGCTGCGGCGAGTGGCGGACATGCGCAGGCAGCAGGAACACGTCGCCCTCGCGGATCGGGATGTCGTAATGTTCGCCGTCATCGACCACCTTCAGCAGCATGTCGCCCTTGAGCTGGTAGAAGAATTCCTCAACCGGATCGTCGTGAAAATCGGCACGCTGGTTGGGGCCGCCGACCACGGTGACCATCAGCCCGGCATCCTTGAACACCATCTGGTTGCCGACCGGCGGCTTCAGCAGGTGCTTGTTCTCGTCGATCCATTTCTGGAAATTGAATGCCCTCAGGCGACCTTGCTTGATCATGTCATTTCTCCCTGGTCGTATTGGTCATGCGCGGCCGCGATGCTGCGGCCGCGGCTCTGTCACAGCTTGAGCCCGCAGCCTTCAAAGGCGGCGCGGGTGGCGGCCTTTTCATCCGCGGTCAGCTCCAGCAGCGGCGCGCGCACGCGCCCGCCGGTCTGGCCCAGCAGCTCCTGCCAGTATTTCTGGTGGGAATGCGGCTTTTCCGCCGGGCGGGTGTCGCGCAGCGCGCGCCGCACCGGGTCAAGGCTGTCGCGCAGGCTGCGCGCCTCGTCCGCCTTTCCGGCAAAGGCAAGCTGCGTATAGTCGTGCATCCGCCGGTCCCTTGCGGTCTGGATCAGGTAGGGCGGCGACGAGCACAGGTAAAGCTGCCAGTTCAGTTCAAGGATATTGTCCAGCCATTCCTCTTCCGAGGCGGTGCTGACCTGGATGCGGTCGCCCGCCAGCCGCGTCAGTTCGGCATACATCGGGCGCGGCACCGAATACTTGATCGCCACCACCGTTTCCAGATCGGCCAGTTCGTTGCAAAGCTGCGGGCTCATCAGATAGCCGCTGTCGGGATGGCTCCACAAAGCCACGCCGATATCGACCGCGTCGGTGATGATCTTGTAATAGTTCTTCAGCGTCTCGTCCTGGGCCTTGAAGAAGCTCAGCACCGGGGCGTGGACGACGACATAATCGGCGCCGCAATCCTGCGCATGGCGGGCCAGTTCGATGACATTGTCCATGTTCTGGTCCGAGACCGACATGATCGTCTGCGCCCGGCCCTGGGTCGCCTTCACCGCCATCTCGAACGAGCGTTTCCGCTCATCCATCGACATGGAAAAGAACTCACCCTGCTTGCCGGTGATGAAAAAGCCCGAGATGCCCAGATCGGCGATCCAGTGGTCCATGTTGCTGGCGAAGGCATCTTCGTCCATCCGGCCCTTGTCGTCGAAGGGCATCAGCGCGGCGGCCCAGATCCCCTTCATGTGCTGGCAGGCATGGGACTTGGCGTCCTTGCGAGAGTATTTCATTCGTCCGTTCCCTTGTTGGCGGGTTCAATCGCCATGAAATGCGACAGGTTCTTGACCGTCATGTAATGGTGCAGCCCCTCGGCCCCGCCTTCGCGGCCATAGCCCGAGGACTTGACGCCGCCGAAGGGCGTTTCCGGCAACGATGCCTCAAGCGTGTTGATCGACAGGTTGCCGCATTCGACGCCCTCGACCATGCGGTCGACATTGGCGGCATTGTGGGTGAAGCCGTAGGCGGCAAGGCCGTAAGGGACCGAGTTCGCGCGTTCGATCGCCTCGTCCAGCGAGGACACCGGATTGATGACCGCCAGCGGGCCGAAAGGTTCTTCCTGCATGACGCGGGCGGTGTCGGGGACATTGGCCAGCACGGTCGGCTGGAAGAAATAGCCGCGGTTGCCGATCCGCTCACCCCCGGTCATCAGGCGCGCGCCCTTTTCGGTGGCGTCGCCGACCAGCCCGGCCAGCGCCTCGATGCGGCGATCATTGGCCAGCGGCCCCATCTCGACCCCCGGCTCCATGCCGTCGCCGACGCGCAGCTTCGAGGCGCGGTCGACGAAATGACGGGTGAATTCGTCGAAGATGCTGTCCTGCACGAAGAAGCGCGTGGGCGACGTGCAGACTTGCCCGGCATTGCGCATCTTGCGGTTGGCGGACATGACGGCCGCATCGACCACGTCCACATCGTCGCAGACGATGACCGGGGCATGGCCGCCCAGCTCCATCAGCACAGGGGTCATGTGCTGGGATGCCAGCGTCGTCAGGTGCCGCCCCACCGCGGTCGAGCCGGTGAACGCCACCAGCCGCACCTGATCCTGCGGGATCAGATAGCCCGAGATCTCGGCCGGGTCGCCAAAGACAAGGTTCAGCACGCCCGCCGGCAACCCGGCATCGTGAAAGGCGCGGGCGATATGCAGCGCGCCCGCCGGGGTTTCCTCGGCCGCCTTCAGGATGATCGAGCAGCCCGAGGCGATGGCGCCGCCGATCTTGCGCGCCGGCTGGCTCATCGGGAAGTTCCAGGGCGAGAAGGCCGCCACCGTGCCGATGGGCTGGTGGTGGACAACATAGCGGGTGCCGGGCGCGCTGGGGATCACACGGCCATAGGTGCGCACCGCCTCGCCCGCGTCCCATTCCAGAAACTCGCAGCCGCGGATCACCTCAAGCCGGGCCTGCTGGAAGGGCTTGCCATGTTCGGCGGTGATGGCGAAGGCGATCTCGTCGATGCGCTTGCGCATCAGGCGCGCGGCACGGATCATCACATCGGCGCGGTCGCGGGGGGCGGTGCGGCTCCAGATGCGGAAGCCTTCGGCGGCGGCGCCAAGGGCATCGTCAAGGTCCGCCCTGGACGCGCGAGGCAGGCGGCCGATCTGCCGCTCATTGGCCGGGTTCACCACGGCCATGTCATCGGCTGTCCTGCGCCATTCGCCCGCGATATAAAGTTCAAGATCGGGGTAGGAGGTCATCTCGTCATGGATCCTTCTGCGGTCCTTCTGCGGGCGCGGGTGCCGGACGGCGGGCCGGAGGTTGTTCCGGCGGCGTCCCGGCAGCGCGCCGGTTGAGGCAAGTATCGGTCAGGTGCCGTATTCTTGAAAGTGAATTACTGGAACGGTAATATGAGTAATGCTCATATCAGCGGCGACACGAGGCCCCCGATGCACCATCCCGAAATGCGGCTTTCCCTGCGCCATCTGCGCCTGATCGACGCCATCGCGCGTGAGGGCAGTCTGGCGGCCGCCGCCGCCAGCCTGAACATGACGCAATCCGCCGTCACCAAGGCCTTGCAGGATGCCGAGGGCGCGCTTGGCGTCACGCTGTTTGAACGCACCAGCCGCGGCGCGGTGCCGACGGTCTATGGCGCGGTCCTGGTCGGACATGC
>JAXMDJ010000018.1:0-81995 GCA_046348875.1 Paracoccus sp. (in: a-proteobacteria)
CTGGCGGTGGGCGGAATGACGATCGGTGCCTGCCCCTCGTCCAGCAGCTGATAGCCGTCAGGGTTGACCAGCTCGCCCTCGGCATTGGGCATGAAGGCGCCGGCGCGGGTCAGGCGCGCGCCCTGCGGCGTCTGCACCATCAGGAACCCCTCGCCGTCGATGGCGACGTCGTAGCGGCCATTGGTCTGCGTCAGTCCGGCCTGGGACAGGTCGACCATGCGGCCGCGGCCATTGGCCATGGACAGGGTTTCCCCGTTGCGATCCAGCGAGACCATGTATTCCGAGAAGATCACCCCCTCACGCCGAAAGCCGGTGGTGTTGGCGTTGGCGATGTTGTTGGCGATGGTGCGCATTTCGCGCATCAGGCCGGATTGGCGGGTCAGGGCCGCATAGATCGCGTTATCCATCGGTCATGACCCCGCGATCTGTGGCAGGATCTGGTCGTTGAAGAACCCGGCCAGTGTCGCGGTCATGAAGCTCATGCTGACCCAGAACACCACCAGCATCAGCCCGACCTTCGGGACAAAGGTCAGCGTCATTTCCTGCACCGATGTCAGCGCTTGCAGCAGGCCGATCACGACGCCGGCGACCAGCGCCACGATCAGCAGCGGCGCGGCCATGCGCACCGCGATCCACAGCGCCTGCCGGGTCAGGTCAAAGATCAGGTTCTCATCCATGGCGGGCTCAGACCGGCATCCGCAGGATTTCCTGATAGGCTTCGACGACCTTGTCGCGGATGGCGACGACCGTCTCCAGCGCGATCTCGGCCTGGGCGATGCTTTGCACCAGGTCGTGGGTGTCGCCCTGGCCGGTCATGGCGCCGGTGGCGGACAGGTCGACCCGCTCCATCACCTTGGCGAAATCGGCGGCGGCGGCGGTTACGCCCTGCGGCGCGCCCTCGGCGGGGGCGACGGCCTGGCGGGCGCGGTCATAGGCAGAGGCGGCGATACCGGGGGTAATCATGGTGGGTCCCTTCAACGGCGGATCAGATCAAGCAGCGCGCTGCCCATCTGTCGGGATTGTTCAAAGACGCGAAGATTCGCCTCATAGCTGCGGCTGGCCTCTTTCGCGTCGGCGATTTCGACGACCAGATCGACGTTCGACCCCTGATAATAGCCGTCGTCGCCGGCCATCGGATGCGAGGGGTCATAGACCTCGGGCAGTTTGCGGGTGTCGAAGCGGGTCGGCCCGGCCTCGACCGCGCCGGTGGGGCGGCCGAAATCCATCTGTTCCTGGAAGGCGACGGTCTTGCGCCGGTAGCCGGGCGTATCGGCATTGGCGATGTTTTCCGAGATGTGGCGCAGCCGGTTCGCCTGCGAGCGCATCCCCGAGGCGGCAAGATCGACCGCAGAAAGCGTCTCTGTCATGTCATGGGCTCCTAGCTGCGGCGGCCAAGGCTGGTGCGGATCAGCGACATGGCCGAGCGGGTGACGGCCAGCGAGACGTCGAATTCCCGCCGTGCCTCGGCGGTGCGGATCATCTCTTCCTCGACCGAGACGGTGTTGCCATTGGGCGCGGGCTCGCCGCCGTCATCGACGACGCGGCCGCTTTCGGCGCCCCAACTGACGCCGGTCAGGTGGCCGGACCGCGTGCTGCGCATTTCGGCCGAGACCTGCGACCGATAGGTGCTGGCGAATCCCTCAAGATCACGCGAGCGAAAGCCCGGCGTGTCGGCATTCGCCACGTTCTGCGCGATCAGTTTCTGTCGCTGGGCGGCATGGGCGGTCAGCGAACTGGCCATGCGCAGGGTTTCGATCCGGTCAAACATCGAGGCTTCTCCTCAGTTCCGATAAACCCGGTCTTAACCCCAATAGGTTTAGAAACAGTTTCGAGGTGCGGGCTCACCGCGAAAAAAGGGGAAGTCGGAATGGATAAAATGCTGTCGGTCGCGGCCCGGATGCGGCGCGTGCGCATGACGCGGCATTTCGGGCAGGTCAGCGCCATCCAGGCCGGGTTGATCTGGGCCGAGGGGCTGGGGTTGCATGCCTCGCTTGGCGATCGTGTCGTGTTTTCAATGCGTTCCGGCACGCCCCTGGCCGGAGAAGTCGTCGCCTTGCAGGCCGAACGCGTGGCGATCCTGCCCGAAGGTCCGATGGACGGGCTGTCCATCGGCATGCGGGTCGAGCTGATTTTTGCGCCGTCGCTGGCGCCGGCCAATTCCTGGATCGGGCGAATCATCGACCCCTTCGGGCAGCCGCTGGATGGCCGGCCGCTGCTGGCAGGGGGCGAGGAGCGCGGCTTTCGTCCTGCCCCACCGCCCGCCGCCAGCCGCAACCGGCTGGGCGCGCGGCTGGATACCGGCCTTGCGGTCTTTGACACGCTGCTGCCCTTGGTGCGCGGGCAGCGGATGGGGCTGTTCGCGGGGTCCGGCGTCGGCAAGTCGACGCTGCTTTCGGCGCTTGCGCGCGGGGTGTCGGCGGATGTGGTGGTGATCGGGCTGATCGGCGAACGCGGGCGCGAGCTGCGCGAGTTCGTCGAGGAAGTGCTGGGCCCCGAGGGCATGGCCCGTTCGGTCGTGGTGGCGGCGACCTCGGACCAGTCGCCGCTGGCGCGGCGGCGCTGCGCCTGGGCGGCGATGACGGTGGCCGAACATTTCCGCGACCAGGGCAAGCACGTCCTGTTCCTGGCCGATTCGATCACCCGCTTTGCCGAGGCGCATCGCGAAATCGCGCTGGCCGCCGGCGAAAGCCCCAGCTATCGCGGCTTTCCGCCCTCGACCTCGCAGATGATCATGTCGCTGGCGGAACGCTCGGGGCCGGGACCGGTCGGATCGGGCGACATTACCGCGATCTTCAGCGTGCTGGTCGCGGGTTCCGACATGGAGGAGCCGGTCGCCGATATCCTGCGCGGCGTGCTGGATGGCCACGTCGTCCTTGACCGTGCCATCGCCGAGCGGGGGCGCTTTCCGGCTGTGGACGTGCTGCGCTCGGTCTCGCGGTCGTTGCCGCAGGCCGCCAGCACGCGCGAGAATGCGCTGATCGCGCGGGCGCGGTCGCTTTTGGGCACCTATGCGGAATCCGAACTGATGATTCGCGCCGGCCTTTACGGCCCCGGATCGGATGCCCGGCTGGACGAGGCAGTGCGGATCTTTCCCCAGCTTGATACGTTCTTCACGCGTAAAAGCCCGGATGCAAAGCAAAGTTTCAGCCAGTTGTCCGAGGCGCTGGGACCGGTCTCGGCACGTCCGGGTTGAGCCACAAAAAACGTGCAGAAAGCGGCCGAATCGGGTAATATTAAAGTATATTAACCGGTTCGCCGCGGTGATTGCACCGGGTGTGGTGAGTTGACTATCTCCTGCGGTTGAGCCGAGGAGCCGTCATGGCGGTCGCCGAATACTTTATTCGTTTCCTGCAACGCAGGGACCAGCTTTCCGAAGCTGACATGGCCCGCTTGCGGGCGATCCGCACCGAAACAGTCGGCTTCGCCCCCGGCGAGGTCATCGTGCCGCGCGGCCAGCTGGCGACGCGCAGTTGCATGATGCTGCGCGGCATGTCGGCGCGCCAGCACCTGTTGACCGACCGGCCCGGCGAAAGGGTCATCACCGCACTGCATGTTCCGGGCGATTTCGTGGACCTGCATGGCTTCGTCCTGGCCGGGCTTGAGCATGAGGTGATCGCGGTCGGCGCCGCCGATGTCGAGTTCGTCGACCATGACGAGCTGCGCGAGATCACCTGCAGCAACCCGCATCTGACGCGGCTTTTGTGGATGTCGACGGCGATCGATGCGGCGATGCACCGGCAATGGCTGGTGGCGGCGGCGACGCTGCGCTCGGGCGCGCATCTGGCGCATCTTCTGTGCGAACTTTACACGCGGCTGGCCAGCGTCGGCGCGGCGCATGACCTGGGCTTCACGCTGCCCCTGCTGCAAAAGGAACTGGCGGATGTGCTGGGCTATACGCCGATCCACATCAACCGCGCCGTGCGCGACCTGCGCCATGCCGGGCTGATCCGCTGGGTCGGCGCCGAAATCGAGCTGCTGGACTGGGACGGGCTGGTGCGGCTGGCGCGCTTTGATCCGACCTATCTGGGGCTGGACCGGTCGCGGCGCTAGGGTCTGTCGGCAAAGCCGCCTGCCGCCATTCCCGTTGGGGACTGGCGGTCGCAGGCTGCGTCATGATCGGGCGAAGGACAACAACAGCCCGCGCATCCTAGGGCCGCGCGGTCGGCGCGCGCGGTCTAGTGGGGGTCACCGTCGCGGGTGCGACATCCGACGGGTATTCGGGTTCCTCGGCCAGCGGCGCGGTCGAGGCCGGGGTTGCGGGCGCGATGGCCGCCGCCGGGGTGAGGGTGGCGCCGGCCTTGGCCAGTTCCGCCGCCAGCGCGTCGGCGACCGGCGCGGTTGCTGCCGGGGGCGCGGTCGGGATCGGCTCGGCGCTGGCGACGGGCGGCGGGATGCGGTCGCCACGCGCCGGCGGCCGGTTGGTGCCGATGGCGGTCGCGGTAACGGCGGCTGCGGCGGCTGGCGCGACGGCGGCTGCGGCGGCCGCGCCGGTCACGTCGGCAATGCTGACGCCGGGATCCAGAAACTCGACCGTGGTCTGCCTGGCCTTGACCATATGCGCCAGTTCCCACGCGTCCCAGTTCGTCAGCCGCACGCAACCATGCGACTGGTTCACGAACAGCTTCGAGGGCGTCGCGGTGCCGTGGATGCCATAGGTCGGCTGGCTAAGGTCGATCCAGACATTGCCGACCGGCCCGTTCGGCCCCGGAGGGACGATCAGCACGCGGTCATTCTCGCCCTGCTTGAAGTTGCGGTTGGGGTTATAGGTATAGGTCGGGTTCAGCGCCACGGCATCGACGACGTGATTGCCATGCGGCGAGGGCGTCTCGGTCGAGCCGACGGTGGCGGGGTAATCGGCGACCAGCCGCCCCTTGGCATCGAAGGCGGCGACGCGGCGGGTTTCCTTGTCGACGATGATGCGCGTGACGGTGGCGCGAATCGGCTTGGCGGGAACGGTGGCGCGGATGGTGACGCCCGGCTCGAAGCTGACGCCGGGGTTCAGCTTGACCATGAACTTTTCGTCCATGTGAAAGCGCTCGGCCAGCTTTTCCAGCACGCTGGTATAGCCCTGCGAGGTCATCTTGGCCTTTTCGCCGTAATCGACGGGGATCTTGTCCACCAGCCCGTAGGCGTCGTCCGCGGTGATGGTGTATTCCATGGTGATCGGCTCGACCGCGTAGCCTTGCAGCAGGTCCCAGATGGCGTGGTCCATCTGGCCGGTCATCGGCAGGCCCGCGCGGCGCTGGAAGGCCTTGATGGCGCTTTCGCTCATGCCGCCGCGCCAGCCGTCCACGACCCCGGGCGAGATGCCCGAGCGGTCCAGAAGCACCTGCACCTTGGCCGTCAGCGCCGATTGCCCGGCGGGCAGGTCGCCGCCGTTATACGTCGCGGCCTCGATATCGGCGGCGGAAAAGCGGGCAGAGGCCTTCTTGACCACGGACGAGGCCGCCGTACTGGTCGCTGCGGCCGGATCGGCCTGCGACCAGGCCGGGCCAAGCGACAGGATAAGGGCGAAAGTCGCCATCGAAAGGCGCGGGAACGCGCCAGCGGCGGTGCTGGTCGGGTGCATGCTCGGGTGCCTGTGTTCTTATCGGTTTTGCCAGCGATTCTGGCTATTTTTCCCGCACAAGGCAAGCGATCAGAGGGTCAACTCGTGTTGATCCTGCGCCAGATCGTGGCGGAAAATGTCAGATCGTGGCCGAAAAGCGGTGTCCGCGCGGGAAATACCGCCGCGTCAGCGAAATCGGCATGTTGTCGAGCCAGTCGACGCGCTCGACCAGCAGCACCGGCTCGGTTGGCGCGATCTTCAGCGCGCTGGCTACGAAGCCCTGATCCGCGATCGTGGCGCCAAGCGACATGTTGGCGCGATTGATCGGGACATGGGCCAGGAACCATTCGCAGGCGCTGGTCTTTTGCAGCGCCTCGCGGGTCAGGCCGGGGGTGGCGTGATAGTTGATCCAGCGCTCCTCGGCGCAATAGGGTTCGTCATTGGCGGTAAAGCGGCTGCGGGTCAGCAAGAGCTTGTCGTCGGTGCGCAGCAGCATGACCTGCGCGACATCGGCGGCCGGCGACATTTCCTGGGTCAGAAGCAGGTCGTAGCCATAGGTCTTGCCCGCCGCCTCGATCTCGCGCCGCAGAAGGAAGCGCATGGCCTGCACGTTCGGATGGGCGACGACGCGGGTGCCGACCTTGCGGCGGCGCTCAAGGATGCCGCTGTCGGCCAGCGCCTGCAGCGCGCGGTTGACGGTGGCGCGGGCGCAGCCGAATTCGGCAGCCAGTTCGGTTTCGGTCGGGATCAGTTCGCCCGGCGGCCAGGTGCCGTTCTGGATACGGCCAAGGACATCCTCCTGGACGGATTGCCAGGTCATGTTGCGGCGCTTGCGCACCTGCTCTTGTGCAGAGAGGGCCTGCATCACGTGGGTGTTGAATTCCATGATGTTCTGGCTTTTTAACTCGGTCGTTACAGCGGGTTGGAGGCACCGGGCCCGCGGGACGGGTCGAAATGGCGGATGTGCCCGAGAGGGGCGCGAAAGTAAACTTAACGGTTCAGTTCCGCTGCGTCCAGTATGTGCGCCGTTAAAGTGGGGAAAGACGCCGGTGCTGCCCCCGGGCTGGGGCCGGTTGACTTTCCCGCCCTGCCGACCCAGAAAATCGGGATATTCAGATGAGGTGAGTCCGTGACCGAGACTGCGACTTTTCGCGGGCCGGGTGTGTCTGCCACGGCATGGACCGTGCTGATCGCCATCAGCCTGTGTCATATGATCAACGACATCATGCAGTCCATGCTGGCGGCGATCTATCCGCTGCTGCGCGAGGAGTTCAGCCTGTCCTATTGGCAGGTCGGGCTGATGACCTTTGCCTTTCAGGTCACCGCCTCGCTGTTGCAGCCGGTGGTGGGGCTGATCACCGACAAGCGGCCGATGCCGCGGTCGCTGGCCGTCGGCATGGGCTCGACCTTCTTTGGCGTGCTGCTGCTGGCGCTGGCGCGGGAATACTGGGTGCTGCTGACCGGCGCGATGCTGATCGGCATCGGCTCGGCGGTGTTTCACCCCGAAAGCTCGCGCGTGGCGCGCATCGCCTCGGGGGGGCGGTTCGGCACGGCGCAGTCGCTGTTCCAGCTTGGCGGGAATTTCGGCACGGCGCTGGGGCCGCTTCTGGCCGCGTTCATTGTCGTGCCGCTGGGGCGGCCCTCGGTCGCGATCTTTTCGGTTGCGGCGATGCTGGGCTCGGCCATCCTGTGGCGGGTCGGCACCTGGGCCGAGGGGCGGCGCCGCGCCAACACGCACAAGCCCGCCGGCCCCTCGCCGTTTTCGCGCCGCCGGGTGGCCTGGGCCATCGTCGTGCTGGCGTTGTTGACATTCACCAAGAACATCTACACGGCCAGTATCTCCAGCTATTACACGTTCTTCCTGATCGAGAAGTTCGCGCTGACCACCCAGCAGGCGCAGTTGATGCTGTTCCTGTTTCTGGGCGGCATGGCGGGCGGCGTCATGCTGGGCGGGCTGATCGGCGACAGGGTCGGGCCGCTGAAGGTGATCTGGTTCTCGATTCTGGGGATTCTGCCCTTTACGCTGGCGCTGCCGCATGTCGGGCTGGCGGCGACCGGGGCGCTGACGGTGGTGATCGGGCTGATCCTGGCCTCGGCCTTTCCGGCCATCGTGGTCTTTGCGCAGGAGCTGGTGCCCGGGCGGACCGGGCTGATCGCGGGGATCTTCTTTGGCTTTGCCTTTGGCATGGGCGGTATCGCCGCCGCCGTGCTTGGGGTGATCGCCGACGCCAGGGGGATCGAGTTCGTCTATCGGATCTGCGCCTATCTGCCGCTGATGGGGCTGCTGACGATATTCCTGCCGCGAATGGATCGGTTGTAAGTTCGGCACCGGGGCGCTGCCCCGGACCCCGGGATATTTGGACATGAAAGAATGACGACGAGCATCAAGGTCAGGCCGGTCTCGGCCAAGGAATTTGCGCCCTTCGGCGAATTGCTGGCGGCGCGCGATGCGCCGACGCGCATGATCAATGCCGGGCGCTGCGAGCGGCATCATGCGCTGGCCACGGTCGAGCGGGGCGGGGGCGAGGCGATCATCTCGATCTTCCGGTCCGAGCCGGTGAGCCTGCCTTATCAATGCGCGCTGCTGGAGCGGCATCCGCTGGGTTCGCAAGCGTTCATGCCGCTGGGGGCGGACCCCTGGCTGTCGGTGGTGGCACCCGATGAGGGCGGGCGTCCGGGGGCGCCGATCGCCTTTCTGGTGCCGGCGGGCATGGGCGTGAACCTGCGCGCCGGGGTCTGGCATGGCGTGCTGACGCCGCTGGACCGGGCGGCCGATTTTCTGGTCGTGGACCGTGAGGGCGCGGGCGTGAACCTTGAGGAGGTCGCCATTTCGCCTGTGACCATCGAGGCATGAACGGGCCGGACTATGCGCTGGAGGAGGCGGCGCGGCGGGCCGGGGCGCGGGTCGTCGCCGGCGTCGACGAGGTCGGGCGCGGCCCCTTGGCCGGGCCGGTGACGGCGGCGGCTGTGATTCTGGACCTGACCCGCATCCCCGAGGGCATCGACGATTCGAAGAAGCTGCCCGCGAAGCGCCGCGCGGCGCTGGCCGAGGCGATCATGCGCGATTGCGACTGGGCCGTCGGCCATGCCAGCGTCGAGGAGATCGACGCGATGAACATCCTGCGCGCCTCGCATCTGGCGATGTGCCGGGCGATTGCCGGGCTGCGGCAGCGTCCCGATCTGGCGCTGATCGACGGCAACCTGCTGCCGCGCGATCTGCCCATGCCGGGGCAGGCGGTGATCAAGGGCGATGCGCGGTCGCTGTCCATCGCGGCGGCCTCGCTGGTGGCGAAATTCCTGCGCGACCGCATCATGGTGGATTTGGCGCAACAGCATCCCGGCTATGGCTGGGAGGTGAACGCCGGCTATCCGACGAAGGCGCACAGGCAGGCGCTGCTAGATTTGGGGGTGACCCCATATCATAGGCGCAGCTTCCGGCCCGTCCACAACATCTTGTGTAAAGGGTGAATAACAAGTCATTGATTCAAAAAAGAAATTGACGGCGAATCGGGTCTGAATCATCATTGGGGAAATCAAATCGGCAACCAAATAGCCGAAACCCGAGGCAGTGATGACGAAACTTGACACCAAATCCCGCGCGTCTGCGCGAACGCTTCCGCTTAACCAGATCCTTGCGGGCGACTGCATCGAGATCATGAACGCGCTGCCTGAAAACAGCGTTGACCTGATCTTTGCCGACCCGCCCTATAACCTGCAATTGAAGGGCGATCTGCACCGGCCGGACAATTCCAAGGTCGATGCGGTGGACGATCATTGGGACCAGTTTTCCGGCTTTGCCGCCTATGACCGCTTTACCCGCGACTGGATGGCGGCGGCGCGGCGCATCCTGAAGCCGGACGGCGCGATCTGGGTCATCGGCAGCTATCACAACATCTTTCGCGTCGGCGCCGAGTTGCAGAACCAGGGCTTCTGGATCCTGAACGACGTGGTCTGGCGCAAGGCCAACCCGATGCCGAACTTCCGCGGCAAGCGGCTGACCAACGCGCATGAGACGATGATCTGGGCCTCGAAATCCGAGGGCGCGAAATACACCTTCAACTACGAGGCGTTGAAATCGCTGAACGAGGGCGTGCAGATGCGTTCCGACTGGGTGCTGCCGATCTGCACCGGCGGCGAGCGGCTGAAGGACGCCGAGGGCGCCAAGGCGCATCCGACCCAGAAGCCCGAGGCGTTGCTGCACCGCATCCTTGTCGGCTCGACCAACCCGGGCGACGTGGTGCTGGACCCGTTCTTCGGCACCGGCACCACCGGCGCCGTCGCCAAGATGCTGGGCCGCGACTTCATCGGGATTGAGCGTGAGGCCGCCTATCGCGAGGTCGCCGAGAAGCGCATCGCGCGCGTGCGCAAGTTCGACAGCGAGGCCATCGCCACCACCAAGGCCAAGCGCGCCGAGCCGCGCGTCCCCTTTGGCCAGGTGATCGAGCGCGGGATGCTGCGCCCGGGCGAGGAGCTTTTCTCGATGAACAGCCGCCACAAGGCCAAGGTCCGCGCCGATGGCAGCCTGATCGGCAATGACGTCAAGGGCTCGATCCACCAGGTCGGCGCCGCGCTGGAAGGCGCGCCAAGCTGCAATGGCTGGACCTATTGGCACTTCCGCCGCGAGGGACGGATGGTGCCCATCGACATCCTGCGCCAGCAGATCCGCGCCGAGATGGAGGACGAGAGCCGTCCGAACTGAGGGTTTCGCCAGGTCCCGGCGCGATGCGAGCTCTGGCGCAGCCGGGATCGCCTTGCCCCGCCCACGGTCCATCCGTCGGGCGGGGCCTTTTCATGCCGGGGGCGATATGGGATGACGAGGCATGACGCATCCCTATTCCGATCTTGGCGGAACGGCTTTCTGGCGCAGCGGCGTTGCCGAGGCAGACCCTGCCGCGCCGGTCGATCTTTACCGGCCGAAATTCGCGCTGGGACGTGACGCCGCCATCGCCACCGCCGGCAGTTGCTTTGCCCAGCATGTCGGGCGGGCGCTGCGCGGGGCGGGCTTGCGGGTGCGCGACGCCGAGCCGGCGCCTTCGGGATGCCCGCAGGAGGTGGCGCGGGCCTATGGATATGGCATCTATTCGGCGCGCTATGGCAATATCTACACGGTGCGGCAGCTGGTGCAGCTGATCGGCGATGCCGTGACCGGGCGGACTGATCCCGCCGATATCTGGGCGCATGAGGGGCGCTTTTACGACGCGCTGCGCCCGACCATCGAGCCGGGCGGCTTTACCTCGGCCGGCGAGGCGCTGGCTTTGCGGTGCGCGCATCTGCGGGCGGTGCAGGGGCTTTTCGCCCGGACCTCGTGCCTGATCTTTACGCTGGGGCTGACCGAATGCTGGGCCGACCGCGAAAGCGGCCGGGTATATCCGACCTGTCCCGGCGTTGTGGCGGGGCAGTTCGATGCCGGGCGGCATGTCCTGCTGAACCTGCGCCATGCCGAGGTGCTGGCCGATCTGGAGGCGGCGCGGACGCTGCTGCAAGGGTTGAATCCGGGGATGCGGATGATCCTGACGGTGTCGCCGGTGCCGCTGACGGCGACGGCGGCGGGCGGGCATGTGCTGGTGGCGACGACGCGCGCAAAGGCGGTGCTGCGGGCGGCGGCGGATGAATTCGCGACCATGCATGCGGATGTCGACTATTTCCCCGCCTATGAAATCGTCACCAACCCGGCGGCGCGGGGGCGCTTTTTCCACCCCAACCTGCGCGAGGTCACGCCCGAAGGGGTTGCGGCCGTGATGGGCTGCTTTCTGGCCGCGCATGGTCTGGCGGCAGAGCCGCAGCCCCAGCCGGTGGAGCATGTCGCCAGTGCAGACCTGACCGAGGATGTGATCTGCGACGAAATCCTGCTGGAGGCCGCGCGCCGATGAAACCGCGCAACGTGCTGATTCTGGGCAATTCGCATACCGCGGCGCCCCGCATCGCGCTGCGCGATGAGCCCGCCCGCTGGCCGGATTTCGCCCCCGATATTTTCGGGATGCCCGCCGCCGACCTGATCACGCTTGAGCTTGAGGGCCGCGTGCTGGTGACCCGCGATGCCGACGCGCGGCGCAAGATGGTCTATTACAACGGCATTCCCGACCTGCCGGTGGCGGGGTACGACGCCTTTGTGGTGATCGGCGGCCTTGCCTTTTACCGGCTGGCGGCGCTTCAGGCGCGCCATCGCAGCCTTGATTTCCCCTCGGCCGGGCGGGATCGCGACTTCACGCCGGTCTCGACCGGATTTGTCGATGCGATGCTGCACCACATGCTTGACCGCTCGCCCGCCCTGCACATGCTGCGGCTGCTGGCCGGGCTGGGGCAGGGGCCGGTTCTGTTCATCGACCAGATGTTTCCGTCGGCCGAATGTCGGCAGGGCGCGGAAAACTTCGCGGATTATGTCGCGCTGGCCGGACGTGGCGATGCCGGGGATTATCACGCCCGTTACATGCGCATCCTGAGCCCCTTGCTGGCGGGCGTGGCGACGCATCTGCCGCAGCCGGCCGCGACCGTCGAGGATGGCGCCTTTACCGCACCGGAATGGATGCGCGGATCGTTCCGGATGCAGCCGCGCCGCGATGTCCCGCATGGGGCGCAGGACTATGGCCACGCCAACCCGGCCTATGGCCGCCTGCAGGTCGACCAGATCACCGAGGCGCTGGCCGCGCTATAGCGCGTTGCGCGGCATCGGGTTTTCGCCGCGGTTATAGGCGGTCCAGTCCGTGATGTCGGGATAGAACTTGCGCCGCCATGCCCGCACGCGCGGGTTCATCCAGCGTCGCCAGACCGAGGGCACCAGCGCCACCGTCGCCATCAGCGGATAGCCATGGGGCAGTTGCGGGGCCTCGTCCTCGTCATAGGTTTGCAGCAGGGGAAAGCGCCGGTCGGGCTTGTAATGGTGGTCGGAATGGCGTTGCAGGTTGATCATCAGCCAGTTGGTGACCCGGTGGCTGGAGTTCCAGCTATGTCGCGGCTGGACATGTTCATAGCGCCCGTCACCGAAATGCTTGCGGGTCAGGCCGTAATGCTCGACGTAATTGGTCAGCTCAAGCTGCCAGACGGCGACCAGCGCCTGCCAGCAAAACAGCGCGATCCCCAGCCAGCCGCCGACCGCAAAGGCCAGGACCAGCATCGCCAGTTGCAGCGCGCCGTAACGCCAGAAGGGGTTTGAGCGGTCCCACGGCTTGCGGCCGGCGCGGGCCAGCTTGCGCGTCTCGGCCTGCCAGGCGCTTTTCGGGCCCAGCGTCAGCACGCGCCAGAAGAAATGCCAGAACCCCTGATTATAGCGCGCCGAGACCAGATCGCGCGGCGTCGCCACCCAGCTATGGTGGACCAGCAGATGCTCGGACCGGAAATGGCCGTAAAGCGTCGAGGTCATCAGCAGGTCGCCCAGCCAGCGTTCCAGCGCGGTTTTCTGGTGCATCAGCTCATGCGCATAGACGATGCCGATGGTGCCCGAGGCGATGCCAAGCCCCCAGAACAGGCCCAGCAGTTCCAACCCCGACAGGTCGCTGCGGGTGGCATACCAGATCGCGCCGAAGATGGTCACGGCCTGCAACGGGAACCAGATGATGGTGATGGCGCGATACCAGAAAAGCTGGCTTTCGGGCGTGTCGGTATCGGGGTTTTCGGTGTTCAGCCCGACCAGCACATCAAGGATGGTGGTCATGTACCACGCATATGAGGGCAGCAGCATGAACCACCAGCCGCCCTTGACCGTGGCGATGGCGGCCAAAGGAATAAGGCCCAGCGACAGCCAGAATGGCAAGGCGTTGGCAAAGCGGGAACGAAATGCGGTTTTCATGCGAAATGACGTCTGTTGCTGCAACCATCGCGATTATGACGGCAAGCGCGACGGCTGGCTAGGGTGACCTGATGTCGCGCGTCTCGGCGATATCACCCAGCGCCACGCCCCATGCCTTGCGCATCAGCCCGGGCAGGGCGGCGGCGTCGAACCCGGCCCGCAGCACCAGCCGGCCGCGCCGGGGCGCGGCGGTCAGCCCGGCGCTAAATACTGCAAGGTCCAGCGCGAAATGCGTGAAGACATGGCGCACGGTGCCGATCTCGCGCCAGTCGGCATCGGCGGGCGGCGGCAGGTCCGAGCCGTCCCAGCCGCTTGACGGGAAAGCCAGCGTGCCGCCGAGCAGGCCCTTGTCGGGGCGCGTCTCGACCAGAACGCTGTCGCCGGTCAGCCCGATCCAGACCGTGCCCTGTCGTATCGGCCGGGGTTTTTTCGGCGATTTGCGCGGCAATTCGGCGGCGATGCCCTGCGCGCGGGCGGCGCAGTCGCCGTTCAGGGGGCAGATGCCGCAGGCAGGACTGCGCGGGGTGCAGATCGTCGCGCCCAGATCCATCATCGCCTGCGCGTAATCGCCGGGCCGGCGTGCGGGCGTCAGCGCACCGGCCAGCGCCACCAGCTCGGGCTTGGCGGCGGGCAGGGGCGTCTGGACGGCGAAGAGCCGGGCGACGACGCGCTCGACATTGCCATCGACGACGGTTTCCGGGCGGTCGAAGGCGATGGCGGCGATGGCGGCCGAGGTATAGGGGCCGATGCCGGGCAGGGCGGCCAGCCCCTCGCGCGTGTCGGGAAAGGCGCCAAGGGCGGCGACGGCGCGGGCGCAGGCCATCAGGTTGCGGGCGCGGGCGTAATAGCCAAGCCCGGCCCATTCGGCCATGACCTGCGCCTCGGGCGCTGCGGCCAGATGCCGCACGTCGGGCCAAAGGTCGGTAAAGCGCAGGAAATAGGCCCTGACCGCGGCGACGGTGGTTTGTTGCAGCATCACCTCGGAAAGCCAGACGCGATAGGGGTCGGCGCGGCCCTGACCGGGCGGCACGCGCCATGGCAGGACGCGCGCATGGCGGTCGTACCAGGCCAGCAGTCTGTCGTCGATCACCTGCGGGTCACGCAATTTTCAGCCCCTTGTCTCTGGCGTCCGGGCGCCGCGCGGTCCAGACTGCGCGGCACAGTAAACAGGCTGGACAGGATGGCCCAGAAGAAAGCCGATGCTCAACCCCGGCGCCGGATGCGCGGTTTTGAAACCGCCGCGCAGCTTCTGGCGCAGCAGGTCCGCGTCGCCGGCGAAAGCCGGGGCTTTGCCGTCGCCCGCCTGCTGACGCATTGGGAAGAGGTCGTCGGCCCCGAAATCGCCGCCCATGCCCGGCCGGTCAAGATCAGCCACGGCAAGAACCTTGGCGCCACGCTGACCCTGCTGGTCGCCGGCGCCCGCGCCCCCATGATCGAGATGCAGGCCCCCCGCATCCGCGAACGCGTGAACGCCTGCTATGGCTTCAACGCGGTGGCGCGGATCGTGCTGACCCAGACCGCGCCCACCGGCTTTGCCGAGGGCCAGACCCCGTTTACCGCAGGCCCCCGGCGCGGGCCGCCACCGCCCGACCCGGCAAAAATTGCCCAGGCCGACGGTATCGCCCGGGATTTCGACCATCCGGCGCTGTCGGCTGCCATGCGGCAACTGGCGCTGAACATCCTGTCCCGCCGGGACATCAACGACCGAAAGGCCAATTCATGATCCTGCCCCGCCAATCCCTGATCGCCGCCGTCGTGGCTGCGATGACCGTCGCCGCGCTGCCGGCGCTGGCGCAAGAAACGAAGCCCGCCGTAAGCGCGGCCCCTGCCGAAAGCGCAAAGCCTGCCGAAAGCGCAAAGCCCGCCGAGCAGTCGGCCGAAACCCAGCTGCCCGAGGGCAAGGTTCTGCCCGACATTCCGATGGGCAAGGCCGATGCGCCGGTCACGGTCATCGAATATGCCAGCTTCACCTGCCCGCATTGCGCCGCCTTCGCGACCGAGAACTTCCCCAAGCTGAAGGCCGAATACATCGATACCGGCAAGGTCAAATTCATCCAGCGCGACGTCTATTTCGACGCGCCCGGCCTGTGGGCGGGGATCCTGGCCCATTGCGGCGGCAGCGAAAAATATTACGGCGTCGCGGAAATGCTGTTCTCGGGCCAGAAAGAGATCCTCAGCGCCAAGAATGGCGAGGAATTTGCCGCCAACCTGCGCAAGGTCGGCGCCAAGGCCGACATGACGCCCGAGCAGATGGATGCCTGCTGGGCCGACAAGCAGATGGTCTCGGACCTGATCACGACCTTCCAGACCAATGCCTCGGCCGACAAGATCGAGGGCACGCCGACCTTCATCATCAATGGCGAAACGGTGCAGAACCAGCCCTGGGATGAGCTGAAGAAGGTTCTGGACACCAAGGTGACCGAGGCCGAAGCCAAGAAATGATACCCGCGAGACCCCGGCCTTGGCCGGGGTTTTCGCCTAAAGGCCAAGCGCGGTCAGCCGCTCTTCCAGCGCCGCGGGGTTGTCCAGTTGCAGCCGCACCGGCAGGGCCAGCACCTTGGGGCGAAAGCTGCGCGGCATCCGCGCGGCGTCCTTTTCGGTGGTGACCATCTGCGCGCCGGCCAGCCGTGCCTCGGTCTCAAGCCGGGTCAGAAGCTGGGGGGTGAAGGGCTGGTGATCCTCAAGCGCCTCGGCGCGCAACAGCCGGGCGCCAAGGCCGCGCAGGGTGGCGAAGAATTTTTCGGGGTGGCCGATGCCGGCAAAGGCCATGACGCGCAGGCCCTGCCAGTCCATGCCGGTCTGCAAGGGCGCAAGCTGCCCGGTCAGGTGCGGCAGGCCGGGGGCGGGGTTCCCAGCGGCGAAATGCGCCTGCGCGGCGGCGTCGCCGATCGACAGCAACAGGTCGGCGCGGGCAAGGCCGGTCGCCACCGGCTCGCGCAGCGGGCCGGCCGGCAGGCACAGCCCGTTGCCAAAGCCGCGCGCCGCATCCACCACCACCAGCGACAGATCGCAGGCCAGCGCCGGGTCCTGAAAGCCGTCATCCAGCAGGATCGCCTGTGCCCCGGCCTGCACCGCGGCCCGCGCACCCGCCAGCCGGTCGTCGGCAACCCAGACCGGCGCGAAGGCCGCCATCAGCAGCGGCTCGTCGCCGACGGCGGCGGCGTTGTGGCGCGATTCCTCGACCCGGAGCGGGCCTTTCTCTGTCCCGCCATACCCGCGCGAAACGATATGCACCTTGACGCCGCGCCCTTGCAGCATCTGCGCCAGCATGATGACGGTGGGCGTCTTGCCGGTGCCGCCGGCATTGATATTGCCGACGCACATCACCGGCACGCCGACCCGCACGCGCGCGCCCCGCGCCAGCCGGCGGGCGGTCGCGGCGGCGTAAAGCGCGCCCAGCGGCGCCAGCAGCCGCGCCTTCAGGCCCGGCGGGCGGAACCAGAAGGCGGGGGCGTGGCGGCTCATGCGCTGTTCTCCATGGCGTTGATGACGGTGTCGGCGATGCGGCGCAGGACGGCGGCGCCGCCGGTGCTGACCGCCCAGGCGTTGCCGGCCAGTATCGCGGCCTGATCGGCGGCGGTCAGATCGGCGACCGCGCGCGCCAGCCCCGCCGCGTCCGTGACCATCCGCGCGGCATTGGCGCCGTCAAGCTGGGTCCATTCGGCGGAATGCGTTTCCGTCAGCAGGCCGTGGATGATGGCCGAGCCAAGCGCCGCCGGCTCGAACGGGTGGCGCGGGGCCGCGCCATCCCCGGCCAAGAGCGTGCCGCCCATGAAGCTGACCGGCGCCAGCCGATACCACAGGCCCATTTCATCGGCCTCGTCGGCGATCAGCACATGGTCGTCGGGCGTGGGGTCCTGATCCTCCGAGCGCAGGACGGTGGCAAGGCCAAGCGCCTCGGCCTCGGCGCGGATGGCGGGCATGATCGACGGGGCCAGGTCCGCAAGGATCAGCAACGCGCGGTGGTTGTAATGCAGCGCCGCCTCATGCGCGACCAGCGCGGCGCGGGCCTCGGGTAGGGTGGGCGCGGCGGCCAGCCAGATATGGCGGCCGGTCATGATCTGCGCCAGTGCCCGGCGCTCGGCCTCATTGGCGTGCAGGGGCGGGTGGGTTTCCGTGACGGGGCCGGTCAGTTCGACACGCTCGGCGATGGCGCCAAGCTGGCGGGCGGCGGCGCCGGCGGTCAGGTCGGGGGCCAGCACATGCGTGATCCGCCCCATCAGCCCGCGATTGATCGCGCCGCGCCACGAGCCGCCGCGCCTGTAGGCGCTAAGCCGCGCCTCGGACAGGATGATCGGCAGCCCGCGATCCGAGACGCCTGCGATCAGCGCCGATGGCAACTGGTCGCCCATCAGCAGCAGCGCCCGCGGGGCAAGGCTGTCGATCAACTCGCGCACGGCGGCGGGTTCGCGCGGCAGGGGCGGATGCACGGCGCGCAGCTCGGCGGGCATCTCGTCCCCCTCGGGCAGGGCGCCGGTGAAGGCAAAGCGCATCCCCGGCCGCCGGGCCAGGATCGCGCGGATCAGCGGCGCCACCGGCAGCGGGTCGTCGGCGCGTTCCGACAGGTGGACGACGATCAGCGGCCCCTCGCCGGGCGGTGGCTCGGGCGCGGCGGCCTTGCCGCCAAAGGCCGAGCGCCGGCGCAGATGCAGCCAAAGCGCCAGCGAGGAGGTCGCGTCGGAAAACGCCATCAGCGCATGGTCGTCTAGCCGCCCAGCTCTTCGGTCGGGCTGACTTCGCGTTCCTCGTCGCGCAGGCGGTGCAGGTGCGCGATGAAATAGCGGGTGTGGGCGCTGTCCACGGTGCGCTGCGCCTCGGCCTTCCAGGCGGCATGGGCGCTTTTGTAGTCGGGAAAGATGCCGACGACATGGATATTGTCGGTGTCGCGGAATTCGGTGCGCGAGGGGTCGATCAGCTCGCCGCCGAACACAAGGTGAAGGCGCTGTGCCATCGTGATCTCCTATAGTCGGAATTTGTTGCGAAATTAGCTGAGCAACGGGGGGGAACCAAGGCGAATTGTTTAAAAACGGCGTCGGTTGAGGTTTGCGACGAATCGCGATGCAGAGTAATCAGAAGATGCCGACAGAAAAGATTAGCCCGGCGGGTCCGAGCGTGGTGGTAAGGACGCGGCGGGCGGCAAGAGGAGATGAACCGGTGCATCTTCTCTTGCTCTTTTTCTGTGATCGTGGGCGGCTTGCCTTGTGCTGTCGCCCACGATCCAGGCAATTTCTTCGGCTGGTCAGCCGCATCGCGGGTCGCATGCGGCGCGGTTGCGTGATGTCCTGACATTGGCGCGTGACGCTGCTTTGGTGCGTGATTCCGTGGCATCGCTGCCGGTCAGGCCGTCGTCATTGAAAACGCATCATCGGAAAACTGGTGCGGGCGGCGGGACTTGAACCCGCACAGGCTTGCGCCCCAGGGAGTTTAAGTCCCATGCGTCTACCATTCCGCCACGCCCGCGCCAGCGATTGGCTAGCGGGCGCCGCGGAAATTGGCAAGCCTTGGCTGCGCTGCCGCTGCCGCGTTCAGGTGCGGATGCCCTTGAAGCGGTCCTGCCATTCGTCGCGCTGTTCGTCGCTGATCTTGGCGAACAGAACCTCGGGCACGGTAAAGGCGTGGCCGGCGGGCAGCGCCTCAAGCGCGGCGCGCACGTCGCGGGGCCAGTCACGGTTGCCCGATTGCATCGCCGCCAGCATCGCATCCGCCGCGAAGGGGATGAAGGGCGCCGACAGGATCGCGTAAAGCCGGATCAGGTTCAGGCCCAGCCGGACCTGCATCGCGGCCTTTTCCGGGTCGGTCTTGAAGGTGGACCAGGGCGCGGCGGATTGCAGGTATTCGTTGCCCAAAACCCAGATCGCGCGCAGTTCGGCGGCGGATTTGCGCACTTCCATGTGGTCCATGAAGCCTTCATAGGCGCGGATGCGCTGGTCCAGCGTCGCGATCAGGTCCAGCTCCTCGGGGCCGTATTCGCCGCCCGCGGGGATTCCCTCGCCGAATTTGCTGCGGCAGAACTTGGTGATGCGGCTGACGAAGTTCCCCAGCACGTCGGCCAGATCCTTGTTCACCGATTGCTGGAAATTGTCCCAGGTGAATTCGCTGTCGCCCGATTCCGGCGCGTGGCTCAGCAACCACCAGCGCCAGTAATCGGCGGGCAGGATCGACAGCGCCTGATCCATGAATACGCCGCGCCCCTGGCTGGTGCTGAACTGGCCGCCGTCATAGGTCAGGTAGTTGAAGGACTTGATGTAATCGACCAGCTTCCACGGCTCGCCCGAGCCGATGATCGTGGCCGGAAAGCTGAGTGTGTGGAAGGGCACGTTATCCTTGCCCATGAACTGGGTATAGGTCACGTCCCCGGCGCCCTCGTCCAGGCGCCACCAGCGCCGCCATGCGCTGTCGGGCTGGCCCTTGGCGTCGGTGCCCTCGGCGGTGCCGGCGATATATTCGACGGGGGCATCGAACCAGACATAGAAGACCTTGCCCTCCATCCCCGGCCAGGGCTGGTCGCCCTTTTTCACCGGAATGCCCCAGTCCAGATCGCGGGTGATGCCGCGATCCTGCAGGCCGTCGCCGTCATTCAGCCATTTCCGCGCGATCGAGGTGGTCAGGATCGGCCAGTCGGTCTTGCTGTCGATCCAGGCGGCGATCTGGTCCTTCATCGCGCGCTGGCGCAGGTAAAGGTGCTTGGTCGCCCGCACCTCAAGGTTGGTCGAGCCGCTGATGGCGCTGCGCGGGTCGATCAGGTCGGTCGGGTCAAGCTGCTTGGTGCAGTTCTCGCATTGGTCGCCGCGCGCCTTGTCATAGCCGCAATTCGGACAGGTGCCCTCGATATAGCGGTCGGGCAGGAAGCGGGCGTCGTCGATGGAATAGACCTGGCTTTCCTGAACCTCGGTGATCCAGCCGTTTTCGTCCAGTTTCCCGGCGAAATGCTGCGTCAGGACATGGTTGCGTTCGCTGGACGAGCGGCCGAAATGGTCGAAGGACAGGCCGAAATTCCTGGCGATTTCCGCCTGCACCTTGTGCATTTCGGCGCAATAGACCTGCACGGGCTTGCCGGCCTTTTTTGCCGCCAGTTCGGCGGGCGTGCCGTGTTCGTCGGTGGCGCAGATGAACATGACCTCGTGCCCGCGCTGGCGCAGGTAGCGCGCGTAAAGATCGGCCGGCAACTGCGAGCCGACCAGATTTCCAAGATGCTTGATCCCGTTGATATAGGGGATCGCCGAGGTGATGAGGTGCCGGGCCATGTCTGCGTCCTTGTCTGTCGCCCCCGTATCTATCCATCCGGGCGACCAAGGGAAAGTGGCCTTGCGCCGCCCGGCCCGGCGGTTCCGTGCTGTCTCAGGCGGCCTCGGCAAAGACCTCGCGGGCGGCGAAAAGCCCGTTCAGCGCGGCGGGAAAGCCGGCATAGACGGCCATCTGCATCAGCACCTCGGTGATTTCCGCGCGCGTCAGGCCGACATTCAGCCCGGCGCGGATATGGACGCGCAGTTGCGGGGTCGCATTGCCCATCGCGGCCAGCGCGGCAATGGTCGCGATCTCGCGCTCGCGCAGGCCAAGTCCGGGGCGCGAATAGATGTCGCCAAAGGGAAATTCCAGCAGGTAGGTGGCGAAATCCGGGGCGATGTCGGCCAGCGCGTCGATCACCGCCTGCCCGCCCGCGCCATCGATCCGGGTCAATTGGCGGCTGCCGCGTTCAAGTCGTGTTTCCTGTGTCATTGTCGGTCCTTTCCGGGAAAGCGCCGTATCCGGCGATCTTGGTGTCCAGAACGGAAAGCGTGCCTTGCAATCGGGTAATGCGGAGTGCGACCTGATCGCGGCGGGCGCGCAGGATCGCTGCGCGCTCGGGCGCGGTCGCGTCCCCCCGGGCGCGCAGATGCGCATAGGCCAGCATCTCGCGGATCGGCATTCCGGCGGCCTTCATATGGCCGATGAATGTGATCCAGATCAGGGCCTTGTCATCGTAATCGCGGTGGCCGGCATCGTCGCGTGGGGCACGGGGCATCAGACCGATCCGCTCGTAATAGCGGAGGGTATGGACGCTTAGCCCCGAGCGGCGGGCCAGTTCGGCGATCCTCATGCGTCCCCCTTTCGTGACCCATTTCGGGCCCCATGTCGGGCCACAGGCTTTCGTGTCAGACGCCCGGCAGGCTAGGGGTTCGAGCGTGCTCGAGGTCAAGCGCCTTTTGCAGCGTGGCGGCAACACTGGCCGATTGCGGCAGGCGGCCCGCCAGCACATCTGCGGTGGCGACCCAGCCCGCATCCATCGCGTCATCCGCCGCCAGCGGCTGGCCCGAGACATAGTCGCAAAGCACCGCCGCCAGCAGAAAGTGATAGCGCAGCGCGCCGTCATCGTCGCGCCGGATCACGTCGATATTGTCGATATAAAGGCGGGGAATGGCGGTGACGCCGGTTTCCTCAAGCGCCTCGCGGGCGGCGGCGGCCAGCGCCGTCTCGCCCGGCTCGACATGGCCGCCGGGAAAACCCCAAAGGCCCGCGTCGGGGGGATTGCGGCGCTGAACCATCAGCACGCGGTCGCCGTCCAGCACCACCGCCAGCGCGGCAAGGCGGGGGAAATGCACCCCCGCGCCCTTAGCGGCGACGGTCGCGGCGCGAGCTCATCGGCTGGAAGGCCACGCCGACATGCGCCTCGCAATAGGGTTTGCCGGGGGCCGAGGGCAGGCCGCAGAACCAGAACTTGTCCGTCGCCGGGTCGCCGATCGGCCATTTGCAGGTGCGCTCGGTCAGTTCCATCAGCGACAGCTTGCGGGCGCGCTTTTCGACCTCGCGGACCGAGGCCAGCGCCTCGGGGCTGATCTCATTGGCCGAGGGCTGCGGCGGCAGCGGCTGACCGGCGGGCACGATGGGCCGGCGGTTGAAGTTGCTGGCAACGGCCGGGGCGGTTTCGGGCGCGGGTTCCGGGCGCGGCTCGGGCGCGGCGGCTGCGGCGGGCTTCGGCTCGGGCGCGGGTTCGGGTTTCGGCGCGGCTGCGGCAGCAGGCGCCGGCGCGGCCGGCTTGACCTCGGGGGCGGGGGCGGTGGCCTCGGGGGTGTCGTCGTTGCGGTTCGACAGGCCCAGACGGTGGACCTTGCCGATCACCGCGTTGCGGGTCACGCCGCCCAGTTCCTTGGCGATCTGGCTGGCCGACTGTCCTTCGGCCCACATGCGTTTCAGCGTCTCGACGCGCTCATCGGTCCAGGACATGGTTTGCCTTTCCTGCACCGGGACGATCCCGGTGCCCTTCGCTCTGGTGACTTCAATTCCGTGGAACCCGGGCTTAAACCCGGGGATAGCCAGATTTACCCGTCCGGGGCCGCAAATTCAAGGAGCGCCGATGCAACCTTTCCAGACACCCGGCGGATTTCGCCAGATGGGCGTGCGCCGGTTCGGCCGCGTGAACTGGCTGGGACTTTTCACACTGGCCCGGCGCGAGGTGATGCGCTTCATGAATGTCTGGCAGCAGACGGTGCTGGCGCCGCTGATGACGGCGGGGCTGTTCGTCGTGGTCTTTGCGCTGGCGCTTGGCAAGGGTCGGGGCGAGGTGATGGGCCTGCCCTATCTGGCCTTCCTGGGGCCGGGCATCCTGATGATGACGGTGATCCAGAACGCCTTTGCCAATACCTCGTCCAGCATCGTCTCGGCCAAGATGCAGGGCAATATCGTCGATACGCTGATGCCGCCCCTGTCCGCGGCCGAGATCCTTGCCGGCTATCTGGCCGGCGCGCTGGCGCGGTCGCTGATCGTGGCGGCGGTGATCGGGGCAGGCATGGCGCTGGTGCTGGGGCAGGGGATCGCGCATCCGCTGTGGGCGCTGGCCTTCGTGGTGCTGGGGGCGCTGCTGATGGGCGGGCTGGGGCTGATCGGCGGCATCGTCGCGCAGAAATTCGACCAGATGGCGGCGATCACCAATTTCATCGTGACGCCGCTGTCGTTCCTGTCGGGCACCTTCTATTCGGTCGAGGCGCTGCCGCCGCCGTTCCGCGCGCTGGCGCATTGGAACCCGATCTTTTACCTGATCGACGGGGCGCGCTACGGCATCGCCGGGGTCTCGGACGCGTCGCCGGTGCTGGGGCTGGCGGTCTCGGCGCTGGCGGTGGTGCTGGTCCTGTCGCTGGCATGGCGCTGGCTGGACAGCGGCTATCGGATGAAGGCGTGAAATCCGTTGCGCAAACATCGCTTTGCGGCTATTCGGACGGCATGATCGTTCGGACCGCCCATATCGCCCGTCCCCGACGTTGATCCTTCGACGTCCGATCCCGCCTGCGTTTTCCACAACTGTCGCCATCTGCCGGGTGGCCCCTGTCTGCAAGAGGACAATCCCATGATTCCGCACGTCCTGCCGACCTATAACCGCGCCAACCTCGCCTTTGAGCGGGGCGAGGGCAGCTGGGCCATCACCGCGGACGGGACGCGATATCTGGATCTGGGCGCGGGCATCGCCGTGAACGCGCTTGGGCACGCCAATCCCGATCTGGTCGCGGCGCTGACCGAGCAGGCGGGGAAAATCTGGCATGTCTCGAACCTGTACCAGATCCCGCAGCAGGAACGGCTGGCCGACCTGCTGACCGAAAACACCTTTGCCGACACCGCCTTCATCACCAATTCCGGCACCGAGGCCGCCGAGCTGGCGATCAAGATGGTGCGCAAATACTGGGATCATCGGGGCGACCCCGACCGCTATGAGATCCTGACCTTCGAGGGCGCATTCCATGGCCGCTCGACCGGGGCCATCGCCGCCTCGGGGGCGGAAAAGATGGTCAAGGGCTTTGGCCCCTTGATGCCCGGTTTCCGGCAATTGCCCTGGGGCGACATGGAGGCGCTGAAGGCCGCGATCTCGGACCGCACCGCCGCCGTCATGCTGGAACCCGTGCAGGGCGAGGGCGGCATCCGCCCGTTGCCCGACGCCGACCTGCGGCTGATCCGCCAGCTTTGCGACCAGACCGGCGCGCTTTTGGTGCTGGACGAGGTGCAGTCCGGCATGGGGCGTACCGGCAAGCTGTTCGCACATGAATATGCCGGGATTGCCCCCGACATCATGATGGTTGCCAAGGGCATCGGCGGCGGCTTCCCGCTGGGTGCGGTGCTGGCGACGGAAAACGCCGCCTCGGGCATGGTTGCGGGGACGCATGGCTCGACCTATGGCGGCAATCCGCTGGCCTGCGCGGTCGGCGCGCGCGTGATGGAGATCGTCGCCCGCCCCGAATTCCTGGCCGAGGTGAACCGCAAGGCCGGTCTTTTCCGCCAGAAGCTTGAGGGGCTGGTCGCCGCGCATCCCGAGGTCTTTGAACTGGTGCGCGGGCAGGGGCTGATGCTGGGCCTGAAATGCAGGGTCGCGCCGGGCGATCTGGTCAAGGCCGGCTATGCCGAGCATATCCTGACCGTCGCCGCCGCCGACAATACCCTGCGCCTGCTGCCGCCGCTGACCATCAGCGACGCCGAAATCGCCGAGGCGGTGGCGCGGCTTGACCGTGCCGCGGGGCGGCTGGATGGCTGAGGACGGCTTTTCACGGGCGGCGCCGGACTGCGTTCTGAACCGGCGCCGATGACGGTCATCGCATTTGTCTGAATACGGCCCTTGGGCCTTGACCTTGCACCGGCAACGCGGCTTGCTTGCCGGACCCATTTGAAAGACCGTCGCAAATGAACAGTTTTCTTGACATCCACACCACCGCCAAGGCCGATCTGCGGGGCATGATCGACGCCGCGCGCCGGATGAAGGACGCCCGGAACGGCAAGCCCCGGGGCGCACCGGATGCCGAGCAGCCGCTGGCCAACCGCATGGTGGCGCTGATCTTTGAAAAGCCCTCGACGCGGACGCGGGTCAGCTTCGATCTGGGCGTGCGTCAGATGGGCGGGCAGACCATGGTGCTGTCGGGCAAGGAGATGCAGCTTGGTCATGGCGAGACCATCGCCGACACCGCGCGGGTACTTTCGCGCTATGTCGACCTGATCATGATCCGCACCTTCGAGGAAGCGACGCTGCTGGAAATGGCGGAATACGCCAGTGTGCCGGTGATCAACGGCCTGACGAACCGCACCCATCCCTGTCAGATCATGGCCGATGTGATGACGTTCGAGGAACATCGCGGCCCGATCGCCGGCCGCAAGGTGGTCTGGTCGGGCGATGGCAACAATGTCTGCGCCAGCATGATCCATGGTGCCGGCCAGTTCGGTTTCGATTTCACCTTTACCGGGCCGCCGCCACTGGATCCCGAGGTCGAGGCGATGGATTTCGCCCGCGCGCAAGGCGTGCAGGCGGTGATCGAGCGCGACCCGGTCCGCGCGGTCGAGGGCGCCGATCTGGTGGTGACGGATACCTGGGTCTCGATGCATGACCCGCAATCCGCGCGCGAGCGGCGCCACAACCAGCTGCGCGGCTATCAGGTGAACGAGGCCCTGATGGCGCATGCCAGGTCTGACGCGTTGTTCATGCATTGCCTGCCCGCGCATCGCGACGACGAGGTGACGAGCGCGGTGATGGATGGTCCGAACTCGGTCATCTTCGATGAGGCCGAGAACCGGCTGCATGCGCAAAAGGCTGTCATGCGCTGGTGCCTGGGGGTTTGAGGCGCGCGTAGCCGGGGGCGCTGCCCCCGGACCCCCGGGATATTTGGACATGAAAGAATGGGGTGGAACGGGCGTTGTCGCGCCCGTTCTTTTTTTTGTGGCCTTAATTCTCGCGGAAGGCGCGGATGAAGTAGTCGCTGAGCGGTTTCACCAGATAGGCCATCGGGCTGCGTTCGCCGGTCTGGATATAGACCTCGACCGGCATGCCGGGGATGAGGTCGAGCCCCTTGAGTTTTTCAAGCTCGGTGGCGGGGATCGTCACCTCGGCGCGGTAATAGGGGATCTGGGTCGCCTGATCGACCAGCGTGTCGGGTGAGACGCGGCTGAGCACGCCGTCGATTTCCGGCGTCGTGCGCGACGAGAAGGACGAGAAGCGCAGCACCACCTTTTGGCCGGGATGGACCTCGTCGATATTGATCGTGGCGACGCGGGCGAAGACGACCAGCGGGCGATCCTGCGGGATGATGTACATGATCGGGTCGGCCGGACGGATCACCGAGCGGGGGGTCGTGACCTGCAGTTCCTGCACCACGCCCGAGACGGGCGCGCGGATTTCCAGCCGCGAGACCTGTTCGATCAGCGAGCGGCGGCGTTCGGCCAGTTCGAGTTCGCGGTAGCCAAGGTCGCGCAATTCGGTTTCGGCGGCCTCGCGGTAGGTTGCGGATTTTTCCAGCCGCGACAGGTCGATTTCCGCCAGTTGCGTCACGGCGCGGGCGCGGGTCGCGGTCATCTCGCCAAGCTGGCCGTCAAGGCGCGCGGCCTCGCGTTCCAGTGCCAGCACGCGGGGCGCCTGCGCCAGGCCCTTTTCCAGCAGGGCGCGCTGGTCGCGCAATTCCTGCGAGATGAAGTCGCGCTGTTGTTGCAGGGCGAGCGTCTGGGCGTCGATGCCGCTGATCTGCGAATCGATCTGCTCGGACTGTTTGGCCAATTGTCCGAGCGACTGCTTGAGCGTGTCGAGACGTGCAGCGAACAGGCTTTCCTGTCCGGCCATCAGGGATTTGAGTTCCGGGCGTCCGGTGGCGGCCTTGACCAGGTTTTCGGGGAAGATGATCGACTTGCCATCGGCGCGCTCGGCCTCGAGCCGGCCGCGGCGGGCGAGGATTTCGTAATACTGGCCCTCGACGATGGTCAGTTCGGTATTCAGCAATGCGCCGTCCAGCCGGATCAGGGGCTGGCCGGCGGTGACGGTTTCGCCATCGTGGATGAGGATTTCGTCGACCACGCCGCCATCGGGATGCTGGACGACCTGGCGGCGCTGCTCGACCTCGACCTGGCCGCTGGCGACGACGGCGCCGGCGATGCGCGCAGTCCAGGACCAGACGCCGAAGCCGCCGACCAGAAGGGCGAGGGCAAGGACGCCCAGAATCACCGGCCCGCGCGCCGACCATGTCGGGCGGTGACGGGGCGGCGGTGCCGGGGCAGTCGGGGGCGGATCGGCGCGGCGGGCGCGGAACTGCGGCGGCGTTTCGGGCACCGAGGCCTCGTCCAGTTTTGCCACTGGCGCGCGGCCGATATTGTTCGAATCGGTCATGTCATGCCTCCGCCCTGGCCCTGGGCGCGGTTGATCTGGTCGGCGTTCTTGACCATGGATTTCAATACCTCGTCGCGGGGGCCGAAGGCCCGGCGCATGCCCTGATCCATCACCAGCAGCAATTCGCATTCGGTGATCGCGGCGGGGCGGTGCGCCATGATGATCACCGCGCCGCCGCGCGCCTTGATATTGCGGATCGCCACGTTGAGCGCGGCCGAGCCTTCGTTGTCGAGGTTCGAGTTCGGCTCATCCAGGACGAAGATGACCGGGTCCGCGTAAAGCGCGCGGGCAAGGCCGATGCGCTGGATCTGGCCGCCGGAGAGCCTGCCGCCGCTTTGCGTCACGCGGGTGTCGTAGCCCTGCGGCAGATCAAGGATCATGCGATGCGCGGCAGCGGCGGTGGCCGCGGCAACCACGCGCTGCGGGTCGGGATCGGGCGCGAGGCGGGCGATATTTTCGGCAATGGTGCCGTCGAACAGCGTTACCTGCTGCGGCAGATAGCCGATCAGGCTGCCCAGGACGTCGGGGTCATATTGGTCCAGCGTGGCGCCGGCCAGCCGGATCGAGCCGCCCGAAAGCGGCCATGCGCTGATCAGCGCCCGCGCCAGCGTCGTCTTGCCGGCGCCGGATGGCCCGATCACCCCCAGCGCCTGTCCCGGGCCAAGGTCGAAGCCGACGGCCGCGCGGCGTCGGCGCGGACTGGCCGCGATCATGGCAAGGTTTCTGACCTCAAGCTGGGCGGGCGGATGCGGCAGGGGCGTGCGGGACATCGCCGGGGGCGGCGCGACAGCAGCTCGGAAAGGCGTGTCCAGCCGTCCTCGGCGCGCTGAACCATGGACCAGCCGCCCACGACCTGCTCGACCGGGCAAGGGCGCGGCCCATCAGGATCGACGAGGCGATCATTGCGCCGGGCGTCACCCTGGCGCAGCACCAGCCAGTGCCGGCGGCCAGGAAGCGCGCTTTGCAGAAACAGCCGGAACGTGCGCGAGAAGACGGTGAAATCAGGCGCGGTCGGCGCCGCGGATTGTCGCATCGGTGGCGCGGTCGCGTGCATCCTGCCAGCGGTGAAAGGTCGCGCCACGCATGCCCAGCGAGCCGATCACCTCACCCTCGTCCCGGTAAAGGTCGGACATGCGTTCGGCCGCGTGGCTGGCGATCGCCGCCTGTTGCAGCGAACGCGGCTGAGCCACTGGTTCAGCAGCGTCGACACCACCAGCACCGTGGCGCCGCTGGTGGCGACGAAGCCATGACCGGGGTGGAACAGATAGACCGCCGCCAGAAGAAGGGCGCCCATGGCAGGTCGAACAGCGCCATCAGGATCGGCGAGCCGATCAGCCGCCGCACCGAATCAAGGTCGCGCATGCCGCCGCGCAAAATCACGTCCGGAGCCGGCGGTATTGCCGTCCTGAAGCGCGGCGGTGAAAACCCGCCCCTCCATCCGTTCCTGAAAACGGGCGGCGATCTGCGCTACGACGCGGTTGCGGGCCAGATCCAGCAGCCCCATCATGGTAAACAGAAAACACCACCAGCAGGAATAGCGCTGTCAGCGTCTCGACTGCTGGCTGGCAAGGACGCGGTCATAGACCCGCATCATGAACAGCGGGCCGGTCAGCATCAGCAGGTTCACCGCAAAGGAAAATATCCCCACGCTGATGTAAAGCCGTCAGCGGCGCTGCGCGCTGAACGCAGTTCGCGCCCGCCATCGTGTCGCATCGGCGGCAAAGCCATGCCGGTTCCTTCCTAACAAATTGCCGGGCCTTGCCCGGAAATGTCACAGCGCATATCCCAAAACGCGACCGAGCAACAGTCCGGGCCCCGGCTGCGGTCATGGCTTCTTGTCCTGAATCGGCGCGGACAAGGCAAGTCATAGCAATGGAAGGTTACCAGAAGCTTGTCCTCGAAGATTTTGTCGACCGCGATTCGCGCCGTTTTCCTGCTGGGCGCCTGCGCCCTGAACTGGCCCGAGGACGGCATCAACGACCGGTATGAGCCGATCAGCCGCCGCGTCCACGACTTCAACCGCCGCGTCGACGCCAATCTGGTCAAACCGCTGAGCGCCGGCCTGTCGGGCGGCAAGAAATCCGAAAAAACCCAAGGCGTTGGCAGCCGCGCGGTCGAGGCGGTGGGGAATTTCGGCAAGAACCTGGCGCTGCCGGGCAAGGCGGTGAACCATTCGGGTAGGGCAAACCGGCACCGGCGATCCGCACCACCTTCCGGTTCTTCGTGAACTCGACTTCGGGCTTTGCGGGGATCTGACCTTGGCCAGCAAGGACTTCGCCCTGCCCGAGGAGGACACTGATTTTGGCCAGACGCTGGCCGTGTGGGGCGTGGGCGAGGGTCCTATCTGGAACTGCCGCTGATCGGCCCTCGACCGAGCGACGCGGTCGGCCGCCTTGTCGATCTGGTCATCGATCCGACCCGGCAATGGCTGAACCGCGACCAGCATCTGATCAGCCTTGGCACGCGTGGTGTCAAAAGCCGGTGAACGGGGGCGTTTCAGCGATCCCGTCGATTCCATCCTGCATGGAAGTGCCGAGGTTATGCGCAGACCCGGCTGATCTGGCTGCAACATCGCCGCTATGAACTGGCCAGCAAGGAGATTACATTGACCCCGCGTGCCGAATGAGTTCCGCCTGCCCACCCGGCGCGGCTTTCTGGCCTGATCGGCGCCGGGCTGGCGACCGCTGCCGCCCCTGCATGGGCGCTGGACACGAACGAGGCGGGCGCTGATCCAGAAATCGCTGGACGAGGTCTATGCGGTGATCAACCTCTGGCCAGCCGCCCGCGCAGATACAAGGCATTCGAGGCGATTTCTGCGCGTTGCGCCGATGTCGACATTATCGCGCGCTCGGCGCTGTCCGGCGGCGCGCAAGGCCAGCGCCGCCGAATTCGCCGCCTGGCAGGCAGGCGTTTCAGGGCTATATCGGCAAATACGGCAAGCGCTTTCGCGAGTTCATCGGCTCGCGCATCGAGGTGACGGGCGCGAAGCCGGTGAAGTCCTTCGCCGTGACCTCGGTCGCTCATCTGAAAGGCCGCAGCCCGATGGAGGTCGAGTGGCACGTTCTTGACAAGTCCGGGCAAGCCGCTGGCTTCAACATCATCATCGAGGGGGTGAACATGGCTCGCCCCCGGAACGAGCCGAGATCGGGGCGATGCTGGCCAAGCGCGGCGGCAATATCGCCGCGCTGACCGCCGATCTGCAAAAGGCCGGCTAGGGGCAATTTTGGGGAATAGGCCGGCTTGCCCGGCCTGATCTGCACGGACCGCCCTGCAAGGGCCGGTCCGATGCGTTATTGCTTGTAGACGCCGTCGATGCCGCGCAGGGCCTCGGTCAGCGCGTCCTCGCCCCCGGTCCGAGGGTTGATGTCGCCGCTGGTCACCGTCTCGGCCGGGAAGGTGGGCGACCATCTGCCGGGGCATCGCCTGCCGGGGCCGTGCCGTCGCCCTGGCGCAGATTGCGGGCGGGTTGCTGCGGGCGGGCTGGTTCTCGGGTCGGTCGTATCCGCCGGGGCTCGCGCGGCGGGGGCGGGCTGGCCATGCCCGCGAGATAGCGCATCGGCCAGCGGATCGGCCTCGCCATCGGCGCCGGTCGAGACCACCTGCGGCACCGCGCCCGAGGCGTCAAAGACGAAGTCGCCCAGCGGTTCGACCGGCAGGCCGTCGTGGATTTCCTGCATGACCGCCTGCCAGATCTCGGCCGGCAGCCCGCCGCCGGTGACGCCCTTCAGCGGTTTGTTGTCGTCATAGCCCATCCAGACCCCGGCCACATATTGCCCGGTAAAACCGATGGACCACGCATCGACATAGCTGGAGGTGGTGCCGGTCTTGCCCGCCGCCGACGGCCCGGCAGCTTGGCGCGGGTGCCGGTGCCGTTCTGGATCACCTGCTCCATCATGCCGATCAGCTCACCCGCCGCCTTTTGCGAGATGACGCGCTTGCCCATGCCGCCGGCCTGCCCGATCAGCGGCTGGTCGTCGCCCTTGATGCGCAGTTCCAGCAGGCCATAGGGGCTGACGGCAGTGCCGCCGTTGCGGATGCCGGCATAGGCGCCGGTCATCGCCAGCAGCGTCGATTCCGACACGCCATGACCCAGCGACGGCCCGCGCGAGATTGTCCGAGACGCCGAAATCGGTGGCGACGCGGGCGCACCGCATCGCGCCCGGCGGTTTCCGCAACTGCACGGTGGCGGTGTCGCCATCTGCGCCAGCGCGCGGGTCAGCGTCACCTCGCCCAGATAGCGGCGGGTATAGTTCTGCGGCGACCACGGCCCCGACCCGCGGACATTGATCGTCAGCGGTGCGTCCAGCACCAGGCTGTTCGGGCTGTAACCTGATCCAGCGCCGCCGCATAGACAAACGGCTTGAAGCTGGAGCCGGTCTGCCGCTTTGCCGCCGTGGCACGGTTGAAGGCGTTGGTCGCGGTCGTCGCGCCCGCCGATCATTGCCCGCACGGCGCCATCGGGCGACATGATGACCACCGCCACCTTGCGCCGTCGAGCCCTTGGCGACCTTTTCATCGAAGATGCGCTGGACGGCGCGTTCGGCGGCGCGCTGCACGCGCTGGTCGAAGGTGGTCTTGATGGTCACGTCCTCGGTCGTTTCCGAGGTCAGCCCGGACCTGGATTCCATCACCCAGTCGGCGAAATAGCCGCCTGCTCATGCCGCCGCTGCCTTGGACAGGACAGCGGGATTGGCCTTGGCATCGGCATATTGCGCGTTATCCAGATAGCCCTGTTCATGCATCAGCCCAAGGATGACGCTGGCGCGGTCCTGCGCGCGTTCAAGGTTGCCGGTCGGGGCGAAATAGCTGGGCGCCAGCAGCCCGGCCAGCATCGCGGCCCGGCCGGGGTCACGTCCGCCGCCGACTTGTCGAAATAACGCCGCGCCGCCGCCTCGAAGCCGCGCGCGCCGGCGCCCAGATAGGACCGGTTCATGTAGATGTTGAGGATGTCCTCTTTCGAGTACTTGGCCTCCATGGCCAGCGAATAGGGGACTTCCTTGACCTTGCGCCAGATCGAGGACTTGCGGCATTCGGCCTCGAACTCGGCCTCGGACTTCCAGCGGGTGGGGTCGAAGGTCTCGCCAAGGCACAGAAGCTTGGCCACCTGCTGCGTGATGGTCGAGCCGCCGTTGCCTTCCAGCGGACCGCGCCCCTCGGCCATGTTGATGCGCACGGCGCTGGCGATGCCGCGCGGGCTGATGCCGAAATGGCTGTAGAAGCGCTTGTCCTCGGTCGCGACGACGGCATCCTTCAGCACCGGGGCGATCTTGTCGGCGCTGACCATGCCGAAGGTTTCGCCGCGCCAGGCAAAGACGCGGCCCTCGGTGTCCTGCATGGTGACCGAGCCGCGCGCGCGGCCGTCAAACAGCGACGAGGCCTCGGGCAGGGTGGTATAGAAATAGAAGCTGGCGGCGAAAACCAGCGCGGCGACAGTCAGGCCCAGCCGCCAGAACGAACCCCAGACCACCCGCCACACCAGCGACACAAGACCGCTGATTCCCCGCGTCAGGAAATTGCCGCGGCGCGGCGGGCGCGGTGGCTTGCGCGGCGGCGCGGCCTGCTGTTTCTGCATTTTCTGAGGGGCTTGGTCGAAATTGCGCTTGTCCGCGACAATGCGGCCCCCGCCGGTCGGTTTCTTCATGCCTGATATCCTGCCCGACCGGATCGCCCGGCCTGTTTGCGGTGAACATACAGGAAAGCGCCGGTCTTGAGAACCGAGATGACCTATCAGTGATCTGCTGAAAATGCGTGCAAATTTCACCGCTTTGGCCTGAAACGGCGGCATTTTCGGGGGCAGGCCGGCGGAAGGCTGCACAAGCCTTGTGCCGGGCAAAGGCGGGCGCGTCTTCTGGCCGGGACAGGAACTGCTGCGGCGCAGAAAGAAGGTGCAGGACAGATGACCAGACCAACCGCGATCAAATCCGTGATCCCGGCGCTTGCCATCCCGCTGGTCGGGTGGGCGGCGCCCTCGCTGGCGCAGGAAACCGCCCCCGCAGCCGCCGCTGTCGTCCAGACGGCGGCCCCGGTCGTGGACAAGGGCGATACCACATGGATGATGCTGTCGGCCATTCTGGTCATCGCGATGTCGCTGCCGGGGCTGGCGCTGTTCTATGGCGGGCTGGTCAGGGCCAAGAACATGCTGTCGGTGCTGATGCAGGTGCTGACGCTGTTCTGCGTGATCGCGCTGCTTTGGGTTTCGTTCGGCTATTCGCTGGCCTTCACCGGCGCCGGCGCGGCTGCCGATGCGACGGCACTGACGCCCTTTATCGGCGGGCTCTCCAAGGCGTTTCTGGCCGGCGTCGGCACCGCCTCGCTGTCCGAGACCTTCACCGCCAATGTCTATGTGCCGGAATATGTCTTTGTCGTCTTCCAGATGGCCTTCGCCTGCATCGCCGCCTCGCTGATCGTCGGTGCCACGGTCGAGCGGATGAAATTCGCCGCCGTGCTGGCCTTTGTGGTGATCTGGTTCATCTTCTCATACCTGCCGATGGCGCATATGGTCTGGTGGTGGGGCGGCCCCAGCGCCTATGACGCGCCCTCGGGCTATCTGTTCGGCCATGGCGCGCTGGATTTCGCCGGCGGCACCGTCATTCACATCAATGCCGGCATCGCAGGCCTTGTCGCCGCCATCGTCGTCGGCCCCCGCCTTGGCTATGGGCGCGAGCTGATCGCCCCGCACAACCTGACCTTCACCTTCATCGGCGGGTGCCTTTTGTGGGTCGGCTGGTTCGGCTTCAACGCCGGCTCGAACATGGAGGCCACCGGCGTCGCCGCCATGGCCATCCTGAACACCGTCGTCGCCACCGCTGCCGCGGCGCTGGCCTGGGCCTTTGGCGAATGGGTGCTGCGCGGGCATCCCTCGCTGCTGGGTGGCGTCTCGGGCGCGATTGCGGGGCTGGTCGGCATTACGCCGGGCGCGGGGTTCGTCGGGCCGATGGGCGCCATCGCCATCGGGCTGATCGCGGGGTTCCTGTGCATGTGGTTCGTCATCACGCTGAAGGCGAAGCTGGGCGTGGACGAAAGCCTGGACGTCTTTGGCATCCACGGCGTCGGCGGCATCATCGGTGCCATCCTGACCGGGGTTTTCGCGGCGCCGTCGCTGGGCGGTTCGGGCATCTATGACTATGCCAGCGGCGCCGTCGCGCCCGACTACAATATCGCGGCGCAGGTGGGGAGGCAGGCGCTTGGCGTGCTGATCGCGGTGATCTGGTCGGGCGTGGTGTCCTTTGCGGCGCTGACGGTCGTCAAGGCGGTCGTCGGCCTGCGCGTCCCGGCCGTCGATGAGCGTCAGGGCCTTGACGTCACCACCCATGGCGAGAACGCCTATAACAGCTAGACGCCCTGCACCCGAAAATGCAAAAAGCCCGGCCTGCGCCGGGCTTTTTCGCACCGCACCCCGCGGTCAGGAAATGCGCGAGACGACGTAATCCGCCAGATCCGCCAGTTCGTCGCGCAGCGGATGCGCGGGGGCGGCGGCCAGCGCCGACTTGGCGCGCTCGGCCCAGGCGATGGCGTCGGCACGGGCGGCATCCAGCGCCCCGCGCGCCCGCAGGATCGCCAGCGCCCGGTCCAGATCGCCCTCGGCCTGCTTGCCCTGACCGATACAGCGTTCCCAGAAGGCGCGCTCGTCGGCATCGGCGGCGGCGATGGCCTTGATGACCGGCAGCGTCAGCTTGCGCTCGCGGAAGTCGTCGCCCACGTTCTTGCCGATGGTCGCGGTCGAGCCGCCGTAATCCAGCAGGTCATCCACGATCTGGAAGGCGATCCCCAGCGCATCGCCGTAATCGAATAGTGCCCGCTGCACCGCCGGGTCGGCGCCGGCGACGACGCTGCCCGACTCGGTCGCGGCGGAAAACAGCGCCGCCGTCTTGCCGCGCACGATCTGGATATAGGTGTCCTCGCTGGTGGCGATGTCCTGCGCGGCGGTCAGTTGCAGCACCTCGCCCTCGGCGATGGTGGCGCTGGCATTGGCCAGAATCTGCATGACCTGCATGTTGCCGGTATCGGCCATCAACTGGAAGCTGCGCGCGAACAGATAGTCGCCGACCAGCACGCTGGACTTGTTGTCCCACAAAAGGTTCGCCGTCGGGCGCCCGCGCCGCTGCCGGCTTTCGTCCACCACATCGTCATGCAGCAGCGTGGCGGTGTGGATGAATTCGACCGCTGCCGCCAGCAGCAGATGCTTGTCGCCCGCGTAACCGCAAAGCCGCGCCGCCGCCAGCACCAGCAGGGGCCGCAGCCGCTTGCCGCCGGCCTCGACCAGATGCGCGGTGACCTCGGGGATGCGCGGCGCGTGGCGGCTGGCCATGCGCTCGCGGATCAGCGCATTGACATTGCCCATGTCCCCGGCAAGTTCAGCGGCAAGCCGGTCCAGCGGCTTCGAGACGTTTTCGTTCATGCCCATGTGCCATCCCCTTTCGCCGCAAGCCATTGCCACGCCATGGACAGTTGCGCAACCGCCACCTACCTTTCTTATGATATGAAACAGCTTTTGCGAACCACAGACCCGCTTTTGATCACCCGCGCCGCCGATATCCTTGCGGCCGAGGGGATCATGTCCTTTCCGCTGGACCAGCACATGAGCGTGCTGGAAGGCTCGCTGGGCATCCTGCCGCGGCGGCTGATGGTCGCAGATCGCGACCTGTTCATGGCGCGCGCGATCCTGCGCGACAACCTTATCGACCATGACTGACACCGGCGCGGACTGGCGCGAGGACGGCTTTCTGGGCGGCCGCTTGCGCATCGCCCAGCCTGTGCGCGGCTATCGCGCCGGCGCCGACGCGGTGATGCTGGCCGCCGCCTGCCCGGCGCGGCCCGGCGAAAGCGTGCTGGAGCTGGGCTGCGGGGCAGGGGTCGCGCTGCTTTGCCTTGGCGCGCGGGTGCCCGGGCTGGCGCTGACCGGGCTTGAGCTGCAACCCGTCTATGCCGCGCTGGCCCGCCGCAATGCCGCGGCGAACGGCATCGCCGCCCGCGTGGCCGAGGGCGATCTTGCCCATATGCCGCACCTGCTGCGTGGCGAAAGTTTTGACCATGTCATCGCCAACCCGCCCTATTTTCTTGGCGGCACGGTCGCCCCCGATGCCGGACGCGGCACCGCCCGGCACGAGGACACGCCGCTGTCGGACTGGATCGCCGCCGGGCTGCGCCGCCTGCGTCCGGGCGGCACGATCACGCTGATCCAGCGCGCCGACCGGCTGGATGCGATTCTGTCGGCGCTGGCCGGTAAAGCCGGGGCCGTTCAAATTTTCCCGATTTCTGCGCGAGCGGGGCGTGAGGCGGGGCGCGTCATCCTGCTGGCCCGCAAGGGCGCCCGCACCCCCCTGCGGCTGCATTTTCCCTTTGTTTTACACGCGAAACCGTCACATTCGGCGGATGCCGAGGACCTGACCGAGGCCGCGCAGGCGGTTCTGCGCGAGGGTGCGGCACTTGCGCCCGGAACCCCCGATTTTCGGTGACAATGTGACAGTTCTGTGGTGCAATCTACTTGTTCGAGCAATCCTAGAGGAGGACGGAATGTCGGTTGAATCCCACGTGCAGGAGCTTCGCCGTAAACACCAGTCACTGTCCAATGCCATCGAGGCGGCGCATCGCAGCCCGGGCACGGATGACCTCGCAATCGCGCAGTTGAAGAAGGAAAAGCTTCGCATCAAGGAAGAGATCGCCCGCCTGTCGCATTGACGGGCTGCCGGGGCAGGTTCGCCCCGGTTTGTCAGGATCGAACCAGAAACGGCCCGCGAAATTCGCGGGCCGCAGTGTTTCAGAAAGCATGTCTTCGGAAAGCGTATTTTCGTCAGGCCGTATTCCTGAAGGCCGTGTGGCGGAAAGCCGGTTTTCAGCCCGACTTTCCGGCGCGGATTTCAGACGAAATACTGCCCGCCATTGGCGCTGATGGTCGAGCCGGTGATGAAACCCGCATCGTCCGAGGCCAGGAATACCACGGCCCGGGCGATCTCTGCGGGCTCGCCCAGGCGGCCGACGGGGATCTGGGGGATGATACGCTCGTTCAGGACCTTTTCATCGATGGCGCGGACCATCTCGGTGCCGATATAGCCCGGGCAGATAGCGTTCACGGTGATGCCGGCGCGCGCGCCTTCCTGGGCCAGCGCCTTGGTAAAGCCCAGGTCGCCGGCCTTGGCGGCGGAATAGTTGGCCTGCCCCGCCTGTCCCTTCTGGCCGTTGATCGAGCTGATATTGATGATGCGGCCGAACTTGCGGTCGCGCATGCCGCCCCAGGTCGGGTGCGTCATGTTGAAAAGCCCAGTCAGGTTGGTGTCGATGACCTCTTTCCACTGCTGCGGGGTCATCTTGTGGAACATCGAGTCGCGGGTGATGCCGGCATTGTTGACCAGCACGGCGATCGGGCCCAGTTCGGCCTCGACCTGCTTGATGCCGGCGGCGCAGGCGTCGTAATCCGCCACCGACCATTTATAGGTCTTGATGCCGGTCTCGGCGGTGAACGCCTTGGCGGCATCGTCATTGCCGGCATAGTTCGCTGCAACCGTATAGCCAGCCGCCTTCAACGCCGTCGAAATCGCCGCGCCGATGCCGCGCGATCCGCCGGTCACAAGGGCCACTTTCGCCATTTCTTCCCCCTTCAGACAATGGTGCTTGAAATTATGCTATCCAGCCGGTTTGGCGCGCGCAAGATAATTGCGCGCGCCCTTTCGCCTTAGCGTTCGATGCAAAGCGCGACGCCCATGCCGCCGCCGATGCACAGCGTCGCCAGACCCTTCTTGGCGTCGCGGCGGGCCATTTCGAACAGCAGCGTGTTCAGGATGCGCGCGCCCGAGGCGCCGATCGGGTGGCCGATGGCGATGGCGCCGCCGTTCACGTTCACGATCGACGGATCCCAGCCCATGTCGCGGTTGACGGCGATGGCCTGGGCGGCGAATGCCTCGTTCGCTTCGACCAGGTCGAGGTCGGCGACCGTCCAGCCGGCTTTCTCAAGCGCGCGGCGGCTGGCCGGGATCGGGCCCGTGCCCATGATCGCCGGGTCGACGCCGGCGGTGGCATAGGATGCGATGCGCGCCAGCGGCGTCAGGCCGCGGCGGGCCGCCTCGGCCTCGGTCATCACCAGCACGGCGGCGGCGCCGTCGTTCAGCCCCGAGGCGTTGCCGGCGGTCACGGTGCCATCCTTGGTGAAGGCGGGCTTCAGCTTCGCCATCGCGTCAAGCGTGGCGCCGTGGCGGATGTATTCGTCGGAATCGACGACGACATCGCCCTTGCGGGTCTTGATGGTGACCGGGGTGATCTCATCGGCGAAACGGCCGGCCTTCTGCGCGGCCTCGGCCTTGTTCTGCGAGGCGACGGCGAATTCGTCCTGCTCTTCGCGGGTGATGCCCCATTTCGCGGCCACGTTCTCGGCCGTCTGGCCCATGTGATAGTTGTTGAACGCGTCCCAGAGGCCGTCCTTGATCATGGTGTCGAGCATCTTCATGTCGCCCATCTTCTGCCCGGCGCGGATATAGGCCGCGTGGTTCGAGAGCGACATCGATTCCTGGCCGCCCGCCGCCACGACCGCGGCATCGCCCAGCAGGACCTGCTGCGCCGCCAGCGCCACCGAGCGCAGGCCCGAGCCGCAGACCTGATTGATCAGCCAGCCGGCGGATTCGCGCGGATATCCGGCAAGGATATGCGCCTGACGGCCGGGGTTCTGGCCCTGCGCGGCAGTCAGCACCTGCCCGAGGATGGTTTCCGAGATCTCGCCCGGATCGATGCCGGCGCGTTCGACGATGGCCTTCAGCACGGTGGCGCCAAGCTCATGCGCGGGGACATTCGCGTAGGATCCGAGGAAGCTGCCCACGGGGGTGCGGGCGGCGGATACGATTACTGCTTTGGTCATGACAGGCTCCTTCGCTGATGGCCGAGAAACTCGGAGACAGGCAAACTGTTTGCCGTTTCGCCGGGTAAGGTCAAGCGGGCTTGGCTGGTCGCGGCCCGCGCCGCCCGCGACCCGAGCGGCGGCGATGATGGACGGATATTCGCCGCCGCGCAGCGACCGCGGGCGGCGATTGCGGGCAGCGGTCCCTGCGGATCAGGCGAACCCGGCCCGCGCAATGGTTGCGGGGACATGCTGGCCAGGGACGGCCCACATTCCTGAGGCCGCTGCCGGCAAACGGGTCCAAGTCGCCGATGCGGCTGCACATTCGCCGCGAAAGCCGGGCGGCACGGGCCGCAGGGGCCTGGCTTGTCAATCACGCGCCAGCCAGGCAGACCGCCCGGCCAGAGGTGCCCGCGAAGTCGCGCCGCGCCATTGGGGCAGCGGCGGCGCGATGAGGTCCGGGCGGCGGCTTAGCTGCGCTTGGCGGCGGTATTGGGGGATCGCCAGGGCGGCACAATGGTCGGTGCGCCGAAATAATATCCCTGCAGGCAGTCGATGCCCATGTCGATCAGGAAGGCCGCGTCGTCGGCGGTCTCGACCGATTCCGCCACCGTGAACATGTCGAAATGATGGGCGATGGATTGCAGCGCCCGCGTCAGCACCTGATTGTCGCGCTGCTGGTTGATGTCGCGGATGAACTGCCCGTCGATCTTGATCATGTCGAAGCAGAAATCCCGCAGATAGCGGAACGAGGTATAGCCGGCGCCGAAATCGTCCAGCGCGAAGCTGACGCCATGCGCCTGCAATTCCTGCATGAAGCGGCCGACCAGTTCCGGCATGCCCATGGCCGAGCTTTCGGTGATCTCAAGGATCAGCCGCTCGGTCACGCGCTCATCCTCGGCGATGCCGGCGCGCAGCGTTTGCAGCCAGGCCGGATAGCCGATCGAGCGTGCGGACATGTTGATCGACAGCCGGATCGAGGGTTCCTCGGCCAGCGCCTTCAGGCCCAGCGACAGGGAAAGACAGTCGATCTGCCGGCCCAGTTCGGTCGTTTCGGCCAGCGGCATGAAATCGCGCAAAGGCACGATCCGCCCGGTTTCGTCGATGATTCGGATCAGCCCTTCGTGAAAGGCTGCGGTTTCGGTTCGGTTCGCCTGAACCACGGGCTGATAGGCCAGAACGGCGTCGCCGCGCGACACCGCGCGCCGCACCGTGGCCATCGTGATCCGTGCCTGTTGATCCACCGCGAAATCCAGCGGAGAGCCGAATTCCGGGCGCGATTCGATCTTATCGGTCATGCCAAGACTCCTGTCGTCTGCCGCAGTCTGGCCATCATCCCCTAAGATCGGGTAAACCCAAGCCGGTTTCTGGACTCGAGGTTAACGGGATATGACCGAAGGCGCCGAACGCTGTGCATGGTGCGGGACCGACCCGCTATATGTTGCCTATCACGACACCGAATGGGGCGTGCCGGAATACGATTCGCGCGCGCTTTGGGAAAAGCTGGTGCTGGACGGGTTCCAGGCGGGGCTGAGCTGGATCACCATCCTGCGCAAGCGCGACGCCTTTCGCGACTGCTTCGAGGGCTTCGACCCCGCGCGCGTCGCCCGCTGGGGCGAACCCGAGATCGCCCGCGCCCTGCAAAACCCCGGCATCGTCCGCCATCGCGGCAAGATCGAGGCCGCCGTCACCGGCGCCCGCGCCTATCTGGACATCGAGGCCGCCGAGGGCTTTTCGCCCTTCATCTGGTCCTTTGTCGGGGGGCGCCCGATCCAGAACCGCCTGACCTCGATGGCCGAGGTGCAGGCAAAGACGCCGGAATCCGAGGCGATGTCCAAAGCCTTGAAAAAGCGCGGCTTCAAGTTCTGCGGCCCGGTCATCGCCTATGCCTTCATGCAGGCCTGCGGGCTGGTCAACGACCACATGACCCATTGCCCGCAACATGCCCGGGTCAGGGCGCTATCGCCTGCCGGATAAGCGTTTTCGACGCCTCGGAGGCCCAGTCGGCGCCGCCGATCAGGCGGGCGATCTCATTGCCGTCGCGGTCGATCAGGATGGTCACGGGCATGCCCATGACGCCCATTTCGCGCGCAAGGCCCTGCCGCGGGTCCAGAAGGACGGGCAGGTTGACGATCTTGGCCTCGGTCATGAACTTTTCGATGGCGGGGGGCGGATTGTGGCCGGCGGCGATGGCCACGACCTGAAAATCCTTGCCGCCAAGCTCGCCCTGCAGGGCATCAAGCGAGGGCATTTCCTCGCGGCAGGGGGCGCACCAGGTCGCCCAGAAATTCAGCAGCACCACCTTGCCCTTGTAGTCGGCCAGCGAATGCGTGCCGCCCTGCGGGTCGGTGAACGGGGTCGCGGGCACCGGCGCAGGCTCGGTCTGGGTCAGTTTCGACAAGCCCCCCAGATGCGCCGCGCCCCAGTCGATTTCCCCGGCGTAAGCGGCATTTGCACCGATCCCCAGTGCCGTATAAAGAACCAGCCAACGCAGCATTTCATCCTCCCGAAGGACAAGTCATGACCGAGCAGCCCGCCAGCACCGCCAACACGATGTGGGGTGGACGTTTCGCCGCCGGCCCGGACGCGATCATGGAGGCGATCAATGCCTCGATCGGATTCGACCAGCGGCTTTATGCCCAGGACATCCGGGGCAGCCGCGCCCATGCGGCGATGCTGGCCGCACAAGGCATCATCAGCGATAGCGATGCGAAGGCGATCGGGGAAGGCCTTCTCACGGTCTTGTCAGAGATCGAGAGCGGCGGCTTCCCCTTTTCCACCGCGCTGGAAGACATCCACATGAACGTGGAATCGCGCCTGAAGGAAATCATCGGCGAGCCGGCCGGCCGGCTGCACACCGCGCGGTCGCGCAACGACCAGGTGGCGACGGATTTCCGGCTGTGGGTGCGCGACCAGTGCGACGCGGCGATTTCGGGGCTGGAGGCGCTGATCCGCGCCGCGCTGGCGCAGGCCGAGGCAGGCGCCGATTGGGTGATGCCCGGTTTCACCCATCTGCAAACCGCCCAGCCGGTGACCTGGGGCCATCACATGATGGCCTATGTCGAGATGTTCGGCCGCGACATGTCGCGCTTTCAGGACGCGCGGCGGCGGATGAACGAATCACCCCTTGGCGCGGCGGCGCTGGCGGGGACGGGCTTTCCCATCGACCGCCACGCGACGGCGGCGGCGCTGGGTTTCGACCGGCCGATGGCGAACAGCCTGGATGCGGTCAGCGACCGCGATTTCGCGCTGGAATACCTGTCCTCGGCGGCGATCTGCGCCGTTCACCTGTCGCGGCTGGCCGAAGAGCTGGTGATCTGGTCCTCGGCGCAGTTCCGGTTCGTCACCATGTCGGACCGCTTCTCGACGGGGTCCTCGATCATGCCGCAGAAGAAGAACCCCGACGCGGCCGAACTGATCCGCGCCAAGATCGGGCGTATTCTTGGTGCGGCGGTGGCGCTGTTCGTGGTGATGAAGGGCCTGCCCTTGGCCTATTCCAAGGACATGCAAGAGGACAAGGAACAGGTTTTCGACGCCGCCGACAACCTGATGCTGGCGCTGGCCGCGATGACCGGGATGCTGTCCGACCTGACGGCGAACCGCGACCGGCTTGAGGCGGCGGCGGGCTCGGGCTTTTCGACCGCGACCGACCTTGCCGACTGGCTGGTGCGCAAGGCCGGGCTGCCTTTCCGCGACGCCCATCACGTCACCGGCGCATTGGTCGCCATGGCCGAGAAATCGGGCGTCGATCTGCCGGACCTGACGCTTGGGCAGATGCAATCCGTTAACCCGGCGATTACCGATGATGTCTATAACGTGCTGGGGGTGCACAATTCCGTCGCCTCGCGCATGAGCTATGGCGGCACCGCACCGGCGCAAGTCCGCGCCCAGATCGCCCGCTGGAAGGAGAAACTGGTATGAAGCGTTTTCTGCGTTTGGCGGGGCTTGGCGCAGTGCTGGCCCTGACGGCCGCTTGCGGCGTCGATGGCCCGCCGATGCGGCCCGAACCCAAGGTGGCGCCTGCGCCCGGCGTGCAGGTCAATGGCGATGCGCGCATTGGCGTCGTCACAAGCCTTTGATCTGACACCCTTGCGGCTGTTCTGGCTGGCGCTGGCGCTGGCCGGGGCGGTGCTGGCGCTGTGGCGGGGCGAAACTGGCTGGGGCGGCGTGCGCCCGACCGAGGTGCTGGCGCAGGTCGCACTGGTCGTCTGGTGCCTGACCGAGACCATGGTGCGCCGCAACTGGGCCGCGCTTCTGACCCTGCCGGCGCTGGCGCTTGGCATCGGCTGCGGGCTGCCGCTTTATCTTTTCATCCGCTCTCGCAGGATCGTCTGATGGACCATTTCAACTATGTGGACGGCTGGCTTCACGCCGAGGACGTGCCGCTGACCCGCATCGCCAAGGCTGTGGGCACGCCCGTCTATGTCTATTCCGCCGCCACCCTGACCCGGCATTTCAACCTGTTCCGGCAGGCGCTGGCGTGGTCTGATCATCTGGTCTGCTTCGCGGTCAAGTCGAACTCGAATCTGGCGGTGCTGAAGCTGTTGGGCGATCTGGGCGCGGGCATGGATATCGTCTCGGCCGGGGAATATGCGCGGGCGCGGGCAGCGGGCGTGCCGGGCGAGCGGATCGTGTTTTCCGGCGTCGGCAAGCTGGAGGCCGAGATGCGCATGGCGCTGGAGGGCGGCATCCGCCAGTTCAACGTCGAATCCGAGCCGGAACTGGACCTGCTGTCGCGCGTCGCCGATTCGCTGGGTCTGCGCGCGCCCATCGCCATCCGCGTGAACCCGGACGTCGATGCGAAAACCCACGAAAAGATCGCCACCGGCAAGTCCGAGAACAAGTTCGGCATTCCCATCGCGCATGCGCGCGACGTCTATGCCCATGCGGCGCGGCTGCCGGGCATCGAGGTCGTGGGCATCGACATGCATATCGGCAGCCAGTTGACCGACCTTGAGCCCTACCGCCAGGCCTATGCCAAGATGGCCGGTCTGACGCGGGCGCTGCGTGCCGATGGCCATGACATCCGCCGGCTGGACATGGGGGGCGGGCTTGGCATCCCCTATCGCCGCGGCAACAACGCGCCGCCCTTGCCGATCGAATACGGGCAGGTGATCCGCGACGCGGTGGGCGATCTTGGCTGCGAGATCGAGATCGAGCCGGGGCGCAATATCTCGGGCAATGCCGGGATATTGCTGAGTTCGGTCGTCTATCTGAAACAGGGCGAGGGCCGCGATTTCCTGATCGTCGATGCCGCCATGAACGACCTGATCCGCCCGGCGATGTATGGCGCGCATCACGATATCGTCCCGGTGCGCGAGGCGGCCCTGGGCGGCGATCTGGGCCGTTTCGATGTGGTCGGCCCGGTCTGCGAGACCGGCGATACCTTCGCCAAGGCGGTGGATCTGCCGGGGCTGGCGCCGGGCGATCTGGTCGCCTTCCGCTCGGCCGGGGCATATGGCGCGGTGATGGCGTCCGAATATAACTCGCGCCCGCTGGTCCCTGAGGTGCTGGTCAGCGGCGATCAATTCGCTGTCATCCGGGCGCGACCGACGCTTGAGGAAATGCTGGGACGCGATACCATCCCGGAATGGCTTTGATCGGTTTTCAGTGCTGCGTGGTCGCCGGGGGTTTCACACCCCCGGACCCCCGTGGGATATTTATCCATGAAAGAAGGGCTGTCCGATGAGCGGAGGCCGGGCGCCGGATCACGCGCGGCGGGCGGTCGGGTTGACCCGCGCCGGCATGTGGTGGGAGGCGCTCGCGCGGGCCTTCTGGCCTTTGGGCGTCGTTCTGGCGCTGGTCGTTGCCGCGCTGGCCTTTGGCGCACCTGAGCTGTTTTCCAATGCGGCACTGGCCTGGGTTTCCGGGCTGGTGGCGCTGGTTGTGCTGTTTGTGGCGGCCTGGGGGCTATGGCGATTCCGGCGTCCGGCGCCGGACGGGGCGCTTGAGCGGGTCGACCGGGCCTTGCCCGGGCGGCCGCTGTCGGCCTTGCGGGACCGGGTTGCCGTGGGTGCCGGCGATGAGGGCGCGGATGCGCTGTGGTCGGCGCATCTGGCGCGGATGGCGCGGGTGGCCGCCGGCGCGCGGGCGATCGCGCCCGATGCCCGGCTGCGCTGGCGCGATCCGGTCGGGCTGCGGCTGGTCGGGCTGACCGCGCTGGTCATGGCGCTGATCTTTGCGCCCTCGGGGCGGCTGGGGCAAAGCCTTGCGGCGCTGGGGGCGACCTTTCGTCCGCCGTCCGAGGCACGGCCCGATGTCCCTGCCGCGCCGGCATGGGAAGGCTGGGCCGAGCCGCCGGCCTATACGCGCCGTCCGACGATCTATCTGAACGGGCTGCCCGAGGGGCAGGCCCTGACCCTGCCGGAGGGCACGAAGCTGAGCTTTCGCTTTTATGGCGAGGGCGTCGCGCTGGCGCAGGATATCGGCGCTGTGGTTGCCGGGGGTGACCCCCTGGCGCCGGAAGTCCTGGCCGAGCGTAACGGTGTTGTCGAGGTTTCCGGGCGGCGCTTTGACGTGACCGTGCTGCCCGATGCCGCGCCCGTGGTCGCGCCCGGGGTCGCGCCGCAGCGCCGCGCCGACGGGCGGCTGGTGCAGGATTTCACCGCCTCGGATGACAATGGCATCGTGGCCGGGCAGGCGGTGATCTCGCTGGATCTGGCGGCGGTGGACCGGCGCTTTGGTCTGGCGACGGCGCCCGAACCGCGCGAGGCGGTCACGCTGGCGCTGCCGCTGCCGGCCGCGGGTCAGCGCAAGGATATCCGCGGGCGGCTGGCCGAGGATCTGTCGCGCCACCCCTGGGCCAACCTGCCGGTCACGGTCTCGCTGAAGGTCAGCGACGGCATCGGGCAGGAGGGGGTCTCGGCGCCGATGGCGATGGTGCTGCCGGGGCGGCGCTTCTTCGACCCGCTGGCTGCGGCGCTGATCGAGATGCGGCGCGACCTTTTGTGGTCGCGGACCAATGCCGCGCGCAGCGCCGAGGTTCTGCGCGCGGTCAGTTGGCAGCCCGACGGCTTCATGGACAAGACGCTTTACGAGGGGTTGCGCGGCGCCATCGGCACGCTGGAATCGGGCAACCTGACCGACGAGGCGCGCAACAAGCTGGCGCAGGTTCTGTGGGATGCCGCCGTCGCGCTGGAGGATGGCGGGCTGGCCGACGCGCTTGACCGGATGCAAAAGGCGCAGGAGCGCCTGTCCGAGGCGATCCGCAACGGCGCCAGCCCCGACGAGGTGCAGCGCCTGATGGCCGAGCTGCAAAAGGCCACCGACGACTATATCGACATGCTGGCGCAGCAGCAGGGTCAGGACCCCTCCGAGCGCTTTGACCGTTCGCCCAAGGACAAGCAGCAGACGATCACCGGCGACCAGATCCAGCAGATGATGGACGAAATCCAGCGCCTGATGAACGAGGGCCGCATGGCCGAGGCGCAGGAATTGCTGGAGCAGTTCAACCGCATGATGCAGAACCTGCGCATCACGCAAAGCGGCGATCCTTCGGGGGCGCGCTCGGGGCGGATGGGGGAGCTGGCCGAGACGCTGCGCGACCAGCAGAAGCTGGCCGATGAGGCGATGCGCCAGATGCAGGACCAGTTCGGCCAATGGCAACAGGGCGAGGACGGGCAGGGCAGCCAGGGCAATCAGGACCTGGCCGACCGCCAGCGGAAGCTGCGCGAAGGCCTTGGCCGCCAGCGCGGGCTGCTGCCGGGCCGCGGCACCGAACAGGGCGAGGCGGCGCGGCGCAATCTGGACGATGCCGGGCGCGCGATGGAGGAGGCCGAGCGCGCGCTGCGCGAGGGCGATCCCTCGGGTGCGATGGAGCGGCAGGCGCAGGCGATCCAGTCCATGCGCGAGGGGATGCGCGCCCTGGGCGAGATGCAGGCGCAGAACCAGCAGCAGGGCCAGCAGGGCGATCAGGGCCAGCAGCAGGGCAAGGAGGGCGCGCAGCCGTCCCCGGGCGACGGGCGCGGCCAGCGGGCGCTGGGTCAGCCATGGTCGCAGCAGCCGCAGACCGACCCCTTGGGCCGGGCGACGGGCGGCGAGGGCGGCTCGATCACCGCCGGCGATCCCTTGGCCGAAGGGGCCGATCCCTCGCGCAAGGCCCGCGATCTGCAGGACGAGATCCGCCGCCGCGAGGCGCAGCGCGACCGCCCGCGGGACGAGCGCGACTACCTTGGCCGGTTGTTGCAGGACTTCTGATTATTCGCCGATGATGCGGTCGTGCAGCCACAGCCGGCCGCGGTCGATGTCGCGCCGCCATTCGGCCAGCACGCCGCCATCCTCGTTGGCGGGGATGCGCGGGGCGAGCGAATAGACCGTCACCACGCCCAAGGCCAGCATCGCGGCAAGTCCGAAGCCCGAGGCATAGCCCGAGCCGCGGCGCGCTGCGGCGGCGGGCGGGGCTGCCGGAGGCTGGGGCGTGGCGTCGAGGGCCGCGGCTGTTTCGGGGGCCGCGTCAGGGGCGGCCTCAATCGTCTCGGTCGCCTCGGGTGGCATGGGGCGGACGGGGGCCGGGCCGCTGCGGGTCAGGGTCGCGGCAAGCTCGGCAGCGTCGGGCAGGGCGGCGATGACCGGCTCGGGGCGCAGGTCGATTTCGGCGCGTTCGATGGCATCGGCGGCGGGCGGGACGGCTGCTGCTGCTTCCACGGCTGCGGGCGCCTCAATGAGGGCGGGGCGGGGGTCCGGGACAGCGTCGGGCGATGCGGGGCTGTCGGCGGGCGGCGTCCCGGCTGCCGCCGCCTCGTGGGCCTGTCCGGCGGGGGCTGCGGTCAGCGTGGTTGCGGTCAGCGTGGTTGCGGGCCAGTCCCTGTCGGGCATCGCCGGGGCGGGTGCCGCGACCTCGGGCTGTTCATCGGGCTGTTCGTCGGGCGGGGTGGCGGTGACGGGTGCGGCTTCTGCCAAAGCGGTCGCGATCTGTTGATCGGCGGCGGCCCGGCGGCCATCGCTTTGGCGGGCCTGCAATTCGCGGGCGGTTTCCTCGCGCAGGATCGACAGGATCGACTCGTTCAGGGGCCGGTTCAGCGCCGGCCGCGCGCCCGGGTCATAAGGGCCCGGATCATCGGGCGCCGCCGCCCTGATTTGCCCGGCCTGATGCCAGACATGGCTGCATGCGGAACATTCGACCTCGCGTCCGGCGGCCGGGATGGCCGAGTCCGCGATCTCATACTGGGCACCGCAGCGGGGGCATGTCAGGCGCATGGGCGGTCTTTCAGCTTTCGTTACGGTCCGTTTCGATGGCGCCTGCGTCTCGCATTCGCCGCAGGACTGTTCTATCAAGCCACGAACCGCGCGCCAAGCAGGCGACCGGGAAAGGAGCAAACCGTGATCGAGATGCAGAACCTGTCCTTCGGTTATAGCGGCGGCGAGCCGCTTCTGGCCGATATGACGCTTAGCCTGCAGCCGGGGTCCTTTCACTTTCTGACCGGGCCTTCGGGCGCCGGCAAGACCACCTTCCTGCGATTGTGCTATGCCGAGCTTTTGCCGACCTCGGGGCGGATGACCGCCTTTGGCCAGGACGTGACCGGGCTTTCGCGCGATGGCATCGCCGGGCTGCGCCGCCGCGTCGGTGTCGTCCATCAGGACACGCAGTTCCTGGACCACCTGCCGGTGGCGGAAAACATCGCGCTGCCGCTGATGGTCTCGGGTCAGCCGGTCGACATGGCGGCGCTGGGGGACCTGCTGGCCTGGGTGCAGCTTGGCCCGCAGGCCCGCGCCGTGCCGCAGGAACTGTCGGGCGGCGAAAGGCAGCGCGCCGCGCTGGCCCGCGCCGTCATCATGTCGCCCGACCTGATTCTGGCCGATGAGCCGACGGGCAATCTGGACTGGGACATGTCGATGCGGCTTTTGCAGTTGCTGATCGAGCTGAACCGCTCGGGCAAGGCGGTGCTGATCGCCACGCATGACCTGAACCTGATCCGCGCCGCCAAGCAGCAGGTGCAGGCGCGGGTGCTGCGGATCGCCGGAAAACGGCTGCAACTGGCGGGGGCGGACCTGTGAAAAAGCCTGACCTGAAATCGCTTGACCTTGCGACGCTGTGGCGCGGGCTGACGCGGCCCGACCCGGCAGGGACCGACCGCGTCGTGCCGCCGACCGGCTTTACCGCGCAACTGACGGTCTTTGCCGCCGGCGCCATGGCGTTTCTGGCGGTCTTCGCGCTGGCGCTGGCGCTGGCCACCGGCCGGCTGGCCGAGCGTTGGTCCACGGAACTGGCGCAGACGGTCACCGTGCGCGTCTCGGCCCCCGCCGACCAGCTTGATGAGCAGACGGCGGCGGTGATGGCGGCGCTGAAGACCACGCCCGGCATCGCCGAGGCCAGGATCCTGCCCGATGCCGAGGTCGAAAAGCTGCTTGAGCCATGGTTCGGCCCCGATGTCCCGGTCGAGGCGCTGCCCGTCCCGCGCCTGATCGAGGTGACCGAGGCCGCCGACGGCTTCGACGCCGAGGCCCTGCGCCTGCGTCTTCAGGGCGAGGCGCCCGGCGCGGTTCTGGACGACCACACCCGCTGGCGCCAGCCGCTGGTGTCGGCGGCGAACCGGCTGCGGATGCTGGGGCTGTTCTCGTTGCTGCTGATCGGGGCGACCTCAGCGGCGATGATCACGCTGGCGGCCAAGGCGGCGCTGGCCGCGAACGGGCAGGTGATCCGCGTGCTGCGGCTGATCGGGGCGCGCGACATCACCATCGCCACCGCCTTCGTGCGCCGCTTTACCCGGCGCGCGGCGATGGGTGCGGCGGGGGGCACGGCGCTGGGGATGCTGGCGGTCTGGGCGCTGCCCTCGGTCGATCAGGCGGGCGGCTTCCTGACCGGGCTTGGCTTTCAGGGCTGGGGGTGGCTCTTGCCCTTGCTGATCCCGGTCGTCTCGGCCGGCATCGGCTTTGCGGCGACCCGCTGGGCGGCGCTGCGCATGCTGCGCGAGGTGCGCTGATGCGGGCGGATGTGCGATACCATCCGCGCGCGGCCTCGGCGCTCGACTGGCCGCGCACCGGGCTTTATTACCTTTATATCGCGCTTGCGACCATCGTTCTGGGGCTTTGGGGCCTGCCGCAGGGCCTGCGCGGGCGGGCCTCGGCCAACCGGGTGGCGACGATCTGGCTGGGCCAGATGATGGGGGCGGCGCGGGTGATCCTGGGCGTGCGGGTCGAACTGCGCGGCACGCCGCCCGCGGGCGATTGCCTGGTCGCCGCCAAGCATCAAAGCTTTCTGGACATTCTTGCGCTGGCGCAGGCCTGCCCGCGCCGCGCCTTCGTGATGAAGCGCGCGGTGTTGAACGTGCCGATCATGGGCTGGTTCGCGCGCAAGGTCGGCTGCATCCCCATCGACCGCGCCAAGGGCAAAGAGGCGCTGAAGCAGATCATCGGCGAGGTCGAGACGGCGATGGCCAGCCCCGACGGACTTGGCCAGCTGGTCTTCTACCCCGAGGGCACGCGCACCAAACCCGGCACCAGCCTGCCCTACAAGCACGGCGTCGGCTCGATCCAGCGGGCGACGGGGCTGCCGATCGTGCCGGTGGCGGTGAATTGCGGCATGTTCTGGCCCAAGCGCGGCTTTCCGATCCGCGGCGGCACCACGGTGATCGAGTTCCTGCCCATCCTGCCGCCCGGCGAACGTGCCGGCGCGGTGATGGAGACGCTTTACGACCAGATCGAGGGCGCCAGCCTGCGGCTTTACGCCGAGGCGGGCGGCCAGCCGATCGTGGCCCACAGCGCCGGCGCGGACGAACACGCCTGACCGCTTGCGCGGCCCGGCGCGGCCGCTGGACAATCCCTTGCGCTTCGTCAAAGCTGCCGGTGATGTGGGGTGCGGGGAAACGGGATGCGGTGGCTGACGGCAGGCGATCTTTCAAGTCTCTATGGCACGCCCGCGCCGGCCGCGTTGCGCAAGGTCGCCGATCACGTCACCCCCGAATATGCCCGCCTGCTGGCGGCCTCGCGTTTCTGCGTGCTGGCGACGCATGGCCCGCGCGGCGTCGATGCCAGCCCGCGCGGCGATGACGGCCCGGTGGCGCGGCTGCTGGACCCGGACCACGTCGCCCTGCCCGACTGGAGGGGGAACGACCGCATCGACTCGATCTCGAATATCGTGGCCGATGGCCGCGCCAGCATGATGTTTCTGATCCGCGGCTCGGCCACGGTGCTGCGGCTGAACGGCCATGCGCGCGTGACCGACGACGCCGAGTTGCGCGCCAGCTTCGCGCGGGGCGAAAATCTTCCGCGCGCGGTCATTGTGCTGCGCGTGTCGCAGGCATACTTCCAATGCGCCCGGGCGGTGAAACGCGCCGGCCTGTGGGATGGCGGCGACGAGTCCGCAGACCTGCCCACGCCGGGCGAAATCCTGTCCGTGCTGACCTCGGGCGAGGTCGGCGGGGCGACATACGACGCCGAATGGCCGCGCCGCGCTGCCCGCACGATGTGGTAGGCCTGCTGTAATCCACCCCGAAGGAGGGCGCATGCCTTCGATCATCGAAATCGACAATATCGCGAAACGCTATGACAGCGGCACCGTGGCGCTGCATGGCGTGTCGCTGGACATCAACCAGGGCGAGATCCTTGCGCTGCTGGGTCCGAATGGCGCGGGCAAGACGACGCTCATCTCGATCATCTGCGGGCTGGTGGTGCCGACCGGCGGCACCGTGCGCGTGGGCGGCCACGACATCCGCACCGACTGGCGCGCGGCGCGCAGGCTGATCGGGCTGGTGCCGCAGGAAATCCTGCTGGAACCGTTCGAGAAGGTCATCGACTGCGTGCGTTTCACTCGCGGCCTTTACGGCGAGGGCCCGGACGACGCCTATGTCGAGCAGCTTTTGCGCAGCCTTGCGCTGTGGGACAAGCGCGACGCCCGCACGCGCGAGCTGTCGGGCGGCATGAAGCGGCGCGTGCTGATCGCCAAGGCGCTGTCGCACCGGCCCAAGGTGCTGTTTCTGGACGAGCCGACGGCGGGTGTCGACGTGGCCCTGCGGCGCGAGATGTGGGCGGTGGTGCGCGAATTGCGCGCGCAGGGCGTGACCATCATCCTGACCACGCATTACCTTGAAGAGGCCGAGGACATGGCCGACCGCATCGGCGTCATCAATCGCGGCCGGCTGCTGCTGTGCCAGCCCAAGGCCGAGCTGATGGGCGAATTCGGCAAGAAGCACCTGACGATCTGGCTGACCTCGCCGCTGACCGCGCTGCCGCCCCTGCTGGCGGGGCGGGGCCTGACGCTGTCCCGCGACGGGCTGGAACTGGGTTACGACTATGACACCCGGGCCGAGCGCACCGGCATCGCCCGCCTGCTGGCCGATCTGGCCGAGCAGGGGATCGCGGTGCGCGACGTCTCGACCAAGCAAAGCAGCCTTGAGGAAATCTTCATGTCCCTGGTCGAGGAGGTGCCGGCATGAACTGGCATTCCGTCCGCGCGATCTTTGGCCACGAGATGGCGCGGTTCTTCCGCACCATCTGGCAATCGCTGGCCTCGCCCGTGCTCAGCACGGTGCTGTATTTCGTGGTTTTCGGCGCCGCCATCGGCGGCCGCATCCAGGCGGTCGAGGGCGTGCCCTATGGCGCCTTCATCGTGCCCGGCCTGATGATGCTGACGGTCTTGCAGCAGTCGGTCAGCAATGCCAGTTTCGGCATCTACTTCCCGAAATTCTCGGGGACGATCTATGAATATCTGGTCGCGCCGACCGGCTGGATCGAGGTCGCGCTGGGATTCGTCGGCGCCGCCGCCGCAAAGGCGGTGCTGATCGCGCTGGTGATCCTGCTGACCAGCTTCTGGTTCAACGGCATCCACATCGCGCATCCGTTCTGGATGCTGGCATTTCTGGTGCTGACCGCCACGGCTTTTTCGCTGCTGGGGTTCATCATCGGTCTGTGGGCCAAGAATTTCGAGCAGTTGCAGATCGTGCCGATGATGGTCATCACGCCGCTGGTCTTCCTTGGGGGCGCATTCTATTCGGCCTCGATGCTGCCCCCCTTCTGGCAGGCGGTGGCCAAGCTGAACCCGGTGCTTTACCTGATCTCCGGCTTTCGCTGGGCGTTTTTCGGGCTGGCGGATGTGCCGGTGGGCATGTCGCTGCTGGCGGTGGTGCTGGTCATCGGCATCTGCATGGCGGCGATCCGCTGGATCTTCCTGACCGGCTGGCGCCTGCGCGAGTGACGGGCGCCTGAAAGCGAAAAGGGCCATCCGTCACGGGCGACGGCTGGCCCCCGGTCCTCAGGCCGGGTTCTGCGCGGGCATTGCGCCCGGCAGCGTGGCAGGCCCCGCGTCGCGGATCGCCACCGGCTGGCTGGAGACGGTCACGGTATTGCCGGTCCGGGCAAAGCCGAACAGCGTCTCGGGGTGGCCGGGCAGGCCGAAATGCACGCTGTCGCCATCAGACAGCGCCATGAACATCTGCAACGGCCGGTCGGGCGCCTCGTCGCTGATATAGGTCGCGACCAGCTCGAAGGTCTTGTCGTTGATGCGGGTGTAATAGACCGACATGTCGATCACCCCGGCGCTGATCGTGGCGCCGTCCAGCGGCCTCGTCAGCGTGGCCGAACTGTTGTTCATCGCGGCGGTGGCAGGCAGGGCTGCGGCAAGAAGGGCGGCGGCAAGGGCCATGGCGGACAGGGTTTTCATCGAAATCTCCGGGGCTATGTAGACAGCGTTAACTTTATGCCTCAGATATGCGCGCCTAAGTAGTCGCTGTCAACATTAAGATCGCTGACATGCCTGCGAAGCTGGTATGACGCTGCGTCATGGATAGCCCGGGGGCCATCCGGCAATGAAAACGGCCCCGCCCTTGCCGGGCGGGGCCGTCCGGGCATGTATGGTGGCGGGTTATTCGGCGGGTTTGCACGCGACCGGCGGGGCGTCGGTCATGGTGTCGTCCAGGGTCGCATCCTCGCCCTTGCTCCACCATTCCTGTGCACCCGAGACATAGCGCGCCCCCGAGGCCGAGACGACCTCGACAAAGATCCGCTCGGTCCCGTCGACGGGCAGCAGGGCAAGGTTGTTGTCGCCCGCGTTGACATATTGCACGGTGAAGGGCGCGCCGCCGGCGCAGGAATAGCGGGCGGTGATGATGTTTGCCTCGGCCCCCGGTTCAAGCGGAACGGTCAGGCTGGCGCCGGCCAGAACCGGCGCGGCAAGGCCTAGGAACAGGGCAGGAAACAGGGCGGCGCCCCGGCGGAATGCGGTCATTTTCATGCTCCGGTGATGAAAGGGTCACTTGCGGCAAAAGCGCGTCTGCGGGTCAAGCCGGACGTATTCCTTGGCGGAAATCTTCTGGATTTTCAGCGAATGTTTCCAGGTCGAGTTCCAGCGCGCAAGGATGCCGTTGCGATAAAAGCGGGCCATGATCTCATCCACCAGTGGCGGGATGATCGTGGTGTTGGGGATGCGCGGCGCGTGAAAGCCCACGGTGCCGTTCGGGTCAAGGCAGGCGTTCGGCATGGTGATCAGGATCGTGCAGGCCGAGCCGCAATAGCCCCTGATCTCGACCGGGCGGCCGCTGGCGGCCAGCTTGTTGCGATACTGGACCATCTCGATCACGTTGCCGCCGCGATTGTTCTGGATGATGATGGGCCCGCTTTTGCCGCGGGCTTCGACCGGGGGCGCGGTGGTCGTCGCGACGCAGGCGGCAAGAAACAGGGTCAGGCCGACAACCGTCGGGATTCGGGCGATTTGGCGTAGCGTTTTCATGCCGGCCAGATTGGCATATCCGCGCAGCGCGTGCAAAATGACGTTGCAGTGTATGCGGCGGCGCTTCGCTTATCGCTTAACAAGACGTCCGCGCCGCATTATATGCCCCGCCATGACCCAGAACCCGCCCCTGTTGCGCCCCGATCTTGCCCCCGCGCCGGTTTTCGACACCACGCGCCGCGAAGGCCAGCCGACCATCGGCATGGTCAGCCTTGGCTGCCCCAAGGCGCTGGTGGACAGCGAACGCATCCTGACGCGCCTGCGCGCCGAGGGTTACGCGATCAGCCCCGATTACAAGGGCGCCGGCGCGGTGATCGTGAACACCTGCGGTTTCCTTGACAGCGCCAAGGCGGAATCCCTGCAAGCCATCGGCGAGGCGCTGGCCGAAAACGGCAAGGTTATCGTCACCGGCTGTCTGGGGGCCGAGCCCGAATACATCACCGGCGCGCATCCCTCGGTGCTGGCGGTGACGGGGCCGCAGCAATACGAACAGGTGCTGGACGCCGTTCATGGCGCGGTGCCGCCCAGCCCGGACCCGTTCATCGACCTGCTACCCGCCAGCGGCGTCACGCTGACCCCGCGCCATTACAGCTATCTGAAGATTTCCGAGGGCTGCAACCACGCCTGCAAGTTCTGCATCATCCCCGACATGCGCGGCAAGCTGGTCAGCCGCCCCGCCCATGCCGTGCTGCGCGAGGCCGAAAAGCTGGTCGAGGCCGGCGTGCGCGAGCTGCTGGTCATCAGCCAGGACACCAGCGCCTATGGTCTTGACCGCAAATTCGCGACCGAGCGCGGCCACCGCGCCCATATCACCGATCTGGCGCGCGATCTGGGCGGCCTTGGCGCATGGGTCAGGCTGCATTACGTCTATCCCTATCCGCATGTGCGCGACCTGATCCCGCTGATGGCGGATGGTCTGGTGCTGCCCTATCTGGACATCCCCTTCCAGCACGCCCACCCCGATACGCTGCGGCGCATGGCGCGGCCGGCGGCGGCGGCAAGGACGCTGGACGAGATCTCCGCATGGCGCGCGGCCTGCCCGGATATCACCCTGCGCTCGACCTTCATCGTGGGTTATCCCGGCGAGACCGAGGCCGAGTTCCAGACCCTGCTCGACTGGCTGGATGAGGCGCAACTGGACCGTGTCGGCTGTTTTCAGTACGAAAACGTCAAGGGTGCGCGCGCCAACGACCTGCCCGACCATATCCCCGACGAGGTCAAGCAGGACCGCTGGGACCGCTTCATGGAAAAGGCGCAGGCGATTTCCGAAGCGAAGCTGGCCGCCAAGGTCGGCCAACGCGTCGAGGTGATCGTGGACGCGGTGGATGCCGACGGCGCCACCTGCCGCACCAAGGCCGACGCGCCCGAGATTGACGGCAACCTGTTCATCGATGAAGGTTTTCAGGATCTGGCCCCCGGCGATATCGTCAGCGTGACGGTGGACGAGGCCGGCGAATACGACCTGTGGGGACGGCTCTGATCCCCTCTGACCGGTAAGGGAGACCCGCCATGACCCGTGCGCTGATCGTCGTCGACGTACAGAACGAATATTTCCCCGGCGGCAAGCTGCCGCTGTTCGAGGCCGCCGAAACCGAGGCCCGCATCATCGACGCCATCGCCCGCGCCCGCGCTGCCGGCGACCGCGTCATCCTGATCCGCCACGAGGCCGAAGGCGGCGACGGGATCTTTGCCCCGGGATCGTCGGGCACCGCGATCCGTCCGGGCATCCTTGCGGCGGCGGGTAATGCGCCGGTCGTGACCAAGCATTTCGCCGATTCCTTTCAGGACACCGACCTTGAGACGCATCTGGCCGGTATCGACAGCCTGCTGATCTGCGGGATGATGACCCAGAACTGCGTCGTCTTCACCGCCATGTCGGAGCTGACGGGCGGGCGCGACATCGCGGTCGTGGGCGATCTTTGCGCCGCGCCTTCGCAGGTGGTGCATCTGGTGGCGCTGGCGGCCCTGGCCTCGAAGCGGGCGATGACCAGCGCCGCGGCGCTGTGGCCGTGACGCTGGCGATGCAGTTCCCGGCCCGGCTCTAAAGACAGGCTTCCAGCAGCTTTTCCAGCTCGGCCGCGTCGCGGCGATAGCGGGTCATGGTGCGCTGCATGGTGGCCTGCATGGTCGCCTTGGTCGCCATCAGGTTGCCCGAGGTTTCCAGCCGGCGGTTGAAGGCGCCCTCAAGTTCGCGGTTATAGCTGGCCATGGCCTTGACGATCTGGGCGGCGGCGCCGACGCGCTTGGCCATGGGACTGCCGCCGGGCGTGCCCGCATCCAGCGTGTCGGCGCTGCGCTGGATCAGGCTGGCGGCCATCTCGACGCCGGCCTCGCCCGCGCGGGTGTTTCGCGCCGAACTGCCCTGCGCATTCACGATATTGTCGATATTCGACCAGCCCCCCAGCGCGATATCGGCGTTGCCCTTGGCCATGGCGCCGCCTGCGCTGCCGGGCTTGGTATGGGTCACGGCGCGCTGCGCCAGCGTGCGGCCGAATTCCTTGGCCGAAACCGAGCCGTTCATCACCCCCGCCGCGCCGCCATAGACATCGCTGAAGGTCTGCGTGCCGTCGGCCAGCGCGCGCGCCGCGTCGCCGGTTTTCAGCCCGCTGGCCTGCATCAGCGCCGCCGCCAGATCCAGCGAGGCAAGCGATGTCTTGTGGATCAGATCGACCACCAGCCACAGCCGGCCCTGATCGTTCAGCCGGTCCAGTTCGGCCGACATTTCGCGGTATTCACGCTCGGCCCCGGCGATCAGGCGGCGCAGATTGTCCAGCTTGGCACGGTTGTCGCGGCATTGCGCCGGCGGCAGCACGCGGTTGCGGCGCATCGAATCGTCGATGGAATGGCTGCTGTTGCGCTGGGGCGGCAATGCATATGGCACGCCTTTCCAGCCATTGTTCGGCAGAAAACCGGTCATTGTGAACCTCCGTAATGGCGGCAGGTTAACGGTGTCGCCGCGCGCTGTCGATGTGCCCGGTCTGCGGCAGTTGCGCCCGCAGGGGCGATTTTCGCCCGCAGGCGGCTTTTCCCGCCGCCCGCGCTGGCTTAAGCAGGGCGGGCAGGCGACGACAGGAACGATACGGATGAACTGGGACCCCGAAGGCAAACCGCGCAAGCCCGATATTCTGGGCATCGGCGCGCAGAAGGCGGGGACCTCGTGGCTGTCGCAGATGCTGGGCCAGCATCCGGGCGTCTGGGCGCCCCCCTTCAAAGAGGCGCAGTTCTTCAACCATCGCTTCATCGAGGACCACCGCAAATGGCTGCCCTGGCATTTCCGCCGCGGCCGCATCAACATCCAGAAACGCTGGGACGCGCGCGGGCAGGAAATGCCCAAGGAGATGCAGCGCTATCTTGACCGCATCACGCGTGAGCCGATGTTCACCAATCACTGGTACAAGCTGGTCTTTGCCCCCGCGCCCGCGCAGTGCAAGGCGCTGGACGTGACCCCGGAATATTCGACCCTGCCCGAGGAAGGGGTTGAATTCGTGTCGAAATTCCTGCCGCAGGCAAAGTTCATCTATATCATCCGCCACCCCGTCGACCGCGCGGTGTCGCAACTTAAGATGAACCTCGTGCGCGCGCATCGCCGCCCCAAGACGCTTGAGGAATGGCTGGCCGAGGTCGAGGACCCGGTCCTGATGGATCGCGGCGACTACATGACTTATGTGCCGCGCTGGAACGCACATTTCGGCCCCGACCGGCTGCTTTACCTGCCCTTTGGCATGATCGCCGAGGACCCCTTGCGCCTGCTGCGCCAGGTCGAGGCATTCCTGGAGCTGCGCCCCTTCGACTATCGCGATATCGGGCGCAAGGTCTTCGCCTCGGATTCGGCGATCGCGGTCCCGGACGAGGCCCGCGCCCGGCTGCGCGAAAAGCTGGAACCGCAATTCGACTTTCTGCAACGGCAGTTTGGCGGCGAATTCGCGGCGCGGCTGCGCTGAGACTTTTCCTTTCGCCGCTGCTGGACTACATATCCCGCGAATTCACGGTTTCAGCAGATGGGGAAAGCACATGGCCTCCTACCAGTATGTCTATCACATGGACGGGGTGTCCAAGACCTATCCCGGCGGCAAGAAGACGTTTGAAAATATCCGCCTGAACTTCCTGCCCGGCGTCAAGATCGGCGTCGTCGGCGTGAACGGCGCCGGTAAATCGACGCTTTTGCGCATCATGGCCGGCATCGACAAGGATTTCACCGGCGAGGCATGGGCCGCCAAGGGCGCGACCGTCGGCTATCTGCCGCAAGAGCCGCATCTGGACCCGGCGCTGAACGTGCGCGAAAACGTCATGCTGGGGGTCGCGGCGAAAAAGGCCAAGCTTGACCGCTATAACGAACTGGCGATGAACTACTCGGACGAGACCGCCGACGAGATGGCGAAGCTTCAGGACGAGATCGACGCCGAAAACCTGTGGGATCTGGACAGCCAGATCGACGTCGCGATGGAGGCCCTGCGCTGCCCGCCCGACGATGCCGATGTCGAATCGCTGTCGGGCGGCGAACGCCGCCGCGTGGCGCTGTGCAAGCTGCTGCTGGAAGCGCCGGACATGCTGCTGCTGGACGAACCGACCAACCACCTTGACGCCGAAACCATCGCCTGGCTGCAAAAGCACCTGATCGAATATCCCGGCACCATCCTGATCGTCACCCACGACCGCTATTTCCTGGACGACATCACCGGCTGGATCCTTGAGCTCGACCGTGGCCGCGGCATCCCCTACGAGGGGAACTACTCGGCATGGCTGGAACAGAAGGCCAAGCGGCTGGAACAGGAAGCGCGCGAGGACAAGGCCAAGCAAAAGACGCTTGAGCGCGAACTGGAATGGATCCGCGCTGGCGCCAAGGCCCGGCAGGCCAAGCAAAAGGCCCGGATCAACGCCTATAACGAACTGGCCGGCCAGTCCGAGCGCGAAAAGCTGTCCAGCGCCCAGATCATCATTCCGAACGGCGAACGTCTGGGCAACAAGGTGATCGAGGTCTCGGGCCTGAAAAAGGCCATGGGCGACAAGCTTCTGATCGAGGACCTGACCTTCAGCCTGCCGCCGGGCGGCATCGTCGGCGTGATCGGCCCGAACGGCGCCGGCAAGTCGACGCTGTTCCGTATGCTGACCGGCAACGAGAAACCCGACGCGGGCGAGATCACCTTTGGCGACACGGTGAAGCTGAGCTATGTCGACCAGTCGCGCGACGCGCTGGATGCGAACAAGACCGTGTGGGAGGAAATCTCGGGCGGGGCCGAACAGATCGTTCTGGGCGACGCGACGATGAACAGCCGCGCCTATGCCAGCGCCTTCAACTTCAAGGGTGGCGACCAGCAGAAAAAGGTCGGCCTGCTGTCGGGGGGCGAGCGCAACCGCGTCCACATGGCGAAGCTGCTGAAGTCGGGCGGCAACGTGCTGCTGCTGGACGAACCGACCAACGATCTGGACGTCGAAACCCTGCAAGCGCTGGAAGCCGCGCTGGAGGACTTCGCCGGCTGCGCGGTCATCATCAGCCACGACCGTTTCTTCCTTGACCGGCTTTGCACCCACATCCTTGCCTTCGAGGGCGATGCCCATGTCGAATGGTTCGAGGGCAACTTCGAGGATTACGAGGCCGACAAGGTCCGCCGCCTCGGCCCCGATTCGATCGAGCCGAAGCGCGTGAAATACAAGAAGTTCACCCGCTAAGCCGATGTGGCCATGGCATAGGGACCGATATAAGGCCGGCGTCTCCATTCCATCCGATGCGGGGGCGCTTCTGAACGGCGATGCCGTCGCCAGGCTGCTTGCCGGCGCCATGAGCAGGGGCGAGGGCGCTTGCCTGCTGCGTTATGGCGATACCGGCGGGCGCATCCTTGCGCGGCCGGAAACCGGCACGCCGGCCTGGGCGTATCTGCAAGCCTTTCTCGGGCGCGATATCACGCCTGATCAGGTCGACTGGCTGGCCCGCCGGATCGAAGAGTCGGCCATGAAGGCGGACATCGTCGGCCTGCGCAGCGATCTGTTGGGACCGCTCATGCCAGAGAGCTGTCCCCGGCTGCCCGACGACCAGATCGTGGCAGAACTGGTGCGCCTCTATCCGATTCGCCGTTATGAGCGCGGCGTGCTCAGCCCCGACGATGCGCGCCGTCTTGCCGAAACAAGACTGGCGATGCAGCGGTTCCGCTTTGGCGAGGCGGCGGCCATGACGAATGCCTGGGCGCATGTCGATCTGGCTGAGAACGGTTTCATCGCGGCGCTGCTGAACGAGTCGCGGTCAGTCGCGCTGATCACCTCGTCGGACCGCAAGGCGGTGGTGGCGCGGCTGAACCAGAAGATGGGCGGCCGGCTGCGTTTTTATGAATGCCCGGCCTATCCAAGAAGCGAGAGCCTTCACGGCGGCGATCACGGCTTTATCTGGGACCGCTGGCAGATGTTGCTGGACAAGGTCGCGCCAGCCTATCCGGGTGAGCCCCTGCTGATCAGCGCGGGGATATGGACCAAGCCCATCGCAATCGCGTTCAGGCAGCGCGGCGGCGTGGCGCTGGATTTCGGCTCGGTGCTGGATTACTTCGACGCTGCCGCGACCCGGCCGGCCGTTCTTGCCGACCGCTACGGCGACGCCGGGTCCGTGCCCGCCGGACTGACCCTTGACGGCCAGTTCCGCCACGGCAAGAGGCTTGCGGACTTCGCCTGAGCCGATCTTGGCCTTGGCCCGTGCCGTCTATGGACGGCGCAGTTTTCGCGGTTAGACTTCCCCAAGGGACAGACAACCGCGAAGGGGCCGCCATGACCAACAGGACCGTTCTGATTACCGGCGCCGGCTCGGGCTTTGGGCGCGGGGTCGCGCTGGGGCTGGCGAAGGCCGGGCACAAGGTCATCGCCGCCTGCCATATCTGGCCGCAGGTGACCGACCTGCGGGCCGAGGCCGCGCGGCAGGGCCTTGATCTGCGCGTCATCAAGCTGGACGTGCTGTCGGAAATCGACCGCAATCACGCGCTCGGCTTCGATTTCGACGTGCTGTTCAACAATGCCGGCATCATGGAATCCGGCCCCGTGGCCGAACTGCCGCCCGAGATCGTGCGCCGTATCTTCGACACCAATGTTTTTGCCGCGCTTGAGATGGCGCAGGGCGCGGCGCGGAAATTCATCAAGGCGGGGGCGGGGCGGATCGTGTGGACATCCTCGGTCGCGGGGCTGGTCAAGGTGCCATGGGACGGCGCCTATTCCGCCAGCAAATACGCGGTCGAGGGCTTCTGCGCCGCCATGCGCGAGGAACTGGCCCCTTACGGCGTGCAGGTCTGCACGGTCAATCCGGGCGCCTATCGCACCGGTTTCAACGATACCGGCATGGAATCGCAGGACCAGTGGTGGGCGCAGGGCGAACGCGCGATGCATCACTGGCCCGTGCGCGAACTGACCCGGCAGGCCGACCCGGCCGAGATGATCGCCGCCATGATCGACGTCATCACCTCCGACCATCCGCCCTATCGCACCGTCCTGCCGAAAGCCGCCGAGGACATGGCCCGGCGCGAGCAGGCCGAGGAATGGGAGAAGCGCCTGTGATCTGGGTCACCGCCCGCTTTCGCGCCCATCCCGACAAGGTGCACGACCTGCTGTCCTTGCTGCGCGAGCTTGCCGCGCATAGCCGGACCGAGCCGGGCTGCGTCGAATACGGCTATTACCAAAGCGGGGACGAGTTCACCTCGATCGAGGTCTGGGACAGCGCGGCGGCCGAGCACGCCCATAACGCCACCGATTTCCTGTCGGCGATGGTCCAGCGCATCCTGCCGCTGCTTGACGGGCGCCCGCAGGTCACGCGCTGGTCGCGCGTCGCCTAGGACGCCACCGCGCTTTCGGGGGCGTTGGCGTCCTGGGATTGCTGGCGCCACAGGTCGGGGGTGACGCCCTCGGCCTCGCGGAAAACGCGGATCAGGTGCGAGGCGTCGCAAAAGCCGGTTTCCTCGGCGATGCGCGTCACCGTCCGGTCGGTGCGCGCAAGCAGCATCCGCGCCTGCGCCAGCCGGATGCGGATCGAGGCGTCCGCCGGCGGAATCCCCAGATCGGCGTTGAAGTGCCGTTCCAGCTTGCGCCGGCCCACGCCAAGATCGCGGGCGATGCGCGCGACCGACAGCGGCGCTTGCAGGTTCTGCTGCATCGCCAGCAGTGCGCGCCGCACCAGCGTGTCGCGGGCGTTCAGCTCCAGCGGCAGGCCGGGTTGGGGGCGGTCGCCCTGCATCGGCTCGTCGATCATCAGGATGGACAGGCTTTTCCGGGCGGCGGCGCGGCCGATATGGCGGTCCACCAGAAAGGCCGCCAGATGCGCCGCGCTGACGCCCCCCGAACAGGACAGCCGGTCGCGGTCGACGACGAAGATCTGGTCCGAGACGGGGCGCATCTTCTCGAACTCGGCCAGAAAATCCTGATGATGGAACCAGCTTATGCAGCAGCGATAGCCGTCCATCAGCCCCAGTCGCGCCAGCGCAAAGACGCCCGTGCAAAGCCCGCCCAGGGTCACGCGCGCCTGCACGGCGCGGCGCAGAAAGGCGGAATGTTCGGGGGAAAGGCCGGGGCCGCCCTCGATCAACCCGCCGACCACGAAGATATAGTCGAAGCGCGAGGGGTCGCCCAGCCGCTCATCGGGTTCGATCCGCGCCCCGCAAGAGGCCGGGATCGCCGCCATGTCGGTCGAAAGCACCTTCCAGCGGCAGCGGATCGGACGCGAGCCGTCGCCGTCATCGGCGGCCAGTCGCAGCACGTCGACGAAGGTCGCAAAGGCCGACAGCGTGAAGCGCGGCGCCAGCAGAAAGCCGATCCGCAGCCGGGTCTGGTCAGGCAAAGGGGCAAGGTCCGGCATTCGTCGCGAATCCTCCACGGTTCTTGTCGCGATCATACCATCTTTCCGCGGCTTGGCCACAGTTGACTATTCAGCCATGGGTTGCGGGTCCTGTCCGGCGCCAATCACCCGACGAAAACGAAAAGGCCCACGCCGGGGTTTCCCCGCGCGGGCCTGTCGCAGCCGAACCGGCCCGATCAGATCGGATGGTCGCCGGTCGCATCGATGACGCGGGTCGGCAGGCCCAGCTTGCCCAGCAGCTCAAGGAAGGGGCGGGCGGGCAGGTCCTCGACATTGACCATGCGCTTGACGTCCCAGGTGCCGCGCGCGACCAGAATGGCGGCGGCGACCGGAGGCACGCCGGCGGTATAGCTGATCCCCTGGCTTCCGACCTCGTTATAGGCGTCCTTGTGGTCGGCGACGTTATAGATGAACACCTCGCCCGGCTGGCCGTTCTGGGTGCCCTTCACAAGATCGCCGATGCAGGTCTTGCCTTCGTAATCGGGGGCAAGGCTGGCGGGGTCGGGCAACACGGCCTTGACCAGCTTCAGCGGCACGACCTCAAGCCCCTCGGCGGTTTTCACCGGCTGTTCGGAAAGCAGGCCAAGGTTCTGCAGGACGGTGAAGACGTTGATGTAATGGTCGCCAAAGCCCATCCAGAAACGCACATCGGCGTCCTTGTAGCGGGCGGAAAGGCTGTGCACCTCGTCATGGCCCGAGAGATAGGCGGTGCGCTTGCCGACGACGGGCAGATCCCATTCGCGACCGACCTCGAACATGCGGTTCTGGCGCCATTCGCCGCCCTGCCAGCTATAGACGGTGCCGGTGAATTCGCGGAAGTTGATTTCCGGGTCGAAGTTCGTGGCAAACCAGCGGCCATGGCTGCCGGCGTTGATATCGACGATGTCGATGGAGTCGATCTTGTCGAAATATTCGTCCTCGGCAAGGCGGGCATAGGCGTTGACGACGCCCGGATCGAAGCCCACGCCCAGAATGGCGGTGATGCCAGCCTTTGCCACCGCCTCGCGCCGCTTCCATTCGTAATTGGCATACCATGGCGGGGTTTCGCAGACCTTGGCCGGGTCTTCGTGGATGGCGGTGTCCAGATAGGCGGCGCCGGCATCGATGCAGCCCTGCATCACCGTCATGTTGACGAAAGCAGAGCCCACGTTGATGACGATGCCCGCGTCGATCCGGCGGATCAGCGCGGCCACGGCATCGCTGTCCATGGCGTCCAGCGAATGGGCGGTAAATTCGACCTTGTGGCCCTTGTCACGAATGCTCGTGATGATCGTTTCGGCCTTGGACACGGTCCGGCTGGCGATATGCAGCGTGCCGAATTCGCCGGCATTCTGTGCCAGCTTGTGCGCGACCACCTGGGCGACGCCGCCGGCGCCGATGATGAGCACGTTTTTGGCCAATTCAGTCTCCTTTTCGGGGCAGGGGGAAAGGCGAGGGGCTGGCTTTCGCCCGAGATCGCTCAGGACAGGCTGGATTTGTAGTCGTCATAGGAAAACCGGCGGATCTTGCGGATCGTTCCGTTTTCCTCGCGCAGGGCGATCGAGGGCATGGCGACGCCGTTGAACCAGTTTTTCTTGACCATGGTATAGCCGGCCGCATCGGCGATGCTGATGCGGTCGCCGACCTTCAGGGGCTGCGGGAAACGCGCCTCGCCGAAGATGTCGCCGGCAAGGCAGGTCTTGCCCGCCACCTGATAGGCGTGATCGCCCGTCTGCGGCAGTCTGGCGGTCTGGCGATAGATCAGCAGGTCCAGCATATGCGCCTCGATGCTGCTGTCGACGATGGCCACGTCCTTGCCGTTATGGATCAGGTCAAGGACGGTCACCTCAAGCGAGGCAGAGTTGGTGATGCTGGCCTCGCCCGGTTCCAGAAACACCTGCACGCCGAATTTTTCCGAAAACGCGCGCAGCCGGTCGGCAAGGCGGTCCAGCGGGTAGCCGTCGCCGGTAAAGTGGATGCCGCCGCCAAGGCTGACCCAGTCCAGCTTGGCAAGGAAGCCGCCGAACTCGGCCTCGATCCGCGAAAGCTGGGCGTCGAACAGGTCGAAGTCGCCGTTCTCGCAGTTATAGTGGATCATCACGCCCGAGATGCGGTCCAGCGCCTGCTCCAGCCGCGGCAGGTCCCATTCGCCAAGGCGCGAGAAGGGCCGCGCCGGGTCGGCAAGGTCGAAGCCGCTGGTCGAGAAGCGCGGGTTCAGCCGCAGGCCCATGGCAATGCCGCGCGCGGCGGCTTGCGCGCCGAAACGGTCAAGCTGGCCAAGGCTGTTGAAGATGATCTTGTCGGCGTAACCCAGCGCCTCGTCGATTTCGTGGTCGGCCCAGGCGACGGAATAGGCGTGGGTTTCCTTGCCGAATTCCTCATGCCCCAGCCGCAATTCGAACAGCGAGGACGAGGTGGTGCCGTCCATGAACGGCCGCATGAAATCGAAGGCCGACCATGTCGCAAAGCATTTCAGCGCCAAGAGGCATTTCGCCCCCGAGCGTTCGCGCAGGTGCTGGATACGCTCCATGTTGACCCGCAGCCTGGCGAGGTCGATCAGGTAATAGGGCGTCTGCAGATCGGACATGGCGCGGGTCCCCCGGTTGCGAAACCGTTGAAGGTCGAAATGAATGGCTCATTTAGGGCCACGCGGGCGGTTTCGCAAGGAACGGTGAAGCTTGCGTGACGGATCAGGTCAGGCGCACCGGCTGGCCGGTCCTGACGGATTCGTCCGCCGCCAGACAGACCGCCAGCGAGGCGACCGCATCCTGCATGTGCCGCGTCAGGTCCATGTCCTCGGCGATGGCGCGGGCCATGAAGGCGGCCTCGGCATCGCAAAGCTGCTGGTGGCCCGGTTCGCCCGCCATGGACAGGTCCTGATCGGGCTCTCCGACGCGGTGCAGCCGCAGCTTCGAGGTCTGGGTATGCGTGTCGATATCGTCCGAGCGCGCCGCCTCGGACATGCGGATGCTGACGGCGCCGTTGGGGCTGACCACGTCTTTGACGAAAAATGCCGTGTCCGACATCATCGGGCCCCAGCCCGCCTCATACCAGCCCAGTGAACCGTCGTCGAAAATGACCTGGAAATGCCCGTAATTATACATGTCGGGCGCGATCTCGTCGGACAGGCGCAGGCCCATGCCGCGCACCTCGACGGGGCGGGCATCGGTGATCTGGCACATGACGTCGACGTAATGGACGCCGCAATCGACGATGGGCGGCGTCGTCTGCATCAGGGCCTTGTGGACCGCCCATGTCGGGCCGCTGCTTTGCTGGTTCAGGTTCAGCCGGAACACATAGGGGCCGCCAAGGGCGCGCGCCTCGGCGATCAGGCGCTGCCAGCTTGGGTGGTGGCGCAGGATATAGCCCACGACCAGCTTGCGCCCGGTGTCCTGCGCAACCTCGACCACGCGGCGGGCATCGGCGACGGTGGTCGCCAGCGGTTTCTCGACAAAGACATGCGCGCCGGCCTGCATCGCGGCGATGGCATATTCGGCATGGCTGTCGGAATAGGTGGCGACGACCACCAGATCGGGGCGCAGCTCGGCCAGCGCCTGATGAAAGTCGCGGTATTGCGGGACGTCGGCCAGTTCCGGCGGCAGCAGGGCGGGCGAGCGGTTGACCAGCCCGACGAGTTCCGCGCCCGGCTGCCCTGCCCAGGCCAGCGCGTGGCTGCGCCCCATATTGCCAAGACCCGCGACCAGCACCCGCATGGATCAGTCGTCCACGACCGACAGGATCTTGGGCAGCGCCGGGCAGGGCAGAAGCTGGTTTTTCGCCACATCCGCCAGTGTGTGATTGTGCAGGAACACATAGACATGCGCCGACAGGCTTTCCCACAGCCGGTTCGACAGCGTCTGCGCCCGCGACCCCGACACCCCGCCCGAGGCCCCGGCGCCGACATGCATGGCGCTGACGGTTTCATCGACGGCCTCAAGAATTTCGGCGATGCGGATGGTTTCGGGCGCCTTGGCCAGCCGGTAGCCGCCGCCCGGCCCGCGCACGGAATCGACCAGCCCGGCGCGGCGCAGGCGCACGAAAAGCTGTTCCAGATAGGGCAGCGAGATGTCCTGCCTGCGCGAGATCTCGGCCAGCGAGGTCAGGTCGTCGCCTTTCGCGATGGCCAGATCGACCAGCGCAATGATGGCATAGCGCCCCTTGGTTGACAGTTTCATCTTGCCTCTCCTCTGCCCTCGACGCATAGACGATACGCGCCACGGGGCCAAATCCCCCCGCGCCGTCCTTGAATGCGTCTTGCCTTGGTCGGGCGCGCTTCCCAGATAGACGATCTAGAGCCGCGCCGCCACAGGGTCAAGAAACCCGAGTTTCAAAGGAAGCCCATGCCCGAACTGATTTTCCCCGGTCCCGAAGGTCGTCTGGAAGGCCGCTACCACGCCCAGCCCAATCCCGACGCGCCCATCGCCATCGTGCTGCACCCGCATCCGCAATATGGCGGCACGATGAACAACCGGGTGGTCTATAACCTGCACTATGCATTCCACCGCATGGGCTTTACGGTCATGCGCTTCAATTTCCGCGGCGTCGGCCGCAGCCAGGGCGAATTCGATCAGGGCATCGGTGAGTTGTCGGACGCCGCCTCGGCGCTGGATTACCTGCAGGCGATGAACCCCAACAGCAAGCATTGCTGGGTCGCGGGCTTCAGCTTCGGCGCCTGGATCGGGATGCAGCTTCTGATGCGCCGCCCCGAGATCACCGGCTTCATCAGCGTCGCGCCGCCAGCGAACCTTTACGATTTCAGCTTCCTGGCGCCGTGCCCGTCCTCGGGGCTGATCATCAACGGCACCGCCGACCGCGTGGCGCCGCCCAAGGACACCGCCGCGCTGGTCGCCAAGCTGCGCGAGCAGAAGGGCATCACCATCACCCATGACGAAATCGAAGGCGCGGACCATTTCTTCCGCGACGACGAGGTGCACATGAAGCCGATGATCGACACGGTGCAGACCTATGTCCGCCGCCGCCTGACCGAGACGACGCGTTGAGCACGGTCCAACGGCGCCTGCTATGGGTCGCCGTTGGATTTGCTTTTGGCGTGGGCGCGGCGCTGCTGTCGGCGCTGTCCGACGTGCGCGCCATCAATTGTGAGCCGGCTATTCCCGGCTTGCAGCCTATCCCAACAAGCCGGTGGTTGATCGATTCCCTTCGTCGCCCCCTTACCATGGGGTTCGGTCTGGCCCCATTCGTGTGGCATTTCGGGCTGGCTGCGGTGATGCCAGGCGCGCTTGGACGCGGTTTTGTAGTTATGGCGTTGATTTGGGCGGCCTGCGTGATCGGTCCGTTGTTGTTCCCCGATTGGTGGCATGCTTGTAGTGACGACGGAAGCGGTGCGTTCCTGTGGCTTGCGGGATGCGCTATCTTGGCGCTGCCGGTGTTTGTCGTGACACGCTTGCTGAGCCGCATGATATTCGACAAGGATCGGGCATGACCGACCTGACCCGACGCTTCCAGTTCCTGAACGAGGCCGACCGGCTGAAATCCGTCACCCGCGCCAATGTGCTGATGGACCTGTCCCGGGCGGAAAACAGCGCCGAACACAGTTGGCATGTCGCGCTTTTCGCGATGGTGTTCGGTGCCTCGGACCGGGCCATCGCCATGATCCTGCTCCATGATCTGGTCGAGATCGACTGCGGCGACCACCCGATTCATCTGGCCCATGACATGGCCGCTGTGGCGGCTGCGGAAAATGCGGCGGCCGAACGGCTGTTCGGCCTGCTGCCCGATGGCGCGGCCTTGCTGGCGCTGTGGCACGAATTCGAGGCCGGCGAGACTGCGGACGCGCGCATGGCGCGGCGCATGGATCACGTCCAGCCCATGTTCCAGGTGCTTTGCGCCTCTGCGCCGCTGGCCGATCACGTCGCCATCGTGCGGGACAACATGACCGCGGGCCGCGCCGCGCGGCTTTGGTCCGAATGGCCCGAGGCGATGGCCGCGGCGCAGGCGCTGCTGGATGGCCGCCAGCCCGCGGGCGATCTGGCCGCACGGCTGGCCTTTCTGGCCGAGGCCGACCGGCTGAAGACAGTGCTGCGCGCCAGCACGCTGACCGACGCCTCGCGCCGCGAAAACAGCGCCGAACATAGCTGGCATCTGGCGCTTTATGCGCTGGTCATGGCGCCCGTCGCCGGGCCGGGCGTCGATATCGGCCGCGTCATCCGCATGTTGATCCTGCACGATCTGGTCGAGATCGACACCGGCGACGTGCCGATCCATTCCGCCGGCGGCACCGCCCATCACGGCGCGGCGCAGGCCACGGCCGAGGCCGCCGCCGCCGCGCGCATCTTTGGCCTGCTGCCGGCAGGGCAAGGGCAGGCGTTCCACGACCTTTGGTCCGAGTTCGAGGCGAACGAGACCGCCGACGCGGTTTTCGCCAAGTCGCTGGACCGGGCGCAGCCGGTGATGCAGAACATCGCCTCGGGCGGGGGAACATGGGTCGAGTATGATGTGACCTATGTCCAGCTTGTCGAGCGCGTGGGCTTGCGCATCCAGCGCGGCGCGCCGATGCTGTGGACATGGCTGGACGCGCGGGCACAGGCGTTTTTCGACCGCGCGGAATAGCGCCCGGGTCCGCGACCGGCCAGGGGACGCAGCATAATGCATCGAATGGTATGCAATCGCATACCGCTCTTTCCTTTCATGGCAAATACGACTATATCGCGGCCGAGCCGAATCCTAACCGAAGGGACCACCCATGTCGAAGATCAAGGTAGCGAACCCCGTCGTCGAGCTAGACGGCGACGAGATGACCCGGATCATCTGGGACTTCATCAAGCAAAAGCTGATCCTGCCCTATCTCGACGTGAACCTGAAATATTACGACCTGGGCATCGAAGAGCGCGACCGCACCGATGACCAGATCACCGTGGACGCCGCCGAGGCGATCAAGAAATACGGCGTCGGCGTGAAATGCGCCACCATCACCCCCGACGAGGCCCGCGTCGAGGAATTCGGCCTGAAGAAGATGTGGAAGTCGCCCAACGGCACCATCCGCAACATCCTGGGCGGCGTCATTTTCCGCGAGCCGATCATCGCCAAGAACGTGCCGCGTCTGGTGCCGCACTGGACGAAGCCCATCGTCGTCGGCCGTCATGCCTTCGGCGACCAGTACAAGGCCACCGATTTCCGCTATCCGGGCAAGGGCACGCTGTCGATCAAGTTCGTCGGCGAGGATGGCGAAGTGATCGAGCACGAGGTCTATCAGGCCCCCGGCTCGGGCGTGGCGATGGCGATGTACAACCTTGACGCCTCGATCATCGATTTCGCCCGCGCCTCGCTGAACTATGGCTTGATGCGCGGCTATCCGGTGTATCTGTCGACCAAGAACACCATCCTGAAAGCCTATGACGGCCGCTTCAAGGACCTGTTCGCCAAGGTCTATGCCGAAGAGTTCGAGGAGCAGTTCAAGAAGAAGGGCATCCATTACGAACACCGCCTGATCGACGACATGGTGGCCAGCGCGCTGAAATGGTCGGGCGGCTATGTCTGGGCCTGCAAGAACTATGACGGCGACGTGGAATCCGACATCGTGGCGCAGGGCTTCGGCTCGCTGGGGCTGATGACCTCGGTCCTGATGACGCCCGATGGCAAGGTGGTCGAATCCGAGGCCGCCCACGGCACCGTGACCCGCCACTATCGTGAGCATCAGAAGGGCAACCAGACCTCGACCAACTCGATCGCGTCGATCTTTGCCTGGACCGGCGGCCTGAAGCACCGCGCCAAGCTGGACGACAACGCCGCGCTGATGAACTTTGCCGAGACGCTGGAAAAGGTCACCGTGAAGGCGGTCGAGGACGGCTACATGACCAAGGACCTGGCGCTGCTGGTCGGGCCGGACCAGAAATGGATGACCACCATGGGGTATCTGGAAAAGGTCGACGAATACCTGAACAACGCGCTGATCGGCTGATCGGGTCGGGTATAGCTTGTGAGGGGCCGGGGGAAATCCCGGCCCTTTTCGCATCTGGCGCCGCCCGCGCGGGTATTTGAACGGCGAAGAAGTCAAAGCCGCTTAACAGCGGGGGCGGTCTGCGATAAGGGGACGCATGCCCCTAGCCGGAGACGTCCCATGAAAGCCGCCGTCATCACCTTTCCCGGATCGAATTGCGATCGCGACCTTGCCGTGGCGCTTGAGCGGGCGGGCGCGGATGTCGTGCGGATCTGGCACAAGGACGACGCCCTGCCGGCGGGAACCGACCTTGTGGCGGTGCCGGGCGGATTTTCCTTTGGCGACTATCTGCGCTGCGGCGCCATCGCCGCCCATTCGCCGGTGGCCCGTGCGGTGCACGACCATGCCGCGCGCGGCGGCTATGTGCTGGGCGTCTGCAACGGCTTTCAGGTCCTGACCGAACTGGGTCTGCTGCCCGGCGCGCTGATGCGCAATTCGGGCCTGAAATTCGTCTGCCGCGAGGTCGGGCTGCGTGTCGCGACCGCGGCCAGCCCCTATACCGGCGCCTATGCCGTGGGCGAAGAAATCACCGTGCCGGTTGCACATCACGACGGCAACTACCAGATCGATGCCGAGGGGCTTGCCGCGCTGAAGGATCAGGACCGCATCGCGTTCACCTATGCCTCGGCGGTCAATGGCTCGGTCGAGGATATTGCCGGCATCCTGTCGGCGAACCGTCGCGTGCTGGGGATGATGCCGCATCCCGAACGCGCCGCCGAGCCGGTTCATGGCGGCACGGACGGGGCGAAGCTGTTCGCCTCGGTCATGGGGGACCTTGTCGCCGCCTGACTTGAGCGGCGGTCCCTGGCGCATTAGACTGCCCCGATCCTGGTCGGGACTGCTGCCGGAGGCTTATGCAGGACGAAGAACTCGCAGCCGGAAATGCTGAGAACCGGGCCAGTCGGGCCGGGCGCTGGGGCTTGCGCGGCGCCGTCGCGCTGCTGCTGGTCGCGGCGGCGGCGACGATCTGGTTCACGAACGCCTGGCTGACCACGCGCTTTTCCGAGACGACGCGGGTGCGGACCGAGCTGCGCTCGGCCCTGTATACCGGCAACCTTTTGTCGGAATTGCAGCGCACCTCGGTCGTGCCTTTGCTGCTGGCGCGCGACCCGGCGCTGATCATGGCGCTGTCGGGCAACAACTTTTCGGGCAGTTCGGCGCGGCTGATCTCGGCCCAGAAAGAGATTGGGGCGGCCTCGATCCGGCTTCTGGATGCCTCGGGGCGGCTGGTGGGGTCCACCGACCGCAACCTTCTGGGCAAGAACTATGTGCAGGAGCCGTTCTTCGTCGAGCCGCTGCGGTCCAAGGACACGGTTTTCAACGTCACCGCGAATCCGCAGGGGGCGTATGAGTTCACCTATTCCCGGGCGGTGGTCGCGGACGGGCGCACGCTGGGCGTGGTGGTGGTCGGCGCCGACCTGACGCCGCTGGTGCGGACCTGGGGCGGGATTTCCGACGCCATCGCCGTCACCGACAGCGAGGGCAATATCATCCTGTCCACCGAACCGCGCTGGCGCGGGCTGACCCTGCCCGAGGCGCTGGCGGTGCGCTCGGCCCCTTCGGCGATTGCGCGGGCGTTTCAGGTGACGGCGGACTGGACCTCTCCGCCCGCCGACGCCTATGTGCAGGGCAAGGCGGTGATGCAAAGCGAGACGCGCATCCCGTTCCGCGGCTGGAAGATGATCTCGTTCACCACCTACGATTCCGTGCGCGAACGGGTGAACGCCGTTCTGGCGCTGGTCATCATGGGCTTTGCGATCCTGCTGGCGGCGGCCTTTTACCTGCTGTCGCGCCGGGCGCGGGTGGAATCGGCGGCCTATATGCGCGAATCGGCCGATCTGCGGGCGCTGAACATGCGCCTGACCCGCGAGATCGCCGAGCGCGAGCGCGTGCAAAAGGAACTGCGCGTGGCCGAACAGACCGTGCAGCAGTCCTCGAAGCTGGCGGCGCTGGGGGAAATGTCGGCGGGCGTCAGCCACGAACTGAACCAGCCGCTTGCCGCGATGAAGACCTATCTGGCGGGCGCGCGCCTGCTTTTGCAGCGCGGCCGGGGCGAGGAAGCCCTGTCCAGCTTTCAGCGCATCGACGATCTGGTCGAGCGTATGGGCGCGATCACCCGGCAACTGAAATCCTATGCCCGCAAGGGCGGCGAGGCGTTCGAGCCGGTCGATCTGCGTGCGGCGCTGTCCAGCGCGCTGGTGATGATGGAGCCGCAACTGCGGTCCCGCACCATCCGCCTGCAACGCAATGTGCCGCGCTTTCCGGTCATGGTCTATTGCGACCGCATCCGGCTGGAGCAGATCATCATCAACCTGCTGCGCAACGCCATCGACGCGATCAAGGGCACCCGCGACCCGGCGATCGAGATCGTGGTCAGCGCCGGCTCTCACGCTTTCTTGTCCGTGCGTGACAACGGGCCGGGTGTTTCCGATCTGGAAAATCTGTTTGAACCGTTCTTCACGACCAAGAAACCGGGCGAGGGCACCGGGCTTGGGCTGGCGATCTCGTCGGGGATCGCAGCGGATTTCGGTGGGCGGCTGACCGCGCATAACGCATCCGACGAAGGCGGCAAGGGCGCCGTCTTTGAACTTGAGCTGCCGCTACTGGATCCCGGCCGCAAGGCGGGCCCCCGGTTGGCGGCAGAGTAGCATGAGGTATTGGCCCATGAGCCGCACGTTAAAGATAGCTGTTGTCGACGATGAGCCGGATATGCGCGAATCGATCAGCCAGTGGCTGGTCCTGTCGGGCTTTGACACGGAAACATATGCCAGCGCCGACGAGGCGCTGAAGGTGATCGGCGCCGACTGGCCGGGGGTGGTCGTCTCGGACATCCGCATGCCGGGCATGGACGGGATGGCGTTCCTCAAGCGGTTGATGGGACTGGATTCGGGGCTGCCGGTCATCATGATCACCGGGCATGGCGACGTGCCGATGGCGGTCGAGGCCATGCGCATCGGCGCCATGGACTTCATGGAAAAGCCCTTCAACCCGGAACGCCTGACCGAACTGGTGAAAAAGGCCAGTCAGGCGCGGCGGATGACGCTGGACAACCGCGCGCTGCGCCGCGACCTGTCCGAGGGCCAGCAGGTCATGTCGAAACTGATCGGCGCGAGCCCGGTCATGGACCGCCTGCGCGAGGATATCCTTGATCTGGGGCAGGCCGATGGCCATGTCCTGATCGACGGCGAAACCGGCACCGGCAAGACGCTGGTGGCGCATGCGCTGCACGCGGTCGGGCCGCGCGCCAGCAAGAAATTCGTGCCGATTTCCTGCGCCGCCTATAACGACGAGGTGCTGGCCGCCAAGCTGTTCGGCCCGGTCGAAAACGGCCTGCCCGCGGTCGAGGAGGCCCGCGGCGGCACGCTGTGCCTTGAGGATATCGAGGCGCTGTCCGATCCGCTGCAAGCGCGGCTTCTGGCCTTTATCGCCGATCAGGGCAGCCCGGCCGAGACGCGCATCATCGCCATTTCCAACGCCCGCGGCGAAGGCCGCAAGGCCGAGGATTCGCTGCGTCCCGACCTGTTCTATCGCCTGACCGCGCTGAAGATCACCCTGCCGCCGCTGCGCTCGCGCGGCGAGGATATCCTGTCGCTGTTCAACCGCATGACCGAACAGTTTGCCGAGGAATATGGCTGCGAGCCGCCGCAGGTCACCGCGCAAGAGGCCGCGCAGCTTTTGCAGGCGCCCTGGCCGGGGAACGTGCGCCAGTTGATCAACGTCGCCGAACGCGCGGTATTGCAGAACCGGCGCGGCTCGGGCTCGATCGCATCGCTGCTGATGGCGGATGGCGAGGAAACCCAGCAGGCCACCACCACCGAGGGCAAGCCGCTGAAGGAATATGTCGAAAGCTTTGAAAAAATGCTGATCGACAACACCATGCGCCGCCACAAGGGCAGCATCGCCGCCGTCATGGACGAGCTGTGCCTGCCGCGTCGCACCCTGAATGAGAAGATGGCGAAATATGGCCTGAGCCGCGGCGACTATCTGTAGTCCCGGGGGTCTCTGATGCGTCTTCGCTCTGAGGCGACCGGCGGCTATGATTTCGGTCCGCTGATCGCGGCGGCCCTGGCCTTTCTGGCGGTCGTGGTGACCGGGCTGATCATGCTGATCATCGGGATCTGGCGCTATGCCGCGGGACGCCCCTATCGGGTGATGCTGTGGGGCGGCATAGTGCTGCTCGCACCGCTGGTGGTGCTGTTTTTTTCTGCGCTCTGACCCGACGCGCCGGGGCAAGGGCGGCACGCCGGTCCCGCGCGCCTCGCGGCCGTTGGCGGACATTCGATGAAAAAACCGATTGTATCGACGATGACTTACCCGTTATCTTGCAAATCATGGGGTGGTTTTCAGCAACCTTGGGTTGCTTTCCCCTGCCAGTTTCGCAGCGCGTCACCCAGCCGCGACACCCGAAAAGTGCCGGTGCGCGACGCGCGGAAAATCAGACCCATGCCCTTCGGGGCCTCTGGGATCCAGTAATCGCTGCCCGTACCGCCTTAGCGGGATGGGCAAGGAAAGGTAACAGACGCGATGGTTCGCGCAGCGCAGCTAGATCGGCAACGGCGGCAGGGGATAGCCCTTTCCGCCGCGATTGTCGTTGTGCGCGCACCCGTTTGCGTCCTCTCACATGACAGCCGCATCTTGCCCCCGCCCACGGGCGGGCCGGTGCGGCTGCCCGAAAGACAAAAACATGTCAAAGAAAATGCTGATCGATGCCACCCATTCCGAGGAAACTCGGGTGGTCGTGGTCGACGGGACCAAAGTCGAGGAATTTGATTTCGAGACAGTCAACAAGCGGCAGCTTGCTGGCAATATCTATCTGGCCAAGGTGACGCGGGTCGAGCCCTCGTTGCAGGCGGCGTTCGTGGATTACGGCGGCAACCGCCACGGCTTTCTGGCATTCGCCGAAATCCATCCCGATTACTACCAGATCCCGGCGGCCGACCGTAAGGCGCTGATCGAGGAAGAGCGTCAGGCCGCTGCCGCCGAAAGCGAAGAGGCCGAGAAGCCGAAGCGCAACGCCCGCCGCCGCAAGGCGCCCAAGGCCGCTGCGGCGGATGCGGGCGACGCGGTCGTGGTCTCGGACGATATTCCGGGCATGACCATCGTCGACACCAGCGAGGCCGACACGCTGCTTGAGGACGAGACTGCCGGCGACGAGCCGGCCGAGGTTTCCGTGCTGGAAACCCAGGCGGTGGAACTCTCGCCCGAGAACAGCGCCGAGGAAGGCGAGGATCACGGCGATGACGGCATCGAATCGGTCGCCGAAGAGGACGTGACCGAGGAAATCCGCGCGCCCAAGCGTCCGCGCGCCCGCCGCTACAAGATTCAGGAAGTCATCAAGGTCCGGCAGATCATGCTGGTCCAGGTCGTCAAGGAAGAGCGCGGCAACAAGGGCGCGGCGCTGACCACCTATCTGTCGCTGGCGGGCCGCTATTGCGTGCTGATGCCCAACACCGCGCGCGGCGGCGGGATTTCCCGCAAGATCACCAACGCCGCCGACCGCAAGAAGCTGAAGGAAATCGCCAGCGAGCTGGAGGTGCCGGAAGGCGCCGGCCTCATCATCCGCACGGCTGGCAGCCAGCGCACCCGGACCGAGATCCGCCGCGATTACGAATACCTGATGCGGCTGTGGGAGCAGATCCGCGAACTGACCTTCAAGTCGGTCGCGCCGGCGCCGGTCTATGAGGAAGGCGACCTGATCAAGCGGACCATCCGCGACATCTACAGCAAGGAAATCGACGAGGTTTTGGTCGAGGGCGAGCGCGGCTATCGCACCGCCAAGGACTTCATGAAGATGATCATGCCGTCCCACGCCAAGAACGTGAAGCACTACACCGAGCAGATGCCGCTTTACGCGCGCTTCCAGGTGGAAAGCTATCTGTCGGGCATGTTCAACCCGGTCGTGCAGCTTAAATCCGGCGGCTATATCGTCATCGGCGTGACCGAGGCGCTGGTCGCCATCGACGTGAACTCGGGCCGGGCCACCAAGGAAGGCTCGATCGAGGATACGGCGCTGAAGACCAACCTTGAGGCCGCCGAAGAGATCGCCCGCCAGCTTCGCCTGCGCGACCTTGCCGGGCTGATCGTCATCGACTTCATCGACATGGAAGAGCGCAAGAACAACGCCGCCGTCGAGAAACGCTTCAAGGACAAGCTGAAAACCGACCGGGCGCGGATCCAGGTCGGGCGCATCTCGGGCTTTGGTCTGCTGGAAATGTCGCGCCAGCGCCTGCGTCCGGGGATGCTGGAATCCACGACCCAGCCCTGCGCGCATTGCCACGGCACCGGGCTGATCCGTTCCGATGACAGTCTGGCGCTGACCATCCTGCGCGCCATCGAGGAAGAGGGTACGCGCAAGCGGTCGCGCGAGGTGCTGGTCAAGGCGCCGGTCGCCGTCGCCAACTTCCTGATGAACGCCAAGCGCGAGCATATCGCCGGGATCGAGGCGCGTTATGGCATGTCGGTGCGGGTCGAGGCCGATCCCTCGCTGATCTCGCCCGATTTCGCCATCGAGAAGTTCAAGACCGCGACCCGGAACGTGCCCGAGGTGGCCTCGCCCGTGGTGTCGGTCGATGCGCGGCTGATGGCGCAGATCGACGAGGATTCGGCCGAGGTCGAGGTCGAAGAAGAGGTCGAGATCGAGGAAGCCGCCGTGGTCGAGGACAGCGCCGACGAGTCGCGCGCCGAGGCCGATGGCGAGGGCGAGGCCGGCGGCAAGTCCCGCCGCCGCCGCCGTCGCCGCCGTCGCGGTGGCAAGAACGGCGATGCCGAAGGCGAGAACGGCGATGAAGCCCGCGCCGAGTCGGGTGACGAATCCGGCGACGAGGGCGAGGCGGCGCTTGAGACCGTCGAGGTCGCGCTTGCCGATGTCGTCGAGGCCGAGGCTGCCCCGGTTGCCGAGGATGAGGGCAAGCCGCGCCGCCGCACCCGCTCGCGCCGCCGCAAGTCGGATGATGCCGAGGTTGTGGCCGAGGTCGCGGTTGAGGCTGTCGCCGAATCGGTCATGCCCGAAGCGGTCGCCGCCGCCGAGGCCGCCGAATTGCCCGAGGTGATCGCCGAACCGGCCCCGGTCGCGGAAACCGCGGTCGCTGAAGTTCCAGTCGCGGAAGTTGCGGTCGTGGAAGCCGTCATGGCGGAAGAACCCGCTGCGGAAGTCCCGGAAACGGCGGCCGAAGAAGCCCCCCAGCCGGCCGAAGTCGCGCAGGTCGCGCCGGAAACTCCGGCTGCGGCACCCCGGTCCGAATCGGTCGAGGTGGACGAAGCCCCGCGTCCCAAGCGCCGCGGTTGGTGGTCTTTGGGGTAACGCTCTGTCGGCAATGACAAAAGAGTGACAGGCGCGGGGCTTTCCCGCGCCTTTCTCATGGCGCAATCTGCCGCTCATGTTTGGAATCGAGCTTGCAGATGCCGCCTTCCTGCCCGCCGCGATGGTCGCGTTGCTGGCGGGTATCCTGTCTTTCCTGTCGCCCTGCGTGCTGCCGATCGTGCCGCCCTATCTGGCCTATATGACCGGGGTGGGGGTCGGCAGCCTGAAAACGGGCGAACGCAGCGCGGTGGTGCCGGCGCTGTTCTTTGTCCTTGGACTGTCGACGGTGTTTTTGCTGATGGGGATGGCGGCCTCGGCTTTCGGGCGGCTGTTCCTGCAATATCAGGAATATCTGGTGAAGGCCTCGGCGGTGACCATCGTCATCATGGGGCTGCATTTCCTGCGCGTCATCCGCATCCCCTTCATGGATACCGAGGCGCGGATGGATGCGGGCGATCAGGGCGGCAGCGCGCTGGGGGCCTATGTGCTGGGGCTGGCCTTCGCCTTTGGCTGGACGCCCTGCATCGGCCCGCAACTGGGCATGATCCTGTCCTTGGCCGCCGGCGGTGCCGCGGTCGAACGCGGCATGGCGCTGCTGGCGATCTATGCGCTGGGGCTGGGCGTGCCGTTCCTTTTGTCGGCCATTTTCATCAACCGCGCGATGGGGCTGATGAACCGCATCAAGCCGCATCTGCGCCTGATCGAGCGTATCATGGGCCTGTTGCTGATCGTCGTCGGCGTGGCGCTGTATCGCGGCGATTTCGCGCGATTCGCCTATTGGCTGCTGGAGACCTTCCCCTGGCTGGCGAAGGTCGGCTGATGCCGGCGGTCAGCCCCAGTCGGGGCTGCGCTTTTCAAGAAACGCCTGAATCCCCTCGGCGGTGTCGGCGCGCATCATGTTCTCGCACATGACGGTGCCGGTCGCGGCATAGGCATCGGCCAGCCCCAATCGCGCCTGCTGGTGAAAGGCGCGCTTGCCCAGCCGCACCGCCGCCGGCAGTTTTGCCGCGATGGTCGCAGCCAGCGCCATGGCTTGCGCAGTCAGCTCGTCGGCAGGGGCGACGCGGTTCACAAGACCCAGTTCGCGCGCGCGGGCCGCATCGATGAATTCGCCCGTCACCAGCAGCTCAAAGGCGGCGCGCGGCGGGATCGCACGCGCCAGCGCCACCATCGGGGTCGAGCAGAACAGCCCGATATTCACCCCGTTGACGCCAAAGCGCACGCCCTCGGCCGCAACGGCCATGTCGCAACTGGCGACAAGCTGGCAACCGGCGGCGGTGGCGATGCCCTGCACCTCGGCGATGACCGGCTGCGGCAGGGCGGGCAGCTTCTGCATCATCGCAGCGCAGCGCTGGAAAAGCTGCTCATAAGCCGCGCGGCCGGCGTCGGTGTCGCCGCGCGCGGTCTGCATCTCGCGCAGGTCGTGGCCGGCCGAAAACGCCTTGCCGACCGCCGCCAGAACGACGACGCGGATGCCATCGTCGGCGGCGATCCGGTCAAGCTCGGCCTCAAGCGCAGCGATCATCGCCAGCGACAGCGCGTTGTAATTGCCGGGGCTGTTCAGCGTCAGCCGCGCGATATGGCCCTGATCCTGTCGCAGGACCACCGGCTGGGGGTTCGCGTCAGTCATCCTCGTCTCCTCCCTGACGTTGCGGCGCGGCTTGCCATGCCCCGCCCCTCAAGCCAGTCTAGCCGCCGGCAGGGCAGGGGGAAAGCATGGGACTTGCAATGGATTGCGCAGCGCTGAACGTGTTTCTTGACCGGGTATTTCCGCAGATTTCCGGGCAGATCACGGTGGAATCGGTGGATGCGCAGACATTGGTGGCCCGGCTTCGCGTCGATGACCGCCACCTGCGCCCCGGCGGCACGGTCAGCGGGCCGTCGATGTTCGCGCTGGCCGACGTCGCCATCTATCTGGCGATTCTGGCCCGCATCGGCGAGGTGGCGCTGGCGGTGACCACCAATGCCTCGATCGACTTCATGCGCAAGCCCGAGGCGGGGCGCGATCTGCTGGCCGAATGCCGCATCCTGAAGCTGGGGCGGGTGCTAGCGGTGGGGGATGCGCTGATCCGCTCGGACGGGGGGACGGCGCCGGTGGCGCGCTGTTCGATGACCTATTCGATTCCGCCCGCCGACCGGGGGTAACGGCCCACGAGTCCCGAATTTGGCCGGGTTTTCAGGGGTTGCGATGTGGTATTTTCCTACCTATTTTGCAATGCATTGATTTTGCTGCGATAATCAACGATCAACGCACTTGACCGAAACGCGGCTTTCGCCGATACACCCCCATCTCGAATTACACCCCAAAAGGGACGACCGATGAAAACCTATACCGCGAAACCGGCGGATATCGAGAAGAAGTGGATCCTGATCGACGCCGAGGGCGTCGTTCTGGGCCGTCTTGCCTCGATCGTTGCGATGCGCCTGCGTGGCAAGCACAAGCCGACCTTCACCCCCCACATGGACATGGGCGACAACGTCATCATCATCAACGCCGACAAGGTGCAGATGACCGGCGACAAGCGCGATGCCAAGAAATACTACTGGCACACCGGCCACCCGGGCGGCATCAAGCACCGCACCGCGCGTCAGGTCCTGGAAGGCGCCCATCCCGAGCGCGTCGTGATCAAGGCGGTTGAGCGCATGATCTCGCGCAACAAGCTGGGCAAGCAGCAGATGACCAACCTGCGCGTCTATGCCGGCGGCGAGCACCCGCACGAGGCACAGCAGCCCGAAGTTCTGGACGTCAAGTCCATGAACGCCAAGAATACCCGGAGCGCATGAACATGGCCGAAGACATCAAGACCCTGGACGACCTGAAATCGGTCACCACCGGCACCGTCGCTGCCGAAGCTCCGATCCGTGAAGCGCAGCGCGATTCGCTGGGCCGCGCCTATGCCACCGGCAAGCGCAAGGACGCCGTTGCCCGCGTCTGGGTGAAGCCGGGTTCCGGCAAGGTCGTCGTGAACGGCAAGGATATCGCTGCCTATTTCGCGCGTCCGGTGCTGCAGATGATCCTGCGCCAGCCCTTCGAGGTTG
>JAXMDJ010000019.1:0-76598 GCA_046348875.1 Paracoccus sp. (in: a-proteobacteria)
TGGCGCTGTGGAACCGGCCCCGCATCGGCCTTGAATGGCTTTTGACGCGCGGCGGCCTTGGCGCCACCAGCTTCTTCGAGGTCGGCGCCTTCTTCCGCAGCGGCGCGGGTGCGGCCTATGCCAACATGCAGCACGAATTCCTGCCCTTCCTCGCGGATTTTCAGGCCGGCAAGGTGCGGCTGGGGCATGGCTATCAGTATTTCCTCAGCCAGATGCGCCCGAAAAGCCGCGGCTGGCTGCGCTTGCGCAGCGCCGACCCCGACCAGCACCCCGAGATCGTGTTCAACTATCTCGACGATCCCGCCGATGCCGAAGAGATGCTGGACGGCCTCGCCCAGACCCGCGAGATGGCGCGTCAGGCACCCTGGCAGGCGCTGGGCGGCACCGAACTGACCCCGGGCCCCGACGTGCGGAACCGCGCCGAGGCGCTCAGCTGGATGCGTCAGATCGGCAATACCGAGCATCACCCCGTCGGCACCTGCCGCATGGGCCATGACGCGATGGCCGTCACCGACGCCGAAGGTCTGGTCCGCGGCCTCGACGGCCTGCGCGTGGTCGACGGCGCGATCCTGCCCCTGATCCCGACCGCCAACGTCAACGCGCCGATCATCATGGTGGCGGAAAAGATCGCCGACCGCATCCGCGGCCGCGCCCCCATGCCGCCCGAACACCTGGTCCCCGCGCGCTGACGCGGGGGCTATATGGGCTGATGGCCATGGCTGCCTTCTCCCTCTTCTTTCCGGTTCGGGACTTGAGGCTAGCGGCTTTTTCTTAAGATCGCGTTACCGCCCGCAGGCGCGGGCACGCGCCCTCACTTCAAGACGGGCGGCATCCTGTGCGGGGGCACGGGCACAAGCCCCGCACGCGCCCTCACGGCCACAAAACCACCTTCACGTCAGCGCAGCGGCGGCCGCAAGCCTCCGCGCCCGACCGGCGCCATCCTCACCCGGCATCCTTCCTGATGATCTCTTCAACCTCGGAGGCGGGGACGAAGCGCCAGTTCCGGCGCGGGCCGGCCATGACGTTCAGGTAGTAAAGCTCAAATCCATAGGGCGCACCGCAGGGATGGTGGCCGCGCGGAACCAGCACCACATCGCCGTCGCGCACGGCGGTAATCGCCGGGAAGGACGGGGGAGTGTCGTGTTTCAGAAATGATCCTGATCGGCTCGCCGCGCGAAAAGGCGCTGATTTGCCAGATCGCCCGGCAGGTGCCGACGGTCTATATCGGCCGCAATCTGGCGGGGACCGGGGTGGCCTCGGTCTCGACCGACGACCTGATGGGCGCGCGGATGGCGACGCGGCATCTGATCGGCCTTGGCCACAGGCGCATCGCCCATATCAGCGGCGGCGGCGGTGCCGGCGCCACCCGGCGCGAGGCCGGCTATCGCGAGACCATGGCCGCCGCCGGGCTTGAGCCGCTGGTCCATGAGGGGTATTACGACATCGACGCGGGGCTTGATGCCGTGCATCAGCTCATGGCGCTGCCGCAGCGGCCGACGGCGATTTTCGCCGCCAATGACCTTGTCGCCATCGGCGCGATCAACCGGCTGTTCTCGCTGGGGTATTCGGTGCCGAAGGATGTATCGGTCGTGGGCTTTGACGATATCCCGATGGCCAGTTCCTCGACCATCTCGCTCTGCACGGTGCGTCAGCCCAAAGAAGACATGGTCGCCCGCGGCGTCGAAATGCTGATCCGCCGCATCGAATCCGACATGGGCGAGGTGCAGAACCTGGTCCTGCCGCCGGATTTCGTGCAGCGCAAAAGCACCGCCGCACCGGCCTGACGGTCAGATGCAGGTATAGCCCGCATCGGCGTTGATGATCGCGCCGGTCAGCAGCCCCGACGCGTCCGAGGCCAGGAACTGCACCACCGAGGCGATCTCGTGCGGCTGGCCCATGCGCCCCGCCGGCGTCATCTCAAGCCAGCGCGAGACAAGGCCGGGCTGGTTTTCCAGCCCTTGCAGCAGCGGCGTCTCGATATAGGTCGGCGCGACCGCGTTCACCCGGACGCCGCGCGTGGCCCATTCCACCGCCAGCGATTTCGTCAGGTGATGCACCCCCGCCTTTGAGGCGTTGTAGTGGCATTGCGGTTGCGGCACGTTGACGATCTGCCCCGACATCGAGCCGATATTGATGACCGATCCGCGCCCCGCCGCCAGCATCCGCCGGCCAAAACCGCGGCAGGTGCGGAAAACGCCGGTCAGGTTCACGGCGATCACCTTGTCCCATTCGGCATCGGTCATGTCCTCGGCTGGGGTGTTGGTGACGATGCCGGCATTGCAGACAAGGATATCCAGCGGCGGCAGTCTTTCGGCCAGCGCGCCGATGGCGGCGCTGTCGGTCACGTCCAGCGCCTCGGCGCGGGCGGCAAGGCCCCGGGCGCGCAGCTCGCCGGCGGTTGCCTCGGCGCGGTCGGGCAGGATGTCGGTGCAGATCACCTCGGCCCCGGTCATGGCCAGCGCCTCGGCGATGGCGGCGCCGATGCCTTGCCCGGCGCCGGTCACCAGCGCCAGCTTGCCGGTCAGATCCAGTTTCGCCCTGTAGTCCATGATGCCCCCGGTTCGACTCGGCCTGCGCAGATACATAGTTAAACTATATTTGCCGGTGTTGCGGGTCAAGAGGCGCGGCATTTCCAGCCCGTTATCGGCGTCGAATATGCCGGTTTCCGGCGGGATTTGTGATCGATATTTCAGCAAAACCATGCCATTGCGCGCCGATCCTGTCGGGCGGTGCAAGGTGCCGGAATAATCGCTTGTCAAAATGTAGTTATGCTATATTTTGATGCGAAACAGACATGCAGGAACGCAGGGGCCATGACGGATCAATCCATTCGTGAATCGATTGCAGCGCTGGATGGGATGCTATTCGTCGATGGTGCCTTCCGTGCCGGGCAGGGTGCGCGCCTGCCGGTGCAGAACCCGGCGACCGGCGAGATCATCGGCCATATCGCCGCCGCCACCGCCGCCGAGGTCGAGGCCGCCGTTCAGGCCGCCCGCCGTGCCTTTCGTCCATGGGCCGCAGAACTGCCCAAAGCCCGCGCCACCCTGCTGCACCGGCTGGGCGACCTGATCGCGGCGGATGCCGACGCCATGGCCCGCATCATGACCGCCGAACAGGGCAAGCCCGTGAACGAGGCGCGGGGCGAGATCCTCAAGCTGGCCGAGGCCTGCCATTTCTATGCCGAGGAGGCGACGCGGGTGCTGGGCGAGATTATCCCCAACGACCAGCCCGGCTTTCAAAGCCTTGTCACGCGCGAACCGGTCGGCGTCGTCGGCGCGATCACGCCCTGGAACTATCCGGCGGAACTGGTCGGCTGGAAGCTGTGTGCCAGCCTTGCCGCCGGCTGCACCATCGTCATCAAGCCGGCCGAGATCACGCCCTTCACCGCGCTGGCCATCGCCGCGAAATGCGCCGCTGCCGGCATCCCGGCGGGTGTCGTGAACGTGCTGACCGGCAAGGGCTCGCAGGTGGGGCAGGCGCTGGTCGAGCATCCGCAGGTCGACAAGATCGCCTTTACCGGCTCCAGCGCGGTCGGGCTGCACATCCAGCAAAGCTGCCCGCAGGTCAAACGCCTGTCGCTGGAGCTGGGCGGCAACTGCCCGCTGATCGTGACCGCCAGCGCCGATGTGGCGGCGGCGGTCAAGGGTGCGGCGCGGCGCAGCTTTCGCAATTGCGGCCAGATCTGCATCGCGATCAACCGCATCTATGTCCACCGCTCGGTCTATGGCGCGTTTCTTGCCGGGCTTGGCAAGGCGGCCGAGGGCTTGCGTGTCGCCAACGGACTGACCGACCCGGCCGCGGATCTTGGCGCCATGGCCTCGGCCGAGCCTCTGGCCAAGACGCGCGCGCATCTGGCGGATGCGCTGGAGCGCGGCGCGCGGCTGATCGCCGGGGGCAGCGCGCCCGAGGGCGCGGAATATGCGAACGGCCATTTCTTCCGCCCGACGGTCGTTGCCGACTGCACCCACGATATGCTGGTGATGCGTGAGGAAACCTTTGGCCCGCTGGTCGGCGTCGCGCCCTATGACGATCTGGCCGAGGCGACCCTGCTGGCCAATGACACGCCTTACGGGCTGGCCTCATATGTCTATGCCCGCGACCTGACCGAGATCGCGACCCTGTCGGCGGGTCTCGATTACGGCAATGTCGCCATCAACAATGTCGATGCCGGGATCATGAACGCCCCCTATGGCGGGCGCAAGCAAAGCGGCGTCGGCTATGAACACGGCCGCGAGGGGCTGCTGGAATATTTCAACTTCAAGCATGTCCGGCTGCATCACGGTGTGGGGGCCTAGGCCATGCAGGCGCTGCTGGGCATCGATATCGGCACCTCGGGCTGCAAGGCGTTGCTGATCGGCACCGATGGCGCGGTGATCGCGGCGGATACCGCGGCCTATCCGCTGTCGCAGCCGCGTCCCGGCTGGACCGAGCAGGACCCCGAACTGTGGGTCGGCGGCGCGCGCCAGGCGGTGGCGGGGGTGCTGGCCCGTGCGCCGGGCGTCGAAATCCTGTGCGTCGGCCTGTCGGGGCAGATGCACGGGCTGACGCCGCTGGATGCGGGGCATCGGGTGCTGCGCCCGGCAATCCTGTGGAACGACCAGCGCAACGGCGCCGAATGTGCCGCCATCACCGATGCGGCGGGCGGGCTTGACGGGCTTCTGGCGGCGACCAACAACCGCATGCTGATCGGCTATACCGGCGGCAAGATCCTGTGGATGCAGGGTCACGAACCCGAGCTGTTCGCGCGCATGGCCCTGATGCTGAACCCCAAGGACTACCTGCGCCTGCGCCTGACCGGAGAGGTCGCGAGCGAGGTCTCGGACGCGTCGGGGACCGGGCTTTTCGACGTGCGCCGCCGCGCCTGGGCGACCGGCCTGATCGAGGCGGCGGGGATCGACCCGCGCCTGCTGCCGCCGGTCTTTGAATCGCAAGAGATCACCGGCCGCGTCTCGGCCCTTGGCGCGGCGCTTTTCGGCCTGCCCGAGGGCACGCCCGTCGCGGGCGGCGGCGGCGACAGCGTGATCCAGACCTTCGGCTCGGGCGTGATCGCGCCGGGCGAGTTGCAGACGACCATCGGCACGGCGGGCATCCTTGCCGCCGCGCTGGATGCACCGCAGGACAACCCGGACGGCAAGTTGCAGGTCTTTTGCAACGTCGCCGCCGGAAAATGGCACTGCATGGGGGTGTCGCTGAACGCCGGCGGGGCGATGGGCTGGTATCGCGACACGCTTTGCGGCGACGGTGCGCCCGGCTTTGACGCCCTGACCGACGAGGCGGCCCTTAGCCCGACCGGGGCGCGCGGCCTTCTGTTCCTGCCCTATCTGAACGGAGAGCGCTGCCCGCATCCCGATCCGACCGCGCGCGGCGCCTTTGTCGGCCTGACCGCCCGCCATGTCCGCGCCGACCTGACGCGCGCGCTGATGGAGGGGGTCGTTCACGCCTTCGCCGACATGCACGCGCTGATGCGGCCCATGGGGATCGGCGGGCGGGTCATCAAGGCCTCGGGCGGGGGGGCGCGTTCGGCGCTGTGGCGGCAGATGCAGGCCGACATGTTCGGCTGCGATGTCGTCACCACCGAGGGCGCCGCCGAGGGCGCGGCCTTCGGCGCGGCGCTGGTCGCCGGGCTGGCGGTCGGCATCTGGCCCGACGCGGCGGCGGCGGCGGCAAGCTGCCGTGCGCTGACCCGCGAAAGCCCCGACCCCGGCGCCACCCCGATCCTTGCCCGCGCGCAAGCCATCTATCGCGGGCTTTACCCCGCGCTCAGCGACAGCTTTGCGGCGCTGGGCGACCCCGTCTTCGACCGCTGAACGCAGGAGATCGCCCCATGCCCGCCCTGTCCGCGATCATCTTCGACCTTGACGGCACGCTGATCGACAGCGCCCCCGATATCGCCGCCGCGCTGTCGGTGGGTTTCGCCGTCAATGGCTGGCCGGAACTGGACCCGCGCCATGTCGAGCGCTTTACCGGCAATGGGCCGCGGCGGCTGATCACCGACCTGCTGGACGATCTTGGCATTCCCTATGACGGGGACGCCGTCGCCCGCGCCTATCGGGTCTATCTGCAAGCCTATCTGGATGACCCGGCGGGGCGGACGGAATTCTATCCGCATGTGTTCGAGGATTTGCAGGCCATGCGCGCGGCCGGGCTGCGCCTTGGCATCTGCACCAACAAGAACAATGCCGTGACCGCCCGTGTGCTGGACCAGCTTGGCCTGTCGGGGTTTTTCGACGCGGCCATCGGCGCCGATGTGGTGCCGGCCAGCAAGCCCGATCCGGGACACCTGATGGCGGTGGCCGATGCGATGGGGCTTGAGCCGGGAACATGGGTCTATGTCGGCGATACGCGCGTCGATCAGGCGACGGCGCGGGCGGCGGGCGTGCCCTTCTATGTCGTGCCCTGGGGCGGCGGTCCCGGCGTCGAGGTTCCGACCGGGCATCGGTTGACCCGGCTGGGCGATCTGTTGCAGCAGGGGCGGATCGCTGCCGCCGGGTAGCCGTGCAAAGGGGAAAGCCATGACCGTCAGCCTGCTGCAACGTATCCTGCAAGAACGCGACGAGATGCGCCCGGCCGAACGGCGCGTCGCCGATCATGTCGGCGCGGCGCCCTCGGACGTGATCCACATGAGCATGGCGAAACTGTCCGAGATCTGTTCGGTCAGCGACCCGACCATCGTGCGCTTCTGCCGGCGTTTCGGCTTTGACGGCTATCAGGATTTCAAGCTGAACCTGGCGCAAAGCCTCGTGCCCTCGGCGCCCTTTGCCTATGAACAGATCACCCCGCAGGACGGGATCGAGAATATCCTGCGCAAGACCTGCCGCAATTCGCTGAATGCCATCCAGCGCCTGGCCGAGGATCTGCGCCCCGATCAGGTGGCCGAGGGTGCGCGCCTGCTGCGCGCCGCAAGCTGGACTGGCATCTATGCCACCGGCATTTCCGAGGTGAACGCGCTGGATGCCGAACACAAGTTCCAGCGTCTGGGGATGCGCTGTCAGGCGCTTCTGGGCAAGCAGCGGCAATGGATGCATGCCGAAAGCGCGCGGCCCGGCGATGTCACGCTGATCTTTTCGCAATCGGGCCACACCAAGCAGATGGTCGAAATGGCCATCGCCTCGCGCGCGGGGGGCGCGCGGGTGGTCTCGGTCGCGGCCGATGACAGCCCGCTGGCCCGGGTCTCGGACGTGGTGATCGCGGTCCTGCCCTATGACCGGACCGAGCTGATGACGCCCCTTGCCTCGCGGCTGAACCACCATCTGGTCACCAATATGCTGGTCACCGCCATCGCCATCGAAAGCGGCAGCGAGTTTCCCGACCAGTTGCCGGCGCTGGATAGCTGGCAGACCGACAAGATTTAAAACGCGCGCGGGGCCTCCGCGCCACAGGAGTAAAAAAGCATGAGCCAGCAGGACGAAGCCAAGAAGGTCGCAGGTCGCCGCGTGATCGCCGAGTTCATCCATGACGGGATGAAGCTGGGGCTTGGCTCGGGCACGACCTCGCATTTCTTCGTGCGCGAACTGGGCAAGCATGTCGCCGAGGGGCTGAAGCTGACCTGCACCACCACCTCGCGTTCGACGAACGATGTCGCGCGCGAGGTCGGCATCGAGATCACCGACCCCAACGAGATCGGCGAACTGGACCTGACCGTGGACGGCCCCGACGAGATCGACCGCAAATTCGCCATGATCAAGGGCGGCGGCGCCTGCCTGCTGTGGGAAAAGATCGTGGCCCATGCCTCGAAGCGGATGATCTGCATCTGTGATGAGACCAAGATCGTCGAGCGCCTTGGCACATTCCCGCTGCCGGTCGAGGTGGTGCAATTCGCTTGGAAACAGACCGAGCGCATGGTGGCGGGTGTGCTGGCCGATCACGGCATTGCCGGCGCCGAAATCCGCCGCCGCATCCGCGACGGCCAGCCGGTCGTCACCGACAGCGGCAATTTCATCCTTGATTGCCATACCGGACCGGTGATCGCCGACCCCGCGCCGCTGGAGGTGGCGTTGAACCAGATCCCCGGCGTGGTCGAGAACGGGCTTTTCACCCGCGAGGCGGCGGGCATGGTCGTCGGCTGCTTCGACGGGACGTCATATGTGAAAATGCGTTGATCTAGTAAAACTTTAGCTAGTGAAACGAACAGGTTCTGCGCGGGATGTTCCTGCGCAGAACTGCGGCGTCGACCGGTGTTTGCATAAACATCTGAATTTATGCAGAAAAAATGGCGGCAAATCGCACGAAAACTGCTTTGGCACGCTGCAAATGCCTTGACCGAATCGCTACGCACCTAGTATTACTACATCACAAAACAACATCTGGGAGGATGTCATGACTGAGCGGGTGGGAGTGAGCCGTCGCGGCGTGCTGGCCGGGGGCGCGGCGCTGGGTCTGGGGACGATGATGGGCGCGCGCGCTTTCGCAGCGGGCGAGCTGTCGATCCCCTATTCCAACAAAAGCCTCGATTACTATTTCTTCGTCATCCAGGAAGAGGCGGTGAAGCGCGCCGTCGGCGCCGCCGGCGGCAAGTTCCAGGCGACGAACGCGAACTTCGACAACACCCGCCAGCTTGAACAGTGGCAAAGCCTGCTGCTGTCGCAACCCTCGGCGCTGATTTCGGACCCGATCGACAGCCAGGCCATCGTCTCGGCGATCCGGCGCTATAACAAGCAAAAGATCCCGGTCGGCATCATCGACACCCCCGCCGATGGCGGCGACGTGGCGATCACCGTCAGCTTCGACAACTTCAAGGGCGGCGTCATGGCTGCCGAACAGATCGTCGAGCGGCTGGTCGCCAAGCATGGCAGCCCCAAGGGCGTGGTGCTGAACTGCTATGGCGCGCTGGCCTCGGTCGCGTGGCGCCTACGCAAGGAAGGCATGGATTCCGTCTTTGCCAAATACCCCGAGATCACCTATCTGGCCCGCCCGACCGAGGGGCAGCTTGAACAGATGCTGTCGGTGACGCTGTCGACGCTGTCGGAATACCCGAACCTTGACGCGGTGCATGCGCCCTCGGATTCACCCTCGCGCGGGATCGTCACGGCGCTGCAACAGAAGGACCGCTGGAAGAAGGTCGGCGAGGAAGGCCACGTCATCTTTGTCAATATCGACGGCGAGCCGGTGGCGCTGAAATGGATCCAGGACGGCTATATGGATTGCTGCGTCTCGCAGGACCCCATCGCCTATGGCGAAATCGCGGTGGAACTGATCGTCAAGCACGCCCTGAAGGGCGAGGCGGTGCCGCTGGGCGCCTATACCAACAAGAAGTACTTCTGGGAAACGGGCGAGATCGTCGCCGGAAAAACCGGCCCGACGCTGATCATTCCGGCCTTCGTCATCGACGGCAAGAACGCCGCCGACCCGCGGCACTGGGGCGCGATCGCCGAAAAGGAATGGGGCATCCCCTATAGCTGATCGCCTGATCGGCCAGGCCGGGGCAGGGGCTGCCCCGGCATATCCGCGGTCCCGAAAGGTGCGAGATGACGATACATGAGCGGCAGGGTCTGACCGCGAGCGATGCCATCCTGCAGATCGAGGATGTGACCAAGACCTATGGCCCCGTGCAGGCGCTGCGCGGCGTCACGCTGTCGATCCGGCGCGGCGCTATCCACGGCCTTCTGGGCGAGAACGGCGCCGGGAAATCGACGCTGGTCGGCATCATCTCGGGTCAGCGGACGCCGACCTCGGGGCGGATCGTCATGGACGGGCGGCCGCTGGACCATGTCGACGTGAAGGCCATGGAGGAAGCCGGCGTCTTTCTGGTCACGCAAGAGCCGATGATCATCGACAACATGACCGCGGCCGAAAACCTGATGCTGGGCATCTGGCCGACAAAGGGCGCGTTCATCGACTGGAAGGCGCTGCGCGCCGATGCCGCACGGATGCTGGAAGGTTCGGGCATCGATGCGGGCGCGCTGGCCGGGCGGCTGGACGCGGTGGCGCGGCGCAAGCTGAACATCCTGCGGGCGATGTTTTCGGGTGGCAAGGTCATCATCCTGGACGAACCCACCGCCGCGCTGACCGTCGCCGACCGCAAGCTGCTGTTCGACTTCATGCGCCGCCTGAAATCCGAGGGCGTCACCTTCATCTTCATCTCGCATTACAATGACGAGATCCTTGAGATCTGCGACGCGGTGTCGGTCCTGCGCGACGGCAGCCTTGCCGGCGGCTCGGACGATGTGGCAGCGCTGAGTTCAGAGCAACTGACCGAACTGGTGCTGGGGCGCGGGCTGAAGCTGTTCCAGCGCCGCCGCCGCGACCATGCCGGCAAACCGCCTGCCGTCGCCCTGCGCGCCCTGCGCGGACGGCATCTTGCGCTGGCGGCGCTGGACATCGCGCCGGGCGAGATCGTCGGCTTTACCGGCTTGCCGGGCGCCGGGGCCAAGGAACTGGCGCGCGCCATCTTTGGCCTGCATCCGGCGCAGGGCCGCATCGCGCTGAGCGGGGTCGAACGCGGCTTGCCCGAAAATCCCCGCGCGGCCTTTGATGCGGGCATCGCCTATCTGTCGGACGACCGCCGCCGCGACGGCGCGGTGGGGCAGATGTCGATTGGCGAAAACATTGCCATGTCGTCGCTGCCCGCCCGCGTGCGCGGCGGCTTCATCGACCGCGAGGCCGAGGCGGGTGTCGTCGCCCATTACTTCGGCGCCATGGACGTGAAATCGCCCGGCCCCGAATATGCGGTCGACACGCTCAGCGGCGGCAACCAGCAGAAGGTCTGCCTGGGCCGCGTGCTGGCCACCAATCCGCGCCTGCTGATCGTGGACGAGCCGACGCGCGGCATCGACGTGGGCGTCAAGCAGGATGTGCTGCGCATCATCGACGAACTCAGCGAAACCGGGGTTTCGGTCATCATCGTCTCGACCGACACCGATGAGCTGGTGCGCGCGGTGGATCGCGTCTGCGTCTTTGAACATGGCGCCATCAAGGAAACCCTGACGGGCGATGACATCACCGTCGAGCGGCTGCGTGCCTCGGTGCAGGCATGACGCGCGAACGCATAAGGAGCGTATCATGAGCAACGCAACCGCCAACGGGGGCAGCGCGGCCAGCACGGGCGGGGCAGGGCGCCACGCGATGCTGGGCTGGGTGCTGCACAATGTCGTCTGGATCTGGCTGATCGCGCTGGTGGTGATCTTTGGCGCCTTCAACGACTATTTCCTGACCGTCTTCAACCTGCAAAACGTCATGGTGCAGGCGACGGTGCTGGGGATGCTGGGGCTGGCGGTGTCGCTGCCGCTGCTGGTGGCCGAGATCGACCTGTCGATCCCCGCCAATGCCGGCTTTTCCTCGGCCGTGGGGGCGCTGGCCTATTCCGAGCTTGGCCTGCCTTGGCTGCTGGCCATGCTGATCGGGCTGGCGGTCGGCACGCTGATCGGGCTGTTCAATGGCATCTGCATCACCCGGCTGAAGATGGTGTCGCTGATCGAGACGCTGTCGATGATGATTATCCTGCAAGGCGCGCTGCTGGCGCTGACGCAGGGCAAGACGCTGACGAACCTTTCCGATGGCTATGTCTGGATCGGGCAGGAGACCATCGGCGGCTGGCCGATCATGCCCGTCGTCTTTGTCGCAGCGCTGGTGGTGATCGGGGTGATGTTGCAGCGCACGGTGCTGGGCCGCTCGATCTATGCGGTGGGCGGCAATCCCGTCGCCTCGAACTCGGCCGGGATCCGGGTCGAGCGGGTCAAGGTCATCACCTATACCATCTCGGGCTTTCTGGCGGCGCTGGCCGGGTTCCTGCTGGCAAGCTGGCAGATGGCCATCACCTCGAACCAGGGGTCGAGCTATCTGCTTTACGCCATCGCCGCGCCGATCATCGGCGGGGTCAGCGTCTTTGGCGGGCGCGGCAATGTGCGCGGCGTCCTTGGCGGCGTGCTGTTGCTGACGGTCATCCAGGTGGGGCTGGCGATCATCAACGTGCCGTCCTTCTATGTGGGGATGATCGGCGGGGTGATGATCTTCATCGCCGTGGCCATCGACGCCTTCCGCGTGCGCTATTTCGGCTGACGGACAGGCCGATCAGGGACGGGCCAATAGGGGGCCGGCCGGCGCATGATGCGCCCGGCCGGCCTGATCGTTTCGCCCCTCAGCCGGCGATGCGCAGCCCGCTGGGGTCGTAAAGCGGCTTCAGGCTGGCCTCGGCCCCGACCAGCCGGCCCGCGACCTCGATCTGATAGGTCGAGGCCAGCGTTTCCGCCGGCGTCTCGCCCGGCTGGCAGGGGACATAGCCCATGCCAATGGCGCCGCCCAGCGTGTGCCCGTAAGCGCCCGAGGTGATCTGCCCGACGATCCGGCCATCGCGCAGGATCGGCTCGTTATGGAACAGCAGGGGTTCGGGGTCGGTCAGGCGGAATTGCAGCAGCCGGCGGGTCAGGCCGGTCTCGCGTTTGCGCAGCACCGCGTCGCGGCCGATGAAATCGCCCTTGGCGGTCTTGACGGCAAAGCCAAGCCCGGCCTCAAGCACATGATCCTCGTCCGTGATGTCATGGCCGAAATGGCGATAGGCCTTTTCGATGCGGCAACTGTCCATGGCGTGCAAGCCGCACAGGCGCAGGCCAAGATCCGCGCCGGCCTCACGCAGCGTGTCCAGCACATGCGCGGCCTGTTCGGTGCTGACGTATAGCTCCCACCCCAGTTCGCCGACGTAAGAAATGCGATGCGCGCGGGCAAGGCCAAGCCCGATCTCGATTTCGCGCGCAAGACCAAAGGGATGCGCCTCGTTCGAGAAGTCGTCGGGCGAGACGCGGGACAGAAGGTCGCGCGACAGGGGCCCCATGACGGGGATCACCGCCTCGGCTGCCGACATGTCGGTGATGACGGCCAGATCGTCGCCCAGATGGCGGCGCAGCCACGCCAGATCGCGTTGCAGGGTCGCGCCGGGCACGACCAGCAGGAAGGCGGTTTCGGTCAGCCGCGTCACCGTCAGGTCGCATTCGATGCCGCCGCGGTCGTTCAGCATCTGTGTATAGACGATGCGCCCCGGCGCCACGTCCAGATCGTTGGCGCAAAGCCGTTGCAAAAAGGCCAGCGCGCCCGGCCCCTCGACCCGGATCTTGCCGAAACTGGACATGTCCAGAAGGCCCACGCCCTCGCGCAGGGCGCGATGCTCGGCGGCGCTGTTTTCAAACCAGTTCTGCCGGCCCCATGAATATTCGTATTCGCGGGGCTGGCCCTCGGTCGCGAACCAGTTCGCGCGTTCCCATCCGGCGACCTCGCCGAAGACGGCGCCCTGCGCCTTCAGATGCTCATGCAGGGGCGAGCGGCGCAGCCCCCGCGCGGTCGCCACTTGCCGATAGGGGAAGTGGTCGGCGTAAAGCAGGCCCAGGGTTTCCGTAACCCTTTCACGCAGATAGCGGCGGTTTCTCTGGAATGGCTGGGCGCGGCGGATATCGACCTCCCACAGATCGAAGGGCGGCTCGCCCCTGTCCATCCATTGCGCCAGCGCCATGCCCGCCCCGCCCGAGGACACGATCCCGATGGAGTTATAGCCCGCCGCGACCCAGTAGCCCGCGACCTCGGGCGCTTCGCCCAGATAATAGCGGTCGTCGGGGGTAAAGCTTTCGGGGCCATTGAAAAAGGTGTGGATGCCGGTTTCGGCCAGCATCGGCATGCGTGAGATGGCCTTTTCAAGGATCGGCTCGAAATGGTCGACATCCTCGGGCAACTGGTCGAAGCAGAAATCCTCGCGGATGCCGTTCATGCCCCATGGCTTTGCCACCGGCTCGAAGGCGCCCAGCAGGATCTTGCCCGCGTCCTCCTTGTAATAGGCGCATTCGTCGGGGACGCGCAGGACCGGCAGTTGCGCAAGGCCGGGGATGGCCTCGGTCACGATGTAGAAATGTTCGCAGGCATGCAGCGGCAGGGTGACGCCGTTTTGCGCCGCCAGATCGCGGCCCCACATGCCGCCGCAGTTCACCACCATCGCGGCGGCGATATGGCCGGTCTCATCCCCCGCCTGCCAGTCGACGCCGGTGACGCGGCCGCGGTCGGTGGTCACGCGGGCGACCTTGACGCCCTCGACGATGCGGGCGCCGCGCATGCGCGCGCCCTTGGCCAGCGCCAGCGCGATATTGGCCGGGTCCGCCTGACCGTCGCCGGGCAGATGCACGCCCGAGACCACATCTGATGTCTCAAGATGCGGATACATCGATTTGATTTCGCTGGGGGAAAGCTCGTTCACCTCGACCCCGAAGGCACGCGCCATCGAGGCCTGGCGCAGCAGTTCCTCGCGCCGGGCATGGGTCAGCGCCACCGTCATCGAGCCGCGCTGCGAAAAGCCGGTGGCAAGGCCGGTCTCGGCCTCAAGCCGGCGATAAAGGTCGGCGGAATACTTGGCCAGCCGGGTCATGTTCTGGCTGGCGCGCAACTGCCCGACCAGCCCGGCAGCATGCCATGTGGTGCCGCAGGTCAGTTGCCTGCGTTCCAGCAGCACGATGTCGGTCCAGCCGAGTTCGGCAAGATGATAGGCGACGGAACAGCCGGAAATCCCGCCGCCGATGATGACGACGCGGGCGGATTGGGGCAGGTCGGGCATGGGGGGCTCCTTCTTACTTGAGCCCATTCTGCCATGGCCGAATGAAAAAACAACCATAAAATTTCACGCACATGAAATTCTGGCCATTGGAACGCAGATGCGCTAGGACAGAGGCATGGACAGGATCGGGCAGGATATCCGGGCGCTGCGCAAGGCGCGCGGCATGACCATCGCAGATTGCGCGGCGGCGCTTGAACGCTCGATCGGCTGGCTGAGCCAGGTCGAGCGCGGCCTGACCACGCCCTCGGTCCATGACCTTGGGCAGGTGGCGCGGCTGTTCGACCTGAACATCAGCTTCTTCTTTCGCTCGGCCAGCCGCGATGCGGATGAGCAGGGGCTGATCGTGCGCGCCGCCGACCGCAGCCCCATCGGCTCGGCCGAGACCGGCCTGACCGAAGAGTTGCTGTCGCCCGACCTGACCGGCGCCTTCGAGATGATCCGCTCGGTCTTTGCGCCCGGCGCGAAAAGCGCAGCCTTGCGCCCAGCGGCCGAGGTGCAGCATGGCGGCGTGCTGGTCGCCGGGCGGCTGGTCCTGACCATCGGCACGCGCCGGTTCGAGCTGGGGCCGGGCGACAGCTTTCAGTTCGCCGGCCAACCCTATGCGTGGGAAAACCCCGGCAAGGTCGCGGCCGAAGTGATCTGGATCGTTTCGCCGCCGGTCTACTGAGCCGCGGGCGTCCGGGTGCCGCGCAAAAGCGCCTCGACCAGCAGGCGGAACGCGGGCGAGGACTGCCGGCGGCTGGGATAATAGAAATGATAGGCGGGCAGGGGCGGCGTCTGCGTCTCAAGCAGGGCGATCAGCCGGCCCGCCGCGATATCGGCCTGGACCTGATCGCGGGGCAGACAGGCAAGGCCCATCCCGGCCAATGCCGCGTCGCGCATCAGGTCGATGCTGTTGAAGATCATCGGCCCCTTGACGTTCACGCGGATCGGCTGCCCGTCACACAGCATCGGCCAGGCGTAAAGCGCGCCGGAACTGGGCAGGCGCAGCGTGATGCAGCGATGCGCCGGCAGATCGTCCGGGGCCAGAGGCGTGCCATGCCGCGCCAGATAGCCGGGCGCGGCCACGACCGCCATGGCGATCTCGTCCGAGATGCGCAGCGCGATCATGTCCTTGGCGACCGCAGCCCCCAGCCGGATGCCGGCATCGAAACGGTCGGCGACGATATCGGCCAGCCCGTAATCGACGATCACCTCGACCGTGATGTCGGGGTAATCGCCAAGAAAGCCCGTCAGGATCGGCGTCAGGATGGTTTTCGCCGCATGTTCGACCGTGGTGATGCGGATGGTGCCGGCGGGCCTGTCGCGCAATTCGCTGAGCCCGTCGACGCTGTCCTGAATGTCGCGCATCATCGGCGCCAGCGTCTGCAAAAGCTGCTCGCCCGCCGCGGTGGGTGCGACGCTGCGCGTGGTGCGCGCAAGCAGCCGCAGGCCCAGCCGTTCCTCAAGCCGGCGCATGATCTGGCTGAGCGCCGACTGGGACAGGTCCAGCCGGACGGCGGCGCGGGTAAAGCTGCGCTCCTCGGCGACGGTGACGAACGCGGCCAGATCGGCGATGTCCTCGCGTCTCATTCATCATCCCGGTGATAACTGCATGCAGTTTATGTTTATTGTGGAATGCATCCGCCGCCAATAGCTTTGCCGGGCAATCGCATCCCGGCGGCTGATATGCCGCGGGTTGCCGGAAACGAGGCACGCCATGGGCAAGATCAGCTTCACGAACACCAACAATCCGGGCATCGACATGTCGGCCGTCATCAACCTGCCCGAAGGTTTCGACGACAGCCGCAGCTATCCCGCCATCATCGTCAGCCATCCCGGTGGCGGGGTCAAGGAACAGACCGCCGGCACCTATGCCGCCGAACTGGCGCGGCAGGGCTTTGTCACCATCGCCTATGACGCCAGCTATCAGGGCGAGTCGGGCGGCCTGCCGCGCCAGACCGAAAACCCCTCGGTCCGGACCGAGGATGTCAGCGCCGTGCTGGATTACCTGACGACGCTGCCTTACGTCGATCAGGGGCGGATCGGCGCCATGGGCATCTGCGCGGGCGCGGGCTATACCGCGAACGCCGCGATCAACGACCCGCGCATCAGGGCGGTCGGCACGGTCAGCGCCGTGAATATCGGCCAGATGTTCCGCAACGGCTGGGAAAACGACATCCGCGACGCCGATGCCGGGCCGCTGATCCGCATGGGGGCCGAGGCCCGCACCGCCGATGCCGGCGGTGGCGAGCCCGCGCGTTTCCCCCTTGCCCCCCTGAACGAGGCCGACGCCCCGAACGAGGAACTGCGCCAGGCCTGGGAATATTACCATACGCCGCGCGCGGCATACCCGACCTCGCCCGGCTACATGACGGCGCGCAGCCTTGACCAGATCATCCCCTATGACGCCTATCACAAGGCCGAGGCCTTCCTGACCCAGCCCTTGCAAATCATCGCCGGCAGCAAGGCAGGCAGCAAATGGATGAGCGACGACCTTTTCGCGCGCGCGGCCAGCAAGGACAAGCGCTTCCACGTTGTCGAGGGCGCGAACCACATGGACCTTTATGACGGCAAGGCCGAGATCGCCGAGGCCGTAGGCGTGCTGGCGCCGTTCTTCGCCGAAACCCTCAGGGGCTAGGCCGGCTTGCCCGCCCAGAACACCGCACGGAGTTACCGATGGAAACCGTAAAGATCCGCAATCCCGGCATGTATTGGGACATCGCCGCCAATATCCTGCTGCCCCCCGGCTTCGACGCCGGCAAGCGCTATCCGGCGGTGGTCGCCAACCACCCGATCGGAAGCTGCAAGGAACAGACCTCGGGCAATGTCTATGGCAAGGCGCTGGCCGAGGCCGGCTTTGTCGTCATCGTCCCCGACGCCAGCTTTCAGGGTGGCAGCGGCGGCGAACCCCGCTGGATCGAGGACCCCGAGCAGCGCGTCCGCGACTATCGCGACGTCATCGACTATGCGCAAACGCTGCCCTATGTCGACCCGGACCGCATCGGCATCCTGGGCATCTGCGGCGGTGGCGGCTATTCGATCAAGGCGACCATTCAGGACAAGCGCATCAAGGCGCTGGTCAGCGTCACCGGCGTGAACTTCGGCCGCCTGATGCGCGAGGGCTTCAGCAATTTCGACCCGGTCGGCGCGCTTCAGAACATGGCCGCGCTGCGCACCGCCGAGAATGCGGGCGCCGAAGGGCGCGTGAACATCTTCCTGCCGCCCAGCGTCGATGACGCCAAGGCCGCCGGCATCGCCGATATCGATGTGCTTGAGGCGACGGATTATTACCGCAACCGCGTTCCGGCGGCGGGCGCGGGGACGCGGATGCTGGTCTCGCACGCGGCGCCGGCGATGACCTGGGACGCGTTCGCCTTTGCCGAGACGCTGCTGACGCAGCCCATGATGCTTGTCTTTGGCGACAAGCCCGGCGGCTTCGGCGCCTATCGCGACGGCATGGAGATCTATGGCCGCGCCGCCTCGAAGAACAAGGAACTGGTCGTGGTCGAGGGGCATTCGCATTACGAACTTTACGACCAGCCCGTGCCGGTCGGCATTGCGCTGGAACGGATCGTACCCTTCCTGAAGCAGCATCTGGGCGCGTAACCGCCGACGCGCTGGACATGCCGCACCAGCGCCCCCACATGACTCCGTGACGGTTCCAACCGTCACGGATTTGGTCGCTGCCCCGTCGGGTTCGCCGCGGCCCAAAAAGGGGGTGACATGGATTACGCGATCGACCGCTCAGGCCCGGTACTGGTGACGGGGGCCACGGGCTTTGTCGCCGGCTGGATCATCCGGCGCCTGCTTGAGGAAGGCGTCACCGTCCACGCCACCGTGCGCGATCCCGGCGATGCCGGGCGCCTGCGCCACCTGAACGCGCTGCCCCGCGCGCATGGCGCGGAGCTGCGCTTTTTCGGCGCCGACCTGCTTGGCAATGGCAGCTTTGCCGAGGCGATGGCGGGGTGCGGCGTGGTCTTTCATACCGCCTCGCCCTTTACCTCGACGGTCAAGGACCCCGAACGCGAACTGATCGAGCCGGCGCTTCTGGGTACGCGCAACGTGCTCAATCAGGCGCGCAAGACCGACAGTGTCCGCCGCGTCGTTCTGACCAGTTCCTGCGCGGCGATCTATACCGACGCCGCCGATTGTGCCGATGCGCCCGGCGGCATCCTGACCGAGGCGATCTGGAACGCCACCGCCTCGCTGGAGCATCAGCCCTATTCCCTGTCCAAGACGCTGGCCGAGGCCGAGGCATGGAAGCTGGCCGAGGGCGCGCATTTCCGGCTGGTGGCGCTGAACCCCTGCCTGATCATGGGGCCGGCGATCGGCGGGCGGCCGACCTCGGAAAGCTTCAGCATCATGGAGCGCGTCGGCAAGGGCGACTTCCGCTTTGGCGCGCCGCGCCTTGGCCTTGGCTTCGTCGATGTCCGCGACGTGGCCGAGGCGCATCTGGCCGCCGCCTTCCTGCCGGATGCCGAGGGGCGCAATATCGTCGCCGCCCATGACGCCGACCTGCTTTCGGCGCTGATGACGTTGCAGCCGAAATACGGCCGGGCCTTTCGGCTGCCGACACGGGCGGCGCCGAAATTCCTGCTGTGGCTGCTGGCCCCGCGCCTTGGCCTGACGCGCAAGTTCGTCAGCCGCAATGTCGACGTGCCGTGGCGCGCGGACAACGGCAAGGGCCGGCGCGAGTTGGGCCTGACCTATCGCCCGCTACAGGACACCATGCAGGACATGTTCCAGTACATGATCGATCAGGGCTATTTTCAGGCACGGATTTGACCGCAAGGATCGGAGTGTCTCGGCCCTCGTGCCGGTCCATGTTACGGTCAGACACCGGATGACGAGGACCACCGTGACCGCAACCGCAATCCCCACCGCCGAAGACCCCCGCTGGCAAAGCGTGCTGACCCGCGATGCCGGCGCCGATGGCAGCTTCGTCTATGCCGTCCGCAGCACCGGCGTCTATTGCCGGCCGTCCTGCCCGTCGCGCACGGCAAAGCCGCAGAATGTCAGCTTCCACGCCTCGGCGGCCGAGGCCGAGGCCGCGGGCTATCGCCCCTGCCGGCGCTGCCACCCGCGCGGCCAGTCCCCGGCCGAGGCCAGCGCCGCCATCGTCGCCGAGGCCTGCCGCCTGATCGAGGCCAGCGATCCCGCGCCCCGCCTTGACGATCTTGCGCGCCGCGTCGGGTTAAGTCCGCATCATTTTCACCGCCAGTTCAAGGCGATAACCGGCCTGACCCCGCGCGAATGGGGCGCCGCGCACCGGGCGCGCAAGCTGCGCGACGGCCTGAACGGCACCGGCGGGTCCGTCACCGAGGCGATCTATGACGCCGGCTTCAATTCCAGCAGCAGGTTCTATGAGCGCTCGGACGCGGTTCTGGGGATGACGCCAAGCGCCTATCGCCGCGGCGGTCGGGACACCGAGATCCGCTTCGCGCTGGGACAATGCGCCCTTGGCGCGATCCTTGTGGCGCAGGGCGCGCGCGGCATCTGCGCGATCTCGCTGGGCGACGACCCCGAGGCGTTGCTGCGCGAATTGCAGGACCGCTTTCCGCAGGCGCGGCTGATCGGCAACGACGCGGAATTCGAGGCGCTGGTCGCCCGCGTCATCGGCTTTGTCGAGGCGCCGGGCATCGGGCTGGACCTGCCGCTGGACATTCGCGGCACCGCCTTTCAGGAACGCGTCTGGCAGGCGCTGCGCCAGATCCCGGTCGGCGAGACCGCCTCTTATGCCGAGATCGCCCGCCGCATCGGTCGGCCCGGATCCGCCCGCGCCGTGGCACAGGCCTGCGCCGCGAACCGCCTTGCGGTGGCGATCCCCTGCCACCGGGTCGTGCGCGACGATGGCGCGCTGTCGGGCTATCGCTGGGGCGTCGCCCGCAAACGCGCGCTGCTGGAGCGTGAGGCGGGGGCATGAAAACCGGCCTTCGGCGCGCGTGATGCGCTTTGCCCGATATGACGGCATGACGGCGCTGAATGGGCTGGTTCTTTGTCGGCGGTGTTCGGCGCCGAATGGTCCGGACGGCAAGGGGGGGGGCAGCCGGGGGGGTATCGATGCGGAGGTCGGGTGCCGAACCTCATGGTCTTTCGGGCCTACGCGAGGCCTGAAAGACGACGCGTCTTCCAAGACCCGCAAGGAAAGATCCCGCGCCGAGTTGATACGCTGGTCCGAAGGTTGCCGGACGGTGTCTTGGGCCGTCATCGCAAGATGCAGGCCGGCACTGTGATTGCGCGTCCCGCGCAACGTGGGGGGCGTCGTTGCGGTGACTTATGCGTGACGCGGCGCCGGTGAGATCGTAGCAGCGCCTCCCGCACAACCCAGTACATCGGCCAAAGCAGCGCTTTCTATGCAACGCGGCGTGGGTGACGCCATAGCGGCGCCTCCTGCGCAAGGTGGCGCCGGGAAAGCCGTAGCGGCGCTGCCTATGCAAATGCGGCGCCGGGTGGGCGGAGGTCTTCGTCCAAATCGCCACCGGCTGATTTCGCCGCGGCCTTGGTCAGACGGCGCCCCGAGGGGCTGGAGCCCAACATCTTCTGAATCGATCCCCCAGAAATGAATCGCTCCCCCGGAAAACGGACAGGCGGCGCAGTGGCGCCGCCTGTCGTCGATTGTCAGACCCGGGTTCAGTCCGCCGTCAGCAAGGGGGGCTTGCTGTTGCTGATCCGGGGCGTTTCGGGGCCCGAGATTTCGAAGGCGGGCTTGTCGTTCTCGATATGGACGCGGACGAGACCGCCCTTGGTCAGGCGTCCGAACAGCAGCTCCTCGGCCAGCGGCTTCTTGATCGTCTCCTGGATCACCCGGCCCAGCGGACGCGCGCCCATCTTGTCGTCATAGCCCTTTTCGGCCAGCCATTCGGCGGCTTCCCGGCTCAGCTCGATATGGACGCCACGGTCGATCAGTTGCGCCTCAAGCTGCAGGACGAACTTTTCGACCACCTGCACGATGATCTCGCGCGAGAGGGGCGCGAAGCTGATCACCGCATCCAGCCGGTTGCGGAACTCGGGCGTGAAGGTGCGCTCGATGGCGGCGGTGTCCTCGCCCTCGCGGCGGTCGCGGCCAAAGCCGAAAGCCGCGCGGGCCTGATCGGCGGCGCCCGCGTTCGAGGTCATGATCAGGATCACGTTGCGGAAATCCACCTGCCGGCCGTTATGGTCGGTCAGCTTGCCGTTATCCATGACCTGCAACAGGATGTTGTAGACATCCGGATGCGCCTTCTCGATCTCGTCCAGCAGCAGCACGCAATGCGGGTGCTGGTCGACGCCGTCGGTCAGCAGGCCGCCCTGATCGAAACCGACATAGCCCGGAGGCGCGCCGATCAGGCGGCTGACCGCGTGCTTCTCCATGTATTCGGACATGTCGAAGCGCAGCAGTTCCACCCCAAGGGTCGAGGCAAGCTGCTTGGCCACCTCGGTCTTGCCGACGCCGGTCGGGCCGGCGAACAGGTAGTTGCCGATGGGCTTTTCAGGCTCGCGCAGGCCGGCACGGGCCAGCTTGATCGACGAGGCCAGCGCCGAGATCGCCGCGTCCTGACCAAAGACCAGCCGCTTCAGCGTCGCCTCAAGATCCTTCAGCACCGCCGCATCGTCCTTGGAGACGCTTTTCGGCGGGATGCGGGCGATCTTGGCCACCACCGCCTCGATCTCTTTCGGGCCGATGGTCTTGCGGCGCTTGCTTTCCGCGACCAGATGCTGCGCAGCGCCGGCCTCGTCGATGACATCGATGGCCTTGTCGGGCAGCTTGCGGTCATGGATATAGCGCGCCGACAGCTCGACCGCGGTGCGGATCGCGTCGTTGGTGTAGCGCAGGTCGTGATGCTTTTCGAAGCTGGGCTTCAACCCCATCAGGATCTTGATGGTGTCGGGCACGGTCGGTTCGTTCACGTCGATCTTCTGGAACCGGCGCGACAGTGCGCGGTCCTTTTCGAAGTGCTGGCGGAACTCCTTGTAGGTGGTCGAACCCATGCAGCGCATCTTGCCGCCCGACAGCGCCGGTTTCAGCAGGTTCGAGGCATCCATCGCCCCGCCCGAGGTTGCGCCCGCGCCGATGACGGTGTGGATCTCGTCGATGAACAGGATGGCGTCGGGATGGTCCTCAAGCTCTTTGACGACCGCTTTCAGCCGCTCCTCAAAATCGCCGCGATAGCGGGTGCCGGCCAGAAGCGCGCCCATGTCCAGCGAGAAGATGGTCGAGCCGGCCAGCACGTCGGGGGTTTCGCCCCGCGTGATCTTCAGCGCCAGCCCCTCGGCGATGGCGGTCTTGCCGACGCCGGGATCGCCCACCAGAAGCGGGTTGTTCTTGCGCCGGCGGCACAGGACCTGGATGCAGCGCTCGACCTCGTCGGCGCGGCCGATCAGCGGGTCGACATCGCCCTTGGACGCTTTCTTGTTCAGGTCGACGCAATATTTCGACAGCGCGGATTCGTCCTTGGGCTGTTCGGCCTCGGCATGGGATTGCTCGGGCTGGTCGGCGCCCTGGACGTGGCGGCTTTCGGAATAGGAGGGGTTCTTGGCGACGCCATGGGCGATGAAATTCACCGCATCATAGCGCGTCATGTCGAGTTCCTGCAGGAAGAAGGCCGCGTTCGATTCGCGCTCAGCAAAGATGGCGACCAGAACATTCGCCCCCGTCACCTCGGTCCGGCCCGAGGACTGCACATGAATCGCCGCGCGCTGGATCACCCGCTGGAAGGCCGCGGTCGGCACGGCCTCGGACCCTTCGACATCGGTGATCAGCGTGGACAGGTCGTCCTCGATGAATTCGACGAGCAGGCGGCGCAATTCATCCAGATCGACATTGCAGGCCCGCATGACCTTGACGGCATCGGGCTCCTCGGTCAGCGCCAGCAAAAGATGCTCGAGCGTGGCGAGTTCGTGGTGATGTTCATTGGCCAGCGCAAGCGCTGAATGGATGGCCTGTTCCAGCGTGGTCGAAAAGGAAGGCACGTCAAGCTCCTGTCAGTCGGCTGGCGGTTTGGGCCGCCAAATCTAGCGGTCCACCTGACCAGACTGTCACGATACAGTTAAGATTTGGTGGATTTTCGCGTATTTCAAGCGGTAATTGATACAGCGTCCGCGGAAATTCCGGTGGTTGAGGCGAATGTGATATCTGCATGATCCGTTTTCAAGCATCCGGGGCGTTTGCCGCGCAGGACATGCGGAAAATGCTGCGCGGCGCAGGTTTTTCTTGTGCGTGGCGAAACGGTCTCAGAACGTGTCCTTCATGCTGCGAAGCCGGCCGAAAACCTGCGCGTCCGAGGCGTTTTCCAGCCCCAGCGCGGGGCGCAGCTCGGTGATGCGCAGAAAGGGGTTGGTGTCGCGTTCCTCGGCGAGGGTCGCGGGTGCGCAGGGGCGGCGGCCGGCGAAGGTCTCGGCCAGCCGGCTTTGCAGCGCGGCGTTCTGCGGATCGACCGACAGCGCGAAGGCGCCATTCCCCCGGCAATAGTCGTGGCCCGAGCAGATCAGCGTGTCCGGGGGCAGGGCGGCAAGGCGCGACAGGCTTTGCCACATCATCGCGGCGTCGCCCTCGAACAGGCGGCCGCAGCCAAGCGCCATCAGGCTGTCGGCGGTGAAGGCCATGCCGGATTCAGGCAGGTAATAGGCGACATGGCCGACGGTATGGCCGGACACGTCGATGACCTCGGCCGGCTCGCCGCAGATATCGACGGTCTGGCCGGGGCGAACCGCGCTATCCAGCGGCGGCAGGCGCGCGGCGTCCAGCGCATTGCCCATGACCCGCGCGCCGGTCATCGCCACCAGATCGGGCACCGCCTGGATATGGTCGGCGTGGTGATGGGTCAGCGCGATCAGGTCCAGCGACCAGTCCCGCGCGGCAAGCTCGGCCAGAATCGGGGCGGCCTCGGGGGCGTCGATCAGCGCGGTCCGTCCGTTGCCGTGCAAAAGCCAAGCATAGTTGTCGGTCAGGCAACGGATGGCGACAAGTTCCAGCGGCATTGGCAAATTCCCTTGTTTGCAGCAGTCTGATCCGGCAAAGGCGGAGGCGCAATGCATCACGACGTCTATGAGCTGCGCAAGTTCTATTATACCCGGGCGCTGGGGCGCGTGGTGCAAAAGGTCCTGCGCGACCGGCTGACCGCGCTGTGGCCGCCCGAGCAGACGCAGGCCATGACCGTCGCCGGCTACGGTTTTGCCGCGCCGCTGCTGCGGCCCTATCTGACGCCGGCGCGTCGGGTCACCGCCCTGATGCCGGGGCCGCAGGGCGTCATGGCCTGGCCGGCGGGGATGCCCAACTGTTCGGTCCTGTGCGAGGAAACGGCATGGCCGCTGGACACCGGCAGCGTCGACCGGCTGGTGCTGCTGCACGCGCTTGAAACCGCCGATCACCCGACCGCCCTGATGGAGGAGGCGCTGCGCGTGCTTGGCCCCGGCGGCCGGATGCTGGTCATGGTGCCCAACCGCGCCGGGCTGTGGGCGCGGTCCGAGACGACGCCCTTCGGCTTTGGCCGCAGCTTCACCGCCAGCCAGCTTGAGGCGCAGGCCCGCGCCACCGGCTTCGTGGCCGAGCGCACCGGGGCGGCGCTGTATATCCCGCCCTCGGACCGGCGGTTCTGGTTGAAAAGCGCGCAGATGTGGGAACGCACCGGCGCGCGCATCAGCCAGGTTCTGGTGGCGGGCGTGGTGCTGACCGAATTCAGCAAGCAGGTGCAGGCGCCGGTCGGCCGGGTGCAGCGCGTGCGGGTGCCCAGCCCGCTGGACGTGCTGGAGGGCATCGCCCGCCCGGCCCCCGCCAGCCAGCGCGAAGGGCGCGCGATCCGCGATCCGGGCTGAGCTGTGGCCGCTGCGGCGGGGCTTGCGCACCTGTCCGGGCCGCCGGCGCCCGCACGGCAAACACAACCACGGATTGTGTGTGGGTCAGGTCGCTGCAGGGCCATGTTCCCGGCTGACGGCGCAAACGGTTTCGTTATGGGCTGAATGACGGTTATCACTCGCATTTCCGTGTTCAAGGCGGTTGCGGCAGCGAAGTTCACCTGCTAGAGACGCCCCAGATTTCGGGGTGGTTCCGGCTTGCGCTGGCGCCGCTCCATGTGACCCGCGCTCCGCGACCGACCGGCTGGCCGCCGGCCCGCCGTGGAGCTTGTGCTAAACGGAAGGATGACCGTGGCCAATTCCGCTTCGATTTCCGCAGACATTGCCGGGCGTTATGCGCAGGCCTTGTTCGACCTGGTCAAGGATTCGGGCGGGATCGACGCCCTGTCGACCCAGGTCGACGAACTGTCCAGGGCATATGAAGACAGCGCCGAGCTGCGCGACCTGACGGTCTCGCCGCTTTACGACCGCCGCCAGCAGGAAGCCGCCGTCGCGGCGCTGGCCGCCCGGATGGGCCTGTCGGTCGAACTGACCAACACGCTGCGCCTGCTGGCGCAGAACCGCCGGCTGTTCACGCTGCCGCAATTCGTGACCCGGCTGCGCGCGCTGATCGCCGATGCGCGCGGCGAGGTCACTGCCGACGTCGTCAGCGCGACCGCGCTGAGCGATGCGCAAAAGACCCGTCTGGCCGAAACGCTGGCCAGAACCTCGGGCAAGAAAGTCAAACTGAACGCGCGCGTCGATGAAAGCCTCATCGGCGGCATGATCGTCAAACTGGGCTCGCAGATGATCGACAGCTCGATCAAATCGAAGCTCGCCTCCCTCCAGAATGCTATGAAAGAGGTCGGATAATGGGAATCCAGGCTGCCGAGATTTCGGCGATCCTCAAGGATCAGATCAAGAATTTCGGTCAGGACGCCGAAGTGGCCGAGGTCGGCCAGGTGCTGTCGGTCGGCGACGGCATCGCGCGCGTCTATGGTCTGGACAAGGTCCAGGCCGGCGAGATGGTCGAATTTCCCGGCGGTATCCGCGGGATGGTGCTGAACCTTGAAACCGACAACGTCGGCGTCGTGATCTTCGGCGACGACCGCGACATCAAGGAAGGCGACACCGTCAAGCGCACCGGCGCCATCGTGGAAGTGCCGACCGGCAAGGGCCTGCTGGGCCGCGTCGTCGACGCGCTTGGCAACCCGATCGACGGCAAGGGCCCCATCGTCGACCCGATCATGGCCATCGCCGACGTGAAGGCCCCGGGCATCATGCCGCGCAAATCGGTGCATGAGCCGATGGCGACCGGCCTGAAATCGGTCGACGCCATGATCCCGATCGGCCGCGGCCAGCGCGAGCTGATCATCGGCGACCGTCAGACCGGCAAGACCGCCGTGGCTCTGGACGCGATCCTGAACCAGAAGAACTACAACGGCCGCGAATCCGACGGCATGAAGACGCTGTACTGCATCTATGTCGCCATCGGGCAGAAGCGCTCGACCGTGGCGCAGCTGGTGCAGAAGCTGGAAGAAACCGGCGCGATGGCATATTCGATCGTCGTCGCCGCGACCGCCTCGGACCCGGCGCCGATGCAGTATCTGGCGCCCTATTCGGCGACCGCCATGGGCGAATACTTCCGCGACAACGGCATGGACGCGCTGATCATCTATGACGACCTGTCCAAGCAGGCCGTGGCCTATCGCCAGATGTCGCTGCTGCTGCGCCGTCCGCCGGGGCGCGAAGCCTATCCGGGCGACGTGTTCTATCTGCACTCGCGCCTGCTGGAGCGTTCGGCCAAGCTGAACGAAAAGAACGGCGCCGGCTCGCTGACCGCGCTGCCGATCATCGAGACGCAGGCGGGCGACGTGTCGGCCTATATCCCGACCAACGTGATCTCGATCACCGACGGCCAGATCTTCCTGGAAACGGAACTGTTCTTCCAGGGCATCCGCCCGGCCGTGAACACCGGTCTGTCGGTGTCCCGCGTCGGCTCGGCCGCCCAGACCAAGGCGATGAAATCGGTCGCCGGTCCGGTCAAGCTGGAACTGGCCCAGTACCGCGAGATGGCGGCTTTCGCCCAGTTCGGTTCCGACCTTGATGCCGCGACGCAGAAGCTGCTGAACCGCGGCGCGCGTCTGACCGAGCTGATGAAGCAGCCGCAATACTCGCCGCTGACCAACGCCGAGATCGTGATCATCATCTATGCCGGCACCAAAGGCTATCTGGACGCCATCCCGGTCAAGGACGTGACCAAATGGGAACATGGCCTGATCCAGTACCTGCGCAACCAGAAGGCCGATCTGCTTGACGACATGACCCGGAACGACCGCAAGATCGCGGGCGAACTGGAAGATGCGATCAAGGCAGCGCTGGACGGCTACGCCAAGACCTACGCCTGAGGGGAGGGATAGATGCCCAGCCTCAAGGATCTCAAGAACCGGATCGGCAGCGTAAAGAATACGCGCAAGATCACCAAGGCGATGCAGATGGTCGCCGCCGCGAAACTGCGCCGCGCGCAGGAAGCGGCGGAGGCTGCGCGCCCCTATGCCGAACGCATGGGCGCCGTCATGGCCGGGCTGACCGCTGCGGCGGCCGGCTCGGATCAGGCGCCGCGGCTTCTGGCGGGGACCGGCGATGACCGCCGGCACCTGCTGGTGGTCATGACCTCGGAGCGCGGGCTTGCGGGCGGGTTCAACTCGTCCATCGTCAAGCTGGCGCGCCAGCGGCTGCTGGACCTGCAGGCGCAGGGCAAGGAAGTCGCGATCCTGACCGTCGGCAAGAAGGGCCGCGAGCAGCTCAAGCGCGACTATAGCCACCTGTTCGTCGCCCATGTCGACCTGAGCGAGGTCAAGCGCATCGGCTATGAAAACGCGCGCGAGATCGCCGACCAGATCCTCGACCGTTTCGAGGCCGGCGAATTCGACGTGGCGACGCTGTTCTACAACCGCTTCGAATCCGTCATCAGCCAGGTGCCGACCGCCCGCCAGGTCATCCCGGCCGTGGTCGAGGAAGGCGCCTCGGCCTCGTCGCTCTATGATTACGAACCCGACGAAAGCGCGATCCTCAACGACCTGCTGCCGCGCGCTGTGGCGACCCAGGTCTTTGCCGCGCTGCTGGAAAACGGCGCTTCGGAACAGGGCGCGCGGATGTCGGCCATGGACAACGCGACCCGCAACGCCGGCGACATGATCGATCGCCTGACCACGGTCTACAACCGCTCGCGTCAGGCTGCGATCACCAAGGAACTCATTGAAATCATCTCGGGCGCCGAGGCGCTCTGACACGCAGGGGTAAACACATGGCAGAGGCCAAAGGTAAAATCACGCAGGTGATCGGCGCCGTTGTGGACGTGCAGTTCGACGGCGAACTTCCGGCGATTCTGAACGCGCTGGTGACCCACAACAACGGCAAGCGCCTGATTCTGGAAGTTGCGCAGCATCTGGGCGAAAACACCGTCCGCACCATCGCCATGGACTCGTCCGAAGGTCTGGTCCGCGGCGAGCCGGTCGAGGACACCGGCGGCCCGATCATGGTGCCGGTCGGCGACGTGACGCTGGGCCGCATCCTGAACGTCGTCGGCGAGCCGGTGGACGAGGGCACGCCCCTTGCCGCCAGCGACAAGCGGGCGATCCACCAGCCGGCGCCGGACTTCGCCTCGCAGGCGACGGCTTCGGAAATCCTGGTCACCGGCATCAAGGTCATCGACCTGCTGGCGCCCTATGCCAAGGGCGGCAAGATCGGCCTGTTCGGCGGCGCCGGCGTGGGCAAGACCGTTCTGATCATGGAACTGATCAACAACATCGCGAAAGTGCACTCGGGTTACTCGGTGTTCGCGGGCGTTGGCGAACGGACCCGTGAGGGCAACGACCTTTACCACGAAATGGTGGAATCGGGCGTCATCAAGCCGGACAACCTGGCGGAATCGCAGGTGGCGCTGGTTTACGGCCAGATGAACGAGCCTCCGGGCGCGCGGATGCGCGTGGCGCTGACCGGCCTGACGCTGGCCGAGCAGTTCCGCGACGCCACCGGCACCGACGTTCTGTTCTTCGTCGACAACATCTTCCGCTTCACCCAGGCCGGTTCGGAAGTGTCGGCACTGCTGGGCCGCATCCCGTCCGCCGTGGGCTACCAGCCGACGCTGGCCACCGACATGGGCGCGATGCAGGAACGCATCACCTCGACCAAGAACGGCTCGATCACCTCGATCCAGGCCGTCTACGTTCCGGCCGACGACCTGACCGACCCGGCGCCGGCCACGACCTTTGCCCACCTCGACGCCACGACCGTTCTGTCGCGCGCGATCTCGGAACTGGGCATCTACCCGGCCGTGGACCCGCTCGATTCGAACAGCCGTATCCTTGACCCGGCAGTTGTCGGCGAAGAGCACTACAACGTCGCGCGTTCGGTGCAGGGCATCCTGCAGAAATACAAGTCGCTGCAGGACATCATCGCCATTCTGGGCATGGACGAACTGTCGGAAGAGGACAAGCTGACCGTGGCCCGCGCCCGGAAGATCCAGCGCTTCCTGTCGCAGCCGTTCGACGTGGCGAAGGTCTTTACCGGTTCGGACGGTGTGCAGGTGCCGCTGGAAGACACGATCAAATCCTTCAAGGCGGTCGTGAACGGTGAATACGACCACCTGCCGGAAGCGGCCTTCTACATGGTCGGCGGCATCGAGGACGTGAAAGCCAAGGCCGCCAAACTTGCCGCTGACGCGGCGTAAGGGGGCGACATGGCCGACACGATGCAGTTCGACCTCGTCTCGCCTGAACGGAATCTGATTTCCGTTCAGGTGCGCGAGGTGCGCCTGCCCGGAACCGAGGGCGACCTGACGGCGATGCCCGGCCATGCGCCGGCCATCGTCAACCTGCGCCCCGGTCTGGTCACGCTGGTCACGGCGGACAAGGTCGAGATCGAGTTCGCGGTCACCGGCGGCTTCGTCGAGATCAGCGGCGAATCCGTCACGCTGCTGGCCGAACGTGGCTATCCGCGCGCCGAGATGAGCCAGGCGATCTTCAACGAGATGATGGAACAGGCCTATCGCCGGCTGAAAACCGCGCGCGAGCGTGGCACCGCCGGCGAGGAATTCGTCACCTCGGCTGTCAAGCTGTTGGGCGACATGGAAGCGCTTGGCACCCATATCGGGCTTGACCCGAAACAGGCGAATTTCCCGGACTAAGTCCGGTTCCTGACGAAAAAGACAGTAAGCCCCGGAGCTTCCGGGGCTTTATCCGCTTTGCGGTTTGGCTTTTGATATTAGCATCGGGAGGGTTTCTCAGTGCGACGTTTTAGCCATTTTGCCGTTGGCGTCACCAGTGGCGACACCGAGATATTTTCGGCATTCGACAGCGGCGGCCAGATGTGGACCGGCCACGGTGCCCGCGTCGAGCGGTGCGCCGTCGCGTTCGAGCACCCCTTTGTCGAGCCGCCGGTCGTCCATGCCGCGCTCAGCATGTGGGATATCGACTGCGGATCGAACCAGCGCGCACGCCTGCAGGTCGCAAACGTGACCACCGACGGGTTCGAGCTGCATTTCCACACCTGGGGCGACACCAAGGTGGCGCGGATCCGCGCAAGCTGGATGGCCATTGGCCCGGTCCCCTATGAGGACGACTGGCACGCCGAATAGCCCCGGCAGGCCAGCCGGCACGGGCGCGCAGGGATCGGGCGGTCCTGGCCGGCCTGCGGGCCGGTTTGGCCCATGCCTCACGCCCGGTCGAGGTTCAGCCCGATCAGCCCCGCCACCTGCGCGGGATGGGTGATCGGCAGCATATGCCCTGCACCCGGCACCCGCGCGCGCCCGACATCCGGCAGCCGCGCGGCCAGCGCATCGGCGATATCGGCGATGACGGGGGGCGAGTCCTCGCCCATCACCAGCAGCACCGGCGCGTCGATGCCCTCAAGCCCGCCCGCGCGCAGGATATTGGCGCCGTCGCGCATCAGCGTGCTGTTGCTGTCGACGACCAGCCGCATCTGCCGCATCAGTCTTTCGCGCCCGGTCGGGGTCTGCGCGTCCCAGTCGAGGCCGCCCCAGACCGACAGGAAGCGCCGGGTGGCGGCCTCGGCCTGGCCGGCGTGAAGCAGCGCGGCAAGGTCGTCCATCAGCGCGTCATTGGCGGGGTCGGGGGCGGCGGCGAACAGCACCGGCTCGATCAGGGTCAGGCTGCGCACGGCCTCGGGGGCGGCGACGGCGATGCGCAGGGCCACGGTGGCGCCCAGGCTGTGGCCGATCAGGTCCAGCGGCCGGTCGATCAGCGGCGCAACCATGCGTGTGGCATAGCTGTGGTAATCGGGCGTTCCCGGCCAGCCGGGGCTTTGGCCATGGCCGGGCAGGTCAGGGGCGCTGAGGCGCAGCCTGTCCGACAGCGCCGCGGCGATCGGCCCCCAATAGCCGGCATTGCCCATCATGCAATGCAGGGCCAGCGCCGGGCGGTCGTCTGCCCCCGGCCATTGCCGCAGATGCAGCGCGCTCACAGTTCCGCCAGATGGCGGTCCAGCAGGTCCAGCCGGTCCTGTCCCCAGAAGCGTTCGCCGCTTTCGCGCACGACATAGAAGGGAGAGCCGAAGGCGCCTGCCTCGACCGCCTGATCCAGATTGCGGCCATAGGTCTCGGCGCCGATGAACAGCCCCTTGTCGGTCAGCGCCGGGTCGAAGCCCGCCGCCGACAGGCGGTCGCGGATCACGGCATCGTCGGCGATATTCTGATCCTCGGCCCAGCAGGCGCGCAGGAAGGACCGCACCAGACCCGCCAGATCGCCGCCGCCGGCCTGCTGCGCGGCGATGATGGCATAGGACGACGGCGCGGTGTTCACCGGCCAGAAGGCGGGGTTGATGTTCAGCTTCATGCCCAGGAATTCGGCCCAGCGGCGCAGTTCTTGCAGGCGGTATTCCTTGCGCGAGGCGTGCCTTTCGGCCGGGCGGATGCCGCCGGTACGGTCGAAAAGCTGCATCAGGTCCAGCGGCTTGTAGGTGATGGCCGCGCCATGGCGGGCGGCGATATCCTCAAGCCGGGTACCGGCCAGATAGGCCCAGGCGCTACCTGTCCCAAAGTAATAGTCGATATGGGGCATGGGGCCCTCCGTTTGGTTTGCGGGCAGGCTAGCCCGGTGCTAAGCGGGGTGCAATCGCACGAATCCAGCCGAGGAAGCCCATGCCGGCCATGACCGAGCCCAAACTCATCGCGGGAAACGCCAACCGACCCCTGGCGAATGCCATCGCCCGCCGCATGTCCATGCATCGCGGCATGAACGTCGCCCCGATCGAGGCGCGGGTCGAGCGTTTCAACGATCAGGAAATCTTCGTCGAAGTCTATGAGAACGTCCGCGGCGAGGACATGTACATCATTCAGCCGACCTCGAACCCGGCCAATGACAACCTGATGGAGCTGCTGATCATGACGGACGCGCTGAAGCGTTCGTCGGCCTCGCGCATTACCGCGGTCATTCCCTATTTCGGCTATGCCCGGCAGGACCGCCGCGCCAAGGCCCGCACGCCGATCAGCGCCAAGCTGGTCGCCAACCTGCTGACCGAGGCGGGCGTGGACCGGGTGCTGACGCTGGACCTGCACGCCGCGCAGATCCAGGGCTTCTTCGACATCCCGGTGGACAACCTTTACGCGGCGCCGGTCTTTGCGCTGGATATCAAGCATCATTTCCGGGACCGCATGTCGGACCTGATGGTCGTCTCGCCCGATGTGGGTGGCGTGGCGCGGGCGCGCGAACTGGCGACGCGCATCGGTGCGCCGCTGGCCATCGTCGACAAGCGCCGCGAAAAGCCGGGCGAGATCGCCGAGATGACCGTGATCGGCGATGTCACCGGCAAGTCCTGCATTATCGTCGACGACATCTGCGACACCGCGGGGACGCTGTGCAAGGCCGCGCAGGTCCTGACCGAGCACGGCGCGACCGAGGTTCACGCCTATATCACCCATGGCGTGCTGTCCGGCCCCGCCGTCGAGCGGGTCGAGAACTCGGTCATGAAGTCGCTGGTCATCACCGATTCGATCGAGCCGACCGATATCGTCAGGAACGCCAAGAACATCCGCATCGTCCCGACCGCGCCGATGTTCGCGCAGGCGATCCTGAACATCTGGAACGGCACCTCGGTCAGTTCGCTGTTCGAGGTCGATACGCTGGGTCCGATCTATGAGGGGCTTTATTCCGGCAACTAGACCGGCCGATCGATCCCGCGAATGGAAAGACCCCGGTCCTTGCGGGCCGGGGTCTTGTCATGTCGGCGCAGCAGAGCTTCAGCGCCAGCGCGGAAATTCGATCTTCGGGCAGCGATCCTCGATCACCGTCAGGCCCTGCGCGCGGGCGTGATTGGCCGCTTGCGGGTGGCTGATGCCAAGCTGCATCCAGATCGTGCGCAGCTTGGGCAGGCAGGCCAGCGCATCGGCGACCACGCCGGGCACCGCCTCGGCGTGGCGGAAGATGTCGACCATGTCCACATCCAGTTCATGCGGGATGGTGTGCAGGCTGGGATAGACATGTTCGCCCAGAATCGCCCGCCCGGCATAGACCGGGTTCACCGGCACGATGCGATAGCCCTGCGACTTGAGATAGCGCGCCACACCCCAGGATGGCCGCGTTTCCTTGGGCGACATGCCCACGATGGCGATGCAGCGGGTCGTGCGCGCTATGCGGGAAATATCGGCATCGACCGGCGACGTGCCATAGTCGCGGATGACTGCAATGTTCATCGATTCCTCCCCCAAGGTCTCAACCTAAAGTCGCATGGAAAAAGCGCCCGGTCCAGTGGTCTGGCCGGGCGCAAGTCGCGGAACGAGGGACAGTGATCTGAACATGACCGTTCCGTGGTCACGTCCAATAAATAAATGGGATGCGTGGCCAAATAGTTCCAGTCGGATCGCGAAAAAGTGTGTTTTCACTGATTCATCCGGGTCCAGGCAGCCTTTGCCGCCATCAGGACGCCTTGCGGATCGGCAAGAATCCGCCGACGTGCCTGTTCCGAGCGCAGAAGATAGGTGCGCTGGCCGATGACGACGAAATATCGCGGGTTGCCCGGCTCGGACCGGCCCTCGGACAGGGCCACGGCGCATAGCCCGTCCAGTCCGGGGGCGTAGGCCTTGGGGTTCGCCTCGAAGGTGGTACGATTCTGCTCGCTGGCGAAATGCCAGGCCTTGCCGCGCCACAGCGTCACCAGATCGGCGCGGCCCGGTACGGCGGCGCTTTCGGCGCTGTATGCGACCGGGTCGATGCCGTCCAGCGCCCAGTCCTGCGCCTGCGCCAGCGGCGCGGCCAGAGCAAGGGTCAGGGCGGCAAGGGGCAGGCGAATCATGGCGGCTCGGGGTCGTGTGGCTGATGCGCAGGATGTGGCAAATCGGCCGGCGATTCTCAATCGAGGCGCCGCGATTCTGCCGGGGATGTGATGGCCACGCCTATGCGCGTGAGGTGGCGTAAAGCCCGACCGCCGCCGCGTTCGACACGTTGAGCGAGCCGAAATCTGCCGCGAAGGGGATGCGCAGGATGCGGTCGCAGGTCTCGCGCGTGCGGTCGCGCAGGCCCGGTCCCTCGGCGCCCAGCACCAGACAGATGGCCCGACCCGAAAGCCCCGCCAGCGCGTCGGGCAGATCCTCGGTGCCGGTGCCGTCAAGGCCCAGCACGGTATAACCCATGGATTTCAGCTCGATCAGCGTGTCCGACAGGTTGGTGACCCGCAGATAGGGTTGGCGTTCAAGCGCACCCGAGGCGGTCTTGGCCAGCGCCCCGGTTTCGGGCGCCGAGTGGCGCGAGGGCGCGATGACGGCGCGGGCGCCAAACACCTCGGCCGAGCGCAGGATCGCGCCGACATTATGCGGATCGGTGACGCGGTCCAGCGCCACCAGCAGGGGCTTGCCGGGGCCCGACAGCGCCAGATCGGCAACGCTGCCCCATTTCAGCGGCTTCACCTCCAGCGCGGCGCCCTGATGGACGCTTTCGGGCGGCAGGGGCACGCTGCGGTCAAAGACCCGCGCATCGGTGATTTCGGGCGCGATCCCCTCGGGCAGGGGGCCAAGGCGGTCCAGCGCATTCTGGGTAACGACCAGCCGCAGCTTCTCGCGCCGGGGGTTGGCCAGCGCGTCGCGCACCGCGTGCAGACCGAAAAGCCAGACGGTTTCGGCGGCCGCGGCACGGCGGGCGCGCTCCTTGTCGATGACCCAGGTGGGCTTCTTGGATTTCTGCGGTTTCTCGGCCATGGCACATCCTCGCGTTCGCTTCGGACTGCGCAGAAATCGCGCCGGAATGCAACAGTTCTGCGCCGGGCGCATCTTGTTCGCCGGGATGCAAGTTTTCCCCCGATCCCTGCTTGACGCCCGCAGCGCGGACGGATAATCACCCCGCACGCCGTAAGCGAACGGCGGGCGACGAGCTGCAAGGTGCGGCAGCGGACTGTAACTCCGCCGGGGAGACCCATGCCTGGTTCGATTCCAGGGTCGCCCACCATTTTCCTGTTCGATCCAATCAGATCAATGCTTTCGGGGCGGTTTGTGAACCTGTGCCGCAGGCTTTGCGGTTTTCGTTCGCGTTTCCTTCCGGTCCAGCGCTGCGGCCACACGTTCCGCAAGATAGAGTCGGTTCGCCGCGAGGGTGTAGCGGGTGACCTCGGCAAGCGGCGGGTGCGCGCTGATAGCCATGATCTGATAAGCGCTGCACCCAGCTTTCGCGAGTCGGCGGCAGGTCGCCAGGCGTCGCTCCATCGGCGATATGCGCCACGGCGTCGCACTTGAAGTCGTCGCCGAGGCTGCTTGCGTCCAGCATGGCGCCGTTGCCCCATATTCGGCAAAGACGGCGTTCAAGGAACATCAGCTATCCAAGCCGAAGTTCGTATCCTCTAGCCCCAAACCCCCGCAAACTCGCGCCATTCGCCCTTGCTCATGCCGCTGTTTTCCTCGGTGACGGTTTCCCCGGCCAGACGGCGTTTCAGGACCTCGACGCCTTTTGCCGAAAGCTGGACGCCACCAAGACGGTAGTCCTCGAAGGCGGCATAGGCGAAGGGTACCCAGTCGCGGACGATGTCGCACATCGTATCGGCATAGGCGCGGATTTCGTATTGGGCATGGGCATCGGCGCGCAGGCGCAGGAAGTGGAACAGGTTGTGCAGGTCCACCTTCCAATACCATTGCGTATAGATATTCGCCGGCAGGTTCATGCGCGCCAGTTCGCGGGCAAGGCCCTTCTGGCCGTCCTGGCTTAGCATGTCCTCGTAATGGTCATAGCTGCGCATCGCGTCCTCGCGCAGAAGGTCGAGGACGCGGGCGGCCTCGGCGCCTTCCAGCAATTCGCCGCGGCCCTGACGGTTCACCGAGGATTGGGCCGACAGGTGTTCGGGTGCAGGAATGTAGAACTCGCGGTCGAGGATCGAGTAGCGCGCCGAGTATTCGTTCACATTCGCAGTGCGGTGGCGGATCCATTGCCGGGCGACAAAGACCGGCAGCTTGACGTGGAATTTGACTTCGCACATCTCGAACGGCGTCGAGTGCCAGTGCCGCATCAGATAGCGGATCAGCCCCTCGTCCGTGTTCACCGATTTGGTGCCGCGGCCATAGCTGACGCGCGCGGCCTGTGTGATCGCGGCATCGTCGCCCATGTAGTCGACGACGCGGATCAGCCCGTGATCCAGCACCGGATGCGCCAGATACAGGTGCTTTTCCATCCCCTCGGACACGGCGCGCAGGGTAGGGCGCGGATTGGCGCGCTGCTCGTCGATTTCGGCCTGTTGTTCGGGGGTAAGCGGCATGGCGGAATCCTCGGGTTGAATGGGCATATCTTGTGGCACTTATGGGGGGGGCGATCAACCGGCTGTGTGGCCGCAACCGGCATCCCACGCCTGCCTGTCGCACCCCGTTGCGCAGGCGTGCGCGTGATGCCAAGCTGACGCAGACATCGGAAAAAAGGAACGGTGATGAAAGTACGTTACCTGCACACCATGGTCCGCGTCGAGGACCTGGAAAAAAGCATGGCCTTTTATCGGCTGCTGGGGCTGGAGGAGACCCGCCGCATCGACAACGACAAGGGCCGCTTCACGCTGATCTTCATGGCGGCGCCCGGCCAGCCGGAATGCCCGGTCGAACTGACCTACAACTGGGACGGCGACACCGGCCTGCCCTCGGACAGCCGGCATTTCGGGCATCTGGCCTATCAGGTCGGCAATATCTACGAGATGTGCCAGAAGCTTCAGGATGCGGGCGTGACCATCAACCGGCCGCCGCGCGACGGGCACATGGCCTTTGTGCGCAGCCCCGACAATGTCTCGATCGAGCTGTTGCAGGAAGGTGAGGCGCTGGCCCCGCAAGAGCCATGGGCGAGCATGCCCAATACCGGCCATTGGTGATGCAGGCTGCCCCCGGCCGCCATCGCGCGGAAGGGGCCAGTCTGCCAGATCATCCGATGATGAATGGGCCGCGCGGGGATTGTCCGCGCGGCCCGTTTACCACCATGCATGTCACCACCAGACATCGTGGCAAAACCCGACCCCTTGCCGGCATCAATGTGCCGGCGGCAGGGCGGTGAATGCAGGGTCAGTAGATATAGCGGATCTGTTCGGCCCAGAAGCGTTCGACGCGGCGCCATTGCAGGTTCACGCTTTCGATGGCCGGATCGTCCAGCACGCCTGACAGTTCCAGCCCCTCGGCGTGGCGGGTGAAAAGGTCGGCGACGCGGTCGCGCACCTCTTGCCCCTCGGGCGTCAGGCGCACCCGGACGGCGCGGCGGTCCATATCGCAGCGTTCGTGATGGACATAGCCCAGTTCGACCAGCTTTTTCAGGTTATAGGACACGTTCGAGCCCTGATACATCCCGCGGGACCGCAATTCGCCCGCCGTCACCTCGGCCGCGCCAAGGTTATAGATCAGCAGCGCCTGTACCGGCGTCAGGTCGGTGCGGCCCAGCCGTTCAAATTCGTCCTTGACCAGATCCAGCAGCAGGCGGTGCAATCGCTCAAGGATCTGCAGGCTTTCAAGATAGGCTTCGGTCCGGCTGGTCCGCGGCAGAGATCGCAGTGCGGGCGCCGATTGAAGGGGGCTGCGCTGGGGCATATGCGGTGTCCGTCATCATGGCTTCGTTTCCACCACCATGACGCAAATTTGCCAAGCTTCGGTTAATCCGCCAGCGTTTTGCTAAAATTACGCCTATTTCCCCGCCAGCCGCGCCTGTGCAAAGCGCGCGACCCTGTCCAGCAAGGGCGAAATCGCCGCCGGCCCCGGATGCGCACCGCCCATCCGCGCGGTGATCCACGGATAAAGGTCCTGGTCGTTTTCGGCCAGAAGCACCTCGTAAAGGTCCAGATCGGCGGCGCCGAGGCCCGCAAGCTCGCTGTCCGAGAAGGGGCCCAGAATCAGGTCCATCTCTTTCATGCCGCGCCGCCAGCTGCGCATCCGCAGCCGCTTGAGCCTTGTTTCCCTGTCTTCCACGCGTGCCCCCGGCTTGCCTGTCCGCGGCCGCGTGCCTATGGTCCCGGCACCCGATCGCAGGATGAATTCGATGAGCTTTCTGTCCCAGACGCTTGCCCGCGTCAAACCCTCGCCCACCATTGCCATTACCGGACGCGCCCAGCAACTGGCGGCCGAGGGGCGCGACATCATCACCCTGTCCGCCGGAGAGCCGGATTTCGACACGCCCGAACATATCCGCGCGGCGGCGAAGGCGGCGATCGATGCCGGCCATACCCGCTATACCGCCGTGGACGGGATGCCGGCGCTGAAGCGCGCCATCTGCGACAAGTTCGCGCGTGAAAACGGGCTGGACTATACGCCGGCAGAAGTCAGCGTCGGCACCGGCGGCAAGCAGATCCTGTATAACGCGCTGATGGCCACGCTGAATCCGGGGGATGAGGTCATCATCCCCGCGCCCTATTGGGTCAGCTATCCCGACATGGTGTTGCTGGCGGGCGGCACGCCGGTGATCGTGCCGGCGGGGATGGACGCGGGCTATCGCATCACGCCTGAACAGCTTGAGGCGGCGATCACGCCGCGGACGAAATGGCTGATCCTGAATTCGCCCTCGAACCCGTCGGGGGCGGGCTACGGGCAGGCGCATATGCGGGCGCTGACCGATGTGCTGATGCGCCATCCCCATGTCTGGGTGCTGGCCGACGACATCTATGAACACCTCGTTTTCGACGATTTCCGCTTCGTCACCCCGGCGCAGGTCGAGCCGGGCCTGAAGGACCGGACGCTGACCATGAACGGCGTCTCGAAATCCTATGCCATGACCGGCTGGCGCATCGGTTTCGGCGCCGGACCCGAGGTCCTGATCCGCGCCATGGCCAAGCTGCAATCGCAATCGACCTCGAACCCGTGCTCGATCAGCCAATATGCGGCGCTGGCGGCGCTGAACGGCCCGCAGGACTATGTCGAGACCAGCCGCGCCGTCTTTCAACGCCGCCGCGATCTGGTGGTCGAGGCGCTGAACACCTGCCCGGGCATCTCCTGCCCGGTGCCGGAGGGCGCGTTCTACGTCTACCCCTCGATCCATGGGCTGATCGGCAAGACCTCGGCCGGAGGCGCGGTCATCACCGATGACGAGGCCTTCGCCACCGCGCTGCTGGATGAGACCGGCGTCGCCGTGGTCTTTGGCGCGGCCTTCGGGCTGTCGCCGCATTTCCGCGTGTCCTATGCGACCTCGGACGAGGTGCTGCGCGACGCCTGCGCCCGCATCAAGGCGTTCTGCGAGGGGATGCGCTAAGGGGAAAACAGGGGCCTGAAAATGGATAGAGGCTCGGCTTTGGACCTCACCTCTCCCAGATCGTCAGCATATTCGAATGTCACCTCCCGAAGGAGGCTACCTCCACCGATCAAGACCGCCTTCAATCCTGTCTTCATTATAGCAGATCGGCACTCCGGAACCAAACGAAATGCTCAGGCCCGGATGACGCCTTGAGCAAGAACAAAGGCCCGGCGCGTGCGGGTCGCCGCATTGTCGCGCAATATCCAGATGCCGCGCGGACCGTCGTTCAGACTGGGGACCACGGCGATACCGTTCTCCATTCCCGAGACCTGATTTTCGCTGATGGTCAGCAACTGGCCGCGCCACCCGAACTGGAAAATGCCGAAATGCGGCATGACCGCATCGACGCGAAACTTGTCAGGCATCTGCACGCTGTTGCGGCTTAGCGAGGCGCGCTCGACATGGCCAAGATAGATGCCATGCGCGGGTGAGGCGCTGGACAGCGGGTTCAGCGTGATCGTGTTTCCCTCGATCACCGCATGACGGATGCAGTTGTCGGGGCGCCGGTCGCGCCATCGCGGCGGATTCGCGTCGCCAGTGCCCGAGGCGGCCAGCCGGATGCCGTCATTGGTGTCCTCGATCCGGTTGCCGGTGATGCGCGCCTCGTCGATCTGGGCGCCAGCAATGACAATTCCTTCGGTGATGAAAGGGCTCTCGGCAAGGCGATAAAACTTCGGCGTCAGCAGGGTGACGGGCTTGCGGACGACGGTCACGTGCTGGCCGGCGCTGGCCACGCCTTCGCGCAAAAGGTTGCGCAGGTGGTGGCGCATCTCGCTGGCGTTGGCGATGCCGTGCTTGTGATCGAGGGTGTTCAACTTGGCCAGCGTTTCCTTAAGCGCGGGCAGAGCGCGAATGGTGATGGGGTCGCCTTTGCGCAGCGGGATCATGGTATCTTCACCATCGAACTTCAGCAGGTTCTCGGCAAGATTGGCGAGTTGGTCGATGGGATCGTCGGAATAGGCGCGCTTGGCCGAATGGACGATCAGGCTCGGGCGTTTGGTCGTGGGGCGTGCGCTGAAACGCACCAGGCCGCGCGCGATCCTTGTTCTCTGGGCAGTATCGGCCTCGACGCGCGCACGGGTCAGGCCGGATTCGGCCGGGACAGGCAGAATCAGGTTGTCCTCGACGATGGCGCGGCTGGCACCGGCGATCAGGACGCCGATCTGCGCCTGCCCGACGCGCAGCACGCAATCGCGGATGCGCACTTCCTGCCGATGCCGGCCCAACCGGCCGACGCTGCTGATGCAGCTTGCCGCACGGTCCAGCCCGGCGCGGCAGCGGGCGCGGACCCGTTCGATGCTGATGTCGCCGCAGTCCTGCATGGTCAGCGCGCCGTGACGTCCCGCGCCATTCTTTCCGTTGCCGGTCGGGCCGCCATTGACCGAGATATCCGCCACCCGGACCGAGGCGCAGCCGCGAAACAGGAACGCCGCCTCGCCCTGCGCGACCGAGATCACCACCTGCGGCCCCGCGCCCCGGATGGTGACATGGCCAAGGCCCTCGAAGGTCAGCGTCTTGGCCAGCGGGTAATGGCCGCCGGCAAGGCACAGGCGTGCGCTTTGCTTCGGCACCAGTTTCGCGACCGCCTTTGTCAGCTCATCCACGTTCGTGACGATGGCGGTGCAGATGCTGGACTGCCTGCGCGCCGCCAGCGCCGCGATGGCGCCCTGCACGTTTTTCGCGCCAAGACCGGATACGCTGTCGTCATATTCCACGTCATCGGCATGGATGCAGGTCAGCGCCGGAAAGGTCGCGCGCAGGTCGGTCAGATTGGCAAGCCCACCCCCCGTCCATTGTGCAAGGGCCAGCGCGGCATAGTGCGCGGGGCGGGTCATCGGCGGCACGGCCTCGTCCGGGGCACCGGGGACCGGAGGCCAGATGACGCTGCCGGTGGCGGCGCGGGCCTCGAACATCCAGGCATCGCCGGTGACATAGGTGCCGGGGGCAAAGGCCACTTGCACGCCGCGTTCCAGCAGCGTGGGCGTGCCGGTCAGCGCCAGCCCCTCGGTTGCGACGCCGCCATGGTCCCAGCGGCGCAGGCGCGGATTCACCATCTGCGCAAACCCCGCAATCCCCGGCGAGAAGGAGGCGATGCCGTCTGTCAGCGTCATGCGCGTCATCGTCCCCGCCGTTCCCAGCGCGGCATTGCGGTCATCGATCACCTCGACCCAGCAGCCGGGCGGGAAACCCAGCGCCTCGTCCTCGCGCGCGCCGATCAGGGTGAAGGCGCCGCTGACCGGGTGCTGGTGCAGCCGCGCCTGGACCGAACCGTTCTCGCGCGACCAGACGAAGCGCGCCTGCTCGCGCGGGCCGCCGCGGATGATCTGGACGCGGTAAAGCTGGTTTTCCTGCGCCAGATATCCGGCATCGGGCGCGATCAGGCAGTCGCTGTCATCGGGCAGGTCGGCGGCGGGGGCGGTGCCCGCGCTCATCCGGCCGGTGCCGGGGCGCCAGTCGGGCAGGTCGGGGGCAAAGCCGCAGCGGGCGCGGTCGATCAGCGTGGCGCGCTCGGCCACGGTCAGGGTGACGGGGCGGACGGCGACGCGCCACAGCGCCCGTTCGCGCACGGCCGTATCGACGCCCGACAGCGCCGGGTCCGTCAGCAGCCGGTCCTCAAGCCCCGAGACCTCGTCCCGGCGCAGCGTCAGGTGGATCAGCACCTCGCTGCCGGCGGGGATGGCCGAAAGCGGCTCAAGGTCGCTGCCGACCTGCGCCGCATAGGTCAGGGTCGCCGGGTTCTGCAACTCGGTTCCGTCGATCCAGTAGCTGCCTGCGCCGATGATGAAGCCGCCCGCCGCCGGGCCGATCTGGAAGCCCGGCGCATCGCGGGGCGTCCCCGTCGGGCCGATCGCGCTGGCCAGCGCGCTGTCCATGCGCTGCCCCTGAATCGAGACATTCTCGTTCCAGTCGCTGTCGGTATATAGCCGGCCCTGCTGCATCAGCACGCCGGTATAGCCCTGCGCCCTGGCATTCGGGGCGCGCCAGCGTGAAAAATCTCCGGTCATGGTCGTCACTCCTTTTTTCTTCTCGTGGCGCGTCAGTCGTGGTCAAAGATGCCGGCGGCATGGCCGAAACGCAGAAAATCATCGATGCTGCGGGCGATATTGTCGTCGCGCACGGTCAGGCCGGCGCGGTTGCAGACGCCGATCTCGCCGCCGTTCCCGGCGCCCCGGCGCAGGCTGTCGGATGTGCCGGGGGGCATCAGCATATAGGCGGGGTCGGCATAGCGCAGGCTTTCCATCACCGGCGCGGGGCCGCGCGTGCAGCGGTAAAGCCGCGGCACCAGCGCGCCCGGCGGGACCAGCGAAAAGCGGATGCAGCCGGTCTGGCGCATGGCGGCCTCGATCCCCGGCGCGGCGCCCATGAACAGCGTGTCCGATGTGGCGGGCGCGCCCCCGGCGGCATCGATGCCGGCGCTGCCGGAGAAGCTGCCGGTCGAGACGCGGCCCCTGACCGTGCAGCGGGTCAGGCTGACGACATGGCGGACCGAGCCCGGGGATGCGAAAAGCGCAGCCGCCGCGTCGCTGCCGGCGTCAAGGATGCAGTCGGCGAAGATCGCCTCGGCATCCGACATCAGCTGCACCGGCCCCGAGATCACCCGCTCGCAAACCAGTGCCATGCCGGTGGTGCCGATCTGGACCGAGACCGCACCGGGCGCCGTCGCATCGCCCCGGCGGTCAAGGCCAAGGCCCGGGACCAGCGTGCAGTCGCGCAGGACCAGCGTGCCGGGGTCGGTGGCGCTGCCCTGCACCGCGATACCGCCGCCATGCAGGCGCAGCCCGTTCAGTTCCAGCGTGGCGCCGCGCCCCAGCGTGACGGTCAGCGTGCCGGGAATGGCGACGGTCGGAAAGCGGCCATCGGCGGCCAGGATGCGCAGAAGGCCGCCATCGGGCACGGTGATGGCGGACCCCATGACGTAATGCGTGCTTTCCGCCAGCAGGAAGGTTCCGCCGGCCGCGCCGACCGCCGCCGCGATCTCGTCCGCAGGCGGGATCGGCACCGCATCCTCGACCGAGGCGAGCGAGGCGCGGCGCGACTGTTCGCCGCCGCCGATCTCGCAGGCGCGGGCGAAGTTGCAGCTTATGCGGACGGGTCCGGTGCGGTTCTGGCCGACGACCAGCCGGCCCAGTTCCGGGTCGATCAGCGTCAGCGCGGGCAGGGGCGCGCGGTTCCATGGCTCGGTTCCGTCGGTTGCACGGTCGCCAAGATCGGCGGCGCGGATTTCGGCCAGCGGCACCGCAACATCGCCGACAAAGACCCGCAGCGCCCGGTTCTCGCCGTAAAAGCGGCCCGGATCCTCGGCCATCAGGGCGCGGGTGATGGCGACGGGCAGGGCCGATTCGCGCATCGGCTGTTCGATCGGGGCGCGGGCCTCGGCGCGGTCGAAAAGCCGGGCATCGCAGCCCAGCGGGTGAAAACGGAAGATGCGCCCCCCTGCCGCCGCCGGGTTCACCAGGTGATGCGTCAGCGGCCATGGCCGCAGCCGCCAGACATGCAGCCCGACATTGCCAAGGTTCCAGCGCCCGCGCGCAGAGGTGTCGATGCGGCGGACCTCGACCCCGCGCGAGGCGCGCTCGAACGCCGTGCCGATGCGCACCAGCCCCGGCCGGTCGCGGAAATCGGCCGCGGCGCCCATGGCCGGATGCACCAGCCGCATCGACTGGGCGTGAACCAGTCGGCGGCCATATTCGACCGCCATCACCGGAAGGTTGGCGGCTTCCGAGGCCGCATGTTCCAGCGCCCGCAGCGTGCCCTTGCGTGCGCGCAGCGCCAGCGCATCGGCGACGCGGGCGCGCAGGTCCAGCCCCTCGGGAATGTCCTGAAGCCCGCGCACACCCAGCAGCTCGCCCAGATAGGGCACGGCCCAGGGTGCGCAGGTCTCGATGAAGGCATTGTCGTAAAGATCGTCCAGCGCCTCGTCCGAGACCTGCGCCTCGCGCGCGATCAACGATGCGAGCGTCCGCAGCGGGCCGAAATCCACGGGCGGGCGGGGATCGGTCGGGGCAAGCCGGCTTTTGACCGCGGCGCCTTCATCGGCATCGCGCAGCCGCATATAGGCGGGCAGAAGGGCGAAAAGATCGTCAAGCGTCAGCCTCATGTCGCCACCTCCAGATGCAGGCGCGCCGGGTCCAGCGTCAGCAGTTCCGCCGCCACCGGCAGCGCGCCATGCAGGTCGGGCCGGCCGACGGCGGCGCCCAGGCGCGTCTGCAAGGCAGGCGTGGTGCCGCGGTAAAGCGCGTCCAGATCGACGCCGCGCACGCCCGGCACCGCCTGCAATGCGGCGACGACCTGTGCCTGGCTGACCGCCTGACCCAGCGCGCGCCGGTCAAAGGAAAACGCTGCCATGACCGCCTGCCGGGCGGCGGCGATGACGTCCTCGGGCATCCAGGCCGGGTCGGCGAAAAGCCGGGCGGCGACGCCGAAGCCCACTGGCGCATGGTTGCGCACGCTGACGCGCAGGTCGGCCTCGCCGGCCGCGGCCAGCGCGGCCCGCAGGTTCCGCATGTCGTCGCCGGTCTCGGGCAGCATGGCGCCGCCTTGCCCGGCGACGGTGATCAGGATCGGGCGGGCGAAGCCGTCGAAGGTCCAGTCGGCGCGCGCCTTGGCGACGGCGGCAAAGCTGCGGGCGAAATCCTCGTAATCCTGCAACGACACGACGCGGCCCAGCGTCATGACGCCCATCGGCGCATTGCGGCGCGCGTCCTCCAGCGCCTCGGCATCGGCGCCGCCCGCCGGGGGCAGCGGGTTCGTCACCCCCCGCAACCCTTGCGGCTTGCCGGCCAGCAGCGACAGTTGACCGGCCTCAAGATGCCCGGCCAGACCGGCGCCGCGGCGATAGATCGCCTCGACATTGTCTTGCCCGGTGGGCAGGCGTGCGCCGCGGATGCCATCGCCAAAGATGACATGCGCGGCGCCGTCCTCATCAAGGCGCAGGATGAAGACACGGTCACCGGGCCCCGAGGCGCGGAAGTCCTCGACCAGGTCCCAGCGCACGCGGTTCACGCGGATTTCCAGCGCCGGCGCCATGCCGCGCGGGTTGCGGGCCGAGACATGCGTCAGCGGCCCGGATTTCAGCCGGAAGCGCTGGAAGGTGCGGGTGGCGTCGCCGTCGCCCATGACCTCGGCCACCGTCTCGCCATGGGTGGCAAGGGCGACATTGGCGCAGATGCGGACGCTGTCGCGGACGAAGCGATGCGTCAGCGGCTGGGTGAAGGTCAGCCGCGAGTGGTCCTGCAGGATGATGTTTGCGGCGATGGTGCGGATGTCGGTGGCGGTGACGCCGTCAAGATCGGCGCGCGTGCCGGTAATGGCGACGGTCTTGCCCGGCATCAGCTCCAGCTCGGGCGTGGCCAGTTCCACCTGATCGGCGCGGATGCCGCCCTTCTGCGCCTCGCCGACGGCGTCGGTGATCGGCAGGTCGGCAAGCGGCAAGGGTTCGGGCAGGGCGTGGCAGGTCGCACGGCGGATAAGGAACTTGTCCAGAAAGCGCATCGCCTCCTGCGGCAGGTTGTCGCTTGAGGCGATCAGCTTGACCGTCAGCCGCGTGACCTTGGCCGCAATGCCATAGGCGGCGATGCTTTGCGGCTCGGCGGCTACGACACGCATCCATGCCTCGTTGGCGATGTCGCGGATCAGAAGGCGCTGACCGGGGGTGATCTCGGGATATTCGCGGTCGAGATAGACCAGCAGCGCCGGGTTGGCCACCGCCTTCTTGCCGCCGCCCTGCCCGGGCGCGTCCCCGGTCAGGACGGCGGTGCTGATGATGCTGCCCGGCTCGTCGGCGGCAGTGTGATTGGGCAGCAGCCCCGGATTGGCGATATTGCCGAAGAACCCCGCGCGCAGCCGCATCACGCAGGGGCTGATCGTGGCGGGGGCGGCGAATGGCGCGGCCTCGATCGCCTTGCGCAGCCCCGTCGTGCCAAGGCTGCCGAAGTCTGGCGCCTGCGCCAGCGTCGCCACCGACCAGCTATGCCCGGCCAGCGTTGCGACCAGCGAGCCGGTGCTGAGCGGTATGCCCCGGCTCCAGATCGCGTCGGGGGTCACGGGCTGCGTATAGGGGCGCGCGGGCACGGGGTCGGCACGCAGCGCCACGATGCGCCGCCCGCCAATCCCGGCACTCAGGCCCGAGACGCGGCGCAGGAAGCGGCCGCTGGTGTCGGGGCTGGTGGCAACCGGCTGATCCCCCTGCATCAGCAGGACCGCATCGCCGATATTCACGCGCGGGCCATCGGCGGTCAGCGTGATTTCCTCGGCCTCGGCCGCCAATTGCTGCGGCCATGTCATCAGCGGCCGCATGGCGTTCCAGTCGGCACGCGCGGTCAGCGGCTCGACCGTCTCGAAGATCAACGGCAACTCGCCGTCGCGCGGGATCGAGCGCACCCGCAAGCCCGGCGGATAGTCCAGCACCGCCTGCGCCGGGTCCACGGGCTCGGCCTCGAAGGCCAGATGGACCGAGGCCGCCTTTGCCGGCGCCAGTTCATAGCCGATAAGGCGCGCATGCGCGCGCAGGCTGCCGCGCAGGGTGGCGGTGCGCAGATAGTTTTCGTTCGCCTGGATCTCGGCATAAAGGCCCAGCGTGTCCAGAACCGCCGCCCATGCGTCCAGCAGCCCCGGCGTGAAGTCGTCCCGGCTGCGCGCGCGCAGCTCGGCAAGGCCCGGCCGGTTCGCATCCGCCAGCCCGCGCATGAGCGAGGCCAGGAATGTCGGATGCGTGCCGGCGCGGGCGCGGAGCCGAGGCAGGCCGGGGCGGTTCTGCGTGCCCTCGGGCGTGGGTTTCGCGGTGCTCATCTGCCCCCCCTTGTCTCGATGGTCAGCCGTCCTTCGCCGGGGCGGTCGGGGTCGTTCGACAGGACCGGGATCTCGCGCGGGCCAAAGTTCAGGACCCCCTGGGCGCTGGCGTCGGGCTGGCCGCTGCGGCCAAAGGCGGTGACGGCCAGATCGGCGACGCCCGGCACCTCAAGCGCAGCGGCATAGACATGGCTCAGGTAGATGCGGCTGCCGAAGGTGACGTTGTCGGGATGAAAGAAGCCCCGCCGCCCGTCCTCGGTCAGTCCGGCCGAGAAGCGGGCCGCCAGCGCCAGCGCCACCTTGTCGGCAAAGGCGTCGGGCGTGGCGCAGGCGCGGATCGCGATGACCAGCGGCACAGGGATCGGCGCATCGATGGTCAGGTCGTGGCCCATCATCCTGAAGGGCTCCAGATAATCCAGCAGCATCTGGCGAAATGCCCCGTCGACGGACAGGCCCCCGACACGGTCCACGGTCAGGAAGATCGCGGACCAGCCGCCCAGCCAGCGCTTGCGGGCGGTCGCGCGCTGGACCTGCGGATGGGCGTTCAGCAGCGCCTCGTAATCGGCCAGCGTCACCGCGCGGCGCTGCCGGTGAAAGCTGACCGGCGCGCGCTGGCGGGCCTCGGCGATGGTTTCGCGGGCGGCGCCGCCGCTGGCGGGCAGGGGGTTGGTGACGCCTGCGACATTGGCCGCCACCGCGCCCGAGGCCGCGATCCGCGTCAGCGCATCGGCGCCGATATTGCCCGCGGGCCCAAGGCCCACGCGGTAGCTGGCGGTGAAGCGGTCACCGGCCAGCGGCGTCTTGCCGTTCCGCGCCGCACCCTCGTCCCGGTCGCGGGCAAAGCGCAGGCGGATCGAGCCGTCGGCCTCGACCTCGGGAACAAAGACCAGCGCATCGGCGGGCTGGCCCAGCAGGTCGGGGACCGGCTGCCAGCGGTCGGTCTCCAGCGTGGATGCCAAGGTGATCTGCGCCTCTGCCGCTGCCGGGTCGGCTTGCAGGATCGCGGCGGCCGGGGTCGCGGGGGTCAGCACCAGCGGCACCGCGAAGCTGAGATCGCGGCGCGAAAGACGCGGGTGGAAAGGGCGCTGCCGGTCCAGCCCGGCAAGGGGCTTTGCCTCGTCCGGGGCGCCGGGCGCCGGGGGTTCCTCGGGGTCGGTCAGGTCGGGGGCGATGCCGAGCGGCTCGGCAAGGGGCAGGTCGGTCGCCGGGTCGGCAAGGGTGAAGCCGTGATCGGCGATGACGATATTGCCAAGCGCCATCGCCATTGCTGTCCCGTCCGCCCCGGTCGGGCCGTGGTCAAGGGGAAAACGCAGTGCGTCCTCTGTGCCCCAGCGGATGCGCCAGACGCGCAAGGGTTCGGGTGCGCCGCCGCCGGGCGGGGGCAGCGTCTCAAGCGGGTCGGCCAGCATCTCGGGCGGCGAAGTCAGGCGCACCGCCTGCCGCCGCGCCGGGTCGGCATCGGCGGCGCGGCGCGTGACCGGGTCGCGGTTCTGGACCAGAACCAGGATGTCCCCTGCCGCCAGTTGCAGCGCGTGATCGGGGTCGCGCAGATCGCATTGCGTGGCGCCGGCCGCCAGCGTGGCCTGCGTATCGCCCCAGTGATGCAGCGCGATCCGGTGATGGGCGGCCCGCAATGTCGCCGTGGCCATCGGCTGGAACGCCACCGCGCCGCTTTCGACGGCGCGCTGGCCCTGCGCCAGCGTGATGACGCCGCCGGCCTCATCCCCCGTCCGGGTCAGGAAGGCGACGCCGCTGGCCGGCAGGGTGAAGCTGGCGACACCCGGCGCCAACCGCACCTGCGCCAGCACGCGGGCGCTGGCGCCGTCATGCATGTGATAGCCGACCAGCCGGGCATGACGCGCCGCCGATTGCCGCAGCCGCGCGGTTTCCAGCGCGTATTCGGTGCCGACATGGTCCAGCCGATAGCTGAGCGCGTCGCCGACGAAGGCCAGCCACTCGACCAGCGCCATGCCGGTATCGGCGGGCTGCCGTTCGGTCCATGAGGGCACGCCGACCGCCATGCGGTCCAGCATCATCCGGCGGTAGCTGTCATAGTCGCGCGCGAGGTAATCCAGTTCCGGCGAGGGCGCCGGGACGGCGGGGCCGGGCGCGGCGCCGGCACAATCGCCGCTGTCGCAATGCAACCGGAAGCTGAAGCGGATCCCGCGCAGGATCGGGTCAAAGCCCGGCACGCCGTCGCGGATGCGCAAGTCGTAGGCGGCGAAGTCGCCCGCACGGTTCACCTGCACGCGCAGCGCGCGGTCATTCGCGGTGGCGGTCAGGACGCCGATGCCGCGGATACGGTCGCCACCCTCGATCAGCAGGTCATGCGCTTGCAGGACCGGCCCCGCCGGGCGGCCTCCGGGCTGGCCGGGCAGGGGGTGGACGAACCAGACCGTCAGCTGCGTCATGTCGGCGGCATCGACCTCGATTGCGGCGATGCCGTTCACCTGCGCCGACGAGGCCGCGAGCCTTTCGCGCCGGTCGTCCAGAAAGCTTTCCGCGCGTGCCATGGCCTAGACCTCGCGCCGGAAGGTGTCGCTGGCCGACTCGCCGGTGTCGCGCAGCACATAGGACAGGGTGATTTCCAGCACGCCCTCGTCGCGATGCAGCGCCAGTTGCGAGATGGTCAGCACCTCGGACAGGTGGCGCTGGATCGCCGACTGGATCAGGAAATCCGCCGCCGTCTCAAGCGCCTGGTTGTTGGTGTCGAAAAGCATGTCCAGCAGCCCCGAGCCGAAGTCGGGGCGGTTCACGCGCTCGCCCGGGGTGGTGAACAGCACGGCCTCGATCAGGTCGCGCGCATGGCGGCGCATGTCGCCGGTCATGGCGGTGCGGCCCGAGCCATCGACGCGATAGGGCGCAGAAAGCCAGTCCATCACTGCCCCCTGACGCGCGTCTGCTGGGCTGCGACCTGCGGCGGCCCGGCAGGCCCCGCACCGCCGATGACGATGCCGCCGCTGGTGGACAAAAGCGCGGGCGCGCCCTCGATCCGCACGCGCGTCGCAGGCGATGTCCATTGCACCTGCGTGCAGGGTTTCGGCCCGTCGGGCGTGCTGAACGAACAGCCCGAGACCGTCATCGCATGCGCGACCGTCACCGCCGGCTGGCCGGAAAGCTTTACCCGCGTCGAGGCCGAGCCGGGCTGCGCCTGTCCGCCATGCGGGCAAAGGATGGTCGCGCCCTGATGCAAAAGCCAGCTCATCATGTCACCTCCAATGCGCCGCTGTTGACGCTGACCTGCGGGCCGGAGAGCTCGACCCTGGCGCCGCCCGCGCTTTCCAGCGTGATCCCCTGCGCGGTGATGGTGATGCGGTTGCCCGCGGCGGTCTCGATCACCACGGGGCTTGCGGGGTTGATCTCGTCCAGGGTGATGGTCGCGGCCTGCGTCTTGATGATCTTGACCTGCGGCAATTGGCCGGGGCATTCGCCTTCGGCCCAGAAGCAGCCCGACCAGATCGGGGTGTCGATATTGCCGCCCTCGAATTCGACCCAGATATTGGTGCCGATGGCGGGGATCATGTAAAAACCGTGGCCGCTGCCGGCGAAGGGAACCGAGGGCAGCGCCCAGTTCAGACGGTTGTCGCCATAGATCGCGGGCACCTCGACCTGCATCCGCCCGCGCTGCATGGGGTCGATATTGTTCGCGACCTTGCCGCGATACTTGCCAAAATAGCCCGATCTTGTGCTGGTCCCGGTCATGGCAGCACCACGGGCACGGTGGTTCCCGTGCCCTCCCGGTTCAGGGTGAAGGATTGCGTCCATGCGCCGCGCGAAATCTTGTGGACGTTGCTCTGGACGTAATAAAGCCCGTCATGGTCAAGCCCGGCCCCGCGCAGGCCGACCAGTCCGCGCGGGGCAAGGACGCCGCCATAGCGCGCGGTGTCCAGTTCGCCCGTGACCCTGACGGTGTCGGTGGTCGCATCCGATTGGGCCTGCGCCTCGCCCATGGCCTGCACGGCGGAGGGTGCGCCCTCGGTCCGGAACAGGTTCATGCGCACCGTGGCGCGGCTGGCGATCGAGGGCATCGTCGCCAGCGGCGGGCGCAGCGCCACGGTCGAGCGCACCGGGATCGCCTGCCCGCTGGCGCTGTCCTGCACCCGGCCCGAGACCTCGGCCGCGTCCCCCGCGGCGTTTTCAAAGCTCAGGCCCGAGACATTGCTGTCCGGCCCCATGTCGGTGGTGATGGCGCGCTGCGGCACGCCGACGCGCGGCGGCGGTCCCCAATAGGCGGTCGAGGTCATCGGCACCGGCCCCGGAATGACGGTGAAGATGCGGTCATGCGCCGCGGCAAGTTCCGTCAGATAGGCGAAGTCGGTGCCGCGCTGCATGGGCACGCGCTCGGTCGGGCTGGGGCGGTCGGCGGTCAAGGGCGGGATGACCATGGGGATGATGCCGTATTGGGCATAGCGCAGCAGGATCATCATGGCGATTTCGCCGGGGCCTTGCGCGGGGTGGGAAGTCTCGCGCTCTTCGCGGTCCATGGCAAAGCTCAGGTCCTTGCCGCGCAGGTGCAGGCGGGCCGAACTGCCCGATTGCGGCGGCCTGAACTCGGCCGTTTCGATGATGCCGTCCATCAGCACGGCAGGCAGGATGCCCAGGGTCGCGGTCATCACCACGCGCGCGCCGGGCCTCAGCGCGGGTTCGGCCATGATCGGGTAAAGCCCGGCCAGGGCCGCGGCGCGGATGGCGTCGAAGACCAGCTCGAACCCCGACACCTCGCGGTCCGAGATCGCCACCTCGGCCGAGACGAGACGCGCCATCAGCGGCGCGGGCAGCGGACGGGGGATGCCCGGTCCCGCCAGCAGGGTCAGCCTGACGCCGATAAGGTCCTGAAGCATCTAACCCTCCCCCGGCTGGGTCAGGTTCAGGCGGCGGCCGGGCTGGTCGGCCAGCGCCAGCGGCTCGGGGTCGGGATTGGCGTCCATCACCCGCCAGGACTGGCGCGGATCGGCATAGGCGCGATGCGCGATCAGGTCCAGCCGGTCGCCGTCCTGCACGGCGATGCGGGCGACGATGCGCGGCGTATCGGGGATGATGCGCGGCGCCAGACAGGCGATGTCGCGCCCGGCGGCGTCGGTCAGGTGCAGGATGGGCAGTTTCGCGTAACGGCTGTCGCGGTCGATCATCGCCGCCTCCTTTCACAAGATCCGGGTGTCCGAGCCCAGCACCGAGCCCAGCGAGTTGATGCGCCCGACCATCGCCATGGTTTCCTTCACCAGCTGGTGGCTGAGAAACATCGCATAGCCGGGATGGCTGCTTTCCAGGTCCGAGTAGCTCAGCACCGCAAGATCAATCGAGACCCGGGCCCGGATCGGGTTCAGCCTCGGGTCATAGGCCTCTTCGGTGATCGAAAGGCTTTTCAGCCGCACGGGCAGGATGCGGCTTTTGCCCCAGATGAAGACCGTGAAGGGACCGGATGCCGGCAGGATTTCGATGGTGCCTAGCTGCAACAGGATGGTGTTGGCGATCACCGTCGAGGCGGCGGGGTAAAGCAGCGTCTCAAGCTGCGCCAGCCGCGGGTGCAGTCCCATATCCTCGGCCCGGCCCTGTTCCAGGTCGTCGGCGGCGTCCAGCGAGGCCTCGACCTTGATGACCTCTTTCGGGGCGCCGGCCAGCCGGAAGCCGTCCGCGCCCTCGCCGTCGCCGGGGGTATTGGCCTCGATGGTGCGTTGCAGGCTTTCGGGGTTGATCTGGAAGGGGATCACGTCGGGGATCGGCAGCGGCGGCCGGAAGGCGACGATGGCCCCCTTGAGCAGACGCGGCGAGCGGGAATATCCGGTCATGATCCCAGCACCCTGTTCATGTTGTCGCGCAACTCGTCGTAGTTGCGCTGGAAGACGGTGGCGGCATGGGCCTTGATCTGGGCATAGCCCATGATGGCCGAGCTGCCGGCCTGCTGGTAAAGATCAAAGCGCGTGTCGCTGAGGTCGGGGCTGTTGTGCCAGATGGTCTCGGCATAAAAGCCCAGGATGGCGTCGCGGACCTCGGCCATGGCGCGCATGGCGACATCGCCTTCGATGCGCGTGGTGATGCGCGCCTGCAGATTGATGTGCCAGCGCGGGCTTGCGTCCTGCGCATGGGTCCAGTCCAGCGCGCCGCCGCGTTCGGCGCGGGCGCGCAGGCCGCCGGCATGGGCTTGCAGGACCGGCACCTCCTGCCCGAAATGCGGCCCCGAGGACGGATAGAAGCTGGCCTTCTCGGCCGGGGTCAGGGTGTTGTAGCCCTTGCCCGACAGATCATGCGCGCGCGAGATATAGGGCAGCGTGGCCGAGGACACCTCGGCAAACGAGCCGGGCTTGAACACAAGGTCGGTGGTGGGCGTGCGGACCTCGTTCTGGAATTCGATGAAATTCGCCACGCCGGAAGCCTCGTCCAGGCTGCCATCGGCGCGAAAGCGCCCGGCGGTGGCCTCGATCGCGGCATATCCGATCGAGGCGGGCACCCATTCGTGCATCCTGGGACGCGCGGCGCGGATCGCATCGCCCACCCATTCGCGGTTGCGCCCGGCGCGGGAACTGCCACCATCGGGCCGCAGGAACCAGGTCAGCGGGTGGCTGGTGCCGCTGCCCTCGGGCGAGCCATCGGCCTTTTGCACGGCATAATATCTGTAGACGGTGGCGCGGGCCCCGGCTGCGTCCTCGAACAGGCCGTAATAGGTGGCGCCGGTGATCTGGCTGCGGATGTCGAAATCGGGCTTTTCGCCCGGTTCGGCAAAGCGGCGCACGGCGGTGGCCAGTTCGTCGCGGAAATCGCCCAGCCAATGCGTCATGGCCGTATTGCGCGACCCCAGCATCCGCGCCGTCAGCCGGGCGCGGATGCCGGGCGTGTTCAGCGCCTGCGCAAGGTGGCCGGCGAAAAGGCGGTCCACCGCATCCTCGGCCGCGAACCAGTCCTCGGGCTTCGGGCGTTCGTCATGGGCAAGGATGTCGATGGCCTCGCGCCGTATGGCGGCGTCGAAGCTGCCGCCGGTAAAGCGCCGCGCCGCGCCGGTCGAGCCTGCCGGGACGGCCCATGGCTCGGTCACGTTGTCGGTCGCGAGCCGGGCGGCAAAGCCGTCCCAGGTCAGCGCGCCATATTGCGCCGCATCCAGCAGCGGCAGGACATGGATGCGCAGGTTTTCGGCCAGGTCAGCGCGCATCCGGCCGATATCGCGGGCAAATATCTGGTCCAGGGGCAGATTCGCCAGCCCCAGCCTTGCAAGGAGGCGCGACAGGTTGTCGGCCAGCGCGTCGCCCGCAAGCAGCAGCGCCGGAGCGGGCGGAGGAGGCGCGCCATTCGCATTCGCCAGCGCGCGGTCCTCGGCGGTGTTGGCCGCCTCGCCCTTTTCGTCCACGGCGGCCTCTTTTCCGATGGCCTCGGCGATCAGCGGCTCGATCTCAAGACGTTTCTGGGCGACGATCCCGGGCGTCCATCGCGGATGCTTGCGGTTGCCGATCTGCACGAGGCCCTCGCCCCGCAGCCCCTGCAACCAGCCCGCGACCGGCATCGGGGTCGAGCGCATCATCGGCACCACGCCCGCACCCTGTTCGTGGATATAAAGCGTGTGGCTTTCACCGCCGCCGGCAAAGCTGCGGGGCGGCATCAGGTCGTCGGGACTGTCGCCCGCCGCCGCCGGCCGGCCACGGACGCCGAAGGCCGCAAGCACCCGCCGCATCAGCCGCTCCAGCGCGGTTTCGACGCGGAGCTGGACGGCGCGCAGCACCTCCTGCACCTTTTCGGGAATGCCGCCCACGCCCAGAAGCCGCGCCAGCAGGTCCATGACCACCGGCACCAGCCGCCCCAGCACGCTTTCGACGCCGCGGATCGGCGGCTCCAGCGCGCCGCTGGCGATTTCCCAGACGGTGTTCAGCACGACCTGCACCACCTGCCAGATGCGCGCCATCTGCGTGCGCAGGAACTTGATGAAGTTCCAGATCGTCTGCACCAGCTTCACCAGCGCGCCGACAGGGTTGAACAGGCTGGCCAGCCACATGATGCCGGCAATGATGACCTTTTCCAGAAGAAAGGAACGGATCTGCTCCAGCGCCATGTCGCGCAGCGTTGCAAGGTCGCTGGTCAACTGTTCCCACAGGCCGGCCCAGCCGCCCGAAATCAGCGCGCGCACATAGTTCAGGACATATTCGATCCTTTGCACCGCACCCTCGCCAAGGATGCGCACGGCGACACGGCGCACGGTCGCCAGTGTCAGGCCAAGCGCCTGGCGCGCAATGTCCAGAAGCCCCCACAGGTCGAAGCGCGCAGGCATCACGATGCCACCGCCAAGGGGGCCGGTCAGCCATATCACCATGCCGGCGATCAGGTGGCGGCGCAGGTTGTCGCCAAAGCGCCGGATGCCGCCCTTGACCGCCTCCAGAAGGTTCTGCACGAAGCCGCCGGGATTGGCGAGGATCAGGTCCAGCGCCTGCGCTGCGCGGCCGAAAAGCTGGAAGAACGCCTGCGGCTCGATCCCCAGCGCCATCAGGATCGGGGTCAGCACCAGCCGCGCCAGCGCCGCCCAGTCGCCCGACAGCGCCGCGTTCACCAGAACCAGCGCCGCATTCATCGCCGCCTGCCACGCCGCCAGCAGCGCGTCCAGCGCCGCCGCCAGCGCATTGGCAAGCAGTTGGATGCCCCGTTTCAGCGTCGCCGCGATCAGGTCCACGGCTGCCCGGGCGATGGCTACAGCCGCGTCGATGGCGCGGTTCAGCGCCGCCGCCAGCCGCGGGAACAGGTCGGCCAGCAGCGTATTCACCAGCCCGCGCAAAAGCGCGCCCAGCCCCTCGATCAGGCTTTTGATCCGGCGGGCGGCAAAGTCGATCAGCGCCATGGCGGCGGTCCTGACCGCGTCGACGATCCGGCGTACGGCGGCGCGGACGGCATCGAAAACCGCGTTGATCGCGCGGGCCAGCGCCGCAAGCTGCGCCTTGACCCAGCTGACGGCGCGGTCCCACCAGCTTGCATCCTCAGCTTCGCGCCGGGCGGCATCGCGCAGGCTGGCAGCGTCGGCCGCGCCACGGTCGACCTCGGCCTCGGCCTGCGTTTCGGCGCGGGCGAAGTCCTGCGCGATGCGGGTCTGGGCTTGTGCGGCCTCGGCGGTCACGCCGTCGCTGGCCAAAGCGCGGGCGCTGGCCGCCTGATCGCGCAGGGCCTGCACGCCGCTGGCCTGATCGTCCAGCGTCTGGCGTCTGGCGCTCTGGATGCGGTCGCGGCCGGCGACGACCTCGGCCTGCTGGGCACGGTCGGCCTCGGCGTTCAGACGCGCCTGTTCTTCGTCGGCGCGGCGCAACTCGGTGGCGCGGCCGGTGTCGCGGTCGTTTGCGGCGCGGTCCAGCCGCGCCTCGGCCCCCGCAAGCGAGGCCCGCATCGCCGGTCCATGCGCCTGATCGAACAGCGCCACCGTCTGCGCGTCGAACCCCCGCCCGGCAAAATCGGCGGGGCCGGAGGGCGCCGGCAGCGGGGCCAGAGGGTCCGGTGCCGCGCGCGCCGGGATGGCGACGGGTTCGGCGGTTTCGCGAAGCTGCACCCGTTCGGGGCCCGGACCATCCAGCACCGCCTGCGCCGCCGCCGCGTGATGGCCGGCGGCCTCGGCGGTCGCGGCGCCTGTCTGCGCGGTGATGCGGGCCGGGTCGGTTTCGCCGGTCAGCGGCGGCGCCGGGCGCGGGCCGGCCGAGGCGCTGACGCCATCATCGCGGGTCTGGACGCTGGCGAGGCTGCCCCGAAGCGCCAGCGGATCGCCGGGGGTAAAGTCGCGCTCCAGCGCCGGGGCAAGGTCGTCATTCGCCGCCGCCCGTTCGGGGGCGGGCATCGGCGCAAGCGCGGGCGGGGCTGCGGGGCGGGGGGCCGCGGGTTCCAGCGCCCGCGCGGTGGCGGCCGGCGCCTGAACCGGGCGCTGGGCCGGCAGCGGATCGCCCGGCGACATGCGCGCGGTCAGCGGGGGCAGGGCGGCGTCCTCGCTGGCGCGGGCGCTGGCCGAGGCGGCCGCGATCCGCGCCTGCAACCCTGCAGCCTCGCGCGCCTTGACCGACGGAGGTGCTGCGCGAAACGCCGCCATGACGCCCTCTGCATCCCGTGCCGAGGCCAGCGCCGCATCGGCCGCGGCGACATTCGCGGCGGCGGTCTCCACAGCGGCAGTCAGGTCGGGAACCCGGGGCGGCCCCAGCGTTTCGGCGGTGGTGGACGCGTCTGCTGCCGGTGCCGGCGTCGGGGGGGCGGTGTCGTTTGCCGGTCCGGGCGTTGGCCCGTTCGCCGCCACCAGCGCCGATGCAGGCACCGGTTCGGGCCCCGATTCGGGCGCCAATTCGGGCGCTGGCGCGGCGATATCGGCAGGCTGAGGGGCGGCGGGCCCGGGCGGCGTTTCGCGGGGCTGGACGGCCAGCGCGCCTTGCATCCGGAAAGCCAGCGTCTCGGCCGCCAGCGCCGCCGAGACCGGCGGCAGCGGCGCGGCGCTGGTGGCGCGGAACTCGATCAGTCGCGCCTCGGCCTCGGCGCGGGTGGGGTCGGGCGGCGCTGGCGGCCGGCGCGTTTGCAGGACATGGGCCAGTTCGTGCGCGACGATCGGCAGCGGCGCGTCGCGGCGCAGGAACAGGATGCCGTCCTGTGTCGCGGCCTCGGCGTTCCGGGCGTCCAGTGCGGCCTCGACCGCCGGGCCGGTCAGCACCTCAAGCGCCGGCAGCGCCTCGCCAAACATCGCCGCCAGCGCCGGGCGAAAGGGCAGTTCGGCGCGACAGAGGTCCGGCCCGCCCGCGCGGCGCAACTGTTCCAGCGGGATATGGGCGCGGGGTTCGGGGTCGGCGGTTCGGGCGATGACGTGCCAGCGCGGCGCGGCGCCCTTGCGGCTGGCCGTCCTGTCGGCGGGTTTCGGCTGCGCCGGCGCGTGGCTTTGGGTGCGGCTCATGGTCCCAGCCTCCGCATCAGTGCCTGGGCCAGATCGCGGCCCATGCCTTCGGGGGTGCCAAGGGCCAGCGGCAGCGCGCCAAGGTCGATGCGCTCCAGATCGGCGGGGCGGGTGCCGGGGGGCAGCCCGTGGCGTTCCAGCAGCGCCGTCAGCTCGGCCTCGAAGCTGCGCGCGGCACGGGCCGCCTCGGCCGCGGTCAGCCCCGGCAAGGAAAGCGTTCCGATGTGAAGGGTGATGATCGCGCTCATCTGAACCCCCGCAATTCGGCCTCGGAAAGCGGCTTGCCCAGCTTGGTGTATTCCTGCCGCGCCGCCCGTTCGAGATGCGCCATGCCCAGCACCTCGCCACTTTCCGCCGCCAGCCATGCCGCGGTCAGCGCGATGGCGCGGATGAAGCCGCCGGTCACCGCCAGCCGGGCCAGCGCGTCGTAGTCGATGCCCTCGCGCGGCAGGGCGGTGGGCAGGACGGTCTGCCAGATCAGCGCGCGCTGCGCGGCGTCCGGGAACGGAAAGTCGATCACCGCGCGGAAACGGCGCAGGAAGGCGTCGTCCACGGCGGCGCGCAGGTTGGTGGTGACAATGGCGATACCGCCATAGCTCTCAAGCCGTTGCAGCAGATACGAGGTCTCGGAATTGGCGTGGCGGTCGTGGCTGTCCTTGACCTCGGTGCTGCGGCGGGCGAACAGCGCCTCGCCCTCGTCAAACAGCAGGACGGCGCCGGATGCCTCGGCGGCGTCGAAGATGCGGCCGATATTCTTCTGCGTCTCGCCGATATATTTCGAGACCAGCGCCGCAAGATCGACGCGGTAAAGCGCCAGCGCGCCGTCGCCCGCGCACAGATCGCTGGCAAGGATTTCGGCCGCCATGGTCTTGCCGGTGCCGGAAGGGCCGCTGAACAATGCGGTCAGCGCCAGCCCGCGGGCGGATTGGGCGCGAAAACCCCAATCGTCCAGCACCTTCGGGCCAAACCGGCGGCAGGCGGCAAGCTGGCGAAGCTGCGCCAGTTGCGCGGGTGGCAGGACAAGATCCTGCCAGCGCGCCTGCGGCTCGATCCGCTGCGCCAGCCCGTCAAGCCCCTGCGCGGCGCGCAGACGCAAAAGCGCCGGCAGGTCCGGGGCAAAGCCGCTGGCATGGCTGGCCTCGGCATCGCGGATATCGCTGCGGGGCAGTGGCGCGCCGCGGGCCGGTGCCCATGAGGCGCGGGGCCGCTGCGTGCGCTGGGGCTCGATGCCCCAGAGCAGGCAGGGCGCCTGCAGGCGGTCGGCGATCAGGCAACCCTCGGGCGAGGCGGGGATCAGGAACCCGGTCTCGGTCAGCACCGCGTCACGGTTCAGAAGCTGCGCCGCCCGCGCCGGATCAAGCCCGGGGGGCAGAAGCTGCGGATCAAGCGCGGCCATGCGCAGGCCAAGCGCCGCGGCGGCGGCGGCGCCAAGGGCGCTGGCCTCGGCCGGGTCGCGGCTGACAAGATGCAGGATCGGTTGCGCCGGATCGCTGCGGGCGCGAAGCATCGCCTGCGCCAGCATCCCCGCCTGCGGATGCGCCGCCGCGGCGCAGGGCATCAGCGCCGGGGCCAGCGCCGGGTCGGGCGCGGGCGCGCCGATCAGCGCCGCAGCGACCGCCTCGGGCAGGACCAGCGTGCGCTGCGCGAGGCCGTGGCCGGGCAGCGCCTCGACCAGCGCCGCCTGCCGCAGCAGCGCGGCCGGACCCAGCGCCGGGCCAGCCTCGGCCCCAAGGACCAGGACAGAAAGCGCGGGTGTGGCACGGCCGTTCAGCGCCAGCGGATGCGCGGCCAGCGCGGCGGCGGCATCGACGCCCAGTTCCGGCGCGGCGACAAGGCAGAGCAGATCCGTGTCGAGCGGCGACAGGCCAAAGCGCCGGATCACCTGCAACAGCGCGACCGACCCCAGTGCGGCCAGGTCCTCAAGCTGCGCGGCCAGTGTCGCCCCCGCCCCCGATGTCAATAGCGACACGGCATGCGTGCCGGCCAGTTCCAGCGCGCGGGCCTGCAGGGCGGCCGCGGATATGGTTTCATGCCGGGTCATGGGTCAAGATCCGCAATGGGACTGTCGAAACCCTGTGCCCCCATGCCGGGCAGGCTGGTGGCGCCGTCGATCTCGGCCCGGACGACGTAGCGGGCGGCAGGAACCGAGGTCAGTTCCGCCGTGATCGCGGTCGTGCTGCCATCCGCACGCCTTGCGGGAACCGACAGCGCCGGCACGGCACCGCCGGGCAGCGGGTTCAGCAGCAACGCGGCGCCTTGCCGCTCGCCGATCTCATGGGCAAGGGTCAGCGTCACCCGGCCCGTGAACCGCCCCGAGACCTTGGTTCCCGCGACCGCGACCGAGGCCACAACCGGCGCGACGGCGAAGGGTAGCGCGTTCGAGCTTTCCCAAAGCCGTTCGGCCTGACCGGGGGCGGGGATGAACAGGTGATCGACCATGGCGCGCGCGATCCCCGCCTGTTGGTCGGCGGGCAGGTGCAGGTCGATGCGGCGGTCGCCGATATCGGCGGCGGCGACGCCGATCTGCCGCGCGCCCAACATGACGCGCATGCGCTCGGCGGCCAGCGCCGTCCCCTCAAGCGCGATCCAGCCGCCGGGCAGGATGGCGGCCATCGGGTCTGGCGGCGTGCCCGGGCCGCCCGGCAGCGCGGTCGCTCGCAGAATGCGGGGGTGGCGCAGCGGCGCGATGCGGCCGCCGATGGTCAGGACCGGCAGCGCCGCGCGGCCGGGGCGGCGGCCCTCGATCAGGACGCAGCCGACGTGATACAGCGCGGATGCCCGTAACGGCGCCGAGAAGGCCGACCAGATCTTGTTCAGCGCCTCGATCTGGCCCATGTCCTTGCTGTCGGGGACGGCAGGGGTGATGCGGATCTGCTCGAACTGGTCGGCAAGGTCGGCGGCGACCAGCAGCCGCAGCGGCGCGGGCAGCAGCGCGGCATCGATCGAGGGATCCGCCCCGCCCAGCGAGGCACGGATATCGGCCCGTGTCAGCACCGGCGTTTCATGCAGGACCTGCATGCCGTAGCCCAGCAGGATCTCGGCATTGAGATCCTGCGCGCCGGTCGCTGTCAGGATGTAATGCAGGTCCAGCGCCAGCCATGGATTGTCCAGCCGCGCGCCCGAGGCGCCGCGCGCGGGCAGCCGCTGACCAGACCACGCGGCGTTGCGGGTCACGTTCCACAGGTAGATGTTCAGCCGGTTCGTCGGCTCGGCATCGCCCGAAAGCGTGTCGGGCGGCGACGAGGTGACGCTGAATTGCCCAATGGAATCAAGGTTCGCATTCATCAGGCCATCGTTCAGCCGGTCCCGCAGGATGGCGGTCACGGCGGCGATGGCGAGCGCGTTCGACATGTCAGCGTTTCCATCCGAGGTAGTCGCTCAGCGGCGGGCGTGCGGGTGCGCCCGCGCGCGGCCCGGCCGCCGGGCGGGTGGATGCGGCAGGCGCAGGCGAGGTCGCAGATTGGGGCGCAGGTTGGGGCGCGGGTTGGCGCGCGGGTCTGGGGGCGGCGACTTCGATCCGGCCGATATGGATTTCGACATGCGCCGAGGGTTCCGGCAGCGGCACGGCTTGCCGGCGCGGCTCATCGGGCGCGCGCAACTCCGGCTCGGGCGGCAGGGATGCAGCGCGGGCGATCTCGGCCACGGAGGTGACGGGATGCGGGGCCGCGCGGGGCCGCGATGGCGACAGCGGAGGGATCGCGCTGCGCTGCCAGCCGGCGGCCGCCGCGCGCGACGGTGGCGGCATTTCGGCCCCGCGCCGGCCAGGCGACGGCGCGACCGCCGGCGGTTCGGGCGCCTTGGTTGCCGGCGATGCCGGGTGCTGCGGGGCTGCGCGAGGCGCTTGCGGCGGGGATGACGGCGGGGATTGCCCGGCGGCGCTGTGCGGCGGCGCAGAAGATGCGGGCGAGACCGGCGCGGGGTCTGGCGCGGGGTCTCTGGCCGGATCGGCAGGTCGGGGCAGCGCCTCGGCTGCGGTGCGTGGCGTGACGGGCGCAGCCCATGGGCGCGGCGGCATGGCGACATGCGCTGGCGCCGATGCGGCCGTGCCGGCGGCCGTCGCATCCGGGCGCAGCGGTGCGGCCTCAGGGGCGGCCTCAAGGATCTCGTCGCGGAAGCCGGCGTCCTGCGCGGTGTCCTCATAGCGCAGGCGCGGGCGAGGCAGGATCGCGGGCGGTGCGCTGAAACGGCGCGAGAGCTGGTCGAAAAGCCCGGTCATGGCGCAGCCTCGGCCAGCCCGGCAAGGTAAAGCGCGCGGCGCGCGCGCGGCATGGCAAGGATGGCGGCCTCGGACCAGCCGAAGCTGCGGGCAAGCAGGATCACCTGCCCAAGCAGGTCGCGGGACATGTCGTCGATCTCGGCCCAAAGATAGGCGGCGGGGTCGAAAAGCTGATCGAAGGCCGCGCCACATTCCGGGCAGGTCATGGCGAAGGTCAGCACCAGCGCCGGGTCCGCCTCGTGCAGCGCCCGGGCGGCGGCGGCGGCGAAGCCGGGCTCGTCCCATGGCGCGGCGCCAAGGCGCGTGCAGTCAAGGCCCGCGGGGCCGAAATCGCCAAGGCGGGGCAGGCGCAGCGCATGGGTCGCGCCGCGCCAGGCGACCGTCACCGTTTCGGGCGCGGGACCGCCGGGCGGTGCGAAATCGGCGGGCAGCAGGAATTCCAGCCGCGCGCCGCATTCGGGGCAGGGGCAGCCGGCCTCGGTCGGGACCGGACCGACCAGCGCACGGTGCAGCGCCCAGATGCGGCGATCAAGCTCGGCCAGCGGCAGCGCATCGGCGCCCTCGCCGGCGGCGGCGCGACCCAGAAGGCCCGCGCGCCCAAGCGCATCGCTCAGCCGCCCTTGCTGGTAAAGATCAAGCAGGCCCGCATCGTCCGGCATGGTGTCACCCCCGCCATGGCTCAGACGGCGGGCTCAAGGAACGAGACCTCGGCGGGCTCGCCCACGTCGTAGTCGCGTTCCCAGCCCTCGTTCTCCAGCTTGATGGACTGGATGGCGACGGCGTTGGCATTGGCGTCAAGTTCGGGCAGCGCCTGGTATTCCGACACCCAGGCCCGGAAGATGCGGTAGGAGATCGCAAGCTGGCCGGCCTCGTTGAAGAAGTCGATCACCAGATCCTTGCGGAAGTCGCGCAGGGAAACCTCGGCGCCAAGGCCCGCGCCATAGTTCCAGACCTTGTTGGCCCATTGCTCGAAATCGATGTCATGGGTGACGCCGCGTTCCAGCGTGATCGCCTCGAAGCTCGTGCGGCCGGGGCTGCGGCGCGAGACCGAGGGATCGCCCCCTTCGCGGTGCTCGACCACCTCGGTCGTGCGCTTCATCGCCGAGACCTTCGAGATGCCGGCGACGTAGCGGCCGCCCCATTTCACCCGGAACTTGAAGTTTTTGTAGGGGTCGAAGCGGGTCGCGTTGATGCTGAACTGTGCCATGATCCGCCCCCCTTCAGGCGTTGGTCTGCAGGCGCTGCTGAATGCGCAGGATGACGAATTCGGCCGGGCGAACGGGCGCAAAGCCGACAAGGATGTTCAGGATGCCAAGGTTGATATCGGCCTGGGTCGTGGTCTCGCTGTCGCATTTCACCAGAAAGGCGTCGCGCGCCGAGGCGCCCTGAAAGGCGCCCTGACGGTGCAACTGGCTCATGAAACCGGTGACGTTCAGCCGGACCGAGGCCCAGAGCGGTTCGTCATTCGGCTCGAACACCACCCATTGCAGCCCGCGCAGCAACGAGTTCTCGATGTGAAGCGCCAGCCGGCGCACGGGGATGTATTTCCATTCCGAGGCCAGCGCGTCGGGGCCATCCAGCGTGCGCGCGCCCCAGACGACGGTGTTGTAGACCGGAAAGGTGCGGATGACATTGACGCCCTGCACGTTCAGCGGCCCCTGCTGGGGGTCGGTCATCACCTCGACCGGGCGCCCGCCCGAGACGCCGGCAGCGGTGCCTGCCGGGGCCTTCCAGACGCCGCGCGCGGCATCGGTGCGGGCAAATATCCCCGCCACCGCCCCCGAGGCGGCCATGACGCGGTTCTGCACGGCGTTCAGCGGGTCCGGGCCGCTCAGCAGCGGGTAATACAGCGCCGCATTGCGCCGCACCGCCCCACCCAGTGCGGCGGTCCATTCGGCCATGTTGGCGCGGGTGGTGCCGGTCAGGCTGTCCACGACCAGAAAGGCGAAGTTGCGTTCGCAACAGGTATTCGCCGCCTGATAGACCGCAGCGGCGGCGGCACGCCGTGAATGGCCCAGCACCGAAAGGTCGGGCAGGCACATCAGGTTGAAGACATCGGGCACGATGGCATCCAGCGCGTTGATGGCCGCCGGGTAGGCGGTGCCGGTCAGCGCGGCGAAGGTGTCGTTGTCGCCCGGCAGCGTGCCGTCCGCGCCGCCGGTCAGCGCGGTCAGCGCCGCCGCGCCAAGGGGGCGCAGCCCGTCGATCGTCGCGATATCGCTGCCGCTTACCTGCAGCGCGTCGGGCAGGTTGCCGCCGGTATGGGCGGTCACGGCGACAAGCCGGCTTTCGGCGGCCAGCACCCGCGTCACATAGCGCGGATGGCTGGCGGTGACGGACAGGCCGACATAGGCCTCTTCCCGGATCATGTCGGCGCCGCGATATTCGCGGATGAGCAGGTCGAAGCCTGTCACGCCGGTGCCGGCGGCATGGGCGATGCCGACCCGCAGGCTGTTGCCCCATGCGCCGGGGGACAAGGCACCCAGCGTGATGCCGCCACTGCCCGGCGGCAACGCCACCGATGCCGCCGTTGCCCCGTCCGCGACGCGCACGACAAAGGCGATGCTGCCGCCGTTCAGGTAATAATTGCGAAGCGCGTAGCTGGTCTCGTATCCCGCGTTCAGGCCGCCGAACACGCGCTCGTATTCGCCCCATGAGGTGATGCGGGTGGCGGCGCCGACCGGGCCGCGCGGCAGGATGCCGATGAAGGCGGTGTTCGAGGTGGCCACGCCCGCGATCGGCGCGCTGCCACTTGGGATTTCCTGGACATATACGCCGGGAGTGTCGAGCATGGGAAAGCCCTTTCCGAATGGCCCCGGAATGCACGCAAAGGCTGCGCCTGCGGGGCATTGAAACAAAAGCCGGTGCCCTGACGCGGGGTGCTGGAATAAGCACCCGTCGCCGCGCAGGGGCCAGTCGTCGTGCCTGGCCCGGGGAGGGCAGCCCCGTGCTGGATGCGCGCATGAAACCGCGCATCCCGATAAGTCAAAATCTAGCAGGTTCCAGCCGTTCCGACAATGGGCTCGTCAGGGGGCGGCTGGCCGTGCCCCGTGCCCGGCAAACGAAAACGCGGCGCCGGATGGGGCGCCGCGTCGGGAAAATCGGGCCTGCCGGGCGGCGCGGGGCCGCCGGCCGTTACCACAGGTGGCGGCGCAGGGCCTCGCCCTCGGGGGCGTCGGGGGCAAGCGTGGGGTGGCCCATGCTGGGCACGCCGACATCGCGCAAAAGATGTTCGGGCAGCTCGGCCAATGCGCGCCGGGTTGCGGGATCGTCCAGCGCGGCCATGCGGTCGGCGCGGTGCGATACGGTCTGCTTATTGGTCACGCGCAGTCCAAGCACACTGGCCAGGCGCTGGACAAGGCCGCCGGGGATTGGTGTTGCAACTTCGCTGGACATTGCAGTCTCCTGAATCTGCTTGCTGTTGATCCGTGACTGCAAGATGCTAGAGTCCGCCGCGAATGACCAACAAAGCCTCGGCACGCCCCTATAAGGATCGCTTATGTCCATACCGCCACTGGCGGCGCTGCGCGCCTTTGAGGCCGTCGCCCGCCATCTGAGCTTTACCCGCGCGGCCGAGGAACTGGGCATGACGCAGGCGGCTGTCAGCTATCAGATCCGGATGCTGGAGGAGCGCATGGGCGCGCCGCTGTTCCTGCGCAAACCGCGCGAGGTGGTGCTGACGGAAACCGGCGCGCTGTTCGCGCGCCCCACCGTCGATGCCTTCGAGATCCTGCGCGAGGCCTATGCCGACCCTTCGGCGGATTCGGTCTCGACGCTGTCGATCTCGACCGTGCCGACCTTCGCGGGGGCGTGGCTCTCGCCGCGGCTGGGCAAGTTCCAGATGAACAATCCCGATCTGGCCGTGCGGCTGGAGACCAGCGACAATCTGGTGGATTTCGCGCGTGAGGATATCAGCGTCGCCATCCGCGCCGGCAACGGCAACTGGACCGGGCTGACGGCGCAGCGGCTGATGGATGTCGAATACGCGCCGATGCTGTCGCCGGAACTGGCGAAAAAGCACGATCTGCGCGAACCGGCCGACCTGCTGAAGCTGCCGCTGCTGGACCGGGGCGACCGCAACTGGGCGGTCTGGATGCGGCAGGCGGGCGTCGATTTTCAGGAAACCGCGCCCAGGCCCGGCCTGACGCTGACCACCGACCTGCACGAGGCGCGGGCGGCGCTGGCGGGTTACGGCGTGGCGCTGCTGACGCCGCGCTTCTTTCGCTTTGAACTGGCGACGGGCGGGCTGATCCAGCCCTTCCCGCTGGTCGCCAGAAACGGGCGCAGCTATTTTCTGGTCTATCCGCCGGGGCGCAGGAACCGTCCGGCGATCCGCAAGTTCCGTGCCTTTCTGCTGGATGAAATCGCCTGCGACCCCGGCTAGGCCGGGGCCGCAGGTCTGCCTGTCTGGGGGACAGGATCGCGGGATCAGTTCAGGAAATGCTGGGGCTTCGTCAGGTTTTCCGGGCGCAGGATCATGTCCAGCCGGTCCTTGGGCAGCAGGCCCTTTTCCAGCACCAGCTCATAGACGCCGCGGCCGGTCAGATGCGCCTCGGTCGCGACTTCGGTCGCCGCGGCATAGCCGATATAGGGGTTCAGCGCGGTGACGATGCCGATCGAATTGCGCACGGTTTCGCGCAGCACGTCGCGATTGGCGGTGATGCCGCGCACGCAGTTTTCCTCAAGCGTCTTGCAGGCGGCGATCAGATGGCTGGTCGAGCGGTTGATCGAATAGGCGATCACCGGTTCGAAGGCGTTCAGTTGCAACTGGCCGCCCTCGGAGGCCATGGTGATGGTGACATCATTGCCGATCACCTCGAAGGCGACCTGGTTCACGACCTCGGGGATGACGGGGTTCACCTTGCCCGGCATGATCGACGAGCCGGCCTGCATGGCGGGCAGATTGATTTCGTTGAAGCCGGCGCGCGGGCCCGAGGACAGCAGCCGCAGGTCGTTGCAGATCTTCGACAGCTTCACCGCCACCCGCTTCAGCACGCCCGAGACCTGCACGAAGGCGCCGGTGTCCTGCGTCGCCTCGACCAGATCAAAGGCGGTGACGACCGGGATCGTGGTGATTTCGGCCAGACGGGCGCGGACGCGCTCGGCATATTCGGGATGGGCGGTGATGCCGGTGCCGATGGCGGTGGCGCCAAGGTTGATCTCGCACAAAAGCCGGGCGGCCTCGGCCAGACGGGCCTCGTCCTCGCCGATGGTGATGGCGAAGGCGTTGAATTCCTGGCCCAGCGTCATCGGCACGGCTTCCTGCAACTGGGTGCGGCCCATCTTCAGGATGTCGGAAAATTCCGCGCCCTTGGCGGCAAAGGCGCCGCGCAGCGATTCCAGCGCCACGATCAGGCTGTTCAGCCCCCGCCACGCCGCCAGCCGCAGCGCGGTCGGATAGACGTCATTGGTGGACTGGCCCATGTTCACATGTTCGTTCGGGTGCAGATACCGGTATTCGCCCTTGGCGTGGCCCATCAGCTCCAGCGCGCGGTTGGCGATGACCTCGTTGGCGTTCATGTTGGTCGAGGTGCCGGCGCCGCCCTGGATCTGGTCGACGACGAACTGGTCGTGCAGCTTGCCGGCGCGCAGTTCCTCGCAGGCGGCGACGATGGCATCGCGGCGCTCGGGCGAGAGCAGGCCCAGATCGGCATTGGCCATGGCCGCCGCCGCCTTGATCGAGGCCAGCGCCCGCACCAGTTCCCGGATCTCGCCGACGGGGCGGCCCGAGATGGGGAAATTCTCGACGGCGCGAAGCGTGTGGACGCCCCAATAGGCGTCGGCCGGAACCTCGCGGTCGCCAAGCAGGTCATGTTCGATGCGCGTTTTCATCATCTTCACCTTTGGCGCATGCAAGGGCAGTCGCCCAAAGCGGGCGGCCGGCCGGCGTCATGCGCGTTGCGTATGGGATCTGGTCTCAGGAAAGGGGCGCGGTCGGCCCCCGATGCCGGTCAGATAGGCGCGGCCGGGCGGATGCGCCAATGCCAAGTTGCGCTGGGTTATTCCGGTTTTGCATAACCTTCGCCACCGTCCCGCGCTGCCTGCCAGACGCGGCCGGTGATGCCGCGCCCGCGTGCGGCGTTGCGGTAAAGCCGGATCTGCATGGGCAGTTCGGGGGCGACGACCTCAAGCCGGCCCGAGGCGATCTCGTCCCCGACCAGCAGGCGCGGCAGCCAGACGACGCCGTGACCGGCGACGGCCATGCTTTTCATCGCCTCGGCCATCGAGGATTCGTCGGTATGGGCGACATAGACGCGCGGCGCGCCGGGCTGGGCCAGCGCGATATGCGCCATCTTGTTCAGAAACGAGCCACGCGAATATTGCAGCATCGGCATACCGTCGGTCCGCCATTCCTGCGGCCAGCCGGGGCGGGCGACGGCCACAAGACTGTCATGGCCGACGACCAGATGCGGATAGCCCGCGGGGTCCAGCGGGATGTTCACCGCCGGATGCGCATAGGTCAGGAAGAAGTCATAGCCGCCCTCGGACAGCGCGTCGATGCAGCGGTCGAAATTCTCGGGCTTGACGCGGCTGGTCATCTGCCCGGCCGCCGCCTTCAGCCGCATCAGCCAGCCGGGCAGGAAGGTCACGGTCAGGCTGTGCAGCGCCAGAAACGAGATCTCGGCCCCGCGTGAACGGGCGTGGTCGCGAAACTCGGCGCGGCGGGCATGGATCATGCGCACGGCCTCTTCGGCGGTTTCGCGAAACAGCACCCCTTCGGGGGTCAGCGTCACCGGATAGCTTTCGCGCGACAAAAGGTCGGTGCCCAGCCATTCCTCAAGCGCGCGGATGCGGCGCGAGAAGGCGCTTTGCGTGACGCCGCGCAGCTCGGCCGAGCGCGAGAAGCTGCGCGTCTCGGCCAGCGTCAGAAAGTCCTCAAGCCATTTGAAGTCCATGCGCCCCCCTCGATGGCGCCGCTTTAGCCCGGCGGCCAGGGCTGCGCCACCGAAAGCGGCGACTCAGATGGCGGTCCAGTTCTGTTCGACCACCGCCTCCATCGCGACGTAGCTGGTGGTGGCATGGATATGGGGCAGGGCCGAGATGCTTTCGGCCATGATGCGCCGGTAATCGGCCATGTCGCGCGAACGCACCTTCAGCAGATAATCAAAGCCTCCGGCGATCATGTAGCATTCCTCGACCTCGGGGATGGCGCGGACGGCGGCGTTGAACTGCTCAAGCGCCTTCTGGCGGGTGTCCGACAGCCGCGCCTCGACATAGGTCACATGCGTCAGTCCCAGTTGCAGGGGCGACAGGATGGCGCGATAACCGGTGATCAGGCCCATCTCCTCCATCTGGCGGATGCGCAGGGCGACGGGGGTCTTGGACAGGCCGACCTTGCGCGCCAGCTCGGTCACGGGGATGCGGGCATTGGCGACCAGCTCGTGCAGGATCTTTCGATTCGTGCTGTCCAGTGCCTCGTCCATGGTCCAAAACACCTGATGTTTTTGCTATGATTGGCTATCAGTTTGGCACATTATGGTCACATGGTCCATGGCTTTCCCGATATCAGGGTCGCCAGTCCGCAGGAGATTCCCATGCCCGCCATGCCCCTTTCCGCCCTTGATCTTGATGCCAAGTTCCAGCCCGAAGGCCCGCTTCTGGACAGCCTCGTGGCCGAGGCCGCGCTGACCCCCGGCGAGCGCGCGGCGATCACCGCCCGCGCCGCCGATCTGGTGCGCCGCATCCGCGCCGAAGCCAAGCCCACGCTGATGGAGCACTTCCTGTCCGAATACGGCCTTTCCACGCGTGAGGGCGTCGCCCTGATGTGTCTGGCCGAGGCGATGCTGCGCGTCCCCGACCGCGAAACCATCGACGCGCTGATCGAGGACAAGATCGCGCCCTCGGACTGGGGCCGGCATCTGGGCGAGGCGTCCTCGTCGCTGGTCAACGCCTCGACCTGGGCGCTGATGCTGACGGGCAAGGTGCTGGACGACGATCAGGGCGGCATTGCCGGCACGCTGCGCGGTGCCATCCGCCGTCTGGGCGAGCCGGTGATCCGCGCCGCCGTCGGCCGCGCGATGAAGGAAATGGGCCGCCAGTTCGTGCTGGGCGAAACCATCAACAAGGCGCTGGACCGCGCGAAAACCCGCGAGGCGCAGGGCTTCACCTACAGCTATGACATGCTGGGCGAGGCGGCGATGACCGGCGCCGATGCCGCGCGCTATGCCCGCGATTATTCCGACGCCATCGCCTCGATCGCGAAGGCCTGCGACAAGGGCTCGGTCGAGATGAACCCGGGCATCTCGATCAAGCTTTCGGCGCTGCATCCGCGCTATGAGGTCGCCCATGAAGGCCGCGTGCTGGCCGAGCTGGTGCCGGTGGTGCTGTCGCTGGCCCGGCAGGCCAAGGCCGCCGGCATGGGCATGAACATCGACGCCGAGGAACAGGACCGGCTGGTGCTGTCGATGAAGGTGATCGAGGCGGTCATGTCCGACCCCTCGCTGGCCGGCTGGGACGGCTTCGGCGTCGTGGTGCAGGCTTACGGCAAGCGCGCCGGCATGATCATCGACTGGCTTTACGAACTGGCGACGCGGCTGGACCGCAAGATCATGGTGCGTCTGGTCAAGGGCGCCTATTGGGACAGCGAGATCAAGCGCGCCCAGGTCGAGGGGCTGCCGGGCTTTCCGCTGTTCACCAGCAAGGTCGCGACCGATGTCAGCTATATCGCCAATGCCCGCAAGCTGATCGGCTATGCCGACCGCATCTATCCGCAATTCGCCACCCACAACGCCCAGACCGTCGCCGCGGTGCTGGAAATGGTCGGCGACACGCCCTTTGAATTCCAGCGCCTGCACGGCATGGGCGAGCGTCTGCACGACATCGTGCTGACCGACACCAAGGGCCGCTGCCGCATCTATGCCCCGGTCGGCGCGCATCGCGACCTTCTGGCCTATCTGGTGCGGCGCCTGCTGGAAAACGGCGCGAACTCGTCCTTTGTCCACCAGATCGTCGACGAATCCGTCACGCCCGAGCAGGTCGCCCGCGATCCCTTCGAGGCCCTGGCCGAGGCCCGCGCCCCGGCAAGCCTTGTCGCCCCCGCAGCGATCTTCGGCGCCGGCCGCACCAACTCGCAGGGGTTCGACCTCAGCGACGAAGGCACGCTGGCGCGGATCGAGGCCGCCCGCGACTGCGCCGTGTCTGACGCCGAACCGCTGACCGTCTCGGCCCCGACGGGGCTGCGCGTGGCCGTCGCGAACCCCGCCAATGGCGAGATCGTCGCCCATGTGCTTGAGGCCGACGCCGCCACCGTCGCCCGCGCCATCGAGGACGCGCGCCCCTGGGACGTCCCGGCCAGCCAGCGCGCCGCCGTCCTGCGCCGCGCCGCCGACCTCTATGAGGAAAACTATGGCCTGATCTTCGCCGCCCTGACGCGCGAGGCGGGGAAGATCCTGCCCGATTCCGTGGGCGAGCTGCGCGAGGCCGTCGATTTCCTGCGCTATTACGCCGCCGAGGGCGAGGCCGCGACCGGCCGCGCGCGCGGCATCATCACCGCGATCAGCCCGTGGAACTTCCCGCTGGCGATCTTCACCGGCCAGATCGCGGCCGCGCTGATGGCCGGCAACGCGGTGCTGGCCAAGCCCGCCGAGCAGACGCCGCTGATCGCCGCCATTGCCGTGCGGTTGCTGCATCAGGCGGGCGTTCCCGCCACGGCGCTGCAACTGCTGCCGGGGCAGGGCGGCACGGTCGGCGCGGCGCTGACCTCGGACGCGCGCATCAAGGGCGTGGTCTTTACCGGCTCGACCGAGACGGCGCAGATCATCGCCCGCGCCATGGCCGAGCATATGGAGCCGGGCACGCCCCTGATCGCCGAAACCGGCGGCCTGAACGCGATGATCGTCGATTCGACCGCGCTGCCCGAACAGGCGGTGCGCGACATCGTCGCGTCCAGCTTCCGTTCCGCCGGCCAGCGCTGTTCGGCGCTGCGCTGCCTTTACATTCAGGAGGACATCGCGCCGCATGTGATCGCCATGATCAAGGGCGCCATGGACGAGCTGCGCGTGGGCGACCCCTGGAGCATTGCGACCGATGTGGGCCCGGTGATCGATGCCGAGGCGCAGGACGGGATCGAGGCCTATACCGACACCAACGCCGCGCGTATCCTGCACCGCGTCTGGGCGCCGAAACAGGGGCATTTCATTGCGCCCGTGCTGCTGAAAGTCAGCGGGATCAAGGACATGGACCGCGAGGTCTTCGGCCCTGTCCTGCATGTCGCGACCTTCCGCGCCGACCAGCTTGACCGCGTGATCGGCGATATCAACGCCCGCGGCTATGGCCTGACCTTCGGTCTGCACACCCGCATCGATTCCCGCGTGCAAGAGGTCTCCGAGGCGATCCATGCCGGCAATATCTATGTCAACCGCAACCAGATCGGCGCGGTCGTCGGCAGCCAGCCCTTTGGCGGCGAGGGGCTGTCGGGCACCGGTCCCAAGGCGGGCGGCCCGCTTTACCTTGCGCGCTTCTTCGCGCCCGAACCGGTCATGCCGGGCACCGAATGGGCCAAGCATGCCGACAGCCGGCTGCTGAACCGCAAGGGCGCCCCGGCCAAGGAAGTCCCGGTGTCCGAGCAGATCATGCCCGGCCCGACGGGTGAGCTGAACCGCCTGAGCATCCTGCCGCGGTCCTCGGTCCTCTGCCTTGGCCCCGGCGCCGAGACGGTCAGGGAGCAGGTCGCCGCGGTCGAGGCGCTTGGCGGCCTTGCCCTTGCCGTCGACGGCTATCTGACCCCCGAGGCGCTGGCCGCCATCGACGGCATCTCGGCCGCGATCTGGTGGGGCGATCAGGACGCCGGCCGCGCCTATATGCGGGCGCTGGCCTCGCGCAAGGGCCCGATCGTGCCGCTGATCACGGCGCGCCCCGACCTGGCCCATGTCGCGCATGAGCGCCACCTTTGCGTCGACACCACCGCCGCCGGCGGCAACGCCGCGCTGCTGGCGGGATAAGAGATGCTTTTCCCGGGCGCATCGGTGCGATGTGCCCGGGGGGCCGGTTGGTCGGCGTTCTGGCCTGGCCGGGCAACGATTGGCCAGGCTTCAGGCGGGTTCGGGTTCATCCGGCCACATCGTTTAAGCCTGAATTCCAAGGTGATCTGGGTCGGGTTTGCACACGCCCCAATTGGTCGCCCAAGCCTGCTTTCATCACGTCGTCCATGCGGACGACGCTGGTAGCGCCTCGCTTCTGGATCGTGATGTGCCTATCCTTGACCCAGCGGTGGGGCGTTGCGCGATGCACGCTGAAAACCCCTTGGCGCGCAAGGGGCGGATGCAGATCGGCACATGCGCAACCATGTCAGCCCGTTCCTTGCAGAGTGCGATGATAGCCTTCTGCGCCATCACGTCGTCCCTATGGCGGTGCCGCTGGGCGATGATCCGGCGCCGCGCCCGGATGTCGCAGCCCGGCGCTTTGGCCCGGGAAAAGACCTGCTCGATCTGGTCGACGATGGCCTTCCTCTCGGCCTCATGGACCTTTCCCGCAAGAGCATCATCTGGTGTGCTGGGGCGGCTGGGGATGTGACGGATGTACGGAACTCGCCGCGCGTTGGCGAAGCCATGTGAACGGAGAGTCGCCCCGCTATCTGAGATCACCACCTCGGCTGCGATGCCCCGTGGATGGGAAGGCAGCAGGACATACAGCAGAAGACTACCGCGGTAGTCTTGGTGGCTCAGCCTTTCGACACGGAGCAGGCGCGGCGCGCCATCCACCTGAAAGTGCGGGATGTTCCGGTTGCCGGGCTTGCGGCCGCCGACCTGTATCACCGTGGCGCGGTGGTTGGGCAGGTCGAAGCGGCCCGGCCTTTTGATATCGACATGGGCTGGCGCGCCCGGGCACCGGCGCTGATAGCAAAGCGCGGGCTGCGATGGTCACTCTCGTGCACCCTGGATAAGCCGCGCGTGCCCGGACCAGCGCATCTCGGTTGCCGACCTCGACCAGGTTTCCCGGAGATCCCTCATCGACAGGCTCCTGCGCAGATACGGGATCAGCGCAGTCTTGACCTCTGAAAGCCGCATTGACACGCGGGCGGGCGTGATTGTGTGGTTGGCAAGAACCGCGCCCACGCGTGCGCGAAAAGTCCGGTCACGATTGCTTTCGTGGCTGGCTCGAGCGTAGCCAAGGCCGCGCGCACACGCGCGAAGCCCAGTGTCGACACGCTGCTGATCGGCTTGGGGCTGACCAGGGCCGCACGCACACACGCGCGAAGCGCAGTGAGCCATTGGCGCATCATATGGCGCATCGTGCGAACCGAAACAGCGAAGGCCGCGCTGACCTCCACCGGGTTCAGGCCTGCGACGACGCGGGCAGCGATATCTTCTCAGCAGCGACCGGCCAACCGGACCGTCGCCATCGGCTCTCGGACAGATGGCGTTTCAATGGCATCGACGGCGCGGGGCACCCGTCCTTCATGCGCCTCGTTTGACGTTCGACTGTCGCAGCGCAGCCCCAGTCCGGGTGATCCGGCTTCCAAGAGCCCCCTGTTGGTGGTCAGCCTAAGCCGCGCTGCCGGCCTGACCGCGACGGATCTCGTCCAGCCATGCCGCGATTGCGGCCAATGCCTCGGGCTCATCCAGGAACGGGATATGCGCCCGGTCGGGCACCTCGGCAAAGATCATGTCCGGGCGGCGGTCCTGCATCTTTTGCGCTGCAGCGCGCGAGAACAGGTCCGAATTCGCCCCCCGGATCAGCGCCAATGGCAGTCCCTGCGCGGCATCGAACAGCGGCCAAAGATCGACTTCGGGGCCCTCGAAAGCTGCCAAAAATGCGTCGCGCAGCGTCGGGTCATAGTTGATCCGCAGCCCCTCGGGCGTCTCGATGTAGTGGCGCTGCGCCTCCTCAAGCCAGCGGCTGGCGGGGACATTGGCAAAGCCGGGCATGGCCGCGGGCAGGCGCTGCGCCAGTTCCAAAAGGCTGCTGCTGGCGGGATTGCGCCCGACATAGCCCGAAATACGGTCAAGGCCGGCGCGTTCAAGCGCCGGGCCGACGTCGTTCAGGCACAGACCCAGCAGCCGGTCCCGCGCGACCGCGGCCAGCAGCATGCCGATCAACCCGCCGCGCGAGGTGCCCAGCACCGCCGCCTTGCCGATCCCCAGATGGTCCAGCAGCGCCAGCGCGTCCTTGCCCTCTTGCGGGACGGTATAGGTCGCGGCACCGGTCCAGTCCGAAGCGCCACGCCCGCGATAATCCATGCGGATCAGCCGCACACCGCGCAGATGCGGCGCGAGATAGTCGAAATCGGTGCCGTTCCGGGTCAGGCCGGACAGCGCCAGGACCGGCAGCCCGTCGCCCTCGTCGCGATAGGCGAGGCTGGCGCCGTCCTCGGCCCGGAAGTGCCGGATCATCAAATGTTTTCCGTCTGCGGCATGCCCAGGACGTGATAACCGCCATCGACCAGCACGATCTCGCCGGTGGTGCAGGCGCCCCAGTCCGAGCAGAGCCAGACCGCAGTGCCGCCGATCGCCTCAAGCGTGGCGTTGGCGCGCAGGGGCGCGTTCGCCTCGGTATGACGATAGGTTTTGCGCGCGCCGCCGATGGCCGCGCCGGCCAGCGTCTTCATCGGGCCGGGGCTGATCGCATTCACCCGGATCCCGTCGGGCCCGAGGTCATTGGCAAGATAACGGACGGACGATTCCAAAGCAGCCTTTGCCACCCCCATGACGTTGTAGAACGGTGTGACCCGGT
>JAXMDJ010000020.1:0-75694 GCA_046348875.1 Paracoccus sp. (in: a-proteobacteria)
GCCGCCGCCACCCCGACCCGCAACGCTGGCCGCATTAGGGGGGGCGCCATGTCCCCCCTTGCCATCATCGCCCTGATCGTTGCCGCGCCCGGCGCCTATGGCGCCGCCGTTCGTATCCGGGCCAGATCATATGCGCCCGTGATGGCGTCGCTTGCGGTATTGCTGGGTGGTGCGGCGCTTTGCGCGGCGCTTTCATCGACCAAGATCAGCGGGTTTCTGCCCGGCATTCTAAGCACGCTGATGGCGCTTTTGCTGCTTTGCATGGCCGGTGGCGTCATTCTGGGCGCGGTGCTGGGGCTGCTCTGGATCCGGCTTGGCGATCCGGCAACACCGCATCGCGCCAGCCCCGGACGCTGGGATCTGATCGTCTGCGTCACCGTCACCTTGATCGCGGTCATCCTGAGCCTGATGGAGAACTGAAGGCCCGCCAAGGCCCGCCGGGCCGGTTCCGCCCGGCCTGTTTCACCATGTCGCAGTGCATGCAGCGCCTGTCCGGTCCATGCTGCGACACGTCGCCGCAAACAGGTTCAAGGAAAACGCCATGGACTCGGTCCTCAATCTCATTCTGATGTCGCTGGTCGCGTTCACCGTGCCGGGTATTCTGGCGTGGCGCCTTGCGCGGCGCGAGGGGCTGCGGGTGGTCTGGCTCAGCCTGATCGTGGGCGCGCTGGTCATGCTTTACGGCTGGTGGACCGCCAATCCGAACATCGCGCCCGTAACCGCAGGGCGGCATACGCTGGTCATCTATTTCCTGCTGCTGCCCAGCTTCCTGTCGATGGTTCTGGGCGCGGTCCTCGGCGCGTGGCAGCACCTGATGCGCAGCCCGGCCTGACAGGGCATCAGCCCTCGGGCTCGATCTCGACGGTCAGGTGCGACAGCGCCTTCAGATGTGACAGCCGCGCGCGATAGACGGCCAGCGGCTGCGGCGCGGCCGAGCGGATCGCCACGATGGCGCCGAAATGGCCCGGGCCCAACTGCCACACATGCAGGTCCGAGATGCGGTCGCCGCCGGTCTCGATCGCGGCGCGGATCTCGTCCGGCAGGGGCGTGTCCTCGGGCAGGTAGTCCAGAAGCACCGCGCCGGCGCCGCGCATCAGCCCGATGGACCAATGCGCGATGATCAGCGCGCCGACGATGCCCATGGCCGGGTCCAGCCACACCCAGCCGAAGGCGCTGCCCATCGACAGCGCCGTAATCGCCAGCACCGAGGTCAGCGCATCCGCAAGGACGTGGAAATAGGCCGCGCGCAGGTTGTTGTCGCCGGCGGGACGGGTGTCGTCATGCGCGTGATGGTCGTGGTCGTGGTCATGCGGGTGGCCGTGGTCGTGGTGATCGTGCGAATGACCATGTGCATGTGCGTGCGAATGGTCGTGCCCGTGCCCATGCCCATGTCCGTGCCCATGATCGTCGCGCAAGAGCCACGCGCTGGCCAGGTTCACCGCCAGCCCGACCACCGCGACGAAGATCGCCTGCGCGAAGTTGATCGCCTGCGGGTCATACAGGCGCACAAGGCTTTCCCAGCCGATCAGCAGCGCGATCAGCCCCAGCAGCACCGCGCTGGCAAAGCCCGCCAGATCGCCCAGCTTGCCGGTGCCAAAGGTAAAGCGCCGGTTCCGCGCATTGCGGCGCGCGTAAAGATAGGCCAGCGCCGCGATCAGCATGGCCGCCGCGTGCGTCGACATGTGCCAGCCATCCGCCACCAGCGCCATCGAGCCATAGATATTGCCGGCGACGATCTCGACCACCATCATCGAGGCGGTTAGGGCGATGACCAGCCATGTGCGGCGCTCGTTCCTGCGATGATGCTCGCCCAGAAAGACGTGGTCATGGGCGGGATCGGGTGCCGGGGACTGTTCGTGATGGGTGCCGTCGGTCATTTCAGATAGCTCCTGATGGCGCCGATCACCTCGCGGGCGGCCTGCGCCCGGTCCGGGTCGGGGTCGATCTCGGGGTCCGAGACATGGCTGCGCAGATGATCCTCGATCAGTTCGGCGGTCAGGCCGCTGACCGCGCCCCTGACCGAGGCGGCAAGGTTCAGGATCTCGCCGCAGGGGGCCTCGGCCTCAAGCGCGCGCTCGATGGCCTCGATCTGGCCGCGCAGGCGGCGCACGCGCGCCAGCAACGGCGCCTTGTTCTGGACAGTATGTGACATAGGGTAGGGGGGTATCCTATCGATATCGATTCCGCAAGCGCGGCGCGCGCCCCGCCAACGCGCTGTTGACGCGCGGGGCGCGGCTGGCTACCAGCGCGCCATGACGCTTGACATGCCCCAGCCCCGTGGCGCGCTGACGCCGAACCGCCCCCTGGCCGACCTGACATGGCTGCGCGTGGGCGGCCCTGCCGACTGGCTGTTCCAGCCTGCCGATCAGGACGATCTCGCGGCCTTCCTGCGCGATCTCGACCCGGCGGTGCCGGTGTTTCCGATCGGCGTCGGCTCGAACCTGATCGTGCGCGATGGCGGTATCCGCGGGCTGGTGATCCGGTTGGGCCGCGGCTTCAACGGCATTGCGATTGCGGGCGATACGGTCGTCGCCGGCGCCGCCGCGCTGGATGCGCATGTCGCGCGCAAGGCGGCCGAGGCGGGGCTGGACCTGACCTTTCTGCGCACCATCCCGGGCAGCATCGGCGGGGCGGTGCGCATGAACGCGGGCTGCTATGGCGCCTATGTCGCGGATCATCTGGTCTCGGTCCGGGCGGTGGCGCGCGATGGCGCTGTCCATGACCTGACCGCCGCCGACCTGCGCCTTGCCTATCGCCATTCCGAAATTCCCGAGGGCTGGGTGCTGACGGAGGCGCGTTTTCGCGCCGAAGCGGGCGATCCGGCGGAACTGGCCGCACGGATGGAGGACCAGCTTGCCCGCCGCGATGCCAGCCAGCCGACGCGCGAACGCAGCGCCGGTTCGACCTTCCGCAACCCGGCGGGGTTTTCCTCGACCGGGCGTGCCGATGACAGCCATGAGTTGAAAGCGTGGTCGCTGATCGACGCTGCCGGTCTGCGCGGGCACCGGCTGGGCGGCGCGCAGATGTCCGAAAAGCACCCGAATTTCCTGCTGAACGCCGATGGCGCCACCGCCGCCGAGCTTGAGGCGCTGGGCGAACTGGTCCGCCAGCGCGTGCGCGAAACCAGCGGTCACGACCTGCAATGGGAAGTCATCCGCGTCGGTCAGCCGTAATCCGCCGCAATCGCCCGAAGCGGCGCGAAAATATCGCCGGATCGGCGAAATAGGGACTTTTGCGATTCCGCCCAAGCGGCTATCCTTGCCGAATAATGACCCGGACCAACCGGGTGAATGAGGCAAGAACATTGGCGGGCAGGTCGAGCAGGACAGCCCCGAAAGTCGTCGTCCTGATGGGCGGGCCCTCGGCCGAGCGCGAGGTCTCGCTGTCATCCGGGCGTGAATGCGCGCAGGCGCTGCGGCTGGCGGGCTTTGAAGTTAGCGAACTGGATGCGGGCAGCGATCTGCCCGCGCGTCTGGCCGATGCGGCGCCGGACGTGGTCTTCAACGCCCTGCATGGCCGCTGGGGCGAGGATGGGTGCGTGCAGGGCGTGCTGGAATGGCTGGGGATTCCCTATACCCATTCGGGCGTACTGGCCTCAGCCCTGGCGATGGACAAGACCCGCGCCAAGCAGATCTTCCGCGCGGGCGGGTTGCCCGTCGTCGAAAGCGTCATCGCCGACGCGGACGAGGTGCGCGCCCGCCACGTCCTGCCGCCGCCCTATGTGGTCAAGCCGAATAACGAGGGGTCCTCGGTCGGGGTCTATATCGTCCATGAGGCCGCGAATTCCCCGCCGCAGCTTTCCGATCAGATGCCCGCGCGTGTCATGGTCGAAACCTATGCGCCGGGGCGTGAACTGACCGTCGCCGTGCTGGGCGACCATGCGCTTGGCGTGACCGAGATCGTGACCACCGGCTGGTATGATTACGACGCGAAATACAAGCCCGGCGGCTCTCGTCACGTCATTCCGGCCGAAATCCCCGAGGACATCGCCGCCGCCTGCCGCGACTATGCGGTGCGCGCCCATGACTTGCTGGGCTGTCAGGGCCTGTCGCGCAGCGATTTCCGCTGGGACGACAGCCGCGGTCTGGCCGGGCTGATCATCCTTGAGACGAATACCCAGCCCGGCATGACGCCGACCTCGCTGGCGCCCGAACAGGCCGCCCATGCCGGCATGGACTTTCCCGCGCTGTGCCGCTGGATCGTCGAGGAGGCGCTATGCAGGGCCTGAACCCCTTCAGCCGCGCGCAGGGCGATGGCGGGCGGCCCGTCCCGGCGCGGCCCGCGCCGTCGCGCCCGCTGCCGGCGCAGCAGCGCGTGCAGCGCCGCGACCCGGCGCCGTCGCGGCTGGCTTACCGGCTGAACCGGATGATGCTGCGCCCGATCATGCGCCGGCTGGTGCATATCGGCATTCCCGCCTTTCTGGCCGCGCTGGTCGCGGGCATCTGGCTGTCGGACGAGACCCGCCGCGCCAATCTGACCGGCGGCATCGACGGGCTGATCGAGAAGTTCCAGAACCGCGACGCCTTCATGGTCAGGATGATGACCATCGAGGGCGCCTCGCCGGTGGTGGACAAGGGGCTCAGGGCGATGCTGCCGGCGGAGCTGCCGATCTCCAGCTTCGACCTGCATCTGGACAAGCTGCGCGAGCGGGTGCTGAAGCTGGACGCCGTCGAGGCGGTCGATCTGCGCATCAAGCCCGGCGGCATCCTGTCGGCGGTGGTGACCGAACGCGTGCCCGCGATCATGTGGCGCCATTCGCGCGGGATCGAGCTTCTGGACAAGACCGGCCACCGCGTCGCCTCGGCCACCTCGCGCGAGGTGCGGGGCGATCTGCCGATCATCGCCGGCGAAGGCGCCGACCGTGCCGCGCCCGAGGCGCTGGCGCTGATCGATGCCGCCGGCCCGATCCTGCCGCGTCTGCGCGGGCTTGAACGGGTGGGCGAACGGCGCTGGGACGTGGTGCTTGATCGCGGCCAGCGCATCAAGCTGCCCGCCGAGGCCGCGCTGCCGGCGCTTGAGCGCGCCATCGCGCTGGACCGGGCGCAGAACATGCTGGACCGCGATATCGACGTGATCGACCTGCGCGAGGCGCAGCGGCCGGTGGTGCGGCTGGGCCTTGAGGCGCAGAACGCCATCCGCCGCGCCCGTGGCCAACCCGAACTGGATGCCAGCGGCCAGCCGATCCAGCCCGAGCCGGAAAAGGCCGGCAAGTCGGGAAAACCGGCGCAGACGGCGAAAACGGCGAAGAAAATTTCAAAGATTTAAGGATAACGAATTGAAAGGGCGGGGAATATGAGGGATTTGTGCCAGGGTCAGCGGACCATGCGCAACATGCGCCGTCAGGCCATGCAGCGTGGTGTCATCGCCGTTCTTGACATCGGCACATCCAAGATTGCCTGCCTTGTGCTGCAATTCGACGGCCCCGGCCAGTTCCGCGAAACCGACGGTGTCGGCCCCATGGCAGGCCAGTCGAATTTCCGCGTCATCGGCACCGCCCACACCCGGTCGCGCGGCGTCCGCTATGGCGAGATCGCGACCATGGCCGAGACCGAGCGCGCCATCCGCACCGTGATCCAGTCCGCGCAGAAGGTCGCGGGCGTCCGTGTCGATCACATCATCGCCTGCATTTCCGGCGCGCGGCCGGCATCCTATGGGCTGGCGGGCGAGATCACGCTGGGCTCGGGCAAGGTGACCGAACAATGCGTCGCCCGCGTCCTTGGCGCCTGCGACGTGCCCGATTTCGGCCGCGGGCGCGAGGTGCTGCACGCCCAGCCGGTGAACTTTGCCATCGACGGCCGCTCGGGCCTGTCGGACCCGCGCGACCAGTCCGGCAGCAGGCTGGCCTGCGACATGCATGTGCTGACCATCGATGGCGATGCGGCGGGCAATCTGGTCCACTGTATCCGCCGCTGCGACATGGAGCTGGCGGGCGTGGCCTCGGCCTCGTATGCCAGCGGCCTTGCGGCGCTGGTCGAGGATGAGCAGGAACTGGGCGCCGCCTGCATCGATCTGGGCGGCGGCACCACCGGCGTTTCGGTGTTCATCCGCAAGCACATGATCTTTGCCGATGCCGTGCGCTTCGGCGGCGACCTGATCACCCAGGACATCGCCAAGGGCCTGCGCGTCAGCCATGCCGTCGCCGAGCGGCTGAAGACGCTGCATGGCGGGGTCGAGGCCACCGGCCGCGACGACCGCGAGATGATCGAACTGGGCGGCGATACCGGCGACTGGGAAACCGACCGCCGTTCCGTCAGCCGCGCCGACCTGATCGGCATCATGCGCCCCCGCGTCGAGGAAATCCTTGAGAAAGTGGGTGAGATCCTTGATGCATCCGGCTTTGATTTCATGCCTTCGCGCCAGATCGTGCTGACCGGCGGCGGCAGCCAGATCCCGGGGCTGGACGTGCTGGCCTCGCGCATGCTGGGGCAGAGCGTGCGCATCGGGCGGCCGCTGCGCATCCAGGGCCTGCCCCACAACGCCACCGCCGCCAGCTTTTCCTCGGCCATCGGGCTGGCGCTGCTGACGGCGCATCCGCAGGACGAATGGTGGGACTTCGACATGCCCGCCGAACACTATCCGGCGCGAAGCTGGCGCCGCGCCTATCGCTGGTTTCGCAACAACTGGTAGTTGAGCAAACCATTCATGCGGTGGTGGTGGTTGAGATCACCACCACATGCAGCAGAATGGGCAATATGCCGCCGATACATGGCGGCGGAACCGCCATATTTTGTGGGATTGCCGTGTTTTTCGGGTGACGCTAGGCGCGAATCTGGCTAGGCTTGGTGCAATTGAGGGATTCGACCGGGCAACAGCCCGGCATAAACATTATGAGGGCAGGCGAGACATGGAACGGCAGATCCACCTGATGCTGAACGATGACCAGGAGCTTAAGCCGCGCATCACCGTTTTCGGCGTGGGTGGGGCAGGCGGCAACGCGGTCAACAATATGATCGACAAGCAGCTTGAGGGTGTCGAGTTCGTGGTCGCGAATACCGACGCGCAGGCGCTGCAATCGTCCAAGGCCGAAAGCCGCATCCAGATCGGCCCGAAAGTGACCGAAGGTCTGGGCGCGGGCGCCAAGCCCTCGATCGGCGCCAAGGCGGCCGAAGAAACCATCGAGGACATCGTCGATCACCTGATGGGCGCGCATATGTGCTTCATCACCGCCGGCATGGGCGGCGGCACCGGCACCGGCGCCGCGCCGATCATCGCGCAGGCCGCCCGCGAAATGGGCATCCTGACGGTGGGCGTGGTGACCAAGCCCTTCCAGTTCGAGGGCTCCAAGCGCATGCGCCAGGCCGAGGAGGGCGTCGAGGCCCTGCAGAAGGTCGTCGATACGCTGATCATCATTCCGAACCAGAACCTGTTCCGTCTGGCCAACGAAAAGACCACCTTCACCGAAGCCTTCGCCATGGCCGACGACGTGCTGTATCAGGGCGTCAAGGGCGTGACCGACCTGATGGTGCGCCCGGGCCTGATCAACCTCGACTTCGCCGACGTGCGCGCGGTCATGGACGAGATGGGCAAGGCGATGATGGGCACCGGCGAAGCCTCGGGCGAGAACCGCGCCGTGCAGGCCGCCGAAAAGGCCATCGCCAACCCGCTGCTGGACGAAATCAGCCTGAACGGCGCCAAGGGCGTGCTGATCAACATCACCGGCGGCTACGACCTGACCCTGTTCGAAATGGACGAGGCGGCCGAGAAGATCCGCGAAAAGGTCGATCCCGACGCGAACATCATCGTCGGCTCGACGCTGGACCCGACGCTGGACGGCGCGATCCGCGTCTCGGTCGTGGCGACCGGCATCGATGCCGCCGCCGCGGAAATGCCCGCCCCGCGCCGTGGCATGAAAGAGCCGCTGACGCAAAGCCCCTCCGTCGCCCACCGGCAGGTCGAGGAAGAACTGCCCGTGCCGCCGCGCCGCACCGCCCCCGCGGCCGAGGCCGCCGAGCAGCCGGCGCCCCGCGCCCAGCAGCCCGCACCCTCGCCGCGCTATGACGCGCCGCGTTACGACGACGAGGACATGCCGCGCCCTGCCTATCAGCCCGAGCCGCGTCAGGCTGCCGCACCGTCGCAGGCGGACATGCTGAACGGCGATGCCAGCGGCTTCATGGCCCCGACGCGCCGCGCGCCGCAGGCCCCCGCCGGGACGCCCTCGGACGCGGTGATGCAGCGCCTTGCCTCGGCCGTGGCGCGTGCCCCGGAACGTCAGGCGGCCGCCGCGCAGGCCCGCCAGCCGCAGCCGCAGCCCGCCCCCGAGGCGCCGCGCGGCAATCCCGGCCGCATGGGCGGCCTGTCGCGGATGCTTGAGCGCATCTCGGGCCATGCCGACCAGCCGGCGGAAAAACCCGCCGCCGCAACCATCGCCGAACGCGTGAACGAGCGCGTCGCCGCCCGCTCGCGCGGCGGTTTCGATGCCGGTTTCGACGATCTGGCCAGCCCCGACCGGGCCGATGACAATGTCGAAATCCCGGCTTTCCTGCGCCGTCAGGCAAACTGAGCCGTTCACATTTTTCACGGCAGAAACACGAAGGGGACCGCTTATGCGGTCCTTTTTCATTTGTATGCCAATGGGTTGCTGGATAGCGCGGCAAATCCGCCGCCCTTGGGGGCCGATTGTTACATGCCGTTACAATTCGTTAATTGAGTGCCCCGGGGCCTGTGCCTAACTGAGGATCAGCACCGGGCGACAGGTCCGGCGCACAAGTTGAATTCTGAACGGCAGGCAAGCTCATGCAGACGACAATTGCTCAGAAAGCCCGGTTCCGTGGCGTGGGGCTGCATTCGGGTGCGGCCGTCCGGCTGGCGATTCTGCCGGCCCCCGCCGATCATGGCATCGTCTTTGTCCGCACCGATCTGGACGGCGCGCGCATCCCCGCGCGCTGGGACAATGTGACGCCCTCGCAGCTTTGCACGCTTCTGGACAATGGCGACGGCGCCACCGTCTCGACGGTCGAACATGTGATGGCGGCGCTGGTCGGCACCGGCATCAACAATGCCGTGGTCGAGGTGAACGGGCCGGAAGTGCCGATTCTCGACGGCTCGTCGGCGCCCTTCGTGCAGGGCATCCTTGAGGCCGGGCTGCGTCGCCAGCCCGACGCGGCGCTGCGCGCGATTCGCGTGCTGCGCCCGGTCGAGGTGCGCGTCGGCGAAGGCTTTGCGCGGCTGTCGCCCGCCGATCACCTGGAGATCCATTTCGACATCGACTTCACCGATGCCGCGATCGGCCATCAGGAAAAGCAGCTCGACATGGCCAATGGCACCTTCCTGCATGAGCTGATGGACAGCCGCACCTTCTGCCGGCAATCCGACGTCATCCAGATGCAGAAGAACGGTCTGGCGCTTGGCGGCACCTATCTCAACGCAGTTGTGATCGACGGTGACCGGGTGCTGTCGCCCGGCGGCCTGCGCCACGAGGATGAGGCCGTGCGCCACAAGATGCTGGACGCCGTGGGCGACCTCGGGCTGGCCGGCGCGCCGCTTCTGGCGCGCTATACGGGCCACCGCGCGGGCCACGCCATGACCAACAAGCTGCTGCGCGCGCTTTTCGCGCAGCCCGACGCCTGGGAATGGGTGACGCTGACCCCGGCGATGGAAAGCCGCCTGCCGGGCGCCGGCGTCGTCGCGGCGGCTGCGCGGATCGCCCCGCGCGTGCAAGAACTGGCCGTCGCCTGAAGGCGTCGGTCAGCGCTGCAAATTTTTCCGGTTTTGGCATTTTGCGCAGCCAGATTTTCTGTGCTAGGACGTGCGGGCCGCGTGGGCATATCCCTGCGGGGCGGCGTAAGATTCTGACGGGCAGGGTGGAATGACAGTCTTCAGATCGGGGTACTTGGTCGCGGCTGTGCTGTCGGTCGGCCTGTTGGCAGGGTGTGGCGGTGGTGCGAGCAAGACGCCCGAATCGTTCGAGAACTTTACCGCCGAGGAAATCTACAAGCGCGGCGAGTATGAGCTTGAGAATTCCGGCAAGCCCAAGGACGCGGTGAAATACTTCACCGAGGTCGAGCGGCTTTACCCCTATTCCGACTGGGCCAAGCGGGCGCTGATCATGCAGGCCTATTCCTATCACCGCGCCCGCGACTACGAAGAGGCGCGCGCCTCCGCCCAGCGATTCATCGACACCTATCCGGGCGATGAGGACGCGGCCTATGCGAAATACCTGCTGGCGCTCAGCTATTACGACCAGATCGACGAGGTTGGCCGCGACCAGGGCCTGACCTTCCAGGCGCTGCAATCGCTGCGCGAGGTGATCGAACAGTATCCCGATACGGAATATGCGCGCTCGTCGATCCTGAAATTCGATCTCGCCTTCGACCACCTTGCGGCCAAGGAAATGGAGATCGGGCGCTACTACCTCAAGCGCGGGCATTACACCGCCGCGATCAACCGCTTCCGCGTCGTGGTCGAGGATTACCAGACCACCACCCACACGCCCGAGGCGCTGATGCGTCTGGTCGAGGCCTATCTGGCGCTTGGCCTGACCGATCAGGCACAGACGGCGGGGGCGATTCTGGGCCATAACTTCAAATCCTCGCCCTTCTATGCCGACGCCTATGCCCAGCTTCGCGGTCGCGGCCTTGCGCCCGAGGCGCGCGGCGACAGCTGGCTGACCGGGGTCTATCGTCAGGTCATCCAGGGCAAATGGCTGTGACAGCGCGCTGACGCGCGCACGGGTGGGGCGATGCTGCGTTCGCTGGACATTCGCGACATGCTGCTGATCGACCGGCTGGAGCTTGATTTCCAGCCGGGCCTGAACGTGCTGACCGGCGAGACCGGCGCGGGCAAATCCATCCTGCTCGACTGCCTTGGCTTCGTGCTGGGCTGGCGCGGGCGCGCCGATCTGGTGCGCGCCGGCGCCGCGCAGGGCGAGGTGACGGCGGTGTTCGACCTGCCCGCCGCCCATCCGGCCCGCACCGTGCTGGACGAGGCGGGCTTCCCGGTTTCGGACGAATTGATCCTGCGTCGCGTCAATGGCGGCGATGGCCGCAAGACCGGCTGGATCAACGACCGCCGTGCCTCGGGCGAGGTGCTGCGTCTCTTGTCTGAAACGCTGGTGGAACTGCATGGGCAGCATGACGACCGCGGCCTGCTGAACCCGCGCGGCCACCGTCTGCTGCTGGACGCCTTTGCCGGGGTCGACCTGTCAAAGGTGCGCGCCGCATGGGCCACCCGGCGCGAGGCGCGCGCCGCGCTGGCCGGGGCGGAAACCGCGCTGGCCGCCGCCCGCGGAGAAGAGGAATTCCTGCGTCACGCTGTCGCAGAGCTGGACAAGCTGGACCCGCAGCCGGGCGAAGAGGCGGCGCTGGACGTGCGCCGCCGCGCCATGCAGGGGGCCGAACGGATCCGCGCCGATGTCGCCCGCGCCTTGCAGGCGCTTGGCGCCGATGGCGCCGAGGGCGCGATGCTGGACGCCGCGCGCTGGCTTGATGGCGCGGCCGAGCGCGCCGAGGGCCGGCTTGAGGCGCCGTCCGCCGCGCTGCAACGGGCGCTGATCGAACTGGGCGATGCGGTCTCGGGCGTCGAATCGGCGCTGGAGGCGATGGATTTCGACCCCCGCGATCTGGAAACCACCGAAGAGCGGCTTTTCGCGCTGCGGGCGCTGGCGCGCAAGCATGACGTGCTGGCCGACGACCTTGCGGGACTTGCCGACAGCTTGCGCACGCGGCTGGGCCGCATCGACGCGGGCGAGGGGCAGCTTGCCCGGCTGGCCGAGGCTGTCGCCGCGGCGGACGCGGCCTATGACGCTGCTGCCGGGGCGCTGGCCGCCGAACGGGCGGCGGCGGCCAAGCGGCTTGATGCCGCGATGGCGGCCGAACTCGCGCCCCTGAAGATGGAGCGCGCAGTCTTTGAAACGCGCCTGTCCGATGCCGAGCCGGGCCCCGAAGGTCGCGACGCCGTGGCCTTCACCGTCGCTACCAACCCCGGCGCGCCGGCGGGGCCGCTGGACAAGATCGCCTCGGGCGGCGAGCTTTCGCGCTTTCTTCTGGCGCTGAAGGTCTGTCTGGCGCGCGGCAATGATGCGCTGGTGCTGATCTTTGACGAGATCGATCGCGGCGTCGGCGGCGCCACTGCGGATGCGGTAGGCCGGCGGCTGGCGCGGCTGGCCGAGGGGGCGCAGGTGCTGGTCGTGACCCACAGCCCGCAGGTGGCGGCGCTTGGCGGCAACCATTTCCGTGTCGCGAAGTCGGTTTCCGGCGGGATGACCACGTCCGAGGTCGCCGCCCTGACCGACAGCCAGCGCATCGAGGAAATCGCCCGGATGCTGGCGGGCGAGGAAATCACCCCCGCCGCGAAAGAGGCCGCGCGCGTCCTGCTGAAGGGGCGCGACTGACCGGGGGGCGGTCCGGCCTCAGTCCAGAATCTCGTCCACCTGTCTGATGATCGACAGCACCCGGCCATCTTTCGGATCATAGCGGATCAGCCGGCCATCGACGACGCCGTAGGCGCTGCCGCCAGGTGGCTCGCTCATGCCGTAAAGGCCGGGACGGGTGATGCGGTGCAGCTTGTCGGCCTGCACGCTTTGGCCGACCCGCACGCCACCGTTGCCGCTGCGCGCCGCCGCGCTGGCACCGGCAGGCGCGGCCTGTCCGCCCTGATCGGCCACCGCCACCGAGCCGAGCGCGGTGGCGATGCAAAGGACAAGCAGATACGGCGTCGGACAGAGGCGTAACATGGCGTGTATTGTGGCACAGCTTTGTTGATCCGAGGTTAAACGCCGCATCCCCGCGATTGGCTCCCTCACAAAGCCGAGAAAATCAGCCCTCGCGGTGGCGGCCCTCGAAACGCGGCAGCATGGCCGAGAAGTCCTGCCCGCGCCCGTCCTCATCCTCGACGAAGCGGGCGTAAAGCGCGGCGGCAAGCTGGCCCATCGGCGTGTCGGCATCGGCCGACTGGGCGGCCTGCTGGCTGAGCCGCAGGTCCTTCAGCATCAGTTCCGAGGCGAATCCGGGCCGATAGCCATTGTCGGCGGGCGATTTCGGCCCCACGCCCGGCGCCGGGCAATAGGCGTTCATCGACCAGCTATAGCCGGAACTGGTCGACACCACGTCGAACATCTTCTGCCGGTCAAGGCCCAGCTTGTCGGCCAGCGCAAAGGCCTCGCAGGTGGCGATCATGGTGACGCCAAGGATCATGTTGTTGCAGATCTTGGCGGCCTGTCCCGCGCCCGAGACGCCGCAATGTACCGCCTTCTGGCCCATGATCCCGAACAGCGGCGCGACGGTGGCGAAAGCCTCGTCGCTGCCGCCGACCATGAAGGTCAGCGTGCCGGCCGCCGCGCCGCCGATGCCGCCGGAGACCGGCGCATCCAGCGCGCCAAGGCCCGCTGCGCCGGCCTGATCCGCCACGGCGCGCGCGCTGTCCACATCCACGGTCGAGCAGTCGCACAGCACCGCCCCCGGGGTCATGGCCGGGATCACCTCGGCGGCGACGGCACGCAGGATGGCGCCATTCGGCAGCATGGAAATGACCACATCGGCGCCGCGCGCCGCCTCGGCGGCGGTGGCGGCCCTGGTCACGCCCTCGGGCATGGGCGCGGCAAGATCGAAGCCCGCGACCTCGTGCCCCGCGCGCGCCAGATTGGCCGCCATCGGGCCACCCATATTGCCAAGGCCGATAAAGCCGATCTTCATTTCGCGTCCTCCCAGGTGATTTCGCCATGCCCCAGCGAGGCCAGCATCGCCGCGACATGTGCGGGGCTGGCATCGGCGTGCCATTGCGGATTGCGGTCCTTGTCGATGATCTGGGCGCGCACGCCTTCAAGAAAATCGCCGGATTCGGTGGTGCGCGCGGTAAAGCGCATCTCGCGCGCAAGGCTGTCGCGGATGCTGGCATCCTTGCGGGCCGCGCGCACCAGCTCCAGCGTCGCGGCCATCGACAGGGGCGAGGCGCGGCGCAGGGGTTTCAGGCTGGCCTCGTCGCCCATGGCCTCAAGCGCGGCCATGATATCGGCGACGGTGGCGCCGGCAAAGGCCGAAAGGTCCATGCCGGCAAGCGGGGCGGCGGGCCGGGGCTGGCCCTGGATCGCGGCGACATCGCCGGTTCCGGCCAGCCGGTCGATCAGCGCCGGCCATTCGGCTTCGGGAATATAGGTGTCGGCGAAACCGGCCCAGATGGCATCGCCCGGCCCCATGCGGGCGCCGGTCAGGCCCAGATATTCGCCCGCGCGGCCCGGCGCATGGGCCAGCAGCCAGCTTCCGCCGACATCGGGGATCATGCCGATGCCGGTTTCGGGCATGGCGACCTGCGTCGTCGCGCCGACGATGCGGTGGCTGGCATTGCCGCCGACGCCGACGCCGCCGCCCATGACGAAGCCCTGCATCAGCGCGACGATGGGCTTGGGATATTCGGCAATGCGGGCGTTCATGCGGTATTCGTCGCGAAAGAACACCCGGCCGACCAGATGATCGCCTGCGCGCGCGGCGTGATACAGCGCCGCAATGTCGCCGCCGGCGCAAAAGGCGCGCTCACCCTCGGCGTCGATGACGACCAGCGCCACCTCGGGGTCGTCGCGCCACGCCGCCAGCGCCCGGTAGATGGCCAGCGCCATGTCGTGGTCGAGCGCGTTCAGCGCCTGCGGCCGGGTGAAGGTGATGCGCCCGGCGCGGCGGTCCTTGCGGGTGAAGATGTCGGCCATCGGCGTCCCCTTGCCATCAGGATGCGGCTGGCGCCCAGCCGCGGATTTCGTTGCTGCCTCGGGCGTCAGGATGCGGGCGGCGCGCCTTTGTCGGCGCCGTCGCCGGCCCTGTCCAGCCCTGCTTGAGGCCACGGAATCGAAAGGGGCAGGGGCATCGCCGCCCCCGCCCCCGGATCGCTTAGTCCAGCGCCTTGAAGTTCAGCGCCACCCCGTCCTTGATCCCCGAGAACCAGCGCGCGGTGACGGTCTTGGTCTTGGTATAGAAGCGGAAGGCGTCCGGGCCATACTGGTTCAGGTCGCCAAAGGCCGATTTCTTCCAGCCGCCGAAGGAATAATAGCTCAGCGGCACCGGGATCGGGAAGTTGATGCCGACCATGCCCACGTTCACCCGGCTGGCGAAGTCGCGCGCGGTGTCGCCATCGGCGGTATAGATCGCGGTGCCGTTGCCATAGTCGTTGTCCATGACCAGGTTCAGCGCGTCCTCATAGCTTTGGGCGCGCACGGTGGTCAGGACCGGGCCGAAGATTTCTTCCTTGTAGATGTCCATGTCGCGGGTGACGTTGTCAAACAGCGACGGGCCGCAGAAGAAGCCGTTCTCATAGCCCTGGATCTTCAGCCCGCGGCCGTCGACGACCAGCTTCGCGCCCTGATCCACGCCCGAGGCGATCAGCCGGTTGATGCGCTCTTGCGAGGCGCGGGTGATGACCGGGCCGAAATCGACATCGTTGCCGGCGGTATAAGGGCCGACCTTCAGCTTTTCGATGCGCGGCACCAGCCGCTCGATCAGCGCATCGGCGGTCTTTTCGCCCACCGGCACCGCGACCGAGATCGCCATGCAGCGTTCACCCGCCGCACCATAGCCCGCGCCGATCAGCGCATCCGCCGCCTTGTCCAGATCGGCATCGGGCATGATCAGCATGTGGTTCTTGGCGCCGCCGAAGCACTGCGCGCGCTTGCCGTTCGAGGCGGCGCGACCATAGATATACTGCGCAATCGGGGTCGAGCCGACGAAGCCCACCGCCTGAATGACCGGGTGGTCAAGGATGGCGTCGACGATTTCCTTGTCGCCGTTCACCACTTGCAAGACGCCGTCGGGCAGCCCGGCCTCTTGCGCCAGCTTCGCCAGCGCGATCGAGGTCGAGGGCACGCGCTCGGACGGCTTCAGGATCATGGCGTTGCCGGCCGACAGCGCCGGGCCCATCTTCCACAAGGGGATCATCGCCGGGAAGTTGAAGGGCGTGATGCCCGCGACCACGCCCAGCGGCTGGCGCATGGCGTAAAGGTCGATGCCGGGGCCGGCATTGTCGGTATATTCGCCCTTCAGCATGGCCGGGGCGCCCATGCAGACCTCGATCACCTCAAGGCCGCGCTGCACGTCGCCGCGGGCGTCGGGCAGGGTCTTGCCGTGCTCAAGGCTGACCAGTTCCGCCAGCATCTCCATATTGTCGTTGATGAGCTGGCCGAATTTCATCATCACCCGCGCGCGGCGCTGCGGGTTGGTGGCGGCCCATGCGATCTGCGCCTCGGCGGCGCTGGCAATGGCGGCGTCCAGTTCGGCGGGGGTGGCCAGCGGCACGCGGGCGATCACTTCGCCGGTGGCCGGGTTATAGACGTCGCTGAAGCGGCCCGAGGTGCCCTTGACCTCTTTGCCGTTGATCCAGTGGCTGAGTTCCTTCATCGCGCCCTCCCGCAGCGGAAATATCCAGATTGCCGCCACCATAGCACTTGCAGCATTGCCGGGAAAACAGGAAGTCTGGCAAAAGGGTTTTGCATTTTTGCAAAGGCGGCGGCGATGGACTGGGACGACATGCGCATCTTTCTGGCGGTGGCGCGCGCCGACAGCCTGTCGGCGGCGGGGCGGCGGCTGGCCATCGATGCCTCGACCGTGGGGCGGCGGGTGGTGCGGCTGGAACAGGCGCTGGGGGCGAAGCTGTTCGTCAAGACGCCGCAGGGCTATGCGCTGGCCCCCGAGGGCGAGCGCCTGCTGCCCCATGCCGAGGCCGCCGAGGCCGCGCTTGCCGGCGCCGCCGAGGTGCTGTCGGGTCCCGGCGATCTCAGCGGGCAGTTGCGCATCGGTGCCCCGGACGGCTGTGCGAACTATCTGCTGCCACAGGTCTGCGCCCGCATCTGCGAGGCGCATCCGGGGCTGGAAATCCAGATCGTCGCGCTGCCCCGCGTCTTCAACCTGTCGCGGCGCGAGGCGGACATGGCGATTGCGGTGTCGCAGCCGCGCGCCGGGCGACTGGTGGTGCAGCGGCTGACCGACTACAACCTGCATCTGGCCGCGCATGAGGATTACCTGCGCGCCCATGCCCCGATCCAGGTGCCCGCCGATCTGCGCGGCCATCGCATGATCGGCTATATTCCCGACATGATCTTCGACCGCGAACTGGACTATCTGGCCGAGACGGGAATGGAATCTGCGCAGCTGACCTCGAATTCGGTCTCGGTGCAGATGCAGGCGGTGCGGGCGGGGGCGGGGCTGGGGATCGTGCATGACTTCGCGATTCCGTTCTGCCCCGGCGTCCGGCGGGTGCTGAGCGGGACCATCGCGCTGACCCGCAGCTTCTGGCTGATCCGCCATGCCGACGACCGCCGCTCGCAGCGGATGAACCGGCTGGCGGACGCGCTGGCGCAGGGCATCCGGGCCGAGGTCGCGCGCTTGCAGACGCAGGTCGCCGGTTGAAATGCCGCCATGATAACAGCGCACTTGACGCAAGCCGCGGATGCGGTGACGCTGAGGCCAAACGCGCCCCGATCCGAGGAGGAATGTGATGCTTGTCAACCAGATCCTGTCGATGAAGCCCAGCGGAGATATCATTACGGTCGCGCCCTCGGTCACTGTGGCCGATGCGATCAGGCTGCTTTCGGAAAAGCGTATCGGCGCGGTCGTGGTCTCGGAAGACGGCAAGACGCCGCTTGGCATCCTGTCCGAACGTGACGTGGTGCGCGAACTGGGCAAGCGCGGCGTCGACGTGCTGACGCTGACGGTCAGCGACCTGATGACCAAGAAGCTGATCACCTGCACCACCGGCGAGGACGCGCTGGCGATCCTTGAACGGATGACTGCCGGCCGGTTCCGGCACCTGCCGGTGGTCGGCGACTCGGGCGAGATGGTCGGCCTGATCTCGATCGGGGACGCGGTTTTCGCCCGCCTCAAGGAACTGAACGCCGAAAAAGAGGCGCTGACCGGGATGATCATGGGGAACTGACGCGGGGCGACGCGGATCGGCTCTCTTGCTTTTTCGGCTGAATGGCTGTTCGGTGCGGCCCTGCGCTCAAGGAGGATCACGCCATGCGGATCGGACTATATCCGGGCACGTTCGACCCGATCACGCTGGGTCATGTCGACATCATCACCCGCGCGATGGCGCTGGTGGACCGGCTGGTGATCGGCGTGGCCATCAATCGCGACAAGGGGCCGCTTTTCCCGCTTGAGGAACGGGTGGCGATGGTGCGCGACGAATGCCGCGCCATCACCGACCGCACCGGCGGCGAAATCCTTGTCCATCCGTTCGAGAACCTGCTGATCGACTGCGCCCGCGACGTGGGCGCCACGGTGATCGTGCGCGGCCTGCGCGCGGTTGCCGATTTCGAATATGAATTCCAGATGGTCGGCATGAACCGGGCGCTGGATGCCAGCATCGAGACGGTGTTCCTGATGGCCGATGCGCGCCGGCAGGCCATCGCCTCGAAGCTGGTCAAGGAAATCGCGCGGCTGGGCGGCGACGTGTCGAAATTCGTGACGCCGGCGGTGGACGTGGCGCTGCGCGAACGCTTTCCGCGCTGATATCCGCGCAGATCGGCGACCCCGGCGCCCTCGCGCCCGGGTTGCATTGAAAGATGCTTCCCCTTTGGCGCGGGCCTGCTAACCTTTTCCCAAATCCGGAGGAGAAGATGTCCGCAGTCCCGTCAGAACCCAAGCCCATCCCGACCCCGATCCCCGATCCCGACCGCCAGCCGATGCCCGATCCCGCCCCGGATCGCGGCCCGGACGAGATCCCGATTCCCGCCATCGTCGGCATGGAGGTCATTCCGGCGGCGCTGCGTGCGGGCTGGCGCGATTTCCGCCGCGCCCCGGCCTTTGGCCTGTTCTTCGCCGCCTTCTATGTCGTGGGCGGGCTGGTTCTGGCGGCGGTGGCGACCGCCTCGGGGCAGGAATGGTGGCTGATGCCCTTTGTCGTCGGCTTTCCGCTGATCGCCCCCTTCGCCGCCACCGGCCTTTACGAGGTCAGCCGCCGCATCGAGACCGACGAGCCGCTGGACTGGCTCAAGGTGCTGAGCGTCGTGGTGGCGCAAAAGGACCGGCAGGTGCCGTCGATGGCGATGGTGGTGCTGCTGATGTTCATGTTCTGGGTCTTTGTCGCCCATACGACATTCGCGCTGTTCATGGGCGTGTCGTCGCTGACCAATGTCAGCAGCTCGCCCGAGATCCTGTTTCAGGGGCGCGGGCTGACCATGCTTCTGGTCGGGACGATCATCGGCGCGGGCTTCGCGGCGGTGCTGTTTTCCATCACCGTCGTCGGCCTGCCGCTGATCCTTGATCGCGAGGTCGACCTTGTCTCGGCCATCATCGCCAGCTTTCAGGCGGTCGCGGCCAATCCCGGCGTGATGCTGGTCTGGGCCGGGATTATCGCGGGACTGCTGTTTCTGGGCATCCTGCCGATGTTTCTGGGCCTGCTCATCGTGCTGCCGGTGCTGGGCCATGCAAGCTGGCATATGTACCGCTATCTGATGCCGGACGAGGATTAGGGGCGGGACGCGCCAGAACGAAAAAGGGCGGCCCATGGGCCGCCCGTTTCGCATCAGCGCCGGTCGCGCCGTTTATTCGCCGTCCGCTGCATCGGTGCTGCGGCCAAGCGGCGGCGCCAGTTTCGGGGTCACGCCATTGGCCAGCGGGTCTTCCTGACGCTGGACCGAGCCCTCGAAATGGGCGCCGGATTCGATGGCGATGGTCTTGTGGATGATGTCGCCCTCGACGCGGGCGGTGGCCGACAGGCGCACCTTCAGGCCGCGGACACGACCGACGACACGGCCATTCACCACGATTTCCTCGGCGACGATCTCGCCGCGGATGGTGGCGCTTTCGCCGACGACAAGCTGATGGGCGCGGATATCGCCCTCGATGGTGCCTTCGACCTGGATATCGCCCTGGGTCTGGATATTGCCCTTGACCGTCAGATCCGAGGACAGGACCGAGGGCGCCGTGCGCGCACGCGCGCCGCTGGCGGCCGCGGCGGGCACGTCGTAATTCGTGTCAAGGCTGCGCGGCGGCTCGGTATGTTCGGGGGTCTGGTTGCGGGGGCCGGGTTCGGTGACGCGAGTCTTAGAAAACATTTTGGGCTGCCTTGATGAAGCTCATGGGATTCATGGCCCGACCGTTCACGCGGACCTCATAGTGAAGGTGCGATCCGGTCGAGCGACCGGTATTGCCCATATCACCGATCTGGCTGCCGCGCGACACCTTTTGGCCCACTTTCACGCGAATCTTGGACAGGTGGCCAAAGCGCGTCTCGGTGCCCAGTTCATGTTGGATCTTGATCAGGTTGCCATAGCCGCGCTGCCAGCCGGCATAGATCACCACGCCGTCGCCGGTGGCAAAGATCGGGGTGCCGACGGGGCCGGCCATGTCGATCCCCTCATGCGAGCGGCCCCAGCGCGCGCCATAGGACGAGGTGAAGCGGAAGGCGGACTTGATCGGCATTGCCAGCGGCATCTTCGACACGGCGATGCGATAGGTGTTCATCTGGTCCAGCGTGACCATGATTTCCTTGGCCTTGGCGTCGCGTTCGGAAATCTCGGCATTGCCGCTGGAGGAATAGCCGATGGGGTTCAGCGGGCCGCCCTGACCGGAATAGCCGCGGCGCACGGTGCGCAGGATGTCGTCGGGGTTCATGCCGACGCTGCGGAACATGTCGTCCAGCGGCTTGACCGAGACGGTCACGGCGTCCTCGACCTGCGACAGGATCTCGTCGTTGCGGGCGATGATCTGGTCGCGCTCCAGCGTCACGGCCTCGGCCAGACGGGTGGCGTCCTGAGCCTGCTGCACGGCCTCGCTGCGCTCGGTCGAGACCTGCTTCAGCTCGCCGGACAGGATGTCCAGCGCGGCCTGCAATTCGGCGGTGCGGGCGGGGGCGGCGGCCGAATTGGCGGCGGCGCCATCGGCGCGCGCGGCCTTTTCGGCCTGCACGGCCTGTTGCAGGCTGGCCTGCACCACGCCGATGCCGGTTTCCAGCTCGCGCCGGCCGGCTTCGGATTCCAGAAGCTGGGACTGCATGCGCGACACCTGGTCCAGCGCCGCCGCAAAGCGGTTCTGTGCCGCCAGCGCCTCGGCGGCGCGGCTGTCGCGTTCGGCCGAAAGATCGGTCAGCCGCGCCTCAAGCGCATCCTGCGAGCGCCGCGCCTCGTCGCGCAGCGAGCCGGCGCTGATCGCGTCGATGGCAAGGATCGAGCTGGCGATGATCGACCAGCCGAAGACCACGGCGATGCCGCCAAGGGCGATCAGCTGGGTGACCGGACGCAGCCGCAGGAAGCGGGTGGAACGGTCCGATTTCAGGAAGAGCCGCTGTTCTGGCAGCCAGCGCTCAAGCACTGAATTCAGGCTGTTGGTGATGCGCAATGTCCCGGGTTCCATGTTGTTTGTGCCGAACCTGCCAAGCAGCAGCGGGCCGGTCGGTCATGGATAAATCCGAGCTGTGCCCGTCGCGCAACAGTGCTGCGGCCAGGACCCGGGTTTTGGGCGGAATGACGCCGATCAGAATCATCAAAACGGGTGGATTATTGCCGTCGCTCTCCCCAAGGCAGAATCGTGCCGCAGGGCGGAAATTCCGGGTTCTTCGGATAGCCGCATGAACTGGCGGCAGAAACCGCCGCATGGGACTTTTGTCGCAGCGCGTGACGGTTGTATCGCTGCGATGCAGCAAAGGGGCGCGCGATCTGCCGCCCGGATGGGCAAACGCGCCCGGCGGCGGCGGATTCGCCGGGTGATTCTGCGAATCCCCCCGTTTCGTCGCGTCACGCCACGGAACCTGAACGGGCAGGCGGCGTTTGCGGGCCTTCAGGTGATCTCATAGGGCAGGGGGCCGGGGCGGTCCTGCGGGATGCGGATATGGCGGTCCATCGGCGGCACCGAGCGCTGGTGGCAGGTCGGGCGCGGACAGATGCGGCACGAGACCCCGATCGGTTCGAACAGCTGCGGGTTTCCGACATCCAGCCCGTCGGCATAGACCATCTCGCGCGCGTGGCTGATCTCGCAGCCAAGGCCGATGGCGAAGCGGCGCACCGGCGCACCGAAGGCGCCGCCGGGCTTCGACACGTCGCGCGCCAGCAGCAGATAGCGCTTGCCGTCCGGGGTCTCGGCCAGCTGGCGCAGGAAGCGGCCCGGCGTCTCGAACGCCTGATGCACGTTCCACAAGGGGCAGGCGCCGCCGAAGCGGGCGAACTGCATCCGCGTCGCCGAATGGCGCTTGGTGATGGTGCCGGCCTGATCGACGCGGACGAAAAAGAACGGCACGCCCCGGTTGCCGCCGCGCTGCATGGTGGACAGGCGATGCGCCACCTGCTCAAGCGAGGCGTGGAACAGATGCGCCAGCCGCTCAAGGTCGTGGCGCTCGGCCCGGGCGGCGTCGAGAAAGCGCGCATAGGGCATCATCGCCGCCCCGGCGAAATAGTTCGCCAGCCCCAGCCGGGCGATATTGCGCGCCGAGGCGCTGCGAAAGCGCGCCAGTTCCAGCGTCGCCTCCAGCAGGTCGCCTCGGGTTTCCAGTGCCAGCAGGTGCAGCAGCTGGAACGCCTGCGTGGCGGGTGCGGCGGTGGCGTTCAGGGTGATGCGCTTGCCGTCGCGCAGATAGACCGGGCCGCTGCCCAGTTCGGCGGTGGCGACCTCGATCCCGCATTCGGCCAGCGCGGCGATGGCGCTGTCCAGGGGTGCCGCGCCGGGCTGGCGGCGGGCGAAATTCTCGGCGGCGCGGTCCACGGCGTCGATATAGTTGTCGCAATAGTGGAAGAAGTCGCGGACCTCCTCCCACGGCGAGGATGTGGCGTTCTGCGCGCCGGCGCCAAGCGCCTCGTCCATGGCGGCAAGGCGCTCCTGCCCCTCGCGATGGGCGCGGTACAGGTCGAGAAAGGCGCGGGCCAGCGCCGGGGCATTCGTCGCGGCCAGCCGCAGGTCGGCGCGCGGGGGGGCGGCGTCGAACAGCGGGTCAGCCAGCGCCTCGGCCATGTCCAGCACCATGCGGTCGGCATCGCCCACCGCCATCGCGCCCAGATCGACGGAAAATTCCGATGCCAGCCGCAGCAGCACCCCGGCTGAAACCGGGCGGTGGTTGTTTTCCATCTGCGAAAGATAGGGCAGCGAGACCCCCAGCCGGTCGGCGAAGGCGCGCTGCGTCAGCCCGGCGCGGCCACGGGTTTCGCGCAGCGAGGCGCCGGCATAGATCTTTTGCGTGCCCATCGGATGCCCTCTTTTGCAAAGTCATGGATACGCTTTGCAAAGGTCTTTGCGCAAGGGGCCGGTCAGCGGCCCTGCATGACCCGGCGTTCGCGCGCGATCACCCACAGCACCGCCAGGACCGATGCCGCCGCCGAAACCGCCATGATGACCAGAAGGGGCGCCGCCCCGGCATCGTCATGCAGGAACGCGCCCGCCAGCGCGGCAAGGCCGGCGCCGCCCGCGACCGCCATGGCGCCGCCAAGGCCGCTGGCGGTGCCGGCAAGCTCGGGGCGGACGCTCATCATGCCGGCATTGGCATTGGGCAGCAGCATGCCGTTGCCCAGCCCCATCAGCGCGACCGAGCCGAAAAACACCAGCGGCGCCTGATGCCCGGCAAGGTCGATCAGCAGCGCCGCCGTCAGCGCCACGGTGCAGATCAGCGCGCCGATCAGGATCATCCGGTTCATCCCCACCACCACCGAGAACCGGGCCGAGGCGAAATTCCCCAGCGCATAGCCAATCGACGGCGCGGCGAACCAGTAGCCGACCTCGGCCGGGCTGAGTTGCAGCACCTTGTTGCCGACGAAGGGTGCGCCGCCCAGATAGGCATAGAACGAGCCGGCGCTGAAGGTCGCGGCCAGCGCATAGCCCCAGAAGCGTTGCGAGCGCGCCAGCACCGGATAGGTGGCGATCTGCTGGCGCATGGGGATGCCGCCGCCGCGCGCGGTCTCGGACAGGTCGAACCAGCACAGCACCAGCACCGCCGCAGCCATCAGGCCCATGGCGATGAAACTGGCATGCCAGCCAAAGACCTCGTCCAGCGTGCCGCCAAGGACCGGCGCCACCATCGGCACCAGCGACATGGCCATGGTGACATAGCCGATCATGCTGGCGGCCTGCTCGGCCGGGACGATGTCGCGCACCACGGCGCGGCTGATGACGAAGCCGGTGGTGATGACCGCCTGCACCATGCGGAAGAACAGGAACCACCCCGCCGAGGGCGCCAGCAGCGTCCCCGCCGTCGCGGCCAGAAAGATCGTCAGCGACCACAGCACCACCGGGCGGCGGCCGAAACGGTCGCTGACCGGCCCGCACAGCAGTTGCAGCACCGCGCTGACCCCCAGAAAGGCCGAGACGGCAAGCTGGATCAGCGCGTATTCGACGCCGAAATCCCGCGCCATGCCGGGCAGCGACGGCAGGAAGATGTTCATGCTGAACGCCCCGGCCGCGGAAATCGCGACCAGCGTCAGCAGGCTGGGGCGCCGCGTCCGGGCGGCAGGCGAGGGGGCGGCGGGACTCATGCCCCTTGTTTCCCGCCTGCGGATGGAAATGGCAACCACGTCATTTCAGCGAATGTTTTCGCGTCAATGCGCGGAATTGCCGAAATTGTGAAAGATCAGGAAGGCGCCAAGGCAGATGAAGCCAAAGCCAAGCGCCACGTTCCATGTCAGCTTCTCGCCCAGATAGGCCCATGAGAACAGCACGAAGACCGACAGGCTGATGACCTCCTGAATGGTTTTCAGCTGCGCGGCGCTGAAATGGCCATAGCCGATGCGGTTCGCCGGCACCTGCAGGACATATTCAAAGAAGGCGATGCCCCAACTGACCAGAATCACCACGATCAGCGGTGCGGTCTTGAATTTCAGGTGGCCATACCAAGCCACGGTCATGAACAGGTTCGACGCGATCAGCAGCCCGACGGTCACCAGCGGGACTGGCAGGCTCATTCAGGGCGGTCCCAGCTGCGGTGCTTTTCAAGGTTGCCAAAGCGGGTGAAGCGGCCCTCGAAGGACAGTTCCACCGTGCCGATGGGCCCGTGACGCTGCTTGCCGATGATGACCTCGGCCTTGCCATGGCAGGATTCCATGATCTGCTGCCATGCCGCCATCTTGTCCAGATCGTGGTCGGCGGGCTTTTCGCGTTCGCGGTAATATTCCTCGCGGAAGACGAACATCACGATATCGGCGTCCTGCTCGATCGAGCCGGATTCGCGCAGGTCGGAAAGCTGCGGGCGCTTGTCCTCGCGGCTTTCGACCTGCCGGGACAGCTGCGACAGCGCGATCACCGGGATGTCCAGTTCCTTGGCGACGGCTTTCAGGCCCTGCGTGATTTCCGAGACCTCGTTCACGCGGCTGTCCTTGGCGGTCGCGGCGCGCAGAAGCTGAAGATAGTCCACGATCAGCAGGTCCAGCCCCATGGTGCGCTTGAGCTTGCGGGCGCGGGCGGCAAGCTGGTTGATCGGCAAGGCCGGCGTGTCGTCGATGAACAGCGGGCAGTTCTGCAGGTCATGCGCCGCCTTGACGAAACGGCGGAACTCGTCCTCGGACATGTCGCCGCGGCGGATCGACTCGCTGGGGACTTCGGCGGCTTCGGACAGGATGCGGGCGGCAAGCTGTTCGGCCGACATTTCAAGGCTGAAGAAGCCGACGACCCCGCCGGCCACGGTGCCGTGGCTGCCATCGGGCAGTTCGCCCGTCTTGTGCGCCTTGGCGACGTTGAAGGCGATGTTGGTCGCCAGCGAGGTTTTCCCCATCGAGGGGCGCCCGGCAAGGATGATCAGGTCCGAGCGGTTCAGGCCGCCCATCTTGCCGTCAAGATCGATCAGCCCCGACGAGATGCCCGAAAGCCCGCCGCCGCGGCTGAAGGCGGCATTGGCGGCATTCAGCGCCCCGGTCACGGCGGCAAGGAAGCTTTGAAAGCCGCGCTCGGCCACGCCCTGTTCGCCAAGCTTGTAAAGGATCTGCTCGGCTTCCTTGATCTGGTCCTCGGCGGAATCGCTGACCGAGACGGTCTGCGCGCGCGAGGAAATGTCCTGGCCAAGGTTGATCAGCTCGCGCCGCAGCGCAAATTCGCGGATCATCTGCGCATAGTCGCGCGCCGCGTGGGACGAGATCGCCGCCCCCGCCAGCCGCGCCAGATAGGCCGGGCCGCCCAGTTCCCGCAGGCCGGCGTCATGTTCCATGAAGGCCTTGATCGTCACCGGGCTGGCCAGCGCGTTCTTGGCGATGCGCTCGGCGCTGATCTCATAGATGCGGCGATGAACGGGATCGTAGAAATGCTTGGGGCCGATAATGCGCGAGACGTGGTCATAGACCTCGTTATTGGTCAGAAGCGCGCCCAGAAGCTGCTGCTCGGCCTCGATCGAGAAGGGAACGGCCTGTTCGGCGGCGGCCGAGGCGATCTCGCTGGGGTTCCTGATTTCAACGGCGCGCAATTCGCTCATCCGTGATGGCTCCGGCTGGTGTCCGATTCTGGCGAGGCCCCCCTTATTTCATACGGGGGGCCCGGGGGTCCATGGGCGATAGTGCCTAAGACCGGGGGCTGACCCCGGCGGCATTGTCGCATGGTATTCGGGCAACGAAGAAATCGTTACGGATGCGCGGCTTGCCAGGCGCGGGGGTCGGTCAGGAAGCTTTCGACCTCGGCCAGCGTGGCGGCGTCATAGAAGCTCTGGGCCTTCGCCTCGGCCAGCACGTCCCACCATGTGCAAAGGTGGTGCAGGGCGACGCCGTGATCGGCCAGACGCTGCGTGGTTTCCGGGAAGATGCCGTAATAGAAGATGACCGCAGTGTGGCCACAGCTTGCGCCGGTCTCGCGGATCGCATCGACGAAGCTCAGCTTCGAGCCGCCGTCCGTGGTCAGGTCCTCGACCAGCAGGACGCGCTGGCCCTCGGTCATGGTGCCCTCGATGCGGGCGTTGCGGCCATAGCCCTTGGGCTTCTTGCGCACATAGGTCATCGGCAGTTCAAGCCGCTCGGCCATGAAGGCGGCAAAGGGGATGCCGGCCGTCTCGCCGCCGGCGATATTGTCGAAGGCGTCGAAGCCCGCGTCGCGCAGCACCGTCGCCGCCAGAAAGTCCATCAGCGTCGAACGGATGCGCGGATAGGAGATCAGCTTGCGGCAATCGATATAGGTCGGCCCCTTCAGCCCCGAGGAATAGGTGAAGGGCTCGGCCGCGTTGAAATGCACCGCCTTGATTTCCAGAAGCATGCGGGCGGTCAGGCGGGCGATTTCCTCGCGCGGGGGGAAGGGCAGGGTCATGCGGGGTCCTCGACATGCCAGTAAAGCGGAAAGCCGGGATCGAAGACGGTCACGGTCTCGTCCCCGGCGGGAATGTGGGTGGGGTATTCGGCCGGGACGTCGCGTTTGACAAGGCGGATCCGGTCCTCGTTCGCCGGCAGGCCGTAGAATGCGGCGCCATTGCGCGAGGTGAAGCCCTCCAGCCGGTCCAGCGCGCCGTCTTCCTCGAACACATGGGCAAGGATCGACATGGTATTCGGGGCGGTGAAGCAGCCGGCGCAACCGCAGGCCGATTCCTTGGCGCGGTCGGGATGCGGGGCCGAGTCGGTGCCAAGAAAGAAGCGCGCATCCCCCGAGGTCGCGGCGCGGCGCAGCGCCAGCCGGTGGGTTTCGCGCTTGGCGACCGGCAGGCAATAGTAATGCGGCCGGATGCCGCCCGCGAGGATGTGGTTGCGGTTGATGACCAGATGATGCGTGGTGATGGTCGCGCCGATATTGTCGTTGGCGCTGACGTAATCGGCGCCGTCCTGCGTGGTGATGTGTTCCATCACCACCTTCAGCCCGGGCGTGGCGCGGCGGATCGGGTCCAGCACGCGGTCGATGAACACCGCCTCGCGGTCGAAGATGTCGATGGCGGGGTCGGTGACCTCGCCATGAAAGCAAAGCGGGATGCCGGCTTCGGCCATCGCCTCGAACACGGGGCGGACCTTGTCGAAATCGCGCACGCCCGAGGCCGAGTTCGTCGTCGCCCCGGCCGGGTAAAGCTTGACCGCCGAGACGATGCCCGCCGCATGTGCCGCGACCACATCCGCCGGATCGGTTGATTCGGTCAGGTAGAGTGTCATCAGCGGACGCAACGTCAGGTTTTGTCCCAAAGCCGCCGCGATGCGGTCGCGATAGGCCGCGGCCTCGGCCCCGGTCACGACGGGCGGCACCAGATTCGGCATGATGATGGCGCGGCCGAAATGGCTGGAAAATGAAGCGACTGCCTGCAGCATGGCGCCGTCACGCAGATGCAGATGCCAGTCGTCGGGGCGGCGGAGCGTTAGGAATTTGGTCATTCCTTTCCTGTATACCCAGACAGGACGCATGGCCATAGGCAGCTTGGGCTGCACAAAAGGACGACTTGGCAGATGCTTGATACAGGCGCAGATTTCCATACCTGCTCTGTTGGTTACGAGGTTTCGGGTTCAGGGAATTTGGATATGGGCTATGGCATGATGGACTTTTCGGCACTGCGTACCCCGATGCTTTTGTGGCAGCAGATCGCGCACATGGCAGTTGAGGCACAGATGGTAATCGTGTTTCGGACGGCGGGGATGATGGGCGTGCTGCGGCAGGACCTGATCGAGCCACAGCGCATGGTCCTGGAAAAGGCCGATGCCGCATCCGAGGCGATTCAGGCGGCATTGCGTGCCGCCGGTCGTGGCGAGGGCGTCGACCAGATGATGGCCGCGGCCTTGCGCCCCTATCGCCGCCGCACCCGCGCCAATATGCGCCGCCTGTCGCGCAAGGCCTGACCGGGCGCCGCGTCAAGTTACGCCTTGCCGCGGACCGCTTGACCGGTCCGGGGCTGGCGTATGATCGGGGTGCGTGACAGCGCACTTGATGTGGCGCATGGCTGTAACCATGGCCGTGCCGTGGCTGCGACCGGCTCGGCTTTGCGCCGCTATTTCTATGGCAGCCCCCTTGCCGCCGCGCCATGGCTCCTGCTCTACGCCGCTGCTCGGGCTTCGGCCCTGTGCTCGCTGCGCTGATGCCTCGTACTTCTGTGTCTGCCGCGCCGTGCCGCGCCTCCGGCTCTCTGCCCCGGCGCTGTGTCGATGCCCGCCAAAAGCAAAAACGCGCCGCCGTCTCCGGGGCGCGTCTGCATTCTGCTGTGGATCTTGCCAGCGGGCTGGATCAGATCAGCTTGCCCATGGCGACGGCGGTATCCGACATGCGGTTCGAGAAACCCCATTCGTTGTCATACCAGGTCAGGATGCGGCACAGCTTGCCCTCCATCACCTTGGTCTGGTCCATGTGGAAGATCGAGCTGTGCGGGTCGTGGTTGAAGTCGTGCGAGACGAGCTTTTCGTAGGTATAGCCCAGGATGCCCTTCAGCGGGCCATCGGCGGCGGCCTTGATCGCGTTGTTGATTTCGTCGACCGAGGTGTCGCGGGCGGCCTCGAACACCAGGTCCACGACCGAGACGTTCGGCGTCGGCACGCGGATGGCGACGCCGTCCAGCTTGCCCTTCAGTTCCGGCAGCACCAGACCCACGGCCTTGGCCGCCCCGGTCGAGGTCGGGATCATCGACAGCGCGGCGGCGCGGGCGCGATACAGGTCCTTGTGCATCGTGTCCAGCGTCGGCTGGTCGCCGGTATAGCTGTGGATGGTGGTCATGAAGCCGCGGGTGATGCCGATGGCGTCGTTCAGGACCTTGACCACCGGCGACAGGCAGTTGGTGGTGCAGCTTGCGTTCGAGACGACGATATCGTCCTTGGTCAGCGACTTGTCGTTCACGCCGAAGACGATGGTCTTGTCGGCATCATCGCCCGGGGCCGAGATCAGCACGCGCTTGGCGCCGGTCGAAAGATGCGGCTGGACCTTTTCCTTGGAGGTGAAAAGCCCGGTGCATTCCAGGATGACATCGACATCGCCCCAGGGCAGTTCGGCGGGGTTGCGGATCGCGGTCACGCGGATCGGGCCGCGGCCGACATCGATCGAGTCGCCGTTCACGGTCACCGTCGCCGGGAAGCGGCCGTGAACCGAATCGTAGCGCAGCAGATGCGCGTTGGTTTCAACCGGCCCGAGGTCGTTGATCGCCACGACCTCGATGTCGTTGCGGCCCGATTCGATGATCGCGCGCAATACGTTCCGTCCGATCCGGCCAAAGCCGTTGATCGCCACCTTGACAGCCATGGGGTTCCTCCGCTGCTGATGAGTTCGGCCAGCAGATATCCCGCATTCGGCACGGATGCAAATGCCCAAAGGGGGCGCGGGCGCGCGATTGGCGCGAATTTCGCCATGGTTGCGCGCTGTTGCGGCAGATGTCGCACCGATCGATTGCGGCGCGCGCGGGTCCGGTCGCCTGCGGGCGTCGTTCGCGGCGGGGCGGGGGCGCCGCTCAGCGCCAGAAGCTGAGATATTCGATCAGCGCGGCGAATTGCTTGCCCAGAAAGACCGGCAGGCCCCAATGCAGGAAAAACGCGTCGATCACGAAGGGCAACAGGATGAGCAGGCCCAGAACCAGGGCGATCCGATTGGTCATGGCAGTTCCATCCAACAGCTTGCGGCACCGGTGCGGTTGTTTGGCTTGCCCGGCGCTTCGCGTGCTGTGCTAGGCCAGTCGGCGCCGGCAGGCAAGGGCCGCGGTTGCGCGCAGCCCTCAACCCTGCGGAGTAGGCGCGGTTTCGGCATCGTCGTCGTCGTCCCCGTCCTCGTCCTTGGCGATCAGGAACAGGTCGCCCGCCGCCTCCATCCGGCGGATGGCGGCCACGACCTGGTCCATCGCCTCTTCGCCGTCCTTGACCGAGACCTTGCCAAGCGCGTCCATTTCCTCGCGCATGGTTTCGGCCAGACGCGAGGAAATGCCGCCCAGCAGGAAATCGACGGTCGCCACATCCTTGCCGCGCGCGCCGGCCAGCGCCTTGATAAGGACGGCGTTCTCGACCTCGCGCGTGATGCGGGCAATGTCGCGCGGGTCGATCCGCGTCGGGATATGCGCCCAGGTGAAGATGGTCTTGCGCACCTCGCCGGCGAAGCCGGCATCGTCCTGGTCGAGCCCCTCCAGCACGGTATCGCGCATCGACGAGGGCGAGGAGTTCAGGATCGCCCCCACCTTTTCGCCCGCCTTGCCGGCCAGCGGCGGCTGCGGCACCGCGTCGGCGGCCTGGATCAGCGCCTTGCCGATGCGTTGCAGCGCCTGGGTGTCGATGCCTCCGGTCAGGCTCATGGCATAGGCGATCTGGCGGGCAAGGTCGGGGTCCAGCAGGCCGAACACCTCGGCCGCGCGCGGCACCGGCAGTTTCGAGAACATCACCGCCGCGATTTCGACCGCCTCGCTACGGGCAAGCGAGGCCAGCAGCACCGGCGTCATGTTCGAGATGCGGTCCCATGGATCGCCGGTGCCGTTCAGCGCCGCCATGCGGCGCAGCCGGTCGGTGGTGTCGGGCGACAGATGTCCGTCCAGCAGGTCCAGCGTGCTGTCGATATCGCCGGGAAAGGACAGGCCCACGGCCTCCAGCCGGTCGCAGAATTCGGCGACCACGGCGTTGCGGGTGGTGCGGTCGATCATGCCCATCAGCGCCATTTCCTGCGCAAGGTCGGTCTGCAACTCGGGCGGCAGCCGGGCAAGGTCGATATCCTCACCCTCGGCAAGGACCAGCCGCACGATGATGGCGGCTTTCTGCCGCGCGCTGAGCGCCGGCGCGGCGATGGCTGCGATGCCCATGGATTGCCCCCGATTCAGTCCGTTTCGGGGACAATCTGTCAGAAGAATGCGAACTGCCGGTTAACCCGGGGCCGGATGCCCCGGATCAGATGCATCGCATTTTATCCAAATACGCGCGCGAAGATCGTGTCGACATGCTTGGTGTGATAGCCAAGATCGAACTTTTCCTCGATCTGGGCGGGCGACAGGGCGGCGGTCACTTCGGGATCGGCCAGAAGCTCGGTCTTGAAGTCGGCGCCCTGTTCCCAGACTTTCATGGCGTTGCGCTGCACAAGGCGATAGGCATCCTCGCGCGACACACCAGCCTGCGTCAGCGCCAGAAGCACACGCTGCGACATGACCAGCCCTTTGAACTTGTTCATGTTCTTCAGCATGTTGTCGGGATAGATCACCAGCTTTTCGACGACGCCGGCAAGGCGGTTGAGCGCGAAATCCAGCGTGATCGTGGCGTCGGGGGCGATGCCGCGCTCGACCGAGGAATGGCTGATGTCGCGTTCATGCCACAGCGCCACGTTCTCCATCGCCGGGATCACGGTCATGCGGACAAGGCGGGCAAGGCCGGTCAGGTTCTCGGTCAGGACCGGGTTGCGCTTGTGCGGCATCGCCGACGAACCCTTCTGGCCGGGGCTGAAGAATTCTTCGGCCTCAAGCACCTCGGTGCGCTGCATGTGGCGGATCTCGATGGCGATGTTTTCGATGCTGCTGGCGATGACGCCCAGCGTGGCGAAATACATGGCGTGGCGGTCGCGGGGGATGACCTGCGTGCTGATCGGCTCGGGGCGCAGGCCCAGCATCTTGCAGACATGCTCCTCGACCCGGGGATCGATATTGGCGAAGGTGCCGACGGCGCCGGAAATGGCGCCGGTGGCGACCTCGTCGCGCGCGGCCAGCAGGCGCGCCTTGCCGCGCGCCATTTCGGCGTAGAAGCGGGCGAAGGTCAGCCCCATGGTGGTCGGCTCGGCGTGGATGCCGTGGCTGCGGCCGATGCGGACGGTGTCCTTGTGCTCATAGGCGCGCTTTTTCAGCGCCGCCAGCACGCGGTCCATATCGGCTAGCAGAATGTCGGCGGCACGCACAAGCTGCACGTTCAGCGTGGTGTCCAGCACGTCCGAGGACGTCATGCCCTGATGGACAAAGCGCGCCTCGTCCGCGCCGATATGCTCGGCCAGGTGGGTCAGGAAGGCGATGACGTCATGCTTGGTCACGGCCTCGATCTCGTCGATGCGGGCGACGTCGAATTCGACATCCTTCGCCTTCCAGACGGCTTCGGCATTCTCGCGCGGGATGACGCCCAGATCGGCCTGCGCGTCGCAGGCATGGGCCTCGATTTCATACCAGATGCGGAATTTGGTTTCGGGCGACCAGATGGCGGTCATTTCAGGACGGGAATAGCGCGGGATCATCGGGTTCTCCTGTATTTGCGGGGCTTGTAGCCCCATGCCCCCTTGCCCGCAACCGCGCCGCGCGTGAGGATGGCCCTGCCACACGCCGATAGGGGCGATTGCCCGGGGCGGCGGCGACCGAACTTCTGGCAGATTGCATTGACGTGAGGGAAAGATGACACCTATTGAACCAGTTTATAGTACGCCCGTGCTGCTGACGATCGCGGCACTGGCGGTGCTGCTGCTGCTGATCCTGATCATGCGGTTCCGGCTGCATGCCTTTGTCTCGCTGGTGCTGGTCAGCCTGCTGACGGCGCTGGCGGCGGGGGTGCCCTATGCCAAGGTGGTGCCGACGCTGATGGAGGGCTTTGGCGGCACGCTGGCCTCGGTCGCGCTGCTGGTGGGGTTCGGCGCGATGATCGGGCGCATGCTTGAGGTTTCGGGCGGGGCGCAGGTGCTGGCGGACCGGCTGATCAACAAGTTCGGCGCCGACCGCGCGCCGCTGGCGCTGGGCGTCGCCTCGCTGATGTTCGGCTTTCCGATCTTCTTCGATGCCGGGCTGGTGGTGATGCTGCCGATCATCTTCAGCGTGGCGCTGCGCTTTGGCGGCTCGGTCCTGACCTATGCCTTGCCGGCGGCGGGGGCCTTTGCGGTCATGCACGCCTTTGTGCCGCCGCATCCGGGGCCGGTGGCGGCAGGCGACCTGCTGGGCGCCGATATCGGGCTTTTGCTGATCGTCGGGCTGGTGCTGGCGATCCCGACCTGGTTCCTGGGCGGCTATCTTTACGGGCTGTGGTCGGGCAAGCGCATCTATCTGCCGGTGCCCGAGCTGCTGGGCGTCGATGCCGCCGGGACCGAGAAGGGGCCGCCCCCCGCCTTTGGCCGCGTGCTGACGATCCTGATGATGCCCCTGGTGCTGATCTTTCTGAACACCGGGCTTGGCACGCTGGCGACCATGGGGCTGATCGACGGCAACGCGGTCTGGGTGACGGCGCTGCGGCTGATCGGGCAGACGCCGATCGCGCTGCTGATCACCGTCCTTGCCTCGATCCCGCTGCTGGGGCAGGGGCGCAGCCTTGCCGATATCGAGCGGATCATGGACCGCGCGCTGGCCCCGATCTGCGCCATCATCCTGGTGACCGGCGCCGGCGGCATGTTCGGCGGCGTCCTGCGCGCCAGCGGCATCGGCCAGGCGCTGGCGGGCAGCCTTGACGCGCTGGGGATGCCGCTGATCGTCGCCGCCTTCGTGATCGCGACGGCGCTGCGGGTGGCGCAGGGCTCGGCCACGGTGGCGCTGACCACGACCGCCGGCCTGATCGCGCCGACCGTCGCTGCGACCACCGGCCTGAGCGAGTTCGACCGCTGCTTTCTGGTCATCGCCATCGCCAGCGGTGCGACGGTGCTGAGCCATTTCAACGATTCCGGCTTCTGGCTGGTGGGGCGGTTCCTGCATATGGATGAAAAGACCACGCTGCGGACATGGACGGTGATGGAGACGCTGCTGGGCAGCATCGGCTTTACCTTCGCGCTGATCGGCTGGTGGCTGCTATGAGCGGGGCCATTCAGCATATCGTGGTGATGGGCGTTTCGGGCGCTGGCAAATCCACCACCGGCGCGGCGCTGGCCGCGCGCCTTGGCTGGCCCTTTGTCGAGGGCGACGCCTTTCATCCCGCCGCCAATGTCGAAAAGATGCATGCCGGCATTCCCCTGACCGACGCCGACCGCGCGCCGTGGCTGCACGCGCTGGCGGCCGAACTGGGCCGCTATCAGGCGCTGGGGCAAAGCTCGGTCATGGGCTGTTCGTCCCTGAAGCGCGCCTATCGCGACATCCTGCGCAGCGGTGCGCCGCGGGTGCGTTTCCTGCATGTCCATGGCTCGCGCGAGATCCTTGCCGACCGGCTGGGCCACCGCGAGGGGCATTTCTTCCCGGCGAAGCTGCTGGATTCGCAGCTTGCCACGCTGGAGATGCTGGAGCCGGACGAGGATGGCGTCGTTGTCGACATGGCGCTGCCGGTCGAGGATCAGGTCGAGGCGGCGATGAGGCTGCTGGGGCTTGCCCCCGGAAGTGATGGCTGAGCAGAACCATCGTTCCTGCCACGCGATGCGCTGCGCCGCGTGGCAGGGAGTTTCTGCGATATCTCAGAGCACGAAATCGTCTGCCGTCAGCGCCGAGACGTTCATAAGCTGCACCTGGAAATCGGCCCGTCCGTCGCCATTGTTGTCGGCATAAACCATGACGCTGGTGCCACTGACACCATACCAGACTGCGTTGGCGGCAGCGGTCGTGCCCCCGAAGGTAAAGCTCTGGTTCCCTGCGACGGCGGTATTGGCATCGATAAGGGACAGATCGAACTCGTCGCTGCCGGCGGAAAACTCCTTGATATGATCACGCGCCGAGCCCGGCGCGCTTTCGGAAACGCTCGAATAGCGGAATACGTCGCGTGCTCCGTCATTGGCGCCAGCGGTGAACCAATCGGCCCCGGCGCCGCCCTCGAATGTATCGCTGCCAGCTCCGCCCTGAAGGGCGTCGTTGCCCGCGCCACCAGTCAAGACATCATCCCCGAGGCCGCCGACGAGCGCGTCATTGCCCACCCCGCCGTTGAGGGTGTCGTTGCCATCCCCGCCGAAGAGCCGGTCGTTGTCGCCGCCACCCGAAAGAAGGTCGTTGCCGGCCTCGCCGAAAAGCCTGTCGCTGCCGGTTGCCCCGTAAAGCCTGTCATTGCCGTTGTTGCCGTACAGATAATCAAGCTTCGCCCCGCCATGGAGGTCGTCGTTGCCATTGCCGCCGTAGAGGGTGTCATAGCCGTCGTCGCCGAAGATGCGGTCGTTGCCATCGTCGCCCTTGAGGATGTCGAAGCCATCGCCGCCAGCGAGATAGTCGTTGCCGGCATCGCCATAAAGCTTGTCGTTGCCGGCCTCACCATAAAGGGAATCGTTGCCGAGCCCGCCAGAGAGCATGTCGTAGCCAGCGCCGCCGTTGAGGATGTCATTGCCGAGCTCGCCACGCAGCGTGTCGCTTCCGGCCAGGCCAAGGATCGTGTCGTTGCCGCCGTTGCCGCTGATTTCATCATGTGCTTCGTTGCCGGATATGGAATCGGCATATACCGAGCCCTGAAGGCGCTCGAACGAGACAAGCCTGTCGTATTGGGTCTGGCCGGTGATGCGGGCCTGGCCTGTCGTCAGATCGATGGTCATGCCGGCGCTTGCAAGCGAGAAGGTGACCAGATCCTTGCTGGTGCCGCCGTTCAGCAGATCGCCGTCACCATAGCCGTGAACGGTGTCGCGACCGGAATTGCCATAGAGGCTGTCGATGCCGGTTCCGCCGTTCAGCTGGTCATTGCCGTCGCCAGCATACAGATAGTCATCGCCGGCCTCGCCCAAAAGCGTGTCGTCACCGGCAAACCCCCAAAGCTTGTCGTTCCCGGCATTGCCCCGAAGGTCATCATTTCCCGGGGTCCCGTTCAGAATGTCGTTGCCGGTGGTGCCGTATTTCACCTTGAGGGCGCTCAATGCATAGACCGTATTCGACGCGGCAAGCGCTTGCCTGCCAGCAAGCGGCGAGAAAAGGGACGTGGCCAGCGAGATCATGGTAGCAACCTTATATATTATGATTCGTTCGTATGATGTCCGTTAGCAGATGGAAATAGATTAACAAATGGTAAAATTCGCAGCTTGTGACGCTGGAGCTTCCGGATCCGGACGCAAATGGTATCGCCGCCGACATGGCGATGTCGGCGAGGATCAGGTCGAGACGGCGTTGCGCTTTCCGGGACACGTCCCGGAGCGCAGCGCCTGAAGGGCGCAGGTTTGCCGCGCGGTATAATGCGCCGCGCGGCGTATCATCGGCTTGGCCGATCAGAGCCAGAAGTCATTGGCGGTCAGGGACGAGGTGTCGTTGACCTGGATTTCAAAATCGGCCTGGCCGTCGCCGTTATTGTCGCCACGGACAAGAACGTACGAACCATATGACCTGTACCAGATCGAATTTTCCGCCGCTGTCGTGCCGCTGAATGCAAACGCCTGGTTTCCCGAAACAGCAGTATTCGCGTCGATGGAGAGAAGGTTGAATTTGTCAACGCCCGAGGTGAACTGGGAGATCTTGTCACGATCCCAACCCAGAGCGCTTTCCGAAATATCCCTGTAGTCAAACACATCCGCGGCACCGTCGTTGGCGCCGGCCCACATGATATCCGTTCCAGCCCCACCGTAGATCGTATCCGCCCCGGTCATGCCATTGATCTCATCATCGCCGGCATTGCCGTGAAGGATATTCCCGGCAATGTTACCCGTCAGCGTGTCATTGGCATTCGAGCCCGAGGCGTGCTCAATGCTCCAAAGCGTGTCGTTCCCGAGGCCGGTGGCGGTACCGTTGATCAGGTTTACGTTTACGGCAGTTGCGCCATAGAAGAAGGCCAGATCGCTGCCGGCACCACCTGCCATAAGGTCATTGCCATCGCCACCTTCCAGACTGTCATTCCCAGCGTTGCCATACAGGGTGTCATTTCCTGCGCCGCCGCGAATGGTGTCATTGCCGTCTCCACCCCAGGCACGGTCGTTTCCACCGCCTGCGTTGACGATATCGTTGTTCAGGCCTGCCGCAATCAGATCGCCAAGTTCCGTTCCGGTGATGGGTGTGCTCAGGTCAGCTGCAATATAGTCGCCAACGCGATTGCCGTTGGTCTCAACGTCATGAATGATTTGCCCGCCATCCGGCGTGTAGCCGCTCGGGACAAAGTTGAACGGATTTTGGTACTGAACGTCCTGCAACGTCGAAAAATCCGGGATCGTCCCGATGAAATGCGCTTCCTGATTTCCGGTGTTTGCGCCGCCATCACCATTGGCATCAAAGCGCGCGCCTTCGAGCGCATAGAAGATGTTTCCGCCGCCGCTTGTGCTGATCAGCAGCCATTGCTGCGGCGTGGAGCCGGGATCATTGTGGTCGCCATTATACGAGACAATGCGGACGTTTGACGGCAGATTGTTAAAATCAAGGTCAACACCGTTGATTTGGATTTTATCCTGCGTCGGATCAAAATCTTCAAGGCGACCGACGACAGTGCGGGTTACGTTTTCAAGGTCGACAAAGTTGAAGACGTCATTTCCAAATCCGGATCTGATGTGATGACCGTCTTTCTGTGTCAGCCCTGCTGCAAATCCAAGCGTCCTGATGTTATCCACGGTCGCACCAGAATATTCCCCACTTGGCCAAAGGTGTTTGTGCCAATTCGGATCGCCATTCGCATCATTCCCATTTGCAATGATGGAGGTTTCATATATAACTTGGTTGGCCATGTTTATTTATCCAGCTGCTGAAGTTTCTGAGAAAAGCACATGGATGTTTCGCCAGGCATGACGACACGTCAAGGTTGTTTGCCGCCCGGGCTGGCTGCAAATCTCCCGCATATCATAACATGCGGCGATATGCCGCGGCTTGGATCGGCATGTTGGCGCGGCGTCAAGGAATGATCCGAGCGGGACGATTCAGCGCAGCCTGCGCCATGCCCAACAGTCGGTTATGGCGCGGCCTGAGAATATTTGCCCGACATGAACATGATACAGATCGTGGCCATGGCGGCCGATAACCATCTCGGAATGAAAAAGCCGCCCCTTGGGGCGGCTTTCCTTTTCACGATCCGCCGCCGGTCAGCAGCTGTAATACATCGCGTATTCGACCGGGTGGGGGGTGTGCTCATAGGCATAGACCTCTTCCCATTTCAGCTTGATGTAGCTTTCAAGCTGGTCGCGGGTGAAGACGTCGCCCTGGATCAGGAAGTCCATGTCCTTCTCAAGCTCTTCCAGCGCCTCGCGCAGCGAACCGCAGACGGTCGGGATCTCGGCCAGTTCCTCGGGCGGCAGGTCGTAAAGATCCTTGTCCGAGGCCGGGCCCGGGTCGATCTTGTTCTTGATGCCGTCGATGCCGGCCATCAGCAGCGCCGCGAAGGCCAGATAGGGGTTGGCCGCCGGATCGGGGAAGCGGGCCTCGACGCGCTTGGCCTTCGGGCTTTCCGTCCACGGAATACGCACGCAACCCGAGCGGTTGCGGGCCGAATAGGCGCGCAGGACCGGGGCCTCGAAGCCCGGGATCAGCCGCTTGTAGCTGTTGGTCGAGGGGTTGGTCAGCGCGTTCAGCGCCTTGGCGTGCTTCAGGATGCCGCCGATGAAGTAAAGGGCCTCCTGCGACAGGTCGGCATATTTGTCGCCCGCGAACAGCGGCTTGCCGTCCTTCCAGATCGACATGTTGACGTGCATCCCCGACCCGTTGTCGCCCTTCATCGGCTTGGGCATGAAGGTCACGGTCTTGCCATAGGCGGCAGCGACGTTGTGGATGACGTATTTGTATTTCTGGATATTGTCGGCCTGTTCGGTCAGGCCGCCGAAGATCATGCCCAGCTCGTGCTGGCAGGTCGCGACCTCGTGGTGGTGCTTGTCGACCTTGATGCCCATGCGCTTCATGGTCGACAGCATCTCGCCGCGGATGTCCTGGGCGGTGTCGATGGGGTTCACCGGGAAATAGCCGCCCTTGTGGGGGGCGCGGTGGGCAAGGTTGCCGTCCTCATAGGGGGTGTCGGTGTTCCAGGCGGCGTCCACGGCGTCGATCTCGAACGAGACCTTTTGCGGGGTGACCGAATAGCGCACGTCGTCGAACAGGAAGAACTCGGCCTCGGGGCCGAAATAGGCGGTGTCGCCGATGCCCGAGGACTTCAGATAGGCCTCGGCCTTCAGGGCGGTGCCGCGCGGATCGCGGGAATAGGGTTCGCCGGTGTCGGGTTCGGCGACGTTGCAATGCACGCACAGCGTCTTTTCGGCATAGAACGGGTCGATATAGACCGAGGCCGGGTCGAAGATCAGTTTCATGTCGGACTGGTCGATCGACTTCCAGCCGGCGATCGAGCTGCCGTCGAACATGAAGCCTTCGTCGAACAGGTCCTCGTCCACCAGGTCGGCGACCAGGGTGACGTGCTGCAGCTTGCCCTTGGGATCGGTGAAGCGAACGTCGACATATTCGACATCCTCTTCCTTCATCAGATCCAGTACGTCCTTGACTTTCATTGGGGTCCTTCCTCCATCAGTCGGCCCGGCGCCGCCGCCGGGCAATGTGATATCTTTCGGGCGGTCGCGGGATCAGATCGCGTCGTCGCCGGTTTCGCCGGTGCGGATGCGGATCGCCTGCTCGACCGGCAGGATGAAGATCTTGCCGTCGCCGATCTTTTCGGTGCGCGCGGCCGAAACGATGGCGTCCACGGCGGCCTCGACCAGATCGTCGGGCAGCACCATCTCGATCTTCACCTTGGGCAGGAAGTCGACGACGTATTCCGCGCCGCGATACAGTTCGGTATGGCCCTTTTGCCGCCCGAACCCTTTGACTTCGGTGACGGAAAGGCCCTGAACGCCGACCTCCTGCAAAGCCTCTTTCACGTCGTCCAGCTTGAAGGGCTTGATGATGGCTTCGACTTTCTTCATTGCCTGATCCTTCTGTCGCGACTTGCCTGCGCCCTGATTGGCGGGTTTGATGATGCTCGTCCATGCGACACGGCGGCGACGGTGGCATGGAAACAGCGAATCCCGGGCGGGTGCCTTAATTTTGGGCATGATGCCCTGATATTGGGCGATGACATGGCATTTCAGCACGAAGTCCTGACCACACGGCAGATGCGCGCCATCGAGGCGGCCGCCATCGACAGCGGTCGCGTGTCCGGCCGCACATTGATGGAGCGCGCGGGCGAGGGTGTCGCCCACCAGATCGCGCTGCGCTGGTCCGAGGCGCATGAGGCGACGATTCTGTGCGGGCCGGGCAACAATGGCGGCGACGGCTATGTGATTGCGCGTCACCTCGTCGATCGTGGCTGGCGGGTGCGCGTGGCGGCGCTGGCCGCGCCGGTGACGCCCGACGCGCGGCTGGCGGCGGCTGACTGGCAAGCGCCGGTGATGGCGCTTTCGGCGCTGTCGCCCAGCGATTTCGCACCCGGCGGGCTATGCGTCGATGCGCTGTTCGGCACCGGGCTGACGCGGCCGCTGGACCCGGAAATCGCCCGGGTGCTGCGCATGGCGGCAGATCGGCGCAGCCAGATCGTCGCCGTCGACATCCTCAGCGGGCTTGACGCCGACAGCGGCCGGGTGCTGGGCGGCGACGAGTTGCCTGCTGCTGCGCTGCCCGCCGCCGCGCTGACAGTGACTTTCCAGCGCCCGCGCCCGGGCCATCTGCTGGGGCAAGGGGCTGAGCTGACCGGCACGCTGCGCGTCGTCGATATCGGGGTCGAGGAATGGCTGCCCGTCGCCGGGGATTGTGCGCGGTCGGCCGGTCCCGATCCGCGGCTGCTGAAGCGGGCGGGGCATAAATATGACTACGGTCACGCGCTGATTCTGGGTGGGGGCGTGGCGCGGGGCGGTGCCGCCCGTCTGGCCGCGCGCGCCGCCCTGCGGGTCGGGGCGGGGCTGGTGACGCTGGCCTGCCCGCCCGAGGCGCTGCCGGAAAATGCCGCAAGGCTGGATGCGGTGATGCTGACGCCCCTTGCCGACGCCGCCGCGCTGACGGCCTTGCTGGGCGATGCGCGGCTGAACGCGCTGTGTCTTGGTCCGGGGCTGGGGCAGGGGCGGGCGCGCGCGCTTGTGCCCGTGGCGCTGGCGTCAAACCGTGCGGCACTGCTGGATGCCGACGCGCTGACCGCCTTTGCCGACAATCCGCAGGCGCTGTTCGCGCTGCTGCATCCGTGCGTGGTCCTGACCCCGCATGGCGGCGAGTTTGGCCGCCTGTTCCCGGACCTCTCGGCCCGACTGGCCGCGCCAGAGGACGGAGCGATGTTTTCGCGGCTGGATGCCGTGCGGCAGGCGGCCATGCGGGCGGGCTGCACGGTGCTGCTGAAAGGCGCCGATACCGTCATCGCCGCGCCCGACGGCACGAGCTGTATCGCCGCGGCGGTGGGCGAAAACGCCGCGCCATGGCTGGCAACTGCGGGGTCGGGCGACGTGCTGGCCGGCATCATCACCGGCCTGCTGGCGCGGGGCTTCCCTCCGGTCGAGGCGGCGGCAACCGGTGCCTGGCTGCATGCCGAGGCCGCGCGTCATTTCGGCCCCGGCCTGATCGCCGAGGACCTGCCCGAGGCGCTGCCCGCCGTATTCCGTGCCTTGCAGGGGTAAGGTTGGCGCCATCCGATGGCCAGGACGCGGCGCCTGATGGTGCGGGTGAAGGGATTTGAACCCCCACGCCTTTCGGCGGCAGGACCTAAACCTGCTGTGTCTACCGTTCCACCACACCCGCGCGCCATCGACAAACCACAAGGGCCGGGAATGTTCAATACCCGCCGGGGCCATCCACGGCCCCGGGGCAAAGCAAAACGGCAGGGCTGGGAACCCCGCCGCCAATGCAGGTGCAAGGGGCGTCAGCGCCCTAAAGGTAGTCGTTATATTGCCTGCGATCCCAGGGGTGGTTCCAGTTCGGAATCGGCATGCGCCAGTCCGGACCGTAGGTGACTTCCAGATATTTCAGCGGATCACGCGGGATCGGGCACTCAGAGCCAAAGAATTGCATGGTCCGGGTCGGAAAGACATCGCTGGCCAGAAGGCCGTTCCGGGCGCTGGGAAACCAGGATACGCGCTCGCTCCTGTCGATGAAGCCGACAAAGATATCCGTGCCTGCCCAGCCCTTGCGGGCGGTGCTGAGGTGACTGATATTGTGGTTGGCCGGCACCACGAAATTCTGATCCAGAAGAAGCTGCCTGATCCTGGCCAGAACCGTGGCGAATTTCGACCCGCGCTCGGCCGGCAGGGCGATGATCAGGTCCATGTCGTCGTCATGGGGGATGAAGTTGTTGTCGCGGATCATCCCCAGCACCGAGCCGAAGCCAAAGCTGACATGCGGCGTGATCTCGCGCTTCATGAGGTCGGCGATCTCCAGCGTCCGCTGGACGTAGATGGTCTTCTGCTTGTCGGTCCAGAACCGGAACGAGCGCTTGATCCCGTGATTGCCCCATTCACGGTCTTGCGCGAAAAGATAGCCGGCGTTCACGGCGCTGATGAGCTGCTTTTTTTCGTCCGGCGTCAGCGCGTTGTCGGCGCGCAACTCGTGATAGGCCTCGTTGAGTTTTTCGGCCATGACCAGACGGCAGTAATAATCAAGCCGCGAACCGAGGTTATCGGCCGCGGCGGCGACGGGACGGCCCTCGACCAGGGCCGCCACCCTTTCGTCAAGCGTCATGCGGCGGCCTTCCGGAACACGCTGCGCGCGACATAGGCGTCGTCATTGAGATATTTCGCGAAGCCGTAGCCCTCGACCTCGTATTCGACGATAAAGCCGAATTTCGCGGCATTGGCGATCACCTGCGCCGGCTCGACAAAACGGCGGTAATGCGCGGCGGTGACCTTCTGGCCGGCTTCGTCGCGGACCGTGCGATATTCGACGGCCAGCCGGTCGCCTTCATGCAGGGCGGCGCTCATGTCCTTGAAGAAAGCCAGTTCTTCGTTGTCGGTGATCGCGTGCAGGAAGAAGCGGGCATAGGCCATGGCCGCGCCGTCCGAATGTGCGCGCGCCTGGCGCAGCGCATCGCCAAAGCCGGCGCTGCCCACGGTCGAGCAGATGAACGAAATATCCTTGAGCGACTGCGCGTCGCGGCTTTCCTCGCATTTCGCGATGGCCGCGGTCGAGCCGTCGATGGCCACGACCTGAAAGCCGTGGCGCGCAAAGAACAGGCTGTCGCGCCCGTTGCCGCAGCCGACCTCGATGATCAGATGGGCGTCACCGGCCTCTTGCGCGGCGAAGGCGGCGAATTGCGATGGCGCCGACAGTTTCATGACCTCGCGCGACGCGTAATACTGGTTCCAGTATTCGCCCTTTTCCTCGGGAACGGACTTTAGCAACGCCGGGACTCCATCTTCGCCTGGTCAGAATGTTGCGGCAACATTTCATGACCGAAATGTAACGTCAACATGGGCGGCGTCGACCGCGGGCCGGCCTGTGGCCGGCTGGCCGTCGCCCCTGGGGGCGATTGGGCGGTATCTGGCCGGTCTGCACGTTTTCCCGGCAGATCCTTGCGGGCCGTTTTAGGGTGACCAAGCCCTGTGATGTGGATAACAAGGGAACCATGCCATAATTATGTCATTGTCAGTCGAGGTACTCAGTTGCATCCCTACGAGCGCGTTCCTGACAGGGCTTTCTGGAGCCGGGCCGTGTCGAACCGGCATGTCTCGACCCTGACCGAGCTTTTCGATGGCATGGGTTCGCTTGAGGGGGCGACGATCGCGACCGCCGGAAGCTGCTTTGCCCAGCATATCGGGCGGGCGCTGCGCGGTCGCGGGCTGGGCTATCTGGACCTTGAACCGCCGCCCGCCTTCCTGACCGAGGACGAGGCGAACCGGCTGGGCTATGGCCTGTATTCCTGCCGTTACGGCAATATCTACACCGTCCGCCAGCTTTTGCAGCTGTTTCAGGAGGCGCATGGCGAACGCAAGCCGCAGGACGCGATCTGGACGGCGAAAAAACGCCATTTTGACGCGCTGCGCCCCGGCTTGCAGCCGAACGGATTCGCCTCGCCGGACGAGGTGCGCGTCCTGCGCGGGGCGCATCTTGCCGCCATCCGCCAGATGTTCGCCCGTGCGGATGTCTTTATCTTTACCCTTGGCCTGACCGAGGCGTGGCAAAGCCTTCTGGACGGAACCATCTATCCCTCGGCGCCGGGGGTCATTGCCGGGGATTACGACCCTCAGCGTTATGGCTTCGTCAATTTCCGCTATCCCGAGGTGCGCGGTGATTTCGAGACCTTCCTGACGCTGCTGCGGCAGCGCAAGCCGGGCGTGCGCGTGTTGCTGACCGTGTCGCCGGTGCCGCTGGCGGCGACGGCCAGCGGCGATCATGTGCTGGTGGCGACCACGCAAAGCAAGGCGACGCTGCGCGCCGTCGCCGGCGATCTGGCTGACGAACATGACGACGTATTCTATTTCCCCAGCTACGAGGTGATCACCGGCCAGCCGGCCCGCCACGGTCTTTACGCGCCAGACTTGCGCAATGTCGTTCAGGCTGGCGTCGATACCGTCATGCAGCATTTTTTTGCGGCCGAGGGCAAAGCAGCGCTGCCGGCTGCGCCATCGCCTGCGGCGCCCGAAATCGCCAGCGGCTACGAATACTGCGAGGAAGCGTTGCTGGGGGATCTTCCGTGAAGGTCATCATTTTCGGGGATTCTCACGTCAACGCGCTGTGCGAGAATATCCATGTGCTTGACGGGCACGATACCGAACTTGTCATCAATCATGGCCTGAACTGGGTTTCTCCGCATTTCGAGGATGAGGCTGGCGGCATCCGCGTGCGTGCAGACGCAGTGGAAAACGTCGAGCCTCTGGACATGCTCTTGCAGCCCGGCGGCCGGCATTACTTTTCAAGCATCCTGCATACCGCGCCCTATACCCGCGCGGCAGATTGGCGGCGCTTTCGCCCCTGGTCGGTCATGGGCGACTTTCCCAGGCTGCAGCCGGTCAGCGATGCGGTGCTGCAAACCTGGGTCGCGCGCGAGATAGCGGTGCGGCTGGCCTTCCTGTCCGAACTGCGCGCGAAGGGCTTCGACATTCGCGTGATCGAGGCGCCCCGCCCACTGGAACGCGCGCCAGCCTTGCATGTCATCGACCCTGACGTGATGGCGCGCGTCGACACGATCTGCCGCGATTTCATCAAGATGCGACTTGCCAGAGCGGGCATCAGGGTGATCGGGGTGCCACGGGAAACGCTGTCTGGGGCCTTCACCGCCGAGGCCTACAGCGCCGAGCGGCTTGCCGACCCGCATCATGGCAACCTGGAATATGGCCGGCTGACGATGCTGCGCATCCTCGACGACCTGACGACCGCCTGAGGACGCGCGGGAAACTATCCCCGATCATTCACAGCCGGTCGGTGACATGGCTCCGATGTGGTCGTTGATGGCAAAGGCGCGGTTGCGGGGCAGCGGGGCTGGGTTCATTCCGCGCGCCCCGTTCCGGCCAGCGCCACCATGACCGCCAGCACGCCCGCGCCCAGCCAGATGCCGTTCAGGTGCAGGGTCAGGGCAAGCAGGCTCCAGCAGACCAGCGCCGCGATGGCGACGACATAGGACAGCGGCATCCTCTGCGCCATGGTGCGGTGAAAGATGGTGCTGCCCAGCAGAAAGATCGACGGACCGGCGGCGGCGATCAGCGCCACCGGGGCGTGGATCGCCTCGACCGGGCGGGCGACGATCATCTCGATGGCGACGGCGGTGACGATGGCGCCGCAGACCATGATGCCATGGGCATAGGCCAGCCCCGCGCGCGCCAGCCGGGTGTGGTCGGCCTCATGCTGGAAGCGGTGCTCGGCGGTTTCGGTGACATGGACGAAATAGATCCACCACAACGAGACGATCAGCAGAAAGCCGATGGCGGCGGCGACGACGATGCCGGCGCCCAGCTCCTTGCCGACCAGCAGCCCGCCCAGCAGCAGGATCGATTCCCCCAGCGAGATGATGAAGACCTGCTGGTTGCGCTCCAGCAGATGCAGCCCCTTCAGCGTCCAGGTGTGCATTGGCGTGCCGCCAGGGCCGGGCAGCCAGAAATTGATGTAGGGCGCGCCGTAATCGATCACCACGGCGATGATCCACAGGGGCAGGCGCATCCCGGGCAGGAATACCCCGGCGATCCAGAACAGCCCCGAGATCGCGCTCCAGGCGCAAAGCTGGGCATAGTTGCGGCCCATCTGCTGGTTGCCGAAGGCCAGCGCCATATAGCCCGCCCGGATCAGCCCCATCGCGACATAGGCGCCGACGAACAGCCCCGCGCGCGCGGTGAAGGCCCCCGGCATCGCCACCGCCATCATCAGCGCGCAGGCCATCAGCACGACCATCAGCAGCCGGCCGCCGGGATGGTCGGGGTCCAGCCAGTTCGTGGCCCATGCGGTATAGTTCCACGCCCACCAGACGGCGGCGAACAGCGTCGCCGCCTGCAACGCACCCAGCCAGGTTTCGTGTTCGATCAGGTAATGCGAAAGCTGGACGATGGTGAAGACATAGACGAGGTCGAAGAACAGCTCCATGTTGGTGACGCGGGTCTTTCCCGCCGGGCCGTCGTTGCGCAGCACGCTGCGCGGGGTCGAATGATCGGTCATATTGCAGGCAACCTGTGGTTACGCATTGGATTTGCGGCAAATCTAGCCACGAAACCCGCCATTCGCCAGATAGTCCCGCTCGGCCGGGGTGCTGGCGCGGCCAAGGATCCCGTTGCGATGCGGAAAGCGGCCGAAGCGGCGGATGATGTCGCGGTGCCGGCGCGCGCGGCCCAGCCCGCCGGGCAGAAAGCGTTCGTGCAGCGCGACGGACAGATCGTGGTCGGCGGCGTCCTCGGAATGGGAAAAGGGCAGCATCAGGAACATCCGCAGCGGTTCCGGCAGGGCGGCGATGAAGTCGCGGTCCATGCCGATCCGCGCGACGCGGCGCGCCTGCGGGTCGGTCGCATACATCCGCGCGCTGCCGCGAAAGGCGTTGCGCGGAAACTGGTCAAGCAGGATCAAAAGCCCCAGCACGCCCTGCGCGTCCGCTTGCCAGTGATCCAGCGCGCCCGACCGCGCCCGCTCGTGCAGGTCCAGATAGCGGGTGCGGAAATCGCGGTCAAAGCCCGGATCATGCGAGAACCAGTCGCCCGAGGACCGCGACCAATAGGCCAGCAGACCGGGCAGCTCGGGGTCAGTCTGCGTCGCCATGCGCCCCTCCTGTCCCGATGGCGCCGGCATCGCGCCCGGATCCTTGCCCGCATGGGGCGTCGATGGTCCGGTCCGCGGACGAGATCGGCCGCGACCTGGCGTTGCGCGGCGCGTCGAACCCGGCCTTGCCGCAATATTTCCCCATGCCGGAACGGCCGAGGCCGCCAAGGCCCATCCCGCCCGGATTGTCGCGGTCATGATTGATGTTGCCGATGGGCACGGCGACTTCAAGAAGTCGCTCGAAGGGCGGCCTGCCGAAATCCGTGTGCAGCACCACGCAGCAGCGGTCCTGATGGTCCAGAAGCCTCCGGTCAAGCCGGCCCAGCCGCCAGTCGCGGGTCTTGCCGCGGTCGCTGCGAAAGCCCGCAGGCTGGCGGCCGAAGATGTCCTGAAGCGGATCGGGCATCATGCCCCCCTTTTGCCGTGGATGGCCGGCGGTCGTCCCGCCGGCCGAAGGGCTTACTTCGTGGTGTAGCCGCCATTGACCAGAATGGTCTGGCCGGTCATCCACCAGCCGTCCGAGGTCAGGAACAGCACCCAGGGCGCGATATCCTCGATATCGGTCAGGCCGGTCTTCGAGAACGCGGACAGCGCGGCGGCCGACTGGTGATAGGCGACGGCGTCCTTGCCCTCGGCGGGATAGAAGAAGGGCGTGTCCATCGGCCCCGGCCCGATCGCGGTGACCGAGATGCCGCGTTCGCCGAATTCCTTCGACGCCGCGCGGGTGAAGTGCTCGACCGGCGCCTTCAGCCCCTCATAGGCGGCATAGAACGGCGTGAACGCCCCCAGAAGCGAGGTCACGATGGTGACGATCTTGCCATTGTCGTTCAGGTTCCTGCCGGCCTCTTTCAGGAAGAAGAAGGCGGATTTGACGTTGACGGCGCTGGATTGGTCGAACTCGGCCTCGGTCACTTCGGCGATGGGCTTCTTGATGACCATGCCGACGGTGTTGACGGCGATATCGGGCCGGCCCACGGCGGCGACGGTGTCGGCGAACAGTTTCTCCATCGCGGCGGCGCTGGTCAGGTCGGCCTGAAAGGCCACCGCCTTTGCGCCAAGCGCCCTGATGGCGGCGACGGTCGCATCGGCCTCGGCCCTGGCGGCGTCGCTGTTATAGTGGATGGCCACGGCCCTTGCGCCGGCCTTGGCATATTCGCGGGCCAGAAGGCCGCCCAGGTTCTTGGCGCCGCCGGCGATCAGGACGGTTTTGCCTTCGATACCGTTTCTCGACATGTGTTTCCCGTTGGTTCGATGGTTCGCGGCGCCGAACGTCGCCGCCAGTGACGGGAAAACTGGACCCTTGCCGCCCCGATTTCAATTCGCCGAGATCCGACAGCAGTCGTCGAAAATCGCGAATAATAAAGGGGGGGGGCGCGGCCTAACCGGCCAGCCCGCCCGCTTGCAGCCACGCCTCAAGCCATTGCGTCGAAACCTTGCCCGCCTGCACATCGGCATCGGCGGCCAGCGCGCGGTGCAGGGGGATCGTCGTCGCGATGGGGCCGACCTCAAGCCGCGCAAGGGCGTCCTGAAGGGTCGCGATGGCGCCGGCGCGGGTGTCGCCGCGCACGATCAGCTTGCCGACCAGCGAATCGTAGTAGGGCGGCACGCGGCTGCCGGCGTCGAAGCCGGTGTCGAAGCGGATATCCGCGCCGTCGGGGGGCGACAGCCGGTCGATGGCGCCGGGACTGGGCAGGAAGTTGCGGGCGGGGTCCTCGGCATTGATGCGGACCTCGATGGCGTGGCCGTCGCAACGGATATCCTGCTGCGCGACCGAAAGCCTGGCGCCGCCGGCGATCAGCAGCATCTCGCGCACCAGATCGATGCCGGTGATCATTTCGGTCACGGGGTGTTCGACCTGGATGCGGGTGTTCATCTCGATGAAATAGAAGGCGTTGCGCTGCGGATCGAACAGGTATTCCATCGTCCCCGCGCCGCGATAGCCGACCGAGCGCGCCAGCCGCACCGCCGAGGCGCAAAGCCCGGCCCGCATGGCGGGTGGCAGCAAGACGGCGGGGGCCTCTTCCCAGACCTTCTGGCGGCGACGCTGCAGGGAACATTCGCGTTCATAGAGATGGACGACATCGGTGCCGTCGCCCAGAACCTGCACCTCGATATGGCGAGCGTTCTCGATATAGGCTTCCAGATACAGGCCGTCGTCGCCGAAGGCGGCGCGCGCCTCGGCCATGGCCTGCGGCACCGCCGCAGCCAGTTCGGAGGCGTCGCGCACGATGCGGATGCCGCGGCCGCCGCCGCCGGCCGCAGCCTTGATCATCACCGGATAGCCGATATCCCCGGCCAGTTGCAGCGCGGTGGCCAGATCGGCAAGGCGGCCATCGCTGCCGGGCACCACCGGCACGCCGGCGTCGATCGCGGCTTGACGGGCATTCACCTTGTCGCCCATGCGGTCGATGGTGGCGGCGTCGGGGCCGACGAAGATGCAGCCCATATCGGTGACGGCGGTGGCGAAGCGGGCATTTTCGGACAGGAAGCCATAGCCCGGATGCAGCGCATCGGCGCCGCTGGCTGCAAGCGCCCCCAGCACCCTGTCCATGTCGAGATAGGATTTCAGCGCCGGCGCCGGGCCGATCTCGATCACCTCGTCGGCCATGCGCGCGGCCAGCATGTCGCGGTCGGCCTCGCTGACGATCTGCACGGTGGCGATGCCCAGCTTGCGGGCGGCGGTGATGATGCGGACGGCGATCTCACCCCGGTTGGCGATCAGCAGCTTGCGGATCGGTCGGCTCATTCGGCGGCCTCAAGGCGGCAGATGGGTTCGCCCGGCTCGACCGTGGCGCCGGTTTCGACGGCATAGCCCAGGAAGGTGCCGCTGCAATCGGCCTCGACCGGCAGATAGGACTTCATCACCTCGACCAGCGCCACGGTTTCGCCGGCGGCAACCTTGTCGCCGGCGGTCTTGTAGGGCGGCGCGTCGGGCGCGGGCGACAGGTAGATCACGCCCGGCAGCATGGCTTCGATGGTCTTGATGGTCATGGCAATCTCCGAAAGGCTGGGGTTCAGGCCAGGCGCCGCAGCACGAGGTCGAGTTTCTGGATCAGTTCGTCCGCATTCTCGCGCGTGAAGACGATGGGCGGGCGGATCTTCAGGATATTGGCCCATTTGCCGCAGCCCGAGATCAGCACCCGTTCATCGCGCAGACCGTTGATGATGCGGGTGGCGGTGGCGGCATCGGGCGTCTTGCGGGCAGGGTCCGAGACGATCTCGACCCCAAGGAACAGGCCCGCGCCGCGGATGTCGCCAAGGCAGGCATGCGTTTCGGCCAGCGCCTGAAAGCCCTGTTTCAGATAGGCGCCGATGACGCGGGCGTTTTCGACCAGCGCATCGTCCTCGATCACGTCAAGCACCGCCGAGGCGGCGGCGACCGCCACGGCATTGCCGCCGAAAGTGTTGAAATAGCGCGCCTTTGCGCCGAAATCGGCCAGTACCTCGGGGCGGGCGGCAACGCCGGCGACGGGAAAGCCGTTGCCCATCGGCTTGCCCATGGTCACAAGGTCGGGGATGACGTCATGGCGCTGAAAGCCCCACATCGCGTCGCCCGTGCGGCCAAAGCCGGACTGCACCTCGTCGGCGATGTAAAGCGCGCCCGCCTCATGCACCGCGTCGACCGCGCCCTTGATGACGCCCGGGGTATCAAAGACGCCGTCGCTGGCGAAGATGCCGTCGCAGATGAACAGCGCCGGCCTGATGCCATGGCGTTGCAGGTCGGCAAGCGCGGCGCGGACGGCTGCGGTGAATTCCCCGGCCGCGTCGGTCGAACGATAGCTGTCGGGCGCGGGCACGGTGCGCACATGCGCGCCAAGGTTCACGCTTTTGCCCAGCGAGGGCGAAAACTCGGCCACCGCCTGCGTGATGCCGTGATAGGCGGTCTCGGTCACGACGATGCCGGTGCCGCCGGTATAGGCGCGGGCGATGCGCACCGCGAGGTCGTTGGCATCCGAGCCGGTGCAGGTGAACATCAGGTGGCCGATTTCGGCCGGCATCGTCGCCAGCAGGCGGCGGGCGTAATCCAGCGGCGCGCCGTGCAGATAGCGGGTGTTGGTGGCAAGGATGCCGACCTGCTGGCGGATCGCCTCGACCACATGCGGCTGGCAATGGCCGATCGAGGTCACGTTGTTATAGGCGTCCAGATAGGCGTTGCCTTCGGGGTCGAACAGCCAGACGCCTTCGCCGCGCACGAAATGCAGCGGGCGTTCATACATCAGGCGATAGGCCGGACCCAGCAGCGCCTTGCGCTGTGCGATCATGGCGGTCGTCGCCTCGTCGAGTTCGGCCGCGCCTTCGACGAAGGCATTGACCATGGCTTCGGGGGTGTTCATGGCTCACTCCATGTTGCAGGCGGCAAGCAGGGCCGCCGCGACCTGATCCCGGGGGATGGTTGCGAAAAGACGCAGGCCCATGCGGGCGGGGCCGTTGTTGCGAAGGATATAGGCCGCGTTCTGCGGATAGCGGGCGGCGCGGCCCTCGGTGATGGCGACGGTGGTCATCAGCCGCGCCACGATCAGGTCGCGCAGGACCAGCAGTTCGGCGCGCTCCAGCGGCAGCACCTGGTGATAGGCGCGGACCATGTCGCAGACCGCGTCCAGCGCGTCGGGTTCCTGCGTGTGATAGGATGCGGCGACCGCCAGATCGATGATCAGCGCCGTTTTCACCATGTCGCCGAAATCGATGATGCCGGTGATGCGGTCGGGGTTGGCGGGGTCAAGGATGGCGTTATGCAGGTTCAGGTCGTTATGCACGACGCGCTGGCGCAGCGTCGGCAGGACCGGCAGCACCTTCTGGTCGAAATGATCCAGCTCGGCGGTCAGTTGCCGGCGCAGCGCGGGTTCGGACAGTGCCGCGATCAGCGGGCGCAGGCGCGAGGCGTTCTTGACGTCCCACAGGATTTCATGCCCCGAGGCCGGGTGATCGAAGCCCGCGAAGGCGATGCCCAGCCGCGCCAGCGTGCGCGCTAGATCGCGCCGCAGCGCGGGTGTGACGCCGACGCGCGCCACCGGGTTGCCGTCAAGCCAGGTCAGGGCGCGGATGACGCTGGGACGGCCATCCTCCAGCACCTGCGAGAAGCCGCTTTCGCCGTCCAGCGTGCGGCGGACCTTGGGCACCGGCAGGCCGGGGTCGCGGCGTTCAAGCCATAACAGGGCTTCGGTCTGGAAATTCGTGTTGATCTCGGGCTCGGCCGGGTTCGAGATCTTCAGCATGAAGCGGGTGCCGTCCTCGGCCGCGATGTGGAAATTCGCATCGCGTTCGCAGGCGACGGGGACGGCGGTGCCGGTGATGCCGAAATGGTCCCGCATCAGCCGCGCCGCCGCGGCCTCGTCGATGGCGGGGGGCAGGCTGTTGAGCATGTCGCCAAGCGCGCCCTGAACGGAGTCGGTTTCGGAAAGGGGCGGTGTCGGTTCAGGCACGGACGAGAACCCCCGCGCTGGTCACGGCATCAAGCGCGGCGCGCAGGGCGCCGGCCTCGGTCCGGTCGATGCGGCGAAAGCGCAGCACGTCGCCGGGCTTGGCCTGCGCCAGCTTCCAGAAGGCGGCGCTGGCGATGGTGAAGGGGGTGATGAAACCGCCGGTGCTGGGCGCGTCATTGACCAGGATGATCGGCGTCTGGCCGGCAAGGTTCACCGCGCCCAGCGGATAGCCGTGATCGATGATGTTCGAGGGATCCTGCCCGTGGTCGCTGCCCTTGCTGAGCGCGCGTCCGGCAAAGGCGAATTCCGGCCCGGTCAGGCGGATGCCGGTGCGGTTGCTTTTCGCCTGCACCGCCCAGTCGGCGCTGAAGAACATCGCGACCGAGGCCGGGTCCAGCCAGTCGTCGTTCGGGCCGGCCAGCGCCTCGACCTGCCAGCGCTTGTCGGTGGCGAAGGCGGGGCGGCTTGCGGGCGGGACCGTCAGGATGGCGGGCATGGCCGCAGGGGCGGCGCCAAGCGGCAGGACCTGCTGGGCGACCAGCGCCTGCCCGCCGACACGGGCCATGTGAAAGACCGCGCGCGAACCCAGCACCACCGGCGTGTCGATGCCGCCCGCGACCGCGACATAACCGCGCGCGCCGCTATAGGCGGCGCCGATTTCCAGCACCTGCCCGGCGCGGACATGCAGGGTCTGCCACATCGGCACCGGCTGGCCGTCCAGTTTGGGCCGCATGTCGGCGCCGGTGACGGCGACGGCGGCATCGCCCTCGAACCGCAGCGTCGGCCCCAGAAGCTGACATTCCAGCGCGGCGGTGTCGCGCGGGTTGCCGACCAGCAGGTTCGCCTGCCGGAAGGACCATTTGTCGAATGGCCCCGAGACCGGAAAGCCCTGCTCAAGATAGCCGATGCGGCCGGGCAGTTCCTGCACCGTGGTTTCCAGCCCCGGCTTCAGAACGGCGATACTGCGCGCGGTCATGCCTTGCCTCCCTGCGCTTTGGCCCAGTCGAGATAGCGGTCGACCGAGAATACCTGATACTCGACAACGTCATGTTCATAATGGCCGGCCTCGACCTCGGCATCGATCCAGGCGCATTCCTCGGCGGTGACCGGGCGGAAGCGCACGCGGTCGCCGGCGCGCAGCAGGGCAAGGCTGTCGCGGAACGCCGGCAGCCGCTGGGTGCCGTCATAGATCGGCGCCGGGCAGCGCCCGATCAGCTGATAGCCGCCGGGCGTGCGGTCGGGATAGACGCAGCAAAGGGCGCCCCCGATGCCGATGGCGCCCTTGGGCGTCCATGTGCGCGGCGGGTTGTATTTCGGCGCGGTGATGCGCGCGCCCGGCCGCAGCGGCAGCAATGAGCAGAGCCCCGGCCAGAAGCCAAGCGCCGCCACCCAGTATTCGGTCCCCGAATGGCGCCGCGCCAGCGCCGCGCGATCGGGCAGCCCGTTCAGCGCGCATAGCAGGTCGGGGTCGGGCACCTTGTCGGGATAGGTCTTGCGGTAATCGGCGATGCAGGCCGTGGTCTGGTCGTCGAAATAGCAGACCGGCAGCGTCACCAGCCGGCTGGGCAGCGACCCCGACACGTCCGAGCCGATCCGCGCGTAGATCGCCGCGATCTCATGCGTCAGATCCTCATACGAGATGCGGTCGGGATCGTAATTCACCTGGAACGAGGCAAGCTCGGGGATGATGTCCTCGATGGCGGCAATGCCTGCCTCGCGCAGCGCCGCAACCAGCCGGTGCACGGTGAAATTCAGGGTGAAGTCCATGCCGTCACCCAGCTCCACCTCGATGGCGCAATCGCCGCCGGGGGAAAAATGCAAGTTCTCATGCAGCATGACAGCGCCTTTTTTCATGCGGGGCCGATGCGGTGATCGCGGGGCCGGAGGGGTGGGAAATGCGCTGCGATAGATATATGATATACCTTGCTGCGGGCGCATGTGGTTTCGTATAGTCGGAACAGGATGTGCCGGTGGCACCGTGCTTGTCAGGAGTGTTGAGAGAATGACCAAGATCGCGCGTGAATCGCTGACGGACCGGGCATATGAGGAAATCCTCAAGGGCATGGCCGATGGCACCTTCGCGCCGATGCAGCCCATGGTCATCCGCAACCTTGCCGACAGCTTCGGCATCTCGGCCACCCCGATCCGCGAGGCGCTGCAACGGCTGGTCGCCGAACATCTGCTGGTGCAACTGTCCAACCGCTCGATCGTGGTGCCGCAGATGACGGCCGAACGCTTCAACCATCTGTTGCCGATGCGCGTGGCGCTGGAGGGGATGGCGACCGAGCTGGCGACGCCGCTGTTCACGGATGAGGACTTCGCCCGCATCGACGTTCTGCTGAACGACATCGCCAAGACGACCGCGACCTATGACGCGCGCACCTATCTGCGGCTGAACCGCGAATTCCATTTCAGCATCTACGAACGCGCCGGCAACCCCGAGCTTTTGCGCGTGATCGAGGGGCTGTGGCTGAAGGTCGGCCCGGTCTTCACCGGCCTTTTCGATACCGACCATTACCGCGAACACGCCAATGACGAGCATCGCAAGATCATGGCGGCGATGAAGCGGGGCGACGCGGCCGGCGCGGGCAGGGCGATGGCGCAGGACCTGATCCTTGCGGCCGAGGCCCTGTTGCCGCGCCTTCTGCACCATTCGGCGGCGTGACGGGCAGGCCCGGGTCATGTCCGGTTCATCCTGACGAACAGCAGCCAGAACACCCCGCAAAGCAGCGGCACGGTGACGATCAGCACCAGCGAGGCCAGCGAGAAGATGATGGGCACCTGGCTTTGCTGGGCGGCGGCCTGAACCCAGCTCCAGATCGGCATGGTTTCAGCCGTGCCGCGCAGGAAGATCGAGCGCATGACCTCGTTGAAGGACATCAGAAAGCCGAACAGCGCCGCGCTGACGATGCCCGGCATCAGGATCGGGAACTCGATGTCCCAGAAGACGCGCCAGTTGCTGGCGCCCAGATCGCGCCCGGCCTCGACCAGGCGGTGATCGAAGCGCACGGTCACCACAAGGATGATCAGCAGCGCAAAGGGAAACGCCCAGACGAAATGCCCCAGCGCCACCGACCAGAAGCCAAGCTTCAGGTTGAAGACCGCGCGCAGCAGGATGAACAGCGCCGCCCCCATGGACATGCCGGGCACGAACAGCGGCACCACGAACATGAACAGCACCCGTCCGGGACTGTTCAGGGTGGGCAGGGCGCGGCCGATGATCGTCGCGGCCACCGCGCAGATCAGCCCGATGATGGTGGCGATGGCCAGGCTGGCCAGCATGGGCTTGTGCCATGCGCTGTTGGCGAACAGCGCCCGGTAATGCTCCAGCGAGAAATGCCCGGGAATACCGCCCAGCGGGTCGGCGCTGATCGACAGCAGGATCAGCCAGACCAGCGGGAAATAGATCAGCGCCAGCATGGCGAAGCCGCCCCATTTGCCCAGCCGCCGCCAGATCGGGGCGTAGCTGGGCTCAAGCCGGGTGGAAATCTGGCGCAGGCCGGGAATGGTATCGTCGTGCATGGTTTCAGCCCCTGAACACGCTGGCCGAGGAAGACAGCGCACCAAGCCGGCGCGCGATCAGATACATGATCCCCAGAAGCAGAAGCAGCAGCAGGATCACAAAGGCCGACAGCGCCGCAACGACCGGGTAACGCAGCGCCGAATAGGCGCTTTCGATCGAGTTCGAGATCAGGTTGACGAAGCCGCCGCCCAGCATCCCCGGCTCGACCCAGGCGGCCAGCGCCGGGCCAAGGCAAAAGACCACGCCCGCCATGACGCCCGGCAGCGACAGCGGAATGACGATGCGGCTGAGCGTCTGCCAGGGCGAGGCGCCAAGGTCGTTGCTGGCCTCAAGCAGGGTGTCGTCGATCAGCGAGATCGCCAGATAGATCGGCATGACCATGGGCGGGAACAGGCTGACGATCATGCCGAAATGCACCGCGACCTCGGAATAAAGCAGCCATTCGACGGGCGCATCGGTCAGGTCGGTGCCTATCAGGATCGTGTTGATCAGCCCCGACTGGCCAAGGATCGCCCGCCAGACGATGGTGCGCGACGACATGTCGAGGAAAAACGGGATCGTCAGCACCGCAAGACAGACCGCCCGCACCGTCTGCGACTTGCAGCCCTTGGCCAGCCACAGCGCGAAGGGAAAGGCGATCAGCAGCTCGATCACGGTGACGGTCAACGCGATGCGCAGCGTGCGCAGCGTCACCTCCCACCGCCCCGAGGAGAAAAGCCCGATCCATGTGTCCAGCGTCGGCTGATAGACGGTGCGGAACTGCGCCGTCGAAAAGAAGCTGAAGGCGAACAGCACGATGATCGGCACGATCACCAGCGCGAACCACGCGACAAGGATGAACACCACGACAAGGTTCATTCCCGCCAGTCGCGTGCCGATGGTGCGCAGAAGGCCCGGCGGGCGGGCGGTTTCCGGCTCTGCGATGGCGGTCGTCTGGGACATCTGGTCATCCAAGGGGGCAAGGGATTTCGCCGGGGCCCGCTGTCATGCGGGCCCGGGCCTTCTGTCGGGCCAGCCTGCCGCCATCAGTCGGGACGGCGGCCAGTCTGGTAGGCAGTCAGGCGTTCAGTCAGGCGGTCAGGCGTTCAGGAAACGCTGCCATTCCTCTTCCATCGCGCCGGCATTGTCGGGCGTGGTGGTCGAGACATAGGGTTTCGAGAATTTCTTGCTGACCTTGGCCTCGGTCGCCTTCAGCGCCTCGATCTCTTCGGGCTTCCAGCCATTGGTCTGCGCATATTCAACGCCCAGATCCATGTTCGGGCCGGCATAGCCGCGGTCGCGGGCCTGAAGTGCGCGGTATTCGCCGCCCAGGAAATAGTTCAGCACCTTGTAGATCGGGTCAAGCTTGCCGCGTTCGACCGCCTGCGCGGCGACATAGGCGCCATGGCCCCATTTGAAGTAACCCTCCTTGGTATAGGCATAGCGGGTGGCGTCGGGGCCAAGCTTCAGGTTGGCCTCGCGCACGGCGGGTTCCCAGCAGTTGATGACGTCCACCTCGCGGTTGGTCAGCAACTGGATCTGCTCTTCGAAGGCGCCGTAAAGCGTGCGGAACTGGCCGGCCTTCTTGCGCTCGATCAGGTAGTCGGCGACGACCTTGGCCTCTTCCGGGGTCAGGTCGGCGAAGTTGCCGAACTTGGCCGCGCCCTTGGATTGCAGGTAAAGCGCGGCGACGCCCATGGAATAGGTATAGGCGTTGCCGTAAGCGACGCGGCCGCGGGTCTTTTCGTCGTCGAACATCAAGGACCAGGACAGTTCTTCCTGGCTGTCGGGCGCGATCCCCAGCTTTTCGGGGAAATAGCCGAAGCTGTCGGCATTGCCGATGACCGGCACACCCCATTGCTTGCCCTCGCGGTCCTGCACCACGGGCGAGCGTTTCCAGTCGTCCGAGGTGCGCTTCCACAGCGTCAGTTCGGGATTGTTCTCGTCCAGCGGTGCATAGAAGCCGTCGGGGCCAAGGATGTCCTCGGTGCCGGATTCGAAGATGAAGATATCGACGCTGTCGCCCATGTTCGCGCCCATCACATCGCGCATGAACACGCCGACATCGTTCGACGAGCCGCTGAGTTCGGCGCGGACGCCGATCGATTTCTCCATCGGTGCCCAGTCTTTCAGCGCGGCGGTGGGGACGCCGTACATCTTGACCAGCGGCATGTCCTCGGCGCGGGCGAGGCCGGGCATGCCGCCAAGCGCCGCAAGCCCCGCGACGGCGCTTGCGCCCGCCAGCAGGCTGCGGCGGGTAAGCTGAAGCTGATCATAGGTCGAGTGTCTGTCTTTCATGTCGTCCTCCCAGTCTGTTCGTTCGTTCGTGTTGTTGGTTCGTCTTGTTCGTTCTGGCCGTCACTCTGCGGGCAGGATCACGATATCGGACGTGTTCCAGCCAACCCTCTGGATTTCTTCCGCTTCGCTGGTGACGCCGTGCCAGCTGCGCAGGCGCAACGGGCCGATGGCGGTCGCCACGGTCACGTCGGTATACTTGCCGCGATAGACGCGGCTGGTGACCTGCGCCGCGATGGTTCCGGCGGCATCGGTCGCGTCCGGGCGCACGCGCTCGGCCCGGATGGCGACGGCGACGGCATCGCCCGGCCTGATGCCGTCCGAGGTGATGACGCCCTGGATGCGGTGGCCGCCCGGGAACTCGACATGGCCAAGCGTGCCGTCGCGCCCGACCAGCCGGGCATCAAGCATGTTTTCATAGCCCATGAAGCCTGCGGCAAAGCGACTGACCGGGCGGTCGAACAGATCCAGCGGGCTGCCGCTTTGCACGATCTGGCCGTGCCGCATCAGGGCGACGCGGTCGCTCATGGTCAGGGCCTCGTCCTGGCTGTGGGTGATGTAGATGAAGGTCATGCCAAGGTTGCGCTGCAACTCCATCAGTTCGATCTGCATGTCCTGACGCAGGCGTTCGTCCAGCGCGCCCAGCGGTTCGTCCAGCAAAAGGATCGAGGGCTGCGTCACCACCGCCCGGGCCAGCGCCACACGCTGGCGTTCGCCGCCCGAAAGCTGGCTGATCTTGCGGTCGGCCTTGACCTCAAGCTGCACCATCGCCAGCGCGCGCCGCGCCTCGCGCAGGGCATCGGTCGCGTTCATCTTGCGGATGCGCAGGCCGTAGGCGACGTTCTCGGCCACGTTCATATGCGGGAACAGCGCGTAGCTTTGAAAGACGGTGGTGCAGTTGCGCTTGGCCGCAGGCAGGCGCGCGACGTCCTGGCCGCCGATGCGCAGCCGCCGGACCGCTGTCGGCATCTCCAGCCCCGAGATCACCCGCAGCATCGTCGTCTTGCCCGAGCCGCTGGAGCCGAGGATGGTCAGGAACTCGCCCTTCGCCGCCGACAGCGAGACATGCGACAGCGCCGTGACCGCGCCGTAGCGGTGGACGAGGTCCTCGATTTCCAGCATCGGTTCGGCGGCATTGCTCATCTGCGTCGGTCTCACTTTTGGCGGAATGGCGTGGATCATGGGCGCAGCGCCGCGCCGTCGATGCCGGCAAGCCCCGTCGCCAGCGACAGCGCCACGTCCAGCAGGTCGCGCGTGAGCCGCGCCGGATCGGCGGTGGCTTGCAGGGGCGCGCCGGTCGAATTGCGGCGCAGGCAATCGCCGGGCGCACGCAGCGCCGCGTCGATCATCAGTGCGCCAAGGCGCCGCGCGGGGTCGCGGGATGGCGTCGCCCTCAGCCGGTCGGCGATGGCGTCAAGCCCGCGGCCGGCGCCGGGGATGGTGCCGTCCTTATCCGCGCTGTGCAGCGCCGCGATGGCGCGGCGGGCGGTTTCCACCCGCGCGTCGGTGTCGGGACCTGAGGCAAGCGTCAGTTCGGCCCAGCGGCCGGCAAGCCGCGCGCGCCGCCGCTCGGCGCGCTCGCGGTCCAGGGGCAGGTAGCGCTTGGCGGCGATCTCGGCCTCGGCCAGCGCGATGCGCATGGCGATGCGCGGGGCCTCGCCCGTGGCCCCGGCCAGTTCCACGCGCCCGCGCGCATGGTCGAAACGCGCCGCCCGGCCCAGCATCGCGGGCTTCAGCGCACCGATGGCGGTGCCGGTCTCGGCGCTGACCAGCGTGGCGCCGGTTGCGGCGGCCAGATCCTCAAGCGTCTCGGCGGCGGCGGGGCCGGCGTCAGCGGGGACCAGCGCCGCGCAGCGCAGGATGCCGGCCTGCCGGTTGCGGTCCAGCAGTTGCAGCGCCGCGCCCTCGATGCCGCGGGCAACGACCACCAGCGCCTTGCCGCTGGTGGCGAAGCCCTCGATCACCGGCGTCAGGGCGCCGAAATCGGTCAGGACCTCATTGGCGACGATCAGGTGGATGTCGGTCAGGCTGGCCGGCGGCGTCGTGCCCAGGGCGGTGGCCTCAAAGCAGAAGCCCGCGCCTTGCGCGACGGCGGTGGCGGCGCCTTCGCGGACCTCGATCAGGCCGCCCCGGGCGGCGGTGCGGGCATCCGCGATCAGCCCGGCCAGCGCGGCATCGCAGCCCGAGGCGGCGATCAGTGCGGCGGTTTGCGCTTCGCTCTGCGTCGCGGCATGGGTTTCGGCGGCGAAGGCGGCGTCGATGACGGGGCGCAGGTCGATCAGCGCATCGGCGACATGGGTGACATGCGGCCCGTCCGGCCCCGCGCGCCGCCATGCCGTCAGCGCCGCACCGGCCATCACCGCCAGCCGTGCGGTGCCGTCGCCGAACTGGCGTTCCGCATCGACCAGCGTTTCTTTCAGCAGCCGCGCGGCGAAATGGTCGGAACAGACCCGCCGCGCGATCTGGCTGCCGGTGCGGGCGGCGCGGATGCGGCTGCCGTCGCGGTAAAGGACATGGCGCCCCTCCGGCCCGATCGAGGCGGCGATGGCTTGCAGCGCCGGGGCGATCGCGGCCACCAGATCCTGCTGCAAGGGGTGCCCGGCCAGCATGCGCATGGGTCAGTTCTGGGTCAGCGCGTTGCTGCGGGTCAGCTCGTCGAAGACGGCGCGGGCGACCTCGATGGCGTTGGGCGTGTCGGAATGGACGCAGATCGAATCGGCGACGACGCGCACATCCTTGCCGCTGACGGCGCGGGTCAGCCCCAGGTCGATGGCCCGGCGCACCTTTTCGGCGACCTCGGCGGCCGAGATCGGCGGATGCTCGCGCGAGATGATCTGCCGCCCGTCGTCGCCATAGTCGATATCGACATAGAATTCGCAGCTGAAGGGGATGCCGCGACGGGTAAAGACCTCGGACATGCAGCAGTCGGAAAAGGCGATGACCGGGACGCCAAAGACCTCGGCGGCGTCGGCGATGCCTTCGGCGATCTCGGGCTGGTTCTGCGCCATCCCGAACAGCGAGCCATGCGGCTTGATATGGGAAAGGGCCACGCCCTCGGCCCGCAGGAAGCCGGCCAGCGCGCCGGTCTGATAGATGGTCAGCGCCGAGACCTCCTCGCGGGTCATGCGCATCGGGCGGCGGCCGAAGCCCTCGCGGTCGGGCAGGCCGGGATGCGAGCCGACCTTGATTCCCGCGGCCTTCGCCAGCCGCACCGTCCTGGCCATCACGACAGGATCCGAAGCGTGAAAGCCGCAGGCTATATTGGCGTGGGTGACGAAGGGCATGCAGGCCTCGTCATCGCCGAACCGGTAGATGCCGAAGGCCTCCCCCATGTCGCAGTTGATCGTGACCATCGCGCGCCCCCAGGATTCTATTTGATATATTATATATATCTAGGGCGCGATCCACGAGTCAATAGGGACGGCGGCACGTTCCGGCGCCGCCGTCGGATTTCGGGCGTCGGATTGCGGGTGCCGGGCGGGGCTGTTGCAGGTTGGTGTGGCGCCGGGCCATGTCGCGGTATCGCTGCCGGCCAGCGGCACCGGCATGACCAGATCGGCAAGGGCGGCCAGAAGCCGCCCATCCTTCAGCGAATCCTCAAGATATTCGGCGGTAAGCAGCCGGCCGCGACCACATACCACCTTCCCATCATGTCGCGGACGGTCCTTCCGTGTGGGCTTTCGGTGGCGCCGCTCTTCGCCGGGCGCGTATTCCTGATTGTGAAAGAATATTGCCATCAACGGTATGCGCGATAGCGGGCATCCTGTGGTAAACGGATGTTCCCAAGGCGCCGGAACAGGGCGCGGGACGATTCCGCGCCCCGTTCCGGCCGCCAGTAAACAGGAGACTCGTGCATGTGTGCATCGTCCGCACATAAGGATTTCACCCGCTATCGGCACCGCTGGGAAATGCCGATGATCTGGCTGTCATTCACCCTGACATTGATCGGCTTTCTGCTGGCCGTTGTGGTGGTGGCCGGGGACAGCGGCCAGTTGACCGGAGCGCTGGGCAATGACGGTGCGGAAACCGCGACTGACTTTGCCGATCTTCTGATTTTGCTGCCGCTGGCGCCGCTGGCCTTTTATATCTATCGCTTCTTCATGGCGGCGACGGTGCGTTCGCAATCGATTCTGGTCGGGCCGAAGCAGTTTCCCGGACTGTTCGCGACCTATCAGGATATCGGCCAGCGGCTGGAGATGTCCTATCTGCCCAAGCTTTACGTCGTGAATGGCAATGGCGTGGTGAATGCCTTCGCGCTGGAATGCAATCGGCGTTACAACTATGTCGTCATCAATGCCGAAATCGCGATGCTGCTGGAGAAGTCTCCCGATATCGTCGAATTCGTGCTGGCGCATGAACTGGCGCATCACAAGCTGCGCCATGTGTCGCTGTGGCGGCTGGTCATCGGTGTCATCCCCAGTATGCTGGCTATCGTCGGGACGACGACGACACGTGCGCAGGAATATTCGGCCGACCGGGTGGCGCTGGCGGTCTGCCCGCAGACCTCGGCCGCGGTTCGCCTGCTGGCCGTCGGCCCCTGGATCGAGCAAGGCGTGAACCCCGATGCATGGCTTGACCAATGCGATGCCGAACATCGCGAATGGTGGGTGCGGGTGACGAACGCGCTGTCATCGCACGCGGTCATGGTCAAGCGCTTCAAGGCGTTGCGCGATATCGAGCGCGAGGGGTTTTCCGCGCAGGGCGAGATGTTCTGAGAGAGGGGCCATGGGCAGGCGGCGGTCTCGCATGGCGGAGCCGTCCTCCGTCGCGGCCACTCGCGCCGGGCATCGCCCGGCGCGATGCGCCGATATTCAGGTGGCGCCGCGCCGACCGGGTTTCGATGCAATGGGCCGGCCCCTCGGGCGCCGGCCAACGGAAAATCCACCGCGCCCGATGCCGCGCAACGCCGATACCGGCACCATCTGCGCCACTCGACGCCTGCCTGTCCTCGCGCTATCAGCAGGGTGAAACCCGGCGCGAAAGGGCGGAAGACATGCAGGAACTTGAGCAGTTGCAGGCGCTTGGCGATGCTGGCAAGGCCGCCGGGATGGCCACCTATCACAAGGCGCCGCGCGTCTATCTGGGCGTCGCGGTCCCGGTGATCGACGGGCTGGCGCGGGAATGGCGCGCGGAACTGGATGTGCCGGGGCGCATCGATCTGGCATCGCGGCTTTGGGACAGCGACATCCATGAGGCGCGCATCGCCGCCGCCAAGTTGCTGACGCAGGCGCGCATCCGGCCAGATGAGGGCGTCTGGCGGCTGATCGCCGGCTGGGTGCCGCAATTCGACGCTTGGGCCATCGCCGACCACGCCATGAACGCGGGCGAGCGGCGGCTGCTTGCCGACCCCTCGCGGCTGGACGAGGTCGAGACCTGGCTGGATCACGCCAGCTTCTGGGTGCGGCGCGCGGCGCTGGTCGGCACCTTGCCCTGGACCCATATCCGCAACCCCAAGCCCGCGGAACTGGCGCAGCGCGAACGCATCCTTGGCTGGCTGGAGCGGCTGGCGGACGACCGCGAATGGTTCATCCAGAAAGCCATCGGCTGGTGGCTGCGCGAGCTTTCCAAGCATGACGCGCAGCGTGTCCGCGACTGGATCGATGCCCATGGCGCACGGCTGAAATCCTTTGCCCGGCGCGAGGCGCTGCGGCGGCTGGATCAGCCGGCATAAACCTCGACCGTGGGCAGGTCGGTCAGGCTGACGCCGATCAGTTGCAGCGCCGGCAAGGACACCTGGCTGCCGCCGCCGGCCGCGCCGCCCAAGGGGATCAGCCGCACCTTGGCGGATTTGCCATTGGCAGGGTTCACGATCCGGCCATTGGTGTCCGACTGCACCAGCGGCGTCTTGACCCAGAACCCCGGCTGCGAGGGATCGCCGAGCGAGGCGACGGTGCTGCCCAGTCGCCGCTCGACCGCGGTGGCGGCAGGGGGCGGGGGGGCCACGGCCTCGGCCCGTTCAGCGGTGGCCGTGGTGTTCAGCGCCGCCGGGCTTTCGGCCGCGCCGACGGCGACGGTCTTGCCCGGCGTGCGCGGCGCCGTGCCCTTCAGCACCGGGCCCGCGATCACGGGCGCGCCGGTGGCGGGGTCGGTCATGGTTTCCATCACCGGCGCCGGCGGCGGCGCCTGCGCGGTCTTGTCCGTCTGGGTGCAGGCGGTCAGCGCCAGCAGCGACAGCGCCAGCAGGCTGCGAAGAAAGGCGGGGGTCATGCGGTCACTTTCGGTCGTTCCGTTCGATATGACCCAAGGCTAACGGCGGGGCAGGCGGCCTGTCCATCAAGACCTGATCTTGTGGTTACGCAGGTGTTAACGCATGGGCGCGCTTGTGCCGGTCGGGCCGCAGGCTTATCTAGACGTCATGGATTCCGCGACGCCCCTGATCGATCCCTTTGCCCGGCCCATCACCTATCTGCGGGTCTCGGTGACGGATCGCTGTGATTTCCGCTGCACCTATTGCATGTCCGAACACATGCAGTTCCTGCCCAAGCGCGACCTGCTGACGCTTGAGGAACTGGACCGGCTTTGTTCGGCCTTTGTCGGCATGGGGCTGCGCAAGCTGCGCGTGACCGGCGGCGAGCCGCTGGTCCGGCGCAATATCATGGAATTCTTCCGCGCCATGTCGCGCCATCTGGGGCAGGGGCTGGACGAACTGACGCTGACCACCAATGGCAGCCAGCTTGCCCGCTTCGCCGATGAACTGGCCAGCCATGGCGTGCGCCGCGTCAATGTGTCTCTGGACACGCTGGACCCCGACCGCTTTGCCGAGATCACCCGCTGGGGCCGCCTGCCGCAGGTGCTGGAGGGCATCGCCGCCGCCAAGGCCGCCGGCCTGCGCGTCAAGATCAACACCGTCGCCCTGAAAGGCTTCAACGAGGACGAACTGTTCCGCCTGACGGACTGGTGCGCCGAAGAAGGCCATGACCTGACCTTCATCGAGGTCATGCCCATGGGCGAGATGGGCGACGTGCAGCGCCTGGACCAATACTGGCCGCTGACCGACCTGCGCCGCCGTCTGGCCGAGCGCCTGACCGTCACCCCCCTGACCGAGCGCAGCGGCGGCCCCGCCCGCTATGTCCGTATCGAGGAAACCGGCCAGAAGATCGGCTTCATCACGCCGCTGAGCCATAATTTCTGCGAAAGCTGCAACCGTGTGCGGCTGACCTGCACGGGCGAGCTGTTCATGTGCCTTGGGCAGGAGGATCGCGCCGACCTGCGCGCGCCGCTGCGCGCCAGCGAGGACGATGCGCTGGTCCGGCAGGCCATCCGCGACGCCATCGCCCGCAAGCCCAAGGGCCATGATTTCGACTATTCGCGGCGTCAGGTCTCGGGTCAGGTGCTGCGCCACATGAGCCATACCGGCGGCTGATCAGCGAAAGTCCAGCGTGACGATGTCCTTGATATGGCGCGCGCCGTGCATATCGCCGGGCACCACCATGCGCAGCCCGTCCGGGATCGGCTGGCCGTTCATCTCATATGCCAGCAGGATCGGGGTATTGCCGAAATCGGGGGCGATCTCGCCCACGGAACAGGCGACCTCATGCCCGTCGCCGGCGGTGGCCAGCACCGTATTGCGCAGCGCGGGCCTGACGTCCTTGCCGACCAGTCCCCTAGCCTGCAACAGATCCCACAGCAGCACGCCCTTGTAGATGCCGGCCTCGATCCCTGTGGAGCTGCGATAGGCGCTGGCGGCCTCGGTCGCGGGCAGTTCGGCAAGGCTGGCGGCGGTCAGTTCGACGCGGACGCCGTCCGGGCCGCCGAACACCGCCACGTCGGCAGCGACCACGCTGCCGCCCCAGACAGGCAAGGCAGGCAGCGTGGCGCCGGCAAGTTTTACTTAAGTTTTACAATTCGATGCGTACTGGTAAACACAGTGAACGATATAGTCATCCGTACATATCCGTTCAATCCCGCCCGCGACCGATACGAAGAAATGTTCGCGTGTTGTTCTAAAAAGGTTGCCATTTCGCGCGCCATGCCTATGTCTTGCGCTTGGCGGAATCAGCCTTGGCGATGGATCGGGCGATGGAACAGAAGTTCATCGAGGTTCGCGGCGCGCGCGAGCACAATCTGAAGAACGTGGACATGGACATTCCGCGCGACAAGCTGGTGGTGATCACCGGCCTGTCGGGCAGCGGCAAGTCCAGCCTTGCCTTTGACACCATCTATGCCGAGGGGCAGCGGCGCTATGTCGAAAGCCTGTCGGCCTATGCCCGGCAGTTCCTTGACATGATGGGCAAGCCCGATGTCGACCATATCAGCGGTCTTTCTCCGGCGATTTCCATCGAGCAGAAGACGACCAGCAAGAACCCGCGCTCGACCGTCGGCACGGTGACGGAAATCTATGACTATCTGCGGCTTCTGTTCGCGCGCGCGGGCACGCCCTATAGCCCCGCGACCGGCCTGCCGATCGAGGCGCAGCAGGTCCAGGACATGGTCGACCGCGTGACCGAACTGCCCGAGGGCACGCGCGCCTATCTGCTGGCGCCCATCGTCCGCGACCGCAAGGGCGAATACCGCAAGGAATTCCTTGAACTGCGCAAGCAGGGCTTTCAGCGCGTCAAGGTGAACGGCGCCTTTTACGAACTGGACGAGCCGCCGACGCTGGACAAGAAGTTCCGCCACAATATCGACGTGGTCGTGGACCGCATCGTCGTGCGCGAGGGGATGGAGACGCGGCTGGCCGACAGTTTCCGCACCGCGCTTGACCTTGCGGACGGCATCGCCGTCCTTGAAACCGCCCCCGCCGAGGGCGAGCCCGAGCGCATCACCTTCAGCGAGAATTTCGCCTGCCCGGTTTCGGGCTTTACCATCCCGGAAATCGAGCCGCGGCTGTTTTCCTTCAACGCGCCCTTCGGGGCCTGCCCGGTCTGCGACGGCCTGGGGATGGAGCTGTTCTTCGACGAACGGCTGGTGGTGCCGGATGCGGCGCTGTCGGTGGCGCAGGGGGCCATCGCGCCATGGGCCAAGTCGAAATCGGCCTATCTGACCCAGACCGTCAACGCGCTGGCCAAATTCTATGGCTTCGACCGCAAGACCCCGTGGAAGGACCTGCCGCAATCGGTGCGCGACATGTTCATGCATGGCTCGGGCAAGGATGAGATCCCCTTCCGCTTCGACGAAGCCGGCCGCATCTATGAGGTCTCGCGCCAGTTCGAGGGCGTGATCCCCAACATGGAACGCCGCCTGCGCGAAAGCGACAGCGCCTGGGTGCGCGAAGAGTTCGAGAAATACCAGAACAACCGCCCCTGCGGCGCCTGCCACGGCTATCGGCTGAAGCCCGAGGCGCTGGCGGTCAGGATCGCCGGCAGCCATATCGGGCAGGTGACCGAGCTTTCCATCCGCGAGGCGCTGGCCTGGGTCGAGGCCGCGCCCGCGCATCTGTCGAAGCAAAAGAACGAAATCGCCGCCGCGATCCTGAAAGAGATCCGCGAACGGCTTGGTTTCCTTGTGAATGTGGGGCTTGATTACCTGACGCTGTCGCGCGCGGCGGGCACGCTTTCGGGCGGCGAGTCGCAGCGCATCCGGCTGGCCAGCCAGATCGGCAGCGGCCTGACCGGCGTGCTTTATGTGCTGGATGAACCCTCGATCGGGCTGCATCAGCGCGACAACGACCGGCTGCTGGCGACGCTGAAGGGGCTGCGCGATCAGGGCAACTCGGTGCTGGTGGTCGAGCATGACGAGGACGCGATCCGCCATGCCGACTATGTCTTTGACATGGGGCCGGGGGCGGGTGTCCATGGCGGGCAGGTGGTGGCGCGCGGCACGCCCGCGGAAATCGCCGCCGATGCCTCCAGCCTGACCGGGCAATATCTGTCGGGCACCCGCGAAATCGCCGTCCCGGCCGAACGCCGCAGCGGCAAGGGCAAGGCGGTGACGGTCGTCGGCGCCACCGGCAACAACCTGAAAGACGTGACCGCCGAGTTCCCGTTGGGCAAGTTCGTCTGCGTGACCGGCGTTTCGGGGGGTGGCAAATCGACCCTGACCATCGAGACGCTGTTCAAGACCGCCTCGATGCGGCTGAACGGCGCCCGCCAGACCCCCGCCCCCTGCGAGACGATCAAGGGGCTGGAGCTGCTGGACAAGGTCATCGACATCGACCAGCGCCCCATCGGGCGGACGCCGCGTTCCAACCCCGCCACCTATACCGGCGCCTTCACCCCGATCCGCGACTGGTTCGCGGGCCTGCCCGAGGCGAAGGCCCGCGGCTACAAGCCCGGCCGCTTCAGCTTCAACGTCAAGGGCGGCCGCTGCGAGGCCTGTCAGGGCGACGGCGTCATCAAGATCGAGATGCATTTCCTGCCCGACGTCTATGTCGAATGCGAGACCTGCAAGGGCAAGCGCTACAACCGCGAAACGCTTGAGGTGCATTTCAAGGGCAAGTCCATCGCCGACGTTCTGGACATGACGGTCGAGGATGCGCAGGAATTCTTCCGCGCCGTGCCCTCGATCCGCGAAAAGATGGATGCGCTGGTCGAGGTGGGGCTGGGTTATATCAAGGTCGGCCAGCAGGCGACGACGCTTTCCGGCGGCGAGGCGCAGCGCGTCAAGCTGAGCAAGGAACTGTCGCGCCGCGCCACCGGCAAGACGCTGTATATCCTGGACGAGCCGACCACCGGCCTGCATTTCGAGGATGTGAGGAAGCTGCTGGAAGTCCTGCATTCCCTTGTCGATCAGGGCAATACGGTCGTGGTGATCGAGCATAACCTTGACGTCATCAAGACCGCCGACTGGATCATCGACATCGGCCCCGAGGGCGGCGACGGCGGCGGCCGCATCGTCGCCACCGGCACGCCCGAGGACGTGGCGCAGATCGCCGAAAGCCATACCGGCCGCTACCTGGCCCCGATGCTGGAAACCGCGCGCAAGCGGGCCGCGGCCGAGTGAGCGCCGTCATCTGGCAGCGCATCGAGGGCGCGGGACTGGCGCTTGGCGGCCTGCTGGTCGCGGCGCTGGCCGCGCCGGGCTGGGGGGTGCCGGTCTGGCTTGGGCTGCTGGTCGCGCCCGACCTTGCCATGCTGGGCTATCTGGCCGGCCCGCGCATCGGCGCCTTTCTGTATAATTGCGTGCATATCTATGCGCTGCCGTTTCTGCTGATGGTCGCGGGCGTGGCGCTGGGATCGACGGCGCTGATCGCCGGGGGCGGGTTATGGCTGGCGCATATCGGCGCCGACCGGGCGCTGGGGTTGGGGCTCAAGCTGCAAGGCGGCTTTCGGGACACGCATCTGGGCCGCATCGGCACGGAAAACTGACGAAAACTCTAAGAAACTTCTGTTGCACGGCATCCGCGTAACACCAGTAAAGGCCGCGCAAATCCGGGCCGGACCGTTGACCCTGCCCGCGTCGGGGACTAAACGAGATTCAGCCAAACCCATCGCGGGCGCCACACGGGTTCCGCGGACGAAAGGGAGCCCACCCAGTGGAATACCTGCTGAACGAATATCTGCCGATCCTGGTCTTTCTGGGAATGGCCTCGGCTCTGGCCATTATCCTGATTCTCGCCGCGGCGATCATTGCCGTGCGCAACCCGGACCCGGAGAAGGTCAGCGCCTATGAATGCGGCTTCAACGCCTTCGACGACGCGCGGATGAAATTCGACGTGCGTTTCTATCTGGTGTCGATCCTGTTCATCATCTTCGACCTGGAAGTTGCCTTCCTGTTTCCCTGGGCGGTCGGTTTCGCCAGCCTGACGGATGTGGCCTTCTGGGGCATGATCCTGTTCCTGGGCGTCCTGACCGTCGGCTTTGCCTATGAATGGAAGAAGGGGGCGCTGGAATGGGCCTGATCATGCCGAAGTCCCAGACGGGTATCCAGTCGGGCATCCAGACCGGTGCCAATACCGCCGGCGCCGATCGCGAAGTCGCGGTCAAGGAACTGAACCGCGAATTGCAGGACAAGGGCTTCCTGCTGACCACGACCGAGGACATCATCAACTGGGCGCGCAACGGCTCGCTTCACTGGATGACCTTCGGGCTGGCCTGCTGCGCGGTCGAGATGATGCAGACCTCGATGCCGCGCTATGACCTTGAACGCTTCGGCACCGCGCCGCGCGCAAGTCCGCGCCAGTCGGACCTGATGATCGTCGCGGGCACGCTGACCAACAAGATGGCGCCGGCGCTGCGCAAGGTCTATGACCAGATGCCCGAGCCGCGCTATGTGCTGTCGATGGGAAGCTGCGCCAATGGCGGCGGCTATTATCACTATAGCTATTCGGTGGTGCGCGGCTGCGACCGCATCGTGCCGGTGGATATCTATGTTCCGGGCTGCCCGCCCACTGCCGAGGCGCTGCTTTACGGCATCCTGCAACTTCAGCGCCGCATCCGGCGCACCGGCACGCTGGTGAGGTAAGCCATGTCTGACGAGGCCCTGCACGAACTGGCCGAACATATCGCGCTGCGGCGCCCGAACGAGGTGCTTGGCACGACCGTCGCCTTTGGCGAGCTGACCGTCGAATCCACGCTGCCCGGAATCGTGCCGCTGATCGAGTTCCTGCGCAACGATCCGAACTGCCGCTTTTCGACGCTGATCGACATTACCGCGGTGGACAACCCCGCCCGCGCGGCGCGTTTCGACATGGTCTATCACCTGCTGTCGATGTATCAGAACCAGCGCATCCGCGTGAAGGCCCGCGTCCGCGAGGACGAGATGGTGCCCAGCCTGATCGGCGTCTTTCCCGGCGCCAACTGGTATGAGCGCGAGGTCTTCGACATGTTCGGGATCTATTTCATCGGCCACCCGGACCTGCGCCGCATCCTGACCGATTACGGCTTTCGCGGCCATCCGCTGCGCAAGGACTTCCCCACCACCGGCTATGTCGAGGTGCGCTGGAACGACGACGAAAAGCGCGTCGTCTATGAGCCGGTGAAGCTGGTGCAGGAATACCGCCAGTTCGACTTCCTGTCTCCGTGGGAGGGCGCGAAATACGTCCTGCCCGGCGACGAGAAGGCGATGGAGGCCAAGAAGTGAAGCCCGGGCTGAAATCCGGCGACCGCGCCCGGTTCAGCATGACGGTTCAGCCGGCTGACACCGTGCCGGCGCTGTTTGCCGACCGCAACGCTTTCCCGGAAATGCCTGTGGTCTTTGCCACCGCCAATATGGTCGGCCTGATGGAATGGGCCTGTGTCGAGCAGATGCGCCCCTTCTACGAGGATGGCGAGGGCTCGCTTGGCGTTCATGTCGACGTGGACCATACCGCGCCGACGCTGCCGGGGCAGGTCGTCACCGTGGAAACCGAGGTCGAGCAGGTCGATGGCCGCTTCATCTGGTTCAAGGTGGTGGCCCATGACGGCATCGACCAGATCGGCGCCGGCCGTCACCGCCGCGCGGTGATCCGCAACGAGAAATTCAACGACCGGCTGGTGACGAAGCGCGCCCAGGCCGGGCTGGAGGGATGACCATGGACGGCGACATCCGCAAGAACAGCTATGACGACGGCTCGGTGGACGCCCTGACCGGCGAACAGAGCATCCGCAACTTCAACATCAACTTCGGTCCCCAGCACCCGGCGGCGCATGGTGTGCTGCGCATGGTGCTGGAACTGGACGGCGAGGTGGTCGAACGCGCCGACCCGCATATCGGCCTTTTGCATCGCGGCACCGAAAAGCTGATGGAAAGCCGCACCTATCTGCAGAACCTGCCCTATATGGACCGGCTGGACTATGCCGCGCCGATGAACCAGGAACATGCGTGGTGCCTGGCGATCGAGAAGCTGACCGGCACCACGATCCCGCGCCGCGCCAGCCTGATCCGGGTGCTGTTCTCGGAAATCGGCCGGATTCTGAACCACCTTCTGGGCATCACCACCGGTGCGCTGGACGTGGGCGCGCTGACGCCGCCGCTTTGGGGCTTCGAGGCCCGCGAAGACCTGATGATCTTTTACGAACGCGCCAGCGGGGCGCGGCTGCACGCCGCCTATTTCCGCCCCGGCGGCGTCCATGAGGACCTGCCCCCGGATCTGCTGGACGATATCGAGGCATGGTGCGAGCGCTTCCCGAGGCTGGTCGACGACATCGATACGCTGCTGACCGAGAACCGCATCTTCAAGCAGCGCCTCGTCGATATCGGCATCGTTCGCACCGAGGACGCGCTGAACTGGGGCTATACCGGCGTCATGGTCCGCGGCTCGGGCATGGCATGGGACCTGCGCCGCTCGCAGCCCTATGAATGCTATGACGAATTCGACTTCAAGGTTTGCGTCGGCAAGACCGGCGACTGCTATGACCGCTACCTTGTCCGCATGGCCGAGATGCGCGAAAGCTGCAAGATCATGCAGCAGGCGGTGCGCAAGCTGCGGGCCGAACCCGCGGGCGACGTGCTGGCGCGCGGCAAGCTGACGCCGCCGCGCCGCGCCGACATGAAGCGCGACATGGAAAGCCTGATCCACCACTTCAAGCTTTACACCGAGGGCTTCAAGGTCCCCGCCGGCGAGGTCTATGCCGCCGTCGAGGCCCCCAAGGGCGAATTCGGCGTCTATCTGGTCGCCGACGGCACCAACAAGCCGTGGCGCGCCAAGCTGCGCGCCCCCGGTTTCGCGCATCTTCAGTCCATCGACTGGATGAGCAAGGGCCACATGCTGGCCGATATCCCGGCGATCATCGCCACGCTCGACATCGTTTTCGGAGAGGTTGACCGCTGATGCTGCGCCGTCTGTCCCCCGTCCAGCCTGACTCGTTCGAGTTCACGCCGGCGAACCTTGAATGGGCCCGCGCCCAGATGACCAAATACCCGGAAGGCCGCCAGCAATCGGCGATCATTCCGGTGATGTGGCGCGCGCAGGAACAGGAAGGCTGGCTGACCCGCCCGGCCATCGAATATTGCGCCGACCTTCTGGGCATGCCCTATATCCGTGCGCTTGAAGTGGCGACCTTCTACTTCATGTTCCAGCTTTATCCGATTGGAAATGTTGCGCATATCCAGATCTGCGGCACCACGACCTGCATGATCTGCGGTGCCGAGAATCTGATCCGGCTTTGCAAGGAAAAGATTGCGCCCCACCCGCATGAGCTGTCGGCGGATGGCCGTTTCAGCTGGGAAGAGGTCGAATGCCTTGGCGCCTGCACCAACGCGCCGATGGTCCAGATCGGCAAGGACTTCTATGAGGATCTGACCGTCGAGAAGCTGTCGGCGCTGATCGACAGCTTCGCCGCTGGCGAGGTGCCGGTGCCGGGGCCGCAGAACGGCCGCTTCTCGTCCGAGGCGCTTGGCGGCGCGACCGCGCTGGCCGATCTGAAGGGCGGCGAGGAATATAACGGCAGCGTCGCGCGCGCGGTGCGGCTGAATGACACAGTCAAGCGCATCGACGGGACCGAGGTTCCGCTCTCGACGCCTTGGCTTGTGGTGGAAAAGGGCCTTTAATCGGGGAAAGCGGGCAAGCACGGGCGGATCGCGATGGAACGGGCTGAGTGCAACAGGAACAACTGGACGCTGGCGGCCATCGCCGGGGTGCTGGTGCTGCTGTTCGCCTCGGGGCTGGGCGAGACGCACTGGCTTGGCGGCTTGTTTCTGGGCGGTCTGACCTGCTGGATGCTGGGCGGAACGCTGGTCTGGCTGAACTGCGCCGAGGTGCCGGTCCTGCCGCCCGCAAAGGGCGCCGCGCCCACCGCCGGGCGTCAGCCGGACACTCCGCCGGCCAGCGCGCCGGTTCGCGATCCGGCGGCGGCGCGGATGCCGATCGTGGCCGGGGCGATGCCGGCCAATCCGGCCGCGCCCGGCCTGTCCGTCCCCAGGGCGGAACCGGCGACGACCGAAAAGGCCAAGGCGCCCGCACCCTCCGAGGTCAAGGCGGCGCCGGCCGGAACGAATGACGCGGCCGCGCCCGACGATCTGAAGCGGATCAAGGGCATCGGGCCGAAACTGTCCGACTGGCTGCACGAACACGGGGTCACCCGTTACGCGCAGATCGCCGAATGGGACGCCGCGACCATCGCGGATTACGCCCATCGGCTTGGCCGGATGGGCAACCGGATCGAGACCGACGACTGGGTCGGCCAGGCCCGGCTGCTGGCGGCGGGGGGCGAGACCGCGTTCTCGCACCGCGTCGATGACGGCGAGGTGTATTGATGCCCTCGCCCAAGGGAAAAGGTCCGACGCCCGAGGCTGAGGCGGCGGACGGGCGGCAGATGCGGCTGGTGGCGGTGGTGATTGCCGCGACCATGCTTCTGTGGCTTGGGGTGCAATGGATTGGGGGCCGGATGGGCTGGCCCGGAAAATATGTCTTTCTCGCCGATCTTGCGGCGATCGGGGCGATGATCTGGTCGCTGTTGGTGACCTGGCGGATCTGGCGGCGGCGTAACGGGCCGCCGCGGGGATAAGGATAAGACGACGATGCTGAATGACCGGGACCGGATCTTTACGAATATCTACGGGATGGGCGACCGCAGCCTGGCTGGCGCGAAAAAGCGCGGCTGCTGGGACGGCACCGCCGAAATCATCCAGCGCGGCCGCGACAAGATCGTCGAGCAGATGAAGGCCTCGGGGCTGCGCGGCCGTGGCGGCGCGGGCTTCCCGACCGGCATGAAATGGTCCTTCATGCCCAAGGAATCGGATGGCCGTCCGTCCTATCTGGTCATCAATGCCGACGAATCCGAGCCCGCGACCTGCAAGGACCGCGAGATCATGCGCCACGATCCGCATACCCTGATCGAGGGGGCGCTGATCGCCAGCTTCGCCATGGGCGCGCATGTGGCCTATATCTATATCCGCGGCGAGTTCATCCGCGAGAAAGAGGCGCTGCAGGCCGCCATCGACGAATGCTACGATGCGGGCCTTCTGGGCCGGAACGCCGCGAATTCGGGCTGGGACTTCGACCTTTACCTGCATCACGGCGCCGGCGCCTATATCTGCGGCGAGGAAACCGCCCTGCTGGAAAGCCTTGAGGGCAAGAAGGGCATGCCGCGGATGA
>JAXMDJ010000021.1:0-75020 GCA_046348875.1 Paracoccus sp. (in: a-proteobacteria)
CGCCGCGCGTCAAAAGCCATTCAAGCCCGATGCGGGGCCGGTTCCACAGTGCCAGATCCGAGGCGATGGAGCGTTTCCCCTCGGCCCGGAAGGTCAGCGAGGCGACGAAATGGTCCTGAAGGTTCTCGCCCACGCCGGGCAGGTCATGGGCAACCGCCACGCCCGAGGCGCGCAACTGGTCCGCCGGACCGATGCCCGACAGCAGCATCAGATGCGGGGTGCCGATGGCGCCGGCGCACAGGATCACCTCGGCCCCGGCGCGGATTTCGCCGCGCTTGGTCCCGCTGCGCAGGGCAACGCCGGTGGCGCGGCCGTTTTCCAGCAGGATGCGGTCGCAGCGCCAGCCGGTCAGCACGGTCAGGTTCGGGCGGCTGGCGGCGGGGTGCAGATAGGCCACCGCCGTGCTTTGCCGGCGGCCGTCATGGATGGTGGCCTGGGTGACGTGCAGCCCCTCGAACTGGTCGCTGTTATAGTCGGGGGTGACGTTCAGGCCGTACGCCTCGCCCGCGCGCAGGAAGGCGTCGTAGAAGGGGTGGTCGGCGCGGCTCTGGGTGATCTTCAGCGGGCCGTCGCCGCCCCGGTTGGGATCGGCGCCGCCGTCATAGCTTTCCATCTTCTTGAAATAGGGCAGGCAGTCGGCAAAGGACCAGCCCTCCAGCCCCTCGGCCGCCCAGGCGTCGTAATCGCCCGGATGGCCGCGCACCCAGACCATGCCGTTGATCGAGGACGAGCCGCCAAGCCCGCGCCCGCGCGCCTGCCCGATGGTGCGGCCGTTCAGATGCGGCTCGGGACCAGTGACGTATTGCCAGTTCCAGGTCTTGCTTTCGATCGGCATGGTCAGCGCCGCCGGCATGTGGATGAACAGGCTGCGGTCGCGGGGGCCGGCCTCGATCAGGCAGACCTTCGTGCCGGGGTCTTCGGTCAGGCGCGCGGCCAGCACGCAGCCCGCCGAGCCCGCGCCGACGATGACATAGTCGAACCCGTCCTGGGGAAGCGAGCTGCGGATCGGCATGGCACTACTCTCCGGTGGTGATTTTCTGGGCGTTGAGGAAGGCGGCCGGTTCAAAACCGCGCGCGATGGCCAGCGGGATGACCAGATACTGGATCGGCAGCATCTCGATCAGGGCCAGCAGGCCGGGTGCCACCTGCGGCAGCGCCAGGGGCAGGACGGCGTCCGAGGCGGCGGCCGGTGCGGTGCCGATGGTGACGACGCGGCCGCCCAGTTCGGCGATGCGGGTGACGAGTGCCTCGGTCAGCGGGCGGGCGGGGCCGTCGCCGGTAAAGACCACGGCGCGGAAGCCTGCGCGCACCAGTTCCAGCGGGCCGTGGCGGAACTGGCCGCCGGTCAGTCCTTCGCAGGGCAGTTTCGCGGCTTCCTCGACCAGCAGGGCGGCCATGGCGGCACTGGCGAAGCTGTCGCCGCGCCCGATCACGGTCAGGGGCGCGTCGTGGCCCAGATGGGCGGCGGCGGCATTGGCCATGGCAGCCAGTTCGGGCAGCATCGCGGCGACGGTGGCGGCGACGGCGCGCACCTCCTCGCCGGCGGTGGCGCCGTCACCGGTCAGATGGGCAACCGCCAGATGCAGCGCGGCCAGCCCGGCCGTATAGGTCTTGGTCGAGGCGGTACGCTCGGCCCCGGCCTCGGTCGCGATGGCGAGGTTGCCCCAATTGGCCAGCGTATTGTCGGCGCCGTTGGTGATCGTCACCGCAAAGCCCGGACGGTTCGGCTGTTCAGTCAGGCGCTTCAACTCGCCGCTTTCGCCGGATTGCGAGATCGCGATGACCAGCGTCTTGGGCGTGATGATGTCGGGGGCCTGCTGGGTCAGCTCACCCGATTCCCACAGTAGCACGGGGATCGTCAGCGCCCGCGACAGCGCCAGATGCGCCGGATGCGCGCCGTGAAGCGAGCCGCCCATGCCGGTGATCACCACCCGGTCGAAGGCCCCGGCCCCAAGCCGGGCGCGCAGGTCGGCAAGCTCGGCGCCCCAGCGGGCGGCAAAGCCCGCGCCAAGACGGTCAAGAATGCCGGGTTGCTCAGCGATTTCAGCAAGATAAGCGTCAGACATGCGAATTTCCTTCAGGTTCTGGCCGTCAGCGCGGCCAGTCCCGCGCCGATCATGCCTGCGTCATTGCCCAGTCGGGCAAGCGTCAGACGGCTCGCCCTCAGGAAGGGAAGCGAGCGGGCATCGGCCCGGTCGCGGATAAGGTCGATGAACTCCTGCCCCAGCACGGATAGGCCGCCGCCGAACAGGATCAGGTCGGGCTGGAAGCTGGCGCGCCAGCTGGCCACCGCCATGCCCAGCCAGTCGGCCATCGCCGTGACCAGACGCAGCGCGCCCGGATCGCCGGCCAGTGCGGCGCGGCAGGCATCGGCGGTGGTGACGCGGCCTTCGGCCGCCAGCACCGCCGACAGCGCCGCGCTGCCGCCGCTTTGGGCGATCACGCTTGCGTCCCGCGCCAGTGCCTCGCCCGAGGCGACCGATTCCAGGCAGCCGGTGCAGCCCTGCCGGCAGACATGCCGCCCCGACGGGTCAAGGTTCAGGTGCCCGCTGTCGCCCAGCGTGCCGCCGGCGGTTTCCAGCGCCCTGCCCCCCACCACCATCGACACGCCGATGCCGGTGCCCAGCGTCACCATCAGGATGCGGTTCGTGTCGTGAAGCTGCGCCTCGGCCACGGCAGCGGCATCGGCATCGTTGAGCAGCGCCGCCGCCGACAGCGCCGCGACCAGCGGCTGTTCGTCCAGCACCGGCACGTTCGAGTTCAGCCCGACGCCGCGCGCCCGGTCCACATGGCCGGGATAGGCGATGCCGATGGGCAGCGCCACGGCGCCCGGCGCAAGCGCGGCGATGGCCTGACGATAAAGCGCCACGATGGCCGCGAAATCCGCGCCCTCCGGCAGCACGACGCGGGCCGCCTTCAACAGTTCCCCGTCCGCAGCGACCAGCCCCAGCTTGGTGCTGCCGCCGCCGATATCCAGACCGATCGCCGCGCCCTTGTCCATCTTTCCCCTCAGCTCAGCCGGTAACGCGCCACGCGCAGCGCAAAGCCCGGGCGATAGACCGACCGGACACGTTCAAAGACCTTGTCATCCGCCGTCAGCGTGACGCGCCACGCGATCAGGACCGGATCGCCCGCCGGAATCTCCAGCAGCTTCGCGATCTCGTCCGAGGCACGCTCGGGCTCGATCAGGGCATCGGTCCAGGCGGGTTCCAGCCCCCAGCGCTCGGCCAGATGGGCGTAAAGCGAGCCCTCGCCCAGATCGGCAAGATCGAGGTCGGGGAAAAGATCCAGCGGCAGCCACGCGTCCTCGACCGCGATGGGGGCGCCGTCGATCAGGCGCAGGCGGCGCAGATGCGCCTGCGCGCCGTCCTCATTGGCGGGAACCGACAGCTTTTCGACGACATCGCCGGGCAGCGCGCCCACCTCGTCCATGGCCAGCAGGCGCGCGCCCGGCTCCTGCCCGTTGCGGGTCACCTCGGCGGTGAAGCTGTGAAAGCCGGAAATGCCGGGGACACGCGGCACCGTCGGGAACGAGCCCTTGCCCTGCATGGAATAGACCAGCCCCTTGGCCTCAAGGTTCTTCAGCGCCTGCCGCACGGTGATCCGCGACAGGTTGTATTGCCGCGCCAGATCCCCTTCCGAGGGCAGCGGACTGGTGCGCTGATCGGCGGGCAGATCGGCGATTCGCTGGCGCAGGATATCGGCCAGCTGATGATAGGCCGGGACCGTGCTGCCACGCCTGATTGCCTGCGGTTTCTTGACCTTGAGTGCCATGGTTCGCCTTCTCGTGCTGATTGCCATTTCCCCGGTTTATACCTGAAAGAAGATTGCGCCAGCCGCTTCGATCTGTTATTCACACATTAACATGTCATAACAACCTGTCAACCGTATGACATGATGAAGTTGGCAGAAAATACGATCTAGGAGGAGATCACCATGAAATCATTGCTTTTTGCCGCAGCACTGGCGACATCATCGGTCGCGCTGACCGATTCCGCCGCCGCCTTTGACTGGCGGCAGGCCGAGGGCACCGAAATCACCCTGCTGGCCAGCGAACATCCCTGGACCGTCGGCGTGCGCGAGCATCTGGACGAGTTCGAGAAGCTGACCGGCATCAAGGTCAAGGTCACCGCCTTTGCCGAGGACCTGTATCTGGACCGGGCGAATCTGGCGATCCGCTCGGCCCAGCCGGTGGCGGATGTGTTCATGTCGCTGATGGATGCGGCGATCTATGAACAGTGGAAGGTGGGCGGGGTCGCGCCGCTGACGCCCTATCTGGGCGACGCCAACCTGACCAGTCCCGATTACGACTATGCCGGCTTCTCGCCGTCGCTGCTGGAGGGCGCAAGCTTCCCGCCCGGCGATCCGGCGGCGCAGCAATACGCCATCCCGATCTCGATGGAGACCTATATCCTGTTCTACAACAAGGAGTTGGTCGACAAGTATCTGGGCGGCAAGGTGCCGGCGACCATGCCGGAACTGCTGACCTCGGCGCAGACGGTCACCGATGCGGCCGGCGGGCAGGCTTTCGGGTCGGTCATGCGCGGGCAGCGCTCGGCCAGCCTGGTCGATACCATGACCGCGGTGGTGCTGAACGCCTGGGGCGAGGCCCCCGCCGCGCTGCCCTATAACATCTGGTTCGACAATGCCTGGGACAAGCCGCGCTTCGACGATCCGCGCATCGCGACGGGTCTGGCGAATTACGCCGGTCTGCTGAAGGCCGGCCCGGAAAACGCGCTGTCCTTCGGCTGGGAGGACGCCAGCCGCTATTTCGCCCAAGGCAAGGCCGCGTTCTTCGTCGATGCCAGCGTCTTCGGCCCCTCGTTCGAGGACAAGGCCAATTCGGCCGTTGCCGGCAAGGTCGGCTATGCGCCGATGCCGCCCGCCTCGGGTGATGTCAGCGTCAGCGGGCATTGGGCATGGGGTCTGTCCATGGCCGGAAACTCGCAGAAGAAGACCGCGGCGTGGCTGTTCATGCAGTGGGCGACCTCGCCGCAGATGGACGCGACCTTCGGCATGAAGACCGGCGGCGCCACCCGCACCGCAAGCTGGGCCAATGCCGACTACAAGGCCGGCTTCGCGCCGGGCTATGTCGAGGCGGTCAGCAAGCAGCTGGAACACACCCGTCCGACCATGGTCTTCCGCGAAGGCTGGTCCGAGGTGGTGCTGGTCATCGTCGACGCCATCCACGCCATCTATGGCGGCGAGGATCCGGCCTCGGCGGTTGCCACGCTGCAATCCGTCGCCCCGGCCGTCATGCGCTGACGCGCCACCATCAGGAGGGACCGCCATGTCCGGCAATATCGCACCGGCGCAGCCCAGGCTGTGGCCATATATCCTGCCGACCGTCCTCGTCCTAGGCACCATGACGCTGTATCCCATCGGATATGTCGTCTGGATGTCGCTGAACCATTGGACATGGGGCGGGGACGCCACCTTCTCGGGCGTGCAGAACTACAGGCTTCTGTGGCTCAAGGGGTCCTTCCTGATCGCATTGACCAATACCGTGATCTTCGCGGTCTCGGCGGTCGCGGTGGAACTGGCGCTGGGGATGATCCTGGCACTGGCCGCCAACCGGGTGACGAAGGGCGCGGGGATTTTCCGCGTCCTCCTGATCCTGCCGCTGATGGTATCGGGGATCGCGGTCGCACTGGTCTGGAAGGTGCTTCTGGACCCGACTTTCGGCATCATCAACATGGTGCTGGGCACGCTGGGCCTGCCGCAGCCGAACTGGCTGGGCTCGCCCGACATGGCGATGCCAAGCCTGGTGATGGTGGAAACCTGGTGGCAGACGGGCTTCGTCTTCATCATTCTTGCCGCCGCGCTGAAAAGCCTGCCTGAGGAGCCGTTCGAGGCCGCCCGGCTGGAAGGCGCCAATGGCTGGCAGATGTTTCGCCACCTGACGCTGCCGATGCTGAAGCCGGTCATCGTCACCGTGGTGGTGTTCCGGCTGATCGACACGCTGAAGGTGTTCGATCTGGTCTTCGGCCTGACCGGCGGCGGTCCCCTGCGCCGCACCGAGGCGGTGCAGACGCTGGCCTATCAGACCGCGTTCAAGTTTTCCAACTTCGGCGAGGCGGCGGCGACGGTCGTGGTCTTCGCTGCCCTGATCTTTGCCATCTGCATGGCCTATGGCGCGCTTGACCGGCGCGAGGAAGGTGCCGAATGACCCGTGCAAGACGTGCGACGCTGATTTCCTATCTCATCCTGATCGTCGCGGGCGTGCTGGCGGTGCTGCCGATCCTGTGGATCGCCGGCATCTCGGTCAAGACGCAGGCCGATGCCTTCGCCATGCCGCCCAAGGTGATCTTCACCCCGATCTGGGACCATTACGCCAAGGTCTGGGGCGACGCGGCCTTTGTGCGCGGCTTCATGAACAGCCTGTGGGCGGCGGCTCTCGGGAACCTGCTGGCCTTCGCCATCGGCATCCCCGCCGCCTTCGCGCTGAACCAGCGCCGGGTGCCGGGGCGCGCCACCATCCTTGCGTGGCTGCTTTTGTCCTACATGCTGCCGGAATTCCTGTTCATCATCCCAATCTACGGGCTGTTCCAGCAGGTCGGGCTTTACGACAACGTCTTCGGGCTGGCCCTGGTCTATCAGACCTTCACGCTGCCCTTCACGATCTGGATGATGCGGGCCTTCTTCGCCGATGTGCCCTTCGCGCTTTACGAAGCCGCCCGGCTGGAGGGCGCGAAAAGCTGGCAGATCCTGTTCCGGGTCTATCTGCCGCTGGCCGCGCCGGGGATCGGCGCCACCGCGATCCTGAACACCATCCGCATCTGGAACGAACTGGCCATCGCGCTTGGCCTGACCTTCGACAAGGCGCAGACGGTGACCTTGGCGGTCGCCGCCTATCGCGGCTACGCCTCGATCGACTGGGGGGCGTTGTCGGCGGCCGCCATCACCTCGATCCTGCCCATGCTGATCTTTGCCGTGCTGGCGCAGCGCCAGATTGTCGGCGGTCTCAGCCTTGGGGCGGTGAAATGAAACTGAACAGGCAGGAGAACTGAAATGGCATCCGTCGAATTCCAGAATGTCGGCATCAGCTTCGGCGCGACGCCGGTGGTGCGCGACCTGAACCTGACCGTCGAGGATGGCGAGTTCGTCGTGCTGGTCGGCCCCTCGGGCTGCGGCAAATCGACGATCCTGCGTTCGATCGCGGGGCTTGCCGGGGTCAGCGCGGGCGATCTGAAGATCGGCGCGCGGCGCGTCAACGACGTCGACCCGGCCGAACGCGACATCGCCATGGTCTTTCAAAGCTATGCGCTGTTTCCGAACATGACCGTTGCCGGCAACCTCGGCTTCGGGCTGAAGATCCGGGGCGAGGCGCGGGGCGAGATCGACGCCAAGGTGGCCGAGGCCGCCCGCACCGTCGGCCTGTCGGATCACCTGCACAAGCGCCCCGGCGCGCTGTCGGGCGGCCAGCGTCAGCGCGTGGCCCTGGCCCGCGCCATCCTGCGCCGGCCGGGCGTCTTTCTGTTCGACGAGCCGCTGTCGAACCTCGATGCCGAATTCCGCACCGCCATGCGCGCCGAGATCGTGCGCTTTCACCGCGATCAGGGCGCCTCGATGGTTTACGTCACCCACGACCAGACCGAGGCGATGACCATGGGCGACCGCATCGCCGTGCTGGCGCCGCTGGCGGGCGGGCACAAGTCGAACCTGATGCAATACGGCACGCCGGACGAGGTCTATGACCGGCCCGCGAACCTGTTCGTTGCCCGCTTCATCGGCACGCCGCGCATGAACGTGGTGACGCTGCCGGTCGAAGGCGGCGCTGTGATGTTCGGCAGTCAGCGCGTGGCGCTGCCCGATGCCGCCGCAGGGCTGGCGCGTGTCGCGCTTGGCCAGCGCCCCGAGCATCTGCGGCTGGCGGGTGCCGATACGCCGGGCCTGCCCGGCCGGGTCGAGCATATCGAGAACCTCGGCCACGAACAGATCCTGACCATCGCCAGCGATCTTGGCCCGCTGATCCTGCGCGAGACGCGGGACGATGCGCAGGCCGCATTGGGACAGCCGGTGGTGCTGGTGCTGGATCCGGCGCGGCTGCACCTTTTCGACCCGCAGACCGAGGCGCGGCTGGACTGACCCGCCACCATGCACCAATGCCGGGCGGGAGCCCTGCTGGCTAGGCCCCTGCCCGGCCGCGCAGCAGCGCCCCCCGCAGGTGGCGCGAGGCGATGGCGATGAAGGCCTCGGCAGCGGCGGATATCGGCATCGCCTCGCTGGTGGCAAAGGCAAAGCGGTGGGTGATCTCCTCGTGCAGGGGGCGGATGGCGATGGGCAGATGGCGGAAATCCTCGGCCATCAACCCGTTGACCAGCGTGACGCCAAGCCCATGCGCCGCCAAGGCGCAGGCGGCCATCACCGAATGGACCTCCAGCCGGACGTTCGGGCGCAGGCCGACGTCGAAGAACATTTCGTCGATCTCGCGCCGGGGCGCCCGCATCCGGCCCAGCAGGATCAGCGGCACCCCCGAAAGTTCCCGCAACGCGATCACCGGCTTTTCGGCAAGCGGGTGATCCTGCGGCATAACGACCACGGTCGGCGCCTCGATCACCGGCTGGCTGGTCAGGCCGGGGCGCTGGATGGGGATGCGCAGAAAGCCGATCTCGGCGCGTTCGTCGACCAGCATCCGCTCGATCGTGTCATAGGCGCCGAAATGCATCTCGACCTGCACGCGGTCATGGGCGGCCATGAACTCGGCCAGGATCTGCGGGATCAGCGATTGCACCAGACTGACCGGCACCGCCACCCGCAGCGTGATCGACGCCGCGTTGCCTGATCGCAGTTCGGCCGCGCGACTGGCCAGCCGGTCGCCCTGATCCAGCAAAAGCAGCATCTGCGCGTCGATATTGCGGCTTTCGCGGGTCGGGATCAGCCGGCCGCGGTCGCGCAGAAATAGCGGCAGGTCCAGTTCCGCCTCAAGCTGCGCCAGCCGCCGGCTGACGGCCGATTGCGACAGGCCCAGCCGGGCGGCGGCGCCGATGGTGCTGCCGGTCTCGGCGATGGCCTTGTAGGTGCGCAGCAGTTCCAGATCCAACCCTATGCGCCTTTCGCATCGATATACCCTGATACGTCATATTATTGCATAGGATCGAATCGCCCGGCAAAGGAAAACGCAAGGGAGGTCCATCATGCATCATTCATCGCGGACTGATTCTGCGGAACGGCGGGCGCCATGACCGTGTTCCTGTTCCGGCGGCTGTTGCAGGCCGTTTTCGTGCTGCTGCTGACCTCGGTCATCGTCTTCGCCGGCGTCTACGCCATCGGCGACCCGCTGGAGATTCTGCTGCCCTCGGACGCGACCGCGGCCGAGCGCGCGCAGGTCGCCCGTGACCTGAACCTGGATGCGCCGCTGCCGGTGCAATACGTGACCTTCCTCGGCTCGGCGCTCAGCGGCGATTTCGGGCGGTCCTTCGTCTATAACCGCCCGGCGCTGGAGGTGATCTTCGAGCGGCTGCCGGCCACGCTGGAGCTGACCTTCACCGCGCTGATCCTGTCCTTGCTGATCGGCCTGCCGCTGGGCCTGTGGGCCGGCACGCGCCCCCGGACGCTGGTCGATGAGACGGTGATGACCGGGTCCATCCTTGGCTTTTCGCTGCCGAACTTCTGGCAGGGCATGATGCTGGTGATGATCTTCGCGGTCTGGCTGGGCTGGCTGCCCTCGACCGGGCGCGGCGAGACGGGCGAGGTGCTGGGCATCCGCACCAGTTTCGCCACATGGGACGGCTTCCGCCACCTGATCCTGCCGGCGGTGAACCTTGCGCTTGCGCAGATCGCGCTGGTGATCCGGCTGACGCGGACCGGCGTTCAGGAAACCATGCCGCTCGATTTCGTCAAATTCGCCCGCGCCCGCGGCTTGTCCGAACGGCGCATCCTGCTGGTCCATGTGCTGAAGAACATCCTCATCCCCATCGTCACCGTGCTGGGGGTCGAGTTCGGCTCGCTCATCGCCTTCGCCGTGGTGACCGAGACGATCTTCGCATGGCCCGGCGTCGGCAAGCTGATCATCGATTCGATCAACGCCTTGGACCGGCCGATCATCGTCGCCTACATCATGGTCATCGTCACCATGTTCATCATTATCAACCTGCTGGTCGACCTGCTTTATTCGGCGCTGGACCCGCGCATCAGGGGGCGGGCATGAGCGCGCTGACAGCAGACGGGCAACTGGCCCGCATCTGGCGCGGCATGCGCGCCAGCCCCAAGGCGATGATCGCATTTACGGTCTGCGTCCTTCTGATCCTTGGCGCGGTGCTGGCGCCGTGGATCGCGCCGCAGAACCCCTATGACCTCGGCCAGATCGACTTCTTCGATTCGCGGCTGGCGCCGGGCAGCACCAGCATGAACGGCATGACCTATTGGCTGGGCACCGACACGCAGGGCCGCGACATGCTGTCGGCGATGCTTTACGGGCTGCGCACCAGCCTTGCGGTCGGCGTCACCTCGGGCGTGCTGGCGCTGCTGGTGGGAACGTCGCTGGGCCTGATCGCCGCCTATTTCGGCGGCCGGACCGATGCCTTCATCATGCGCTTTGTCGACCTGATGCTGGGCTTTCCGACGATCCTTGTCGCGCTGATGATCCTTGTGATCTTCGGGCAGGGGACGTGGAAGGTGATCCTTGCGCTGGTCTTCGTGCAATGGGCCTATTTCGCCCGCGCCGTCCGCGCCGCCGCCCTTGTCGAGACCGGCAAGGAATATGTCGAGGCCGCGCGCTGCCTTGGCCTGTCGGCGCCGCGCATCCTCGCCTCGCATATCCTGCCGAACTGCCTGCCGCCCCTGATCGTCATCGGCACCATTCAGGTCGCAAGCTCCATCGCGGCAGAGGCCACGCTGTCCTTTCTGGGGATCGGGCTGCCGATCACCCAGCCGTCGCTGGGGCTTCTGATCTCGAACGGGTATCAGGTCCTGCTGGCCGGCATCTACTGGATGAGCGTCTTCCCCGGCCTGCTGCTTCTGGTGCTGGTCTTTTCGATCAACGTCGTCGGCGACCGGCTGCGTGAAATCCTGAACCCGAGGCTGGCGACATGAGCGGTGATCTTCTGAACGTGCAAGGCCTGAAGACCTGGTTTCCGACCGCGTCGGGCACCGTCAAGGCGGTCGACGGGGTCGACCTGCAACTGAACCGCGGCCAGATCCTTGGCCTTGTCGGCGAAAGCGGATCGGGCAAGTCGATCACCGGGTTTTCGCTGCTGGGTCTGGTCGACCCGCCCGGCCGCGTGGTCGAGGGTCAGATCGATTTTCAGGGCGAGAACCTGCGCGAGGCATCGCCCGAGCGGCTGCGCGAATTGCGCGGCAGCCGCATCGCGATGATCTTTCAGGATCCGATGATGACCCTGAACCCGGTCCTGAAGATCGCCACCCAGATGATCGAAACCGTGCAGGCCCACAAGCGCGTCAGCCGCGCCGAGGCCCGCGCCATGTCGGTGGCCGCCTTGGCCCGCGTGGGCATCCCCAACCCGGAAGAACGCATCGACGCCTATCCGCACCAGTTTTCCGGCGGGATGCGGCAGCGCGTGGCGATTGCCATCGCGCTTCTGCACGAACCCGACCTGATCATCGCGGACGAACCGACGACGGCGCTGGACGTGACCATCCAAAGCCAGATCCTGGCCGAGATGCAGAAGCTGACCGCCGAGATGGGGCTGGCGATGATCTGGATCAGCCACGACCTCGGCGTGGTCGCGGCGCTCGCCGATACGGTCGCGGTCATGTATGCCGGCCGCATCGTCGAACGCGGCACCGTCGATCAGGTGCTGGACAACCCGCGCCACCCCTATACGCGCGGGCTGATCGGCTCGACCCCCATGGCGAACGACCGGGGCAAGCCCTTGCGCCAGATCCCCGGTGCGGCGCCGCCGCCCCTGAACCGGCCCGAAGGTTGCCCGTTCCGGCCCCGCTGCGCCCACGCCACGGATGCCTGCCTGGCCGAGCCGGCCGAGACCGTCGCGCCCTCGGGTCACATGTGGCGCTGCTTCAACCCGCAGGGAGATGCCGAATGAGCGACGCCTTCGTTCAGGTCGAAAACGTCTCGCGCCGTTTCCAGCGCAAATCGGATGCCATCGACCGGCTGGCGATCCGGCTGGGGCTTTCCGCACCGCCGCCCGCCGTTCACGCGCTGGACGGGGTCGATCTGACCATCCGTCAGGGCGAGGTCGTCGGGCTGGTCGGCGAAAGCGGCTGCGGCAAGTCCACGCTGGGCCGGATCGTGGCCGGGATGCTGGCGCCCTCGGAAGGGGTGGTCAGCCAGCGAGGCACCGACATCGCGACGCTGAAAGGCGATCAGGCTCGGCGGATGCGGCTGGCCACGCAGATCATCTTTCAGGATCCGATGTCCTCGCTGAACCCGCGCAAGCGCGTGCGCGACATCATCGGCGAGGCGCCGGTCGTCCACGGCCTTGTCAGCCGGTCAGACATGCCGAAGCTGGTTGCCGACCTTCTGGCCCGCGTCGGGCTGGACCCGGCGATGGCGAACCGCTATCCGCACCAGTTTTCCGGCGGCCAGCGTCAGCGCATCGGCATTGCCCGCGCGCTTGCCGTCAGCCCGGATTTCCTGGTCTGCGACGAAAGCATCGCCGCGCTGGATGTCTCGATCCAGGCGCAGGTCATCAACCTTTTCATGCAGTTGCGGCAGGAACTGAACCTGACGATCCTGTTCATCAGCCACGATCTGTCGGTGGTGCGCCACATCGCCGACCGGGTGGTGATCATGTATCTGGGCCGCGTCGTCGAAAGCGCGCCCACCGATCAGGTCTTCGCCAATCCGCGCCACCCCTATACGCAGGCGCTTCTGGCCGAGATCCCGCGCCTAGACCGCCGCCACCGGGCGTTTTCCACCATCCAGGGCGAGATCCCCTCGCCAGTGAACCCGCCCGCGGGCTGCCATTTCCATCCGCGCTGCCCCTATGCCTTCGACGCATGCAGCAAGGGCCGCCCGCCGCTGGTCGAGGCCGCGCCCGGCCACCGCGTCGCCTGCCTTCTGAACGGTGGCCAAGGCCGCCCGCAATCCACGAATTCCATGGGAGGAACCGAAGAATGAAAACCAGATTGGCCACGGTCGCGCTGACGGCGCTGCTGGCGATGGGCGCGCTGCCCGCGCTTGCGCAGGATCTGCGGATCGGCCGCTCGTCCGAGCAGTCCTCGATCGATCCGCAATTCTCGCGCACCGGCAACAACCAGATGACCGCGAACATGATCTTCGGGCAGCTGGTCGAATTCGACCAGAACCTTCAGGTCAGCCCCGGCCTTGCCGAAAGCTGGAAGAACATCGACCCGCTGACCTGGGAAATCACGCTGCGCGACGGCGTGACCTTCCACGACGGCTCGCCCCTGACGGTCGAGGACGTGATTTTCTCGCTGAACCGCGCCGATGAGGTGCCGAATTCGCCCGCGCCCTTCACCGATCAGGTGGCGGCGCTGGACAAGCTGGAAAAGACCGGCGACCGGGTGCTGAAGATCACCACGAAATCCCCCGCGCCGACGCTGATGGAGGATATCGGCCGGGTCTTCATCGTCAAGCAGGCCGCCGTTGAAGGCAAATCCAGCGAGGATTTCGCCAATGGCGGCGCGGCCATCGGCACCGGGCCCTACAAGTTCGTCGTCTGGACCCCGGGCGAGACGCTGCGCATCGCCGCCTATGACGGCTATTGGGGCAAGAAGCCCGAATTCAAGGACGTGGAAATCCGCTTCATCGCCAATGACGCGGCCCGCGTCGCGGCGCTGCTGTCGGGCGCGGTCGATGTGATCGACACCGTGCCGGCGGCGGACGTGCCGAAGATTGGCAGCACCAAAGGTTTCCGCATCGACGAGGCGGAATCGGCGCGGCTGATCTATCTGGGCCTGTCGATGCGCGATGAAACCGCGCCCCCCGGCGTCACCGACCTTGCCGGCAAGCCCCTGGCCGCGAACCCGTTCCGTGATGCGCGCGTGCGCAAGGCGCTGTCCCTGATGATCGACCGCCAGCTGATCATCGACCGCATCCTTGGCGGCGCGGGCGTGGCGGCGGGCCAGCTGGTGCCGCCGGCGCTTGGCGGCCATGTCCCCGATCTTGGCCCCGACCAGCCCGACGCGGCCAAGGCCAAGGCGCTGCTGACCGAGGCCGGCTACCCCGAGGGGTTCGGCGTCACCGTCGCCTCGTCGAACGACCGCTTCCCGGGGGACGCGGACCTTGCGCAGGCGCTTGGCCAGATGCTGACCCGCGGCGGCCTGAAGGTGAACGGGATCGAGGTTTTCCCGTATAACGTCTATTCCAAGGCGGCGACCGATGGCAGCTATGGCGCCTTCGTCTTTTCGCTGGGCGCCTCGACCCCGGATTCGGCGCCGAACCTGCAAGCGCTTCTGCACACCTATGACAAGGCGGCCGGCAAGGGCGCGTTCAACCGCGTGCGCTTCTCGGACCCGGAATTCGACAAGGCGCTGGAAGCCGCGCAGGAACAGTTCGATGAACCGACCCGCCTGAAGATGCTGCAAGAGGCGACGACGCTGGTCTTTGCCGAAACTCCGGTCGTGCCGCTTTACTGGCAGAAGCTCTATTGGGGCACCCGTGACGGGCTGACCGTCAAGGGTGGCCTGAACGAATACACCCTGCCGCAGGACGTGGAGAGCCTGAAGTGACCGACCTGCCCGCCCTGAGCCCGGCCGAGATGCTGGCCGAGGATGTCGTCCTGCACCGCGACACCATGATCGCCATGCGCGACGGCATCCACCTTGCCACCGACATCTACCGTCCGGCACGGGGCGGGCAGCCCATCGACGCGGCCTTCCCCGTCATCTTCGAACGCACGCCCTACGACAAGGCGGGCACGCCCCGGACCGAGCTTTCGGTCGCGCGCCCGGACCCGATGACCCGGCCCGGGCTGGCAATGCTGCTGGTCCGTCAGGGCTATGTCGTCATCTGGCAGGACTGCCGGGGGCGATACGGTTCCGAAGGGCAGTTCACCAAATATGTGAACGAGGCCGAGGACGGCTTTGACAGCATGGTCTGGATCGACGGCCAGCCCTTCTGCAACGGCCGCATCGGCACCATGGGCCTCAGCTATGACGCGCATGTGCAGATGGCGATGGCCTGCCTGAACCCGCCCGGCCTTGCCTGCATGATCGTCGATTCAGGCGGCTTTTCCAACGCCTTCACCTGCGGCATCCGGCAGGGCGGCGCCTTCGAGATGAAGCAGGCGACATGGGCCTGGAACCGTGCGCAGGAAAGCCCCTTCCTTCAGCGCCACCCCGAATTTCTGCGCGCCATTGCCGCCGAGGACCTGCATGGCTGGATGCGCCAGACACCCTGGACCAAGGGCCGCTCGCCCGTGCATTGGGACCCCGATTTCGAGGCCTATCTGCTGGACCAGTGGCAGCATGGCACCTTCGACGATTTCTGGAAGCGCCCCGGCATCTGGGCGGCGGGCTATTACGCGACATTCCCGCGCGTACCTATCGCCTTCATGTCAAGCTGGTATGACGCCTATGTGCAGACGACGACCGAGAATTTCACCGGCCTGAACGGCGATGCGCAGCGCCCGCTGACGCTGATCATGGGGCCGTGGACGCATGGCAACCGCTCCTCGCGCGTGTTCGGCGATGTCGATTTCGGCCCCGCCGCCACATTCGACGGGCAACTGGATACCGATTGGCTGGCATGGCGGCTGAAGTTCCTTGCCCGCTGGCTGAAGGACGAACCAGCGATCGCGACACCCAAAGTGCGGCTTTTCCTGATGGGCGGCGGCTCGGGTGCGAAAACCGCGCAGGGCCATCTGGACCATGGCGGGCGCTGGATCGCCGCCACCAACTGGCCCCTGCCCGAGGCGGTGCCGCTGGTCCTTTACCCCAGCCCCGACATGAGCCTGACCGATACCGCGCCCGAAGGCGGCGCGGACGCGGGCAGCGCGCTCAGCTATGACTACGACCCGCGCGACCCGGTGCCGACCATCGGCGGGGCGCTGACCTCGGGCGAGCCGATCTTTACCGGCGGCGGCTTCGATCAGGTCGAGGCGCCCGGCTTCTTCGGGTGCAAAAACCCCGGGATGCCCCTGAACGCGCGCCGCGACGTGCTGTCATTCCAGACCGCGCCGCTGGCCGAAGACATGGCCATCGCCGGCCCCGTCACCGTGCGGCTGAAGGTCTCGACCGACGCGCCGGATACCGATTTCACCGCCAAGCTGGTCGACGTCTATCCGCCCTCGGCCGATTATCCGCGCGGCTATGCGCTGCTGATCACCGACGGCATCTTCCGCGTCCGCTATCGTCGGGGCTACGACCAGCCCGCATTGGTCGCCCCCGACGAGGGCGCGTTCGAGATCACCATCACGCCCTTTGCCACCGCGAACCTGTTTGCCAAGGGACACCGGATCCGGCTGGATATCTCATCCTCGAACTTCCCGAAATTCGACATCAACCCGAACACGGGCGAACCCGAAGGCACCTCGCGCCGCAGCCGCATCGCCACGAACAGCCTGCATTTCGGCGAGGCGACCCGGATCGAGTTGCAGCGCCTGCCGCCGGATGCCGCCGCGCTCAGCCCGCCGTGACCAGGACCGAGCCGGCCTTGCGCAGCCGTTCAAGATAACGGGCGGTGAAGTCGGCCGGCACGGCATCCTGCACGCTGGCGCGCGCCGCCAGCGCCTGCCGCCACGCGTCAAGGCGCGGCAGGCCGGTCAGCAGACCCAGCGGCTGCACCGCCTCTAGCGCGTCGATCTGACGAAAGACCGGGGCATAGACCACGTCCACCGCCGAAAAGCCCTGACCGGCAAAGAACGGCCCGGCGACCTCGGCCTCAAGCGGCGCGAGGCGCGCGGCAAGCGCGGCCCGCGCCTCGTCAAGGGCGGCCCGGTCCTGCGCCTGCCCCAGCCGGAACAGATCGCCAAGAACGGCCCCCGCATATTCGATCCACGACCGCTGGCGGGCACGCGGCAGCGCGCCCTCGGGGAACAGGCGCGGGCCGGGCAGCGTCTCGTCGAGATATTGCAGGATCACGGTGCTTTCAAACAGGATCACCGGGTCGGCGCCGTCACGCTCGATCTTCAGCAGCGGCACCTTGCCAAGGGGCGAGATGGCAAGGAACCAGTCGGGCTTGTCGGCAAGGTCGATATAGACGGTCTGGAAATCCACCCCGCGTTCCTTCAGCGCGATCACCGCGCGCTGGACATAGGGGCAGGTCGGAAAGCTGATCAGCGTCAGCTTCGGCGCGGGTTCGGGCAGCGCGCAGACGCCGCCCTCGCAGGCGGCGGCATCCGTGCCAAGGGGGATGAGGCCGCTCATGCGCCGGTCCTCCGTTCGGATTGCACCTGCGCCAGCGCCTGAACGAACTGCTCAGCCTCCTGCGCGCCCGACAGGCCGTATTTGCCGTCGATAACAAAGAAAGGCACGCCGCGGATGCCATAGGCCGCAGCCTGCGCCTTGTCGGCGGCGACGGCAGCGGCGAATTCGCCGGTCTCAAGCGCGGCCAGCGCGGCGGCGCGGTCCAGCCCGATTTCCGCCGCCATGTCGGCCAGATCGGCGGCGCGGCCAAGGTGGCGGCCTTCGGTGAAATAGGCCTTCAGCAGGCGTTCCTTCATCAGCGCGCCCTTGCCCTGCGTTTCGGCGAAATGGATCAGCTCATGCGCCTTGGCGGTATTGGTCACCTTGATGTCGTCAAGGTGATAATCCAGCCCCTCGCGCGCGGCGAGATCGGTGATCTGGCGGTCCATTTGCTGCACCTGCCGGTCCGAGACGCCCAGATGCTGCGCCAGATATGTCGCGTGATCGCCGGGGTAATCGACGGGTGCCGAGGGGTCCAGCTCATAGCTGTGATAACGCAGCGCCACCTTGGGCGCGTCGGCGCCGGTGGCCAGGCGCGACAGCGCCGTTTCCAGCCGCCGCTTGCCGATATAGCACCACGGGCAGGCGATATCGGACCAGATATCGATTGTGATGGGGTTCGCCATGGCTTGTCCTTTCCCTCGTTCCGTTCAGGCGGCAAGCGGCGCCGACAGCGCCGCCTGCATGTCGTCTTGCTGCAACCCGGCGCCAAAGACCGGGGTGCCGATGGCAAAGCCGCGCGCGGCGCCAAGATCGCCGGCATCGACCGGGTCAAAGCCCAGCCGGTCGATCAGCCGCGCCACCACCGCCCGCGCCTGCGCGTCGTCGCCGGCCAGCGCCATCGCCCGGCGCGCGGGATCGCCCGCAGGACGCGCCTCGCCATCGATCTCGTGATAGCCCATGTGGTTGAAGCTGCGAACCAGCCGCGTACCGGGCAGGAAATCGGCGACCACCTCACTGCTTGAGGGCGCGCCCTCGAACTCGGGCAAGGTGCCATCGGTCGGCGCCCAGTAGTTCATGGCATCGACAACGATCTTGCCCGCCAGCGCCAAGGGGTCAAGGCTGCGATATTTCGACAAGGGCAGCGCCAGCACGACGATATCGCTTTGCGCCACGACCTCGGCAGCGCTGGCCGCAACCGCGCCGGGCGCCACGAATTGCAGCACCAGCGCGATATCGGCCGGCGCGCGGGACGAGGCCACGCGCACCTCGTATCCCGCCGCCACCGCGCGGCGCGCAATCGCCGTGCCGACGCGGCCCGCGCCCAGAATGCCGATCACTTTCGGTTCCGTCATCCTTGCCTCCGTCACTCGGTCGCGCCCGGAGTTCCGGCCTTCCCGGCCAGCGCGGCGTCGACCAGCGGTTTCACTTTCGTGCCCAACAGTTCGATGGACTTCAAAAACTCTTTTTGCGGCAATTGCCCCAGGTCCATCTGGAAGAAATGCCGGTCATGCCCCATGGCGCCATGCAGCGCCAGGATGCGGTCCGCGATCTCGTCGGGGCTGCCGACGAAAAGCGCGCCCGCGCCATTGGCCTCGCGGTCGTAGGCGGCGCGCTGCGGCGCCGGAAAGCCGCGGATCTCGCCCAGCGCGCGGAAGGCCTCGTGGTAATGGGTCCACCACAGGTCCTTGGCGGCCTGCGCGTCATCGCCGACAAAGCCGGGGCTGGCGACCGAGATGCGCACATCGGCGCCCGGCACCTTCACCTGCTCGACCGCGCGGCGGTAAAGCTCGGCCAGCGGCGCAAAGCGCTCGGCGTCGCCGCCGATGATGGCATAGCTGACCGGCAACCCGGCAATCGCCGCCCGCACGGTCGAGTTCGGGTTGCCGCCCGTCGCCAGCCAGATCGGCAGCTTGCCCTTGTCGGGGCGCGGCACCACCAGCGCATCGTCAAGCGCGGGGCGGAACCTGCCCTGCCAGGTGATCCGATCAGCGTCGTTGATCTGCATCAGCAGGTCCAGCTTTTCGGCGTAAAGCTCGTCATAGTCGTTCAGGCTGTGGCCAAACAGCGGAAAGCTTTCGGTCGAGGAACCGCGCCCGGCCGTGATCTCGGCCCGACCATTCGACAGCGCGTCGAGCGTGGCGAATTGCTGGTAGACCCGCACCGGATCGTCGGTCGAAAGCACCGTGACCGCGCTGCCAAGGATGATGTTCTTCGTCACCGAAGCCGCAGCCCCCAGCACGACCGTCGCGGCGGAGGCGGGCATTTCATGCGTGTGGTGTTCGCCGATGCCGAAATAGTCCAGCCCGACCTCATCGGCCAGGCGGATCGCTTCAAGCAGGTTGCGCTGCGCCTGCGCGGTGCTGCCAAGACCGCCGGTCGCGGGATCGCGCTGCACGTCGCCAAAGCTGTAGACACCCAGTTCCATCGTTCTCTCCTGTCATCGGCGGCGGAAATTTTTCGTCGCGCCTGCCGGTATAAATTCGTAACCTGCACCTATATTGATACTGGATTTCCGCAGACAAGAAGGCACATCGATGATACCTTCCCCCCTCCCCCCCGAGGACCGCCCGGCGATGCTGGATGCCTGCGCGCCGGTGCGGCTGATCCTTAGCCGGATCGGCGACAAGTGGTCGGTGCTGATCGTGATGGCGCTTTGCCCGGGTCCGCGCCGCTTCAACGACCTGAAACGCGCGATCACCGGCATTTCGCAGCGGATGCTGACGCTGACCCTGCGCAGCATGGAGCGCGACGGGCTGATCACGCGCGAGGTCTTTCCGACCACGCCGTCGCGCGTCGAATATGCGCTGACCGAGCTTGGCCGGTCGCTGCGCGGCCCGGTCGAGGCGCTGGGGCAATGGGCCATCGCCAACGAGGCCCGCATCGCCGAGGCGCAGGCGCGCTTCGACGCCACCGCCTGACTGTCCGGCGCGGCCTGGCCCGCCGCGCCCTAGCCCGCCGCGATGTCGTCATACTGGCGGTGGGTGGCGTAAAAGCGCACCATGAAGCTGCATTTCAGCACCGCCTTGCGCCCCGAGGCGCGGATCAGGTTGAAGACGCCGGTCGCCAGCGCCGTGCCGATGCCCTGCCCGCTATAGGCATAGGGCACCTCGGTATGGGTCAGAACGACATTGCCGTTCTCGTCGATGATGTAATAGGCGGCGGCGATGTCCTCGCCCTCAAGGGGCAGTTCAAAGCGGTTCTCGTCGGGGTTGTCGATGACGTCATCTTGCAGGGCCATGTGCTGTCCTATCCAGTGCCGGTTTCAAGCCTGAGGTAATCAACCAGTTCGCGCGCCGCCGCCGCCCCGGCGCGGTTCGCCCCGATGGTCGAGGCCGAGGGGCCATAGCCGACCAGATGCACGCGCGGATCGCGCGCCACCTGCGTCGCCAGCCGCCCTTCCATCAGGATGCCGCCGTTTTCCTCGCGCAGTTGCAGGGGGGCAAGGTGGTCCAGCGCGCTGCGAAAACCGGTCGCCCACAGGATCACGTCGATGCGTTCTTCGTGGCCGTCGGGCCAGCGCAGGCCGGTGGGGGTGATTTCGGAAAACATCGGGCGGCGGTTCAGGACGCCGCGATCCTGCATGGCGCGGATCGCCGGCGTCATCGGGATGCCGGTGACCGACACGACCGAGCCGGGGATCAGCCCCTGCCGCACGCGCTCCTCGACGCGGGCAACGGCGGCGCGGCCGTCCTCGGGGGTGAAGGCGCCCTCGTGGAATTGCGGCGGGCGCCGCGTCACCCATAGGGTCGTCGCCACGCGCGAGATTTCGTCCAGCATCTGCAAGGCCGAGATGCCGGCGCCGACGATCGCCACCCGCTGCCCGGCAAATTCGTCGGCCGTGCGATAGTCGCGGGTATGCATCTGCCGGCCCTCGAACAGCTCGCGCCCCGGATAATAGGGGATCTGCGGCGCGTCCCATGTGCCGGTGCAATTGATGATGCCGCGCGCCGAGAATGTCTCGTGATCGGTCTCGACCCGCAGCCGGTCGCCGCGGTCGCAGGCCATGCGCACGGTGACGGGGCGATAGACCGGCAGGTGAAAGCGGTCCTCATAGGCGCGGAAATAGGCGGGAACGGCCTCGGCGGCGCGCACCTCGGTCTGGTCGGGGTCCAGCACCTCGGCAAAGCCCATGCCGGGCAGGTCGTGCAGGCGGTTGACCGTCCGCATGGTCAGCGAGGGCCAGCGGAACTGCCACGCCCCGCCGGGCTGGGGCGACTTGTCCAGCACCAGATAGCCCTTGCCGCCCTTCAGCCCCAGTCTTTGCAGATGATAGGCCGAGGACAGCCCCGCCTGCCCGCCGCCGATGACAAGGATATCGATCTTGTAGGCAAGGTTACTCATGACACACCGGACTGATGACGCGGCCCCGCCAAGCTTAGCCGCCCCGCCGCCAAGGGCAAGCCGGCGCGCGCCAGGATGCCTGACGAGATGCTTGACGAGATGCTTGACGGGCGGCGTGATCTGCGGCATGGTTCCTTATATGGGATGTTATTCCATTATTAGGGAGGGAAATCATGAAGGCACTCAAAGGTGCTCTGGCCGCCGCGCTGCTTGCCGGGCCCGCCTTCGCCGCCGGCAATATCGAGGTCGCCATCATCGGCGAGCCGCAATCGATGGATCCGATGATGTCGACGCAGGACGTGGTGGGCATCGTCACCCAGCATATCGTCGAGACGCTGTTCACCTTTGACGGCAAATGGGCGATCCAGCCGCTGCTGGCCGCATCCCTGCCCGAGATCAGCGCCGACGGCAAAACCTATACGATCAAGCTGCGGCCGGGCATCACCTTCCATGACGGCTCCGCCATGGACAGCGCCGACGTGGTCGATTCGCTCAAGCGCTGGACGCAGGTGGCGACGCGCGGCAAAAGCATCGCCGAGCGGATCGAGGCGATCAGCGCCCCCGACGCGCAGACCGTGGTCATCGCGCTGAAGGAACCCTATGCGCCGCTGATGTCGCTGCTGGCCTTCAACAACTCGGCCGCCGCGATCTATCCGCAGGAAATCCTTGGGCAAGAGGATATCAAGTCGCCGGTCGGCACCGGCCCCTACAAGCTGGCCGAACATGTGCCCGACCAGTATATCCGCCTGCAGAAATTCGACGCCTATGTGCCCCGGACCGAGCCTGCGGACGGCGCCGCCGGCGCGCGGTCGCAGACCGTGGACGAAATCCGCTTCGTGCCGGTGCCGGACCCGAATACGCGGGTCGAGGGGCTGGTCTCGGGGCAGTTCGACTTTGCCGATGCGCTGCCGGTCGAGGCCTATGACCGCGTCGCCACCAGCGACAAGGCCGAGCCGGTGCTGCTGGCCGATTTCGGCTGGCCGGTCTGGGCGATCAACCACAAGCAGGGCCTGCTGACCGACCTCAATATCCGCAAGGCGCTGCAAGCCGCGCTGCCGATGGACGACATGATGTTCGCGGCCTTCGGCGACGACAAGTTCTTCAAAAGCGACGGCGCCATGTATCCCGAGGGCTGGCCCTGGCACCGCACCGAGGGGCTGGAGCTTTACAACCAGAACGACCCCGAGAAAGCCGCCGAATATCTGAAGGCGGCGGGTTACGACGGCAAGCCGCTGCGCATCCTGACCTCGCGCCAGTACGAGTTCCATTTCAAGATGGCCGAGGTCGCCAAGATGGCGCTGGAAGCCGCCGGCTTCAAGGTCGAGCTGAACGTGGTCGACTGGGCGACGCTGGGCCAACAGCGCAACGACCCGGCGCTGTGGGATGTCTATATCTCGCATTCCCCGTTCCTGCCGGAGCCGGCGCTGACCGATCTTTACAACCCGACCTCGCGGCTGGGCTGGAAGAACGACGCCAAGGACAAGGTTCTGACCGAGTTCACCACCGAAACCGATGCCGCCAAGCGGCTGGAGCTGTTCGGTCAGGTGCAGAAGGACCTGTATGAGGACGTGGGCTTCCTGAAGATCGGCAATTTCGCGGCGCTTCAGGGCCAGCGCAAGGGGCTGACCGGCATCGCGCCCTCGCCCTGGCCGGCGTTCTGGAACGCCAGGACCGAATAAGCCGCCAAGAATTGCCGCGGGCATCCGGCGCGATGCCCGCGGCACCGAATACGGGCTGCCAATCCTTTGGGGGGAAACATGCTGGCGCGCTATATCGTCCGGCGGCTGATCGGCATGGTCATCGTCGTCCTGCTGGTCCTGACCATCGCCTTTGTCATTGTGCGGCTGGCGCCCGGCGACCCCGCCGCGCTGCTGCTTGGCCCCGACGCCACCCCGGCCGATGCCGAGGCGCTGCGCGAGAAACTGGGGCTGAACAGCTCGATCGTCGTGCAATACCTGTCCTTCATGTTCAACGCCGTGCGGGGCGATCTGGGCACCTCGATCTTTTTCAACCAGCCGGTGACGCAGGTGCTGGCCGACCGGGCCGAGCCGACGGCGTTCCTGGCGCTGTTCTCGCTGATCTTCGCGGTGGTGATCGCGACGCCCATCGGGCTTTACGCCGCCTATCGGCGCGGGTCGTTTCTGGATCAGGCCTCGATCACGCTGGCGATGCTGGCGGCCTCGCTGCCGTCATTCTGGACCGGGCTTCTGATGCAGCGCTATTTCGCGACCGATCTGGGCTGGTTCCCGGCCTCGGGCTATGGCGGGCCGGATGCCAGCTTTCTTGAGCGGATGCAGCACCTTCTGCTGCCCTCGCTGGTGCTGGGCATCGTGAACTCGGCGCTGATCCTGCGCTTTACCCGCGCCTCGATGCTGGACGTGCTGGGCGAGGATTACGTCCGCACCGCCCGTTCGAAAGGCATGACCGAGATGCGCGTCATCCTGCGCCACGCGCTGAAGAACGCGGCCATTCCGATCATCACGGTCGTGGGGCTGACCTTCGCGCTGCTGGTGTCGGGCGCGGTGGTGACCGAGCGCGTCTTCAACATCCCCGGCATGGGCAATCTTGTCGTCAACGCCGTGCTGCGCCGCGATTACCCGGTGATCCAGGGCACGCTGATCGTGGTCGCCATGCTTTACGTTCTCGTCAATCTTGCCGTCGACCTGCTTTACCTCGTCGTCGACAAGCGCGTGAAATACTAGGAGCGATCCATGGCCGCCTCATCCTCTGTTGCCAGCGATCCGGGCTTTCTGCGGCTTTTGCTGTCGCGCCGCTCGGTCATCGTCGCGCTGATCGTGTTTCTGGTCATCGCCGGGCTTTGCATCCTTGCGGGCTGGGTCGCGCCGATGAGCCCGTCCAAGATGTCGGTGCGGGCGCGGCTGGCGCCGCCCTTCGGCGACTATCTGCTGGGCGCCGACGCCTACGGGCGCGATGTCCTGTCGCGGCTGCTTTATGCGGGGCGCACCTCGCTGACCATCGGCTTCGGGGTGGCGACGCTTTCGACGGTGATCGGCATCGCCATCGGGCTGCTGGCCGGGTTCTTTCGCCGGCTGGACGCGCCGCTGTCGCGGCTGATCGACGCGATGATGGCGTTTCCCGACATCCTGCTGGCGATTGCGCTGGTGTCGATCCTTGGCGGCTCGATGGTCAACGTGATCCTTGCGCTGAGCATCGTCTATGTGCCGCGCTTTGCCCGCATCAGCCGCGCCTCGACGCTGGTCATCCGCGAGCTGCCCTTTGTCGAGGCGTCGCGCGCGCTGGGTTCATCGACCCGCTATGTGATCGTGAACCATGTGCTGCGCAACATCGTCTCGCCCATCACGGTGCAGGCCACCTTCATCTTCGCCTATGCCATGCTGGCCGAGGCGGGGCTGTCCTTTCTGGGCGTCGGCATCGACCCCGCCACCCCCACCTGGGGCACCATGATCAACGAAGGCCGCCAGTTCATCGATCAGGCGACCTGGCTCATCGTCTTTCCGGGTCTGGCCATCTCGATCTCGGTCCTGTCGCTGCAAATCATCGGCGACGGATTGCGCGACGCGCTCGACCCCCGCCTTGCCAAGGATATGTGACATGCCGCTTACGCTTACGAATTTCCGTGCCGTCTCGATGCCGCAAGGCGACGCCATCCATGTCGGCGACGATGGCCGCGTGACCGCCTCGGCGCCGGCCGGTGCCCGCGTCATCGATTGCGGCGGCGCCTATCTGTCGCCCGGCTGGTGCGATCTGCATGTCCATGTCTGGCATGGCGGCACCGACATTTCCGTGCGCGCGTCCGAGGCCGGTCGTGCCACCGGCGTCACCGCCATGGCCGATGCCGGATCGGCGGGCGAAGGCAACTTCCACGGCCTGCGCGAATATGTCATCGAGCCGCATTCCGAAACCATCCGCGCCTTCATCAATATCGGCTCGATCGGGCTGGTCTGCTGCAACCGCGTGTCGGAACTGATCGACATGCGCTCGATCGACGTGGACCGCACGCTGGCGGTGATCGACGCCAACCGCGACGTGATCTGCGGCGTCAAGGTGCGCGCCTCGGGCGTCATCGTCGGCGGCTGGGGCATCACCCCCGCCAAGATCGCCAAGCGCGTGGCCGAAATCTCGGGCCTGCCGCTGATGGTCCATGTGGGCGAGCCCTCGCCGCTGATCGACGAGGTCTTTGAAATCCTGACCCCCGGCGACATCGTCACCCATTGCTTCAACGGCAAGCGCGCGGGGTCGATCCGCGACACGCAGGCGCTGTTCGACATGGCGCAGCGCATCGCGGGCGAGGGCGTGCGCATGGATATCGGCCACGGCGCCGCGTCCTTCTGCTTTGCGACGGCGCGGATGGCGATGGAAAAGGGGCTGCGGCCGTGGTCGATCTCGACCGACCTGCATCTGCGCAACCTGCACGGTCCGGTCTATGACATGGCCACGACCGCCTCGAAGCTGATCGCGACCGGCCTGCCCTTTGCCGACACCATCGACGCCATCACGCTGCACCCGCGTGAGACGATGGGCCTGACCACCGTGCCCGGCATCGGCGACAAGGCGGATTTCACCGTCTTCCGGCTGGAGGACTGCAACCAGCCCGTCGCCGACAGCCTTGGCAACAGCATGGTGCTGACCCGAATGCTTGAGCCGGTCGGCACCGTCATCGGCGCAAGCTGGCAGGATGCCGCGCGGAGGCTGGAATGAGCGGCGAGCTTCTGTCGGTCCAAGGGCTGCGCGTCGGCTTTGGCAAGCGCGGCGCCGTGCTTGAGGCGCTGCGCGATGTCAGCTTTACGCTGGCGCCGGGCAAGACGCTGGCGCTGGTCGGCGAAAGCGGCTCGGGCAAGTCGGTGTCGTCGCTGGCGATCATGGGGCTTTTGCCGAAGAACGGCCACATCCTTGCCGGGCAGATCGGCTTTCGCTGCGCGGATGGCCGGCTTGTCGATCTGGCGACGGCGGACGAGGCACGCCGGCGCAGCCTGCGCGGGGCCCAGATCGCGATGATCTTTCAGGAACCCATGTCCTCGCTGAACCCGCTGTTCACGGTGGGCGACCAGATCGGCGAGATGCTGCTTTTGCACACCGATCTGGACGCCGCCGCGCGCCGCCAGCGCGTGATCGAGATGCTGGAACTGGTCGAGATCCCCGCCGCCGCCACCCGGCTGACGCAATATCCGCATGAGCTGTCGGGGGGAATGCGCCAGCGGGTGATGATCGCGCTGGCCATGGTCTGCAAGCCGCGCCTGCTGATCGCGGATGAACCGACCACCGCGCTGGACGTGACCGTGCAGGCGCAGATTCTGGACCTGATGCGGCGGTTGCAGGCCGAAATGGGCATGTCGATCCTGTTCATCACCCATGACATGGGCGTGGTCGCCGAAATCGCCGACGATGTGGCGGTGATGTATGCCGGCGCCATCGTCGAAAGCGCGCCCGTCAACGACCTGTTCGATGCCCCAAGCCACCCCTATACGCGCGGGCTGCTGGCCTCGATCCCGCAGCCCGGGCGGGGGGACGGCGCGCGGCTGGTGCCGATCCCCGGGGCGGTGCCCTCGCTGGCGGCGATGCCGCCGGGCTGCGCCTTCGCGCCCCGCTGCGGTTACGCGACCGAGATCTGCGCCCGCCCCGTCGCGCTGGAGGAGGTCCGCCCCCGTCACCGGCTGGCCTGCTGGAACCATGCCCGTATCCGCGAGGACGCCCATGCTTGACACCGGCCAAAGCGGCCAGCCCCTGCTGGAAATCCGCAATCTGACCAAGACCTTCGACAGCCCGCGCGGACAGGTCCACGCGGTATCCGATGTCAGCTTCGACATTCCGCGCGGCTCGATCACCGGGCTGGTGGGGGAAAGCGGCTCGGGCAAGACCACGCTGGGGCGCACCCTGCTGCGCCTGATCGAGCCCACGTCCGGCTCGACCCGTTTCGGCGGCGCCGATGTGAACGCGCTGGATGACGCGGGCCTGCGCGCCATGCGCCGGCGGATGCAGATCATCTTTCAGGACCCGGTTTCCTCGCTGAACCCGCGGCTGAAGGTCGGCCAGATCATCGCCGAAGGGCTGGTCGCCCATCAGATCGGCAGCAAGGCCGAACGCCGCGACAAGGTCGCCGCGCTGCTGGAGGAAGTCGGCCTGCGCACCGACGCCATCAACCGCTATCCGCATGAATTTTCCGGCGGCCAGCGCCAGCGCATCGGCATCGCGCGGGCACTGGCGCTGGACCCGGAATTCATCGTCGCCGATGAAAGCGTCTCGGCGCTGGACGTGTCGATTCAGGCGCAGATCCTGAACCTGCTTCTGGACCTGCGCGAAAAGCGCAACCTGACCATGCTGTTCATCGCCCACGATCTGGCGGCGGTCGAATATCTTTGCGACCAGATCATCGTCATGTATCTGGGCCGCATCGTCGAGGCGGGGCCCTCGGCCCCCGTCTATGGCCGCGCCGCGCATCCCTATACGCAAGCGCTGCTGTCGGCGATCCCGCAGCCCGACCCGCGCGCCATCCGCAACCGGCAAGTGCTGTCCGACGATATTCCCAGCCCGCTGAACCCGCCCTCGGGCTGCGTCTTTCGCACCCGCTGCCGGCTGGCCGATCAGGCCTGTGCCGAAATCCGGCCCGCGCCGGTCGGCGTCGGCCCCGATCACGTCAGTTATTGCCTGAAATCCGAAAGCGCCACATGACCATGACCCAAGACATTCCCGCCATGACCCATGAGGCCCGCCTTGCCGCGCTGGGGATCGTCCTGCCGCAGGCCGCCCCCCGCCCCATCGGCGCCTTTCGCAACCTGCGCCGCCATGGCGACAGCCTTTACGTCTCGGGTCAGGGGCCGGTCACGGCCGACGGCACGCTTCTGCGCGGCAAGGTCGGCACCGAGGTCAGCGCCGACGAGGCGCGCGCCCATGCCCGCCTTGTCGCCATCAATATCCTTGCGGTCCTGCGCGACGAATTCGGCTCGCTCGACGCCATCGGGGGGGTGGTGAAACTGACCGGCCTTGTCAATGCCGACCCCGATTTCGAGGCGCATCCGCATGTCATCGACGGCGCCTCGGAGGTCATGCATCAGGTCTTTGGCGAGGCAGGCGTCCACGCGCGCACCTCGTTCGGGGTGGGATCGCTGCCCAACCGCATCACGGTCGAAATCGAGGCCGTATTCGAGCTTGCCGCCCGGCGCTGAACGGGCCGATCGCAAAGGACAGGACCATGAACGACCGCAACGATTCGCATTTCGGTGAGAACGAGGACTGGCGCTGGCACCGCCAGAACGGGCTGAGCCGCGTCATCAACGTCTCGGGGACCATGACCGGGCTGGGTGCCAGCCGTGCCCACCCCGAGGTCGCCGCCGCCACCGCCGCCGCCATGGGCCATTTCATGCGCATGCACGAATTGCAGGCCCGCGCCAGCGCCACCATCGCCGCGCTGACCGGGGCCGAGGCCGGCTGCATGACCGCATCCGCCAGCGCCGGCATCTCGCTTTGCGTGGCGGGCTGCATCAGCGGCCTTGACCCCGCCCGCGCCGAGGCCCTGCCCCGCAATCCCGGCCCGAAATCCGAAGTCGTGGTGCAGACCGGGCATCTTTGCGGCTATGGCGCCCCCGTATCCACCGCGATCGAGCTGGCAGGTGGAACCGTGCGCCAGATCGGCCAGTCCACGCTGGCCATGGACCACCAGCTTCGCGGCGCGCTGGGGCCGGATACGGCGGCGGCGCTTTACGTCGTCTCGCATCATGTCGTGCATTACGGCCAGATCCCCTTTGCGCGCTTCGTCGAGATCTGCCACGCCGCGGGGGTGCCGGTGATCGTGGATGCGGCCTCGGAATACGACCTGCGCGGCTTCATCGCCCAGGGCGCCGATCTGGCGATCTATTCGGCGCACAAGTTCCTTGGCGGCCCGACCGGCGGCATCATCGCCGGGCGCCGCGATCTGGTGCGCGCGGCCTATCTGCAAAATATCGGCATCGGCCGCGGCATGAAGATCGGCAAGGAAAGCATTGCCGGCGCCATCCGCGCGATGGAGCGCTGGATGGCACGCGACCACGCCGGCATCCGCGCCGAGGAACGCGCCGCGCTGAAGCTGTGGCAGGACCGGCTGGCCGGCATCCACGGCATCACCGCGCGCATCGTCCCCGACCCGACCGCCAACCCGCTGGACCGCCTTCAGGTCGAGGTGGACCCGGCGCTGGCCGGCACCACCGCCGCAGCCATCGCCCGCTACCTTGGCAGCCTCGATCCCGCCATCATCGTGCGCGATCACGAGGTCGAGCTGAACTATTTCCAGCTTGATCCCTGCAACCTCGCCCCCGATCAGGCCGAGATCGTCGGCCAGACCCTGTCCGAGGTCCTGCGCGACGCCGCCAGCATCCCGTCGGCGCCCGGCGATGTCGACGGTCCGCGTAACGGTGGCGTGAACGCCTATCTCAACTGGTTGAACATGCGATAATAAGCTTGCTCAACCCTGCATACTTCCATACTTATGGAAGTGAGCAGAGGAGCGCCCATGGATGCCATGACCCGCAGCCGCACCAGCGGCATCGACCGCAGCTTGCAGATCCTCGACGTGCTGACCGAGCAGAACCGCCCGATGACAGCCTATGAGCTCAGCAAGGAAACCGGCGCGCCGGTCTCGACCGTCTATCGGCTGGTCGATGAACTGGTCGGGCGCGACATGCTGACCCGGCGCGAGGAAGGCACCATCTGGCTTGGCCCGCGGCTGATGCGCTACGGGCTCAGCTATCGCGCCTCGATCGACGTCTATGCCGAGGCCCGGCGCGAGATGCGCCGCCTGGCCGAGGCGACGGGCGAGACCGTGCAGCTTTGCGCCCGCGACGGGCTGATGATGGCCGTCATCGCCATGGTCGAGGGGCAAGGCCATTTCCGCATCACCTCGGACGTAGGGACGCGGGTGCCGCTGAACTGGACCGCCTCGGGGCGGCTGCTGCTGGGGCATCTGAGCGATGCCGAGCGGCTGGCCACCTTTGCCGAGGCTGCGCGTCCGTCGGCCACCGGCACCGCCGAAACCGACCCCGTGAAACTGGCCGCGCAGTCGCACCACGACTTCGTGGACCGGCTGGCGATCCAGGTCGGGCAGTCGGAATTCGCGGTGGCCTGCATCGCCGCGCCCGTGCGCGACGAACGGGGCGCCTGTGCCGCAACCATTTCCATCGTGCTGGCCGAGCGTCAGGCGGAACTGCGCGCCGACGAACTGGCGCAGGCCGTGCGTGACGCCGCCCTGCGGATCGAGCGCGCAGTGGGCTATGACGGTGCCGGCTGACCGGTCGTCGCAGCGCCAAAAAGGCCGCCATCGGGGCGCCGCAGCGCCGCTTTGCGGCCTCCGACTTAATCTACTTTAACGCGAAATCGGCATCTGCGCGCCTTGGGCGTTTCTGCCGCGCTGACGCAGCAATTTCGCTGCTTTGCGGCGAATCACCTGTCGCCCCGATGGCGCGTCGCCACGACCCGATTCGCGGGGTCAGCAGTAGCTTCGTGAAGGCTGAAAACTGGTCGGGGCGAGAGGATTCGAACCTCCGGCCTACGGTACCCAAAACCGTCGCGCTACCAGGCTGCGCTACGCCCCGAACCTCGGGCTGTCTAGCGGGTCGGTGCGCGAGGGAAAAGCGAAAACTGCCGCGCCCGGCAAAACCGCCGCCGAATTGACGTCAGCCGCAGGGCGCCAGCGCGTCCTTCTGCGGCAAAAGCGGATGCGACAGGATCATGCCGGGGGTGATGCCCAGCCGCGCCGCGTCACCGCCCGGCACCTCAAGCACCATCAGCCGCTCGGGCGAGGCATCGCCGGCGATGGCGCCGGGAATGGCGGTTTCGTCCAGAGGCCGGGCATTGGCATGGACATGCCGCACCTCGCCCCGCGCATCGATGAAGATCATATCCAGCGGAATCAGCGTGTTGCGCATCCAGAACGCAACCCGCTGCGGCTGTTCATAGACGAACAGCATCCCCCGCCCTTGCGGAAGTTCCTGACGGAACATCAGCCCGCGCGCGCGCTCGGCCGGGTTGTCGGCGATCTCGACCGCAACCTCGACCAATCGACCGCGCCCGGAAAAGGTGGCACGGTCAGCGCTACATTCGGCCCCCAAAGCCTGGGAGCTTGCGACAAGGACTAATCCCAGCGCCACCAGGGGCGCCGTAGTCCGGCAGATCATACCGCGCCCGCGACCAGCCGCAGTTTAGCGAGCGCGGCTGCCCCCCCCGGTAAGACCATGCGTGTGTCAGCCGCCGCCCTTTCCCAGGACAGCACCTGTGCGGCCATCATGCCCCTGCGTCCATCCACGATGCGCAAGGCGATGGCCTCGCCCACGGCAAGGTCGGAAAAGCCCGAATGCCGCAGGACCTCGATATGTAAAAACACATCCGCCTTTTGGGCGAAAACATTGGCAAAGCCGAAACCTTTGGCCTTGTCGAACCATTTGACGCGCGCCGGAAGCAGGGGCAACAATGCCACCTCTTCGGGCGTTGCCGTGCACAAGTCGGCAATTGCCGGCATCGGCTCAGTCGCCGGCGGCTCGATCGAGAGAACCTCGACCGCCTGCATCCCTCGCGGCGTCCGTTGTACCATGGCAGACACGTGCGAGCCTTCGGCAACCGAACTTTGACCGAAATTGCGCAGCACGTTAGCGTGCAGGAGTATGTCTGCACCGCCATCGGGATCGGTCAGGAAACCGAAGCCGTTGCTACCATCGAACCATTTCACGACGCCCGCGACCTTGCGCTGTTGCTCGTCGTCCTCTTGCATTTCTTTCCGTCGTCCTGTCTGAGGCCAGAAACAAACCGGACCCCCGCGATCCGCCATCCCAAGTAAACAGGGCAGCCATCGAAGGGGTCAGGTTTTCCATACCATGGATAAATATAACACGCGCATCAAGGGCTAAGACGCGTCACGACCCATAATCTTTTCGTCAGTTTTGTGGCTTTTTGCGGATTTGCCGTTGTTTCAGGCAGATAGCCCTCGCGCCGCCAGCGGAAACGATCATGCAACCGGAAGGCGCCATCTGCCCAGAATTCGATCTCGATCGGGTCGATACGATAGCCTCCCCAATGGGGCGGCCGGGGCGGATTCAACCCCAAGCTGATTCCCTGCCGCGCAACCTCGGCCATCAGCCAGGTCCGGCTTTCCAGCGGCTGGCTTTGCCGCGAGGCCCATGCCCCGATACGCGATTGCAAGGGACGCGAGCGGTAATAGGCGTCGGCCTGCGCGTCCTCGACCCGGCTGACCAGCCCGCGGACGCGAATCTGCCGGCGCAGCGACTTCCAGTGCATGACGAAGGCGGCGACGCCGGTCGCCTCGATCTCGGTGCCCTTGGCGCTGTCGTAATTCGTATAAAAGACGAAGGCGCCATCGGTGCCGGCGCCTTCGATTTCCTTCAGCAGCACCATGCGCACATCGGGCAGGCCGGCGGCATCGACAGTCGCCAGCGCGATGGCGTTCGGGTCGTTGGGCTCGCTGCGCGCGGCCTCGGCCAGCCAGTCGCGGGCGATGGCAAAAGGGTCGTCCCCGGCGAAGATTCCGCTGCGATCCGTCACGGCCATGCGATTACCGACACTTGATGCCCCCTTGCAGTTGTCCTAATCCTGCTGAAAACCGAAGAAGCGCAAGGGGCAGCGGCATGTCAAGTCAGGACGGTATGGGGCTGATGAAGGGCCGGCGCGGCCTTATCATGGGGCTGGCGAACGACAAGTCCATCGCCTGGGGCATTGCCAAGGCGCTGGCCGATCAGGGCGCGGAGCTTGCGTTCTCATATCAGGGCGATGCGCTGAAGAAGCGGGTCGAGCCGCTGGCGGCGCAGATCGGGTCGGACTTTCTGGCGGAATGCGACGTCGCGGACGAGGCCTCGATCGACGCGTTGTTCCAGACCATCGCCACGCGCTGGGACAGCATCGACTTCATCGTTCACGCCATCGGCTATTCGGACAAGGACCAGCTTCGCGGTCGCTATGCCGAAACGACGCGCGACAACTTCCTGATGACGATGGATATTTCCGTCTATTCCTTCACCGCGGTGGCGCGGCGGGCGGCGGCGATGATGCCCAATGGCGGCTCGATGCTGACGCTGACCTATTACGGGGCCGAGCGCGTGATGCCGCATTACAATGTCATGGGCGTCGCCAAGGCCGCGCTTGAGGCCTCAGTGCGCTATCTGGCCGAGGATTTCGGCAAGGACGGCATCCGCGTCAACGCGATCAGCGCCGGCCCGATCAAGACGCTGGCCGCCAGCGGCATCGGCGATTTCCGCTATATCCTGAAATGGAACGAGCTGAACTCGCCCCTGCGCCGCAATGTCAGCCAGGAGGATGTCGGCAAATCGGCGCTTTACCTGCTGTCCGACCTTGGCTCGGGCGTGACGGGTGAGACGCATCACGTCGATTCGGGCTACCACATCGTCGGCATGAAGGCCGTCGACGCGCCCGATATCGCGACCGCGAAAAAGGACTGAGCCCCGACGATGAGCATCGAGCAGGTCATCGCGCTTGTCTCGGCGCTGTCGCTGGCGATCCTGACGCCGGGTCCGTCGATCATCGCAACGGTGCAGACGGCGTTTGCGCATGGGCGCGAACGCGCCCTGCCCTATGCGCTGGGGCTGGCCTGCGGCGCCTCGCTCTGGTGCATCTTCGCGCTGGCGGGGATGGCGGTCCTGTTCAAGCTGCATCCCGCGCTTTACACCGGCTTCAAGATCTTCGGCGGCTTCTATCTTCTGTGGTTCGCATGGGGGCTGTGGAAGGCCTCGACCCAGCCGCTGCCAGAGGCGGCGGCGGGCGCCAAGGGGTTCTGGGGCGGCATCGCGCTGAACCTCTCGAATCCCAAGCCCGCACTGTTTTATGCCGCGCTGATCCTTTCGGTCTTTCCCGAGCCGATGGCCCCCGCGCAGCAGGGCCTGATCTATGCGATCTGTCTGGCGACCGAGCTTTTCTGGTATGCGACCGTCGCGGTTCTGATGTCGACAGCCACCATGCGCTCGCGCTATTTTGCCGCCAAATTCTGGATCGACCGGGCTGCATCCGTCGCCATGGCGGCGCTTGGGCTGCTGCTGATCGTCAAACACTGAAAGGACCGCCCCGATGAACGACCGCCTGCCGCATGAAAAGGGTTTTCATGTCAGTTGGGACCAGTTGCACCGCGACGCGCGGGCGCTGGCCTGGCGGCTGGACGGAACCGCGTGGCGCGCCGTGCTGGCGGTGACGCGCGGCGGCCTGGTGCCGGCGATGATCGTCGCGCGCGAGCTGGACATCCGCACCATCGACACGATTTCCGTCAAATCCTACAAGGGCGTCGGGACCGAGGCCGGACAAGGCCAGTTGCAGGTGCTGAAAAAGCCCGATGACGGGCTGATGGGCGATGGCGAGGGCATTCTGGTCATCGACGATCTGGTCGATTCGGGCCGCACGCTGGAACTGATCCGCGAGATGTATCCCAAGGCGCATTTCGGCACGGTCTATGCCAAGCCCAAGGGCAAGCCGATGGTGCAAAGCTATGTGACCGAGGTCAGCCAGGACACCTGGATCTTTTTCCCTTGGGACATGGCGCTGCAATATGTCCAGCCCTATCGGGGCGAAGATTGAGCCCGAAGCATATCGAGGGCCGCCACGGCCCCCTGCACTGGCTTTTCGAATCGACCCTGCTGGTCAAGGGCATCTTCGCCACGCTTGAGGCACTGGCCGGGATGGCTTTGCTGTTCATCACCCATGGCGCCATCCTGCGCGCCGTGGCGTGGCTGACGCGCAACGAGCTGATCGAGGATCCCGGCGATCCGCTGGCCGCGCATGTCAGCAACATTGCCGACAAGTTCAGCGCCGACAGCCAGCATTTCTATGCCATCTACCTTTTGGGGCATGGCGTGGTGAAGCTGGTCGTGGTGGTGCTGCTGGCGCGCAAGATCGCCTTCGCCTATCCGCTGGGCATGGCGGTTTTCGCCGGCTTCATCGCCTATCAGCTTCACCGCTGGACGCTGACGCATTCGCCGATGATGCTGGTGCTGTCGGCCTTTGACACGCTGCTGATCTGGCTGACATGGAAAGAATGGCAGGGCGGGTCGCGCCGCGCGGCGGGGGGCTGAGGCTCAGGCCAGCGCGGGCAGGCCCTGATACTCGGCCGCGTGCGAACCGGCATGATTGTCCATGCCCGGCCGGGTCAGATAGCCTCTGGGTTCAATATAGCTTTGGATCCAGCGTTCGGGATTCTCGCGCCACTGGATGTTGAAGGCTGACATCTTCGGAAAGAAGAACAGGCTTGAATAAGGCAGATGATCGTGGACCCACCATGCCAGCCTTTGCCATTCGCCGTTCTCGAAGCGGTCAGCAAACCACGGGATGACGATGCAGGCCGTTGCGCCCATATTGCCCGCCGCGTCGCGCCGGTCCCAGATGTGATCGGCGTAATTCCTTTCATTCGCGGCGCACGTGTAACCCGCCTTTTTCAGTCGCATCTGTTCATTGCAGAACCCGTTTACCGTGGATGAGCGATAGGCCGAGCGGATCAGCACCTTGCCAAAGCTCCGATGCAACGGTTCAAGCAATTCGGTGCAGAGCCGCGTTCCCGCCTCAATGGCCAGATCGGGATCATCCGGAATATTCGGGATGCCGTGCAAGTTCGCGACTTCACTGTAAAGGAACTCGCGCATCCAGAAATTCTGTGACAGCCGGACACGCCCAAGCGTGTCAAGTCGCCCGATCGACATCACCCATTCCCCCGCACGAACCGCGCAGCACCTTCCGCCGCCCGCTGCAAGGCCCGGCTTTTGTTCACGGTTTCCATGAACTCGGCCTCGGGGTCGCTGTCATAGACGACGCCGCCCCCGGCCTGGATATACAGCGTCTGGTCCTTGATGACGCCGGTGCGCAGCGCGATGCACATGTCCATCTCGCCATTCGCGGCGAAATAGCCGACGCCGCCGGCATAGACGCCGCGCTTTTCCGGCTCCAGCTCGTCGATGATCTCCATGGCGCGGACTTTCGGTGCCCCGGATACCGTGCCCGCCGGCATCCCGGCCAGCAGCGCCGACAGCGCGTCCTCACCCTCGCGCAGCTCACCCACCACGTTCGAGACGATATGCATGACGTGGCTGTAACGCTCGACGATGAATTTCTCGGTGGGGGTCACCGTGCCCATCTTGGCCACCCGGCCGACGTCGTTGCGGCCAAGGTCCAGCAGCATCAGATGCTCGGCCAGTTCCTTCTGGTCGGCCAGAAGATCGGCCTCAAGCGCGTCGTCCTCCTCGGGCGTCGCGCCGCGCGGGCGGGTGCCGGCGATGGGGCGCACGGTCACCTCGCCGCCGCGCAGGCGCACGAGGATCTCGGGCGAGGCGCCGACGATCTGAAAGCCGCCAAGGTTCAGGAAGAACATGAAGGGCGACGGGTTGGTGCGCCGCAGGCTGCGATAAAGCGCAAAGGGCGGCAGCGGGAAATCCATCGCCCAGCGTTGGCTGGGCACGACCTGAAAGATGTCGCCGGCGCGGATATAGTCCTTGGCCTTCTCGACGGCGGCCAGATAGGCGTCCTTGGTGAAATTGCTGCGCAGCTCGCCCACCTTCAGGTCATGGCCAAGGGCGCGTGGCTCACTGGGCTGGCGGTCAAGCGAACGCAGCGCCTCCATCAGCCGCTCGGCCGCCTGGGCATAGGCGGCGCGGGCGGGCAGCCCGTCCTGATACCAGACCGGGGCGCATAGCGCGACCTCGCCCTTGACGCCGTCCAGCACCGCCACCACCGAGGGGCGCAGCATCATCGCGTCGGGCAGGCCCAGCGGGTCGGGATTGATGTCGGGCAGCCGCTCGACCAGCCGGATCATGTCGTAACCCAGATAGCCGAAAAGCCCCGCCGCGCCGGCCGGCACGCCATCAGGCATGTCGATGCGGCTTTCCCCGATCAGCGCGCGCAAGGAGTCCAGCGCGTGCCGGTCGTCGGCGGTGAACTCGTCCGAGTAACGGGCGTTACGGTTGATCCGCGCCTGCCCGTCGCGACATTCCCAGATCAGGTCGGGCTTCATGCCGACAAAGGAATAGCGCCCGCGCACCTCGCCGCCGGTGACGCTTTCCAGCATGAAGGAATTGGGCGCGGCCTCGGCCAGTTTCAGCATCAGGCTGACGGGCGTATCCAGATCGGCCGCCAGCCGCATGGTCAGAAGCTGGTTGCGACCAGCGGCCCAGCCGCGTTCAAATTCGGGAAAGTTGGGCGAAATATCCATCACTGCGCTTGTGCATTGACCGCGTCGATGGCGGTCTGGTTCACGGTCACGCCCGCCTGCGTCTGCAGCGCGCGGGTGAAATAGTCGAAAATGTCCTGGCGGACGGAATCGGTCAGCCGCGCCTCGATGCCGTCGCGGACCTGCCGGGCCTCGTCATCGTCGGTCTTGGCGGGGCGGATGGCATCCAGCGTCACCAGAAACACGCGGTTGTCGGCATCGACAACCTCGGTCTGGCCGGGTTCGGTGATCTGGAAGGCCTGCGTCACCAGATCCTGCGGCACGCCATTGATGAAGCCGCCACGGGTCAGCGCGGTCGCGGTATGGGCGGCCTCGGCCACCGGCGCCGGGGGCGCAGGCGTCTTGGGCTCAAGCGCGCCGGCAGCCTGCGCCACCGGGTCGGTCGCAGCAGTGGGGATCGGGTCGCGCGCAGCCTCCGAGGCGGCCTCGGTGGCGACGTGGCGTTCCTCGGCCAGCGCCAGAAGCTGACGGCGGGTTTCGTTCTGCAACCAGTCGGCGGCCACGCGGTCGCGGACCTCGGCAAAGGGGATCAGCGCCGGCGGCTGGATCTTGTCGAGGCGCAGCGCAAAGGTGCCGCCATCCTCGAACTGGAACAGTTCAGGGAAGTCCTTTTCCGTGACCGAGGCGGCATGCTGGCGGAATTCGGGATAGGCGGCGATGCTTTGCGGCTCGGCCTCAAGGCTGGCGCTCCAGTCGATCTGGCCCAGCTTCATCGGGGTTTCCTTGGCCATGTCCTCAAGCGTGGCGCCGCCGGCCAGACGGTCGGCGAAGGCGCCGGCCTGATCCTCGATCTGGCGGCGCGCACGGTCCACGGCGGCCTCGACCCGCAGATCGTCGCGGGCCTGCTCAAATGAGGTGTTCACCGGCTCAAGAATGGCGTTCATCGCGAAAAGCGCCGGCCCGAGGTCCGAGTTCACCGGCCCCGCGATACCCGGCTGTTCCAGCGCAAAGACCACGTCGCCCGCCGGGCCAAGATCGGCCTTGGTCACTTCGCCAAGGTCGATATCCGCAAGCGTCAGCCCGCGTTCAGAGGCCAGTTTCTCGAAATCGACCTCGCCCTTGTCAAGGCGGGCCTTGGCGTCCTCGGCGGCGGCCATGCTGGGGAAGACCAGCTTTTCGACCATGCGGCGTTCGGGCTGCTGATAGTCCTTGATGCGTTCCTGATAAAGGTCGCGCAGCGCCTGTTCGTCGACGGTGACCTGATCCTCAAGCATCTCGGGGGTCAGCCAGACATAGGTGATCTTGCGGATCTCGGGCGAGGTGAAGCGCGCGGCATTGGCCTGATGCCAGGCCTGCAAGGTCGCCTCGTCGGGCAGGGCCACGGGCGCGGGCAGGTCGGCGGCGGTCAGTTCCGTCCAGCGGATATCGCGGGTCTCAAGCAGCCAGTCCTGCGTCAGCGCCGTCACCGCCTCGGGGGCGGTCACGCCGTCAAGGCTGGCCTGTTGCAGGATGACGCGGGCCTGATCCATGCGCAGGTCGTGCTCGAACTTCGTGACGGTCATGCCTTCCTGGCGCAGCGTGTCGGCATAGACCTTGCGGTCGAACTTGCCGTCAAGGCCGCGGAAGGCGGCAATGGTCGCGACCTGCCCCTGCACCACCTTGTCACCGACCGAGATGCCGACCCGGTTCGCCTCGGCCTCAAGGGCGGCGGTGGTGTAAAGCCGGCCAAGGGCCGCGCGGTCGATGCCGATGGCCTTGGCCTCGGCCGGGGTGATCTGCTTGCCGGTCCGGGCCGAGAATTCCTGCATTTCCGACCGCAACATGCGGGCATAGTCGCTGGCCGAGATTTCCACGTCCCCGACCGCGCCGATATCCGCCGTGCCGCCCGAGAAGTTCGTGACGCCAAAGCCGCCCAACCCCACAATCAGCATCCCCATCAGCAACCACACGATGGTCGATTTGCCCTTGCCGCGCATCTTGTCGCTGCCCCGTTCTTCAGACTGTTATCGGCCAAGTGTTTAGGGTGCCCGGCCCGCGGCGGCAAGTGCCGCCAGCCGCAAAGCAAATCCCTGCCCCTTCACAATGCGGTTGAGCAGCTCAGGGTTGAAAGCCGCCAAGCCGCCCCATCAGCGTGGCGATGCCGTCGCGGTCGGCATTGGCGAAGGCGATGCGGACGTGGCTTGCCCCTTCGGGGTCGCCTTCGGGCATGAACATCGTCCCGGGCAGCAGCAGCACCCCCGCCTTGCGCACCAGCTCGCGCGCCAGATCGGGCGAGGCCATGTCGAAGGGATGCTCGACCCAGGCGAAATAGGCGCCGCAGCCCTTGACCCGCCACCCCGGCAGCGCCGCCATGCCCTCGGCCATGGCGCGGCGGCGGGCCAGGATCTCGGCGCGTTCGCCGGCCAGCCAGTCGCCCAGATGGGCCATGCCCCAGGTGGCACCGATCTGGCCGATCTGGGCGGCGCAGATGGCGACGGTATCCAGAAACTTCTCGACCTCGACCATGCGCGCGGGGCTGGCGATCAGCGCGCCGACGCGGTGCCCGGTCAGCCGGTACGCCTTTGAGAAGCTGTAAAGATGGATCAGCGTGTCGCGCCAGTCGGGATCGGTGAAAAGATCGTGCGGCGCGCCGTCGCGGCTGTCGAAATCGCGATAGGTCTCGTCCACGATCAGCGCGATGCCGCGCGACCGCGCCAGTTCAAGAAAGGCGCGCAGCACCTCGGCCGGGTATTCCGCGCCCGAGGGGTTGTTGGGGCTGACCAGCACGATGGCGCGGGTGCGGTCGGTGATCAGCTTGGCGGCCTCGGCGGCGTCGGGGATCATGCCCTGCCCGCAATGCAGCCCGACGGTGCGGATGCCCTGCATGTCGAGCCACATCTTGTGATTGAAATACCATGGCAACGGCAGGATGATCTCGTCCCCCGGGGCGGCAAGGGTCTGGATCGCGGCGCAAAAGGCCTGATTGCAGCCCTGCGTGATCGCCACCTCGCCCGCGCGGATATCGCCGCCATAATCGCGGTTCCAGTCGCGCGCCACCGCCTCGCGCAGCTCGGTGCGGCCCAGCACCGGGCCATAGAAATGCGCGTCGGGCTGGTTCAGCGCCGCATCGGCCATGGCGCGGCGCAGAGGCTCGGGCGGCGGGTCGACGGGCGCGGCCTGGCTGACATTGATCAGCGGGCGGTCGGGCGGAAAGACCACGCCCTCAAGCCAGCGCCGCGCCTCCATGACGGGCGGGCGCGGGGTCAGGGCGATGGCCGGGTTGAGCGGGTGCATGGCGGCTCCTATTCGGCAAGGCGCAGGGCGCTGAAATCGGGCGGCAGGGACAGGTCGGGGGCAGCGCGGGGGGCGCTGGCATTGGCGGCGGGCGCCGGGGCGTCCTCGGGCTCGGCAGCGGCCAGCACCGGCTGGGCCGAGGCATCGGGCAGCGCATCCGGCGCGGGCGCGGGTTCGGCGGCCGGGGCTGCGGCGACGGTAACGGGCGGGCTGTCGGGCATCAGGACCGGGCCGCCGGGCGCGCGGTCAAGGCCCGGCACCACCACCTTGCCGGGCGGAGGCACCGGGATCGGCGCCTCGCCCACCATCTCGGGCAGGTCGATGGGGTCGTTTTCGGGCGCGGCCAGCGCGGGCGCCGCGGGGGCGTCGCCGCGCGCCTCGGGGCGCTGGCGTTCGGTCTCGGCGCTGGCGGGGGCGGGCTCATCGGCGGGCTTCGTCACCGCCGGCGCGGCGGCAAGGCGCGGGGCATCGCCAAGGGGCGCGGGCGGATGCGGCTGCATGTCCGAGCTGCGGGCAAATTCCGACCCCGCCGGAACCAGCAGTGCCTCGGTCGCCGGGCTGGGCGGCGCGACTTGCGGCGGGGCATCAGATGGCGGGGCATCAGGCGGCGGGGCTTCGGCGGTCTTGGCGTCAGGGGCGGTTTTGGGCGCGGCCGCCTCGACCGGCTTCGCCTTCGGCGCGACCGCTTCTTTCGGCGCCACTGCCGCCACCTGCGTCCCGGGCGCCTCGGCCGCCGGCTCTGTCGCCACGGTGTCGGGACGCGGCGGCTGCGGCAGCGCCAGCGACAATGCCACCAGCGCCGCGCCGCAGACGACGCTGCCCTGGATCAACCCTGCCGCGAATCCCTTTGCCATGCCTACGTCTTGTCCTGCCGATTACCGAACGCGTCCGCGCCTGTTTTTCTTGCTGGCGGGCTTGACCCGCAACCAGCCTTTAGCCCATCTATAGCCGCAGATTTCCCGGGGTTCACCCCCCAATGCAAGGCCCGGCCATGATCCTTCTCATCGACAACTACGACAGCTTTACCTGGAACCTCGTTCATTACATGGGCGAGGCCGGCGCCGAGGTCGAGGTGCGCCGCAACGACGTGCTGTCGGTGGACGAGGCGCTGGCCATGAATGCACAGGGCATCGTCATTTCGCCCGGCCCCTGCGATCCGGCGCAGGCCGGCATCATCGTGCCGCTGATCCGCGCGGCGGCCGAACGCGGCGTGCCGCTGTTCGGCGTCTGCCTGGGCCATCAGGCCATCGGCGAGGCGTTCGGCGGCAAGGTCGTGCGCGCCAACCGCATCGTGCACGGCAAGACCGACGCCGTCAGCCATGACGGCACCGGGGTCTTTGCCGGCCTGCCCTCGCCGCTGACGGCGACGCGCTATCATTCGCTGACGGTCGAGCCGGAAAGCCTGCCCGACTGCCTGCGCGTGACCGCGACCACCGCGGACGGCACCATCATGGGGCTGGTCCACCGCACCCTGCCGATCGAGGGCGTGCAGTTCCACCCCGAAAGCATCGCCTCGGAGCATGGCCACGACATGATCCGCAACTTCCTGCGCCGCTGCACCAATCTGGACCGCGCGGCATGAACGGCGCGACCGATATCCGCCCGCTGATCGGCATTGCCGCCACCCGCCCGCTGACCGGGACCGAGGCCGAGGCGGCCTTCGGCGCGCTCTTCGAGGGCGCCGCCACCCCCGCCCAGATCGGCGGCCTGCTGATGGCGTTGCGCGTGCGCGGCGAGACGGTGGACGAGATCGCCGCCGCCACCCGCGCCATGCGCGCCCGCATGAACCGCATCAAGGCCCCGGCAAATGCCATGGACATCGTCGGCACCGGCGGCGACGGCAAGGGCACGCTGAACATCTCGACCGCGACGGCCTTCGTGGTCGCGGGCGCGGGCGTGCCGGTCGCCAAGCATGGCAACCGCAACCTGTCGTCGAAATCCGGCTCGGCCGATGCGCTGACCCATCTGGGGCTGAACGTCATGGCCACGCCCGAGATGGCCGAACGCGCGCTGGCCGAAACCGGCATCTGCTTCATGATGGCGCCCATGCATCACCCCGCCATGCGCCATGTCGGCCCGGCGCGGGCGGAACTGGGCACGCGCACGGTGTTCAACCTTCTGGGGCCGATGACCAATCCCGGCGGCGTGCGGCGGCAACTGACCGGCACCTTCGACCGCGTCTGGAACCGCCCCATGGCGGAAACCCTGCGCGAGCTTGGTTCGGAATCGGTCTGGATCGTGCATGGCAGCGACGGCACCGACGAAGTCTCCATCGCCGGCCCGACCTGGGTGGTGCAACTGAAGGATGGCGAGATCACCGAATTCGAGATCTCGCCCGAGGATGCCGGCCTGCCGGTCCATTCCTTCGACGCCATCCTTGGCGGCGACCCGGCTGAAAACGCCGCCGCATTGCGGGCGCTGCTGGCGGGCGAGACCGGCGCCTATCGCGACGCGGTGCTGCTGAATTCGGCCGCGGCACTGCTGATCGCCGGCATCGCCGCCAACCTCGCCGAAGGCGCCGAGATCGCCGCCGAAGCCATCGACAGCGGTGCGGCGCAGGCAAAGCTGGACGCGCTGGCCGCCCTTGTCGGCGCGCCCGAGGCATGACCCCGCCCGAAGCTTGGGCCGGGCTGCCGTTCTTTCGCGACGACCTGCCCGGCATCGCCGCCCGGCTGAAGGGCCAGGACTGGCTGCCCGGCGCGGGCCGCGTCTTTGCCGCGCTGACCCTGACCCCGCCCGGCCAGGCGCGCGTCGTCATCCTGGGCCAGGACCCCTATCCGACGCCGGGACATGCCAACGGGCTGGCATTCTCGGTAACGCCGGAAACCGCGCTGCCGCGTTCGTTGCGCAATATCTATGCCGAAATGCGCGACGACCTTGGCGCCGCCCCCCCCAATGGCGACCTGTCGCATTGGGCGCGGCAAGGGGTCCTGCTGCTGAACACCGCGCTGAGCGTTTTGCCCGGTCAGGCCGGCGCCCATGCGAAATGGGGCTGGGAACGGCTGGTCCGTCAGGCCGTCACCCGCGCACAGGCCGAACGCCCGCTGGCCTTCATCCTGTGGGGCGCACATGCGCAAAAGGCGCTGGCCGGCCTGCCGCGCGCACAGGATCTGGTGATCGAAAGCGCCCATCCCTCGCCCCTGTCGGCGCGGCGGGGCTTTTTCGGCTCGCGCCCGTTCAGCCGCGTGAACGACTGGCTGGTGGCGCGCGGCGAAATGCCCGTCGACTGGGCTCTTTCCGAAAGCGCCGCAGCAGGTTAAACCCTGCATCATGGATATTCTTGACCGCATCAAAGCCTACAAGCTTGAAGAAATCACCGCCGCCAAGGCCGCCCGTCCGCTGGCGGGGGTCGAGGCCGCCGCCCGCGCCGCCTCGCCCACGCGGGGTTTTGCACGCGCGCTGACCGACAAGGCCGCGACCGGCCATGCGCTGATCGCCGAAATCAAGAAGGCCAGCCCCTCGAAAGGGCTGATCCGCACCGATTTCGACCCGCCGGCGCTGGCCCGCGCCTATCAGGCCGGCGGCGCGGCCTGCCTGTCGGTCTTGACCGACGCCCCCAGCTTTCAGGGCGCGCCAGAATTTCTGACCGCTGCCCGCGCAGCCTGCGACCTGCCGGCGCTGCGCAAGGATTTCCTTTACGACACCTATCAGGTGGCCGAGGCCCGCGCCTGGGGCGCCGATTGCATCCTGATCATCATGGCCTCGGTCGATGACGTGCTGGCCGCCGAGCTTGAGGACGCCGCCTTCCACTGGGGCATGGACGCGCTGATCGAGGTCCATGACCGCGACGAACTCGACCGCGCCTTGCGGCTGAAATCGCCTCTGATCGGGGTGAACAACCGCAATCTCAAGACCTTCGAGGTCAGTCTTGACGTGACGCTGGCGCTGGCGCCGCATGTCCCCGCCGACCGCGACCTGGTCTGCGAAAGCGGGCTTTTCACGCCGGGCGACCTGAACCGCATGGCCGAATCGGGCATCCGCCGCTTTCTGATCGGGGAAAGCCTGATGCGCCAGCCGGACGTGACCCGCGCCACGCACGAGATTCTGGGCCTTTCGCCATGACGCTGACGCATTTCGACGCGCAGGGTCAGGCGCATATGGTCGATGTCTCGGCCAAGCCGGAAACCGCGCGCGAGGCCGTGGCCGAGGGGCTGGTCCTGATGGCGCCGGAAACGCTGGCGCTGGCCACGGGCGGCGCGGCCAAGGGCGACGTGATGGGTGTCGCGCGGCTAGCGGGCATCATGGGGGCCAAGCGCACCTCGGACCTGATCCCGCTTTGCCATCCGCTGCCCATCGCCAAGGTTTCGGTCGATCTGGCGCCCGATGCGGCCCTGCCCGGCATCCGCGTCACCGCCACCGTCAGAACGACCGGCCGCACCGGCGTCGAGATGGAGGCGCTGACGGCCGTCTCGACCGCCTGCCTGACGGTTTACGACATGCTCAAGGCCGCACAGAAGGACATGCGGATCGAAGGGATCCGCCTGCTGTCCAAGACCGGCGGCAAATCCGGCGAATTTCGCGCCGCGCCCTGAAAGGGGGTCACATGATCAGTGTCGATGAAGCCCGCACCCTTGTCCTTGGCCTTGCAGCAGCGCCGCAGACCGAGGATATCCCCCTTGTCGACGCGCTTGGCCGCGCGCTGGCCGTGCCGGTCGTCGCCCGCCTGACCCAGCCGCCCTTCAATGCCTCGGCCATGGACGGCTATGCGCTGCGCTCGGCCGACTTGCCCGGTCCGCTGCCGATCGTCGGCGCCGCCGCGGCCGGCGTGCCCTATACCGGCCCGACGCCCCCCGGCACCGCCATCCGCATCTTTACCGGCGCCCCGGTCCCAGCCGGATATGACCGCGTCGTCATGCAGGAAATCACCAGCCGCGACGGCGACATGCTGTCGGTGGCTGATGCAGGAAACAACCTGAACATTCGCCCGCAAGGCAATGATTTCAAGAAAGGTTCGGAATTCTTTCCCAAGCGCGCGCTGCGCCCGTCGGACCTTGGTCTGATCGCGGCGATGAACGTGGCGCGCGTCACCGTGGCACGCCGTCCGCGGGTCGCCATCCTTGCCGGCGGGGACGAGCTGGTGCGCCCGGGGACCGAGCCCGGCCCGGGCCAGATCATCAGCTCGAACGACATCGCCATCGCCGCGATGGCACGCGTCGTTGGCGCCGATCCCTTCATCCTGCCGCTGGCGCGCGACACTGAAAATTCACTGCGCGACCGCTTTGCCGAGGCCGAGGGCGCCGACCTGATCGTGACCATCGGCGGCGCCTCTGTCGGCGATCACGACCTGATCGCCCGCGTGGCCGAGGGGCTGGGGATGCAGCGCGCCTTCTACAGGCTGGCCATGCGCCCCGGCAAGCCGCTGATGGCCGGCCGTCTTGGCCGTGCCGCCATGCTGGGTCTGCCGGGAAACCCTGTCTCGGCAATCGTTTGCGCGAAACTTTTCATGCAACCGCTGATCCGCGCCATGCAGGGTCTGCCGCCCGGCCCCGACCTTGCGCAGGCGGTCCTGGCCCGCGATCTGCCGCCCGAGGGCGACCGCCAGCATTACCACCGCGCGCGCCTTCTGCCCGGCGATACGCTGCCGCTGATCGACCCCTTCTCTGATCAGGACAGCGCCCGCCTGCTGCTTCTGGCCGAGGCCGACGCCCTGCTGGTGCGCCCTGCCCATGATCCTGCGCGAAATGCCGGCGAACAGGTCACATTCCTGGCGCTTTAACGGCTTCTTTACCCGAATCGCCATAATGATTGACGCAAGAGGTTGAGTCCGCTAGAACATTCAAGGAACATGATGGCACTCGCAGCAGAGCAGGGATCAAACATGCTGACCAAAAAGCAAATCCAGCTGCTTGAATTCATTCAGGCGCGCATGGCCCGTGACGGGGTGCCACCCTCGTTCGACGAAATGAAGCTGGCGCTGGATCTGCGCTCGAAATCGGGAATTCATCGCCTCGTGACTGCCCTTGAAGAACGCGGTTTCATCCGCCGCCTGCCGCATCGCGCCCGCGCGCTGGAAATCGTCCGCCTGCCCGACAGCCTCAGCAAGGGCAGCGGCTTCCAGCCCCGCGTGATCGAAGGCAGCGCCCCCGGACGCCCCGCGCCCTTGCCGCGCGGCGCCATGGAAATCTCGGTCTCGGCGGTGGAACTGCCGGTGATGGGCCGCATCGCCGCCGGCGTCCCGATCGAGGCGATCTCGGAAGTGTCGCATCACATCGCCGTCCCCGGCTCGATGCTTTCGGGTCAGGACCGCCACTATGCGCTTGAGGTCAAAGGCGATTCCATGATCGACGCCGGCATCAACGATGGCGATGTCGTGGTGATCCGCGAACAGACCACCGCCGATAATGGCGACATCATCGTGGCTTTGGTCGAGGGTTTCGAGGCGACGTTGAAGCGCTATCGCCGCAGGGGCGGCATGATCGCGCTTGAGGCGGCGAACCCCGCCTATGAGACCCGCGTTCTGCCCGAGGACAAGGTCCGCGTCCAGGGCCGCCTTGTCGGGCTGATCCGCAGCTATTGACCCCAGCCGGCAGGGCGCGGATGCGCCCGCGCCGGACTGGTACAACCGCAGGCCGTTCACTTGCGCGACACTTGCAGCCAAGCGGCGTTGCGGGTTCCGGGCGGCTGGGTTAACCATGTGGCAAAAGTGACATGTCAAGGAATACCCATGCGCGCACTGACGCTCCGCATCTTCGCACTGGTCATGCTTGTCGCGCTGCCGGCCCGGGCTTTCGACACCAATGCGCGCGCCGCCTGGGTCTATGACCTCGCGACCGGCACCGTGCTGATGGAAAAGAACGCCGATGAGGCGCTGCCCCCGGCCTCGATGTCGAAGCTGATGACGGTCTACATGCTGTTCGAGGCATTGAAAGAGGGGCGCCTGCAACTGGATACCCGCCTGCCCGTCTCGACCAAGGCGCGGCAGATGCAGGGGTCGACCATGTTCCTGAACGAACAGGACCGCCCCACGGTCGAGGAATTGATCAAGGGCATCATCGTGCTTTCGGGCAATGACGCCTGCGTGGTGGTCGCCGAAGGCCTTGCCGGCACCGAAGAGGCCTTTGCCCGGCAGATGACCGAACGCGGCAAGGCACTGGGGCTGACCAATTCGACCTTTGCCAATGCCTCGGGCTGGCCGGATCCGCGCCATCGCATGTCGGTGCATGACCTTGGCGTTCTGGCGCAGCACCTGATTCAGGATTTCCCGCAGTATTACAAGAACTTCTCGATCGAGGAATGGCGCTTTGACAATCGCGCGCCGGCGAACCGCCATAACCGCAACCCGCTTCTGGGGCTGGGGATCGGGGCGGATGGCCTCAAGACCGGTCACACGCAAGAGGCGGGCTATGGGCTGGTCGGCTCGGCCGCGCAGGGCGACCGCCGGATCATCTTCGTGATCTCGGGCCTGCCCAGCGACAAGGCCCGCGCCGAAGAGGCCGAGCGCATCGTCAGCTGGGCCTATCGCCAGTTCACCATGCGCACCATCGTTCCCAAGGGCGATATCGTGGCCGAGGCGCCGGTCTGGCTGGGTCGTCGCAGCAAGGTCGGCCTGACCACCGCCGATGGCGTCAAGGTGCTGATCCCCGCCGGCTCGCAATCGGGCGTCACCGCCGAGGCCGTCTTCAAGGGCCCGATCGAGGCGCCGATCACCGCCGGCGACAAGCTGGGCGATCTGGTCGTCGATATTCCCGGCGCCGGCCAGTCGCGCCTGCCGCTTTACGCCGCCGCCGACGTGCCGCGCGCGGGCGTCATCGGCCGGCTGCAAAGCGCCGCTTTCCGGCTGGGCGAACGCGCCTATCAATCGGTGATGAACTAGTCCGGCGCCATGTTCATCAGTTTCGAGGGCATCGACGGTTCCGGCAAATCGACGCAGGCCAAGCGCCTTGCCCAAAGCCTGACCGCGCGGGGCATCGAGACCGTCCTGACCCGCGAACCCGGCGGCAGCCCCGGCGCCGAGGAAATCCGCCGCCTTCTGGTCGAAGGCGGCAGCGAACGCTGGTCCCCGGAAACCGAGCTTTTGCTGTTCACCGCCGCCCGCCGCGATCATCTTGAACGGCTGATCCGCCCGGCACTGGCGCGCGGCGCATGGGTGATCACCGACCGCTTCGCCGATTCCTCGCGCGTCTATCAGGGCGCGGCGCGGGCGGAACAGCGCGCGCTTGTCGACGAACTTCACCGCCTGATGATCGGCATCGACCCCGACCTGACCTTCGTCATCGACATCGATCCCGAAATCTCGCTGGGACGCGGTCAGGCCCGCGGCGGCCGCGAGGACCGGTTCGAGGGTATGGGTCTGGATTTCCAGCGCCGCCTTAGCGACGGCTTCCGGGCGCTGGCGGCTGAGGCCCCCGGACGCATCCGCCTGATCGACGGGTCGGGCAGCGAAGATGAGGTCGCCGCCCGCGTCCTTGCCGCCCTGCCATGAGCGACGACGCCCTGCCCGAACCCGACCGCGTTCCCGGCGCCCCGCACCCGCGCGAGGCGCTGCGCGTCATCGGTCAGGACACCGCCATCGCCGATTTCGTCAGCGCGGCCCAGGCGCATCGCCTGCACCATGGCTGGCTGATCTCGGGGCCGCGCGGCACCGGCAAGGCGACGCTGGCATGGTCCATCGCCAAGTGGCTGCTGGCCGATGGCACCAGCTCTGACCTGACCACCGATGCCGAAGCCCCCGTCATCCGCCGCATCCGCGCACTGTCGGAACCGCGCCTGCATCTGGTCCGCCGCCCGGTCGATGAAAAGACCCAGCGCCTGCGCGCCGAGATCACCGTCGACGAAATTCGCCGCCTGCAAAGCTTCTTCCATCTCAGCGCCGCCGAGGGTGGACGCCGCGTCGCCATCATCGATGCCGCGGATGAGATGAACCAGGCCTCGGCCAATGCGCTGCTGAAGCTGCTGGAGGAGCCGCCGCATGACGCGACCATCCTGCTGGTGGCGCATCAGCCGGCGCGGCTTTTGCCGACGATCCGCTCGCGTTGCCGGGAATTGCGGCTGCATCCGCTGGATCCGCAGGACATGGGGCATGTGCTGCGCGATCTGGGCGTCGACCATGACGCGGCGCAATTGGCGGCGCTGTCGGGCGGCTCGGTCGGTGAGGCGCTGCGGCTGGCCGGTCAGGACGGCCTTGCGCTTTATGCCCGCATCATCCGGCTTTTTGCCGAATATCCGCGCCTTGACCGCCGCGCCGCCGCCACGCTGGCCGAAATGGCCGCGGGCCGCGCCAGCGCCGATGGCGACCCCTTCGACCTGATGATCACGCTTCTGGATCGTTTCCTGACCCGCGCCGCGCGCACCGGCCTGATGGGCGCCCCCCAGCCCGAGGCCGCCGAGGGCGAGGCCGCGACCCTTGTCCGCATTTCCCCCGACGCGACCGCCGCGCGGCTATGGGCCAGCGCGCAGGCCGAGCTTTCGGCACGCGCCCGCGCCGGCCGGGCGGTCAACCTTGACCCTGCGGCGCTGGTATTGGATATGCTGATCGGGTTGGCCAATCAGCCCGCGACCTGAGGGGATCCGTCCATGTCCGAAACTGCCCCCCTGTCCCTCGTGGACAGCCATTGCCATCTTGATTTCCCCGATTTCGACGGCGAGCAGGCCGACCTGATCGCGCGGGCACGGGCGGCGGGCGTCAGCCGCATGGTCACCATCTGCACCCGCATGGGCAATGAGCCGCGCGTCCGCGCCATCGCCGAAGCCTTCCCCGAGGTCTATTACGCCGCCGGCATCCACCCGATGTATGCCGCCGAAGAACCGCTGATCACCGTCGATCAACTGGTGGCGCTGGCCCGGCACCCGAAATTCGTCGGCATTGGCGAGACGGGGCTGGACTATCACTACACCGCCGACAGCGCCGCCATTCAGGCCGAAAGCCTGCGCCTGCATATCGAGGCCGCGCGCCAGACCGGCCTGCCGCTGATCGTCCATTCGCGCGACGCCGATGCCGACATGGCCCGCATCCTGACCGACGAACATGCCGCCGGCCGCTTCGGCTGCGTGATGCATTGCTATACCAGCGGCCCCGAACTGGCCCGCACCGCGCTGGAGCTTGGCTTTTACCTGTCGATGTCGGGGATCGCGGCCTTCCCGCGCTCGGCCGAGATCCGCGAGATTTTCGCCGCCGCCCCCCGCGACCGCATCCTGGTCGAGACCGACGCCCCCTATCTGGCGCCGCCGCCGCATCGCGGCCGCCGCAACGAACCGGCCTATGTCGCCCATACCGCCCGCGCCGGCGCCGAGGCGCTGGGGATGGATGCGGCCGAATTCGCCGCCCTGACCACGGCGAATTTCGACCGGCTTTTCACCAGGGCCGCGGCATGATCCGGGCGACGATCCTGGGTTGCGGATCGTCGGGCGGCGTGCCGCGTCTGGGGGATCGCTGGGGCGATTGCGACCCCGAAAACCCGAAGAACCGCCGCCGCCGCTGCTCGCTTCTGGTCGAGCGCGCGGGCCATGACGGCACCACCCGGGTGCTGATCGACACCGGCCCCGACATGGTGCCGCAACTGCTGGATGCGGGCGTGGGCGAACTGGACGCGGTCCTTTACACCCACCCCCATGCCGACCACATCCACGGCATCGACGACCTGCGCCAGATCGTCTTCAACACCCGCGCCATGATCCCGGTCTGGGCCGATGCCCCCACGGCCCAGGCGCTGACGACGCGGTTCGGCTATATCTTCCAGACGCCGCCCGGCTCGTATTACCCGCCGATCTGCGAAATGCGGCTGATCCACGGTCCCTTCAGCATCGACGGCGCCGGCGGCCCCATCGACTTTGCCCCCTTCGAGGTCGATCACGGCGGCACGCCCGCGCTGGGTTTTCGCATCGGCGGGCGCGAGGAAAGCCTTGTCTACCTGCCCGACGTGCTGACCATCCCCGCGGATGCCTGGCCGCTGATCGAGGGATGCGACGTCTTCATCTGCGACGCGCTGCGCCGCACGCCGCATCCCAGCCACGCGCATCTGGCGCTGACGCTGGACTGGATGGCGCGCGCCAACTGCAAGCGCGGCATCCTGACCAATATGCATATCGATCTGGATTACGACACCGTCATGGCCGAGACGCCCGAGCATATCGTGCCCGCCCATGACGGGATGCGGATCGAACTGGTATGAGCGCGCTTTTCGACGTCATCCTGCCGGTCTTTCTGGTCGTCGGCTTTGGCTATGTCGTGTGCTGGCGCCAGATGCTGTCCGAGGTCGCCGTCGACGGCATCATGCGTTTCGCGCAGAATTTCGCGGTGCCGGTCCTGCTGTTCCAGGCCATCGCCAAGCTCGATCTGGGGGCGAATTTCGACCCGTTCCTGCTGCTTGCCTTTTATATCGGCGCCTTCCTGTCCTTTGCCACCGGGCTTTCAGCCGCCTATTACTGGCTGAAGCGCCCGATCGAGGATTCCATTGCCATCGGCTTTGTCTGCCTGTTCTCGAACTCGCTTCTGCTGGGCATCCCGATCACCGAACGCGCCTATGGTCCCGAGGCATTGCTGGGCAACTTCACCATCATCTCGATCCATTCGCCGCTGCTTTACACCTTCGGCATCACCGCGATGGAGTTCGCCCGCGCCCATGGCAAGAACCTGTCCATCGGCCGGGTGGCGCTGCGGGCGCTGTCGGGGGTGCTGCATACGCCGCTGGTCATCGGCATTCTGTGCGGGCTGGTGATGAACCTGCTGACGCAGGCCGGGCTGGTCATGCCCGAAGGCTTCTGGGGCGCGGTCAAGATGCTGGCCAGCGCCGCCCTGCCCTCGGCGTTGTTTGCGCTTGGCGGCGTGCTTTACCGCTATCGCCCCGAGGGCGAGATGCGCGCCATCGCCATCTGCTGCGCGGCCTCGCTGCTGCTGCATCCCGGCGTCACCTACCTGATGGGCAAGCTTTTCGGGCTTGGCGTGGCCGAGATGCGCTCGGCCGTGGTCACGGCCAGCATGGCGCCGGGGGTCAACGCGTATCTGTTCGCCTCGCTTTACGGGGTGGCGAAGCGGGTGGCGGCCTCGGCGGTGCTGGTGGCCACGGCGCTGTCGATCCTGACCATCTGGTTCTGGCTGAGCGTGCTGCCCTGAACGTGAAAAACGCCGCCCCTTGGGGCGGCGTCGGTATCGTCTGGCGCGGTTTTATCTGGCCGGGGCGGTCAGTGCGGGGTCACGCCCCGCAGCCGCTCGGACCGGCGGCGCAGCAGCTCGACCGAGGTCAGCAGCGCGATCGAGAAGATCACCAGCAACGTCGCCACGGCAAGGATCGCCGGGCTGATCTGTTCGCGGATGCCGTTCCACATCTGCCGCGGGATCGTCTGCTGGTCGGGACCGGCGATGAACAGCACCGCCACCACCTCGTCGAACGAGGTGACGAATGCGAACAGCGCGCCCGAGATCACGCCCGGCAGGATCAGCGGCATGGTGATGCGGAAGAAGGTCGTCCGCGGATTGGCGCCAAGGCTGGCCGCGGCGCGGTTCAGCGACTGGTCAAAGCCGATCAGCGTCGCCGTCACCGTGATGATGACGAAGGGGATGCCCAGCGTGGCATGGGCCAGGATCACGCCCAGATAGGTGCCGGCCAGCTTGGCGCATTGCGGGTTCAGCCCGAACCAGGTCAGCGGCTCGCAGGGGTTCGAGTAAAAGAAGAACATCCCCGTCGCGGTAATGATGATCGGCACGATCATGGGCGAGATCAGCACCGCCATGATGATGCGCCGATAGGGCATTTCCGGGCGCGACAGGCCAAGCGCGGCCAGCGTGCCCAGAAAGGTCGCGACGATGGTCGAACACACCCCGATGATGATCGAGCTTTTCGCCGCGTTGATCCATTTCGCATTGTGCCAGGCATCCGACCACCAGCTCATGTCGCGGGGCGCGTCGGGGTTCGACATGCCAAAGGTCAGCAGGCTGTCATACCAGCGCATGCTGTAGCCCGACGGATCGAAGGACAGCATCTTGTCGGTAAAGGTGAAATAGGGCTCGGCGTTGAAGGACAGCGGGATCACCACCACGATCGGCGCGATCAGAAAGAAGAAGATCGCCGCGCAGATCGCAAGATAGGTGTAGTGCCAGATTTTCTCGCCCGTCGAGGCGTAAGTCGGAAGCGCCATGGCGGATCACCCCAGTTTCAGGTTGTCGATGCCGACGAGACGGTCATAGACCCAGTAAAGGATCAGGACGCCGCCCAGCAGCATCGCGGCCAGTGCTGCGGCCATGGACCAGTTCAGCGTCTGCGTCATGTGCATCGCGATCAGGTTCGAGATAAGCTGCCCGCTGGAGCCGCCAACCAGCGCCGGCGTGATGTAATAGCCGACCGCAAGGATGAAGACCAAAAGCGCCCCCGCCCCCAGTCCCGGCAGCGTCTGCGGGAAATAGATGCGGCGGAAGGCCGTCCAGCTTGTCGCCCCCAGCGAACGCGCGGCGCGCACATAGGACGGGTTGATCGTGCGCATCACCGAGTAAAGCGGCAGGATCATGAAGGGCAGCAGGATATGCGTCATGGCGATGATCGTGCCGGTCTGGTTGAAGATCATCTGCAAACGCTGGTCGTCACGGATGATGCCCAGCCATACCAGCACGTCGTTGACGACGCCCTGCTGCTGCAACAGCACCATCCACGCCGTCGTCCGCACCAGAAGCGAGGTCCAGAACGGCAGCAGCACAAGGATCATCAGCAGGTTGGACTTGCGCATCGGCAGCGTCGCCAGCAGATGCGCGATGGGAAAGCCCAGGAGGAACGTGGTGCAGGTGATGATGAAGGACAGCCAGAAGGTACGCATGAACAGTTGCAGATAGATGCGCTGCTCGACGGGAGCCTTGACGATATTGCCCTCGGCGTCGCGGGTGCGGTCCATCGCCGCCAGATAGAAGTTCGCCGTATAGGCCGATGAGGCCTGGCGCATCACGCTCCACAGTTGCGGGTCGCCCCATTTCTGGTCGATCGCCAGCATGGCGTCGCGATAGGGCGGCTCAAGCCCACCCTTGGCCTTGCGCCCGGCCGAGGTGAACAGCGAGCGCGTGCCCGGCATGTCATAGTTCACGCGGGTGCCGACGACACCGATGGTGCGGTCCTTGGCGCTGGTCTGAAGATCGGCGGCCAGCGCCGCCCAGGCGGCGTCATCGGGCTGGATCACGCCGGGATTGGCGCGAAACCACGCCGAAAGCTGCGGCATGTTCGCCGAGAAGCCGTCATTCTTGACCGAACGCTGCAACATCTGCCCGATGGGCAGGACGAAGGTCAGCAGCACGAACAGCAAAAGCGGCAGCACCAGGAACAGGGCCCGCCGCCGCGCCCGCCGCGAACTGCGGGCAAGCGCCTTGGCCAGGGGCTGCCCGTCTGCGGTGCGCAGCGTGCCGCCGTCGTCAAGGCCGGTGGCCTCAAGCACGATGGCGGCATGTGGGTCGAGCGGGTTGGACATCATGACCCCTTGTCAGGCATGAACGTGGTCGGGAAACCGCCGCCCGGAGCCGTGCCCGGGCGGCGGCATGACATCAGTTCGCAGCCAGCCAGGCGTTGAAGCGCTCGGCCATCTCGGCGTCGTGGTCGGCCCACCATTCCGGGTCGTCCATGACGGCGGTCTTCATGTGTTCCGGGTTGGTCGGCATGTGCGGAGCCATCTCGGTCTTGCCGTCCTGGAACAGGCCAACCAGCTTGGCCGAGCTTTTGCGCGACGGGCCATAGGCGATGTATTTCGCCTGATCGGCCAGCCGCTGGGTGTCGGTGGCGAATTTCAGATACTGCATCGCCGCCTCGGGGTTCGGCGAGCCTTTCGGGATCGCGAACATGTCAAGGTCCATGTACTGGCCGTCCCAGATGATTTCGAAGGGCTTGCCCTCACCCACCATGGCGTCGAAGAAGCGGCCGTTATAGCCGGTGGCCATGGTCACTTCGCCATCGGCCAAGAGTTGCACCGGCTGGGCGCCGGCTTCCCACCAGACCACGTCCTTCTTGATGGTGTCCAGTTTCTTGAAGGCGCGGTCGACGCCCTCGGGGGTGCCCAGCTCGTCATAGATCTTGTCGGGCGCGACGCCATCGGCGATCAGCGCCAGATAAAGCGTGCGCTTGGGGTTCTTCGGCAGGCCGCGCTTGCCGGGGAACTTGGCGGTGTCGAAGAAATCGGCCGCGGTCTTGGGCGGGTTGTCGCCGAACTTGGTCTTGTCGAAGGCGATGACCGTGCCCCAGAAGATGTTCGCGACCGCGCATTCGCGCAGCGCGCCGGGGATGAAGTCGTCCTTGGCGGGCGTGCCGTCGGGGGCGGCAGGCAGGTCGTCGGGGTTGATCTCGACCAGCGCGCCTTCGTCGCACAGGCGGATCGCGTCGGAAACTTCGATGTCGAACACGTCGCCGGTGATGTTCTTGGCTTCGACCTGGGCCTTCAGCGGCGTTGCCGGGTTGTCGGCGGCCAGCATGTTGACCTTGATCCCGGTCTCTTTCGAGAAGGGAATGTTATAGGCCTCGACCTGCGATTTCTCGTAGGCGCCGCCCCAGGAGACGACGTTGACCTCTTTGTTCTGGGCCTGAGCCGCAAAGCCCAGTCCGCAGAGGGCCGAGGTCAGGATCAGCATTTTCTTCATGTTTGGTTCACTCCCGTTGGTATGTCCGGCCTTTTTTACGGCCGCCTCCTGGCCCTTGCGGGCCATTTTGCCGCGGCGGGGCTGCCCCGCCGCGGCATGTCGTCATTTCGCCGCCAGCCAGGCGTTGAAACGCTCTGCCAGTTCGGCGTCGTGGTCGACCCAGAACTCCTGGTTCGATCCCAGCGCCTGCTTCATGTTGTCGGCGAAAGTCGGCAGGTTCGGCCCCATCGGGACATCGGTGCCCTCGATATTGCCGACCATGGCGGCCGCCGATTTGCGCGGCGGACCATAGCTGATGAACTCGGCCGCGCGGGCCTGCTGCTCGGGCGCGGTCGAGAAGGCGATGAAGTCGCGGGCGGCATCCAGATGCGGCGCGCCCTTGGGCACGACCCAGCCCTCCATCTCATAGATCTGGCCGTCCCAGACGATCTTGAAGGGCTTGCCCTCGCCCTGCGCGGCGTTGAAGATCCGGCCGTTGAAGGCAAAGGCCATGCTGACCTCGCCATCGGCCAGAAGCTGCGGCGGCTGCGCGCCCGCTTCCCACCAGATCACGTCCTTCTTGATGGTGTCGAGCTTCTTGAAGGCGCGGTCGACGCCTTCGGGCGTGCCCAGCGTCTCATAGACCTTGTCGGGCGCGACGCCATCGGCCATCAGCGCGAATTCAAGGTTGAACTTGGCACCCTTGCGCATGGTGCGCTTGCCGGGGAACTTCGCGATGTCGAAGAAATCGGCCGGGCCGGCGGGCTTGGCATCGGGGAACCTGGTGTCGTCATAGGCCAGGATCATCGAATAGACGTCGGTGCCGACGAAACATTCGGTGATCGCGCCGGCGATGAAGTCCTCAGTCGCGGGCTTGCCATCGGGGGCGGGTGTCAGGATCGCCGGGTCGATGGGTTCCAGCAGGCCCTCGTCGCACAGGCGCACGGCGTCGGCATATTCGACCGAGGCCACGTCGGTGGTGACGTTGCCGGCCTCGACCTGGGCTTTCAGGGGCGTTGCGGGGTTGTCGGCATCGGCGACATTGACCTTGATGCCGGTCTTGGCCTCGAAGGGCTTGGCATAGGCTTCAACATGGCTTTTGCCGTAGGCGCCCCCCCATGACAGCAGGTCCACCTGCTTGTCCTGGGCATGCGCCCCAGCCGCCATGACGACCAGCGCGGTCGTCAGTGTAAGCATATGTTTCATGTCAACTCCTTCTTCGCCTTGGTAAAAACAGAAGCGGCTCAGACCGGGTCGAGGGCGCGCGCATCCTCGGGGTGCCAGCCGATACGAATGTTTTGCCCGGGCGCCAGTTTCACCTGTCCCAGAGTATTGCGATACTTCATCACGAAATCGTCCTGTCCGGCGACGCGCAGCCGCGCGCGCAGGATGTCGCCCATATAGATCACGTCGCGGACCTGCGCCTCGATGGTGTGGGCGTCGCGCGGCATCAGCTCGGGCTTGAATTCGACCCGCTCGGGCCGGATCGAGACCGTGGTCTGCTGCCCGGTCTCGCGGATATTGACGGCGGTGGCGTCGATCAGCTCGCCGTTTTCCAGCCGCACCAGCGCCTTGTCGCCATTGCGTTCCTGGATGATGCCGCGCAGCGCGTTGTTTTCGCCGATGAAACTGGCGACGAAGCTGTTCTCGGGCAGTTCGTAAAGCACCGGCGGCGGCGCAAGCTGCTGGATGCGGCCATCGTTGAAGACGGCGATGCGGTCCGACATGGTCAGCGCCTCGCCCTGATCGTGGGTGACATAGACCACGGTGATGCCCAGCCGGTCATGCAGCGCCTTGATTTCAAGCTGCATGTGTTCGCGAAGCTGCTTGTCCAGCGCGCCAAGCGGTTCGTCCATCAGGACCAGCTTGGGGTCGAAGACCAGCGCGCGGGCCAGCGCGATGCGCTGCTGCTGGCCGCCGGACAGTTGCGCCGGGCGGCGGTTCTTGAACTTGCCCATCTGCACCATGTCGAGGGCGCGGGTGATCCGCTCCTCGCGCTCGGCCTTGGACATGCCGCGCACTTCCAGCGGAAAGGACAGATTCTCGCCCACCGTCATGTGCGGGAACAGCGCATAGTTCTGAAACACCATGCCGATGCCGCGCTTGTGGGGCGGAACGTCGTTGATATTCCTGCCGTCCAGCCGGATTTCGCCATGGGTGGCGGTCTCGAATCCGGCCAGCATCATCAGGCAGGTGGTCTTGCCCGAACCCGATGGCCCCAGCATCGTCAGGAACTCGCCCTTGCCGATGGAAAGGTTCAGGTCTTTGACGACCAGCGATTGACCATCATAACTTTTCTGAACGTGATCAAAGACAACGAATGCGTCGCTGCCGGGTTGCGCTGTCACGAGGCGGGCTCCCTGATTATATGGTTCTTAGTTCCGCCGGGTCAGAGTAAGCGGGCCTGAGAAGATATTGCAACTGACTTGTTAGACGGGTTTATGGAACGGATGCGACGATCGGCAGGCGTGGCCGCGACAGCCTGAACTTTCAGCACTTGCCGCCTCCGTCGTCCTTTGGCAGGGCGCGCGGTCGCCCCTGTTCGTCCAGCGCCACGAAGACGAAAGTCGCCTGCGTGACCTTCTGGCGGTCGTCGGCCTCGCGCGAGCGGCGCCACGCCTCGACATGCAGATGCATCGAGCTGCGCCCCTCGCGCAGGATGCGGGCATAGACCGAGACCTCGTCGCCGACCTTGACCGGCTGGTGGAAGGTGAAGGAATCGACCGCCACCGTGGCCGAGCGGCCCCGCGCCCGGCGCGCGGCGACATTTCCGGCGGCAAGGTCCATCTGCGCCATCAGCCAGCCGCCAAAGATATCGCCGGCCGGATTGGTGTCGGCGGGCATCGCCGTGGTGCGGATGGCCGCCTGCCCGCGCGGATAGTCGGGCGGATAGCCCCGGCGGTCGTCGTCGTCCTGCATCATCCCCCCCTTATCCTGCGCCGCATGTGCCGCGGCCAGAACGCCAGATTGCGCGCGCCGCCCTGCTTCGGTCAATGGCCAGGCCGGGCGGGCGCATGGCTGCCATCCGGCGCAAGGCGGGGACCGGTCCCGGCGATTCGCGCACAGGTTCGCGCACAGGGATGTGAACGGGCGTGAAGGTTGACGGACGGCGAAATTCGCGGCATCAGAAAAGGTGGAAACGGTGTGTCGTTTCTGTTCGGGGGGCGTGCCTTGCGCGTCTGACCCGCGAAATCGGCGCTCGTTTTTGGATATTCCTGAACGAGGGACTGAAACAATAATGCAAAAACGACTTGCAGCCGAAGCTCTCGGCACATTCTGGCTGGTCTTCGGCGGCTGTGGCAGCGCCGTGCTGGCCGCAGCCTTCCCCGATCTGGGCATCGGCTTTTACGGTGTGGCCATGGCCTTTGGCCTGACGGTGCTGACCATGGCCTATGCCGTCGGCGGCATTTCCGGCGGTCATTTCAACCCCGCCGTCTCGGTCGGCCTGACCGTCGCCGGCAAGCTGGAGCCGGGCGCGCTGATCCCCTATATCATCGCGCAACTGGTCGGCGCCGTGCTGGCCGCGACGACGCTTTACATCATCGCCTCGGGCAAGGCCGGCGTCGATCTGGGCGGTTTCGCCGCCAACGGTTATGGCGAACATTCGCCGGGCGGCTATTCGATGATGTCGGGCTTCCTGCTGGAGACCGTGCTGACGGCGTTCTTCCTGATCGTCATCCTGGGCTCGATCCATGGCCGGGTGCCGAAGGGCTTTGCGCCCATCGCCATCGGCCTGTGCCTGACGCTGATCCATCTGATCGCGATTCCGGTCACCAACACCTCGGTCAACCCGGCGCGTTCGACCAGCCAGGCGCTGTTCGCCGGCGGCTGGGCCATCAGCCAGCTTTGGATGTTCTGGGTCGCCCCGATCCTGGGCGCCGTCATCGGCGCGCTGATCTGGAAGGGCGTGGGCGAGCACGAGTAAGGCCGCACCTGAAACATGGTGCCGGGCCATGCGGCCCGGCGCAGGCGGGGGGCTGTCTGCCCCCCGCACCCCCCGAGGATATTTCTGCATAGAAGAAAAGCCGGTTACGGCGCCGTCCTGCGGCTGGTCGCGCGGCGCGTCGACAGAAGCAGGTTGGTTTCCGAGGTCATCACCCCCTCCATATTGCGGATGCGGCGGATCACCTCGTCCAGTTCGGCCAGCGATTCCGTCGCCAGTTCGACGATCAGATCCCATTTGCCATTGGTCGAATGCACCGCCGTCACCGCCGGCAAGCCGGTCAGCCGCGCCATGATGCGGTCACCGCCGCGTCCCTCGATCCCGATCATCATCAAACCGCGCACCGGCGCCTCGGAGATGTCGGCGCGGGTCAGCGCGATGAAGCCGGCGATCTCGCCCGCCTCTTTCAGCCGTTCCAGCCGCGTCCTGACCGTCGCCCGGCTGACCCGCAGCCGTTCCGCCAGTTCCGAGATCGAGGCACGCCCGTCGCGGCGCAGTTCAGCGATCAGTCCGGTATCCAGATCGTCCATAATGGCGGATCAGCTTTCCATTTTGCACATTAACCTGTGCAGATTAGTCGAATATCAGGTTGAAGTCACCACAAACCGGCACGATCCTGTCCAGCAAGACATGGAGACTGGAATGAGCAGAATTTCCCTTATCGGCGCCCCCGTCGATTCCGGCCAGCGCAACCTTGGCTGCCTGATGGGCCCCGACGCCTATCGCGTTGCCGGCATCGAGAAGCTGCTGACCGAACTGGGCCACGAAGTCCGCGACCTGGGCAACCTGAGCCCCGGCGTCCTGCCCCATGCCCATTGCGACAACCCCGCCGTCGACCAGCTTGACGAGACGCTGGGCTGGACCAAGGTGCTGCGCCACCGCATCGCCGAGGTTCTGGCGGGCGGCCGCATGCCGGTCACGCTGGGCGGCGATCATTCGCTGGCGCTGGGTTCGGTCGCCGGCGCGGCCGAGCATGCGACGCGTGCCGGGCGGCCGCTGTTTCTGATGTGGCTGGATGCGCATAGCGATTTCCACACGCCGATGACCACGGTTTCCGGGAACCTGCACGGCACCCCCGTCGCCTATATCGCCGGGCGCAGCGGCTTTGACGCCTTTCCGCCCTTCCCCGCGCCGATCCCGGCCGAGCAGATCTGCCTGTTCGGCATCCGCAGCGTCGATACCGCCGAGCATGAGGCCTTGCTGCGCTATGACATCGCCATGAACGACATGCGCGTGCTGGACGAGCGCGGCATCGTCGCCCCCCTGCGCGAGTTTCTGGAGCGCGTGCGCGCCGCCAACGGGCTGCTGCATGTCAGCCTTGACGTCGATTTCCTTGACCCCTCGATCGCGCCCGCCGTCGGCACCACCGTTCCGGGCGGCGCCACCTTCCGCGAGGCGCATCTGGTCTGCGAGCTTCTGCACGAAAGCGGGCTGATGAGTTCGCTGGACCTGGTCGAGTTGAACCCTTTCCTGGACGAACGCGGGCGCACCGCCAAGCTGATGGTCGATCTGGTCGGATCGCTCATGGGCAAGAAAGTGTTCGACCGCCCCACCCGCAGCTTTCACTGAGTAGCCCCATCATGCTGAAACCCTCGCAAACCGCCTATGTGCCCTTCGTCAGCGTCGAAAACATGATGCGCCTTGTCCATCACATCGGGCTGGAACCGATGCTGCAGGAGCTTGCCGCCGAGATCGAGGCCGATTTCGTCCGCTGGCCGCTGTTCGACAAGACGCCGCGCGTCGCCAGCCATTCCGATGTCGGCGTGATCGAGCTGATGCCGACCTCGGACGGGGAAACCTACGGGTTCAAATATGTCAACGGCCATCCCTCGAACATGAAGAAGGGCTTGCAGACCGTCACCGCCTTCGGCCTTTTGGCCGATGTGTCGACGGGCTATCCCCTGATGCTGACGGAAATGACCATCCTGACCGCGCTGCGCACCGCCGCGACCAGCGCCATGGCCGCGAAATGGCTGGCGCCCAAGGGCGCGACGGTCATGGCGATGATCGGCAATGGCGCGCAGGCCGAATTCCAGGCGCTGGCCTTCAAGGCGATCTGCGGCATCGAAGAGGTGCGGCTTTACGATATCGACCCGGCCGCGACCGAAAAATGCGCCCGCAACCTTCAAGGGCTGGGTCTGCGGGTCGTCGCCTGCAAGACCTCGCAGGACGCCATCATGGGCGCGCAGATCATCACCACCTGCACCGCCGACAAGCAATATGCCACCATCCTGACCGACAACATGGTCGGCAGCGGCGTGCATATCAACGCCGTCGGCGGCGACTGCCCCGGCAAGACCGAACTGCACAAGGATATCCTGCTGCGCTCGGGCATCTTCGTCGAATATCCGCCCCAGACCCGCATCGAGGGCGAAATCCAGCAGCTTGACGCCGATTACCCGGTGACGGAACTGTGGCAGGTCATCACCGGTCAGGCCGAGGGGCGCAAGGACGCACGCCAGATCACGCTGTTTGACAGCGTGGGCTTTGCGGTCGAGGATTTCTCGGCGCTGCGCTATGTCCATTCGCGCCTGAAAGAGGCGGGGCTGTTCCAGGACCTGGACATGATCGCCGACCCCGACGATCCGCGCGATCTGTTCGGCATGGTCCAGCGCGCGAAGGCCGCCTGACCCACCCCCTTGCGGCAGCGCCGGCGTTGCCGCACCCTTCGCCAGGCCGACCATCGCGGAGAATCCCATGTCCCCCCTGTTCCCCGGTATCCGCATCGAGGCCGCCGAGCTGCGCCTTGTGCGGCTGCCGCTGCTGAGGCCCTTCGTCATCTCGACCGGCACCATGACGGAAAAGGTCTTTCCGCTGCTGACGCTGAAGGCCGAGGGGCTGGAGGGTTATGCCGAAGGCGTCATGGACATCCTGCCCGATTATCTTGAGGAAACGCAGGCCGGCGCCCTGCCCTTTCTGCGCGAGGCGCTGCTGCCGCAGGTCGTCGGCCGCCGCTTCGCCAGCCCGGCGGAGCTGGGCGCCATCCTCGACCCGTGGCGCGGCCACCGGATGAGCAAGGCCATGGTCGAGATGGCGGTCTGGGACCTGTGGGCCAAGGCGCTTGGCCTGCCGCTTTCGGCGGCGCTTGGCGGCGTGCGCGACGCGGTCGAGGTCGGCGTCAGCCTGGGCATCGCCGATATCCCGACCACGCTGGAGCGCGTGCGCGAGGCGGTCGAGCGCGGCTATCGCCGCATCAAGCTGAAGATCAAGCGCGGCCATGACCTTGACCTGCTGGCGGCTGTCCGCGCCGAGTTTCCGCGCGTAAAGCTGACCGTGGACGCCAATACCGATTACCGCATGGCGGACCTGCCGCTGCTGAAGGCGATGGACGCCTTTGCGCTGGACTATATCGAACAGCCGCTGGCTTTCGACGACATTCAGGACCATGCGAAGGTGCAGGCGCATCTGCTGACCGCGATCTGTCTGGACGAAAGCATCCGCTCGGCCGTGGATGCGCGTCAGGCGCTGGTCGCCAATGCCGCCCGCGTCATCAATATCAAGGTCGGCCGCGTCGGCGGCTTCGGGCCTTCGCGCGCCATTCACGACCTTTGCGCGGCCTTCGACGTGCCGGTCTGGTGCGGGGGGATGCTGGAATCCGGCATCGGCCGGGCGCAGAACATCCACCTTGCGACGCTGCCCAATTTCACCAAACCGGGCGACACCTCATCCTCCAGCCGCTATTTCCGGCAGGATATCGTGAACGAACCGCTTGAGGCGGCCGAGGGGCTGATGCCGGTGCCGCGCCACGGCGCGGGCCTTGGCGTCACGCTGAACCGCGAGTTTCTGGACCGCGTCACCAGCCAGACCGAGGTCATCCGCGCATGAGCGACGTGACCTTCCGCGAACTGGCCTCGCTGGCCGAGCTGAAGCAGGCCGAGGACGTGCAGCGCCGTGTCTGGGGCGATGGCGACATGCCCGACAATGCCGACCTGATGCTGGCCATCCAGCACGAGGGCGGGCTGGTCGCCGGCGCCTTTCGCGACGGGCAGATGCTGGGCTTTCTGTTCGCCTTTCCCAGCGCCACGCCGGGCATCCAGCACTCGCACCGGCTGGCGGTTCTGGCGCAGGCGCGCGGGCTGCGGCTGGGCGTGCGGCTGAAATGGTATCAGCGCGACTGGTGCCTTGCGCGCGCCATCAGGCATGTGCGCTGGACCTTCGACCCCCTGCGCGCGGTCAATGCCGGGCTGAACGTCGCCTCGCTGGGCGGGGTCGCGGACAGGTATCTCAACGACTATTACGGCGCGATGGAGGGCATCAATGCGGGCCTGCCCTCGGACCGGATCATGCTGGACTGGCATCTGGAGAGCGAGGGCGTCGCCGCCCGCGCCGCCGGTCGGGCGACCGCCCCCGACATGCCCGCCCCCGACACGCCTGCCCGCATCGTGCCGATCCCGCGCGATATCGACGCGCTGATGCGCGACGACCCGGCGGCGGCGCTGCGGGCACGCATGGAGCTGCGCGCCGCGCTGACGGAAAGCTTTGCGCAAGGCTTGCGGATCACCGGCTTCGACACCGGCGCCGCCGCCTATCATCTGCGCTGACATGTCAGCGCAGCGATACCAGCCCCTCAAGCGCCATGCCACGGAACGGTTTCACCGTCTTCAGCACGATATAGCTGGACAGATTGTTGACCTTTGGCCCCAGCCGCAGCAATTCGTCCGACAGCATCTGATAGGCCGAAATGTCGGGGCAGATGAAGCGCACCAGATAGTCGATGGGGCCGCTGACCTTGGTGCATTCGATGACGAAGCGCATCCCGGCGACCATGTCCTCGAACACCTCGAAATCTTCAAGGCCGTGGTCGCGCAGCGTCACGGCGGCGATGACATCGACATGGCGGCAGACCTTGCTGAGTTCGACATGCGCCTGATAGCTGGAAATGACGCCGGCCTTTTCCAGCCGCCGGACGCGGTTCAGGCAGGGGCTGGGCGACAGGCCCACCGCCTCGGCCAGTTCCTGATTGGTCATGCGGCCATCGACCTGCAACCGTTCAAGGATGCGCAGGTCGATCTGGTCCAGGGTCAGGCTTCCCTCATTGTCCTTCATCGCGTCACTCCGGCGGGCTTGTCTCAAGTTAGCGCCGCAAGCCACGGATTGCGCAAGCCGATTCTTGGAAAAAATCGTCCGGATCCGCGTTCGGGGCGCCGTCGCGCTGGCAGTTCTTGCCTTGGCGGGGCCGGTGCGGCGCAGCATGTGCCAAAAGGCCAGGGAAGTTCGAAAGGACTTTCTGCGCGGACGCTGTGTAAACTTTCGTCAACAGGGTCGTCACGACCCAAGAATAACACGAAAAGCGGGGAACACGAATGAACAGCGCGCCAAGCCTAGCGCAGCGCCTCTTGCGCCAGAAGCCGATCGAGACCTTTGTCGCCCAGTTGCAATCGCATCATCACGGCGCCGAGCTGAAACGCTCGATCACGCTTTTCCAGCTGACCATGTTCGGTGTCGGCGCGACCATCGGCACCGGTATCTTCTTCGTGCTGGCCGAACAGGTGCCGGTCGCGGGGCCGGCGGTGCTGTTCTCGTTCCTGATCGCGGGCTTTGCCGCCGGGCTGACCGCGCTGTGCTATGCGGAAATGAGCTCGATGATCCCGGTTTCGGGCTCAAGCTATTCCTATGCCTATGCCACGCTGGGCGAGGGCATCGCCTTCATGGTCGCGGCCTGCCTTGTCATGGAATACGGCGTCTCGGCCGGCGCGGTCGCCGTCGGCTGGAGCGAGTATCTGCACAACCTGCTGCTGATCACCACCGGCTATGAACTGCCGCGCGCGCTGCTGCACGCGCCCCTGGTGGCCGAGGGTTATTCGCTGAAATTCGGCGGCGACGGCTATATCAACCTGCCGGCCGCCATCCTTGTCGGCATGTGCTGCCTGCTGCTGATGCGCGGCTCGCGCGAGTCGGCGCGCGCCAACGCGATCATGGTGGTCATCAAGCTGGGGGTGCTGGCGCTGTTCATCGCCATCGCGCTGACCGCCTTCAACGCCGACAACTTCACCCCCTTCGCGCCAAGTGGCTTTGCCGGCGTCAGCGCCGCGGCCGGCTCGATCTTCTTTACCTTCGTGGGTCTGGACGCGGTCTCGACCGCCGGCGAAGAGGTCGAGAACCCGCGCCGCAACCTGCCCCGCGCCATCATCGCCGCGCTGATCATCGTCATCAGCTTCTATCTTCTGGTGACCATCGCCGCCCTTGGCGCCCAGCCGCAAAGCATGTTCGACGGGCAGGAGGCCGGGCTTTCGGTGATCCTGCAGAACGTCACCGGCTCGACCATTCCTTCGGTGATCCTGTCGGCGGGGGCGGTGATCTCGGTCTTTTCGGTGACGCTGGTGGTGCTTTACGGCCAGACGCGGGTGCTGTTTGCGATGTCGCGCGACGGGATGCTGCCGCCGATCTTCAGCCGCGTGAACCCGCATACGCTGACGCCGACCGCGAACACGGTCATCGTCGGCTGCATCGTGGCGACGATCGCGGCCTTCCTGCCCTCGGCGGTGCTGTGGGATCTGACCAGCATGGGCACGCTGGTCGCCTTTACCGTGGTGTCGGCGGGCGTCATCATCCTGCGCTATCGCCGCCCCGACGCGCCGCGCGGCTTCCATGTGCCGTTCTTCCCGGTGCTGCCGATCCTCAGCATCATCTCGTGTCTTTACCTGATCTCCAGCCTGTCCTCGATCGTGTTCAAGCTGACGGCGATCTGGGCCGTGCTGGCGGGCATCATGTATGTCTTTTACTCGTCGCGGAACTCGGTGCTTGAGCCGGGCTCGGCCGCCAATGCGGAAATCTCCGAATGAAGCGCTATCTGGTCGGATATTCGGCGGATAAGGGCGGATGCGAGGCGCTGCGGCTGGCGGCGATGCTGGCGCGCTCGGCCGGGGGCAGCGTGGTCGTGACCACGATCCTGCCCGAGACCTGGGACCACCCCTCGCCCGCCATGGTGGACGTGGAATATGCGCAGTTCCTTGAACGCCACGCCGGCAAGACGCTGAGCGCCGCGCGGGCCGAAATGCCCGGCGACGTGCCGGCGGAATACCTGCACCGCCACGCCGAATCCGCCAGCGCCGGGCTGCTGGCCTTGGCCGACGAGATGCAGGTCGATGCCATCGTGCTGGGCTCGTCGCGCAAGGCGCCGATGACGCGCTTTCAGGAAGGCACCGTCGCGACCGAGGTCCTGCGCAGCGCCAGGATCCCGGTGGCGCTGGCGCCGCGCGGCTATCGCGCCCCCGATGGCCCCGGGGGCAAGGTCAGCCGCGTCACCTGCGCCATCGCCAGTTCCAGCGAATCCGGCGCACTGGCCCGCACCGCGGGCGAGATCGCGGCAGGCTTTCACGCGCCGATGCGGCTGGCGACCTTCATCGTCCGCGACCGCCAGATGTATCCGACCGGCGCCGGCTATGACGTGGAAAACCTCGTCTCGAACAAGTTCCTGACGCAGGCGCAGGCCGCCCATGACCGCATCCGCGAGGGATGGCAGGGCGCCGCGCTGCCGGAATCGGCCTTTGGCGACGGGCGCAACTGGAAAGAGGCAGTCTGCGTGCTGGACTGGATGCCCGGCGAACTGCTGGTCATCGGCTCCAGCCGTCTGGGGCCGCTGATGCGGGTCTTCGTCGGCTCGAACTCGGGCAAGATCCTGCGCCACGCGCCGGTGCCGCGGATGATCGTGCCGCGCATCGCCGAATAAGAAAGGCCGCCCGACAACGCGCTTGCGCGGACTGTCGGGCGGTGATCCAGTCAAGATATCGGGCCCAACGGCCAGACACGTCGATAAGTCGATAAACAGTCACACAGGAAGGAAGCGCGAATGAATATCGAGGGCACCTCGGTCTATGTCGGTCCCAACGTCCACGCCAAAGAGCCGCTGATCCGCCTGACCATCGACATCAAGCCTTCCTATGCCCGGCGGCTTGAGGAACTGGGCGCGCGCGTGCTGGACCAGTTGCTGGCGGTGCTGCCGGCCTGGGGCGCGGCGGGGTCGCATGACGCGGACTGGCTGGCCGACGCCCGCGCCGCGAACCGCTTCGACCTGGGCGAATTGCTGGCGAAGCTGGCGCTGGAACTGCAACGCGCCGCCGGCGAGCGCGGCAACCTGGCCTGGGCCGAACGGACCGACGACCCGGATGTGGTCGAAGTCTTCTACAGCTTCGATTCCGAGGATATCGGCCTTGAGGCCGGCGAGGTCGCCTGCGACCTGCTTGCCGCCATCGCCAATGCCGAAGGCGACGCCGCCCCCGACCTGACCGAGGACGTGGACCGCTACCTGCGCTATGCCGACAAGCGCACGCTGGGCCCCTCGGCGATGGAGCTGGTGCGCGCGGCCGAGGCCCGCGACATCCCGTGGTATCGCCTGAACGACGCCAGCCTGATCCAGGTCGGCCAGGGCAAGTATCAGCAGCGCATCGAGGCCGCGCTGACCAGCCAGACCTCGCATATCGCGGTCGAGATCGCCTCGGACAAGAACATGTGCAACCAGCTTCTCAGCGATCTGGGCCTGCCGGTGCCCAAGCAGCGGCTGGTCTATGACGCCGATGAGGCGGTCTCGGCCGCCAAGCGCATCGGCTATCCGGTCGTCATCAAGCCGCTGGACGGCAACCATGGCCGCGGCGTCACCGTGAACATCACCGACGATGCCGGCGCCGAGGCGGCCTTTGCCGTCGCCGATCAGGAAGGCAGCGCCGTGGTCGTCGAAAGCATGATCCTGGGCGACGACCACCGCCTGCTGGTCGTGAATGGCGAACTGACCGCCGCTGCCCGCCGTGTGCCCGGCCATGTCAAGGGCGACGGCAAGCATTCCATCGCCTCGCTGGTCGAGATCGTGAACCAGGACCCGCGCCGCGGCGTCGGCCACGAAAACGTGCTGACCCGGCTGGAGCTGGACGCGCAGGCCCTGCGCCTGCTGGAAGAGCGCGGCTACACCACCGAGACCGTCCCCCCCGAGGGCGAAGAGGTCTATCTGCGCAAGACCGCCAATATCTCGACCGGCGGCACGGCGGTCGATGTGACCGACACCATCCATCCCGACAACAAGCTGATGGCCGAACGCGCGATCCGCGCCATCGGTCTGGACGTGGGCGCGGTCGATTTCCTGACCACCGACATCACCCGCAGCTATCGCGAAACCGGCGGCGCCATCTGCGAGATCAACGCCGGCCCCGGCCTGCGCATGCATATCGCCCCCTCCGAGGGCAAGCCGCGCGATGTCGGCGGCAAGATCATGGACCAGCTTTTCCCGCCGGGCAGCCGCTCGCGCGTGCCGATCGCGGCGCTGACCGGCACCAACGGCAAGACCACCTGCGCGCGGATGCTGGCGCATCTGCTGAAGATGGCGGGCCATGTCGTCGGCCAGACCTCGACCGACGCGGTCTATATCGACGGCAATGTGACGGTCAAAGGCGACATGACCGGCCCGGTCTCGGCCAAGATGGTGCTGCGCGATCCGTCGGTCGATATCGCGGTGCTGGAAACGGCGCGCGGCGGCATCGTGCGTTCCGGCCTTGGGTATAATTTCTGCGACGTGGGCGCGGTTTTGAACGTGACCTCGGACCATCTGGGGCTGGGCGGCGTCGATACGCTGGACGGTCTGGCCGAGGTCAAGCGCGTCATCGCCGAGGTGACGCGCGGCACGGTCGTGCTGAACGCCGACAACGAATACACGCTGAAAATGGCCTCGCATTCGCCGGCCAAGCACATCCTTTACGTCACCCGCAACCCCGAGCATGAGCTGGTGCGCGAGCATATCCGCCTTGGCAAGCGCGCGGTGGTGCTGGAACAGGGCATCAACGGCGACCAGATCGTGATCTACGAGAACGGCACGCACATCCCGCTGATCTGGACGCACCTGATCCCGGCGACGCTGGAGGGCAAGGCGCTGCACAACGTCGAAAACGCCATGTTCGCAGCGGCCATGGCCTTTGCGCTTGGCAAGACGCTGGACCAGATCCGCACCGGCCTGCGCACCTTCGACAACACCTTCTTCCAGTCTCCGGGCCGGATGAACGTCTTCGACGAGCACGGCTTCCGCGTCATTCTGGATTATGGCCATAACGAGGCCGCCATCGGCGCCATGGTCGATCTGGTGGACCGGCTGAAGCCGCGCGGCAAGCGCATCGTCTGCGTCACCTGCCCCGGCGACCGCCGGGACGAGGACGTGAAGGACATCGCCGCCAAGGTCGCCGGGCATTTCGACACCTATATCTGCCACCGCGACGACAATCTGCGCGGCCGCGCCCCCGACGAGATGCCGCGCCTGATGCGCGCGGCGCTGCTGGAACTGGGCGTGCCCGACAGCCAGATCACCATCGTCGAGGAAGAACAGGCCGCGCTGGCCGCCGCGCTGAACATGGCGCAGCGCGACGACCTGATCCTGTTCTTCTGCGAGGCGATCACCCGCTCGTGGAAGCAGATCATCAACTTCACCCCCGCCTTCGGTGCCGAGGAGCCCGAGGAGGATCGCGCCGCGCGCCGCCTGCAAGACAGCAGTTTCGACATCCCCGCCGGCTACCAGGTCGTCACGGATGAACGCGGCGTGCTGATCGCGCCGGCATCCTGACCTCTGGCCGCCCAAGGTAGATGATGACTGCGAAGAAAACGCCCCTCGCGGGGAACAACCCCAAGCTGGCCGTCATCGGCGGCCGGCTTGAGGATGACAACGACCCGATCTATGCCGAGATGCACCGCCTGTCCGGCGGCCGCATCGCGGTATTCCCGACCGCCTCGGCCGAACCCGACGTGGTGGGCGCCGAGACGGTCGAGGTGTTCCGCAAGCACGGCTTCGACTGCATCCTTGCCCCCATCCACGGCGAGGATGCGGAAAAGGCCGCCCGGGATCCCGCCATCGTGGCCATGGTGCGCGATTACGGCAGCGTGTTCTTTACCGGGGGCGATCAGGCGCTGATTACCGGCGCGCTGGCGCCGGGCGGCGTCGAAAGCCCGGTCCTTGCCGCGATCCGCAGCGCCCATGCGGCGGGCGGGCTGGTCGCGGGGTCATCGGCCGGGGCGGCGATCATGTCCGAGGTGATGATCTCGGGCGGGACTTCGCTTGAATCGGCGACCTATGGCGTGGTCCCCGACCCCGACCAGCCCGGCCTGCTGATGGGCAGGGGGCTGGGCTTCTTTCCCTGGGGCATGGTCGACCAGCATTTCATCAAGCGCGGCCGCTTTGGGCGGCTGGTCGTGGCCATGGCGGCCAGCGGCGTCCGCCGCGGCTTTGGCATCGACGAGAACACGGCGCTGTTCGTGGACGGCGCCAAAGGCCATGTCATCGGCGAATTCGGCGCCTTCGTGCTGGACATGAAGGGCGCCAAGCAGGACAAGCGCCGCCACAGCATCGACAATATCACCTTCAGCTATGCCGATGACGGCGACAGCATCGATCTGGCCAAGGGCCGCGTCCTGCCCGGCCCGGAAAAGCGCGCCGTCGGCACCCGCGACATCGCCTATCGCGCCGCCGCGCGTTCGCTGCGCAATGTCTTTGGCGCCTATACGCTTTACGACCTGCTGGCGCGGCTGGTGCTGGGCGACCCGGACAGCTATCCGACCGACCGCGCCCGCGCCATCGAGCCGAAGGCCGGCTTCGCCACCACGGTCGAATTCACGCGCATCCCCGAATCGAAGGCCCTGATGTTCGAGCGCGACCGCGATTTCCGCATGACCGCCATCGACTTCCGCGCCGGCATGAGCACGCGCAAGCTGAACGCCCGGCAGCTTGCCGCCAACCGCCGCACCGCACTGGCGCGCGATTACGGCGTCAAGCCGGGGCGGTCGGCGCGGCTGATGCTGCTGGGCTCGACGCCGCTGCGCGCCGGCTCGGCGCTGCTTGCCGAAATCAAGGCCCGCGCCAAGGGTCCGGTCGGCATCATCGCCGCCGCCTCGGCCGACCCGCGCGAGGAAGCGCGCAACTATATGCGCGGACTTGGCGACCTGGGCCTGAACAGCATCGATTTCGGCATCACCATCGACAATGTCGAACGCCTGTCGCGCGATACCGACCTGGTCGAGCGCATCGCCGGGCTGAAGACCATCCTGCTGACCGGCGGCAACCAGATCCGCCTGATCGAGACCCTGCTGCACCGGGGCGAGATCACCCCCGTCCTGACCGCCATCGCCCGCGCCCATGCGGCCGGCGCGACGGTCATCGCGGTCAGCGGCGCCGCCTCGGCGCTGTCGGGGTTCATGATCGCCGGCGGCACCAGCTATGAGGCGCTGCGCTTTGGCATCGCCTCGGACATGGGCCGGCGCGGGCTGGTCATCCAGGAAGGTCTGGGCGTTTTCGGCACCGCCATCCTTGACCAGAACCTGCATTCCGCCCGCCGCCTTGGCCGCCTTGCCGTCGCCTGCGCCGAAGAGGGCGTGCGCTTCGGCATCGGCATCCTTGAGGAAAGCGGCGTCATCGCGAATTACGACAACTCGAAGCTGACGGTGATCGGCGCCCATGGCGCGCTGCTGACCGAAATCGACCTGATCCATACCGAATTGCAGGGCGACGACTTCACCGCGCCGGGCACCAAGCTTGCCTTCGCGCTGCCGGGCGATGTCATCGACCTGAAAAAGGGCATGGTGGTCCGCAAGGGCGACCCGGCAGCGGCCAGCGCCATGCTGGACCGCATGGTGCAGGAGGTGGTCGAGGATTGCTGCGGCAGCTTCGGCACCGACACCCGCCCCGGCCATCACGTCGAGGCCCATATCGCGCTGCGCTATCGCCCCGAGGGCGACGGCACCGGCCATCTCGACATCGAAAGCATCCGCGATCGGCACGGCTGACCGACCGCCCCATTTCTCCGAAAGGAAACCAAGCCATGTATTTCGACGCCAAGGCCATCACACAACTGATCCTTGACCCGCAGGCGGCGGCAACGGCCGCGCCCGCCATAGCCGCGCTGCGCAAGCGCTTCACCTCGCCCCTGGCGGTGGTCGAGGCGATCCTTGTCCTTGGCGACGGCCAGAACGGTGCGGATGCCGAACAGCAGGTGCAGGCATTTCTGGACGAAGCCGATATCGAGGCCCGCGACATGCCGCCCGCCAACAAGCTGATCGCGGCGGCGGTCAAGGCCGGCGGCGGCGATACGGTCGCGGTGCTGGACGCCGCCTGCGCCGAATATTATGAGGTCGCGCCCTTCTCGCTGGCCGACGCGCTGGCAGCACCCCTGCCGGTCGTGGTGGACGAGGCCGCCCATGCGGTCGTGGAATCGCCCGCGCCGATGCCGGTCAAGCCGCGCCCGACGGATAGCTGATCGCATGAGCGCCTTTGAAACGCTGCACTTTCCCCTGCCCCAGACCGGGGCGGGGGTGGTCCATCAGGTCACGGCCTTCCGCTATGGCACTCCGGGCGCGCGGCCCAAGGCCTATCTTCAGGCCGGGCTGCATGCCGACGAATTTCCCGGCATGCTGGCGCTGCACATCCTGCGCCCGATGCTGGCGCGCGCCGCCGAACGCGGCCTGATCCGGGGCGAGATCATCGTCCTGCCGCAGGCGAACCCGCTGGGCCTGACCCAGCATCCGAACGGCTTTCTTTACGGCCGGCACGACGCCGAGACCGGCGAGAACTTCAACCGCGCCTATCCCGATCTTGCCGACAAGCTGGGCGATCTGTCGGGGCTTGGCGCGGATGCCGCGCAGAACGTGGCCCTGATCCGCGAGGCGATGGGCCGGGCACTGGCGGCGATGAAGCCGCGCAAGGCGCTGACCGCGCTGCGCCACCGGCTGATGAGCCTGGCCCATGACGCCGATCTGGTGCTTGACCTGCATGCCGACAATCAGGCGCTGCCCCATATCTATACCGGCACCGCGCTTTGGCCCGACGCCGCCGACATCGCCGCCGAGATCGACGCCCGCGCGATCCTTCTGGCCGAGGTCTCGGGCGGGAACCCCTTTGACGAGGCGCTGAGCAGCCCGTGGTGGGCCTTGGCCCGCGCGCATCCGGACAAGCCGGTCCCGCCCGCCTGCCTTGCCGCGACGCTGGAATTGGGCAGCAACGACGACGTGGACATGGAACAGGCCCGCGATCAGGCGGCGGCGCTATACCGCATCCTTGAACGCCGCGGCCTGATCGCGGGCGAGCCGCGCGCCCTGCCCGCCCTTCAGGCCGAGGCCACCGACCTGACCGCCATGTCGCAGGTAAAGGCGCCGATTGCCGGGCTGGTCGCCTATCGGCGGCGACTGGGCGACAGCGTCCGCGCCGGCGAGGTAGTGGCCGAGATCATCGACCCCTTGGGCGAAACCGCCGAGGTGCTGGCCGAAACCGATGGCGTGCTGTTCGCCCGCCACAGCCAGCCCTTTGCGTGGCGCGGCAAGATCATCGGCAAGATCGCCGGCAGTCAGGTGCTTGAGTCGCGCAAGGGCGCCTTGCTGACCGACTGACGCAAAGGCCACCTTCCGCTGACGCGCCGCCGGTGGGTGGCGCGATCCCCCCGGGCCCCGGCGAAGCGATTCACCGGCATGGGGCGTCGCTTTGCCCGGTCAGGGGTCAGGCGGGCAGCGCCGCCATGGCGGCGCGGATGTCCCGCGCGGTCTGTTGCAGGCTCAGGAAGGCGGCATAGCGGACCGCGTGCACATCCGCCGCGCCGGGATCGGGGGTGCAGCGCGTGGCGATGCGCGACATGGCGGGCATCGCCGCCTGCAGGTCG
>JAXMDJ010000022.1:0-63661 GCA_046348875.1 Paracoccus sp. (in: a-proteobacteria)
ACGGCGGCCAGCTTGCGGTTCTGGGCACCGGCGATGCGCGGCTTGAGAATGCGCTGCGGGATGCGGCGGCGCGCGATCCGGCCAGCGTGGCGGTGCGCATCGGCTATGACGAGGCGCTGGCGCATCGCATGGTGGCAGGCGGCGACGCGATCCTGGTGCCCTCGCGGTTCGAGCCTTGCGGGCTGACGCAGATGTATGGCCTGCGCTTTGGCACGCTGCCGGTGGTGTCGCTGACCGGCGGCCTTGCGGATACGGTCATCAACGCCTCGGCCTCGGCCATGGCGGCGGGGGTGGCGACGGGGTTGCAGTTCCATCCCGTGACCGCGCAGGCGCTGGCGCGGACGCTGACGCGGCTGGTTCAGCTTTACCGCCAGCCCAAGCTCTGGCAAGCCATGGTAGCCAATGCCATGTCCCAGCCGGTCGGTTGGGATGCCTCGGCCAGGGCCTATGCCGACCTGTTCAAAGCGATGACGACTGCCTGATGACCAACTGGACGATCACGACCGGCCGCGCCGAGCCCCTCGGCGCTACTTTCGACGGCGAAGGTGTGAACTTCGCCGTGTTTTCCGTGCATGCGCGCCGCGTCGCGCTGTGCCTGTTCACCCCCGACGGGCGCACCGAGACGCATCGCATCGACCTGCCGGAACGGGACGGCGATGTCTGGCATGGCTATATCTCGGGCCTGCGTCCGGGCCAGCTTTACGGCTTTCGCGCCGACGGCCCCTATATCCCGGCCGAGGGTCACCGCTTCAACCACAACAAGCTGCTGCTGGACCCCTATGCCAAGCGGCTGACCGGCCATCCGGTCTGGCATGACGCGCTGATGGGCTATGTCGTCGGCGCGCCCGAGGCGGACCTGTCCATGGACCCGCGCGACAGCGCCAGATACATGCCGCGCTGCGTGGTCGAGGATCCGTCCTTTTCATGGGGCAACGACCGTCCGCCGCGTACGCCGGTGTCGCAATCCATCATCTATGAGGCCCATGTGAAGGGCCTGACCCAGAACCACCCGGATGTCTCGCATCCCGGCAGCTTTCTGGCGCTGGCCTCGGACCCGATGCTGGAACATCTGCAACGGCTGGGCATCACCGCGATCGAGCTCTTGCCGGTGCAGGCCTTCCTGAATGACCGCTTCCTGGTCGAAAAGGGGCTGGTGAACTTCTGGGGCTATCAGACGCTGGGCTTTTTCGCTCCCGACCCGCGCTATCTGTCCGGCGGCGACATTTCCGAATTCCAGCACATGGTCGCACGGCTGCATTCGATCGGCATCGAGGTCATTCTGGACGTGGTCTACAACCACACCTGCGAAGGCAACCAGATGGGCCCGACGCTCAGCTTTCGCGGCCTCGACAACCGCAGCTATTACCGGCTGGCCGACGACCCGCGCTATTACATCAACGATACCGGCACCGGCAACACGCTGAACCTGAACCACCCGATGGTGCTGCGCATGGTCATGGACAGCCTGCGCTACTGGGTCGAGGTGATGCATGTCGACGGCTTCCGCTTCGATCTGGCGGCGACGCTGGGGCGGCGGGTGCGGGGCGGATTTTCCAGCAGCGCCTCGTTCTTCGACGCGATCCGGCAGGACCCGGTGCTGACCCGCGTCAAGCTGATCGCCGAGCCATGGGACATCGGTCCCGGCGGCTATCAGCTTGGGGCGTTTCCGCCGCCGTTTCTGGAATGGAACGACAAGTATCGCGACGGCGTGCGCCGTTTCTGGCGCGGCGATGCCGGGCAGATATCGGACCTTGCCGAGCGGCTGACCGGCTCGGCGCGGCAGTTCGACCATTCCGGGCGCCCGGCGACGGCGTCGGTGAACCTGCTGACCGCGCATGACGGCTTCACGCTGATGGATACGGTCAGCTACAACCAGAAACACAACGAGGCCAATGGCGAGGGCAACCACGACGGTCATTCCGAGAATTTCTCGGACAATATGGGGGTCGAGGGGCCCTCGGACGACCCGCGCATCATTGCCGCGCGCGCGCGGCGGCGGCGCAACATGATGGCGACGCTGCTCTTGTCGCAGGGCACGCCGATGCTGCTGGCGGGGGATGAGCTGGGCAATTCGCAGGCCGGCAACAACAACGCCTATTGTCAGGATAACCCCATCGGCTGGGTCGAATGGAAGGATGCCGACCCCGAGTTTCTGGACTTCACCGCCCGTCTTGTCGCGCTGCGCCGCGCCCATCCGATCCTGCGGCAGAAACGCTTCCTGCATTCGCGCCAGCGCCTGCTGGACGGTCTGGGCGATCTGTTCTGGTGGCGCCCCGACGGCAAGCCGATGACCGCGGGCGACTGGGCCGAACCCGACCTGCGGGTGATCTGCGTCGAAATGCGCATCGCCTCGGGGACGCCGGTCTATGCGCAGCGCGAAGAGGCGCTGTTCATGGTCTTCAACGGCGGTGAGGCGCTGACGGTGACCTTGCCCAAGGCGCCGGCGGGCTGGGTCTGGCGGCTGCATGTCGACACCGACCGGCCGCTGCTGGCGCCTTGCATCACCACCCGCAGTACTGTCCAGGTCGCCGCGCAATCGGTGCGCCTTTACGAACTGGAGCGCTCGAATGACGACTGATCCGCGCCTTGCCCTTGCCGCCCGGATGGGCATTCTGCCGGGCTATCACGACCTGTCCGGCCATTGGCGCGAGACCGCGCCCGACTCGGCCGAGGCGCTGGTCGCCGCGATGGGCGTCGCCTCCGCGGACGAAGCCGAGGCCCGGCTGGCCGCCCTGCCGCGCGATGTCATCTTCGAGGCGGGCGGGCGCCCCGATCTGGACCTGTGGGACACGCCCTGGCAGCTAATTTGCGACGATGGCCGCCAGCTTGAGGGGCAGGGGCCTTTGCCCGAACTGCCGCTGGGCATCCACCGCCTGACGGCGCGCGGCATCTGCTATACGCTGCTGGCCGCGCCTGCGCGCCTGCCCGAACCCGCGCGCTGCTGGGGGCTGATCGCGCCGCTTTACGGCCTTTCGGCGCGGGGGATCGGCAGCTATGACGATCTGGGCCGGCTGGCCGCCGGCATGGGCGGGCAGGGCGCGGCATTTCTGGGCATGAACCCGGTCCATGCCGGCTTTCCGACCGAGCCGACGCTGTTCAGCCCCTATACGCCCTCGCACCGGCGGCGGCTGAACGTGATCCATCTGGCCGCGGGCGAGGGGCAGCCCGGCCCCTTGGTCGATTACCTGCAAGACATCCCGGCGCGCATGGCGATGCTGCGCGCGGAATATGACGCCTTCACCTGCAATGCCGCCTTCGACACGTGGCTGGCGGCCGAGGGCGAAAGCCTGCAACGCTTTGCCCTGCATCAGGCGCTGTCGGCGCGGCACGGCGCCTTCTGGGACCAGTGGCCGGCCGAGCTGTCGGCGCCCGATCTGCCCGCCGCGCAGGCGGCGCGGGTCGAGCTGGCCGGCGAGATGCGCTTTCACGCCTGGCTGCAATGGCGGGCGGAAACGGCGCTGGCGGCGGCGGCCGATGCCGGGCGGCAGGCCGGCATGGCGCATGGCCTCTATCTGGACCTTGCCGTGGGCACCCATCCCCATGGCGCCGAAACCTGGGAGGACCGCGCCAGCTTTGCGGCTGGGGCCTCGCTGGGGGCGCCGCCCGACGCATTCGCGCCGGACGGGCAGAACTGGAACCTTGCGCCGCTGAACCCGCTGCAACTGCGCGCCAGCGCCTATGCGCCGCTGGCCGAAACGCTGCGCCGCCAGTTGCAATTCGCCGGCGTCCTGCGCATCGACCATATCATCGGCTTCGAGCGCGCCTTCTGGGTGCCCGGTCACGGCCCCGGCGCCTATGTGCGCATGCCGACCGAGGCGATGTTCGCCGTCGCCCGCATCGAGGCCGCCCGCGCCGGCAATGCCGTCATCGTCGGCGAGGATCTGGGCATCATCCCCGACGGGCTGCACGAGATCATGGCGGCCTCGGGCGTGCTGGGCTGCCGGGTGGCGATGTTTGAACGCGACAGCTGGCGCCCGCCATGGTTCCGCGCCCCCGAGGCCTATGACCGCGCCGCCATCGCGAGTTTTTCGACCCATGACCTGCCGACATGGCGGGGCTGGCGGCAGGGCGCCGATATCGACGCCCGCGCCCGCATCGCCGGCCATGGCGATATGGGGGGCGATACGGCCGAGGCGCATCGCGAACGCGCCGCCGAGGTCGCGGCGCTGGATGCGCTGTTGCCCGACGACAGCGTCGATGCGCTGCATGGCTTTCTGGCCCGCAGCGCCTCGCGTCTTGTCGCCGTGCAGGCCGAGGTGATGCTGGACATGGTCGAGCAGCCGAACCTGCCCGGCACCACCACCCAATACCCCAACTGGCAGTTGCGTCTGCCGGTGGCCGCCGGCGATATTGCCGGACTGCCCGCCGCCGCCCGGACAAGTGCCATCATGCGTGCGAACGATCGTCAGAAGGAGACGGGACCATGAGCAGCGTTCTGAGGATTCCCACGAAACCCATCGAGGGCCAGAAGCCCGGCACCTCGGGGCTGCGCAAGAAGACCCCGGTCTTCATGCAGCCGCATTACCTTGAAAACTTCGTGCAGGCGATCTGGAACGGCACCGGCGGCGCCAAGGGCAAGACCTATGTGCTGGGCGGCGACGGGCGCTATTTCGGCGACCGCGCGGCGCAGGTGATCCTGCGCATGGCCGCCGCCAGCGGTGCGAAAAAGGTGATCGTCGGCCAGAACGCGATCCTGTCGACGCCCGCCGCCTCGCATCTGATCCGGCTGCGCAAGACGGACGGCGGCATCATCATGTCCGCCAGCCACAACCCCGGCGGCCCGAAAGAGGATTTCGGCGTCAAGTTCAACACCCCGAACGGCGGCCCGGCCCCCGAAGGCGTGACCGAGAAAATCTTTCAGGCCACCAAGGACATAAGCGAATATCTTATCCTTGAATCTCAGGATGTGGACCTGTCGACGCTGGGCACCAGGACGCTGGGCGACATGGAGATCGAGGTCGTCGACCCCGTCGCCGACTATCAGGCGCTGATGGAAAGCATCTTCGATTTCGCCAAGATCCGCGCACTGTTCGCCGGCGGCTTCCGCATCCGTTTCGACGCCATGCACGCGGTCACCGGCCCCTATGCCAAGGCGATCATTGAAGGCGCGCTGGGGGCGCCGGCGGGCTCGGTCGTCAATGCCGTGCCCAGCCCCGATTTCGGCGGTGGCCATCCCGACCCGAACCCGATCTGGGCCAAGGATCTGATGGACGTGATGTTCGGCCCCGACGCGCCCGATTTCGGCGCCGCCTCGGATGGCGACGGCGACCGCAACATGATCGTGGGGCGCGGCGCCTATGTGACGCCCTCGGACAGCCTTGCGGTGCTGGCGGCGAATGCGACGCTGGTGCCGGCCTATGCGGGCGGGCTGAAGGGGGTGGCGCGCTCGATGCCGACCTCGAAGGCGCTGGACCGCGTGGCCGAGGGGCTGGGCATTGCCTGCTATGAGACGCCGACCGGCTGGAAGTTCTTTGGCAATCTTCTGGATGCGGGCATGGCGACGCTTTGCGGCGAGGAAAGCGCCGGCACCGGCTCGGACCACGTCCGCGAGAAGGACGGGCTTTGGGCGGTGCTGTTCTGGCTGAACGTGCTGGCCGAGCGCGGGGAATCGGTCGCGGCGATCATGGCGGATCACTGGGCGAAATATGGCCGCAACTACTATTCCCGCCACGATTACGAGGCGGTGGATTCGGCGGCCGCGAACGGGCTGGTCGACGCGCTGCGCGCGCGCCTTGCCGATCTGCCCGGCCAGACCGTCGCCGGCCTGAAGATCGAGGGCGCCGATGAATTCGCCTATGACGACCCGGTGGACGGCTCGCGCACCGAAAAGCAGGGCTTGCGGATCATGACCGAGGGCGGCGGCCGCATCGTGCTGCGCCTGTCGGGCACCGGGACCGAAGGGGCGACGCTGCGCGTCTATCTTGAGCGGGTCGAGACCGACCCCGCGCGCCTTCAGGACGATCCGCAGGCGGCGCTGGCAGGCGTCATTGCCGCTGCCGATCAGATCGCGGGGATCCGCGAGCGCACCGGCCGCGACGCGCCCGACGTCATCACCTGAGACCCGGCGGCGCGTCGGAACCTGACTGTTTTCATCGCCCGGCCCTGCGGCCGGGCGATTTCGTCTGCGCCCAACGCGCGGCGCAGGTTCCCGGCTCCACCGCATTGATCCGACTTGTTTCGGCGGTAAATGCATCGCAAACTTCATTGACAGCCGGGGGGAGGCGGACATACCCTGTTAGCGTAAACAGTGCACCGAGGGAGGAGTCGGATGAAACTGAGGACAACGTTGCTTGCAGCAACGGCGATGATGCTTGCGGCTGCCGCGCATGCCGAGGATCTGACCATCGCGACCGTCAACAACGGCGACATGATCCGGATGCAGAAGCTGACCGAGGACTTCAAGGCCAAGCATCCCGATATCAATGTCGAATGGGTCACGCTTGAGGAAAACATCCTGCGTGAGCGCGTGACCACCGACATCGCCACCAAGGGCGGCCAGTATGACGTGCTGACCATCGGCACCTACGAAGTGCCGATCTGGGCCAAGCAGGGCTGGCTGGTGCCGCTGGACGGCCTGCCCGCCGACTATGACGAGGCCGACCTGATCCCGGCCGTAAAGAATGCGCTGTCGGTCGACGGCAAGCTTTACGCCGCGCCCTTCTACGGTGAATCGGCGATGGTCATGTATCGCACCGACCTGGCCGAGGCGGCCGGCATCAAGATGCCGGAATCGCCCACCTGGGGCGATATCATGAACGCCGCCAAGGCGATGACCGACAAGAGCAAGGAACAGTATGGCATCTGCCTGCGCGGCAAGCCGGGCTGGGGCGAGAACATGGCCTTCCTGACGGCCATGTCCAACAGCTATGGCGCGCGCTGGTTCGACATGGACTGGAAGGCGCAATTCGACAGCCCGGAATGGAAGGCGGCGCTGACCGACTACCTGACCATGATGACCGAATACGGGCCGCCCGGCGCCTCGTCGAACGGCTTCAACGAAAACCTGTCGCTGTTCCAGCAGGGCAAATGCGGCATCTGGATCGACGCGACCGTCGCCGCCAGCTTCGTGACCGACCCGGCCAATTCGACCGTGGCCGACAAGGTGGGTTTCGCGCAATTCCCCAACAAGGAAGGTGTGGACGATCACGGCAACTGGCTGTGGGCATGGAGCCTTGCCATCCCCGCCTCGTCCAAGGCGCCGGACGCGGCCAAGACCTTTATCGCCTGGGCGACCTCCAAGGGCTATACCGATCTGGTGGCGTCCAAGGACGGCTGGCGCGCGGCGCCTCCGGGCACGCGGACCTCGCTTTACAACAATCCGGAATACCAGAAGGCCGCGCCTTTCGCGGCGATGACCCTGACCGCGATCAACGGCGCCAATACGCAAAAGGCCTCGGTCCAGGACATCCCCTATACCGGCGGTCAGTTCGTGGCGATCCCCGAATTCCAGGGCATCGGCACGGCGGTCGGGCAGCAGTTCTCGGCCGCGCTGGCCGGGCAGATGTCGGCTGACGACGCACTGGCGGCGGCGCAGGCCAACACCACGCGCGAAATGACCCGCGCCGGCTACATCAAGTAGCGTCCGAATAAACGGTATCGTGCCGCCCGCACGGACGGGCGGCACATTTCAAGGGGGACCGCGCGACGCCCGTCGCGCCAAGCCGGAGGACGCCATGGCCACACGCCAGACCCAGAGCCTCGCCCGCCTCATGCGCGCACCTGCCATCATCCTGCTGTTCGTCTGGATGATCGTGCCGCTGGCAATGACGCTCTATTATTCATTTCTGAACTACAACCTGCTCAGCCCCGGCCAGACCAGTTGGGCCGGGTTCTTCAACTATCAGTATTTCTATACCGATCCGGCCTTCCTTGAATCGATCTGGAACACCATCGTGCTGGTGGTGGGCGTTCTGGCCATCACCGTGATCGGGGGCACCGCCATCGCCATCCTGATCGACAAGCCGATCTTCGGGCAGGGGATCGTGCGCATCCTTGTGATCAGCCCCTTTTTCGTCATGCCGCCGGTGGCGGCGCTGATCTGGAAGAACATGATCATGCATCCCAGCTATGGCGTGCTGGCCGATGTGGCGAAATTCTTCGGCGCGACCCCGGTGGACTGGTTCGCGCAATACCCGCTGCTGTCGATCATCATCATCGTCGCCTGGCAATGGCTGCCCTTTGCCACGCTGATCCTGCTGACCGCCCTGCAATCGCTGGACGGCGAGCAGATGGAGGCGGCCGAGATGGACGGCGCCGGCCCCGTCAGCCGCTTCATCCACCTGACGCTGCCGCATATGGCGCGGGCGATCACCGTGGTGATCCTGATCCAGACCATCTTCCTGCTGGGGGTCTATGCGGAAATCCTTGTCACCACGAACGGCGGGCCGGGCTTTGCCTCGACCAACCTCACGTTCCTGATCTATCGCGCCGCGCGGCTGAACTTCGACATCGGCGGGGCGGCGGCGGGGGGCATCATCGCGGTCGTGCTGGCCAATATCGTCGCCTTCTTCCTGATGCGCGCCGTCGGCAAGAACCTGGATTGAGGAGAGGAAAACGATGGCACGCGCTGTCTCGAAAAACGCCAGGATCGGCTATACCGTGGGCGCCTGGGTCGTGGCCCTGGTGATCTTTTTCCCGATCCTCTACACCATCATCACCAGCCTGAAGACCGAACAGGAGGCGATCGCGGGCTTCAACCTGATCCCGTCCTTCACGCTGGAAAGCTATCAGGCGGTCCAGTCGCAGAACGACTATTTCAAGCCGTTCATGAACTCGGTCATCCTGTCCATCGGCTCGACGCTGCTGGCGCTGGTCGTGGCGATCCCGGCGGCATGGGCGATGGCTTTCGCGCCCACCAAACGGACCAAGGACATCCTGATGTGGATGCTGTCCACCAAGATGATGCCTGCGGTCGCGGTGCTGGTGCCGATCTACCTGATCTTTCTGCGCACCGGGCTGATGGATACCCGCATCGGCCTGACCGTCATGCTGATGCTGATCAACCTGCCCATCGTGGTCTGGATGCTTTACACCTATTTCCGCGAGATCCCGGGCGAGATCCTGGAGGCCGCGCGGATGGACGGCGCCGGCCTGCGCGAGGAGATCATCCATATCCTTGCGCCCATGGCGGTGCCGGGCATTGCCTCGACGCTGCTTCTGAACGTCATCCTGGCCTGGAACGAAAGCTTCTGGACCATCCAGCTGACGACGACGAACGCGGCGCCGCTGTCGGCCTTTATCGCGTCGTTCAGCAGCCCGCAGGGCCTGTTCTGGGCCAAGCTCTCGGCGGCCTCGACGCTGGCCATCGGGCCGATCCTGATCCTTGGCTGGTTCAGCCAGAAACAACTCGTCCGCGGCCTGACCTTCGGCGCGGTTAAGTGAGGTAACCATGGGACAGATTGTTCTAAGCAAAGTGCGCAAGGCCTTCGGCGAGGTCGAGGTCATTCCCGGCATCGATCTGCAGATCGACGATGGCGAATTCGTGGTCTTCGTCGGCCCCTCGGGCTGCGGCAAATCCACGCTGCTGCGCCTGATCGCCGGGCTTGAGGATATCTCCTCGGGCAAGATCGAGATCGACGGCAACGACGCGACCGAGGCCGCGCCCGGCAAGCGCGGGCTGGCAATGGTGTTCCAGTCCTATGCGCTTTACCCGCATATGTCGGTCAGGAAGAACATCGCCTTCCCGTTGAAGATGGCCGGCATGTCCGAGGCCGAGCAGAACGCCCGCATCGAAAACGCGGCGCGGGTGCTGAACCTGTCGAACTATCTGGACCGCCGCCCCGGCCAGCTTTCGGGCGGCCAGCGCCAGCGGGTGGCCATCGGCCGCGCCATCGTGCGCGAACCGGCGGCCTTCCTGTTCGACGAGCCGCTGTCGAACCTTGACGCCGCCCTGCGCGTCGTCATGCGGCAGGAAATCAGCGAGTTGCACCAGAAGCTGCAAACCACGATGATCTATGTCACCCATGACCAGGTCGAGGCGATGACCATGGCCGACAAGATCGTGGTGCTGAATGCCGGTCGGGTCGAGCAGGTCGGCAGCCCGCTTGAGCTTTACAACAGCCCCGCCAACCTGTTCGTCGCCGGCTTCATCGGCAGCCCCAAGATGAACTTCATCACCGGACCGCAGGCGGCGAAATACGGCGCCCACACCATCGGCGTGCGTCCCGAGCATGTCGAGGTCGTCCGCGAAGGCGGGTGGGAGGGCAAGGTGCTTCTGGCCGAGCATCTGGGCTCGGACACCTTCCTGAAGGTCGCCTGCCCGGAAATCGGCGAGATGACCGTCCGCGGCAATGGCGAGATGGGCCTGCACCACGACAGCACCGTCCGCCTGCAACCGCGCAGCGACCGCATCTATCGCTTTGACCAGAACGGTCTGGCGATGAAATAGGCCGGCGCCGGGGCGGTATCGCCCCGGCCGGCCGCATCATGCGCGGGCAGGGCCTTTCTTCCTGCCCGCGCCCTCATTGTCACCGGGGCGGGGCGCGCTGGCGCAGTCTTCGGTGGCGCGACCCTATCAACGCCCGGCGCCACAAAGCCGCGGGCGGAAACGGATGGCCACAGATGTCACAGATCGCAACCCCCCGCTATGACCGCAGCAAGCTCAGCGCGGGTATCGTCCATATCGGGCTGGGCAATTTCCACCGCGCCCATATGGCCGTCTATCTGGACGACCTGTTCAACCTTGGCGAAAGCCAGGACTGGGCGATCATCGGCGCCGGCGTGCGCGCGCCCGACAGCCGGATGCGCGACGCGCTGAAGGGGCAGGACTGCCTGTCCACGATCATCGAGCTGGACCCGCAGGGCAAGACCTGCCGCCGCGTCGGCGCCATGATCGATTTTCTGCCGGTCGAGCCGGACAATGCCAGCCTGATCGCCGCGATGTCGGACCCGCAGATCCGCATCGTCAGCCTGACCGTGACCGAAGGCGGCTATTTCGTGAACCCCGCCACCGGCAAGTTCGATCCGACCGCGCCCGAGATCGTTGCCGATGGCAAGACCCCCGCCGCGCCGGCGACCGCCTTCGGTGCCATCGTCGCGGCGCTGAAGGCGCGCCGGGCGGCGGGCATTGCGCCCTTTACCGTCATGTCCTGCGACAACCTGCCCGGAAACGGCCATGTCACCCATGACGCGGTGATCGGCACGGCGCGGCTATCGGACCCGGAACTGGCCGCCTGGATCGAGGCGAATGTCGCCTTCCCGAATGGCATGGTCGACCGCATCACCCCGGCGACCGGCCCGCGCGAACGCGCCATGGCCGCCAGCTTTGGCCTTGGCGACGACCCGGTGCCCGTGACGTGCGAGCCCTTCCGGCAATGGGTGGTCGAGGACAATTTCTCGAACGGCCGCCCGGCGCTGGAAAAGGTGGGCGTGACCTTCTCGGATCAGGTCCATGCCTTTGAGATGATGAAGATCCGCATCCTGAATGGCGGCCACGCCATCATCGCCTATCCGGGCGGATTGCTGGGCATCGAATATGTCCATGAGGCCATGGCCGAGCCGCTGATCCGCGATTTCCTGAACAAGGTCGAGACCGAGGAAATCCTGCCCATCGTGCCGCCGGTGCCCGGCACCGACCTTGACGCCTACAAGACGCTGATCATCGGGCGCTTCTCGAACCCCGAGGTGGCCGATACCGAACGGCGGCTGTGCCTTGACGGCTCGAACCGGCAGCCGAAATTCATCATCCCCTCGATCCGCGACAACCTTGCGCGCGGGGTGATGCCGCTGGGGCTGATCCTTGAAAGCGCGCTCTGGTGTCGCTACTGCGCCGGCACCGACGAAAACGGCGCGGTGATCGAACCGAACGACCCCGACTGGGACCGCCTGACCAAGGTCGCGCAAGAGGCGCGCAACCGTCCGGCCGCGTGGCTGGAACAGCGTGCGATCTATGGCGATCTGGCCGACAACCCCGACTTCGTCGCGGCGTTCGGCAAGGCGCTGAACGATGTCTGGGCGAACGGCACCGCCGCCACGATCCGCGCCTATCTGGGTTGATTTCGGGACCAGATCGCAGGTCCTGACTCTATAGTCAGGACCCGATCAAATTTTCGAAGCCGCTATATGCCTTTGTTGCGCTCTGGTTGAGTTTTGGAGGAGCGCGTCAATGTTCTCAGGGGTTTTGGCTTTCAGATGACGCTTGGTCGGGCATTGAGCCGTTCTTGCCGAAGGGCCAGCCCGGCGCGCGGCGGATGAATGACCGGCGGTCATCAGCGGCATCATCCATGTGCTGCGCACGAGATGCAACCGGCGGGAATGCCGGTCCGGCCGTGGCCTCGCGACAACCATCTGCAACCGGTTCAATCGCTGGAGCCATTGCTGACTCTGGACGCGCATCTTTGCCATTCTCGCGGCGCGCGCTGAGCCTGCCGGGCGACCTGAGCATGCGACAGCACGGCCCTATTCGTCCATGGTTCGCGCGTTCGACGCGCTGAAACTCAGCGACAAGAACTGGGATGTGACGGCTGACAGGTCAACGAATCAGTTCGCAGAGCGCACTCTTGCCAACCGAGCCGTCAACAGGCTTCCCGTGGCGTTCGAGTTTGGCTCGACCGACCTGATCCAGTTTTCGGCGCGGGCGATGTGCTTCGAGAATGTGAACGGCGACGACATTCTGATTTACCCAGGCTTGGCAGTCATTCCGCGTGCTGATGGGGTGTTTGCCCTGATCGACATATGGGAATTGCAGGTCACCGTCGACGGGGTGCGCTTTCACGAGGATGGAGACATATAGTGGCAGCCCGTAGGGGAGTCGAACCCCTCTTTTCAGGTTGAAAACCTGACGTCCTAACCGATAGACGAACGGGCCACTTTCTTGTTCCGCTAGGCTGTGCCCCGCGGCGTGGAGCGGTGTTTAGGCCAGCTAACCCGGGGCTGCAAGCGGAAAAATCATCTTCCGGCAAAGTTTTTGCACGACCCTCGAAAAACCCTTCAAACCACGGGCGCGGCGTCGTCCAGGCGCAGACGCACGCGCTCACGCCCGCCCCATTGCGACAGCTCAAGCTTGCCGGCCAGGTGAAAACGGCGCCCCTTGGCGCCCAGAAGCGCCGGCCCCAGCGGCCCCGACATCGCCCCCCATGCCACCGCCTCAAGCACCGGGCTGCCGGGGCTGCGGAAACGCAGGCGCAGGTGGCTGTCGCCCATCGCCCCGGCGCTGTCGATCAACTGGTCGGCAAAGGCGAATCTGGGGGCAGGGGCGGCCTGACCGAAGGGGCCGGCGCGCTCAAGCATCTGCATCAGCTCGATCGTCGCGCCCGCCGGGTCCATCAGCCCCGAAATGCGCAGCTCACCCGCGCACGAACGCTCGGCCATCTCGCGCGCCAGAAGTTGCGACAGGCGCTCCATCGCCTCGGGGATGCGCGCCTCGGCGATGGTCAGACCGGCGGCCATGGCGTGACCGCCGCCCTTCAGCAGCAGCCCCTCGGCGGCAAGGCGCTGGATCGCCCGGCCCAGATCGACGCCGGGGACCGAGCGGGCCGAGCCCTTGCCGATGCCGCCCTCGATGCCGATCACCACGGCGGGCAGGCCGGTCGCTTCCTTGACGCGGGCGGCGACAATGCCGACGACGCCGGGGTGCCAGCCCTCGCCGGCGGCCCAGGCCACCAGCGACGATTCGCGCGCCTCGACCTGCGCAAGCGCCTCCTCGCGCACGGCGGCTTCGATGGCGCGGCGGTCGCGGTTCAGCTCATCCAGTTCGGCTGCGTATTTCGCCGCACGCGCGGCGTCGGCGCAGGCGAGGCATTGCGCCCCAAGATCGGCGCGTCCGACACGGCCGCCGGCATTGATGCGCGGCCCCAGCAGGAAACCAAGGTGAAAGGCGTTGGGCGCCGAATCAAGCCGCGCGACGTCCGACAGCGCGACCAGCCCCGGCCGCTCGCGCCGGGCCATGATGGCAAGGCCCTGCCGGACAAAGGCGCGGTTGACGCCGATCAGCGGCGCCACGTCGGCGACGGTCGCCAGCGCCACCAGATCCAGAAGGCCGATCAGGTCGGGCTGCGGCTGGCCGCCTTCGCGCAGCAGGCGATTGGCCTGCACCAGCGTCAGGAAGACGACGCCCGCGGCGCAAAGATGACCCAGCGTGCCATCCTCGTCGGCGCGGTTGGGGTTCACCACCGCCAGCACGGGGGGCAGCGTTTCGCCGCCCTGATGGTGGTCCAGCACGATCACGTCGCGCGGCGCGGCGGCGGCCAGCGCCTCATGGCTGAGCGTGCCGCAATCGACGCAGACGATCAGGTCGTGATCCTGCGCCAGCGCGGCGATGGCGGGGGCGTTGGGGCCGTAACCTTCGTCGATGCGGTCGGGGATATAAAGCGTCGCCTCGCGCCCCTGCTGGCGCAGCCAGTCGATCAGCAGCGCGGCCGAGGCACCGCCATCGACATCGTAATCGGCAAAGATGGCGATGCGCTGGCCGGCGCTGGCAGCGGCGACGATGCGCGCGGCGGCCGGCGCCATGTCGCGCAGGCGCAGCGGATCGGGCAGCAGGTCGCGCAGCTTGGGGTCAAGATAGCCCGCGGCCTCATGCGCGGGGACGCCGCGCGCCGCAAGGATGCGGGCGACGGGAAGGGGCAGGCGGGTGTCCTGCGCCAAGGCCTCGGCGGCGCGCTCCTGCGTGGCATCGGGGCCGCGCCAGAGCCGGCCGGTCAGCGAGGATGAGACGGAAAGAAAAGCAGTCATGCGGGCTTCATCCCCCATGACCGCCCGCTGTTCAAGCCTGCGCCCGCTTACTTCACCGGGTTGCGATAGATCATGCGCCGAACCGAGCCGGTTTTCGAGCGCATGAGGATGGTCTCGGTCTGCAGGTAATGCGGCTCGCGCTTGACGCCGGCCACGATCGAGCCGTTGGTGACGCCCGTCGCCGCAAAGATCACGTCGGCGGTCACCAGCTCGTCGCGCGAATAGATGCGGTCCAGATCGGTGATGCCGGCCTTGCGGGCGCGGGCCTTTTCATCGTCGTTGCGAAACAACAGCCGGCCCCACATCTGCCCGCCCATGCATTTCAGCGCGCTGGCCGCCAGCACGCCCTCGGGTGCGCCGCCCGAACCCATGTACATGTCGATGCCGGTCAGCTCGGCCTCGGCGCAATGGATGACGCCGGCGACGTCGCCATCGGTGATCAGCCGGATCGCCGCGCCGGTCGAGCGGATTTCGGCCACCAGATCCTCGTGCCGGGGGCGTTCCAGCACGCAGACGGTGATGTCGCTGTCCCTGACGCCGCGCGCCCTGGCCAGCGCCCGCACCCGTTCCGAGGGCGACATGTCAAGGCTGACGACATCCTTGGGATAGTTCGGGCCGATGGCCAGCTTGTCCATGTAGACGTCGGGCGCGTGCAGCAGCGTGCCGCGCGGCGCCATGGCGATGACGGTCAGGGCGTTCGGCATGTCCTTGGCGGTCAGCGTCGTGCCCTCAAGCGGGTCCAGCGCGATATCGACCTCGGGGCCCTGGCCGGTGCCGACCTCTTCGCCGATGTAAAGCATCGGCGCCTCGTCGCGCTCCCCCTCGCCGATGACGACGACGCCCTTGATGTCGAGCAGGTTCAGCTGTTCGCGCATGGCATTGACGGCGGCCTGGTCGGCGGCCTTCTCATCGCCGCGGCCGATCAGCCGGGCCGAGGCATGGGCGGCAGCCTCGCTGACCCGCGCGAGGCCCAGAGACAGCATGCGGTCGTTGAAATCCGTGGGCGAGGTCATGCGCGAAATCCTTGTGTTTTCGGGTTTGATTGGCTTCTACGCGGGGGGGCGCAGCCCGGCAAGACTGACGGCGCTAACGGCTTTCGCCGAGATCAAGCGCAAGCGCGTGGATGCGGGGCACGATATCGCCCAGCGTCTGATGTACCAGCCGGTGCCGGGCGACACGGCTGAGACCCGCGAAGCGCGGACTGGCCATGCGGATTCGGAAATGCGTCTCGCCGCCCTCGCGCCAGCCGCCATGGCCGCGATGGCTTTCGCTCTCGTCGATGATCTCCAGTTGCGTCGGCGCCAGGCCGTTCAGTTTTTCCCGCATTTCGTCGGCAATCATCAGCGTGCCCCCCTTTCATGTCCTGTGAAATAGCCTAAACTGCCTGTCCCGATCAGGACAAGGCAGTCAGATGAGCAATAGCGACCCGTTCGGATTCGACATTTCCGCGGCCTCGGACAAGAAACGGCGGTCCAAGGGCCGGCGCGGCATGTCCGGCGCTTTCGAGACCTCGACCCGGCGCTGCGACAAGGAGGGCTGCAACCAGCCCGGCCAGTATCGCGCGCCCAAGAATCCGCGCAACCTCGACGACTATTTCTGGTTCTGCAAGGATCATGTGCGCGAATACAACGCCAACTGGAACTACTTCCAGGGCCAGTCCGAAGCCGAGTTTCAGGAATTCCTGGACAATGCCACGGTCTGGGAACGTCCGACGAAGCCCTTCGGTCGCGCGACGCAGGAACAGAAATGGGCGCGCCACGGCATCGACGACCCGCTTGAGATTCTCGGCGCCAACGGCACCAACCCGGAACTTCGCAGAACCAGCAGCCGCAAGCTGCCCCCGACCGAGCGCAAGGCGCTGGAAATCCTTGAGGCCAAGGATAGCTGGACCCGTGCAGAAATCCGTAAGCAATACAAATCATTGGTCAAGGATCTTCATCCAGACATGAATGGTGGCGACCGCTCGGACGAAGACCGGCTGCAAGAGGTCGTCTGGGCCTGGGATCAGATCAAGGACAGCCGCAGCTTCAAGGACTGAGGCCGGAACGGGGGCTTTGCGCCCCCGCCGCCCCTCGGTCTGGCGCCCGACGGGCTCCCCCCGCAGGATATTTGAACATGAAAGAAAAAGGGCCAGGGGATCATGCTCCCGGCCCTTCTTTCATGTCGAAATATCCTGGGGGAGCGCGGGACGCGCGGGGGCAAAGCCCCCTTGCTGCCGCGCCGCCCGATCAGAGCTCGCGTTTCAGCGCCTCGGTCAGGTCCGTCCGCTCCCACGAGAAGCCGCCGTCGGCTTCGGGCGCGCGGCCGAAATGGCCATAGGCGGCGGTGCGGCGATAGATCGGCCGGCACAGTTCGAGATGCTCGCGGATGCCGCGCGGCGTCAGGTCCATGGCACGGGCGATGGCGCGTTCGATCTCGGCTTCCGGGACGGCGCCGGTGCCGAAGGTGTCGGCATAGATCGACAGCGGTTTTGCCACGCCGATGGCGTAGCTGAGCTGGATCACGCAGCGTTCGGCCAGACCGGCGGCGACGACGTTTTTCGCCAGGTACCGCGCGGCATAGGCGGCCGAGCGGTCCACCTTGGTCGGATCCTTGCCCGAGAACGCGCCACCGCCATGCGGGGCCGCGCCGCCATAGGTGTCCACGATGATCTTGCGGCCGGTCAGGCCGGCATCGCCGTCCGGGCCGCCGATCACGAAGGTGCCGGTCGGATTGACCCACCATTCGGTCTTATCGGTCAGCCAGCCCTCGGGCAGGACTTCGCGGATATAGGGCTCGACGATGGCGCGGATATCGTCCGAGGTCTGGCCCTCGTCATGGTGCTGGTGCGAGAGGACGAGGCTGGTGACCTCGACCGGCTTGCCGTCCACATAGCGCACGCTCAGTTGCGATTTCGCGTCCGGGCCCAGCGTCGGCTCGGCGCCGGATTTGCGCACCTCGGCGAGGCGGCGCAGGATCGCGTGCGAATACTGGATCGGCGCCGGCATCAGCTCGGGCGTTTCGTTCACGGCATAGCCGAACATGATGCCCTGGTCGCCAGCGCCGTCGCGGTCGACGCCCTGACTGATATGGGCCGATTGTTCGTGCAGGAAGTTGTGGACGTGGCAGGTGTTCCAGTGGAACTTTTCCTGCTCATAGCCGATGTCGCGAATCGTGTCGCGGGCGATCTGGGCCACGCCGTCCATGTATTCGCCAAGCTTGGTCTTGTTGGTCAAGCCGATCTCACCGCCGATGACGACGGTGCCGGTGGTGGCGAAGGTTTCGCAGGCGACGCGGGCGGCGGGATCCTCGGCCAGCAGCGCATCCAGCACCGCGTCGGAAATCTGATCGCACAATTTGTCGGGATGTCCCTCGGACACGGATTCCGAGGTAAATACGTAGTCTTGTCTGGCCATGGGAATGCTCCATTGAATTTACGCCGCCACGCCAGGAAGCCGTTGTGACGGTCGACGGCACGCGTTAGATCAACCGACGCGTGAAGTCAATCGGCGACGTCGCAGCGTTAACAAAAGTGCAATGCCGGTCAGCGCCAGCGCGGGCCAGTCGCCCCAGCGCGCCCAAGGTGTCGGGGGCAGGGGGCCGGGCAGGACCGCGTCGATCCGTCCGGCAAGGTTCAGCCCCAGCGTCGCCCGCAAGCCGCCCCGCGCATCGATCACCGCCGAGACGCCGGTATTGGCGGCCCGCATCAGCGGCAGGCCGGATTCGATGGCGCGCAGCCGGGCCTGCGCCAGGTGCTGCCACGGACCCGAGAGGTTGCCGAACCATGCGTCGTTGGTTGCCTGCAACAACCATGCCGGGCGATCCGGGCCGGCGATCAGGTGGCGCGAGAACACCGCCTCATAGCAGATCAGCGGTTGCACCGGCGGCAACCCGTCGAAGGTCAGCACTTCGGCACCGGCGCCCGGCGAATACCCGTTGCCCTGCTGTGCCGCGAAGGCGCGGATGCCGAAGCGCGCCAACTGGTCGCCCCAGGGCGTGTACTCGCCGAAGGGAACAAGGTGGAACTTGTCATAGACCGCGCCGATTCCCGCGGCCGAGAACTGTGTCAGGCTGTTGAAATAGCGCGCCCCGTCCGAGCGCTGGATGCCAAGGATCACCGGCACGCCGGTATAGGCGGCGATGTCCTGCGGCGCGGTGCCGGACTGGTCCAGAAGGAAATTCACCGCTGTCTCGGGCCAGATCGCCACGTCCGGGGCGGGGCGTCCGGGGTCGCGTTCGGCCGAAAGGTCGAGAAGGCGGCGGAAGAAGACCTCGGACCAATAGGGGTCCCATTTCAGCGCCTGCGTCGCATTCGGCTGCACCAGCCGGATATGCAGCGTGGTGTCGGGGGGCAGCGGCTGCGCCAGTCGGGCCATGCCGCCGGTCCATGCGGCGCCGATGGTCAGCGCCGACAGGATGATGCCGGGAAGTGCGGCCCGCCATGGCGGCAGCCCCTCGCGCCAGAAGGCCAGTGGCAGCGCGGCGGCCAGCATGGTCAGACCCGACAGTCCGATTGAGCCAAGCCCCGCCGCAAGTTGCCCGGCGGGGGTGTCGATCCAGATATGGCCGGTCAGCGCCCAGGGCAGGCCGGTGAAAATCCAGCCGCGCAGCCAGTCCGAAACCACGATCAATGCTGCAAAAGCAAGGCCTTGACGCGGGAAGCCCGGCATCAGCCGCGCGCCAAGCCAGGCAGGCACTGTCCAGAACAGCGCGCCGCCCGCGGCCATCAGGATCAACGCAAAGGGCGCCATCCAGCCATAGATTTCGGGCTCGACAAGGAAAGGCTCGACGATCCAGGACAGCGCCAGCGCGAAATTGCCAAGCCCGGCGGCAAAGCCGTGCCAGGCCGCGGCGCGCGCTGTCGGCGCATGGGCAATGCGCCACGAGATCAGGGCAAGCGCTGCAACGCTGACGAACCACAGGCCCCAGGGCGCCTGACCCAGCGCCGCCGCCGCCCCAAGGACGACGTCCAGCAGAAGGGCGATCAGCGCAGGGCGTCCCGCGCGCGGGACCTGGTGGCGCCGGGCAGCGGCAGGCATCGGCAAGCTCAGGAGGCGGCGGGCGATTCGGTCGGCGCGGCGGCCGGCGCCTCGGGCGCGTCAGTCGCAGGCGTCTCGGCCGCCTCGGCTTTCGCCTTGGGCTTGCGCGGGGCGCGCGGCTTGGCCGGGGCTTTCGCGGGCTTGTCATCGGCCGGTTCGGCCGCTTTCGCGGCAGCTTTGCGGCGCGGCTTTTTGGCTGGAGAGGCGTCCTCGGTGACGGTCTCGCCCTCGGTCGCTACTGCCTCGGTCGCGGCGGCCTCAGCCGTGGCCTCGGTCGCTTCGGCCTTGGCCTTGGCGGTCCGGGGCTTGCGCTTGCGGACGGGCTTTTCCTTGGCCGGTTCGGCTGCGGCTGCCGGTTCGGAAACCTCGATGACCTCGACCGGGGTGGCGATCTCGATCACGACGCTGGCTTTGGGGCTGGCTTCGGGGCTGGCGGTGGGTGCCGTTGCCGGAGCTTCGGCGATGGCGGGTTTTGCGGCAACCTTTTCGGCGACCTTCTCGTCGGCCTTGTCCTCGGCCGGCTCGATGAAGGCGGGGCGGAAGCTGCGGGTCATGAATTCGGGCAGGTGGTCGCCCATGCCCATGACCGCGTGGCGGTCGCCGCGGCGATCCTCACGCCGATCGTCACGGCGTTCATCCCTGCGGTCGCCCCTGCGATCCTCGCGCCGGTCCTCGCGCCGATCGTCCTTGCGGCTGTCGTTGCGGGGTTCGTGGCGATCCTCGCGGCGGTCGTGGCGCTGGTCATCGCGATGCTCGCGGCGATGTTCCGGGGCCTCGCTGCGATGTTCGTGACGCTGTTCGGCACGGACCTCCTCGACGGGGCGCTGTTCGCTGTCGTCGCGGCGGTTGCGGCGGTTGCGGTCACGTTCGCCACGCTCGCCACGGTCGCGGTCGCGGTCGCGGCCACCACGGCGGCCATTCTCGCGCGGCGGGCGCGGCGCCTCTTGCGCGGCGGCAGAGAGCGTGAAGCCCTCGGGCAGGGGCACGCGGGGCAGGGTCTGCTTCACCAGCGCCTCGATGGCAGTCAGGTATTTTTCATCGGCGGGCGTCCCGATCGAGATCGCGGTGCCTTCGCGCCCGGCGCGGCCGGTGCGGCCGATGCGGTGGACATAATCCTCGGCGTGGGATGGCAGGTCGAAGTTGAAGACATGGCTGACCGCCGGAATATCCAGACCCCGCGCCGCCACGTCCGAGGCGACCAGCAGCCGCAGCTTGCCTTCGCGGAACTCGTCCAGCGTCGCCATGCGATGGCGCTGGTCAAGGTCGCCATGAATGGGCGCTGCGTCAAAGCCATGCGCTTTCAGCGACTTGGCGACGATATCCACATCGGTCTTGCGGTTGCAGAAGATGATGGCGTTCTTCAGGCCCTCGCCCTCGGCGCGGATCAGGGCGCGCAGCAGCTCGCGCTTCTGCTTGGCGGACTGGTCGCGGCGGGTGGGGGTGATCTCGACCAGCTTCTGGGTGATGGTCTCGCTGGTGGTGGCCTGGCGCGCGACCTCGATCCGCTCGGGCGAGTGCAGGAAGGTGTCGGTGATGCGCTCGATCTCGGGCGCCATGGTGGCGCTGAAGAACAGCGTCTGCCGGGTAAAGGGCGTCAACTGGAAGATGCGCTCGATGTCGGGGATGAAGCCCATGTCGAGCATCCGGTCGGCTTCGTCCACGACCATGATCTGCACGCCGGTCAGCAAAAGCTTGCCACGCTCGAAATGATCGAGCAGGCGGCCGGGGGTGGCGATCAGCACGTCAACGCCGCGGTCGATCAGCTTGTCCTGTTCGCCGAAGCTGACGCCGCCGATCAGCAGCGCCTTGGTCAGGCGGGTGTGCTTGGCATAGACGTCGAAGTTCTCGGCCACCTGCGCGGCCAGTTCGCGCGTCGGGCACAGGACCAGCGAACGCGGCATCCGTGCCCGCGCCCGCCCGCGCCCCAGAAGTGTGATCATCGGCAGGGTGAAGCTGGCGGTCTTGCCGGTGCCGGTCTGGGCGATGCCCAGCACGTCGCGCCCCTCAAGCGCCGGCGGAATCGCCCCGGCCTGAATCGGCGTGGGGTTTTCGTAGCCAGCTTCGGTGACGGCTTTCAGCACCTTGGGGTCAAGCTTCAGATCGGAAAATTTGGTCATAGGGGGCTTTCGTATCAATGCGCGGGCTTGGCCCGCGCCGTTCTTGCGTCCTTCGCCGATACGCCGGAACCCGGTTATCATCGGCGATCCGGGACGCAATTTCCGCACGCCCCTGTCTTGTCTGCCGGATTGCAGACTTTTGGCCCAGTAGCCGAAAAACCCGGCTGCGTCAATCTGATGCAGTCCTGATCGCGTCTTGCGTGAATTCGGTGGAACGGCGGGATGCCGATCGGTGTTATGCAGCTAAGGTGGGTAACGCGAACGTGAGGGTGCTGATGGTGACTGGAACAGGTGCGCTGAACCCGGTCGAGGCCTTCGCCATCGTCGGACTTGCGGGTGTGGGCGCGCAATGGCTGGCCTGGCGGTTCAAGATGCCGGGCATCGTGCTGATGCTGGTCGCCGGGCTGTTGCTTGGCCCCGTCACCGGCATCTTTATTCCCGAGCGCGATATCGGCGAATTGCAGCATCCGATGATCTCGCTTGCGGTGGCGGTGATCCTGTTCGAGGGCGGGTTGACGCTGAACTTTCACCGGCTGGGCGACGCGCGTCCGGTGGTGCGGCGGCTGGTGGTCTGGGGGGCACCGCTGGGCTGGCTGCTCTCGGCGCTGGCGCTGAATTGGGTCGCAGGGCTGAGCTGGGAGGCCTCGATCGTCTTTGGCGGCATCATGATCGTGACCGGCCCGACCGTCATCGCGCCCCTGCTGCGGCAGGCACGTTTGCAGACCCGCCCCGCGCAGGCCCTGCAATGGGAGGCCATCGTCAACGACGCGCTTGGTGCGCTGGCCGCGGTGCTGGCGGTGCTGGTGGTGCTGGTCTATCACCAGCACCTTGACCGGGCGACCGCGGCCTGGGTGCTGCTGCGCGGCGTCAGCGTCGCGGGCCTTCTGGGGCTGGCGGGCGGCTTTGGCATCGTCACCGTATTTCGCCGCAATCTCGTGCCCGAATACATGAAGGTGCCGGTCCTGTTCGTGACCGTCATCGTGACCTTTGCCGCCGCCGACATGTTCCTGCCGGAAAGCGGCCTTCTGTCGGTGACGGTGATGGGGCTGGTGATCGCGAACGCGAACCTGCCCAGCTATGCCGAGATCTACCGTTTCAAGGAAAGCGCCACCATCCTGCTGGTGTCCGGGGTTTTCATCCTGCTGGCCGCTGGGGTCGAGTTTCGGACCCTGCAAATGCTCGACTGGCGCGCGGTGGCCTTTGTGCTGGTGGTGATGGGGGTAGTGAGGCCGCTGACGGTGCTGCTGGCGCTGGCCGGCACCGGCCTGCCGTGGCGCGAAAAGCTGCTGATCGCGCTGACCGGGCCGCGGGGCGTGGTGCTGGTCGCGGTCTCGGGCGTTTTTGCCGAGCGGCTGGTCACGGACGGAATCGCGGACGGGGCGATGATGGTGCCGCTGGCCTTCGTGCTGGTCATGGCGACGGTCGTGCTGAACGGCTTCACGCTGGCGCCCGTCGCGCGGGCGCTGGGGCTGACGGCGGGGGACCGGCCGGGGCTGATGATCGTCGGCGGCTCGATCTTCGCGACCGGGCTGGCCAAGGCGCTTGAGCGCGCCGGGGTCAATGTGCTGATCGCCGATCCCAACCGCGCGCATCTTCTGACCGCGCGGGCCATGGGCGTGCCGCATTTCCACGGCGACATCCTGTCCGAGGCGGCCGAGGACAGTATCGAGTTCATCGCCTATACGACCTTGCTGGCGGCCTCGGACAATGACGCCTACAACACGCTGGTGGCGACCGACCTTGCGCCGGAACTGGGCCGCGACGCCATCTGGCAACTGGCACGCCACAAGGAAGAGATCGCCCGCTATGCGCTGCCCAGCCAGCTTGGCGGTCGCCATATCCACGGCAACCGCACGCTTGAGCAATATCTGGACCTGATGGCCGCGGGCTGGGAATTCCGCACCACCCGCCTGACTGCGGAATACACGCTGGACGCCTGGCGCGAGGCCCGCCCCGAGGCGATCCCGCTGGTCGTCGTCAACCGCGCAAAGCTGGAATTCGTCCGCGACCCCGCCCGGATCGACGGGCGGCCGGACTCGCGCATCGTCTCGATGTTGCCGCCGGAAACGGCCGAGCGCATCCGCCACGAAGGCGACGCCATCCGCCACATGCGCGAGATCGCCCGCATCGAGGCCGGCGCGGTCCGCGACACCGGCGGTGATGGCGGCGATGACGACCGCGGCGGCGAGCGGGCCATGCGTCCCGGTTGACGTTCCCTCATGGCAGGCGCTATCCCCGGACGATCTTACGGATGGATGCGATGAACCTCTTTTCGGATATCCGCGCGCTGGTGATCGGTGCGCTGGCGCAGATGGAACAGGCGGGCGAACTGCCCGCGGGCCTTGATACCGCCGCAGTCACGGTCGAGCCGCCGCGCGACGCCGCCCATGGCGACATGGCCACCAACGCCGCCATGGTGCTGGCCAAGCCCGCCGGCAAGAAGCCCCGCGACATCGCCGAGGCGCTGGCCGCCCGCCTTGCCGCCGACCCGCGCATCACCTCGGCCGAGGTGGCGGGGCCGGGCTTTCTGAACCTGCGCCTTGCACCCGCCGAATGGCAGCGCGTCATCCGCGCGGCGCTGCTTGAGGGGGCCGGCTACGGCCGCTCGGACATGGGGCAGGGGCGCAAGGTCAACGTCGAATTCGTCAGCGCCAACCCGACCGGCCCGATGCATGTCGGCCATACCCGTGGCGCGATCTTCGGCGACGCGCTGGCCGCACTGCTGGCATTCGCCGGCAATGACGTGACGCGCGAATACTATATCAACGACGGCGGCGCGCAGGTCGATGTGCTGGCGCGCTCGGCCTATGAACGCTACCGCGAGGCGAACGGGCTTGAGCCCGAGATCGTCGAGGGGCTTTATCCCGGCGACTATCTGATCCCGGTCGGCGAGGCGCTGAAGGCGAAATACGGCACCAGCCTGCTGGAGCGCCCCGAATCCGAATGGCTGGCCGAGATCCGCGACTTCTCGACCGCCGCGATGATGCAGATGATCCGCGAGGATCTGGCGCTTCTGGGCGTCGAGATGAACGTCTATGCCAGCGAGAAGGCGCTTTACGGCACCGGCCGGATCGAGGCCGCCATCGAGCGGCTGCGCAGTGCCGGGCTGATCTATCGCGGCACGCTTGAGCCGCCCAAGGGCAAGCTGCCCGAGGATTGGGAGGCGCGCGAACAGACGCTGTTCCGCTCGACCACGCATGGCGACGATGTGGACCGCCCGATCCAGAAATCGGATGGAAGCTGGACCTATTTCGCGCCCGATATCGCCTATCACTGGGACAAGATCGACCGCGGCTTCGACGAGCTGATCGACGTTTTCGGCGCCGACCACGGCGGCTATGTCAAGCGCATGAACGCCGCCGTCGCGGCGCTGTCGGACGGGCGCGTGCCGCTGGACATCAAGCTGATCCAGCTTGTGAAACTTTACAAGAACGGCGAGCCCTTCAAGATGTCCAAGCGCGCCGGCACCTTCGTCACCCTGCGCGACGTGGTCGAGCAGGCGGGCGCCGACGTGACGCGCTTTCACATGCTGACGCGCAAGAACGACGCGGCGCTGGATTTCGACTTCGACAAGGTGCTGGAACAGTCCAAGGACAACCCCGTCTGGTATGTGCAATATGCCAGCGCGCGGGTGAATTCGGTGCTGAAAAAGGCCGCGGAAATGGGTGTGGACACCTCGGACACGGCGCTGGCCGGGGCCGATCTGGCGCGTCTGGACCATCCGGCCGAGCTGGAACTGGCCCGGAAAGTTGCAGAATGGCCACGCATCGTCGAGATCGCCGCCCGCGCGCATGAGCCCCATCGCATCGCGTTTTTCCTTTATGACATCGCCTCGGACCTGCATTCGCTGTGGAACCGCGGCAATGACGAGGTTTCGCTGCGCTTCGTGCAGGATGGCGATATGGCCACGACTGCGGCGAAAATCGCATTGGTGCGGTCCGTCGGCGTTGTCATTTCGGCCGGTCTTGGTATTTTGGGGGTGACTCCGGCCAAAGAAATGCGCTGAAAAGGCGTCCCTGCCGGGGTGAGCAGATAACGAGCAGCGTCGGATCAACCGGCAGGCAGGCAGGAATGACGGTGGTAGATTTCCGCACCTCGGGCGGGTTTGAAGGGTCGCAGCCGCAACGGCTGGCGCAGGACTATCCGCAGGGCCAACAGGGCCAGCATGAGCAGTGGCAGGATGACGGCTGGGACGACCAGCATCATCATGCCTATGCCGAGGCGGTGACCGAATCGCCTTCGCTTCTGGGGCGGATCACGCGGCTGACGCACTATGTCGGGGCGCTGGTCTCGGTCGGGCTGATCGTCATTCTGGCCGTCTGGGGCTTCAAGCTGGTGGTGCGCGATGTCTCGGGCGTGCCCGTCATCCGCGCCATCGAAGGCGAGGCCCGCACCGCCCCCGAAAACCCCGGCGGAGAGCTGACCGACCGCACCGGCATGGCCGTGAATTCGGTCGCTGCCGGCCGCGAGGCCGCCCCGGTCGAGCGCGTGGCCATTGCGCCGCAATCGACGGCGCTGGACGGGCAGGACGTTGCCATGGGCAATCTGGGCGCCACCGCGCAGGAACCCTCGCACCCTGTCGAACTGCCGCTTCTGGATGATGCGGCGCGCGTTGTCGCCCGTCCCGATGGCGAGGTTGCCGCCACCAGCACCGAGGAACCCGATGCGGTGGCCACCGCCGCCATTTCGGACGCCCCCGCCGCCGAGGCCGCCGTGAACGAGGTCGTGACCGACCTTTCCGGCAACGAGGCGCGCGAAGTCGCGATCAACACCGCGCTGGCCGAGGCGACCGTCGCCGTGCCGCCGGGCCTTGTCGCGCAATCGACCCGGCCTTCGCCGCGGCCGCGCCGCGCCGCTGTTGTCGCCGCCGCCGCCGTCCCGGCCGCTGCCGCCCCCGAGGCGGCTGCGCCCGCCGAAAGCCGCCCGGCCCCCACACCCGCGTCCGAGGCCGCCGCCCCGCCGGCGACGCCGGAAGCCGCGCCTGCGCGCGTCGCCTCGGGTGCGTCGCTGGTCCAGATCGGCGCCTTCGACAGCGATGCGCTGGCCAAGGGCGAATGGAACCGCATTTCGGGCAAGTTCGGCGCGCTCTTCTCGGGCAAGGGCATGGTGATCCAGAAGCATCAGGCCAATGGCCGCTCGTTCTGGCGCCTGCGCGCGGCGGGCTTCGCCTCCAAGGACGAGGCGCGGCGCTTCTGCGCGGCGCTGATCGCCGAGGGCCTCGACTGCATCCCCGCGACGGCGAAATGACCGGCGCGACGATTCTGGGCGGCATTGCCGGCCCCGACCTGACTGCGGCCGAGCGGGATTTCTTCCGCGCGGCCGATCCTTGGGGGTTCATCCTGTTCGGGCGCAATATCGACACGCCCGACCGCCTGCGCCGCCTGACCGCCAGCTTGCGCGAGGCCGTGGGCCGCGATGCCCCGGTACTGATCGATCAGGAGGGGGGGCGCGTCCAGCGCATGCGCGCGCCGCATTGGACCGACTGGCCGGCGCCGCTGGATCAGGCCGCGAATGGCGACCGCGCCATCTGGCTGCATCACCACCTGCTGGCGCAGGAATTGCGCGACATGGGCATCGATGCCGATTGCGCCCCGGTGCTGGACATCGCGCGCGCCGATACGCATCCCTTTCTGAAGAACCGCTGCCTTGGCTCGGATGCCGGGACCGTGACGCGGCTGGGCCGCATCGCCGCCGAGGCGATGCTGGCCGCAGGCGTCCTGCCCATCGTCAAGCACATGCCCGGCCATGGCCGGGCGCGCGTCGACAGCCACAAGGACCTGCCGGTGGTCGATGCGCTGCTGGCCGAGCTGATGGCGACCGACTTCGCGCCCTTCCGCGCGCTTTCGGATCTGCCGATGGCGATGACCGGGCACATCCGCTTTACCGCCATCGATGACGCGCCGGCCACTGCCTCGGGTCCGGTGATCGACCTGATCCGCCGCGATCTGGGCTTTGACGGGCTGCTGATGTCGGACGATATCGGCATGCAGGCGCTGTCGGGCAGCATGGCCGAACGCGCTGCGGCGATCATCGGCGCGGGCTGCGATCTGGTCCTGTCCTGCAACGAGGATATCGCCCAGATGGAGACGATCGTCGCCGCCAGCGGCGCCATGTCCGCCAAGGCCGTTCAGCGTGGTGAGGCGGCGCTGGCGCTGCGCCGCCTGCCGGCGCTGGCCGATGCCGGGGAATTGCGGGCGGAACTGGCGGCGCTTGGCGGGCTTGCGGCCTGATCGGTTGACTATGCGGGGCACCTGGCCGATTCTGCGCGGGTTCCGCGTCCACCCCTCGCATCCCGGCTGTCGATGACCAAGGTTCCCTACCTGACCCCCGTGCCCGATCCGGCGCCCGACGCCGTGCCCGATGCGCCGCATCTGCCGGGGCTTGAGCCGCAAAGCGTCGCCGACCGCCGCGCCGAAGAGGTGCTGGTCGTCGATGTCTCGGGCTTCGAGGGGCCGCTGGATCTGCTGCTGACGCTGTCGCGCACGCAGAAGGTGGACCTGATGCAGATCTCGGTCCTTGAGCTGGCCGACCAGTATCTGGCCTTCGTCGAACAGGCGCGCGCGCTGCGCATCGAACTGGCCGCCGATTATCTGGTGATGGCGGCGTGGTTGGCCTATCTGAAATCGCGCCTGCTGCTGCCCCCCGACCCCGAGGCCGAGGGCCCCTCGGCCGAGGACATGGCCGCGCATCTGGCCTTTCAGCTTGAGCGGCTCCAGGCCATGCGCGAGGCGGCGGCGCGGCTGATGGGGCGCGACCGGCTGGGGCAGGACCGTTTCGTGCGCGGCGCCCCGGAAACCGTGACCCGCGCCCGGCAAGTGGCATGGCAGGCGGGGCTGATCGACCTGATGCGCGCCTATGCACGGCTGCGCACGCGCGACGAATTCCGCCCCTATGCCTTTGACCGCCGCGACATATTCACCATGGAACAGGCGCTGGAGCGCGTGCGCGGCCTGATCGGCTTTGCCGGCGACTGGACGGCGCTGGCCTCGTTCCTGCCCGATGGCTGGCATGCCGACCCGGCGCGGCGCCGCTCGGCCACGGCGGCGACATTCGCCGCGACGCTGGAACTGGCGCGGCAGGGCGCGCTGGAACTGCACCAATCCGACACATTCGCACCGATCACCATTCGCAGGCGCCCTCCGCAATGACGACCGAAGACCCCGACACCACGGCCGATGCCCCCGACCTGCAACGCTTTCCGCCGCCGCCCATGGCCGAGCAGGAGCGCATGGTCGAGGCGGTGATCTTCGCCTCGGCCACGCCCATGAGCCTGCGCGAGATCGCCGGCCGCCTGCCTGCCGGCTGCGACCCGGCCGAGGCCTTGCAGGGCCTGCGCGCCCGCTATCAGGGACGGGGCGTCGAACTGGTGCGCGTGGGCGATGCCTGGGCCTTTCGCACGGCGGGCGACCTTGGCTTTCTGATGCAGGAAAACACCGTCGAAAGCCGCCGCCTGTCGCGCGCCGCGACCGAGACGCTGGCCATCATCGCCTATCATCAGCCCGTCACCCGCGCCGAGATCGAAGAGATTCGCGGCGTCGCCGTCAGCCGCGGCACGCTGGACCAGCTGATCGAAATGGAATGGGTGCGCATCGGCCGCCGCCGCCAGACGCCGGGCCGGCCGGCGACCTTCGTGGTCACCGAAACCTTTCTTGACCATTTCGGGCTGGAAAGCGCCCGCGACCTGCCGGGGCTGGCCGAGTTGCGCGCCGCGGGCCTGCTGGAATCGCGCCCCCTCGACAGCGCCACGGCCGACATGTTCCCGACCGCCATCGACGACGACGACGAGGGCGAGGACGCCGGTATCCCCGCCGACGACCTTTTCGACGACGAATAAGGTTTTCGCGTCAGTTCATTGATATGAAACGCGATCGCTGCGTCTACGCGCCGCGGAACTGCTTGGCCAGCTTCAGCCCCTGACCCTGATAGTTCGAGGCGATGCCGGTGCCGTAAAGCCGCTCGGGCCGCGCGGCCATGCGCTCATAGACCAGCCGGCCGACGACCTGCCCATGTTCCAGCGCAAAGGGGGCCTCGTGGCAGCGCACCTCAAGGACGCCGCGCGCGCCATGGCCTGCCGCGCCATGGCCGAAGCCCGGGTCGAAAAAGCCCGCGTAATGGACACGGAATTCGCCGACCATGGCCAGATAGGGGGCCATCTCGGCGGCGTAATCGGGCGGAATCGACACCGATTCGCGGCTGACGAGGATGTAGAAGGCGCCGGGGTCCAGAATCAGCTGCCCCTCGGTCGTGCGCAGCTCGTCCCAGAAATCAGAGGCGCGATAGGCGCCGATGCGGTCAAGGTCGATGACGCCGCTATGCGGACGGGCGCGATAGCCGACCAGATCGCCTTCTGCCGGCCGCAGATCGACCGAAAAGCCAAGCCCGTCATCGATCAGCGCCTGATCGGTCACCAGCGGTTCACGCGCATGCAGTGCGCGCAGGTCGTCATCCGACAGCACCGCCTGTCCCTGACGAAGCCGAAGCTGGTTCAGCCGCATCCCCGGCCGCACCAGCACCGAGAAACTGCGCGGGCAGATCTCGGCATAGATCGGGCCGTCATAGCCCTCGGGCAGGCGGTCGAATTCGGTGCCCTCATCGGTGACAAGCCGCGTCAGCAGGTCCAGCCGCCCGGTCGAGGATTTCGCGTTGGCCACCGCATCAAGCCCGGCGGGCAGGGTCAGCCGCTCCATCAGCGGGACCAGATAGACGCAGCCCTTTTCCAGCACGGCGCCGCCGGTCAGGTCCATGCGATGCATCTCGAAATCGGCCAGGCGGTCGCTGACCTTGCGCCCGCGCCCGCACAGGAACGAGGCGCGCAGCCGCCACGCGCTGCTGCCCAGCCGCAGGTCCAGACTGGCGGGCTGAATCTGTTCGGGCAGGATCGGCTGCTCGGCGCGGATGGCGCCCTTGTCGATCAGTTGCCGCAGGGCCGTATCAGGAAGGACACCGTTCAAGCTTGCCTCCCGGCGAAAAGGGAAACGCCCACCCCTGAAAAGGGATGGGCGTTTTCGGAATGGTCGGGCCGGCGAGATTCGAACTCGCGGCCTTCCGCCCCCCAGACGGACGCGCTAACCAGGCTGCGCCACGGCCCGACGGGGGTCATATAGAGCGAAGCGGGTGACGGGCACAAGGGGCCAAGGACGGAAAAAACCGCCTTTTCGCCGTTTGCTGTGGGTAAGGTCGGTCGTGGCGTGCGCAAGTGCGGAAACATGGCGCCTAGCGGGCGTCGCGCAGCCCGTCGCGCAGCGCTTTTGCCTGATCCGGCAGGGACTTGCCCGAAAGCCGTCGGGCGCGAAGCGTCGCCGCGCTGGTAACCAGCCGGGCCAGCCATGAAGGCGGAGATGCGCTTTCCAGCTCAGCGAAAAGCGGCAGCGGTTCGGCCACCGGCTTGCGGCGCCGCGGTGCGGCGGCGGGGGCCTGCCTGACCGGGGGGGCGGCAGGCGGTGCGGCTGTCTGGGGCGCTGGCCCCGGATCTTCCGGCATCGGGATGGCCAGTTGCACGGCCGGGGCGGGGGCGGCAGCGCCTTCGCCCATGGCCTCGCCCAGCCGCGCCGCACCGATGCCGCGCAGGGCCGCGCCACGGTCGGCCGAGATCAGGCGCTTGGCGCCCCGGATGCTAAGACCTTCCTCGCGCAGGACCTGACACAGGCCGGCGGCCAGCCGGACGTCGTCGGGGCGGTAATAACGTCGCCCATCCGCCCGCTTGACCGGAGAAAGCTGCGAAAACTGCGATTCCCAGTAACGCAGCACATGCGGCGCGACGCCCACGAGGCGCGAAACCTCGCCGATCGAACGGAAGGCGTCGGGCGACTTGCTCATCAGGTCAGGGCCTGTTCCCTGCCGCAACGCGATCCTTCATCAGATGCGACGGGCGGAACGACAGCACCCGGCGTGGCGTGATCGGCACCTCTTCCCCGGTCTTGGGGTTGCGGCCGATCCGCTCATTCTTTTCGCGCACGGAAAACGTGCCGAAGGAGGAAATCTTCACCTGCTCGCCGCGCACCAGCGCGTCTGAGATATGACCCAGAACGCTTTCGACCAGCTGCGCCGATTCGTGTCGGGACAAACCCACTTCACGGAACACGGCCTCGGCCAGATCCATGCGGGTCAGGGTGGTATCGCTCATGTCGGAACCTCATTAAACCACGAAAGGATGGTTTTTTTGTCAGCGCGAGTCAACAACCGCCCCCCGATTCTGTTCCATGGATCAGGCATTTTGTCCCGTATTATTCGCGCCTTACTGGCCGGTTTGGCATAAAGCCGCAAGGGGGACGGTTTGACTGCCCGGATTTCGTGCCTATCTTGAACAAAAGGCATGTCTGCGAACGAGGTTACCATGGCCGGAGGATGGGCCCGCGACGATGCGGTGAACGACCAGATCGACGTCTCGACTCAGGAGGCGATCGAGCGGATGCGGCTGCGCAATGCCGGGTGCGGGTTGCGCGAGAGCGCCGAATTCTGCGACGAATGCGATGAACCGATCCCCGAGGCGCGGCGCAAGGCCATTCCGGGGGTGCGGCTTTGCGTGGCCTGCCAGTCCGGGCGCGACAAGGTCTGGCGACCGGCGGCGGGTATCAACCGGCGCGGATCGAAGGATTCGCAGCTGCGCTGATTACCAGCGCAGGACCGCCGATCCCCAGGCAAGACCGCCGCCGATGGCCTCGGCCACCAAGACCTGGCCGGGCTTGATGCGTCCCTGCGAATTGGCCACCGACAGCGCCAGCGGAATCGAGGCGGCCGAGGTATTGCCGTGATCGGCGACGGTCAGCACGACCTTCTCCATCGGCAGGTGCATGCGCTTGGCGGTGGCCTCGATGATGCGCAGATTGGCCTGATGCGGCACCAGCCAGTCGACATCGGTGGGGCTCAGGCCCGCCTTCTCCAGCGCGCGATGCGCGGTGTCGGCCAGCTTTTCGACCGCGTGGCGGAACACCAGATTGCCCTGCATCCGCAGATGCCCGGCGGTCCCGGTCGAGCCGACGCCGCCATCGACGTAAAGCAGGTCGCGATATTGCCCGTCGCTGTTCAGGTCGGTAGCAAGGATGCCGCGGTCGGCCGAGGTGCCCGCGGCCTCGGTCGCCTCCAGCACCACGGCGCCGGCGCCGTCGCCGAACAGCACGCAGGTGCCGCGGTCGGTCCAGTCCATGATCCGGCTGAAGGTCTCGGCCCCGACGACAAGGATGCGGTTGGCAAGACCGGCGCGAATCATCGCATCGGCATTGGCCAGCGCATAGACGAAGCCGGCGCAGACCGCCTGGATGTCATAGGCAAAGCCGCCCTGCATCCCCAGCCCCGCCTGCACCATCGTCGCGACCGAAGGAAAGGTCAGGTCGGGCGTCGAGGTCGCCACGATCACCGCATCGATCTGATCGGCGGTCATGCCGGCATTTTCCAGCGCGGCGCGGCCGGCAAGGATGCCAAGGTCGCTGGTGCGCTGGTCCTCGGCGGCGAAGTGGCGGCGCTCGATGCCGGTGCGGGCCCGGATCCATTCGTCGCTGGTGTCCAGCTTGTCCTCGAACCAGCTGTTCTCGATCACTCGCTCGGGCAGATAATGGCCGGTTCCCCGGACGATCGCACGCCGCATCAGGACGTCCCCTCGCTATCGCTGGCTAAGTTGTTGATCGTGCTGGCCGCGCTAAGCGCCGCAGACTGCGCGACCCGTGCCGCCAGCCGGTCCTGAAAGCCCGATTTGCCAAGCTGGGCGGCCAGCTTGATCGCGGCCGAGATGCCGGTCGCATCGGCCGAGCCGTGCGATTTCACCACCGTGCCGTTCAGTCCCAGGAAGATGCCGCCGTTCTGGCGCCGCGGATCCATGCGCTTTTGCAGCCGCTTCAGCGAGGTCATCGCCAGCAGCGCCGCGAATTTCGACAGGATCGAGTTCGAGAAGGCCTCGCGCATGAACTCGCTGACCAGCTTGGCGGTGCCTTCGCCGGTCTTCAGCGCGACATTGCCGGTAAAACCGTCGGTGACGATGACATCGACGCGCGAACTGGGCAGGTCGCCGCCCTCGACAAAGCCGACATAGTCGAAATTGGCGGTCTCGGCGACATCGGGCATCAGCTCATGGGCCTGCTTCATCTCGGGCCGGCCCTTGTGGTCCTCGGTCCCGACATTCAGCAGCCCGACGCGCGGACGCGCCAGCCCCAGCCCGTTGCGGGCATATGAGGCGCCCATCAGCGCATAGGTGATCAGGTCCTGCGCGTCGGCGCGAATATCGGCGCCGCAATCGAGCATGACATTGAAGCCCTGCGGATTGCGCGAGGGCCAGAGGCAGGCGATCGCCGGCCGGTTCACGCCGGGCAGCTTGCGCAGCCGCAGCATCGACAGCGCCATCAGCGCGCCGGTATTGCCGCAGGATACGGCCGCCACCGCCTCGCCGCTGCGCACCGATTCGAGCGTGGACCACATCGAGGTCCCTTCGCCCTTGCGCAGCACCTGGCTGGGCTTGTCGTCCATGGTGACGACACCGGCCGCATCACGAATATCGCAACGCCCGGCCAGACCGGGACGCCGCGCGATCAGCGCCTCAAGCTCGGCCCGGGGGCCGTGCACGATGAAGCGGATATCGGGGTTCTTCTGGGCGCTTTCGTCGATACCGGCCACAACCGCAGCCGGGCCGCGATCGCCGCCCATTGCGTCAACGGAAATTGCCATGATGCGGGCGCTGTCGGGGCGCCCCGCGGCAGAGGTCGTGACGGAAGATGCCATATTCGCAGATATGTACGGGCGGCTTACGCCGCGTCGTCGTCCAGATCGACCTCGTTGGCCTGGGCCACGACTTCACGGTCGTGATAGTGGCCGCAGGACGGGCAGACGTGGTGCGGGCGCTTCAGCTCGCCGCAGTTGGAGCACTCATTCGGGTTGCCGGCAACCAGGGCATCATGCGCGCGGCGCATGTTGCGGCGGGACCGGGTAACTCGGTTCTGAGGGACGGCCATGTCTCAACCTCAAGTGGTTCGGGGGGCAAGCCGAAGGGGCGGCCCCGGATTGGGTGTTTCTTGTCTGCGGCGGGCATAGGCCACTAGAGCGTTGGCCGCAAGTCGCGAATGTCATCGCTGAGCGGGGGCCGCGGTCCGGGATTCCCCCGCCAGTCAATTGAACGCGCGAAAATAGCCGGGAATTGCCGATTTGCAAGGGGAAACTTGGGCGGCGGGGAAATGCCGGCAGCGGCGGGCAGCGCGTCGCGGCCGGCATCGGGTCGGCAAGGGGGAATCGCATCCGGCGCGTCCGGCGCCGGTCAGCGGCCCAGCTTGGCGTGAACCTCGTCGATGTCGACCTCGGATTTGGGGTATTTGTTGTCGGGGTCGTCGAAGTCGTATTTGAAAAGCTGGAAGTCCTTTTTGTAGATTTCCCAGACCAGATGCTGCGACAGGTCGTCGAAATAGGCGCTGACCGGATGCGCGCGCTTGGGGCCGTGACCTTCGGATTCGTTGAAGCGGGGGGCGTCGTTCACGTCCAGCTTGACCGGGGTGGGGGCGGCGTCCAGCACCTTCTGCATGCCCTCGTTGAACTTCTCGGTGAAGAAGATCTGGTCGTAATGGCCGCCATTGACGATGAAGGTGGCGATATGGCCCGACATGGCCGACCAGTGGATGTCCGGCTCCATCGGGCGGCGCCAGCGGATGGTGTCGCGCGCGAACAGAAGGAACCGGCGAAAGCTGGCGATCTGGTCGAAGTCGAAGTCGTTATCGGGGCTGCCGACATCGACGCCGTAGCGCTGGATGAGCTGCGGCACCATATTGCCGCGATAGCGTTTGCCGTTGCGCTGGATGCCGGCGATCTTGTCGAAGAAGGACGACAGGATCCGCGTATAGGGGTTGCGCACGCAGGTGAATGTCAGGGACTTGCGGGCCTTGACGCTGTCCTCGATCGGCTGCTGGCTTTCGGGCTGGTTCCACTTGTGCAGGCCGCCCGTCGAATCGTGAATGTCGCCGTCGAAGTAGCGGCCATGGTCCGAATAGAACATGATCTGTCCGATCGACGAACATGCGCATTTGGGCACGACGCGATAGACCATGCTTCCGCTTTCGGTCATCCAGGTTCCGGGAAAGCCCATCGTCCTTAATTCCTCTGCCACGCCGATACGGGCAGCTTGCCCGGCCAGCGAAAATCGTTAAGGACAAAAAGCAAATCATCAGCGGATATTCAACCTGCCCGAATAGGATTCCCGCGTCCGTCGGGCAGGAAAGCAGTCATATGGCCCGTATCGCCTTTATTCTTCTGTGTCACAAGGATCCCGCCGGGATCATCGCGCAGGCCGAGCGCCTGACCGCGGCCGGCGATTATGTGACGATTCACTTCGACGGACGCGCGAGCCAAAGCGACTATGACCAGATTCGCCAGGCGCTGGTGGCCAACACCTCGGTCGCCTTTGCCGGGCGGCGGCTGAAATGCGGCTGGGGCGAATGGTCGCTGGTCGCAGCGACGCTGGACGCCGTGCGCGTGGCGGTGGCCTCATTCCCGCGTGCCTCGCATTTCTACATGCTGTCGGGCGACTGCATGCCGATCAAGTCGGCGGAATACGCCCATGCGTTCCTGGATGCGCAGGACTGCGACTATATCGAGAACTTCGATTTCTTCGATTCGGACTGGATCAAGACCGGCTTCAAGGAAGAGCGGCTGATCTATCGCCACTGGTTCAACGAACGCACGCAGAAGCGGCTGTTCTATACGTCCTATAACCTTCAGAAGCGGCTGGGCCTGACGCGCGGCGTGCCCCGCGACATCCAGGTGCGGATCGGGTCGCAATGGTGGTGCCTGCGCCGCCAGACGGTCGAGAAGGTGCTGGCCTTTTGCGACAAGCGCCGCGACGTGATGAGGTTCTTTGCCTCGACCTGGATCCCGGACGAGACCTTCTTCCAGACCATCGTGCCGCATGTCGTGCCGAACAGGGAAATCCGCAGCCGCACGCTGACCTATCTGGTCTTCACCGATTACGGCATGCCCGCGGTCTTCTATAACGACCATTACGATCTCTTGCTGGGTCAGGACCACCTGTTTGCCCGCAAGATCAGCCCCGAGGCCCTGCGCCTGCGCGAGCGGCTGGGCGCGCTTTGGGCGGCGACCGGCGTGCATTTCCCGATCTCGAACGAGGCGACGGGGCTTTTCCGTTTCCTGACCGGGCGGGGCCGCATCGGGCGCCGCTTCGCCCAGCGATTCTGGGAAACCGAGGGCAGCCTGGGGCGGGACACCAAGCTGCTGCTGGTGGTGGCCAAGAAATGGCATGTCGCCAAGCGGCTGACGGCGGCGATCCGGCGCCAGACACAGGTTCCGGCGGCGGATTACCTGTTCAACGAGCTTGACGCGCATCTGCCCGATCTGGGCGGCGTGGAAACGACGCTGAAGAAGCGCGACCGGCATCGGCGGGCGCTGCTGCGGCTGCTGGTCGAGCAGTTCGAATCGAACCGGCTGGTGATCTGCCTTGATCCGGCGGCACTGTACCTGATCGAGGATCTGATGGGCGACAAGGCCGACACCCGGCTGTTGCTGATCGAAGCGGAGTTCGACGACGACTATGTGCGCGGCCATCTTGGCCGGGTCGGGCTGGCCGGTGCGCAGACCGCAACCGACGTGGTCGATCGCCTTGTCCAGACCGTGCGCGCCGATCTGGAGCACGAGGCCGACCGCCTGCGCGACCTTTATCCCGACGGTTTCCACACCATCGCGCCCTGGCGCAGCCCCGAGGAGAACGCCGCCCAGCTTGTGCGTTTCCTTGATGTCCCGCCCGAGCAGGCGCTGGCCGTGGCCCGGACCGACTATCTGTTCAGCGACTGAGGAGGCCCCTGATGCCCGTCTACGATCCCCAGAACATCTTTGCCCGCATTCTGAGGGGCGAAATCCCGAACGATACCGTGCTGGAAACCCAGCATACGCTGGCCTTTCGCGATATCCGTCCGCAGGCCCCGGTGCATGTGCTGGTGATCCCGAAGGGCGCCTATGTCAGCTATGACGATTTCGCGACCAATGCCTCGGATGCCGAGATCGTCGATTTCAACCGCGCCATCGCCCGCCTGACCCGTGATCTGGACCTTGCGCTGGACGAGGGGCAGGGCTTCCGCGCCATCACCAATGCCGGGCCGGACGGCGTGCAGGAGGTGCCGCATTTCCATCTGCACATCCTTGGCGGCCGGCCGATGGGCCGCATGGTCCAGCCGGCCTGACCGCCCCTTCATCGGTCTGGTGCGCCGCAAGGCCTAGCGCGCCGTCAGGCGCAGGAAGACGTCTTCAAGGTCCGGGGCCTCGACTGCGATATCCCGGATCGGCATGCCGGCGGCGCGCAAGGCATCGATCAGCGCATCCGCCGGCATATGCGAGGGCGCATAGCTGATCGCAAGCTGCCCGTCGGGGCGCCGCTCGGCCCGGATGCCGCCGGGAAGCTCGGGCAGGCCGCCCGCCCCGGCGGTGTCGATGACCAGCGTTTTCGAATCGGCGCGGCCCAGCAGGGTGCGCGTGTCCTCGCACAGGATCAGCTCGCCCCGGTCGATGATGGCGATGCGGTCGCACATTTCCTCGGCCTCTTCGAGGTAATGCGTGGTCAGGATGATGGTCATGCCCTGTTCGTTCAGCCGCCGCACATTGCGCCACAGCATGTCGCGCAAGTGGATGTCGACGCCCGCCGTCGGCTCGTCGAGGACGAGGATCTGCGGGCGGTGGACCAGCGCCTTGGCCAGCAGCAGCCGGCGCTTCATCCCGCCCGAGAGGTGGCGCGAATAGCTTTCGGCCTGCTCGGTCAGGCCGACCAGTTCCAGCAGCTCATCCGTCCAGCGTTCGGATTTCGGCACGCCGTAAAGCCCGGCCTGCACCTCCAGACTGGCGCGCGGGGTCAGGAAGGGGTCGATGTTCAGTTCCTGCGGCATGACGCCGATGGCGGCCCGCGACTGGCGCGGATTCACGTCCTGATCGAAGCCCCAGATCGTGACCTGCCCGGCCGTCTTGCGCACGAGGCCCGCAAGAATGTTGATCGTCGTCGACTTGCCGGCGCCATTCGGGCCGAGCAGGCCGAAGATCGAGCCGGCCGGGACCGACAGGTTGAGCCCCTTCAGCGCCTGCCGCGGCGGGTTGGTGCCCGAGGCGGCATAAGTCTTGGTCAGGCCCCTGATCTCGATGGCGTTCGGGACCGTATTCGGCGCGGTCGTCGGATCGGGGTTCGGGATGGCTTGGGGGGCTGGCATCGGCGGGCTGCTGTTATTATGATACCCGAGGTTTAACCGCCTTTGTCACCTGAACTCAAGGAACCGCCATGTCCCGTCCGGCCCCCGAGATTGAGATCGTCACGTCGTGGAAAATTTCCTGCGATGGCGATGAGGCGCTGGCGCTGGGGCATCCGCGCGTCTGGCTGACCATCGGGCACGACACCGGCTGGGTCGAATGCGGCTATTGCGACAAGCGTTTCGAGATCGACCGCGCCCACGCCCACGACGACCACTGATCCGTCGCCGTTTCCGGCAGGCGGCCCCTGTCTTGCCCGGCTGGACGGCCCCGTGCCTCCGGCGGGGATATTTCGACATGGAAGATATGCAGGGGCAGTGCCTTGGGGCGCGGGCTTGGCCCCTGTGGCCGTATGTGGCAGAAGGGGGCTTCGCGATGATCGGGACAAGGATGGGCGGGCATGACTGACGGGTTCGGCAAAGGGCACCACCTGCATCTGATCGACGGTTCGGCCTTCATCTTTCGCGCCTATCACGCGCTGCCGCCGTTGACGCGACGCTCGGACGGGTTGCCGATCGGGGCGGTTGCGGGGTTCTGCAACATGCTGTGGAAATATGTGCAGGAGGCCAGGGGGGGCGACGCGCCGACGCATGTGGCGGTGATCTTCGACCATTCCTCGAAGACGTTTCGCAACGAGATCTATCCGCTTTACAAGGCCAACCGGCCGGAACTGCCCGAGGATCTGCGGCCGCAATTCCCGCTGACGCGCGAGGCGACGCGGGCCTTCAACATCGCCTGCATCGAGACCGAGGGCTATGAGGCCGATGACATCATCGCCACCCTGTCCTGTCAGGTTCGCGATGCCGGCGGGCGGGTGACGATCGTCAGCTCGGACAAGGACCTGATGCAACTGGTCGGCGGCGGCGTCGGGATGATGGACCCGATCAAGGGCAAGGCCATCGGCCCCGACGAGGTGCGCGAGAAGTTCGGTGTCGGGCCCGAGCGGGTGGTCGATGTGCAGGCGCTGGCCGGGGATGCGACCGACAACGTGCCGGGCGCCCCTGGAATCGGCATCAAGACCGCCGCGCAACTGATTGAGGAATATGGAGATCTTGAGGCACTGCTTGAGCGAGCGGGCGAGATAAAGCAGCCCAAGCGCCGTCAGACCCTGATCGACAATGCCGAGCAGATCCGCATTTCCCGGCGGCTGGTGCAGCTTGACTGCAATACGCCCCTGGATGTCACCGAGCCCGCGCTTGCCTTGCAGGACCCCGATCCGGCGGTGCTGCTGGAATTCCTGAGCCGGATGGAGTTCCGCACCCTGACGAACCGCGTGGCCGAGCGCTTTGGCGCCGAGGCGCCGCCCAGCCCCGAGGTTTCGGCCGCGGCGCCGGCGGCTGTTGCCGCGCAGGCCGCGCTGCCCGCCATCGACCGCAGCCGCTATGTCACCATCCGTGACGAGGCGGTGCTGGCCGAATGGCTGGCCGAGATTGTCGGCAAGGGCATCGTCGCCATCGATACCGAGACCACCAGCCTTGACGAGATGCAGGCGGGGCTGGTCGGCGTCTCGATCTGCACGGGGCCGGGGCGGGCGGCCTATCTGCCGCTGGGGCATGTGGACGGGGCGGCGGATCTGTTCGGCTCGGGCGCGCTGTCGGCGGGGCAGCTTTCGCTGGACCGGGCGCTGGTGCTGCTGAAGCCGGTGCTTGAGGATCCGGCGGTGCTGAAGATCGGCCAGAACATCAAGTATGACTGGAAGATCCTTGCCCGCCACGGCATCCGCATGGCGCCGGTCGATGACACCATGCTGCTGTCCTATGCGCTGAATGCGGGCGCGCATAACCATGGCATGGATGAGCTTGCCGACCTGTATCTGGATCACAAAACGGTGCCGATCAAGGAGCTGATCGGCTCGGGCAAGGGGCAGATCGGCTTTGCCGAAGTGCCCATCGACAAGGCCAGCGAATATGCCGCCGAGGATGCCGAGGTGACCTGGCGGCTGTGGCATCACTTCCGCCCCAAGCTGGCGCCGAACCGCGTCACCACCGCCTATGAGCTGCTTGAGCGGCCGATGGTGCCGGTGCTGGCCGAGATGGAGATGGCCGGCATCCGCATCGATTCCGAGCATCTCAAGCGCATGTCGAATGCCTTTGCCCAGAAGATGGCGGCGCTTGAGGATGAGATACACACCCTTGCCGGCGGGCCGTTCAACGTCGGCAGCCCCAAGCAGCTGGGCGAGATCCTGTTCGACAAGATGGGGCTGGCGGGCGGCAAGCAGGGCAAGACCGGGGCGTTTTCGACCAGCGCCGAGGTGCTTGAGGACCTTGCCGCCGAAGGTCATGATCTGCCCGCCCGCGTGCTGGACTGGCGCCAGCTTTCCAAGCTGAAATCGACCTATACCGACGCGCTGCCGACCTTCGTGAACCCCGAGACCGGCCGCGTCCATACCAGCTATTCGATCGCCGGGGCGCAGACGGGGCGGCTGGCCTCGACCGATCCGAACCTGCAAAACATCCCCGTCAGGACCGACGAGGGCCGCCGCATCCGCGAGGCTTTTGTCGCTACGCCGGGGCACCGGCTGGTCAGCCTCGACTACAGCCAGATCGAGCTGCGCATCCTTGCGCATGTCGCCGCGATCCCGGCGCTGAAACAGGCGTTCCGCGACGGCATCGACATTCACGCCATGACCGCCAGCCAGATGTTCGGCGTGCCGGTCGAGGGCATGGACCCGATGATCCGCCGCCGCGCCAAGGCGATCAATTTCGGCGTGATCTACGGCATCTCGGGCTTTGGGCTGGCGCGGAACCTGCGCATCCCGCGCGCCGAGGCGCAGGCCTTCATCGACACCTATTTCGAGCGTTTCCCCGAGATCCGCGCCTATATGGACCGCACGGTTGCCGAGGCAAAGGCCAATGGTTTCGTGCGCACGCTGTTCGGGCGGCGCATCATGACGCCGGGGATCAACCAGACCGGCCCGGCGGCGGGCGGCGCGAAACGCGCGGCGATCAACGCCCCGATCCAGGGGGCGGCGGCCGATATCATCCGCCGCGCCATGATCCGCATGCCCGCGGCGATCCGCCACCTGCCGGCGCGGATGCTGTTGCAGGTCCATGACGAACTGGTTTTCGAGGTCGAGGACAGCGCGGTGCCGGCACTGATCGAGGTTGCGCGGGACATCATGCAAGAGGCGGCGATGCCGGCCGTGCATCTGGATGTGCCGCTGATCGTCGATGCGGGGCAGGGCGCGAACTGGGCCGAGGCGCACTGACGCCTTGCGACTGCGCCTTGGGGTGCGCGGTCGCAAGGGGCTTGCGGCGACGCGTCGGCCCTAGATGGCCGAGCTGTGGCTGGACGCCGCCATGTCGTAGGCGTCGAACATCTGCGCGATCATCCGGGTCAGCGACCGGCCGCGCAGCGGGATGCGCAGGCCCTGCGCATCGCATTCGACCATGTCGCCGAAGCGCGCGGTGACGGGGGCGAAGATCTGGGCAAGGCGGCTTTGGTCAAGGCCGTGATCGCGGGTGAACTCGTCGGCGCGGATTTCAAAATCGCACATCAGCGCCTCGATCATGCGGGCGCGCCAGATATCCTCGGCACTGAAGGCGTGGCCGCGCGTGATCGAAAAGCGCCCGGCGCGGATCGCGGCGGTATGGGCGCCGGTCGCCGGAGCGTTCTGCGCATAGCCCTGCGGAAAGCGCGAAATCGACGAGGCGCCAAGCCCGATCAGCACCTCGGCCCGGTCGTCGGTATAGCCCTGGAAATTGCGCCGGAGCACGCCCGCCTTTTGCGCCCGCGCCAGCCCGTCGCCGGGGCGGGCAAAGTGGTCGATGCCGATTTCGTCATAGCCATCGGCCAGGAAAAGTTCGCGCGCGGTCTCGAACAGGCGCAGACGGCCATGCGGGTCGGGCAGCGCCTCCGAGGGGATCATCACCTGCCGCTTGGCCATCCATGGCACATGCGCATAGCCGTAAAGCGCCACCCGGTCGGGCGACAGCGCCAGCAGTTTCTGCACCGATTCCGCGATGCGGCGCGGGTCCTGATGCGGCAGCCCGTAAAGGATGTCGGCGTTCAGGCTGGCGATGCCGCGGTCGCGGATCATGTCGACGGCGCGCTTGGTCACCTCAAAGCTTTGCTCGCGGCCGATGACCTTCTGGATCTCGGGGTCGAAATCCTGCACGCCGATGCTGGCCCGCGTCAGGCCGGATTCGGCCAGCGCGTCCATGCGCGCGTCGTCGATTTCGTTCGGGTCGATCTCGACCGAGAACTCCGCGCCCTCGGCCAGCGGAAAGGCGTCAAGGACGGCGCCGGCGACGCGGCGCATCATTTCGGCCGGCATCAAGGTCGGCGTGCCGCCGCCCCAATGCAGCCGCGACAGCCGCACGCCCGGCGCCAGCGCCTTGCGCAGCATGGCAAGCTCGGCCAGCAGGACCTCGGCATAGGCGCGCACCGGATCGTCGGACTGCGTGCCCTGCGTGCGGCAGGCGCAGAACCAGCAAAGCCGCCGACAGAAGGGCACATGCATGTAAAGCGAGATCGCCGCGCCGGCAGGAATCGCCGCCACCCAGTCGCGGAAATTCGCCTCGGCGATGGCGGGCTTGAAATGCGGGGCCGTGGGATAACTGGTATAGCGCGGCACGCGCGCGTCAAAGAGTCCCAAGCGCTCAAGTTGCGATTGCTGTTCCATGCCGCTATCCTTGCGCCTGATTACGCGACAGGACATTGACACAAATCAAGATGGACGCCGACGCTGCCGCCCTAGCGACGCAGGTTCCCTGTGAGAACTGCCCGATCCGTTATCGGGCAGTCTGTGCGCATTGCGAAAGCGACGATCTGGCCGCGCTTGAGGACATGAAATACTATCGCCGCTACGAGGCCGGGCAGAATGTCGCCTGGGCCGGCGACCACATGGATTTCGTGGCCTCGGTGGTGTCCGGCATGGCGGGGCTTACCCAGCAGCTTGAGGACGGGCGCACGCAGATGGTCGGGCTGCTGCTGCCCAGCGACTTTCTGGGCCGGCCCGGACGCAGCGTCGCGGCCTATACCGTGACCGCGACCAGCGACCTGCTTTTGTGCTGTTTTCGCCGCAAGCCCTTTGAAACATTGCTGCGCGACCGTCCGCGCGTCGCCGGCCGGCTGCTTGAGATGACGCTGGACGAACTGGATGCGGCGCGCGACTGGCTGCTGCTGCTGGGCCGCAAATCGGCGCGCGAGAAAATCGCCTCGCTGCTGGTCATCCTGGCGCGGCGCGAGGCGGCGTTGCTGCGCCGCCGGGCCGAGGGGCGCATTTCCGTCGGGCTGCCGCTGACGCGCGAGGCGATGGCCGATTATCTGGGCCTGACGCTGGAAACCGTCAGCCGGCAGATCAACGCGCTGAAGCGCGACGGCGTCATCGAACTGGACGGCAAGCGCCGCGTCATCGTGCCCGAATTCGCGGCGCTGGTGCTGGAAAGCGGCGATGATTCGGATGGCGGCCCGCTGAGCTGAAAAAACTGGGCTGAAAATGCCGGGCTGAAAAGGCTGGGCTGGGCAGGGAAAGCGGCGGCCCGCGATGAGGCCGCCGGGGGGCGCATCAGCGCGCCATGAAGACCGGAACTTGGGCCTTTTCCAGCATGTTGCGCGTGGCGCCGCCCAGGATCGCCTGACGAAAGCGCGAATGGCCATAGGCGCCCATCACCACCATGTCGGCGCCGATCTCGGTCGCGCGGCGGTTCAGGATGTCGCTGATCAGCGGCTGCGTGCGGGCCAGGACCGAGATTTCCGCCCGGACGCCATGGCGGGTCAGCATCTGGCCAAGCGCGCCGCCGGGGTCCGAGCGTTCGGGGCCGTTGGGCGAGGGGTCGATCACCGTGATCTCGACGCTTTCGGCGGCTTGCAGCAGGGGCAGGGCGCGGCGGACGGCAGCCATGGCCTCGTTCGACTGGTTCCAGGCGATCATGATCTTCTTGCCAAAGGGCTCCTGCAATTCGGAGGGCACGATCAGCACCGGGGCGGCGCCCTCGAACAGGGCGGCCTCGGTCGCGGCCTCGGCATCGGCGGTGGCGTGATCGCCATAGGGGCGGTTCAGCACCACGAGGTCGGAATATCGCGCGCGCATCCCGATCAGCGTCGAAAGGCCGCCGACCTGGGCCACGGCCGAATCGACCGACCAGCGGATATCCTCGGCATGCAGGCGCTCGCGCACCTTTTCCTCAAGCGCGCTGGCTGCGGCCATCGCCTTGTCGATCGATTCCTGAAACACATAGGCCGAAGCGCCGGCATAGTAATAGCCGCTTTGGGTATGGTCCACGCCCAGGCAGAACACGTCGAGATGGCCGTCCTCGCGCCGGGTCATGGCAATGGCCGAATCAAGCTGGTGCTGCTGGCGGTCGAAATCGGTCAGCACGGTCAGGATGGTCTTGTAGCCCATGGGCCTCTCCTTTCGGGTTTGCGCGTTGCGCGCCGGCAACCGGAGGGGTCGGCGGCGGCCCGCTTGCTGCGACATTCTGCCCCCAGTTGAATGCATTTTACATCTGTATGTCATTGACCGATTGACCCAGATCAAAGTTTCACGAAACCGTGTGACTATAGAAGGACCTACCGAAGCCGTCGCCGGCCGGGCTCGCAGTGCGCCCCCGTGCCGCCGGTACAGGATGAAGGACAGTAATAATGTTGGATACCATCAAGCTGATCGCGCTTGGCACGATTGCGGTTCTGGCCGCACTCGCGGCCAATTACGCGCGCCCCGATGACCCCGCCTATCTGGTGAATGCGCTGATCGTCATGTTTGCGGCGGCTATCGTGTTCATCCGGGTCTTGCGCCAGATGGGCAATGAGCAACCCTCGCTCGACCCGGACCCGCAGATGAATTACATGGACGGCGTCGTGCGCGCCGGCGTGATCGCCACCGCCCTGTGGGGCGTCGTCGGCTTTCTGGTGGGCGTGATCATCGCCTTTCAGCTTGCCTTTCCGGCGCTGAACCTCAGCGAGCTGATGCATGGCTATACCAACTTCGGCAAGCTGCGCCCGCTGCACACCAGCGCGGTGATCTTTGCCTTTGGCGGCAACGCGCTGATCGCGACCTCGTTCTATGTCGTGCAGCGCACCAGCGCCGCGCGGCTCTGGGGCGGCAATGCCGCGTGGTTCGTGTTCTGGGGCTACCAGCTTTTCATCGTGCTGGCCGCGACCGGCTATATCCTGGGCGCCACGCAGTCCAAGGAATACGCCGAGCCGGAATGGTATGTCGACTGGTGGCTGACCCTTGTCTGGGTCGTCTATCTGGCGGTCTTCCTGGGCACGATCCTGAAGCGGAAAGAGCCCCATATCTACGTCGCCAACTGGTTCTACCTGTCCTTCATCGTCACCATCGCGATGCTGCACATCGTCAACAACCTGTCGGTTCCGGTCAGCTTCCTCGGCTCGAAGTCGGTGGCGCTGTTCTCGGGCGTGCAGGACGCGATGACGCAATGGTGGTATGGCCACAACGCCGTCGGCTTCTTCCTGACCGCGGGCTTCCTGGGGATGATGTACTATTTCATCCCGAAACAGGCCGACCGCCCGGTCTATAGCTACAAGCTGTCGATCATCCACTTCTGGGCGCTGATCTTCCTTTATATCTGGGCCGGTCCGCACCACCTGCACTATACCGCGCTGCCGGAATGGGCCGCGACCCTTGGCATGGTCTTCTCGATCATCCTGTGGATGCCCAGCTGGGGCGGCATGATCAACGGCCTGATGACGCTTTCGGGCGCATGGGACAAGCTGCGCACCGACCCGATCCTGCGCATGATGGTGGTGGCCGTCGGCTTCTACGGCATGGCGACCTTTGAAGGGCCGATGATGTCGATCAAGGCCGTGAACAGCCTGTCGCACTATACCGACTGGACCATCGGCCACGTCCATTCCGGCGCCCTTGGCTGGAACGGCATGATCACCTTCGGCGCGCTTTACTACCTGACGCCGCGCCTGTGGGGCCGCGACCGGCTGTATTCGACGGCGCTGGTCAGCTGGCACTTCTGGCTCGCGACCATCGGTCTGGTGCTTTACGCGGCCTCGATGTGGGTCTCGGGCATCATGGAAGGGCTGATGTGGCGCGAAGTCGACAGCCAGGGCTTCCTTGTGAACGCCTTCGCCGACGCCGTTGCCGCGAAGTTCCCGATGAACGTGGTGCGGGCCTTCGGTGGCGTGCTCTACCTGACCGGCGGAGTGATCATGTGCTACAACCTCTGGGCCACGGTCGCACGCCAGCCCAAGACGCAGACGACCGCCGTCGCGGTCCCGGCAGAGTGAGGACCGGACATGGCAATTCTTGAAAAGCACAAGGTCCTTGAGAAGAACGCCACGCTGCTGCTGGTCTTCTCGTTCCTGGTCGTCACCATCGGCGGCATCGTCGAGATCGCGCCCCTGTTCTATCTTCAGAACACCATCGAGAAGGTCGAGGGCGTGCGTCCCTATACGCCGCTGGAACTGAAGGGCCGCGACATCTACATCCGCGAAGGCTGCTATGTCTGCCACAGCCAGATGATCCGCCCGATGCGCGACGAGGTCGAGCGTTACGGCCGTTACAGCCTTGCGGCCGAGTCGATGTACGACCACCCCTTCCAGTGGGGGTCGAAGCGGACCGGGCCGGATCTGGCCCGGGTGGGCGGGCGCTATTCGGACGAATGGCATATCGACCACCTGACCAACCCGCAGGCGGTGGTGCCGGAATCGATCATGCCCAGCTATGGCTTCCTGCTGGACCGCCAGATCGACCCGTCGAACATCAAGGACCGGCTCTCGACCGATGCGATCGTCGGCGTGCCCTACAGCGAGGAGATGATCGCCGCAGGTCTTGACGACTTCCGCGCGCAGGCCGATCCCAATGCCGACGCGACCGGCCTTGAAGAGCGCTATCCGGGGGCGCAGCAGCGCAACTTCGACCGCCGTCCCGGCGTGTCGGAAATGGATGCGCTGATCGCCTATCTGCAGGTGCTGGGCACGATGGTCGACTTCTCGACCTTCGAGCCCGATCCGAAACGCTGAGGTTCACCATGGATATGTATTCATTCCTGCGCGAACTGGCCGGTAGCTGGGCCCTGCTGGTTCTGATGCTGTTCTTTCTGGGTGCGGTCCTGTTTGCCTTCAGGCCGGGCTCGGGCGGGCTGCATCGCGATGCGGCGGAAAGCATCTTCCGCAACGAGGACGGCCCGCAGCCGGCGGGTAACAAGGAGGTCGAGTGATGGCCCATAGCGATGACGAGCATACCAGCAACGCCGCCGGAACCCCGGCCGGGCTGGAAAGCCAGGCAGCCAACGCGGGCGAGCACAAGCCTTCGGGCATGACCCGGGTCGTGCGTGACCGCAAGGGCGCGCGCAAGGTGGTCGAGGTCCCCTCGACCGGCCATAGCTGGGACGGGATCGAGGAATACGACAACCCGCTTCCGCGCTGGTGGCTGTGGACCTTTTACGCCACCATCATCTGGGGGATCGGCTATCTGATCGCCTATCCCGCGATCCCGCTGATCAATGGCGCCACGCCGGGCGTTCTGGGCGAATCGATGCGCAGCAACGTCGCCGCCGAGATCAAGCGCTTCAACGAGGCGAACGCGCCCATTCAGGCCAAGCTGGTAGAAACCCCGCTGACCGAGATCGCCGCCAACCCGGAACTGGCGAACTATACCGCTAACGCCGGCGGCGCGATCTTCCGCACCTGGTGCGCGCAGTGCCACGGTTCGGGCGCGGGCGGGGCGACGGGCTATCCGTCGCTCTTGGACAACGACTGGCTGTGGGGCGGCACCATCGACGACATCTACACCACCGTTCAGCATGGTGTCCGCGATCCCAAGGACTCCGAGACCCGCTATTCCGAGATGCCGCGCTTTGGCACCGACGGGATGCTGGACAAGACGCAGATCGGCGATGTCGTGAACTATGTCCTGCAACTGGGTGGCCAGCCGCATGACGCGGCCAAGGCCGAGGCCGGCAAGGCGGTCTTTACCGACAACTGCGTGTCCTGCCATGGCGAGACGGGCACCGGCGACCGCGCGCAGGGCGCGCCGAACCTGACCGACGCCGTCTGGCTTTACGGCAAGGATCCGGCGACGCTGACCCGCATCGTCACCGAGGGTCCCTTCGGCGTCATGCCCGCCTGGTCGGGCCGCCTGTCCGAGGCCGACATCCGCGCTGTCGCCTCTTACGTTCACGGTCTTGGCGGCGGCGAATAAGCCGCCCCTCGACCCACCAGTTTCGCATCCGGGCGACCGGGTGCGGAAGGCGCCGGCCTCTCCGTCCTGTTCGCGCGTTTCCAGGAGAGGCCGGCGTTCCAATAGATGCGCGAAGCGCCGGGTGCTTAGCAAGCCCGGCAAATGTCTTGTCGTCATGCGACAATCCGGCCAATGTCATGGCAAGGGGACCGGGTCTATAGGCTGGGTCCTTCATTGACGCAGATCAATGCGCACCCTGCGCGCCGCGAACTAGTCTGCGCTCACGCGGAACAGGAGCCAATCATGTCGCAACCCGACATCGACCCGCCACAGCTATATGCGGCCCGCGAGCCGATTTTCCCCCGTCGCGTGCATGGCTGGTTTCGCAACCTGAAATGGGTCATCATGGTGGTGACCCTTGGGATTTATTATGTAACCCCATGGATTCGCTGGAATCGCGGCCCGAACCTGCCCGATCAGGCGGTGCTGGTCGACCTGGCGAACCGCCGCTTCTTCTTCTTCTGGATCGAGATCTGGCCGCATGAATTCTATTTCGTCGCCGGCCTTCTGGTCATGGCGGGGCTGGGGCTGTTCCTGTTCACCTCGGCGCTGGGGCGGGTCTGGTGCGGCTATGCCTGCCCCCAAACCGTCTGGACCGACCTTTTCATCCTGACCGAACGCTGGGTCGAGGGCGACCGCAACGCCCGCCTGCGTCTGTGGAACGCGCCATGGAGCGCGCATAAATGGCGGCTGCGGCTGACGAAATGGACGATCTGGCTGCTGATCGCGCTGGCGACGGGCGGGGCCTGGATCTTCTATTTCACCGATGCGCCGACGCTTTTGCACGACCTGTTCACCGGGCAGGCCCATCCTGTCGCCTATATCACCATGGCGATCCTGACCGCGACCACCTTCGTCTTTGGCGGTTTCGCGCGCGAACAGATCTGTATCTATGCCTGCCCCTGGCCGCGCATCCAGGCCGCGATGATGGACGAGGACACGCTGACCGTCGCCTATCGCGAATGGCGCGGCGAGCCGCGCGGCAAGATCCACAAGGGCGAGGCGACGAAATCCGATGGCGGCACCAAGGGCGACTGCATCGACTGCATGGCCTGCGTGAACGTCTGCCCCATGGGCATCGACATCCGCGACGGCCAGCAGATGGAATGCATCACCTGCGCGCTGTGCATCGACGCCTGCGACGATATCATGGACAAGATCGGCAAGCCGCGCGGGCTGATCGACTACATGGCGCTGAAGGACGAAACCGCCGAGCGCTCGGGCGCCAAGCCCAAGCCCCTGATGCGCCACATCCTGCGCCCGCGCACGATCCTTTACTTCACGCTTTGGGCCGGGATCGGCATTGCGCTGATCGTGGCGCTGTTCCTGCGCTCGCCCTTCGATCTGAACGTGACGCCGGTGCGCAATCCGCTTTACGTCACCATGGCCGATGGCGGGATCCGCAACACCTATGCGCTGCGGCTGCGCAACAAACAGGGCGCCGTGCATGACTTCATCGTTTCGGCCACCACCGAGGACGGCGAGCCGGTCCCCGGCGTGACCCTGGCGCTTGAGGGGCAGACCGGCAGCAACGTCAAGGTCGCGGCCGATACGACCTTCACGCAGCGGCTTTACCTGACCGCCGACAAGGGCTCGCCGCTGGCGCAGGGCAAGCAGACCGAACTGACCCTTTGGGTCGAGGATACCACCGACGGCATCCGCACCCATATCGGCACCGTCTTCCATGGAGGGGGCGAATGATGACACGCGAACTGACCGGGCGGCATGTGCTGGTGATCACGCTTTGCGGCTTTGGCACGATCATTGCGGTGAACGTGTTCATGGCGGTGATGGCGGTCGGCACCTTCCCGGGACTTGAGGTGAAGAACAGCTATGTCGCCTCGCAGACCTTCGACCGCGACCGCGCCGCGCAAGAGGCGCTGCAATGGACGGTAACGCCCGATTATGACGGGCGCGAGCTGACGCTGATCATCCGCGACGCGCAGGGCAACCCGGCGCCGGTCAAGACGCTTGAGGTCGTGGTCGGGCGTCCGACCCATGTGCGCGACGACCAGACCCCGGAATTCACCTATTCCGGCGGCATGTTCCGGGCGCCGCTGCAACTGGCGCCGGGGCTGTGGAACATCCATCTGACGGCGACGGCGCCGGACGGGACGGTGTTCCGCCAGCGCATCGACCACTATAACGGCAACCGGGTAAAGTAAGATGTCCGACGCGGCGCTGCACGATCACGATGCACGGCTTTCGGCCTGTCCGGCCTGCGATGCCGCGCCGCTGGCCCAGCGTGTCGCCGGGCGCGACGGCGCGCATGAGGACGTGATCCTGTCCCTGCCGACCATCTATTGCGCGACCTGCATCACCGATGTCGAACGCGCGCTGCACGCCCATCCCGGCGTCCGCGCCGCCCGCGTGAACCTGACGCTGCGCCGCGTCACCGTCGATGCGCCCGGCCTGACCGCGGCGGAACTGATCCCCGTTGTCGAGCGCACCGGCTATGAGGCGCATGAACTGGACCCCGCCGCGTTGAGCGCCAGCAGCGCCGACCGGGTGGGGCGCGACATTCTCATGCGGATCGGCGTCGCCGGCTTCGCGATGATGAACATCATGATCCTGTCGGTGGCGGTCTGGTCCGGGGCGGATGCCGCGACGCGCGACATGTTCCACTGGATTTCCGGCGCCATCGCGCTGCCCACGGTGGTCTTTGCCGGCCAGCCGTTCTTTTCCAGCGCCTGGCGCGCGATCAGCCATGGCCGGCTGGGGATGGACGTGCCGATCTCGCTGGCGCTGATCCTCGCCAGCGCGATCTCGGTCTATGAGACGGTGAACTCTGGCCGCCACGCCTATTTCGACGCGGCGGTGATGCTGTGTTTCTTCCTGCTGATCGGGCGCTATCTGGATTACCGCACGCGCGCTGTCGCCCGTTCCGCCGCCGAGGAGCTGACCGCGCTTGAGGTGCCGCGCGCCTTTCGCGTGACGCCGGCGGGGGACGCGCCGGTGCCGGTGGCCGAACTGGTCCCGGGCGACCTGATCCGCATTCTGCCCGGCGCCCGCATCCCCGCGGATGGCGAAATCGCGCAGGGCGAATCCGAAATCGACCGCTCGCTTCTGACCGGCGAAAGCCTGCCGGTGCCGGCTGCGCCCGGCACGGCGCTGTCAGCGGGCGAGGTGAACCTGACCGGCCCCCTGATCGTCCGGGTTACCGCGGCCGGGCGCGACAGTTCGCTGGCGCGGCTGACGGCGCTGGTGGCTGCGGCGGAATCGGCGCGCGGGCACTATACCTCGCTGGCCGAGCGCGCCTCGCGGCTTTATTCGCCGCTGGTGCATCTTCTGGCCTTCAGCAGTTTTCTGGGCTGGTATTGGAGCACGGGCGACCTGCGCCATTCGATCAATGTCGCGGCAGCGGTGCTGATCATCACCTGCCCATGTGCGCTGGGGCTGGCGGTGCCGGCGGTGGTGACGGCCGCCTCGGGGCGGTTGTTCCGGCGCGGCATGCTGATCAAGGACGGCACCGCGCTTGAGCGTCTGGCCGATGTCGATTGCGTGGTTTTCGACAAGACCGGCACACTGACCATGGGCGTGCCGCAGGTCGTCTCGATCGAGGCGATCCCGGCAGCGATGCGCCCGGTGGCGCTGGCGCTGGCCGAGGGGTCTAGCCACCCGCTGTCCAGGGCGCTGGCGCAGGCGCTGCGCGATGACGGCCACATCGCCGCCCCGTTGCAGGCGCTGCGCGAGGTGCCGGGCTACGGCATTTCCGGCCAGTGGCAGGGGCGCGAGGTTCGCCTTGGCCGGGCCGACTGGCTGGGCGCCAGCCATGGCGATGGGCTCATGTCCAGCAGTTGGCTGTCGCTGGGGGACGCGCCGATCCGGCTGGACTTTACCGACCGTCTGCGTCCGGGGGCCGAGGCGTGTGTGCAGGCCATCCTTGCCTCGGGGCGGCGGGTGGTGCTGCTGTCGGGTGACGCGATGCCGGTGGTTCGCGAACTGGCCGGCCGGCTGGGGATCGCGGACTGGCGCGCCGGTGTCACGCCGGCCGAAAAGGCCGCGGCGGTCGATGAATTGCGCGCGTCGGGCGCGCAGGTGCTGATGGTCGGCGACGGGTTGAACGACACGGCGGCACTGGCGGCTGCGCATGTCTCGATCTCGCCGGCCTCGGCGCTGGATGCGGCGCGGGTCGCATCCGACATCGTGCTGATGGGCAATGACCTTGCGCCGGTCGCCGAGGCGCTGACCATCGCACAAAGCGCCCGGCGCCGGATCAAGGAAAACTTTGCGATCTCGGTGCTTTACAATATCGTGGCGGTGCCGTTCGCCATTGCGGGGCTGGCCACGCCGCTGATGGCGGCACTGGCGATGTCGCTGAGTTCGATCTGCGTGACGCTGAACGCGCTGCGGTTGCGCTAGGGAAGGGAAGAACACGCCATGGCAATTCTGGGTATCCTGATCCCCGTATCGCTGGGCTTGGGGGGCCTTGGCCTTGCCGCTTTCATCTGGGCCCTGCGCGGCCGTCAATATGACGACCCCAAGGGCGATGCCGAGCGTATCCTCAGCCGCGAATGGGACGACCATCCGCGGCCGTAACGCCTTTGTCTGCGGATGTCGCGCAGTTGGCGCCTGTCTGAAAACCGCATTGCCGCGACACCCTGCAGACCGCGGCGCGATGATCGGGAATGTCTTGGCGCCGCTACGGGCGGCCGATGCTGAAAAGCTACGACCGTCTTACGCTGAATAAATACGGATCGTGCGCCGGGGGGCCGCTTCCCGGGCGGTGAAGCAAAGCCAAACGGCCAGAGGCAAATTCCCGCAAAGCCAAACGGTCCGAGGCGAAAAAACGGCGCCCGTTCATCATGCGGCGCCGTTTTTTCGTGGTCATTCTGCCGCCCGGGGCCGCCCCGGTCAGCGGCTGGTCAGGGACCGACGACTTTGCAGCTTTGTTGCCGCGCGGCCAGCCGGTTACAGGCCAGTTCGGCGGTTTCCTTGCTCATGCCGGTAAAGTTCGCCTCGAATCCGCGGCGGGTATTGGCGACGCGGCTGGCGGCGCTGCCCAGCGAGGCGCTTTCCTGCAATGCGGTGCGCAGCAGCAACTGCTCGGCCTCGTTCTGCGACCGGAAAAGGCCCAGCGAAATGCCCCAGCCGCGACCGCCCGCGCCGCTGCGCGTCACGATCTCGGTCGCTTCGGGGCGTGCGCCATCGTCGGGCGCAAGCGAGGCAAGGATAATGGTCTCGGACCGTTGCGCCGGCGGAGCCGAGGACAGAAGCGCCATGTTCTCTTGCGGGGCCGCGACCGGCTGCACGAAAAGCGACGGCGATTGCGCCGGCGCATCAAGGCTGGCCGATTCGTCGCTGCGCGGGGCAGGGGCGGGACGGTCAAAGCTGGGTGCGGGCGCGGCGGTGTCTTCGGTGGTGTCGCCTTCCTCGGGACGGGGGCCGGGGCGCTTCGAGGCTGCAAGCTCGGACGTGGCCGGGGCTGCGGCGACCTGCGGCGCGGGCGGTTTGCGCTGCGGACGGCCGCTGGCATCGACCTTTGCGGCCTTCTTCCCGGACGGCGCTGCGGCGGCCTGGGCACGCGACACCGCGGCGCTGATGGCGGCCGGGGTCACCACGGCGACGGTCGAGGCGCGCGCGACGGGACGTTCGGAGGCGGAAAGCCGGGCAGCCGGCTCGGCGGTGGGTTCGGCCGCGGGTTCTGCTGCGACAGGGGCAACCGGTTCAGCCCGCGCGACCTGCACCGTGCGGCGCAGCTTCTTTTCCGCCACGAATTGCGGCGGCGCGGGCTTTTCCTCACGCACACGGGTGGGTGCCTGTCCAAATCCGGCGTCCAGCAACTGCGCCATCACAGCATTGCGATGCGCGGTCGAGGTTCCGCCAAGGACCGTGGCCACGATGCGCTTGGAGCCGCGCTTGGCCGAGGCGGTCAGGTTGAAACCGGCGGCACGGGTGTAGCCGGTCTTGATGCCATCCGCGCCTTCATAGCTGTCCAGGAAACGCTTGTTGGTGCTGGAAACGGTTGCGATCCCGGCATCCGCCGAACGGCGCGAGAAGATCGAATAATACTGCGGAAAGTCATAAAACAGCCGCCGCCCCAACGTCGTCATGTCACGCGCGGTCGAATAATGTCCGGGCGTGGTCAGGCCGTTGGCGTTGCGGAACTGCGTGTTGTTCATGCCAAGCGCCCGCGCCATCTGCGTCATCTGGGCGGCGAACTTGCTTTCGGAACCGGCCAAGCCCTCACCGATCACGGTGGCGGCGTCGTTGGCCGACTTCACCGCGGCGGCGCGGATCAGATAGCGCAGCTCGATCCGCTGGCCGGGCTTGAGCCCCAGCCGCGACGGCGGCTGCGAGGCCGCATGGCTGGAGACCAGGAACTTGCTGTCAAGCCGCACCTGGCCGCGCTCGATCGCGTTGAACGCAAGATAAAGCGTCATCATCTTGGTCAGCGACGCCGGCTCAAGCCGCGTGTCGGCGTTCTGGCTGTAGATCTGCTTGCCGGTCCGTGCGTCCATGACGAAGGCCGCGAACGGCGCCGCGACAACTGCCGCTGGCACCGCCCAGACAAACAGCATCATGAGTCCCAAACGGACAAAATTGTTGATTCTGGTCACTGTCCCGATCTCTCATGCCGCTGAGGACCCGTTCATTATGCGGGCCCTTCGTTAATATATTGACAATATCACGCCTTCGTGGGCACGGAAACCGTAAGTTTCCCGCTTTTCACATGCAATCTTCCCGTGGTTGCAGGGCTGCCGCAAGAGGGCGCGGGACCGGGGGCTTATCATTCGTGACAAAAGCCCCTATATTCGCCGTCAGATCATCCACATCCCGTTGCAAGCCCAGTGTCCAATCTGCACATGTCCAATCGACCCGGCGACCGCGAACAGGGGGAACTGGCGGTAAAGACCCGCCCCAAGACCCAGCGGCCGCCGATGTACAAGGTCCTGTTGCTGAACGACGATTTCACCCCCATGGAATTCGTCGTGCATGTGCTTGAGCGCCTGTTCAACATGACCCATGCCCAAGCGATCGAGATCATGCTGACCGTGCATCGCAAGGGGGTGGCGGTCGTGGGCGTCTTCTCGCACGAGATCGCTGAAACCAAGGTGGCGCAGGTAATGGAGCTTGCCCGCCGCCAGCAGCATCCGCTGCAATGCACCATGGAAAAAGAGTAGAAATTGGCTGGATCGCGGCTGGAACTTGCCTTCGGCGCTACGCCGCCCGAAGGGCGAATGCTTTTGATCGGGGCGGATGCCGCCACCGACCTTGACCTGTTCGATGCCGCGCAGACGGCCATCGTGCAGGAAAACTTCACTGACTATCAGTCGCTTAAGGCGCGGGGTTTCGACGTCGCGACCCGGGCCGAGGGCGATTTCGATGGCGCCGTCGTCTTCCTGTCGCGCGCGCGCGCCGCGACACGGGCGCGCATCGCCGAGGCGGCGGCGCGGCTTAAGCCCGGCGCCTCGCTTTGGATCGACGGGCAAAAGACCGACGGCATCGACGCGGTGCTGAAGGAACTGCGCGCGCTCGCCCCGGTCGACGAGGGCCAGTCCCGCGCCCATGGCAAGATTTTTCGCGTGACCCTGCCCGCGGGCGACTGGTTGCCCGCCGACTGGGCCGCGCGCGATCACGAGGCCGCACCCGGCATGGTGACGCGGCCCGGCGTGTTTTCGGCCGATGGACCCGATCCGGCATCGCAGGCGCTGGCCGCGCATCTGCCCGAGAAACTGCCCACGCGCATGGTCGATCTGGGCGCCGGCTGGGGCTGGCTTTCGGCGCAACTGCTGACCCATCCCGGGCTTGAAACCCTGCATCTGGTCGAGGCCGACTCCGTCGCGCTGGATTGCGCGCGCCGCAACGTCACCGATCCGCGCGCGCGCTTTCACTGGGCCGACGCACTGGAATTCCGCCTGCCCGAGCCGGTGAACGGTGTCGTCATGAACCCGCCCTTTCATCAGGGCCGCGCCGCCGACCCCAAGCTGGGCGCGGGCTTCATCCGCAGCGCGGCCGGGCTGCTGACCGGGGCAGGGCGGCTGTGGATGGTCGCGAACCGGCACCTGCCCTATGAGCAGGTCTTGCGGGAATGTTTCGCGGAAGTCTCTGAAATCGGCGGGGATTCCCGCTTCAAGATCCTGACGGCCAGCGGGGCTTCGCGCCCCGGCAAGGGCCGGTCGCAGCAAAAGGGGAAACGCAGATGAGCCTTTCCATTCACGGCAAGACCGCCATCGTGACCGGCGCCGGGCGCGGCATCGGGCTGGCCATCGCCCGCCATTTCGAGGAAGCCGGCGCCAATGTCATGTTCGCCGACAGCGACGAGGCCACGCTTGAGGCCGAGCTGGGCGAGCAGATGACTGGCGAGGGGCCCGTGCGCGGCTTCGCGGGCGATCTGGGGCAGAAGCTGACACTGGCGAATCTGGTCTCGGCGACCATGGATGCCTTTGACCGCATCGACATTCTGGTGAACGCGCATCGCATGGTGCAGCCCTGCGACCCGATGACGGTGACCGAGGACCTTCTGGGCGACATGCTGCGCGAGAACATGATGTCGGGCCTGCGCCTGTCGCAGATGGTCGCCAAACGCATGGTCGCGCAGGCCGAGGAAAGCAGCAGTCCGGCCCTGCAGAACGGCGCCATCGTCAACGTCTCGTCGCTGGCGGCGAACTGGCCCAATCCGACCATGCTGGCCTATTCGATTTCCAGCGCGGCGCAGGCGCAGGCGACGCGTTCGCTGGCGGCGGCGCTGGCGCCCAAACGCATCCGCGTCAATGGCGTGGCCTTTGCCAGCATCATGTCGAACATCCTGCAACAGAAGCTGCGCGAGGACGCGAGCCTGCGCGACCGGATGATCGCCGCAACCCCGCTTGGCCGCATCGCCGGTGCCGACGAACTGGCCGCGACCGTGCAATTCCTGGCCAGCGATGCCTCGGCCTTCGTGACCGGGCAGATCCTCAGCGTCGATGGCGGGCGCAGCCTGGGCGATCCGCTGTCGCCCGGCGTGTTCTAGGCCTATTTCTTCTCTTCGGGATAGGCGGCCTTGCAGGCGTTGACGGCGGACATGGCCGGCGGCGTCAGCGTCTTTTTCCGCGCTGCCAGATAGTCGCGCTTGCGCATCTCGGCGGCGGGGTCGATGGGGACGCGATAGCGCTCGGTATCGGTGACATTGCGCATGCAACTGCGGGTGATGAAGCCGCGCCGGCCATCGCGGTCGCGGACCATCACCTCGCAGTCGTCCATCTCCATGCGGGATACGGTGCGCTCTTCCCAGGCATAGCCGCGGGCCAGATTGCCCTCGACCTCGGCCAGCAGGTTCGAGATCGTGCGGTATTCCTTGGTGTTGCGGGTGATGCAGCGCTCTTGCGGGGTGCCGCAGGATGCGACAATCAACGTGGCACCAAGGGCAAGCAGGATGTTGCGGGTCATGGCCGGCTTCTCTAGTTGTCTGGGCAAAGCATAGGCCGGCACGCGCGGCAGGACAATTCACGATTCCAAAGGGTAATGCCATGGAGATGCAGGACGAACGTCAACAGGCAGCCGACTGGTTCCGCGCGCTGCGCGACCGGATCGTTGCCGCCTTCGAGGGGCTTGAGGATCGCGGGCCGGGCGATGCCGCGCCTGGCCGGTTCGAGGTCAGGCCGACCGCGCGCGGGGCCGATGGCGGCGGCGGGCTGATGTCGGTGATGCGCGGCGGCCGGGTGTTCGAGAAGGTCGGCGTGAACTGGTCGGCCGTCCATGGCGAACTGTCGCCTGCCGCCCGCCAGTCGATGGCCGCCCGCGGCGTGCCGGGGCTTGAGGCCGATCCGCGCTTCTGGGCCAGCGGCATCAGCCTTGTCGCGCATATGCAGAACCCGCATGCGCCGGCGGTGCACATGAACACGCGCATGTTCTGGACGCCGGGCGCATGGTGGTTCGGGGGCGGGGCGGACCTGAACCCCTGCATCGAATATGCCGGCGATACCGCACATTTCCACGACACCCTGCGCGCCGCCTGCGCGCCGCACGGGGCGGATTATTACGACCGCTTCAAGGCCTGGGCGGACGAGTATTTCTTTATCCCGCATCGCGGGCGGGCGCGCGGCGTCGGCGGCGTCTTCTATGACGACCTGAACAGCGGCGACTGGCAGGCCGATTTCGCCTTTACCCGCGCCGTGGGCGAGGCGTTCCTGCCCGCCTTCCTGCCTTTGGCCGAAAAGCACATGGCGCAGGACTGGGACGCCGCCGACAAGGACCGGCAACTGGTCCATCGCGGGCTTTATGCCGAATACAACCTTGTCTATGACCGTGGCACCAAGTTCGGCCTGGCCACCGGCCACGACCCCGAGGCCGTGCTGATGAGCCTGCCGCCCATGGCGAAATGGGTCTGACGATGCGCTATCCCGATCTATACATGATGCGCCACGGCCAGACCGTCTGGAACGCCGAGGGGCGGATGCAGGGCCGCATGAACTCGCCCCTGACCGAGTTCGGGGCCGAACAGGCACGCCGGCAGGCATGGCTGGTGCGCGAGGTGGACCTGCCCCTGCGCTATGCCAGCCCCACCGGCCGCGCGCAGGAGACCGCGCGGATCGTCTTTGGCGACAAGGATTTTCTCAGCGACGACCGGCTTCAGGAAATCGACGTGGGCGATTTCGCCGGCAAGCTGGAAGCCGATCTGCGCCGCGATCATCCCGACATCTTCACCGGGGGCGAACTGGACTGGTATGACCGCATCCCGGGGGGCGAGGATTTCGTCGCGCTGCGGGCGCGGGCGCAGTCGTTTCTGGACGATCTGCCGGGACCGGCGCTGATCGTGACGCATTCGATCACGCTGCGGATGATCCGGCTGGTGGCCATGGGCCTGCCGCTGTCGCGTTTTGGGGACATGCCGGTGGTGCAGGGGGCCTTGCATATCGTCAGCGACGGAAACCACCGGGTCGAACACTGACGGCAAAAAAGCAAATGCCGGGCCGCGCGGCCCGGCAATCTGGTCCGGTCAGATGAAGCCAAGCTCCAGCCGGGCCTCGTCCGACATCATCTCCATGCCCCATTGCGGCTGGAAGGTCATCTCGACATCGACCTGTTTCACGCCCGGCAGCGGCTCGACCGCGTCGGCGACCCAGCCCGGCATCTCGCCGGCGACGGGGCAGCCGGGCGCGGTCAGCGTCATGACCACGCGCACGGCGTTTTCCTGATTGATGTCAATGGTATAGATCAGCCCAAGGTCAAAGATATTGACCGGGATTTCTGGGTCATAGACGGTTTTGCACGCCTCGACCACGCTATCGTAAAGCGGGTGATCGGTGGTCGAGGGGGCGATCAGAGGATCGCCTTCCTTCAGGTTTTCCATGCTCATGCGGCGCGTCCTGTCAAAGCTTAGCGTTTATATAGGACTAGGACGGCCCCGGGTCCAGTGCGCGGGGATCAGAACTTGAAGTTCAGGTGGCGCACGATGCCGACGCTGATTTCGGGCTGGTTCTTGTCCTGAACCAGCGGCGAATCCGCCGCGTCGCCCAAGAGGCGGCCATAGGTGGCGCGGCCCAGCACGGCCCAGTTCTCGTTCAGCATGTAACGGGCCTCGACGTTCACGTTCGCCTCATAGAAGCCGCCGCCGGGGTTATAGGCGCGATAGCCGCTGCTGACCGATTCCGCATCCGAGACGCCGAAATAGGTGTCGGTGAACTTGCTGTCGCCGCCCTTCAGCTCGGCGCCGGCCCAGAAGGTGAAGCGCTCGTTGACGTCCTGGCGATAGCGGGTGCCGATTTCGCCGACGATGCCGTGATGGCCGCCAAAGCCCTGGCGGACATGGGTGTAGCTGGTGAAGGGGCCGCTGACATAGCTCAGCTTCAGGCCGACCTCATAGGCGCGGCTGATGTCCTTCATGCCGTCGAGATCGTCGAAATCGCCGGCATCGCGCTTGCCGATATAGTTCAGCGACGGGATCAGCGAGAAGCCCTGCTTTTCATCGCCGCCCTGGCCCAGCGTCACGTTGCGCAGGATGAACCACGGGTCGGTCTTGTTCTCGTCGGCGCCCATGTAGCCGGGACCGTAGCTGGCGCCGATGCCGGCATCGAAAGAGACCTGGTCGAACATGTTCAGCGACTGCGCCGCGCCGGCCACCGGAAAGGCGACAACCGAAATAAGTGCGAAAGCTGCAAAGCGCATGGCCGAATCCCCTGTATGCTGTGTTTTACAGATGGACCCGATCGCCGCCCCCGACAAGGTCGCGGGGCGACATTCCCGGCGCAAAGGCCGGGACTGTTGCATTCAAGCCCGCTCGGCCTCGTCCAGCCGCTCAAGCGCCTCCATCCACAGGCTTTCCGCGCGCAGCATCGCCTCGCTGGCCTCGGCATGTTTGCGGCCCCATTGCTCGGCCTTCTGGGTGTCGTCATAGGTCGAGGGGTCGGCCATGATCGCGTCCAGCTTTTCCAGCATGGCGGTCAGCTTGCCGACGCGTTCCTCGGCCTTGCGGGCCTCGGCGCGCAGTTCAAGGATGCGGTCGCGGGGCGGCCGCTTTGGCGCGGATTTTGTCTCGGGGCCGGGATCGGCGCGGGTTTCGGCGCGGGCTTCGGCCTTGTCCTCGCCCTGCAAAAGCATCTTGCGGTAATCGTCCAGATCGCCCTGCCACGGGGTCACGTTGCCCTGATCGACCAGCCACAGCCGGTCGGCGACAAGGTTCAGCAGGTGCATGTCGTGGCTGACCAGCACCACGGCGCCGGTATAGTCGTTCAGCGCCTCGGTCAGCGCCTCGCGCGATTCGATGTCCAGATGGTTCGTCGGCTCGTCGAGGATCAGAAGATGCGGCGCGTCGATCGTCGCCAGCAGCAGCGACAGCCGCGCCTTCTGGCCGCCGGAAAGCTGGCCGACCCTGGTCTGGGCCTGCGCCTCCATCAGCCCGAATCCGGCCAGCCGCGCGCGCAGTTTCGCCGGCGCCTCGTCCGGGCGCAGGCGGCGCACATGGTCCAGCGGCGTTTCGTCCAGTTCCAGCTCATCGACCTGATGCTGGGCGAAATAGCCGATGCGCAGCTTGCCCGAGCGCGTGATCCGCCCCTCCATCGGCTCAAGCCGTTCGGCCAGCAGCTTCGACAGCGTCGACTTGCCCTGACCGTTCCGGCCCAGAAGCGCGATGCGGTCGTCCTGATCGATGCGCAGGTTCAGCCGCCGCAGCACCGTGCGCCCGTCATAGCCGACCGAGACCCCGTCCAGCGAGACGATGGGCGGCGACAACTGGTCGGGCTGCGGGAAGGTGAAACGGTGAAACTTCGCCTCTTCCGGGGCGGTGATCGGCTCCATCTTTGCCAGCATCTTGATGCGGGCCTGCGCCTGCACGGCCTTGCTGGCCTTGGCGCGGAAACGGTCGACGAAGCTTTGCAGATGCGCGCGGCGGGCTTCCTGCTTCTTGGCCTCGGCGGCTTGCAGGGCGCGCTTTTCGGCGCGGGTGCGCGCGAACGTGTCATAGCCGCCGGTATAAAGCGTCAGCCGCTTCTCCTCCAGATGCAGGATATGGCCGACGGCGCGGTTCAGCAGGTCGCGATCATGGCTGATGACGATGACGGTATGGGGATAGCGTTGCAGATAGCTTTCCAGCCACAGCGCGCCTTCAAGATCCAGATAGTTGGTCGGTTCGTCCAGCAGCAGCAGGTCGGGCTGCGAGAACAGCACCCCCGCCAGCGCCACCCGCATCCGCCAGCCGCCGGAATAGTCGCTGGTCGGCCGGCCCTGATCCTCGGTCGAGAAGCCGAGCCCCTTCAGGATGGTGGCAGCGCGGGCCTCGGCCGACCAGGCGTCGATATCGGCCAGCCGGGTCTGGATTTCGGCGATGCGGGCGGGGTCGGTGGCGTGTTCGGCCTCGGCCAGAAGGCTGGCGCGTTCGGTATCGGCGGCCAGCACCGTGTCCAGAACGCTGGTCGCGGTCCCCGGCGCCTCTTGCGCGACGCCGCCGATGCGGGCGCGGGGCGGCAGGCTGATGGCGCCGCCGTCCAGATGCAGCTCGTCCCGGATCAGCTTGAACAGCGTCGTCTTGCCGGCGCCGTTCGGGCCGACAAGGCCGACCTTGTGGCCGCCGGGAATGGTCGCCGAGGCGTGCTCGAACAGCGGGCGCCCGGCAATGGAATATGAGATGTCGTCGATACGCAGCATGATCGGCACGGCATGGCGCAAGGCGCGGCGGTCGTCAATGCCGCGCCCGCTTTTCAACGCGCGCGCCCCGTGCTAACCGGGCGCGGAATTTCGGGCCATGGGGTCCGAAACAGGAAAAGGACATCTGACATGGCGATCGAACGCACGCTTTCCATCATCAAGCCCGACGCGACCCGTCGCAACCTGACCGGCAAGATCAACGCCAAGTTCGAGGATGCCGGCCTGCGCATCGTCGCGCAAAAGCGCATCCACCTGTCGCCCGCCCAGGCCGGCCAGTTCTATGCCGTCCACAAGGAACGCCCCTTCTATGGCGAGCTGGTCGAGTTCATGGCTTCGGAACCGGTCGTCGTGCAGGTCCTGGAGGGCGAGAACGCAATTGCCAAGAACCGCGAAGTGATGGGCGCCACCAACCCGGCCAATGCCGATGCCGG
>JAXMDJ010000023.1:0-61803 GCA_046348875.1 Paracoccus sp. (in: a-proteobacteria)
GATCTCGCCGGTGGTGCAGGCGCCCCAGTCTGAGCAGAGCCAGACCGCAGTGCCGCCGATCGCCTCAAGCGTGGCGTTGGCGCGCAGGGGCGCGTTCGCCTCGGTATGACGATAGGTCTTGCGCGCGCCGCCGATGGCCGCGCCGGCCAGCGTCTTCATCGGGCCGGGGCTGATCGCATTCACCCGGATCCCGTCGGGCCCGAGATCATTGGCAAGATAACGGACGGACGATTCCAAAGCAGCCTTTGCCACCCCCATGACGTTGTAAAACGGTGTGACCCGGTTCGATCCGGCATAGGTCAGCGTGATGATCGAGCCGCCATTCGTCATCAGGGGCTGGGCCCGCCGGGCCAGGTCGATCAGCGAATAGCAGGAAATCGTCAAGGAATTCTTAAAATTGTCGCGGGTCGTGTTGATAAAGCGCCCGGTCAGTTCATTCTTGTCCGAATAGGCGATGGCGTGGACCAGAAAATCCAGCGAACCCCAGCGTGCGCCGATCTGGTCAAAGGCGCGGGCCAGCGAATCATCGTCCAGCACGTCGACATCCATCAGGAAGTCCGAGCCAAGCGAGGCCGCCAGCGGCTCGACCCGCTTGCCGAACGCCTCGCCCTGATAGGAAAACGCGAGCTCGGCCCCCTGGTCGGCCAGCGCCCGCGCAATGCCCCAGGCAATTGAGCGATCATTCGCGACCCCCATCACAAGGCCGCGTTTTCCCTTCATCAACTCGCCCATGGCTTAACCTTTTCTTAGCTTATTCGCGATATTTCGACAGAAGCAAAGTCGCATTTGTGCCGCCGAAACCGAAACTGTTGGAAAGAATGCTGTCAAAATCAACATTGTCCACCCGTTTCTGCGCGATCTCCTCAGCCCGGATCTCGGGGTCGAGCTGGGTGATATTGGCTGAGGCGGCGATAAAGCCATTCTGCATCATCAGCAGCGAATAGATCGCCTCATGCACGCCCGTGGCCCCCAGCGAATGTCCCGTCAGCGACTTGGTCGAGGACACCGGCGGCACCGCGCCTTCGCCAAAGACGCGGCGCAGCGCCTTGATTTCGCCGACGTCGCCGACCGGGGTCGAGGTGCCGTGCGCGTTGACATAGCTCACGCGGCGCCCCTCGGGCAGGGTGGACAGCGCCAGCCGCATCGAGCGTTCGCCGCCTTCGCCAGATGGTGCCACCATGTCATAGCCGTCGCTTGTGGCGCCATAGCCGGTCACTTCGGCATAGATCCTTGCACCGCGCGCCAGCGCATGGCCCAGTTCCTCAAGCACGACGACGCCCGCGCCGCCGGCAATGACGAAGCCGTCCCGCGTCGCGTCGAAGGGGCGCGAGGCGGTCTGCGGTGTGTCGTTGTATTTCGACGACATCGCCCCCATCGCATCGAAAAGGCACGAAAGCGTCCAGTCCAGCTCCTCGCCGCCGCCGGCGAAGACGATGTCCTGCTTGCCCATCTGGATCAGTTCGGTCCCGTTGCCGACGCAATGCGCCGAGGTCGAGCAGGCCGAGGTGATCGAATAGTTCACGCCCTTGATCTTGAAGGGCGTCGCCAGGCAGGCCGAGTTGGTCGAGGACATGCAGCGCGTGACCATGAACGGCCCCATGCGCTTGGGCGCCCCCTTTTCGATGACGATGCGATGCGCGTCGAAGAGGTTCGCAGTCGATGGCCCGCCCGACCCCATGACCAGGCCCGTGCGCTCGTTCGAGACGTCCTCGGGCGTCAGGCCGGCATCGGCGATCGCCTGCTCCATGGCGATGAAGTTGAAGGCCGCGCCATCGCCCATGAAGCGCAGGTTGCGCTTGTCGATATGGTCCTCAAGCACGATCTGCGGCTTGCCGTGGACCTGGCTGCGAAAGCCATGTTCGGCATAGTCGGGGGCGAAGACGATGCCGGAGCGTCCAACGCGCAGGCTATCGGTGACTTCGGTGGCGTTGTTGCCGATGGGAGAGACGATGCCCAGCCCGGTGATGACGACACGGCGCATGGCGTGCTCCTTGTGCATGGATCAGGCGGCCGAAAGGGCCACTTTCATGTCCTTGACCTCGTATATGGTGTCGCCATCGGCCTCGACTCGGCCATCGGCGACGCCCATGGTCAGGCGACGGGTTTGAACGGCCTTTGTAAAATCGACATAATAACGCAACATCTTGCGGTCGGGGCGGACCATGCCGGTCAGCTTGACCTCGCCCACGCCAAGCGCATAGCCGCGGCCCTGCCAGCCGCGCCAGCCCAGGTTGAAGCCGGTCAGCTGCCACAGGCCGTCCAGCCCAAGGCAGCCCGGCATGATGGGATTCCCCGGAAAATGACAGGGAAAGAACCAAAGGTCGGGGTGGATATCGAATTCGGCGACGACATGGCCCTTGCCATGCAATCCGCCATCGCCCGAGATGTCGGTGATGCGGTCCATCATCAGCATCGGCGGTTCGGGCAGTTGCGCATTGCCGGGGCCGAACAGTTCGCCACGGGCGCAGGCCAGCAGATCTTCCTTGTCAAAGCTGGTCCGTGTCATCGTCATGCGCGTGTATTCCCCTTGATGCGACGTTGCGTCTTTTTGTTGGTGCGGGCGGGCAGGTCACCCACACGCAAACTTGACGCCCGGTCTATCATTCCGGCCCCGCCACGCGCAAGGGCGCACGCCGGGGCGATGACGTCGCCAGATAGATGGTTGTTCCTGTTCGGTTTTGCCAGGGCGGCGATGCGCCCGCGCATTTGTGCTGTCGTATCATATGGTTGTGGTGGCGTTACCGGTCGCCGAGAGATCGCCCGTGGTCGCAAGCTGCGACCTGCGTGGTCGGCCAGCGCGCCCGCCGTCCGGGCATCGGCGGCGGGAGCGCCGGCGATGTTCAAGAAGACGGCGCAGTCGGCCCGGCGTGAACCCGGCTGCTGGCGGCGAGGTGTCGGCTGAGGCGGGGTGAAGCAATGCCAAGCGTGGCGTGGCGGTCCCCGGGTCGCACCGCTGCCGCTTAGCTTATTGATTGTAATTGCAAATAAATCGCCGGACAATGTCGGTCATGTCGCTGGCGGCGGCGACGTTACAGAATGATATACGCCCGCGCGCACAGGGGCCGGTCCGGGTGAGGGCGCCGATATTGGCGCTGGTCGCATATGCATCTGTGCGCTTGGAGGGCGGGCGGCGGAGTGGCGCTTAACGAGTGACGGGAATGGCCCCTTGCTGGCCATGCTCCAATGTCTTGGACATGGCCGGTTTCAACCATGATCTTGGGGTCGGAGTTCGACCGCGCCCGGCATTGGCCAGCCCGCATGCCCGCGCCCGGACAGCCTTGCGCGTCGGCCTTACGCCTTGGCCTTACGCCTCTGCGGTGCGGATCGAGGCGACGAGGTCGTGGAAGCGGTCGCCCTGGATGATGACGTGGTTGCGCATCTCGGCGGCGGCGGTTTCGGCATCGCCCGCGGCGATCAGGTCGACGATGGCCTGATGTTCCTCGATCGAGCGTTTCATCCGGCCGCGGAACTGCACCTGCCGGCGCCGATAGGGTTGCAGCATGGCTTGCAGCCGCAGAGCCTCGGATTCAAGGAAAGCATTGCGCGAGGCCGAATAGATGGCGTGGTGAAAGGCGGTATTCTGGTAATAATAGGCGTCGCTGTTGCCGGTGGCGGCGGCGCGCGTGCAGGCCGCCTGGGCCTCGCGGATCGCCTCGATTTCCAGGGGCGACGCGCGGCGTGCGGCCAGTCTGGTGCACATGGCCTCCAGCTCGGCCATGACCTCGAAGCGCTCGGCCAGTTCGGGGACGCCCAGCTTGGTGACGAAGGTGCCGCGCTTGGCGCGCACGCTGACCAGTCCCGAACCCTCAAGCGCCTGCAATGCCTCGCGAATGGGCGTGCGCGAGCAGCCGAAACGCATGGCCAATGCTTCCGGGTCCAGCCGTTCGCCGGGCAGGAACTTGCCGTCCACGATGGCGTTTTCGAGCGAATCGCGGATGAACTGGACAGTCGGTTTGCGCGTGTCGGTCATCTTGGTAACTTTACTTTAGACGCTAACATTATTCATGATTTGGGCCGTAGTGTCCATATCAAGATTTGATGTATACAACACAGCGAAACTAGCGTATATCACCGGCAGAGGAGGAGGGATGCCATGGCAAAGGTCAATCTGACGTTCCTGAACGATCTGGTGCAGGCCATCACCCGCACCGAGCGGCGCGGCAAGGGGCGCGAACAGGTCACCGCGCAGACCCTGCTGGCGCAGCCGCCGGCCGAACGGCTGGCCGCGGCCTGCGATGTGCTGATGGGCCGCATCGGCGAGGCGGCGCGGATCGCGGTCGCCGAACAGGCGCTGGCGGCTTATGCCGAACTGGACGAACAGGGCCGGCACGACTTCTTCGTGCGGCTGCGCGACCGTTTCGGCGCCGATCCCGCGCCGATCCGCGCGGCGTTTGCCGCCTATGACGCCGATCCCTCATCGGGCAATCTTGCCGCGCTTTTCGCCACGGTCGAGCCGCAGCGCCAGACGCTGCTGCGGCGGTTGAACATGGCGCCGGGCGCCACGCTGAAGCTGGTGGCGATGCGCGCCGACCTGCTGAAGGCCATCGCGCAGGACCCGGCGCTTGCCCCCATCGACGCCGATTTCGCGCATCTGCTGAGCTCGTGGTTCAATCGCGGCTTTCTGTATCTTGAGCGGATCGACTGGTCCACGCCGGCGGCGATTCTGGAAAAGATCATCGCCTATGAATCGGTCCACCGGATCGAGGGCTGGGACGACCTGCGCCGCCGTCTGGATCAGGCCGACCGCCGCTGCTACGCATTCTTCCATCCCGCGACCGGCAATGAGCCGCTGATCTTTGTCGAGGTGGCGCTGACGCGGTCCATTCCCGACGCCATAGCGCCGATCCTGAACGCGCCGCGCGTCGCCTCGCCCGAGGATGCCGATACGGCGGTGTTCTATTCCATCAACAACAGCCTGCCGGGGCTGAAGGGCGTGTCCTTCGGCAACCTGCTGATCAAGCAGGTCGTCGCGGTCCTGCAGGCGGAACTGCCGCAACTGAAAACCTTTGTCACGCTGTCGCCGGCCCCGACCTTCGGGGCATGGCTTGCGCGCGAAACCGACCCGGCCGCCGTCGCGCTGCGCGGCGAACTTGAGCAGGGCGGCTGGCAGTCTGACCCCGCCGCCGCCGACCGTCTGCGCCCCGAGGTCGAGGCCGCCGCCGCGCGTTACTTCACCGAGGCGCGGTCGCGGCGCGGTGCGCCCTACGACCCGGTGGCCCGCTTTCATCTGGGCAATGGCGCCGCCGCCTGGCGGGTGAACTGGCCCGCCGATCTGGCGCCGGGCGCGATCAAGCGCGCCCATGGGCTGATGATCAACTATCTTTACGACCCCGCCGCCATCGAGACCCAGCACGAGGCCTTCATGCGCGACGGCACGATTGCCACCGGCGCGCCTCTGGCCGCGGTGCTGGCGCGGTGACATGATCGACATATTCGGGGAGGAGACGAAATCCATGCAGACGATTCATCAAAGCTTTATCGCCTCGGCTGAGGCCAATCCCGGCAAGGCGCTGTTCGAGCGTCCCGGCAAGCCCGACATCACCTATGCCGACGCCCGCGCGCTGGTCGGGCGGCTGGCGGCGGTGCTGACCGACATCGGCGTCCAGCCCGGCGACCGGGTGGCTATCCAGACCGACAAAAGCCCTGAGGCGATCTGCCTTTACCTTGCGACGCTTCAGGTCGGCGGCGTCTACCTGCCGCTGAACACCGCCTATACCGGGGCCGAGATCGACTATTTCCTGGGCGATGCCGCGCCGCGGCTGTTCGTCTGCACGCCGGCGACGCTGGCCGCGCACAAGGCCCGCGAAGGCGATGCGATGCGCGTCGAAAGCCTGGGCGAGAATGGCGACGGCACGCTGATGGAACTGGCCGCAAGCGCCACCCCCCGCAGCGACCGCGTCCAGCGCGGCATGGATGACCCGGCGGCGATCCTGTATACCTCGGGGACCACGGGGCGCTCCAAGGGCGCGGTGCTGACCCATGGCAACCTTGCCTCGAATACCGAGGCGCTGTTGGAAAGCTGGCACTATACCGGCGCCGACCGGCTGATCCACGCGCTGCCGATCTTTCACACCCATGGCCTGTTCGTCGCCGCCAACATGTCCATCGTGTCCGGCGCGACGATGATCTGGCTGACGAAATTCGACGCGGACGAGGCGATCGGGCTGATGGCCGATGCGACCGTGCTGATGGGGGTTCCGACCTTCTATACCCGCCTGCTGAAGTCCGAGGGCCTGACCCGCGCCGCCACCGGCAAGATGCGGCTTTTCGTTTCGGGCTCGGCCCCCTTGCTGGCCGAGGATCACCGCGCCTTCGAGGAGCGCACCGGCCACGCCATCCTTGAACGCTATGGCATGACCGAGACCTGCATGATCACCACGAACCCCTATGACGGCGCGCGCAAGCCCGGCGCCGTGGGGATGCCGCTGCCCGGAATCGAGATCCGCGTGACCGAGCGCGATTCGGGCACGCCCCTGCCGCAGGGCGAGATCGGCGCCATCGAGGTGCGCGGTCCGAACGTCTTTCAGGGCTATTGGCAGATGCCCGAAAAGACCGCGTCCGAGTTCCGCAAGGACGGCTTTTTCATCACCGGCGATCTTGGCCAGATCGGCGATGACGGCTATCTGCGCATCGTCGGGCGCGACAAGGATCTGGTGATCTCGGGCGGCTACAACGTCTATCCCAAAGAGGTCGAAAGCCTGATCGACGACATTCCGGGCGTCCTGGAAAGCGCCGTCATCGGCCTGTCGCATCCCGACCTGGGCGAGGGCGTCACCGCCGTCGTCGTGCCGCAAAAGGGCGCCAGCCTTGACGAGCGCGCGGTCATCGCCGCCATTGGCGGCAAGCTGGCGCGCTACAAGCAGCCCAAGCGGGTGATCTTCGTCGACGAATTGCCGCGCAACGTCATGGGCAAGGTCCAGAAGGCCGAACTGCGCAAGACCTACGCCGATCTTTATCGCTGAATTTTACGGAACAGGTGGTCCGGGCCGGGGGCGCGAGGAGGCCCCGCCCGGACATTTCCAAGGGGAGGAGTTGGAATGATTATCTATGGCACCGCCGTTCTGGCGGGCTGTCTTATCGTGGGCATGATCATCGGCGATGCGCTTGGCGTATTGCTGGGCGTCGATTCGAACGTCGGCGGCGTGGGCTTTGCCATGCTGATGCTGATCGTGCTGACCGACTGGATGCGCCGTGTGGGCAAGTTCCCGCCGCTGAGCGAGCAGGGCGTCCTTTACTGGAGCGCCATGTACATCCCCATCGTCGTCGCCATGGCCTCGACGCAGAACGTGGTCTCGGCCGTGACCGGCGGCCCGATCGCGCTGCTGGCCGGCGCGGGTGCGACGCTGGCCTGCTGGGCGCTGGTTCCGGCCGTCGCCCGCATCGGCGGCGTGGCCGAACCCTTGCCCCCCACCAGCGAAGAGGAGACCGGCTGAGATGGAGCTTATTTCTGACGTCCTGATCAAGAACGGGCTGCTGTTCGCCTTTGTCATCGTCGGCGCGATGATGTGGATCAGTTATTACGCCTCGCATCACCTGACGGCGGGGCGGCTGCACGGCTCGGCGGTGGCGATCATCCTGGGGCTGGTGCTGGCCTATGTCGGCGGCGTGATGACCGGCGGCAAGAAGGGCCTTGCCGATATCGAGCTGTTCGCCGGCATGGGCATCATGGGCGGCGCGATGCTGCGCGATTTCGCCATCGTCTCGACCGCTTACGGCGTCGATCTGGGGCTGATCCGCAAGGCCGGGGTGACGGGGGTCGTCTCTCTGGTTCTGGGGATCGTGATTTCCTTCATCGTCGGCGGCGTGATCGCGCTGATGTTCGGCTATAGCGACGCGATCAGCATGACCACGCTGGGCGCGGGTGCCGCGACCTATATCGTCGGTCCGGTGACCGGCACCGCGCTTGGCGCCTCAAGCGAGGTGATCGCGCTTTCGGTCGCGGCGGGGCTGATCAAGTCGGTGATGGTGATGATCGGCACGCCTTTCATCGCGCCGCTGATCGGGCTGAACAACCCCAAGACCGCCATGGCCTATGGCGGGCTGATGGGCACGACCAGCGGCGTCGCGGGCGGGCTTGCTGCCACCGACAAGCGGCTGGTGCCTTACGGGGCGATGACGGCGACCTTCTATACCGGGCTGGGCTGCCTCTTCGGGCCGTCGCTGATGTATTTCATGTTCCGCGCCATCATGGGCGGTTGACGGGTTCTTAACCAGTGCGGGCCGCCCTTTCGGGGGCGGCCCATGTTTTTATTCGGGCGTCAGTTCGCGGATGGCTTCGGCGATGCGGCGGATGCCTTCGGGAATGCGCTCGGCCGGGATCGAGGAATAGGCGATGCGGAAAAAGCCGCCGCCCTCGGCCGGGTCGGCAAAGAAGGGGGCGCCCGGCTCGATCAGCACATCGCGGGTTTTCAGCAAACCCGCCAGCGCCCGCACCCCGACGCCCGGCGGCGTCGCCAGCCAGAAGCTTGAGCCGCCGCTTGCCCCCGGCGATGCCAGTTGCAATCCGCAATCGGCGATGGCCTTCAGCATCACCGCGCGCCGCTGGGCGAATGCGCGGCGCATCCGGTTCGCCTGCGCGTCGTAATGGCCAAGCGACAGGAAATGCGCCAGCGTGCGCTGCATGTGCCCGGGCGGGTGGCGCAGCATCATGCCGCGCAGCGCGCGCGCCTCGGCGATGAAGCGCGGGTCGGCGACCAGATAGCCCAGCCGCAGCCCCGGAAACACCGATTTCGAGAACGAGCCGACATAGATCACCGCCCCGGCCCGGTCGATGGCCTTCAGGGCGGGCGAGGGGGCGCCGGCGAAGGACATCTCGAATTCGTAATCGTCCTCGATCACCGCAAAGCCCTGCGTCTGCGCGCGCGCCAGCAGCGCCTTGCGCCGGGCGCGCGGCATGGTCGAGTTGGTCGGGCATTGGTGGCTGGCGGTGGTAAAGACCGCGGCGATGCCCGCCGGCACCTGGTCGGGCGGCAGGCCCTGCTGGTCGACGCGCACGGGCAGGATGGTGGTGCCGCTGGCCGACAGGATCTCGCGCTGGCCGGGATATGAGGGGTCCTCGACCGCGCAGGCGGTGCCGGGGCCAAGCAGCACCTGCGTGACCAGCCACAGCGCGTTCTGCGCCCCCATGGTCAGCAGGATTTCGTCGGGGCTGGCGCTGATGCCGCGCCGGGGCAGGATCTGGCGGGCGATGTGGTCGACCAGTTCCGGGTCGTCGGCATCGTAAAGGTCGCTGGTCACGGCGGCGAATTCGCGCCGTCCCAGTACCCGCATGGCGCAGTCCCGCCATGCCGCGTGATCGACCAGCGCCGGGTCCGCCTGCCCGTAGATGAAGCAATAGCCATAGCGCCGCCAGTCCCGCGTCCGGTCCGAGCGCTGCGCCCGGCTGTAGCGATGGTCAAGCTGGCGGTCCCAGTCGAAGCGTTCGGCGGCGGGGGTGGCGTCCTCGGCCTCGATCCGCCGCTCGACGCTGTCGGAAATGTAATGCCCGGACCGGTCGCGGCTGGCCAGATAGTCGGTCGAGACCAGTTCCGCGAAGGCCTGCGCCACCGTCACCCGCGCCACGCCCAGATGATCGGCCAGCGCGCGGGTCGAGGGCAGTTTCTCGCCCGCCCGGAACCGCCCGGCCGAGACCGCCGCGATGATCTGCCGCCGAAGCTGCACTTGCAGCGGCAGGCCGGCATTGCGATCAAGAAAGAAGGCGTCGGGGGGAATGGACATCGAAGGATCCGCGGCAGCTCTTGCGACGATCAGTCGCGCGAATGTCGCCGCGGATCAAGTCTTGCGCGCCTCAGGCAAAGACGCGGGTCAGCGCCACGTCGATGGCATCGGTGATGCGGTCGATGTCGTCGGGCGTGGCGATCAGCGCCGGCGACAGGCACAGCGTGTTGTTGAAGCCCGGCAGCGACCGGTTGGTGGCGCCGATGATGACGTTCTGCGCCAGACATTCGGCGACGACCGCCTGAACCTTCTTTTCGTCCATCGGCTCTTTGGTCTTGCGGTCGGCGACCAGTTCGGCGCCGCAGAACAGGCCCTTGCCGCGCACATCGCCGATGACCGCGTGCTTTTCCATCAGCGCGTTCAGGTTGGCGATCACGCGTGCGCCCATGCGGGTGCAGTTGTCCAGCAGGCCCTCGTCCTCGATGATGCGCATGTTCTCGATCGCGGCGACCGGCCCCGAGGTGCAGCCGCCAAAGGTCGAGATGTCGCGGAAAAAGCTCATCCCGTCCTGCGGCGCATCCTTGAACATGTCAAAGACACGCTCGGTCGTCACCGTGCACGAGATCGCCGCATAGCCCGAGGCGACGCCCTTGGCCATGGTGACGAAGTCCGGCTCGATCCCGTATTGCTGATAGCCGAACCAGGTGCCGGTGCGGCCAAGCCCGCAGACGACCTCGTCGATATGCAGCAGCACATCGTATTTGCGGCAGATTTCCTGCACGCGCTGCCAATAGCCTTCGGGGGGCGTGATGACGCCGCCGCCTGCCGTCACCGGCTCCAGCACGATGGCGCCGACGGTCTCGGGGCCCTCGCGCAGGATGACTTCCTCGATGGCGTCGGCGGCACGCTCGCCATAGTTTTCGACGTCCCACTGCTTGCGGTATTCAAGGCAATGCGGCACGCGCACGAAACCGTCGGGATAGGGGCCATACTGCATCGCGCGCTGATCCTGACCCGAGGTCGCCAGCGTGCCGATGGTGGTGCCGTGATAGTCGCGGTCGCGGTAAAGGATCTTCCACTTGTTGCCGCCGTGATGGCGCGCGGCGATCTGGCGGACCATCTTGTAGACCTTTTCATTCGCCTCGGAGCCCGAGTTCGAATAATAGACCCGGCTCATGCCCGGCATCTTCTCGATGAGCTTCTGGGCGAAGATCGCGCCCGGCACCGTGCCGGCGGCGCCGGCGTAATAGTTCAGCTTGATAAGCTGGTCGCGCACCGCGTTGGCGATGCTTTCGCGCCCGTAGCCCACGTTGACCGTCCAGACCCCGCCCGAAACGGCGTCCAGAAACTCGCGCCCCGTGGCGTCCCAAAGGCGCATGCCGCGGCCCTCGACATAGACGCGGGGATCGATGGTTTCATACTGCTTGTGCTGGCTGAGATGGTGCCAGACATGTTCGCGGTCGGCGGCGACGACATGGGACATGTCATTGGGGTTCAGATCAAGCGTCATGGCGCCGGGCTCCTTGGGTCGGTGGTTTTACCCTGATTGCGCCGGTTCGCGGCGCGGGGATAGAGCCAGAATCATGCCATGGATAGGACCAGATTGCGAGGGCGGGGCCTGTAAGCAAACGTCCCGGCCCTTGCGGGAACCGGGACGCGGGTGGATGTGCCGGGGTGGCGTGGTTCAGAACGGGATGTCGTCGTCGAAATCCGGGCGCCCGCCGGCGGGCTGGCCGCCGCCCGAAGCGGCGCCCCCGCCCGAGGCATAGCCGCCGCCCGCTGCGCCGCCGCCATAGCTGCCGCCGTAGCCGTCATCGCCCCGGCCGCCGCCGGCATTGCCGCCGCCCGGTCCGCGGCCGTCCAGCATGTGCAATTCGCTGCGGAAGGGGCGCAGCGCCACCTCGGTCGAATAGCGGTCGTTGCCCTGCTGGTCCTGCCATTTGCGGGTCTCAAGCTGGCCCTCGACATAGACCTTGGAGCCCTTTTTCAGGAACTGCTCGGCCACGCGGACCAGCGGCTCGGAATAGATGGCGACGGTGTGCCATTCGGTACGCTCGCGCCGCTCGCCCGAGTTGCGGTCCTTCCAGGTCTCGCTGGTGGCGATCCGCAGGTTGGCGATCTTGCCGCCGTTCTGGAAGCTGCGGATCTCCGGGTCCTGACCCAGGTTCCCCACCAGGATCACCTTGTTCACGCTGCCTGCCATCGCTGCCGTCCTTGCACTGAATCTGATTTCATGGGGGTTTACGCGGCAGAAGCCCAACGGGCAAGGGGAATGGGACATTCGGGGGCATGCGCGGATTTCTGCCGAAATCACCTCCGATCCACAAAGGTTAAAATGATCTTGCGGCGCGTGGCTGGCTTTGCGTTATAGTGCCAGCCAAAAAGATAATGATTTTCGGATGCATGAGGGACCAGAAATGTTTCCACGCAATCGCGCGGCATTGCGCCGGCTGGGCAGGCTGGCCTTTGCGTTGATGTTTTCGGCCGGCCTTGCCGTGCCCGCCGCCGCCGAGGGGCTGCGCTTGCAGGGCAAGGGCGGCAAGTCCCGCATCGCCCAGTTCGAGCGCCAGACCCGGCTGATGGATCAGCGCCTTTCCGGGCAATACCAGCAATCGGCGCGGCTGCGGCCCAAGGGCACCTCGTCCAAAAGCGTGATCGAGCTGGACATCGTCAGCATCATCCCCGCCTACAAGGGCAATCGCCGCAGCCAGTATCTGCCCCATGCGAAAGCGATGGCGCGCAAGCATGGCGTCCCCGAGGACCTGTTCCTGCGCCTTGTGCAGCAGGAATCGGGCTGGAACCCTTCGGCGCGGTCGAACAAGGGGGCGCGCGGGCTGGCGCAGCTGATGCCGGGGACGGCGGCACGGCTGGGTGTCGACGCCAGCGACCCGGTCCAGAACCTGGAAGGCGGCGCGCGCTATCTGCGCATGATGTACAACACCTTCGGAAGCTGGCGGCTGGCGCTGGCCGCCTATAACGCCGGGCCGGCGGCGGTGCAGAAATATGGCGGCGTGCCGCCGTATCAGGAAACGCGGACCTATGTCCGCATCATCCACGGCAGCTAGGCCGCGGATCGCAGGAACGAAAAAGGCCGGGCGCGATGCCCGGCCTTTTCTGTTTGCGCCCCTTTAGAAGCTTGAGGGGATGATGCGGGTGTATTTCGTCCCGGCGATCGTCGCGCCGGCCATCAGCCCCGACTGGCCAAAGATCATCGCCAGCACCGGCTGTTGCGAGGTGATGGTGTCGGTGCCCATCGACAACCCGCCGGCGGGAATGGCGTAATAGGCATCCGCCCCCGCCACCCAGCCCGGCGCGCGACGGAAATCGGCCAGCGCCGCATCGGTCTGGAAGATCAGCACATGCGCATATTGCTGGGCACCGATCTGGAAGCCGACGCTGGCCTGCGTCGCGGAATAATAATCCACCGTCGCGTCATTGATGCGCAGCGCGCCCTGACCGTAGGCGCCGCCAAAGCCAAGCCCCGCCTCGGTCATCAGGGGCATGTAAAGCACGCCCTTGGCGCTTTGCACCAGTGGTGCCACGGCGGGATAATTCTGCATCAGATAGTTGCGTGTCGCGTCCACCCGCGCATCCAGCCGCGCCGCCGCATCCTGACCGACCGCGTTCGAGCAGCCCGCAAGCCCCAATGCCGCCCCGCCCAAAAGCAGGAATCTCCGGCTGATACCATTGAAATCCGTCATTGCTTCGCCTTGTTCCTGATGGGCGGTTGTCCCGCCTTTTCTGCCGGGGATGATAGGAAGCTTTCCCCCGTCATGCCAGCCTTTCGGCCACCTGCGGTGCGTAATAGGTCAAAATGCCGTCACAACCCGCGCGCCGGAATGCCAGCAGGCTTTCGATGACCACGTCGCGCGACAGCCAGCCATTGCGGATGGCGCCCTCCATCATCGCGTATTCGCCGCTGACCTGATAGGCATAGGTCGGGGCTGCGAACTGGTCGCGGACCATGCGGCAGATATCCAGATAGGGCATGCCGGGCTTGACCATGACCATGTCGGCGCCCTCGGCCAGGTCGCGGGCGACGCAGCGCATGGCCTCGTCGCGGTTGGCCGGGTTGATCTGGTAGGTCTTCTTGTCGCCCACCAGCCGTCCCGAGGCGCCGACTGCATCGCGGAACGGCCCATAGAAGCCGCTGGCATATTTCGCCGCATAGGACAGGATCGCCACGTCCTTGTGGCCCGCGCCCTCAAGGGCTGCGCGCAGCGCGCCGATGCGGCCGTCCATCATGTCCGAGGGGCCCAGGATGTCGGCGCCCGCCTCGGCCTGCGCCAGCGCCATGCGCACCAGCGCCTCGACGGTTTCATCGTTCAGGATCACGCCGTCCTGCACCAGCCCGTCATGGCCGTTGGCGTTATAGGGGTCCAGCGCGATATCGGTCATCACCGCCAGATCGGGCGCGACCTCCTTGATGGCGCGGATCGCCTTGTTGCCGATATTGTCCGGGTCCCAGGCGCGTTCGCAGGTGTCGGTCTTCAGGTCGGGGTCCGAATGCGGAAAGATGCAGACCGCCGGGATGTTCAGCCGCATCGCGGTTTCGGCGGCGCGTTTGGCGCCCTCCAGCGTCAGCCGCTCGACCCCCGGCATCGAGGGGATCTCGCCCGCGCCGCCGTCGATCTCGGTCACGAAGATCGGCCAGATCAGGTTCGAGGCGGTCAGGCCGACCTCGGCCGTCAGGGCGCGCAGCGCGGGCGTGCGGCGCAGGCGGCGCAGGCGGCTGGCGGGGAAGGGGGCGATGATCGGGGTGGGGGACATGAAACTGGCCTGTGCTTGTCACGGGGTTCACCCGAACCTGCATATTTGCCCCGCCCGCGCAACCCCTGCCGGCCCGCGGCGGGGGAAACCGCCCATTGTCCAAGAATCCCGGTTTTCCTTTATGCGCGGCGCGGTTAGTTTGACGGCTGCGCCAATCCAACTGCGAGACGACATGTTCCGACCCGAGGCGATCCTGACCATGCTGGACAGCCGCTCATTCGGCTCGGTCTGGTTCTGGGTGTTGCTGGCCCTTGCCTGGACGCTGGCGGGACGCCGCGTCGCCGGCGTGCCGGTCGATGTGATCGCCGCCGCCAGCCGCGCCGCGCGTGACGGCACGGCCCAGCCTGCGGCATTGGCGCTGCTGGACTGGCTGTCGCTGACCCTGCCGCGCTGGCGCGTGCCGGGGGCCGATGGCGCGGTCATCCTGGGCGTCTCGGCCTTCGCGCTGACCACGCTGGCGTTGCTGGGCTTTGTCTATGACCTTGAAATGGCGCGCGCGCTGGTCCTGCTGCTGCTGCCCCTTGGCCTTGCCTTCGCGCTTGAGCTGCGGCTGGCGCGCCGCCTGCGCACGGTGCTGGCCGAGGCCGAGCAGGGCGCCCCGGTCGATCAGGCGGCGGCGCGGGCGGCGGCGATGATGCGCCGGCACCGGCTGGTCTTCACGCTGCTTTCCATCGTCGCGGTGGCCATCGCCGCCTTTCAGGGTGCATTGTGGATGCTGCGCCACCCCTTTGGCTTCTGATGGCGCGGTCTTGACTTCGCCCCCGTCCCCTATACCTCAGCGATCATGTCAGCACATCCCGAACACCTGATCCTTTCCGGCGCCCCCGAGGGCATGGATGCCGCCCTGATCGCGCGCGAACTGGCGCGCGGCAAGCCGGTCATCCACATCGCCCGCGACGACCGCCGCATGGCCGCGATGCGCGCCGCGCTGGCGTTTTTCGCCCCCTCGGCGGTGGTGCTGGAGTTTCCGGCCTGGGATACCACGCCCTATGACCGCGTCTCGCCCGCGCCGGCGGTAATGGCGGCGCGCATGGCGGTGCTGACGGCGCTGGCCCATGGCGCGATCAAGGGTCCGTTCATCCTGCTGACCACGCTCAACGCCGCCATGCAGCGCGTGCCGGCGCGCGATGCGCTGCGCGATGCCAGCTTTTCGGCCCGGGTCGGCAGCCGCATGGACGAAGGCGCGCTGCGCGCCTATCTGGCGCGCATGGGATTCGCGCAGGCGCCGACGGTGACCGAGCCGGGCGATTTCGCCGTGCGGGGCGGCATCATCGACATCTATCCGCCCGGCGATTCCGGGCCGATCCGGCTGGACATGTTCGGCGACGTGCTGGACGGTGCGCGAAGATTTGACGCAGAAACACAGCGTTCCATCGAAAAGCTGGAATTTGTCGAGCTGGCGCCAATGTCCGAGGTGATCCTTGACGAGGCCGCGATCACCCGCTTCCGCCAGAACTACCGTGCCGAATATGGCGGCGGCGCCAATGATCCGCTTTACGAAGGCATCAGCGCCGGGCGCAAGATGGCCGGAATGGAGCATTGGCTGCCGTGGTTCCACCCGAAGCTGGAAAGCCTGTTCGATTACCTGCCCGACGCCTCGGTGGTGCTGGACGACCATCTGGATCAGGTCCGCGATGCCCGCTGGCACACCATCGGCGAACAGTTCGACGCAAGGCGCGAGGCGCTGAAACGCAAGGGCGGCACCGACACCGTCTATCGCCCGGTGCCCCCGACCGCGATGTTCCCGGACGAGGCCGAATGGCGGCGCTGGCTGGCCGCGCACCGGATGCTGCGGCTGTCGGTCCTGCCGCAACCGCCGGGGCCGGGGGTGCTGGACGCGGGCGGCCGTATCGGCCGCAACTTCGCCCCCGAACGCCAGGCCGAAGGCGGCAACCTTTTCAAGGCGCTGGCCGATTATCTTCGTGAAACCCTGCGCAGTCGCCGGGTGGTGATCGCCAGCTTTTCCGAAGGTGCGCGCGAACGCCTGTCCGGCCTGATCGCCGATGAGGGGATCACCGGCGCCAAACCCATCGCCGACCTTCGCGACCTGCCCGACCAGCCCGGCGCGCTGGGTCTGGCGGTCTGGCCCCTGGATGAGGGCTTCGTCTCGGACGGGCAGGCGACGGGGCCGCTGGCGGTGATCTCGGAACAGGACGTGCTGGGCGACCGGCTGATCCGGGGCGCGAAAAAGCGCCGCAAGGCCGAGAATTTCCTGCGCGACACCACCACGCTGACGCCGGGCGATCTGGTCGTGCATGTCGAACACGGCATTGGCCGCTATACCGGGCTTGAAACGGTCAAGGCGCTTGGCGTGCCCCATGACTGCGTGGCGCTGGAATATGCCGGCGGCGACCGCCTTTACCTGCCGGTCGAGAATATCGAACTGCTCAGCCGCTATGGGCATGAGGAGGGGCTTCTCGACAAGCTGGGCGGCGGCGCCTGGCAGGCCCGCAAGGCGCGGCTGAAAGAGCGCATCAAGCTGATCGCCGACCGCTTGATGCGGGTCGCGGCCGAACGCCTGCTGCGCGCCGCCCCGGTGCTGGAACCCGAACATCACGAGATCGAAAGCTTCGCCGCCCGCTTCCCCTATGCCGAGACCGAGGATCAGGCGACCGCCATTTCCGACGTGGCCGAGGATCTGGCGGCGGGCCGTCCGATGGACCGGCTGGTGGTGGGCGATGTGGGCTTTGGCAAGACCGAGGTCGCCATGCGCGCGGCCTTCATCGCCGCCTCGCAGGGGCGGCAGGTCGCGGTGGTCGCGCCGACGACGCTGCTCGCGCGCCAGCATTACCGCACCTTCGCCGAACGCTTCCGCGGCACCGCGATCAATGTGCGCCCGCTGTCGCGCTTTGTCAGCGCCAAAGACGCCGCCGAGACCCGCAAGGGCCTTGCCGATGGCTCGGTCGATATCGTGGTGGGCACCCATGCGGTGCTGGCCAAGCAGGTGCATTTCAAGAACCTGGGCCTGCTGATCGTCGACGAGGAACAGCATTTCGGCGTCGGCCACAAGGAACGGCTGAAGGAATTGCGCAGCGATATCCACGTCCTGACGCTGACCGCGACGCCGATCCCGCGCACGCTGCAACTGTCGCTGACCGGGGTGCGGGACCTGTCGATCATCGGGACGCCGCCGGTGGACCGCCTGTCCATCCGCACCTATGTCAGCGAATTCGACAGCGTCACCATCCGCGAGGCGCTTCTGCGCGAAAAATATCGCGGCGGGCAAAGCTTCTTTGTCGTGCCCCGCCTTGCCGACCTGCCCGAGGTCGAGGACTGGCTTAAGGAACACGTCCCCGAGGTCAGCTATATCGTCGCCCATGGGCAACTGGCGGCGGGCGATCTGGACCAGCGGATGAACGCCTTCTACGACGGCAGCCATGACGTGCTGCTGGCGACCAGCATCGTGGAATCGGGGCTGGATATCCCGACTGCGAACACGATGGTGGTCTGGCGCGCCGACATGTTCGGTCTGGCGCAGCTTTACCAGATCCGCGGCCGGGTCGGACGCTCCAAGACGCGGGCCTATTGCTATCTGACGACCAAGCCGCGCGTGCCGCTGACGCCGCAGGCGATGCGGCGGCTGAAATTCCTTGGCGCCATCGACAGCCTTGGCGCGGGCTTCAATCTGGCCTCGCAGGACCTTGACCTGCGCGGGGCGGGGAACCTGCTGGGCGAGGAACAGTCCGGCCATATCAAGGAGGTCGGCTTCGAGCTTTACCAGCAGATGCTGGAGGAGACGATCGCCAAGCTGAAATCCGGCGAGATCGAGGGCACGCCAGAGGACGAATGGGCGCCGCAGTTGAACCTTGGCGTGCCGGTCACCATTCCCGAAAGCTATGTCGCCGATCTGGATGTACGGCTGGGCCTTTACCGCCGCCTTGCCGAACTGACCACCAAGGTCGAGCTTGAGGGCTTTGCCGCCGAGCTGATCGACCGCTTCGGGCCGCTCCCGCGCGAGGTGAACACGCTTTTGCTGGTCATCCGCATCAAGGCGATGGCCAAGCGGGCCAATATCTCGAAGCTGGATGCCGGGCCCAAGGGCGCGACGATCCAGTTCCACGGCGACAAGTTCCCGAATCCCGCCGGGCTGGTCGAGTTCATCCACGACCAGCGCGGGCAGGCCAAGGTCAGCGACAACAGGATCGTCATCCTGCGCGACTGGCCCACGGATGCCGACCGCATCAAGGGCGCCTTCGCCATTGCCAAGGATCTGGCGGCAAAGGTGAAGGCGGCCAGGGATCGCGGCTGACCGCTGTCCCCCCCCCGTGGGGTTTGTCAGCCGGGCGGCAGGTGGATAATATCGCCGCGATTTGTCGCAGAACCCGAACGATGGACCGGATCGACCTTTATCGGATTTTCGTGCGCGTCATCGAGACGCGCAACTTCACCCGCGCGGCGGACAGCTTGCAGATGCCGCGCTCGACCGTTTCGACCGCCATCGCCGAGCTTGAGGCGCGGCTGGGCGCGCGGCTTTTGAACCGCACGACCCGGACGGTCATGCCCACGGATGAGGGCGAGAGGCTTTACGACCGCTGCCAGACCTTCCTGCATGACAGCGAGGGGATCGAGACGATGTTCCGCTCGGCCGCCGGCCATGTCGAGGGGCGCATCCGCGTCGATCTGCCCGGCCGCATCGGCGGGCTGATCGTGGCGCCGGCGCTGCCCGAATTTCTTGCCCGCTGGCCGGGGCTTTGCGTCGAGCTGGGGATGACCGACCGCGTGGTCGATCTTCTGGGCGAAAAGGTCGATCTGGCGCTGCGGGTCGGCCCGCTGCCCGATTCCGGCCTGCGCGCGCGCCGGCTTGGCGTGATCGCGCAGATCAACGTCGCAAGCCCCGCCTACCTTGGTCAGCATGGCACGCCCGGCTCGCCTGCCGATCTGGACCGGCATTTTCAGGTCGCCTATGCCTCGCCCTCGACCGGGCGGGTGGCGGACTGGGAATGGATCGAGGGCGCCCGGACGCAGACACGCCCGGTGGCCTGGCGCGTCTCGGCCAACAGCGCCGACGGATATATCGCCTGCGCCCTTGCCGGCATGGGTCTGATCCAGATCCCCGCCTATGACGTCGCCCATCACCTTGCGTCGGGCGATCTGGTCCAGGTCATGCCCGACCACCGGGCCGAGCCGCTGCCGGTGACGCTGCTTTTCCCCTCCAGTCCGCGCGATACGCCAAGGCTGTCGATCTTTGCGGATTGGCTGGAGGGGGTGATCGGCGCAACGGTGCGGCCGGGGTAGGGGTGCGGCATCACGGCAGTCGTGCCGCCGTGATGAAAGGTTGCGGACCGTGGTCCGGCATTTTGCTGTCTCAGTTCACAGGAACAGCAGCCCCGCGCCGATGATGATGCCGGTCACCAGCAGCATCACCACGCAATAGCCCATGATGTCGCGCGCCTTCAGCCCGGCGATCCCCAGCATCGGCAGCGCCCAGAAGGGCTGCAGAAGGTTCGTCCAGGCGTCGCCCCAGGCCACCGCCATGGCGACGCGGGGCATGCTGGCGCCAAGGGTTTCGGCCGCGGGCAGCATGACCGGCGCCTGCACCGCCCATTGGCCGCCCCCCGAGGGCACGAAGATATTGACGATGCCACCGGCGATAAAGCTCCAGAAGGGCAGGGTGTCGGCGCTGGAAATCGAGACGAAGAACTCTGACAGGCTGGTTGCCAGCCCCGACCCGGTCATGATCGCCATGATCCCGGCATAGAAGGGAAACTGGATCACGATCCCCGCACCGCCCTTCACTGCCTGGTCCAGCGCCGCCAGCAGGCTGCGCGCGGTGCCGTGAAGCACGATCCCCACGAACAGGAAGATCATGTTGACCACGTTCAGGTTCAGTCCGCCGCCGCCGGCGAAATGCATGACCAGCCACAGCAGGCCCGGAATCCCCACCGCCCACATCAGGATGCGGCTGTTTTCCAGCCGCTGCGCCGGGGTCGGGTTCGCGGGCATCGGCTCGTCGGGGGCGTCGCGCAGTTTCTCGGGGTCGACGATGACCATCTCGTCGTCGTCGGGCAGCATCATGCGGTTGGCGATCGGCACCGCGATGAACAGCGCCGCGCAGATGATGAGGTTCCAATAGGCGAAAATGGTGTCCGAGGTCGGGACGATGCCGATCTGGTCCTCGGTGAAATGGCCGGCGGTCGAGATGGTCAGCGGGATCGAACCCGAAATTCCGCCATGCCAGATGACGAAGCCCGAATAGGCCGAGGCGACCAGCAGCCGGTAATCGACGCGGATCTGGCGTGCCAGTTCCCGCGCGAAGATCGCGCCCACGACAAGGCCAAAGCCCCAGTTCAGCCAGCTTGCCGCCAGCGACACGACCGAGACCAGGATGATTGCGCCCCCGGCCGTCGTCGCCAGTCCCGCCATCCGCGCCAGCGCCGCCTTGACCGGCGGCGAGCTGGCAAGGATGTAGCCGGTGACCAGCACCAGCAGCATCTGCATCGAGAATTCCAGCAGCTTCCAGAAGCCGTCGCCCCACATGCGGATGACCGCAATGGGCGAGTTCCCCTCGAAGATCACGGCGCACAGGGCGGCGATGATCGTCAGGACCAGCACGAAGATGAAGGCGTCGGGCAACCAGCGCTCCATCAGGCGGGTTGCGGGGCGGGACAGGGCACGCAACATGAGACGGGTTCTCCTTACAGGTTTGTCCCGGGGATTGTTGCGGCCAAGGGCGATGAAGTCCACCGCGCAAAGCGAAAATGCGGCTCTGGCGGAAACCGGTTCTTAACGGTTGCGTGTTTCAATGGTGCCCGAACGGAGGTGCCGGATGAAGCATGTGAAGTGTGGAGAACGGGCGAGGCGATCGGCGGTCGGCGGCGGTTGCACCGGGCCGCCCTGTTGTCGCCTTGCCGAAGCGGAAGGCTGACGAGGTGGACGTCTGCGGTCGGCGGCGGTTGCTTTCCGTGGCGAAGCGGTCCGATGCCCAGTGACTGATGCCTTGCGTTCTGGCAGGGCGGGCGATGGTTTGCGCGTGCGGCGTGTGGCGCAGGCGATGACAACGCGGTTGCGGAGTAAGCAGGGCGATAATCCCTTCCGCCATATAGCAACTGACGGCCTGTGCGACGGAAGACGTTCGCGACCCTGCGATACCCCTGTCAGCCCGTGTGAAAGGTAATGCCCGTGACCATGCGGCGTCTTGGCTAGCCTGTGCGAAGGGGCGAAGTTCTGCGGCCCTGCGGCCCTGCGGCCCTGCGGCCCTGCGGCCCTGCGGCCCTGCGGCCCTGCGGCCCTGCGGCCCTGCGGCCCTGCGGCCCTGCGGTGCGCCGGCTACCCACATGAGGGGCAATGCTCACCGCTACACAACGTCCCGGCCAGCCTGTGTGTGGGGCGATGCTCTTCGATTATGCAGAACGTCCCGGCCAACCTGCACGAGGAGCGATGTCCGCGCCCTGCCGCCCTGCCGCGCACCGGTCACCCGTATGGAGGGGCTATGCTCACCGCCGCACAGCGCCCCAGCCAGCCTGTCGGGGGCGATGCTCCTCGAGTATGCATAATGTTCCGGTCAACCTGCGGAAGGGGAGATGCCTGCAACCCGGCGGCACGCCAGCCAGCCGGCGCGAAGGCGCGATATCTGCGCTCTTGTCGCAGCCTCGCCGACCGGAGCCATGACAGGTATCCGCGGCTTTGCCGCAACCCCGTCATTAACGCCCGGTGGGCGATCATGCCGACGACCGTCACTCCGGTCGCCGGCGTTGATCGGGCTGCGCGTCAGCTCATCCAGTTGCCGCCATCGACGTTCAGCGTCTGGGCGACGACATAATCGGCGTCGTCGCTGGCCAGGAAGACCGCCGCGCCGGTCAGGTCGTTGGGACGCCCCATGCGGCCGTAGGGCACGGCAAGGCCGACCTGCTTCTTCTTCTCGCCCGGCTGCAGGCCCTCGTATTTGGCGAACATGCCGTCGACGGTGTCCCACATGTCGGTGTCGACCACGCCCGGCGCTATGCCGTTGACGTTGATGCCTTTCTTGATCAGGCCAAGCCCGGCCGATTGGGTCAGGCTGATGACCGCCGCCTTCGAGGCGCAATAGACCCCGACCAGTGCCTCGCCGCGGCGACCGGCCTGGCTGGCCATGTTGACGATGGCGCCGCGGGTGCCGTTGTCGATCATGTGCCGGGCGACCGATTGCAGCGTGAACAGCAGCCCCTCGACATTGACCGAGAAGACAAAGCGATACTGTTCGCGGGTGATTTCCTCGATGGGGGCAAGGTTGAACACGGCGGCATTGTTGACCAGCGTCGTGATCGGCCCGAAATCGGCGGCGACCGCCGCGATCATGGCGTCGATCGATTCCTGTTTGGTCACGTCCAGCGCATAGGCGCGGGCATTGTCGCCGATGCCGCTGGCTACGGCCTGCGCCGCCGCGAAGTTGATATCGGCGATGGCGACCCTGGCGCCCTCGGCGGCAAAGCGCTCGGCGATGGCGCGGCCGATGCCCACGCCGCCGCCCGTCACGACGGCCACCTTTCCGGCCAGGCGGCCCGTTTCATTCGTCATCTGTCGTCTCCTCGTTACGGGTGGGTCAGCGGGTGGTGTAGCCGCCATCGGCGACAAGCACCTCGCCGGTGATATAGCTTGAGGCGGGCGAGGCCAGGAACAGGGTCGCCGCAGCGATCTCGTCGGGCTGGCCGACGCGGTCCATCGGCGTCATGTTACGCCAGATCGGACCCCATTCGGGGCTGGCGATACCGCCGCGCGACATGTCGGTGTCGATATAGCCCGGCGCGACGGCGTTCACGCGGATATTCTGGGCCGCAAATTCGCTGGCAAGGCTTTTGGTCATCATGTGGACCGCCGCCTTCGAGCTGTTATAGGCCACCTGGTTTTGCGGGATGTTCGAGGCGATGCCCGACATCGAGCCCATGTTGACGATGGTGCCGCCGCCGTTTTTCACCATCGCCGGGATGGCCGCCTTGCAGGCCCAGAACACCGCGTCGACATTCAGCGACATCAGCCTGCGCCAGGTTTCCTCGGCGAAATCGGGCGTGTCGCCGTGAATGGCGACGCCGGCATTGTTCACCAGCACGTCCAGCCGCCCGGCATCTTCCAGCACTGCGTTCACGATGCGCGCCGGCTCGCCCGGCTGCGACAGGTCGCCGGCGATGAAGGTGATGTCGAAACCCGCCTTCAGCAGGGCGCCGTCGTCCTCCCAGTTCTCGGTCCGCGCGCTGAGGTAAAGCTTCGCGCCCGCCTCGCCGAAGGCCCGCGCGATGGCAAGGCCGATGCCGCGGGTGCCGCCGGTGATCAGCGCCACTTTTCCGTCAAGGCGGAAACGGTCGAGGATTGTCGGATTGCTCATGCATGTCTTCCTTGTCCGGTTTGCGTCGTGGATCGGCGGCAGGCCCGGAAACCCGCGCTTTCGCCTGCCTTTCCGGGCGGGCGCAAAGCCCGCTTGCCGCATCCGGCAGACGAATCGCGATGGCTGGTCCTGCGTGGGCCCAATGACAGCGGGATAGGTCAAGTCTGGTATTCCGTCAACGCGCTAAATATATTTAGCAAAGGGTTTCGGCGCGCAACCGCCGCTGGCCCGGATTTTTCTGGCACGGTCTCGGGGCGTGACCCGGGCCGTCAGCAGGAGGGGGCGGATGTGAAGAAGACGCGGCGCAAGGCCACCATTTACGATATCGCCAAGGCGGCGGGGATTTCGCCCTCGACCGTCAGCCTGGTGCTGGGCGGGCGCTGGCAGGGGCTGCGCATCCGCGAGGAAACGGCAAAGCGCGTCCTTATCGCCGCCGAGGAGCTGGGCTATTCGGCGAACCTGCGCGCGCGGGGGTTGCGGCTCAATCGCTCGGGGCTGGGGGGAATGATCCTGCCGCATTACCGCAACCGCTTTTTCGCCGGCCTCGCCGAACAGTTCGAGATCGAGGCGCGGCGGCGCGGGCTTTGCCCCATCGTCGTCAGCACCCAGCGCGATGCCGGGACCGAGCTTGCCACCGCGCGGTCGCTGATTGCGCATCAGGTCGAGTTCCTGTTCGTCGCCGGTGTTCACGATCCGCGCGAAATCAACCAGTTTTGCGCTGATGCGGGCATCCGCTCGGTCAATATCGACCTGCCGGGCGAGGGTGCGCCCTCGGCAATTTCCGACAACCGCGGCGCCGCGACCGAGATGACACGGATATTGCTGCAAAAATTCGCCGGGCGCGCGCCGGTGGACTTCCTGTTCTTCGGAGGCAATCCCGGCGATAACTCGACAGTCGAGCGTATGGCCGGGGTGCGCGATGCCTTTCGGGCGCAGGGTGTGGCGCTGCCCGAGGCGGTGTTTCAATGCAGCGGCTACCAGCCGCCACGGATCGCCGAGGCCCTGCGCGCCCATCTGGCCACCCGCGGCGGCACGATGCCGAACATCCTGTTCGCGAATGGCGTCACCGCGCTTGAGGGGCTGTTGCAGGTGACGGCGGGTCCGGGCCTTGACCTGCTGCGCGGCAGCGTCATCGGCTGCTATGACTGGGACCCTTTTGCCGCAAACCTGCCGCTGGACATCACCTTCGTGCGTCAGGACGTCGAGGCGCTGATCGGCGCGGGCTTTCACCTGCTGGATACGGTCGAAAAGGGCGGCAATCCGACCCTGCGCGTGCCTGCAAGCATCCGCCGGGCGCCGGAACCCGACCCGTAGGCCATGAAAAAAGGGCGGCCTTGGCCGCCCTTTCGATCCCGCTTTTCGCCGCCTCAGCCGATGGCGGCGGCGCGCACGTCGTCGTCGATCTTGTCGGCATATTGCGCGAAATTGTCGCTGAACATGCTGACCAGCTTGCGGGCCTGCGCGTCATAGGCGGCAGGGTCCGCCCAGGTCTGGCGCGGGTCCAGAAGCTGTGCGTCGACGCCCGGCACCGCGACCGGCACCTCGAAGCCGAAATTCGGGTCCTTGCGGAACTCGACCTTGTTCAGCGAGCCGTCCAGCGCCGCGGTCAGCAGCGCGCGGGTGGCGCGGATCGGCATGCGCTTGCCGGTGCCGAAGGCGCCGCCGGTCCAGCCGGTATTGACCAGCCAGCAGGTGGCGCCGGTCTGGGCGATCTTCTGCTGCAGCAGCTTGCCATAGACCTCGGGGCGGCGCGGCATGAAGGGTGCGCCGAAGCAGGTCGAGAAGGTCGGCGTCGGCTCGGTCACGCCCACCTCGGTGCCCGGCGTCTTCGAGGTGAAGCCCGACAGGAAGTGATACATCGCCTGCGCCGGGGTCAGCCGCGCGATGGGCGGCAGCACGCCGTAAGCGTCGCAGGTCAGCATGATGACGTTTTTCGGCTGCCCACCCAGCGAATCCGCCGACGCGTTCGAGATGTAGTCCAGCGGATAGGCGCAGCGCATGTTGTCGGTGATCGAGTTGTCCTCGAAATCCAGGACCAGCGTCTCGGGGTCGAAGACCATGTTCTCGATCACGGTGCCGGGCTTCGAGCAGGTGGCATAGATCTCGGGCTCGGCCTCGGCGGACAGGTTGATGGTCTTGGCGTAGCAGCCGCCCTCGAAGTTGAAGATGCCGGTATTCGACCAGCCATGTTCGTCATCGCCGATCAGCATGCGCGAGGGATCGGCCGACAGCGTGGTCTTGCCGGTGCCCGACAGGCCGAAGAAGATCGCCGAATCCGCCGGGTCGCCGATGGCGTGGTTGGCCGAGCAGTGCATCGGCATCACGCCCTTTTCCGGCAAGAGATAGTTCAGAAGGGTAAAGACCGACTTCTTGTTCTCGCCGGCATAGGCGGTGTTGCCGATCAGGATCAGCTTCTTGTCGAAGTTCAGCGCGATCACCGTTTCGCTGCGGCAGCCGTGGCGGGCCGGATCGGCCTTGAAGCTGGGGCAGTTGATGATGGTGAACTCGGGGACAAAGCTCGCCAGTTCCGAGGCCGCCGGGCGGCGCAGCAGGTGGCGGATGAAAAGGCCATGCCAGGCCAGTTCCGTCACCACGCGCACATCCAGCCGCAGCGCCGGGTCGGCACCGCCGTACAGATCCTGCACGAAGTAGTCCTTGCCCTTCATGTGCTCAAGCATGTCGGCATGCAGGCGGTCGAAGGCCTCAGGCGACATCTCGCGGTTGTTTTCCCACCAGATGGTGTTTTCGACCAGCGGCGTGCGGACGACGTGCTTGTCCTTGGGCGAACGCCCGGTGTGATAGCCGGTCGAGACCAGGAAGGCGCCGCCAAGGCCAAGACGACCCTCGCCGCGCTGGATCGCCGCCTCGACCAGGGCCGGTTCGACGAGGTTGTAATAAGCCCGGCCAAACCCCGTGATCCCCTGGTCCTCAAGACGGCAATTCGGATTGACGCGCGGTTCGGTCATGGCACCTGATCTCCTGCTGTAACTTGGGTCCGCAAACGGCCCGTGCGGTCCTAATAGCACGGGTTTTCCCCAGCGAAAGCGCACATATGGCCGGGTTAGCGCAACCAGACTTGGTTAGCGCAACCATTTGCGGAAGCGTCGTCTTGCGGTCATGATTTCGCCGCAAGGACGCGCAGTCGCGCGCCCGGCAAGCCGCGATTCGCGGCAGGCGGGACGGCGCGGAAACCGGGGGGACGACATGATCTTGCACGCATCCTGTATCGCGCATCGCGGGCGCGGGCTGCTGATCCTTGGGCCATCGGGCGCGGGCAAATCGACGCTGGCGCTTGAAATGATGGCATTCGGCGCCGGGCTTGTCGCCGATGACCGCACCTTGCTGCGGCGCGACGGCGACCGGATCATCGCCGATTCGCCGCCTGCGATCCGCGGCCGGATCGAGGCGCGCCGCGTCGGCATCCTGAATGCGCGCGCCGTGGGGCCGGTGCCGCTGGTCCTTGCGGTTGATCTGGGACAGGCCGAGACCGACCGGCTTCCACCCAGGCGCGAACTGTCCATTTCTCTAGGTCGTCTCCCCCTTGTTCTGGGGGCGGGTCATGTTCATCTTGCGTCAACTTTATTGCAATATCTTGAAGGCGGACGCGCCGACGCGGATTGACGCCGGGATCGATGAGGCGATGACTGAGACGAGGCATTCTTCCGACCTGATCATGGGCGACCGGATCCAACGGCTGGTGCTGGTCACCGGCCCGTCGGGGGCGGGGCGGTCGACCGCGATCAACGTGCTTGAGGACCTGGGATACGAGGCCATCGACAACCTGCCGCTGTCGCTGGTGCCGCGGCTTCTGGACGGACCGGCGCGGCCGGTGCCGCTGGCGCTGGGGCTGGATGTGCGCAACCGCGAGTTTTCGGCCGCGAACCTGATCGAACTGCTGGACCGGCTGGCACAGCAGCCGGAATACGCACCCGAGATGCTGTTTCTGGACTGCTCGACCGAACAGCTTTTGCGACGGTTCAATGAAACCCGCCGCCGCCATCCGCTGCGCGCCGATGGCCCGCCCCTTGACGCCATTCTGGCCGAACGCGCGGTGCTGGCCTCGGTGCGCGCGCGGGCCGATGTGCTGGTCGATACGTCCGATCTGTCGCCGCATGACCTGAAGGCCGAACTGGCGCGCTGGTTCGATACCGAGGCGGGGCGGCGGCTGACGATCTCGGTGCAGTCGTTTTCCTATAAGCGCGGGGTTCCGCGCGATGTCGACATGGTGTTCGACTGCCGTTTCCTCTCCAATCCGCATTGGGAGCCGATGCTGCGGGCTCTGGACGGCCGCGATGCCGCGGTGCAGAATTACGTTGCGGCGGATCCACGATTCGCCGGCTTCTTCCAGCGGGTCAGGGATCTTGTCCTTTTTACCCTTCCTGCCCATCTGGAGGAGGGGAAGGCCCATCTTGCAATCGGCTTCGGTTGCACGGGCGGGCAACACCGTTCTGTCACAATGACGGAAAAAATGGCCGATGCGCTTGCGAAAGCGGGTTGGCAGGTGTCAATTAGGCATCGGGAACTTGAACGCCGTGAAAAGGCGCCGGCACCAGCGGATGAAGGGCAGGGAGAGGCCATCCGCAACGCCATGGCGCAGGGGGAGACGGCCTTGCATGGTGGGGCGAAGTGATCGGGATTGTCATCGTGGCACATGGGGGCCTGGCGCGAGAGTATCTCTCGGCGGTCGAACATGTCGTGGGGCCGCAGACCGGAATCAAGGCCGTGACGATCGAGGAAAACCACGATCGCGGCGAAAAGCAGGCTGAAATCTGCGCCGCCGCCGATGCGGTGGATTCGGGCGACGGCGTGGTGGTGGTGACCGACCTTTTCGGCGGCTCGCCCTCGAACCTGTCGCTGATGGCCTGCGCGGCGCGCAACCGCTCCATCCTTTACGGCGCCAACCTGCCGATGCTGGTCAAGCTGGCCAAGTCGCGCAAGCTTTCCGTGGCCGATGCGGTGACGCTGGCCAAGGACGCGGGACGCAAGTATATCAACAGCTATGACGTCTTGCCCGCTGATATCCTTCCCATTCCCAATCGTGCCGCTTCATGAATGACCTGTCCAACGGGGCCGTGACCCGTGACCTTGCCATCATCAACGAAAAGGGCCTGCATGCGCGGGCCAGCGCCAAGTTCGTCGAAACGGTCGAGCGTTTCAACGCCCGCGCCACCGTCGAAAAGGACGGGATGAGCGTGTCTGGCGATTCGATCATGGGCCTTCTGATGCTGACGGCGCCGCGCGGCAGCACGATCCGCGTCACCACCTCGGGCGCGCAGGCCGCCGAACTGGCCGAGGCGCTCAGCGCCCTTGTCGGGGACTATTTCGGCGAAGGCATGTAGGGCGCGTGGCCCGATCTTCATATCACCATGGCAACCTGCGCCAGGCCCTGGTCGAGGCAACCGTCCGCCTGATCGAGGAAAACGGCCCCCAGGCCTTTACACTGGCCGAGGCCGCGCGTCTGGCAGGTGTCAGCGCCGCCGCGCCCTATCGTCATTTTTCCGGCCGCGACGAGCTGCTTGAGGATGTCGCCCGTCAGGGATTCGAGGAATTCGCCGACCGGCTTGGCGCCGCCTATGACGAGGGGCGCCCCAGCGCGCTGACGGCCTTCCTGCGCATGGGTCAGGAATACCTGAGCTTTGCGGCTGAGCGGCGCGGCTATTACATCGCCATGTTCGAATCCGGCATTTCGATTGCCGGCAATGCGGCGCTGTCGCAGGCCTCCGAGCGGGCGCGGGGCGTTCTGGTGCGCTCTGCTGCCGGGCTGTTCGACAAGCTGCCCCCGGACCGCCGGCCGCCGCCCGGCATGGTCGCCGACCACATCTGGGCCATGAGCCATGGCGTGGTCGAGCTGTTCGGCCGCGGCCGGCCCGGCAGCCGTTCGCCCATCTCGCCGGCGGACATGCTGGAAAGCGGGGCGCTGATCTATCTGCGCGGGCTGGGCGTCATCCCCGACTGACCGCGCCACTTTGCCAAGGCGCCCCGGCAGGTGATAAGGCGGTCTGGCGGTTCGCGCGCTATCTGAAAAGGTCCATCCCTTGCCCCTTGCGGTTTTCATCTCGGCGGTTCTGGCGCTGCTGGTCGCGCCCGGCCCTACCAACACGCTGATGGCGATTGCCGGCGCGCAGCGCGGGTTCGCGCGCGTCGGGCGGCTGCTGCCGGCGGAACTGGCGGGATACCTGACCTCGATCCTGCCGCTGGCATGGCTTGGCGCGCACGGGCTTGCCGGGGCGCCAATGCTGGCGGCGGCGGTGAAGCTTGTGGCGGCAGGCTGGGTGATGCTGCTGGCCCTGCGGCTCTGGCGGGCGAAGGCGGGTGCCGGGGGCACGGATGACGTCACCGCGCGCCGGATCTATGTCACCACCCTGCTGAACCCCAAGGCGCTGGTCTTTGGCCTCGTGCTGCTGCCCGCGCCGTCGGACGCCCAGTTCCCGCTGCGGCTGGGGCTGTTCTGCCTGATGGTCGCGGGTGCGGCGCTGCTTTGGGGCGGCGCCGGTGCCATGACGCGAAGCGGGTCGGAGCAGGGGGCGGGACAGGGGCGCCGGTTGCAGGCGCTGCAACGCGTGGCCTCGGTCTGGCTGGCGGTCGTGTCGATGTCGCTGCTGCTGGGCGTCATCCGGGGCTAGGCCCTTCATGTCGAAATTTTTGCGCCGGGCTCTTGATCGCCGGTCGGGGCACTCCATCTATGTAAATGTGATTAACATTCACATGGAAAGGGACCGTCAATGAGTCACACTGAAATCGCCGCGCGCCCTTCCGTCATGGACCGGATCGGCCAGGCATTGGCTGGCATCCGCGACTGGCTGGACGAGCGCGGAAAGGCGGCCTGGATCGCCGCGATGATCCTTGGCTTCATCGCCGTCTGGCCGCTGGGCCTCGCCATTCTTGGCTATATGATCTGGAGCAAACGCATGTTTTCCTGCCGCCACCGCCACGATTTCCGCAACTTCCGCAGCGCCGGCTTCGCGCCGACCGGCAATTCGGCCTTCGACGCCTATCGCGCCGAGACGCTGAAGCGGCTTGAGGATGAGCATACCGAATTCCTGAGCTTCCTGCAGAAACTGCGCGAGGCCAAGGACAAGGCCGAATTCGACCAGTTCATGCAGGCCCGCAAAGAGCCGCGCGACGCGACCCAGCAAGACTGACGGAACAGTGCCGAAACGAAAGGGCCGGGGAAATCCCGGCCCTTTTCATTTACTTATCGCCGATCCTTAATAGGAATATTCGGCATAGATATGGTTCAGGTCGCCTGCCCATTCGCCGTGATACTTTTCAAGCATCTCGTCGGCGAGGACCTTGCCGGTGTCGACGCTTTCCTTGAGCGCATTCAGGAAATGCGTCTCGTCGGGGACAAGACCGCCGGCGCCGCTGCGGGCGCGCGCCTTCAGCCCGGCTTCGGAAATCGCCAGCACTTCGCGCGCCAGATCGCGCATCAGCGTGCCGTTCACGCGCGCATCCAGCGCGTGGATGCCGGCCTCGCGCCGCCAGGCGTCACGGGTCTCGGTGTCCCAGCCCTTGACCAGATCCCAGGCCGCATCCAGCGCGGACTGGTCATAGATCAGCCCGACCCACAGGGCCGGCAGCGCGCAAAGCCGCCGCCACGGGCCGCCATCGGCGCCACGCATCTCGATGAATTTCTTGATGCGGGCTTCGGGGAAAACGGTGGTCAGGTGGTCGGCCCAATCCGACAGCGTCGGCACCTCGCCGGGCAGGGCGGGTAGGCGGCCCTTCAGGAAGTCGCGGAAGGACTGCCCCAGCGCGTCGATGTACTTGCCGTCGCGATAGACGAAATACATCGGCACATCAAGGACATAGTCCACCCATGCCTCATAGCCCATGCCGTCCTGGAAGGCAAAGGGCAGCATGCCGGTGCGGGCGTCGTCAAGGTTCTGCCAGATATGCGCGCGCCAGCTTTTCCAGCCGTTCGGCTTGCCGTCAAGGAAGGGCGAGTTGGCGAAAAGCGCGTTGGCGACGGGTTGCAGGGCCAGCGCCACGCGCAGCTTCTGGACCATGTCCGCCTCGGTCGAGAAGTCGAGGTTCACCTGCACGGTGCAGGTGCGATACATCATCTGCGTGCCCAGCGTGCCGACGCGGCCCATGTAATCGGTCATCAGCCGGTAGCGGCCCTTGGGCATCATCGGCATCTGGTCCTGCCGCCAGACCGGCGCCGCACCCAGGCCGATGAAGCCCGCGCCCATGCGGTCGGCGACGGCCTTCACCTCGGCCAGATGCTGGTTCACCTCGTCGCAGGTCTGGTGAATGGTTTCCAGGGGCGCGCCCGACAGCTCAAGCTGGCCGCCCGGCTCAAGGCTGACATTGGCGCCGTTGCGCTCCAGCCCGATGATGTTGCCGGCCTCAAGCACCGGCGTCCAGCCGAAGCCGTCGCGCAGGCCTTCAAGCATGGCCTTGACCGAGGGCTGGCCTGCCGGCGCGTCATAGGGCAGCGGCAGCAGGTCGTTCTGGCGATAGCCGAACTTCTCATGCTCGGTGCCGATGCGCCACGCCTCGCGCGGCTTCTCGCCCGAGGCGATGTATTCGGCAAGCTGCTCGGGTCGCTCGATCGGGCCGCCGCCCTGCTGGGGAATGGACATCGGAGGCCTTTCTTTGTCGTGACAGCCACAGGTGGCAATGCTTTGGGGTTGAGTCAAGCGACTCTGCGCGGTGCGCGGGTCCAGACGGTCTGGATGGTGGGGGCGTCCGCGGCCAGCGCGGCGACGACGCGGCCCATGTCGACGCCCGGAAGTGTCGAGAATGCGCCGGCAAGTTCCTCGGCGCCGGCGGCATCGACGGGGATCAGCAGCGCCTGTGCGTCAAGGCTTTTCAGCCGCCAGTGACGGCGGCCATTCAGCCGCATCAGCCGGATTTCGCCCAGTTCGCGCAAGGCGATCTCGCCCCCCAGCAGCCGGTTGGGGGACAGATAGCGAATCGCGCCCTCGTCCAGTTCGACGAAGCCGGGGGCCAGCACTTCGTGGCGAAAGCTCATGCGGCGGCGCGCGTCCAGCGCCCACAGCGCCGAGGCGGCGGCGATCAGCGCCCCCAGGGGCCAGAAGATCCAGCCGCCCAGCAGAAAGACCCAGATGCCGAATGCGGTCGCGGCCAGCGCCGCGCCGGTCTCGGCCCATGGGCGCAGGCGCGCGGCCAGTTCGGGGCGGATCAGCCGGAACACCTAAAGATCCCGCGCCATGTCGCGATGCGGGATGCCCGCGTCGTCATAGACCGGGCCATAGGCGGTAAAGCCGAAGCGTTCGTAGAAGGGGATGACATAGGTCTGCGCGCTCAGCTTCAGCCGGGTGACGCCGGGGACCTTGCCCAGTTCCGCGATCGAGGCCTCGATCAGGCGCGCGCCAAGGCCGGTGCCGCGCGCGCCCTTGCGCACGGCGACGCGGCCGATCTTGCCGGTCGCGCCCTGGATCAGCAGCCGCGCGGTGCCCCAGGGCTGGCCGCTGGCGTCGCGGGCAAGAATATGGATGGCGCCGGCGTCAAGGTCGTCCATCTCGTCGGCCTCGGGGACGTTCTGTTCGACGATGAAGACCTCGCGCCGGATGGCGAGGCAGGCGTCGATATCGTCGGTTCGTGCGATCATCATGCGAAGTAACGCTCCAGGATGCGGCGATAGATGCGGGCAAGCTGGCGGACCTGTTCGGCCGGCACCCGCTCATCGACCTGATGCATGAAATGGCCGACAAGGCCGAATTCAAGGACCGGGCAGTGATCCTTGACGAAACGCGCGTCCGAGGTCCCGCCCGAGGTGGACAGCACCGGGTCCAGCCCGGTTTCCTCGCGCACGATGCCCGCCACCAGATCGACGAAGGGGCCGGGTTCGGTCAGGAAGCTGTCGCCCGAGACATCGGTTTCAAGGGTGAATGCGACGCCGGTTTCCGCCGACAACGCCTCGGCCTTCGCGCGGATCATTGCCTCAAGGCTGGCGGCGCTGTGCAGGTCGTTGAAGCGGATGTTCAGCGTCGCGCGCGCCTTTTCCGGCACCACGTTCGAGGCTGGGTTGCCGCAATCGATGGTCGTCACCTGCAAGCCCGAGGGGTCGAAATGCGCGCTGCCCTGATCCAGCGGCGTCGTCACCAGATCGTTCAGCAGCCGCACCAGCGCATGCAGCGGGTTGCGCACCCGGTGCGGATAGGCGGCATGGCCTTGCAGCCCCTTGGCGACAATGTGGACGGTGATCGAGCCGCGCCGGCCGATCTTGATCATCTCGCCCATGCGGTCGGGGTTCGAGGGCTCGCCCACCAGGCAGACGCTCATCGCCTCGCCATTGGCGGCCATCCAGTCCAGAAGCGCGCGGGTCCCGTCGCGGCCGGCGCCTTCCTCGTCGCCGGTGATGGTCAGGATCAGCGCGCCGTCGGGGGGCGCCTCGCGCACAAGGCCGATGGCGGCGGCGACAAAGGCCGCGACGCCGGATTTCATGTCGGTGGCGCCGCGCCCCCAGATCCAGCCGTCCTGTTCATGACCGGAAAACGGCGGATGCGTCCAGCTTGCCGGATCGCCCGGCGGCACCACATCCGTGTGGCCGTTGAAGCCGAAGCTGCGCGCCGCGCCCTTTTCCCCCCAGCGCGCAAACAGGTTCGGGATGCCGTTGCGGTCGACGCGGGTGCAGGCGAAGCCGGCTGCGGTCAGCTCGCGCTCAAGCAGGGTCAGGGCGCCGCCTTCCTCGGGGGTGACCGAGGGGCAGCGGATCAGCGCGGCGGTCAGGTCGGCTGCGTCGGGGATGCGGGTCATGGCTGGCCTTTCGGGTGCGTCATGCAGGTGGTCAATTCGTCGATGGCGGTTCGATGTTACAGGCCGGCGGCGGCGATTTCCACGGCCCGGCGGATCAGATTGGCGCCGGTCAGCACCAGCAGCACCAGCGTCCAGCGCCGGAACTGCGCCACGTCCAGCCGGTCATGGGCCAGAAAGCCCAGCCACAGCCCGGCCAGCGCCGGGATGACGACGACAGCCGACAAGGGCAGCGTCTGCGCATTCAGCACGCCCGAGTTCAGATGCGCGAAGGTCAGCGCGATGGCGCCCAGCAGGAACACCACGCCCTGCACGCGGATCTGCTCTGCCTTGGGCGTGCCGATGGACAGCAGATAGACGATCAGCGGCGGCCCCCAGATCCCCGAGATGCCGCCGTAAAGCCCGCCGATGATACCCGAGACGATCTCGACCCGGCGGCGGTGATGGATGGGGATGGCAAGGCTGCGCCCCGCCAGTTGCCACAGCGCAAACAGCGTGATCGGCACGCCCAGCAGCGCATACATCGCCGCTTGCGGCACCACCGGCGCCAGCATCGCGGTCAGCGGGATGAACAGGATCACCATGCCGATATGCCAGCGGAACGCCAGGATCGAATCCCATGCCGGCCGCCAGCCCTGCCGGAAGGCCTGGCCGATATTCGTGAACAGCGTCGGCAGGATCAGCACCGCCAGCGCCTGCTGTGCGGTCAGGAACGATCCCAGCGCCGACATCATGATCATCGGCATGGCAAAGCCGACCGCGCCCTTGACGAAGCCGGAAAACAGCGTGACCGCGATCACGATCCAGAAGGAGATGGGGTCCAGTCCGAACATGGCCGTCACGTTGCTGCGCCGCGTCCGCCGCCGCAAGGGCCAATCGGGGGGCGGGCTGCCCTGTCGCGCCATTGTCGCAACTGCGTGAGCCGCGCGCCTGCGGCCTTCGCCACGCTGGACAGCGTCTGGCGATCAGGCAATATGGCGCGGCATCTACGAACCGGAGCTGCCCATGACCCGCATCCCCATGATTTCGGTGGCAATTGCCGCCACGCTCGGCCTTGCAGCCTGCGAGCCGACCAAGACCTCGACCCCCGGCGCCAATGTGCCCACCGGCCCTTATGTGCTGGTCGGGATCGGCGCCGATACCGTGCCGCAGCGCAATGTCGGCATGACCATTGCCGCCGATGGCTCGATCTCGGGTCAGGGGCCCTGCAACAGCTACAACGCCGCCCAGACCTCGCAGCCGCCGGGCTTCACGCTGGGGCCGATCGGCTCGACCAAGATGCTGTGCAACGGCCGCGCCGGCCAGCTTGAGCGGCGCTATCTTGACGCCCTGCAACAGGCGAATGGCATCAGCTTCGAGGGCGGCGTCCTGACCATCAAGGGGCCGACCTACCTGACCTATGAGCCGGGCTACCGCAAGGAAAAATAAGCGTTTTCGGGCGCGGCCCCGCGGGGCGGCGCCCGTTTCGCCGGTCAGGCCATATCGGCATCGCGCGCGGCAAGCCGCGCCACCAGCCGCCCCCGCGCCGCCGGCAGCGGCTTGCCGGCATGGACCTCGGCCAGCCGGCTTTGCAGGAAATGCCCGGTCAGCGCCAGAGCGTCCGCCAGCCCGCCATTGCCGCGCCCGCCCAGCATCGCCGGCAGCGGCAACAACCGCGAGGCCCATTCCCCCGCCGCCGCCGCGCTGACCGCCCGGCCGGTCCGCGGGCTGACATAGGCCAGCCCCTCGCGCGTACCGGTCACGGCGCAGCTTTGCAGGTCAAGGCCGAAGCCCATCTCCTCCAGCAGGCGCATTTCCCAGCGCAGATAGGCCTCGGCCCAGTCCTCGCCCGCGTCCATCGCGTCCAGAAGCGCCTCGGTCGCGTCCGACAGGCGCGGATGCGGGTCGCGCTCGGGCAGGGCAAAGCACAGCAGCGCGGTGACGGCGTTCACGCCCGCCAGCGCATCGGCGCTGCCGATCAGGCCAGAGCGGGCGCGGGCCGGCTCGACCGCGAAAGTGCCAAGCTGGTCCTCAAGCCGCGCCCGCCAGCGCAGCGACAGCCGGTTGCCGGGTTGCAGCATGGCCGCGCGTTTTGCGCTGGCGCCCCCCGGCACCAGTCCGGCGATCAGCCCGGCATCGCGTGCCAGCACGGTCAGGATCACGGCGCTTTCGCCGTGCCTGCGCCGGGTCATCACCGTGGCCTCGCCGCTCCATTCCATGTCCTTGCCTTACCTTGGCCGCCCGCCTGCCGCAATCGGGCCGGGATGTCCCCGCCGCTCAGGCCAGCCGCGAGTCGGCCCCTTCGCGCAGGACCGACAGGAACTGCGCGCGGCCTTGCAGAGCCTCGAACAGCTCGGGGCCGGTGCCGGTCAGGAAGGCCTGCGCCTTCAGCGCCACGATCTCGTCGTAAAGCGCGGCGCGGCGGCTGGCGTCCAGATGCGCCGCAACCTCGTCCAGCAGCAGGACCGGGCTTTCGCCATCCAGCGCCCGGGCATTGGCCAGAATCAGCGACAAAAGCAGCGCCTTTTGTTCGCCGGTCGAGGATAGCGCCGCCGGCATGTCCTGCGGCCCCCAGCTTGCGCCCAGATCGGCGCGGTGCGGGCCGCTGAGGCTGCGCCCGGCAGCCATGTCGCGGGCGCGCGTCTCGGCCAGCCGGGCGGCGATGCTGCCCGCGTCGGGGTCGTCCGCTGCGCCCTCGCCGGGCAAAAGCAGCAGCCGCGCGGCGGGAAAGGTGTCGTCGGCATCGGCCTGCGCGGCCATGATCCGGGCAATCGCGTCCTGCCGGTTGCGGGTGATCGCGGCGCCGGATTCGGCCATCTGCAATTCCAGCGCCCGATACCAGCCGCCATCGCGCACCTCGTCGCGCAGCAGGCGGTTGCGTTCGCGCATGGCCTTTTCATAGGTCAGCGCCTCTTCGGCATGGCCGGGGGCGAAGCTCAGCGTCACGCGGTCAAGAAAACGCCGCCGCACCTCGGGCGCATCGGTCCACAGCCGGTCCATGGCGGGTGTCAGCCAGATCACCCGCATCAGCCGCCCCAGCGCGATCTGGGTCGAGGGCTTGTCGTCGACCAGCACCTCGCGCGGCTGGCCGGGCAGGGCGCGGGTCAGCACGCCCATGTCGCCGATATCGGCGCGAATCTGCCATCCGACATCGGGGCCCTTGCGCGCCTGATCGCCGGGCAGCGCCCCGCGCATCCCGCGCCCGGGCGCCAGCATGGAAATCGCCTCAAGGATATTGGTCTTGCCGGCGCCATTCGGCCCATGGATGGCCACGGGCCGGTCGTCGGCGTCAAGCTCCAGCCTGTTCCAGCTTCGGAACTGGGTCAGGTGCAGGCGGTTCAGCGTCACACGCGCATCGGCATGACGACATAGACGGCCGAACTGTCGCCGCCTTCGCGGATCAGCGCCGCGTCGCCCGAACCGTTGAACAAAAAGACCGCGTTCTCGCGTTCGATCTGGCTGGCGATCTCATGCAGGTATTTGGCGTTGAAGCCGATCTCCAGCGCCTCGTCGGCATAGGCGACGGGCAGTTCTTCATCGGCGGCGCCGGCATCGGGGGCGTTCACCGACAGGATCAGCCGGTCCTCGTCCAGGGCCAGCTTGACGGCGCGCGACCGTTCGCTGCTGACGGTGGCCACCCGGTCGACGGCCTTGGCGAAATCGCCGGCATCGACCTCCAGCTTGCGCGAGTTCCCCGAGGGAATCACGCGGCTGTAATCCGGGAATGTCCCGTCGATCACCTTCGAGGTCAGCGTGATCGTGGGCGTCGCGAAGCGCACCTTGGTTTCGCTGACGGAAACGGCGATCTGCGCCTCGTCGTCGTCCAGAAGCTTGCGCAGCTCGGTCACGGTCTTGCGCGGCACGATCACCCCGGGCATCGCCTCTGCCCCCGGGGGCAGGGGGGCGTCGATGCGCGCCAGGCGGTGGCCGTCGGTCGCCACGCAGCGCAGCGTCGGGCCGTCCTCGGACTGCGCCACATGCATGTAGACGCCGTTCAGGTAATAGCGCGTCTCTTCGTTCGAGATGGCGAATTTCGACTTGTCGAACAGCCGCCGCAGCACCGCCGCCGGGGCCGAGAAATTGGCGCTGTATTCGGACGAGGACATCAGCGGGAAATCCTCGCGCGGCAGGGTCGCCAGGCTGAAGTTCGACCGCCCCGCCTGCACCGAAAGCCGCTGCGAGGCATTGTCCAGGCTGATCTGCACCAGCGCGCCATCGGGCAGCTTGCGCGAGATGTCGTTCAGCATACTGGCCGAAACCGTGGTGGCGCCGGGCCGTTCGACCTGCGCCTGCGTGCGGTCGACGATCTCGGTATCCAGATCGGTGGCGCGGAAGCTGACGCCATCGGGTGTCGCCTCGATCAGGACGTTGGCCAGGATCGGGATGGTGTTGCGGCGTTCAACGACGGACTGGGCCTGTGAAATGGCCTTTACCAGAGCGGCACGTTCGATCGAGAATTTCATGGTCAATCCTTATGTCGTTCCGGCCCGAATAGGACGCGGCCCCGCGGGGCGCCAATTTGGCACAAACCGGCGCGGGGTCAAGCTTTCAGACTCAGGCCTCCAGCAGGCGGCGCAGCAGGTCGATATCCTCGGCCAGGCTGTGGTCGGCGTCGCGCAGCTCTTCGATCTTCTTCACGCCATGCATGATGGTGGTGTGATCGCGGCCGCCGAAGCGGCGCCCGATCTCGGGCAGCGAGCGCGAGGTCATCTGCTTGGCCAGATACATGGCGATCTGGCGCGGCCGGGCGACGGTGCGCACGCGCTTGGGGCCGATCATGTCCGACAGGCGGATATTGTAATGTTCCGCGACCTTGCGCTGGATTTCCTCGATCGAAACCTTGCGGTCATTGGCGCGCAGGATGTCGGCCAGACATTCCTGCGTCATGTCCAGCGTGATCTCGCGCCCCATCAGGCTGGCAAAGGCGAATAGGCGCTGCAACGCCCCTTCCAGCACCCGCACGTTCGAGGTGATGCGGTGGGCCAGAAACTCCAGCACGCCCGGTGCGATCTGCAGGCCCTGATACTGCTGCTGGCGGAAAAGGTCGGTCTTGGATTGCAGGATGCCCAGCCGCAATTCGTAATCGGTCGGGTGCAGGTCGACGACAAGGCCGCATTGCAGGCGCGACTTGATGCGCTCCTCAAGGTCCTTGATCTCGCCGGGGGCGCGGTCGGCGGAAATGACGATCTGCTTGCCCTGATCGACCAGCGTATTGAAGGTATGGAAGAATTCCTCTTGCGTGGAATCCTTGCCGGCGATGAACTGGACGTCATCGACCATCAGCACCGAGACGGTGCGGAACAGTTCCTTGAAGTCCATGACCGTGCGTTCGCGCAGCGCCTGCACAAAGCGGTACATGAACTGTTCGGCCGACAGATACAGCACCCGCGCCTCGGGCTGGCGGGTCTGGATCTCGCGGGCGATGGCATGCATCAGGTGGGTCTTGCCCAAGCCCACGCCGCCGTAAAGAAACAGCGGGTTGAAGGTCACCGGGCCACCCTCGGCCACCCGGCGGGCGGCGGCATGGGCCAGTTCGTTAGGCTTGCCGACGACGAAATTCTCGAATGTGAAGCGCTGGTCCAGCGGCGCGGTCATATCGTCATTGGCGGCCGGGCGCGGCGCCGGCACGCGCTTGGTGGGGGCCGCAGCCTGACGCGCGGTCTGGGCGCGGGTCTCGAAGCTCAGGCGCTGCACCGGGCCTTCGATCCGGTCCAGCACCTGGATGATGTCGCTGCTGTAGTGACGCGCGACCCAGTCCGACAGGAACCGCGTGGGGCAGGCGATGGTGGCGGTGCCGTCGCTGACGCCGGTCAGGCGTAAAGGCTCGATCCAGGTCGCGAAACTGTCGGCCCCGACGACCTTCTGAAGTTCTTCACGCGCTTGCCCCCAAAGCTTGTCCATCTGGCCCAGTTCCGTTTCTTATCCGCTGACTCCGCCGGGCTTTTCCGACGCAAGACGATTCGCTCCTTGCCCGCGGGAATCACATTCCGGCAACAGGACATCCATGCGCCGCCAACGGTGCGCGTGGGGCCGTCCCGCGGCCGGATATGCAGACATGAAACACCAGCCGGTGGCAGTCGGCTTGCGCATCATCAACCGCCGATCGTTCCGACCGCGCGGTCGCCCTGACGACCGGTGGCAGTGCCGGCCCATCAGGACATGTCCCCCAGGTGCGACGTGAATCGCAGCATGAAACTAGCAAGAAGCAAGCCCCGCCAGCAACCGTTCTTCGCGCTTGACAGTCACTTTGCCGCAGCGAATCTGAAAATGCCGTGACGCTTGGATAGCGGCAATCAACCTATTGAAATCATTGTGGTTACGCAGGGTCAACCTGACAAATTCGCAAGGAAAAAGGCGCGCTATGGATGAGCGCGCCTTTTCAATGCTCTGCCGATAGTTGCGTAAATACCGCAGCTCAGGCGGTGGCCAGCGCTTTCACGCGGGCAGCCAGGCGCGAGACCTTGCGCGAGGCGGTGTTCTTGTGGACGACGCCCTTGGTGACGCCGCGCATCAGTTCGGGCTCGGCGGCCTGCAGGGCGGCCTTGGCAACAGCGGCGTCGCCCGAAGCGATGGCTTCCTCGACCTTGCGCAGGAAGGTGCGGATGCGCGAGCGGCGGGCCTTGTTGACGTCGGTGCGGCGCTCGATCTGGCGGGCGCGTTTCTTGGATTGGGGCGTATTGGCCATGGGTGCGGTCCTGTTCGTTCTTCGTATGTCTGTCGCGCAAAAGCCCACGGCACCGTCCGGAAATGGACGGTCATGATTCTTGCCTTAAGCGGGCCCACGCGCATGTAAGCCCAGCCCCATACAGGGGCCGGGCCCGAAAGCCAAGCGGAAATCAGCGGTCGCGGAACTGCGGCTCGCGCTTTTCAAGGAACGCGGCCATGCCTTCCTTCTGGTCCTCGGTGGCGAACAGCGCCTGGAAATTGCGTCGCTCGAACAGCAGGCCCTCGCGCAGCGTGGTCTCATAGGCGCGGTTCACGGCCTCTTTCGCGGCGACCACGGCGATCTGCGACTTCTCGGCGATCTTGCGGGCGACGGCCATGACCTCGGGGATCAGCCGGGCGGCGGGCACCACGCGGCTGACCAGGCCCGCGCGCTCGGCCTCGGCCGCGTCCATGAAGCGGCCGGTCAGGTGCATCTCCATGGATTTCGACTTGCCGACAAAACGGGTCAGGCGCTGGGTGCCGCCGATGCCGGCGATGACGCCCAGATTGATCTCGGGCTGGCCGAACTTGGCATTGTCGGCGCAGATGATGAAGTCGCAGGCCATGGCCAGCTCGCAGCCCCCACCCAGCGCATAGCCCGAGACCGCGGCGATGATCGGCTTGCGGGTCGAGGTGATACGCTCGATATCGTCGCCGAACAGGTTCTCGTTATAGACATCGACAAAGGTCTTGGTGGACATTTCCCGGATGTCGGCGCCAGCGGCAAAGGCCTTCTCGCTGCCGGTCAGCACGATGCAGCGCACCTTCTCGTTGCGGTCGGCTTCGGTCAGCGCCTCGCCCAGTTCGTGCAAAAGCTGCGAGTTCAACGCATTCAGCGCCTCGGGCCGGTTCAGTCGGATCAGGGCGACATAGTCCTCGATCTCGACGATAATGGTCTGGTAAGCCATCGTCACTTCGCCTTTCGGAAATAAGCTGACCGCGAGTCGTAGCAAAAGCCGGCGCTCAAGGCCAGCGCCGCGGCGCGCGCTTCTTTCATGTCCAAATATCCCCGCCGGAGGCAGCGGCCAGCGGCCGCTTCACGTCTGGCAGACCGGGCAGAAAAAGCTCGACCGCCCCGATTGCACGATGCGCGCGACGGTGCCCGGACAGCCCGGGCTGGGGCAGGGCGCGCCCTCGCGGCCATAGACGCGGAAGGAATGCTGGAAATAGCCCAGCTCGCCCGTGGCCTGCCGGTGGTCGCGCAGGCTCGATCCGCCGGCGGCGATGGCCTCGACCAGCACATCGCGGATATGGCCGACCAGCGACGCCAGCCGCGCGGCACCGATCTCGCCCGCGGGCCGGCGCGGGTCGATCCCGGCGCGGTGCAGCGCCTCCGAGACATAGATATTCCCCAGCCCCGCGACGATTCGCTGGTCCAGCAGCGCCGCCTTGACCGGCGCGCGGCGCCCCTTGAAGGCCGCGCCCAGCACGGCGGCGGTAAAGTCGTCCGACAGCGGCTCCGGCCCCAGATGCGCCAGCAGCGGATGCTCGGCCCCCTCGGGGATCAGGTCGACCATGCCGAATCGCCGCGCATCGTTGAAGGTGATCCGCGTGCCCAGATCGTTCCAGAAGACGACATGGTCATGGCGGTGCAGGATGGCGCGGTCGCGGTGAAAGCCGCCCTGGATCTCCTCCTCGATCAGCATCCGCCCGGACATGCCCAGATGCAGAAGCAGGCTACCGCGATGCTCAAGATCGGCAAGGATGTATTTCGACCGCCGCCGCAGCGCGATCACCCGCGCCCTGGTCAGCACCTGTACAAGGTCCGGCGGCAGCGGCCAGCGCAGATCGGGGCGGCGGGCCTCGGCCCGGGCGATGATATGCCCCTCAAGATGCGGCTGAAGGCCGCGTCGGACGGTTTCGACCTCTGGCAGTTCTGGCATTTTCATCCCAATCATCGCATGGTGCGCCCGCGTGCCCGACCGTTCGGTGTGGCGCGCGCGGCGCTTTAGGACTATCTGGGCGCGAAACGACGGATGGACAAGCGACATGAGCCCTGACGAGCGCGCCAACAGCAACGGTGAAACCCATTTCGGCTTTCGCACCGTGGCCGAAAAGGACAAGGCCGGGCTGGTACACGGCGTCTTTTCGCGTGTGGCCTCGCGCTATGACGTGATGAACGACCTGATGAGCGTGGGCGTCCACCGCGTCTGGAAAACCGCGATGATGGACTGGCTCGCACCGCGCGAAGGCCAGCACCTGCTGGACGTGGCCGGCGGCACCGGCGACATCGCCTTTCGGTTTCTCGAACGCGCGCCGGGCGCCCGCGTCACCGTCTGCGACATGACCGAGTCGATGCTGGTCGAGGGGCGCAAGCGCGCTGAGGCGGGCCGCCTTGCCGACCGCCTCGCCTGGGTCACGGGCGATGCGATGCGGCTGCCCTTCGCCGATGACAGCTTCGACCGCTACACGATCAGCTTCGGCATCCGCAACGTCACCCGCATTCCCGACGCCTTGGCCGAGGCACGGCGGGTGCTGCGCCCCGGTGGCCGGCTGATGGTGCTTGAATTCAGCCAGATCCCGGTGCCGATGCTGCAATGGCTTTACGACCGCTATTCCTTCAACGTCATCCCGGTCATGGGGCAGGTCGTCGCCAATGACCGCGACAGCTACCAGTATCTGGTCGAATCGATCCGCAAATTCCCCGATCAGGAGACCTTCGCCGGCATGATCCGCGAGGCGGGCTTCGGCCGCGTGCAATGGCGCAACCTCTCGATGGGCATTGCCGCGCTGCATTCGGGCTGGAAGCTGTAAATGCGCGGCCCCCACAATATCTGGCGCCTGATCCGCACCGGCGCCACGTTCGAGCGCACGGGCGCGATGAAGGTCGCGCTGGACGCGGTGAACGCGCCCGGCCGCGTCCGCGTCGCCGCGCGCGTGCTGGGCTGGCCATTCGCCTGGCTGGGCTACAAGGGCGACCCCTCGCTGCCGCCGGTCACGCGCGCCATCACCGCGCTGGGGCCGGCCTATGTGAAATTCGGCCAGATCCTGTCGACGCGCCCCGACGTGGTCGGGGTGGAACTGGCCAACCAGCTTTCCATGCTGCAGGACCGGCTGCCGCCTTTCCCGACCGAGATCGCCTGCCAGACGATCGAGGCCTCGCTGGGCCAGCCGGTGCCGGTGCTGTTCAGCGATTTCTCCGAACCCGTCGCCGCCGCCTCGATCGCGCAGGTCCACCGCGCGCGCCGCGCCGACAACCGGCAGGAAGTCGCGGTCAAGGTGCTGCGTCCGGGCATCGAGGGCGCCTTCCGCCGCGATATCGACGCCTTCCACTTCGCCGCCTCGATGATCGAGCGGCTGTCCCCCGCGACGCGCCGCCTGCGCCCGCGCGACGTGGTCGGCCATTTCGAATCGGTGGTGAATGGCGAACTGGACCTGCGGCTTGAGGCCGCCTCGGCCTCGGAGTTCGCCGAAAACACCGCGGGCGATGCCGGCATGGCCGTGCCGCGGCCGCATTGGCATCTGAGCGCGCGCCGCGTCCTGACGACCGACTGGGCCGAGGGCATCGCCATGAGCGATATCGCCGCCCTGCGCGCTGCCGGCCACGACCTGCAACTGATCGGCACCCGCGTGCTGCAACTGTTCCTGCGCCACGCGCTGCGCGACGGCTATTTCCACGCCGACATGCATCAGGGCAACCTGAAGGTCGCGGCGAATGGCGACATCGTCATCTATGATTTCGGCATCATGGGCGAGATCGACGAATATACCCGCCGCATCTATGCCGAAATCCTGATGGGCTTCATCCGCCGCGACTATGACCGCGTTGCGCGCGTCCATTTCGAGGCGGGCTATGTGCCGCGCGACCGCGACATGCAGGAATTCGCCCGTGCGCTGCGCGCCGTGGGCGAGCCGATCTTCGGCGCCGACGCCAGCCGCATCTCGATGGCGAACCTGCTGGCCTATCTGTTCGAGGTGACCGAGCGTTTCGGCATGGCCACGCGCACCGAACTGATCCTGCTGCAACGCACCATGGTCGTGGTCGAGGGGGTCGCGCGCTCGCTTGATCCGCAGATCAACATGTGGGAAGTCGCCCGCCCGGTCGTCGAAAGCTATATCCGCGACAATCTCGGGCCCAGGGCGGCGGCGCGCGACCTTGTGCGCTCGGCGCAGGTGCTGGGCCGCTTCGCGCCCCTGCTGCCCGAATTCCTTGAACGCCGGATGCCCGAATTGCTGCGCGAACCCGCCCCCCCGGCGCGTGAGCCGCGCCGTGCCGCAGGCGTCATCGCCGGGATGCTGGCGGGCGGCGCCATCGCCATTGCGGCGATGCTGGCCGGGATGTGGATGGGTTAGTCCCATCCCGGGGGTTGAGCGCGCGCCGGCTTTGCCCTAACCGTTACAGTCATGCGAATTTTGTATTTAGGCGATGTGATGGGCCGCGCCGGACGGCGGGCGATTTCCGAGGGGCTGGCCGCCCTGAAACAGCGGCTGGGCGTCGATTTCACCATCGTGAACAGCGAAAATGCCAGCGGCGGCATGGGGCTGACCGGCAGCCATGCCAAACTGATCCTCGAATCGGGGGTCGATTGCATCACGCTGGGCGACCATGCCTTCGACCAGAAGGACATGCTGTCCTTTATCGAGACCGAGCCGCGCATCATCCGGCCGCTGAACTATTCCAAGGCGGCGCCCGGCCGGGGCGCCCGCGTCTATGAGGCGACGCGCGGGCGCAAGGTGCTGGTGGCGCAGGTGCTGGGGCAGGTCTTTATGAAACGGCCCTTCGACGACCCGTTCTCGGCCATCGACACGGTCCTGCGCACGCATACGCTGGGCGGCCTCGTGCAGGCCAGCGTCGTCGACATCCATGCCGAGGCGACCAGCGAAAAGATGGCGATGGGGCATTGGTGCGACGGCCGCGCCAGTCTGGTGATCGGGACGCACACCCATGTTCCGACCGCCGATACGATGATCCTGAACCGCGGCACCGCCTATCAGTCCGATGCCGGCATGTGCGGCGACTATGACAGCGTCATCGGCATGGACAAGGCCGAGCCCCTGCGCCGCTTCCTGACCGGCATGACCAGCGAACGCTTCACCCCCGCCGAGGGCGAGGCGACGCTGGCCGGCGTCATCGTCACCACCGACGACCGCACCGGGCTTGCCAAGGCGGTCGAGCCGGTGCGCCATGGCGGGCGGCTGCAACCCTCGCCGGTTTCCGCCTGATCGCACGGCTTGCGCTTGCAGCCTTGGGGTGAAAACGCCTATCACCCATTCCACGCGCCGGGGTTTCGCGGCGTCAACTCGCGGGTAATGCATGTTCGGATATGAACTGACGGGAACAAACGCGGCAATTGCCATGCTGGTCATCGTGACCATCACCTTCATTCAGTTCATCCGTGAAAAGCAGCCCCCCGAGGTCGTCGCCATCGGCTCGGCCGCGACGATGATGTTTCTGGGCCTGTTGCCGGTGAAAGAGGCGGCGGGTGTGCTGTCGAACGCAGCACCCTGGACTATCGCCTTCATGTTCCTGATCATGGGCGGGCTTTTGCGCACCGGCGCGCTGGAGATGATGTCGCGCGCCGTGTCCAGCCGCATCACCACCCAGCCGGTGCTGACGGTGGTGATGCTGTTCGGCTTTGTCATCATCGCCTCGGCGGTGATGAACAACACGCCCGTGGTGGCGGTGATGATCCCGATCTTTATCCAGGTGGCTATAAGACTTGGAGTTTCGCCGTCCAAGTTCCTGATGCCGCTAAGCTATTTCACGATCCTTGGTGGCATGATCACGCTTCTGGGCACCTCGACCAACCTGCTGGTCGACGGCGTCGCGCGCGAGGCCGGCATGACGCCCTTCACGCTGTTCGAGATCGCGCCCGTGGGCATCGCGGTGACGCTGGCGGGCATCGCCTATTTCGTGGTGATCGGGCGCAAGCTTTTGCCCGACCGCAGTTCGCTGGCCAGCTTTCTTGGCTCGCGCCGGGCGATGAAATACTTCACCGAGGTCGCCATCCCCGAGGATTCCAGCCTTGTCGGCCAGCCCGTGCTTGAGGTGCCGCTGTTCAAGCGCCAGGCCGTGCGGGTGATCGACGTGCTGCGCGGCGATGCCTCGCTGCGGCGCAATCTGGCCGAGGTGGTGCTTGAGGCCGGCGACCGCGTCGTCTTGCGCACCGAGATGGCCGACCTGCTGGAAATGCAGGGCAACAAGAACCTGCAGATGGTCGACAAGCTCAGCTCGGTCGCGACGGAAACGGTCGAGGTGCTGATCTCGCCCGGCGCGCGGCTGATCGGGCGGCGGCTGGGCGACATGCGTTTGCGCCGCCGTTACGGTGTCTATGTGCTGGCCGCCCATCGCCGCAGCCAGAATATCGGCCGCCAACTGGACGACCTTGTGGTGCGCGTCGGCGATACGCTGCTGCTGGAGGGCGCGCCCGAGGATATCGGCCGCCTTGCCGTCGATATGGAGCTGGTCGATGTCTCGCGCCCCTCGGCGCGGCCTTACCGGCGCGAAAAGGCGCCCATCGCCATTCTGGCGCTGCTGTCGGTCGTGGTGCTGGCAGCCTTTGACGTGGCGCCCATTCAGGCGCTGGCCTTCATTGCGGCGGCGGTCGTGCTGGTGACGCGCTGCGTCGATGCCGAAGAGGCGTTCTCGTTCGTCGATGGCCGCCTGCTGGCGATGATCTTTGCCATGCTGGCCGTGGGCGAGGCACTGGAGGCGACCGGCACCGTCAAGCTGATCGTCGATTTCATCGCGCCATTCCTGGCGGGGCTGCCGGCCTTTGTCACGCTGATCTGCGTCTATTTCCTTGGCCTTGCCATGACCGAGGTGCTGTCGAACAATGCTGTGGCGGTGCTGTTGACGCCCATCGCGATTGCGCTGGCAAAGTCGCTGGGCCACGACCCGCGCGCCTATGTGGTGGCGGTGATGTTCTCGGCCACGGTCGCCTTTGCGACGCCCATCGGCTATCAGACGCATATGATGGTCTATGGCCCCGGCGGCTACAAGTTCAGCGACTTCATCCGTGTCGGCATCCCGCTGGACATCATCACCGGCATCGTCGCCTGCCTGACCATCCCGATGTTCTGGCCGCTGTAAGGCGCGGTCAGTCGGTCTGGAAGCCCCTGCGGATCGCGGCCTCGGTCGCGGCAGAGAGCGTCTTGCGCGTCTCGCCCGCCACCGGCACCGGGTCATGCAGGCGCACGGTGACGCTGCCCTGCGGATATTGCGCCAGCACCGCCAGCAGATGCGGGCCCAGGTCCATGTCGCCCCACCAGCCGTAAAAGCGCGGATCGCGGCCCTTGGGGGCGTGGTAATGCGCGCTCATCGGCTGGACGGCCAGATCCTCGGGCAGGGCGGGGTCCAGAAAGCCCTGAAACAGCGTCGGCTTGAAGGGCAGGACGCGCTGGCCGTCGGTGCTGGTGCCCTCGGGGAAGAACAGCAGCCGGTGGCCGGCGCGGGTGCGGGCGGCGAATTCCTCGGCCTGCGCGCGGGCAAGCCTGGGGTCGCGGGCGACGAAATGCGTGTCGGTGACGCGGGTCAGGATATTGATGCCCGGCCAGCTTGCCACCTCGGCCTTCGAGACGAAGAACACCGGCATCGCCGCGTTCAGAACGAAAATGTCCAGCCAGCTTGAATGATTGGCGACGACGGCGCCGGGGCCGCGCATCGGCACGCCCTCGCGCCGCCATGTCAGACCCATGATCCACAGGCAGATGCGGCAGACGCCCTGCACCCATGGCCCGGTGACGGGGCGGCGCGGGCCGGTCAGCAGGCGTTCGGCAAAGCGCAGCGGCAGGATCAGGATGACGCCCAGCAGCAGCACCGTGACGATGCCAAGGCCGCGCAGCGCCACCAGCGCCCAGCCAAGCGGGCCGGGGCGCGGGATCGGGGGCTGCGGAACCTCGTCCCGCCAGGTGGCCCTTGTGCCCTCGCTCATCCGTCCTGCCGGGTCTCGTAATATTTGCGGTGTTTTTGCGACATCGCCTTGGTGTCCAGCAGCAGGAACACGTCGGTGGTGTTGAAGTCGTGGTCGATCCAGGCGCCGTCGCCGATCTGGCCGCCCAGCCGCAGATAGGCCTTGATGAGGGGCGGCATGCCCACCATCGCCGCGCGCCGGTCAAGCTGGTCGGCGGGCACAAGGTCCATGGCCTGATAGGCGTCGGCGCGCGCGCGCGGGCGCATGCATTCGGGGGCAAGGTGGTTGTGGTGCAGCCAGCTTAGCGGTTGCGCCAGCCGCGCGGCATCGGTGCCATGAAACGAGGCGACGCCGAACAGGATGTCGATATCGCGCGACAGGACATATTCGGCAAGCGCGCTCCACAAAAGCATCAGGCCGGCGCCGCCCCGGAACTCGGGATCGACGCAGGATCGGCCCATTTCCAGAAGCGAGCGCCCCGAGTCGCGCAGGCTGGTCAGGTCATATTCGTTGTCGCAATAAAAGCGCCCGAATTCCTTGGCGCGGTCGCCCGGCAGCAGCCGATAGACGCCGACGACATGATCCAGCGAGTCGCGCGGCCGGCGGTTGTCGATCAGCAGCATCTGGTCCACGACCGGGTCGAATTCGTCACGCTCCAGCCGGTTGAGGTGATCGACCAGCGGACCGTCGCCGCCCAGTTCCTCGACAAAGACGCGATAGCGCAGGCGCTGCGCCGCCAGAAGGTCGATCTCGTCAGTCGCCAGGCGAGTCTCGAAGAAAGAGGTTTCGACAGTCATCGTCCGGCCTGAAATCCTGTCTGGTCGCATCTGCGACCGTGTCTAGGCGCGGGGGGGCAACATTGCAACAGGATCGCATATCCGCGAGCCGGGACAGGGCGGTTCGCAATTGACACACGCAAAAGTTGAACTAACGTGACCGAGCTACTCGGGAAACCTGTCTGTGACCAGTTCAAGATTGATATGGCGACCATCGACCACCTGCTTTCCAGCATGTGCGAAGTTCACGGTGATACGATCCCCGATACGCGACTGGACCTGGCCGGTGCCCCATTCCGGGGCACCGGGATGGCGGACGATCATGCCGGGTTCAAGGATTTCATTCATCGCCCACCTCATAACTGGCCGTTGGCAAGGTAATTAATCATGGACGATCATACAATCTATCACGCATCCCAGAAACCCGCGCCGGTCGCCGCCGAACAGCTTGCGGCGCTTCTGGGTTCGCGCCTTTGCCACGACCTTGTTTCGCCCTTGGGGGCTATTGGGAATGGGTTGGAGCTTCTTGAAATATCTGGAGAATTTCCTGGCATTGCCAAGACCGGAGAGATGGCGCTGATCCTTGAAAGCCTTGAGGCGGCGCGGGCGCGGGTGCGGTTTTTTCGCGTGGCGTTCGGCCATGCCGGCGCCGACCAGCGGCTGAGCATGGCCGAGATCGGCGCGCTTCTGGCCGATATCGAAAAGGCCGGCCGCCTGAAGCCGCGCCTTGAGGCCGAGGGCGACCTGCCGCGGAACGAGGCGCGGATGATCCTTCTGGCGCTGATGTGTCTTGAAACGGCGATGCCCTGGGGCGGGCGCGTGTTGATTTGCCGCGGCGCGCAGGGCTGGCGGCTGGTGGCCGAGGCCAGCCGCACCAAGCGCGACCCGGCGCTGTGGTCCTGGCTTGACCCCGGACAAAAGCGCGAGCGTCCCGAACCTGCCCCATCCGAGGTGCAGTTCCTGCTGCTTGGCGGTCTGGCGCGCAGCGAAAACCGCCGCCTCGACTGGGAACTGGACGAGACCGGCGGCGAAATTTCCTTCTAGGTCCGCTCGTCCTTGTGCGCCGCTTCGGCGGCGCGCATGGCCTGTTCCAGCCGCCGCCCCCAGGCGGGCGAGGCGCCGGGCAGGGCGTCAAGCAGCCGCACCATCAGGTCGGGCGCCTCGGGGTGGTTCTGTTCCACCAGCAGCAGCGCCGCCTCGAACCGGGTCTGGGGGCCAGCCTCGCGCGCCAGCCGCAGCAGTTCCGGCAGGGCGCGTTGCGGGTGTCGGCGCAGACCGGCACTGGCAAGGCTCAGCCAATAGTTTTCCGATGCGCGGCGGTTCTTGCGGTGCATCTGCCGGATGGCGGTGGCGTTGATGCGGTTTCCGACCACCATCGCCGCGATCCGCCCGACCGAGGCGCCGGGGCCGGTGATCGCGCTGGTCGCCGGATGGCCGCCATGGGGCAGGGCGATGATGCGCAGCCGCGGAAAGGCGCGGGCGATCAGCCGCATATGCGCGCGGTCGGCGGCGATGACCGGATCGTAAAGCAAAACCCCGCCGACGCCGGTATTGCCCTGCGCCTCGGGCAGGGGCATCGCCATGCCGATGCGGGCGAATTTCTCGTGCCGGGCGGTGTCGAAGGGGGCGATGGCCGGGTCGATCGAATATTGCGGCGACACCACCATCACGCGTTTGGCGTGGCAGGCCGCCGAATAAAGCAGCGCCGCATAGCCGCCCATGGAAAAGCCCGAGCAGATCACATCGGCCCGGTCGCGGGTGGCGCGGTCCAGCGCCTCGGCCAGCGCCACGCTGCGGTCTGAAACGAACCAGTCGCGGCAAGCCGTCTGCACCCTCAAGGCGTCGATCCCCAGCCGCAGGGCGAAATTCGGGTATTCCGCCGGCTCGAACCCCTGCATCCGGCCGCGCCCATGATCAAAGCTGACCGCCAGCCGGCTGCCATCGCCGGTGCCGCGAAACAGCGTGATGCGATAGCGGTCGTCCTCGTGCAGGCAGATGCTTTGCATCAGGCCCGGATCGCGCCGTCGCCGGTGACCAGATATTTGAAACTGGTCAGTTGCTCGGCGCCGACGGGGCCGCGGGCATGCATCTTGCCGGTGGCGATGCCGATTTCCGCACCCATGCCGAATTCGCCGCCGTCGGCGAACTGGGTCGAGGCGTTGCGCATCAGGATGGCGCTGTCGAGGCCGCCGAAAAAGCGTGCCGCCGTCGCGTCGTTTTCCGTCAGGATCGCTTCGGTATGGCCCGAGCCATGGCGGCGGATATGCGCGATGGCCTGCTCGATGCCGTCGACCAGCCGCACGGCGATGATCTTGTCCAGAAACTCCTGCCCGAAATCCGAGGGCTGGGCCGGGACCGTGCCGGCAATGGATGCCAGCTCGCCCTCGGCGCGGACCTCGATGCCGGCATCCAGCAGATCCTGCACCAGCACCGCGCCGTGGCGGTCGTAAAAGGCGCGGTCGATCAGCAGACATTCGGCGGCGCCGCAGATGCCGGTGCGGCGGGTCTTGGCGTTCAGCACCACGCGGCGGGCCTTGTCCAGATCGGCCTCGCCATCGGCATAGACGTGGCAGATGCCTTCGAGATGGGCAAAGACCGGCACGCGCGCCTCTTGCTGGACAAGGCCGACAAGGCCCTTGCCGCCGCGCGGCACGATGACGTCGATCAGCCCCTGCGCGCGCAGCATCGCGGCCACCGCCTCGCGGTCGCGGGTGGGGACCATCTGCACGGCGGCCTCGGGCAGGCCGGCGGCGACCAGCCCCCTGACCAGTGCGGCATGGATCGCGGTCGAACTCAGCAGGCTTTCCGAGCCGCCGCGCAGGATCACCGCGTTCCCGGCCTTCAGCGCCAGCCCGGCGGCGTCGGCGGTGACATTCGGGCGGCTTTCATAGATCACGCCGATGACGCCCAGCGGCGTGGCGACGCGCTGGATATGCAGCCCGTTGGGGCGGTCCCATTCCGCCAGCACCCTGCCGACCGGATCGGGTTGCGCCGCGACCGAGCGCAGGCCTTCGGCCATGGCGCGGACGCGCGGGCCGTCCAGCCGCAGCCGGTCCAGCATCGCGGGCGACAGCCCCCTTTCGGCGGCGCGCTCCATGTCCCGGGCATTGGCGGCAAGGATCTCGGCCTCGGCGGCAAGGATCGCATCGGCGGCGGCGGTCAGCGCGGCGTTCTTGCGCTCGGCCGGGGCCTCGGCCAGAACAATCGCGGCCGCGCGCGCCTGCTGGCCAAGCGTCGCAATCAGCGCATCGGCGCCGGTCGGGGTCAGGTCTTTCATGGCGTCATCCCTTGGGTTGGCCATGAAATAGGCGCGCACGCGGGCGAAAACCAGTGAAAAACCCACCACGGCCCGGCAAAAGCCGGTGGCTCGACGCCGCGCACGGGCAATGCCATGATAGTACACCGCACGACCAAGGCCATGAAGAAGGAGCCGCCATGACGACAGAGCCCACCGGACAGGTCCGCCTCGACATCTTCGCCGATCCGGTCTGCCCTTGGTGCCTGATCGGCAAGGCCGAACTTGACCGCGCGCTGGAAAGCCGCCCCGGCCACCCCTTCGCGATCCATTGGCAGCCGTTCCGCCTTGACCCGCAGATGCCGCCCGCCGGCATGCCCTATACCGCCTACATGAAGATGAAATTCGGCAATGAGGCCGGGATCATCGAGGTGATGCGCCCGGTGATGGCGGCGTCGGAACGGCTGGGCCTGTGGATCAACCCCTCGCTGATCGAGCGGGTGCCGAACACGCTCAATGCCCACCGGCTGCTGTATTGGGCCGGGCTTGAGGGCGTGCAGACCCCGGTGATGTCGGCCCTGATGCGGGCCTATTGGCGCGAGGGCAAGAATATCTCGAACCCCGATGTGCTGGCCGAAATCGGTGCGGCATCCGGCATGAAGGCCGAAATGATCCGTCGCCTGCTGGCCACCGACGCCGACCGCGACGAGGTGCAGCGCCGCGAACTGCACGCCCGCGAGCGCGGCATCAATTCGGCCCCGACCTTCATCGTTGCCGACAGCCATGCCGTGACCGGCGCCCAGCCCGCAAGCCTGTGGCAAAGCGTCATCGACGAACTGGCCGGGCAGTCGGCGGGCCGGTGATCGGGCCCTGCGCGCGGCGCGGGCTTCACGCCGGCGGATCGGGTGATTACTGTTGTCCCTGGCCCCTGACCGCGCCCGAGGAGGCACCATGACCCGCTTTGCAGCCGCCATCGCCGAACAGATCTGGGACAGCAAATACCGGCTGAAGCTGGCCGATGGCACGCCCATCGACCTGTCGGTCGAAGATAGCTGGCGCCGTGTCGCCCGCGATCTGGCCCGCATGGAGGCCGATCCCGCCGCGTGGGAGGACCGCTTCTATGCCGCGCTTGAGGATTTCCGTTTCCTGCCCGCCGGCCGCATCCTTGCCGGGGCGGGGACCGGGCGCGAGGTGACGCTGTTCAACTGCTTTGTCATGGGCACCATTCCCGACAGCATGGCGGGCATCTTCCAGTCGCTGAAAGAGGCCGCGCTGACCATGCAGCAGGGCGGCGGCATCGGCTATGACTTCAGCACGATCCGCCCGCGCGGCGCGCCGGTCCATGGGGTGGCAGCGGATGCCTCGGGGCCGCTGTCGTTCATGGATGTCTGGGACGCGATGTGCCGCACGATCATGTCGGCGGGCGCACGGCGCGGCGCGATGATGGCGACCATGCGCTGCGACCATCCCGATATCGAGGCCTTCATCGCCGCCAAGCAGGACAGCGCAAGGCTGCGCATGTTCAACCTGTCGGTGCTGGTCACGGACGCCTTCATGCGGGCGGTGCGCGACGACGCGTCCTGGGACCTGCAATTCGATGGCCGCATCTGGCGCAGCCTGCCCGCGCGCGATCTGTGGAACCGGATCATGCGCGCGACCTATGATTATGCCGAGCCGGGCGTGATCTTCATCGACCGCATCAACCAGATGAACAACCTCGCCTATGTCGAAACCATCGCCGCCACCAATCCCTGCGGCGAACAGCCTCTGCCGCCCTATGGCGCCTGCCTGCTGGGCAGCATCAACCTGGCGCGGCTGGTCGAGGCGCCGTTTACCCCGGACGCGCATCTGGACATGGCGGCGCTGGACGATCTGGTGCGCGTGGCGGTCAGGATGATGGACAATGTCGTTGACGCCTCGCGCTTTCCCTTGCCCCAGCAGGCGCTTGAGGCGCAGGCCAAGCGCCGCATCGGCCTGGGCGTGACCGGGCTTGCCGATGCGCTGATGATGATGGGCCTGCGTTATGGTGCGCCCGACGCCATCGCGCAGACCCGGGACTGGATGAAGGCCATCGCCCGCGCCGCCTATCTGGCCAGCGCCGGGCTTGCGCGTGAAAAGGGGCCGTTCCCGCTGTTCGATGCGGATGCGTTCCTTGCCTCGGGCTTCATGGGGCGGATGGATGACGACGTGCGGCAGGCGGTCGCGCGCGACGGCATGCGCAATGCGCTGCTGACCAGTATCGCGCCGACCGGCACGATCAGCCTTTACGCCGGCAATGTCAGTTCCGGGATCGAGCCGGTCTTTGCCCATGCCTATACCCGCAAGGTGCTGCAAAAGGACGGCACCCGGCGCGAGGAAGAGGTCGTCGATCACGCCGTCCGCGTCTGGCGCGACCTCAAGGGCGACGCGCCCTTGCCCGACTGGTTCGTGGACGCGCAGACGCTGCCGCCGCTTGACCATGTCGCCATGCAGGCGGCGGCGCAGGAATGGGTGGACAGCTCGATCTCCAAGACCATCAACTGCCCCGAGGATATCGGCTTTGACGATTTCAAGGACGTCTATCTGGCGGCCTGGGATCTGGGCTGCAAGGGCTGCACCACCTATCGCCCGAACGCGGTGACAGGCAGCGTGCTTTCGGTTGCCGAGAGGCCCGCGCTGACGCCCGGCGCCCCCTCGCTGACCGAGCCGCTGGACCGTCCCGCCACGCTGGAGGGCGCGACCTACAAGCTGAAATTCCCCGGCAGCGAACATGCCATCTACATCACCATCAACGACATCGTGCAGGACGGCCAGCGCCGCCCGTTCGAGGTCTTCATCAACTCGAAGAACATGGAGCATTTCGCCTGGACGGTGGCGCTGACGCGGATGATCTCGGCGGTGTTCCGGCGCGGCGGCGATGTCAGCTTCGTGGTCGAGGAACTGAAGGCGGTCTTCGATCCGCGCGGCGGCGCCTGGATCGAGGGGCGCTATGTGCCCTCGATCCTTGCGGCCATCGGCGGCGTGATCGAGCGTCACATGGTCGCCACCGGCTTTCTGGCGGGCGAGGGGATGGGGCTGAAATCCGACCCCCATGCCGAGATCGCCGTCATCGGCGAACGCCCGGCGGGGCCGGTCTGCCCGTCCTGCGGGCAATACGGGCTGATGATGATCGAGGGCTGCAAGACCTGCCCGAGCTGCGGCTATTCCGAATGCGGCTGAGGCCGCACAGGCCGCCGCTCAGGTCTCGTGGATGCGGCGCATCAGCCACAGCGCCAGGCTGGAACAGACCAGCGTCGCAATGATGATCGGGCGGGCAGTGCCGTCATAGGCCAGCCCGACCGGCGCCGCGATCAGCACCGCCCCGATGGTCGAGACCGCCGCCACGACCGAGGCCGCCATCCCCGCCACATGCCCCATGCTTTGCAGGGCCATGGCGTTGAGGTTGCCAAAGGTCACCCCGGCCATGAAAAAGACGCTGACCGCCCACAGGAAGAAGGCCGGAAAGCGCAGCGCCTCGGGCAGCAGGTCGCAAAAGACCAGCACCGCCATCACCCCCGACACCACCACCTGCATCCGGTAGGCCGAGGCGACGATCCTGCGCATCCCCAGCCGCATGACATAGCGCGCGTTCAGCGCCGTGCCGGTGCCAGAGAGCAGCGCCATGGCCGCGAACCACAGCGGGAAATTGTCGCCGGTGCGATAGGTCTCGACGAAAAGCTGCTGCGCCGAACTCAGCAGCGCGAACATCTGGCCGAAGCCCAGCGTGATCACCACGGTGATGAGCTGCACCTGCCGGTTGGAAAGAACCTCGCGCGCCGAGGCGGCAAAGCTGCGCGGCGTCAGCGGACGCCGGGACGCGGGCGGCAGCGTCTCCGCCTGGCGCAGCCCCAGCCACAGGCTGCCCACCGCCGCCAGGACCACGAATGCGCCGAAAACCCCGCGCCAGCCGACGAAATGGATGATGACCGCCCCGATAGAGGGCGCGACCGCCGGAACCAGGATGAAGATCATCATCGCGAAGCTGGTGATCCGCGCCATCTCGCGGCCCTGATAAAGGTCGCGCACCAATGCCAGCGACACGATGCGGGGGGCGGCCGCACCCAGACCCTGCACGACGCGCGCCGCCAGCAGAAGCTCAAGCGAGTCGGCAAAGACGGCGGCGATCGCCGCCAGCGCATAGATGCTGAAGCCCGCGATGATGACCGGCTTGCGCCCCAGCGCGTCCGACAGCGGTCCCGCCAGCAGCAGCCCCAGCCCCATGCCGCCCACGAATGCCGTCAGCACCAGTTGCGCGCGGTTGACGTTTCGGGGGGAAAGTTCGGCCGCGATCTGCGGCAGCGCCGGCAGCATCGAATCGATGGAAAAGGCGACGACCGCGAAGATCAGGGCCAGCATCGCGATGAATTCTGGCAGGGGTTGCCTGCCGGCGGTGCGGGGAATCGATTCGGACATAATGGGTTTTCGGTGCTTTCCGGAAGCTCTTGTCCGGAGCTAGCCCCGCGATCCGAAAGACTCAACCCCGCGCGGTTGCACCCGGCGCCGGCTGAGCTATATCAGGCCTATGAGCGCATCCCTGAACCTGATGAAACTTTGCGTCGGCTGCGACGACCCGGCCGAACTGGACGCCTGGCAGGCCCAGCGGTATCGCGGCGCCCCGGCCCGGCATGTCACGCGCATGTGGCCCAAGCGCGAGGCCGAGCTGCTGGACGGCGGCTCGATCTATTGGGTGTTCAAGGGCGTGATGCAGGCCCGTCAGCGGCTGATCGGGCTTGAGGAGGTTCTGGGCGAGGACGGCATCCGCCGCTGCGCGCTGATCCTTGAGCCGGGACTGGTGCGCGTGGCCGCGGTGCCGCGCCGGCCGTTCCAGGGCTGGCGCTATCTGGCCGGCGGCGATGCGCCGCCCGACCTGCCGCAGGGGCGCGAGACCGAACCCGACCTGCCCGCCGAGATCGCGCGGGCGCTGGCGGATATGGGGCTGCGCTAGGCGGCAGGGCTGGCCGGAAGAAAGAAGGGGGCTTTGCGCCCCCGTCGCGCGATGCGCGACTCCCCCGCAGGATATTTTGACATGAAAGAAGCCGGCGACAGAGGAGCGTGTGGGCGTTCGATGCGCCCTCTTTGCCGATCCGCACCCGGCAAATGAAAACGGCCCGCGACGGGGCGGGCCGTTTCAATATTCCAAAGATCGCGGATCAGAGCAGTTTCAGATCCGAGGCCGAGTTGCGGCCGTCGCGGCCCGATTGCAGCTCATAAGCGATCTTCTGGTTGTCGTTCAGGCCGGTCAGGCCAGCGCGTTCAACCGCCGAGATGTGGACGAAGACGTCCTTGCCGCCATCATCGGGCGCAATGAAGCCATAGCCTTTGGTGGCGTTGAACCATTTTACGGTGCCGGTAGCCATACCGTCTCTCCTTCAAGTAATCCCGGGGCGAAATGCGCCCGGGCCGTGCAGCCCTTTCCCGTCAAGTCCGGCTGCCCCGTGAAGGGAGGCGGTAGAAAGTCGTGCTCACGCCCGGGTGAAGATGAACGATTCGTTAAAAAACGCAAGCGGCAAAGCGCCGCAAAAGTTGACGTAAGGTCAGCATTTGCGACGTTTCGGCGAATAATTGCTGGTTTTCCCGAGTTTCAGGCCCGGCGCAAATCCGGGGGCGTGGCCTCGGCGCGCAGGGATCCGATTGCCTCGTCAAGGGTTTGGCTTTCGCTTCCCTGTCGGTCGAGGCGCCGGATCGAGACCGAGCGGTCCTCGACCTCTTTCATGCCGACGGCCATGATGACCGGGACCTTGCCGACCGAATGCTCCCGCACCTTGTAATTGATCTTTTCGTTGCGGGTGTCGGCTTCGGCGCGCAGGCCGGCGGCACGCAGGGCGGCGACGACCTCGTGGACATAGTCGTCGGCGCCCGAGACGATCGAGGCCACCACGACCTGCCGCGGCGCCAGCCACAGCGGCATCTTGCCGGCATAGTTCTCGATCAGGATGCCGATGAAGCGCTCAAAGCTGCCCAGGACCGCGCGATGCAGCATGACCGGCTGGTGCTTCGCGCCATCCTCGCCGACATATTCGGCATCGAGCCGCTGCGGCAGGTTGAAGTCGCACTGGAAGGTGCCGCATTGCCATTCGCGGCCGATGGCATCCGTCAGCTTGAAGTCCAGTTTCGGACCGTAGAAGGCGCCGTCGCCGGGATTGACCTCATAGGGCAGGCCGAGATGCGCGATGGCCGAGGACAGTGCCGATTCGGCCTTGTCCCAGATCTCGTCCGAGCCGACGCGGATATCGGGGCGCGTCGACAGCTTGATGTCGAATTTCTCGAAGCCGAGATCGCGATAGACCGAGGAGAGCAGGCCGATGAAGCCGGCGCATTCGGCCTCGATCTGGTTTTCGGTGCAGAAGATATGCGCGTCGTCCTGCACGAAGCCGCGCACCCGCATCAGCCCGTGCATCGAGCCCGAAGGTTCATAGCGGTGGCAGGAGCCGAATTCGGCCAGCCTGAGCGGCAGGTCGCGATAGGACTTGATGCCCTGATTGTAGACCTGGACATGGCAGGGGCAGTTCATCGGTTTCAGCGCGTTGACGCGCTTTTCCTTGGCGCCTTCCTCGTCCACCTCGACGATGAACATGTTCTCGCGATAGGCTTCCCAATGGCCGGATTTTTCCCAGAGCACCCGGTCGACGACCTGCGGTGTCTTGATTTCCTTGTAATCGGCGCGGATCAGGCGGCGGCGCATATAGGCCTCAAGTTCGCGGTAGATCGACCAGCCGTTGGGGTGCCAGAAGACCATGCCGGGGGCCTCTTCCTGGAAGTGGAAGAGCTCCATTTCCCGGCCGAGCTTGCGGTGGTCGCGTTTCGCGGCCTCCTCCAGCATGGTCAGGTGCGCCTTGAGGTCGTCGCGGTTTCTGAACGCGACGCCGTAGATGCGTTGCAGCATCGGCCGCGAGGCGTCGCCCAGCCAGTAGGCGCCGGCGACATGCGTCAGCTTGAAGGCGTCGGCGGGAACCTGGCCGGTATTTTGCAGATGCGGGCCGCGGCAGAGGTCCTGCCAGTCGCCGTGCCAATACATGCGGATCGGCTCATCCCCGGGGATGCGGTCGATGAGTTCCACCTTGAAGGGTTCGTTCGCAGCCTGGTAATGGGCGCGGGCGCGGGCGCGGTCCCAGACCTCGGTGCGGACCGGGTCGCGGGCGGCGATGATCTGCTTCATGCGCGTCTCGATGGCGCCCAGATCCTCGGGCGTGAAGGGTTCGGCGCGGTCGAAGTCGTAAAACCAGCCGTAATCGCGCACCGGGCCGATGGTCACCTTGACGTCGGGCCAGAGGTCCTGCACGGCGCGGGCCATGATATGGGCGAGGTCGTGGCGGATCAGCTCCAGCGCCGGGGCGCTGTCCTTCATCGTGTTGATGGCGATGCTGCCCGAGGCGTCGATCGGCCATTGCAGGTCGATATGCGCGCCGTCGAGGCTGGCCGAGATCGCGTTCTTGGCGAGGCTGGGGGCGATGGAGGCGGCGACCTCGGCGGCGGTGATGCCGGCGGGATAGTCGCGCGAATTGCCATCAGGGAATGTGAGGGAGATCTGGGACATCGGTGTCCTCCTCGTCGGTTTGGCGCCCACGGAACGCCCGGTTGCGGGTTATATGCGGCGGTCGATGTGAACGGATTGCCGCAGAATGTCAATGCGGCTAGGGAATAGAGGGGGCTTTGCGCCCCCGTCGCGCGCTGCGCGACTCCCCCGCAGGATATTTGGGCATGGATGAATGACAGAGTTTCTTGACGGGCCAAAGGGGCGGATCGCCTATAACCGGATCGACGGGCAGGGGCCGGGTGTCGTCTTTCTGGGCGGGTTCCGGTCCGACATGCAGGGCACCAAGGCCGTGTTTCTTGAGGAATGGGCGCGCGCCGGGGGGCGGGCGTTCCTGCGCTTTGACTATTCCGGGCATGGCGAGTCGGATGGCAGTTTCGAGGCTGGCTGCATCGGCGACTGGCTGGCGGATGCGGCGGTCGCCATCGATGCGCTGACCGAGGGGCCGCAGGTGCTGGTCGGGTCGTCCATGGGCGGCTGGATCAGCCTGCTGCTGGCGCGGGCTTTCCCCGAGCGGGTGGGGGGGCTGGTCACTGTCGCCGCCGCGCCCGATTTTACCGAGCGCGGCTTCTGGGCCGGGTTTTCCGAGCTGGAGCGCGCCAAGCTGAAGCGCGAGGGGCGGCTGTTGCGGCCCAGCGATTACGGCGAGCCCTATCCCATCACCCGCAAGCTGATCGAGGACGGGCGCAACCATCTGGTGATGACGGCGCCGCTGCATCTGCCCTTTCCGGTGCGTTTTTTGCAGGGGACTGCCGATGCGGAGGTGCCGGTCGGCTGGGCGACGGACCTGCTGGCCCATGCCTCGGGCGAGGATATGCGGCTGTTGCTGGTCAAGGGCGCCGATCACCGTTTCTCGACCGATGAATGTCTGGGGCTGATCGTGGCGACGGTGGACGAGGTGCTGGCGCGGCTGTGACATGCGAAAGGCGCGGCTTTGGGGCCGCGCCTTTTGGTTATCGCCCGGCGGGGATCAGACGGCGATCTTGCCGTCGAGATCGGTGGGCTGGGTGGTGCTGGGGGTGGCGTTGAGGTCCACCGGCCTAGGACCGCGGCGGCGGCGGCGCGCGGGCGCCGACGGGTTCGCGGCTTCGTCCATGAAATCAAGGACAAGCGGGCGGATGTTCAGGCGCCAGCTTTTGCCGGCGAAGATGCCGTAATGGCCGGCGCCGGGTTCCAGGTGCTGGGTCTTCTTGTTCGCGGGCACTCCCGTGCAGAGGTCGAGCGCGGCGACGCATTGGCCGGGGGCCGAGATGTCGTCA
>JAXMDJ010000024.1:0-60302 GCA_046348875.1 Paracoccus sp. (in: a-proteobacteria)
CTGGTCAACCCTGACGGCTATCAGTTGCTGGACGAGGGGCAGGCACCGATCGTCATTCCGCCCACCGCCAGAAGCGTCGGCATCGGCACCGACGGGACCATCTCGGCCGATGGCGCGCCGATCGGGCGCATCGGCGTCTTTGAAAGCCCCGATCCCGCGCGCCTGCAACACGAAACGGGCACGCTGTTCGATCCGGGCGGCGCGGTCGAGCCAATGGACGAACCCACGATCCGCCAGGGCTTCCTGGAGGATTCGAACGTCGACCCGGTGCTGGAGGTCGCGCGCATGGTCGAGGTCCAGCGCGCCTACGAACTTGGCCAAAGCTTCCTTGAACAGGAAGACCAGCGCATCCGCATGACCATCACCTCGCTGACACGGTGAAAGGACAGAACATGAGAGCACTTCAGATCGCAGCGACCGGCATGAGCGCGCAGCAGATGCGCGTCGAGGTCATTTCAAACAACCTCGCCAACATGTCGACGACCGGCTACAACCCGCGCCGCGCCGAATTCGCCGACCTGCAATACCAGCAGGCCACCCGCCCCGGAACGCTGACCGCCACGAACGGCGCCATGGTCCCCGCCGGCGTGCAGCTTGGCCTGGGCGTGCGACCCGCCGCAGTGACGGTGATGCTGGGGCAAGGCACGCTCAGCCAGACCAATGGCGATCTGGATGTGGCCATCGACGGACAAGGCTATCTTGAGGTGACGCTGCCTTCCGGCGTCTCGGCCTATACCCGCGACGGCAGCCTGAAGCGTTCGGCCGAGGGGCAGGTCGTCACCTCGGACGGCTATCCGCTGGTCCCCGACATCACCATCCCGCAGGACGCGCGCAGCATCGCCATCAACGCCAATGGCGAGGTCTTCGCCTATTTCAACGACCGGGTCGAACCGGAAAACCTTGGCCAGATCACGCTGGCGAATTTCGTCAACGAAAAGGGCCTTGAGGCGATCGGATCGAACCTGTTTCTGGAAACCACCGCCTCGGGCGCGCCGCAGGTCGCCTCGCCGGGCGAAGAGGGCCTGGGCACCATCCGCGCCGGCTATCTTGAGGAAAGCTCGGTCGATCCGGTGCGCGAGGTCGCCGAATTGATCAAGGCGCAGCGCGGCTATGAGCTGAATTCCAAGGTCATCACTGCCGCCGACCAGATGCTGGGCACCACGGTGCAGGTGCGCTGATGAAAGCCCTGGTTCTGGCCCTTGCCCTGCTTCCGACCTGCGCCACCGCCGGTTCGGTCGTCGCGCAGCGCACCCTGCCGGCCGGCACGATCATCATGCCGACCGACGTCACCCTGTCGGCCGAGGGCGAAGGCGCCCCGAACGACGTCGCGCAGGTGATCGGCCAGCAGCTGCGGGTCATTGTCTATGAAGGCCGGCGGATCGAGGCATCGTTCCTGACCGCCCCCCAGGTCGTCACCCGCAACCAGATGGTGACGCTGGCCTATGAAAAATCGGCCCTGCGGATCGAGGCCGAGGGCCGCGCCCTGTCCGCCGGCAGCGTCGGCCAGACCATCCGCGTGATGAACACCGCCTCGCGCGTGACGGTTTCGGGGCGCGTTGCGCCGGACGGAACGGTCGTCGTCGAACAATTCTGAAGGAACGCAAGATGCCCCGGATCATGCCCGTCAATACCCGCACGGCCATCCTGACCATGTCGATCATGCTGACCATGTCCGCCTGCGGGCGGGTGACCCAGATCGGCCAGAAGCCCGACCTGACCGAACCCGAAAGCAGCGTCGAATTCCAGGCCATGAGCGCTTCCGGCTATGGCATGGATGAATTGCCCAACCGCCCCGACAGCGCCGCGTCGCTGTGGACGACGGCGCAGAACTCGCTGGTGGCGGATCGCCGCGCCGGCAATCGCGGCGATATCCTGACCGTCGTGATCGAAATCGACGACAAGGCCGAAATGCAGAACAGTTCGGGCCGGTCGCGCAGTTCGGCCGACAAGGTCGCCATTCCGCAGATGATCGGCCTGCCGCAGCGGCTGGGCGATGTCCTGCCCGAGGGCGCCGGCGTCGATCCGCTGGCCGAGGCCAAGGGCTCATCGACCTACAAGGGCAGCGGGAACATCTCGCGCCGGGACAAGCTGACGCTGCGCGTCGCCGCCACGGTCGTCGACCGCCTGCCCAACGGCGTCCTGCGCATCCAGGGCACGCAAGAGGTCCGCGTGAACTATGAGGTGCGCGAACTGACCGTCAGCGGCTTCGTGCGCCCCTCGGACATCGATCGCAGGAACGAGATCGCCTATGACCGCATCGCGGGTGCGCGCATCTCGTATGGTGGCCGCGGGCAGATTACCGACGTCCAGCAGCCGCGCTATGGCCAGCAGGTCGCCGATATCATTCTTCCGTATTGAGGGCTGGCAATGGTCAAGAAACTTTTGCTGTTCATCCTGCCGGTTCTTGGCTTCGTGGGCGGCGCGGTCGGCGGCGACCTGCTGAATGCCCCCAAGACCGATGAAAAGACCCTGTCGGCCGAAGAGGGCGCCGCAAGCACCGAAGCTGAGGGCGCGACGGGCACTGAGGAAACAAAGACAGCAGCCAAAGACGGCAAGGGCGAAGGCGGCAAGGGCGGATCCGACGCCAAGGCCGCGGCCGAGGGCGGCGAACTTGACTGGTTCAAGTTCCCGAACCAGTTCTTCGTCCCGATCATCCGCAACGGCTCTTCGACTGCGGTCATGGTCCTGTCGCTCAGCATCGAGATGCCGGCAGAAGCCCGCCCCAAGATCGAGGCGCAAGAGGCAAAGCTGCGCGACGCCCTGCTGGGCGCCTTGATGATCGAGGCCAATACCGGTGGCTTCGACGGCAACTTCACCGCTGAAACCAGCCTGAACCGGCTGCGCAATTCCTTGCAGGCTGCCGGGCAACGGGCGGCGGGCACGGATGTCCAGCGCGTCCTGATCGAGGATATCGGCCGGCAAGAGCAATAGCTTTCGCTGGCCGAACCGAAGCGAAGCGTATAAGGGGCGGCCTCGGACCAGAGGCCGGACGGAGACCAGTTTGCACCCGCCAATCACCATCGCCATGGCCAGCTATAATGGCGCGCGCTTCATCCGCCCGCAGCTTGAAAGCATCGGCCGGCAAAGCGCGACGAACTGGCGGCTGGTCGTCTCGGACGATGGCTCGACGGATGAGACGCGCCAGATCGTCAGCGACTTCGCGCGCTGCTATGAACCGGGCCAGGTCGAGCTGATCGATGGGCCCCGGCAGGGTGCGACGCGGAACTTCCTGCACCTGACGCGCCGCGCTGACCCCGATGGCTGGCTGGCCTATTCGGATCAGGACGACGCCTGGCTGCCGGACCGGCTGGCGCGGGGAATCGCGTTTCTGTCGGGGCAGCGCGGGCCCGCGATCTATGCCGCCCGGACGACGATCTGCGACGAAAACCTGATACCGATCACGCCAGCGCCGGCCTTTCCCGGCCCCTTCACCTTTCGCAATGCGCTGATCCAGGCCTGCCTGCCGGGCAACACCATCCTGATGAATTCAGCCGCGTTGAGGTTGCTGCAAGCGGCGGCGCCGGCGGCCGATGCGGCGAATGTCGTGTCGCATGACTGGTGGGCCTATCAGCTGCTGTCCGCTGCGGGGGCCGCGATCAAGCGCGACACGGCGCAGGTGCTGCTTTACCGGCAGCATCCCGACAATGTCATGGGTCGCAACGACACCACGCGGGCAAAGGCGGCGCGGGTCTCGATGCTGTTCGATGGCAGCTTTGCGGGTTGGCTGGCGCGGAACCAGCAGGCGCTGGAGCCTGTCGCCGGGCTGATGCTGCCCGAAAACCGGGCGTTGTTGCAGGGTTTCGGGCAGGTCATTCTGGCATCCGGGCCCAAGGCCTTGCGGGACATGCGGGCGATGGGGCTTTACCGGCAGACCCGGATGGGGACGGCCGCAGTGCTGGCAGCCGCGCTGGCCGGGCGGCTGCGCAAAGGGACTTGAAGGGTGACAGGGGGACGCTGCAGGGGGAACGACCCGATGTCAGCCCAGAAGCCGGGCCAGATAGCGGCCGTAATCGTTCTTGGCGAATTTCCGCGCCCGCTCGCGCAGCGCGTCGGCATCGATCCAGCCCTGATCATAGGCGATCTCGTCGGGGCAACCGGTTTGCAGGCCCTGCCGCTGTTCCAGCGTGCGGACGAAGTTCCCCGCATCCAGCAGGCTGGCATGGGTGCCGGTATCGAGCCAGGCGAAACCGCGGCCCATCCGCTCGACCGTCAACTGGCCGTCATGCAGATAGGTTTCCAGCAGCGTGGTGATTTCCAGCTCGCCGCGCGCCGAGGGCTTGACCTGCCGGGCGCGTTCGGGCGCCGTGCCATCAAGGAAGTAAAGGCCGGTCACGGCGTAATCCGATGGCGGCTTTTCCGGTTTTTCGATGATCGCGTTCACCGTGCCGTCGCTGTCGAAGGCCACGACACCGTAACGTTCTGGGTCGGCCACGCGATAGCCGAAAACCGTGCCGCCCTGCGCCCGCAGGTCGGCCGCGCCCAGCAGTTGCGGCAGGCCGTGGCCAAAGAAGATATTGTCGCCCAGCACCATGGCCGAAGGCGCGCCGGCCAGAAAATCCTCGGCCAGGATATAGGCCTGCGCCAGCCCGTCGGGCGAGGGCTGGACGATATATTCAAAGCGCAGCCCCCATTGCGCGCCGTCGCCCAGCAGGCGGCGGAACTGGTCCTGATCCTCGGGGGTGGTGATGATGGCGATGTCGCGGATGCCCGACAGCATCAGGACCGAGATCGGGTAATAGATCATCGGCTTGTCATAGATCGGCAAAAGCTGCTTCGAGACGCCCATGGTGATCGGATAAAGCCGCGTTCCCGAGCCGCCGGCAAGGATGATGCCCTTGCGCCCGGTCGCGCTGGCCGCCGCGCTGGTCGAGGTCATTGCAGGATTGGTCATGGCTTCAGCTCCAACAACACTTTGGCAAGGCCGGCCCGCCAGTCGGGGCGCGCAATGCCGAAATCACGGCCGATGGCGGCGCAGTCCAGGCGCGAATTCGCCGGGCGCCGCGCCGGGGTGGGATAGTCCGAACTTGCAATATCGGCGATCCGGCAGGCAAGCCCGGCCTGCGCCATGATCTCGCGCGCAAAACCGGCCCATGTCGTGTCGGGCGCGCCGGAAAAATGATAGATGCCGCCGCGCGAGGCGTCAGCCTGCATCGCCCGCACCATGGTCAGGCAGGCGGCGGCAATGTCGGCTGCGGGGGTCGGGCCGCCATGCTGGTCGGCAACGACGCGCAGTTCCTCGCGTTCGGCGCCCAGCCGCAGCATGGTCTTCACGAAATTCGCGCCATGGGCGGAAAATACCCAGGACGTGCGCAGGACCGCCCATTGGCCGCCGGCGGCGGCGATGCCCTGCTCTCCGGCCAGCTTTGTCGCGCCATAGACGCCCAAGGGGCCGGTCGGATCGGTTTCCACCCGGGGCCGATCGCCCGCGCCGTCAAAGACATAATCGGTCGAGATATGGACGAAAGGCACGTCCAGCGCCGCGCAGGCGGCGGCCATGGCGGCTGGCGCGGCGGCATTGATGGCGCGGGCCAGATCGGGTTCGGATTCGGCGCGGTCGACCGCCGTATGGGCGGCGGCGTTGATCACCGCCGCACAGCCCGAATCGCGGATCAGCGCGGCGCAGGCGGCGGCGTCGGTCAGGTCGGCCACGTCGCGGCCAAGAAAGCGCGCATCGGGCGCAAGGCGGCCAAGCTCGGTCGCGACCTGCCCGCTCCGGCCAAAGACCAGAAGGCCCCTCATGCCTTGCCCAGCCGTTCGCCGACGCCGGCGCGGGTCAGCAGCGGGCGCCACCAGTCTTCGTTGTCCAGATACCATTCGACGGTGCGGCGCAGCCCCTCCTCGACCGTGACCGAGGGGCGCCAGCCCAGTTCGTTGCGGATGCGATCGGGGTCGATCGCATAGCGGCGGTCGTGGCCGGGACGGTCGGTGACGAAGGTGATCAGCCGCTCATGCGGGGCATTTCCGGGGCGCAGGCGGTCCATCTCGGCGCAGATCGTGCGGACAAGGTCGATATTCTTCGCCTCGTTCTCGCCGCCGATGTTGTAGCTGCGGCCCAGCTCGCCCTTTTCCAGCACCAGCAGCAGCGCGTCGGCGTGATCCTCGACGTAAAGCCAGTCGCGGACGTTGCCGCCATCGCCATAGACCGGGATAGGGCGGCCATGCAGCGCATTCAGGATCACCACCGGCACAAGCTTTTCGGGAAAGTGGAACGGCCCGTAATTGTTCGAACAGTTGGTCAGTACCACCGGCAGGCCATAGGTTTCGTGCCAGGCGCGCACCAGATGATCCGACGCCGCCTTGCTGGCGGAATAGGGGCTGCGCGGGTCGTAGGGGGTTTCCTCGGTGAACTGGCCGGTATCGCCCAGCGAGCCGAAGACCTCGTCAGTCGAGATGTGATGGAAACGGAAACCTTCAGGCTTGCCCTGCCGGGTCCAATAGGCGCGCGCGGCCTCAAGCAGGTTGTAGGTGCCGGTGATATTGGTTTCGATGAAATCGCCCGGCCCGTCGATCGAGCGGTCGACATGGCTTTCGGCGGCCAGATGCATGATCGCGTCGGGCTTGTGCTGGTCCAGCACGCGGTCCAGCGCCTCGCGGTCGCGGATATCGGCCTGCTCAAAGTGGTAAAGCGGGCTGTTCGAGACCGAGGCGACGTTTTCGGGGTTCGCCGCATAGGTCAGGGCGTCAAGGTTGACGACCTCATGCCCGCGGCGCACGGCCAGCCGCACCACGGCCGAACCGATGAACCCCGCGCCGCCCGTTACCAGTATCTTCATGACCGTGCCTCGTATTCAAAAGGACCCGCATAGGTGAAGGGGCTGTCGAAATCGGCCAGCGCGGGCGCGGCGGCATCCTTGGCCGACAGGACCGGCTGGCCCTGCCCGCCCCAGTCGATGCCGACACTGTCCCAGGCGACGCCGCCATCACATTCGGGGGCGTAATGGTCAGTACATTTGTAAACAATTTCCGTATCGGGTTCGCGGGTCATGAAACCGTGCAGAAAACCGGCCGGAATCCAAAGCTGGCGGGCGTTTTCAAAGGATAGTTCGGCCCCGAACCACTGACCATAGGTCGGGCTGCCCTTGCGGATATCGACGGCGACATCGAACAGCCGGCCACGTCCGCAGCGCACAAGCTTGCCCTGCGCATGCGGCGGCGACTGGAAATGCAGCCCGCGCAGCGTGCCGGCCACCGCCGACATCGAGTGGTTGTCCTGCACGAATTCCGGCAATTCCAGCCCGGCGGCCTGTAATGTCCGGCGATTCCAGCTTTCCGAGAAAAAGCCACGGGCATCGCCGATACGCTTCGGCACCAGCACCAGCACGCCGGGCAGCGGGGTCTTTTCTATCTGCATCTGTCTCAACCGGGTTGGTTTTATGTCCCTGCGTATGAAGGAACTCGGGGCCGGGAGCAAGCACCGCGCAGGGGTCGGCCACGCGGTCCTTACCGCTAAAATGCGTCGGGAATAGGGGCTGGGCAGGACCCGCGGGGTAGGGCTTTGTTAAGGCCCCGCCCGTAACCCTGCCAGGGAACTTGCGAACAACTGCGATCAGATCCCATGCTCCGCTATAGCCACGTCGCGACATATCTTGGTCCTGCGCTCAGCTTCGTGACCAATATTACCGACCTGCAGATCCGCGCGGGGCAGTCGGGCTTTACCCTTTACAGCGTGACCCATGTCGGCGGCGGTTTCGCCGCCTATCAGATCGGCGCCCCGACGCAGCCGATCAGCATGATCGACAGCCGCCCCTATGCCAGCATGCTGGGATATGTGGGCGATCCGCAGGTGGCGCTGGTCGATCTGGCGGGCGGCCCGGCGCTTTTCAGTGCGGGGCTGATCAATGGCATGGGGATCGGCGCGCAGTTGAACAATCAGGGCGGCTTTGGCGTCACCGTCCAGTTGCAGGGCCCGAACCGGCTGCCCGGCGACGTCATCCTGCTGGGCGATTTCGAGACGCCGCGCGGACAGTTCCTGTATTCCGCACGCAATGGCCAGACCTCGTTCGACACCTGGCGGGTCGGCGAGAATGGCGCGATCAGTTTCGTCGCGCGGTCGCAACTGCCCTGGGGCGACGGCATGCGCGGGACCGAGATCAGCGACATGCAGGTGGTCACGCTGGGCGACCGCAACTACATGGTCTCGGTCTCGGCACTGGGGAATTACGTCGCCGCGCAGATGCTGAATGCCGATGGCACCGCCGGAGGCGCGACGATGCTGTGGGCCGACCGCGGGCTGGGGCTGAACCAGCCCACGCATCTGACCTCGATCATGGTCGGCAGCGTCACCTATGTCATCGTCGGCTCGGCGCAAAGCTCGTCGCTGACGACGTTGCGGCTGACCTATTCGGGCGAATTGCAGCCGGTCGATCATATCATCGATGAGCTGACCACCCGCTTCCGCGGCGTGACGGCGCTGGATTCGGTGACCATCGACGGCCGCCCCTTCATCTTTGCCGGCGGCGGCGATGACGGGATCAGCGTCTTCACCATGACGCCCGAGGGCAAGCTTCTGCTCCTCGCGACGCTCGCCGACACCGACGAACGGGCGCTGGCCGATGTCTCGGCCCTGTCAGTGAAGGTGATCGACGGGCAGATCGTGCTGTTCGTCGCCTCGCAGACGGAAAGCGGCATCACGCAATTCGTCTTTGACCCGGGGACAATCGGGATCACGCAGGTGGTCGGCGCGGGCGTGCAGCGCGGCACCGACGGCAATGACATGATCCAGGCCAGCGCCGGCACGACCGAGATGTTCGGCGATGCGGGCGACGACGTGCTGATCGCGGGCAGCACCGCCCTGCGCATGACAGGCGGCGACGGCGCCGACACCTTCGTCCCGCGCGAGGTCAATGGCCGCATCGATATTCTGGACTTCACGCCCGGCGTCGATCAGCTTGACCTGTCGCTGCTGGGGATGATCCGCTCGCTTGGGCAGGTGGTCTTCAAGCCGATCAACAACGGCATCAAGATCTATTTCGGCAACAGCATCATCTGGATCAGGACCAACGACCAGACGCCATTGCAGGCCAGCTATTTCGACAACGCGCTGTTTCCGGTCGCCCATTACGATCCGCCTGACATGCGCACGAGAATCGTCGGCACCGCAAAGTCGGAAAGCCTGACCGCCAGCCGCTACGGCTCCTCCATCTCGGGCGGGGGGGGCAACGATCTGCTGCTGGGACGCGACGGGGACGACAGTCTGCTAGGCGGCACCGGTAAAGATACCATCGCGGGCGGCGCAGGGAACGACACGCTGCGCGGCGAAGACGGGGACGACATACTCCGCGCCCATGACGGGAACGATCTGCTCTCGGGCGGGGGCGGCAATGACGGGCTGAATGGCGGCGCGGGCAACGACACGCTGCTGGGCGACGGCGGCAACGACCTGCTGCAAGGCGATATCGGCGACGACCGCATGCTGGACAAGAGCGGCAACAACACGCTTTGGGGCGGGAACGGCAACGACCTGCTTCTGACGGGCAGCGGGAACGACCTGCTGAATGGCGGCGATGGCAATGACACGCTGATTGGAAATACCGGCAATGACAAGATGGATGGCAGCACCGGGAACGATCTGGTCAGCGGTGGTGCCGGGCGGGACAGCATGAGCGGCGGCGGCGGAAACGACACCCTGTTCGGCGGCGACGACATTGATGCCCTGCGCGGCGATAACGGCGACGACTACATCTCTGGGGGCAATGGCAACGACGTTCTGGACGGCGGCACCGGGAACGACATTTTGCTGGGTGATGCGGGAAACGACACCCTGATCGGCGGGAACGGGAATGATCGCTTGCAGGATTTCATCGGTCGCAACACGCTGTGGGGCGGCGAGGGCAACGACGTGCTCGTCACAGGCGGTGGCAATGACTACCTGCATGGCGGCAACGGCAACAACCGCCTGATTTCCGGAGCAGGCAATGATCGGCTGATTTCCGGAAGCGGCCGCGACGTGCTGGTCGCGGGCTCGGGCCATGACCTGCTTGAAAGCGGGGGGGGCGAAGATGTGCTCCTTGGCGGTTCGGGAAACGATACCCTGAACGGCGGCAGTGAAAACGATACGCTGATCGGCCAGGAGGGCGATGACCGGCTGCTTGGCATGGCCGGCAATGATTCTCTGGACGGCCAGGACGGCCGCGATCTCATCTCGGGGCACGGCGGCGACGATATCATGCGGGGCGGTGCAGGCGATGACACGCTCTATGGCGCGACGGGCCAGGATTCGCTGATGGGCGAAAGCGGGAATGACAGGCTGTATGGGAACGAGGGCAACGACACGATCCGCGGTGGCGGCGGCAATGACTGGATGGATGCCGGCGCCGGTGCTGATTTCGTGATCGCTGATTCCGGTAATGACACGGTCATGGGCGGCAGCGGTAACGACACCATCTGGGCTCTCGGCGGTCACAACCTGCTGATGTCCGGAGATGGCGATGACGTCATCCTGGCCTTTGGCGGTAATGATCGGCTGTACGGCCAACTCGGGAACGATTTTCTGACCGCCGGCGCGGGGAACGACGTCGCTGGCGGCGGCCAGGGCGACGATGTGCTCAATGGCGCCGAAGGCGCCGATACGCTCTTCGGCGATCAGGGCAACGACCAACTGATCGGGGGCATCGGCAATGACCGGCTTGACGGAGGCGAGGGGGACGATCTGCTGAATGGCGGTGCCGGGGCAGACATGCTGATCGGAGGAGCCGGGGCTGACCGGTTCGTCTTTACGGCCCGCATCGATTTCGATGGCAGCCGTGACACCATCCTGGATTATCGCCGCGGCGAGGACGTCATCGACATGACCGGCCTGAACCTGACCTATGTCGGCGGGGCTCAGTTCTCGGGCGGGGGTGGTGGCCAGGTCAGGACCTACTGGACCCCCCAGACGGCACGCGTGCTGGAAATCGATCTGGACGGCGACGGTCGGGCAGACCTCAGGATCAGTATCGGATCGGTCGGGCCGCTTACCGATTCAGACCTGCTGCTTTAGCTTTCCAGCAGTTTGCGATGATTCCGCGCCAGCAGCAGCAAGCCGAAAAACAGCAGCACCGCCGAGACACAGAATACATAGGCCGGGTTGACATAGTTGGCCTCGTAGGTCGGATAGATTCCGTGCCGCAGCATGCCGACGCAATGCAGCACCGGATTGTACCAAAGAAACGTCTGCGCCTTTACGGGCATCATCTCGTAAAGGAAGAACACGCCCGACATCAGAAACAGCGGCCGCGTGATGATGCTCCAGATCCGCTCCCATAGCGGGAAGGCGGTCAGAAGGTAGCAGTTCAGCGTCCCCACCCCGACGCCCAGCGCCGTGATCATCAGCAGCGCCTCGCAGATCAGGGTCAGGTTGACGACTACAGGCAATTGATAGATAACGAAAATACCGCCGATCACGATAGCGATGACCGCCGTGTGCGTCAGCGCGTTCAGTACCACGCGCGCGATCATCGTGTCGATGAAGGTCACGCTGGGATAGGCCAGAAACGGACGCGAGAACCGGATCGATGTCGCGACCTTGTTGGTCACGTCGTTGAACATCGTGAAGGGCAGGAACCCGGTCGCATAGAACAGCGGGAAGTTCGTCCCCAGCCCCGGATGCGCCAGCGCCATGCCGAAAACCACCGACAGCAGCGCCACGCCCAGGACCGGCTCGAGAATCGCCCAGACATAGCCCCCGGCCGAGCGCCCGTAGGTCGTGGCCATCTCGCGCAGGATCAGCGCGACGACCGTTCGCGGCATGCGAAACCGTGGCCCGGTCTTGTACGGGCGCTGTGGAGCACGATTTTCGCTTATGATATCGGACATGTGAACGCAAACGCTGGCCTTGGCGAGCGGCAGTATGTATCAACTGCTGCGAAAAGGTAAACCAGTGAAAGCGCCATTGCGGTGACCACGTCTTCAAATCCGGCCGGCGACAAGGCCGGTCAACCGACCCAGCCGGTCACGGGCCAAAGCAGCCCGGCACGCGCGACTTCGGTCGAGGCGGCCCAGCCGGCGCAATCTGGTTCGACAGCACCGAATCGCCCATTCCAGACCGATACGGGTCTTGCAGCGGGCCAGCCGCCCCGCCCCCAACCGGCAGAGGCCGCCGCGCAACCGCTGCGCGCGGTCCCGCAGCCTGAGCCGGCCCCAGCCGCAAAGCCCGCGGCACCGGCGGCAAAACCCGCGGCACCGGCCGCTGCGCAACCTGCCCAGCCCCCCGCGGTCAAACCTCAGGCGCAGCCTATTCCGGTCAAGCCGATGCCGCAGGCCGTCGCCCGCCCCGTTCCGGCCGCGCCAGTTCCGCCGCCGGTCATTCCCGTACGCCCGACCGTCAACGTCGCCCAGCCGCAGCGCCGGCATTGGATGCTGCTGGTGTCGTTCCTGGTGATGGTGGCGCTGCCCACCGTGCTTTGGGCCTGGTATCTCTGGACCCGCGCCAGCGACCAATATGTGTCGACCGTCGGCTTTTCGGTCCGCAAGGAGGACGCGACGCCCTCGATCGACCTGCTTGGCGGGCTGATGCCGCTGGGCGGCGGCTCGGGGGCCTCGGATACCGACATTCTCTACGAATATATCCGCAGCCAGGACATGGTCGAAAAAATCGACCAGCAACTGGACCTGCGGACGCGCTTTTCGCGCGACTGGCCGCGGGATTTCGTCTTTGCCTTTGATCCCAAAGACCAGATCGAGGACCTGACCGACTACTGGCAGCGCCAGGTCAAGGTGCTATACGACACCAGCAGCGGCCTGATCACGCTGAAGGTCAACGCCTTCACCCCCGAGGATGCGCAGGCGATCGCCGCCGCGGTGTTCCAGGACAGCTCGGACAAGATCAACGAATTGTCGGCCATTGCGCGCGACGATTCCACCCGGCTGGCGACCGCCGAACTGGACAAGACCCGCAAGGACCTGACAACGACCCGTCAGGCGATGACCGCGTTCCGGATGAAATCGCAGATCGTCGATCCGCAGGCCGATCTGGCCGGGCAGATGGGCGTGCTGAGCGGGCTTCAGGGGCAACTGGCCGAGGCGCTGGTCGCACATGACATCCTGATCGAGAACGCGAAGCCGACCGACCATCGCGTGACCCAGTCGCAGCAGAAGATCGATGCCCTGCGCCGTCTGATCGACACTGAACGCGGCAAGTTCGGCGCCGCGGGTCAGGGTCCGGCGGGCGAAAGCTATGCGCAGCTTATGGCCGAGTACGAAAAGCTGGCCGTCGACCGCGAATTCGCCGAGGGCGCCTATCGCGGCGCGCGGATCGCCTATGAGGCGGCGATCGCCGAAGCGCAGCGCAAATCGCGCTATCTGGCCGCGCATATCGAACCCAAGGTCGCGCAAAGCTCGACCGAACCGGACCGGCCCTGGCTGCTGGCGATGGTGGCGGGGATGCTGCTGGTCGGCTGGTCGATCCTCGTGCTGATCTATTACAGCGTCCGCGACCGTCGCTGAACCATGATTCGGCTGGAAAACCTGACCAAGGTCTATCGGCTCAAGGGTCGGAAGACGGTGGTGGCGGACAATCTGAACGCGGTCTTTCCGACCGGCGCCTCGGTGGGGCTTCTGGGCCGCAACGGGGCGGGGAAATCGACCCTGCTGAAAATGATCGCGGGCACCGTCTCGCCGACCTCGGGGCGGGTCGTGTCGGATGGCACCATCTCGTGGCCGGTGGGCTTTGCCGGAAGTTTCCACGGCGAACTGACCGGGGCGCAGAACGTGCGCTTCGTCGCGCGCATCTATGGCGTCGATACCGACGAACTGGTGGATTACGTCGCCGATTTCGCCGAGCTTGGCGTGCATTACCACCAGCCGTTCTCAAGCTACTCTTCGGGGATGCGCTCACGCCTGGCGATGGGCACCAGCATGGGCATCCATTTCGACACCTATCTGGTGGACGAGGTGACCAGCGTCGGCGACGCCGACTTCCGCGCCAAGTCGCAGCGCGTCTTCAGCGACCGCATGGCCAATTCCAGCGCGGTCGTGGTCAGCCACTCGATGCCGATGATCCGCAGCATGTGTACGATGGGCGCGGTTCTGGACCGCGGGTATCTGTCCGTTTTCGACGACCTCGACGAGGCCATCGCCTATCATGAGGCCGTCCTGCGCGTGCCCAGCGGTGTGGCCGGCGACTGAGCCGCTTAGCCGAGCAGGTTGGTGACGATCAGCCCCAAAAGGCCGGCGAACCCGACCATCATCGCCAGCAGGCCCGTTCGCGCCAGCGAACCATGCGGATCGGCGCGCGACGCGATCACCCAGATCATCGCCAGCAGGCCGATACCGAAACCGGCAAGGCTGATCACCGCGAATACACCCATCGCATCCCCCTAAACGGACCCCGGCGGCCAGCGTCGCATGGGTCCGGCGCCCCGTCCAGCGGTCAGCCCGCCAGCAGCGCCTCGATCTCGGCCCGGCGGGTGGCGACAAGGGCGGCATCGCCACGCGATTCAAGGTTCAGCCGCACCACCGGTTCGGTATTCGAGCGGCGCAGGTTGAAGCGCCAGTCCTGAAATTCAAGGCTGATGCCGTCCATGTCGTCGCGCCGCAGCGCCTGCGGGGCAAAGTGCGCGACGACCCGGGCAATCGCCGCATCGGGGTCGGCAAGGCGAAAGTTGATCTCGCCCGACGAGGGGAAGGCGCGCATCCGCTGGGCCAGCAGGGCGCCAAGGCTGGTGTTCTTGCGCGACACCAGTTCGGCCACCAGCAGCCACGGCACCATGCCGCTGTCGGCGAAATGGAAGTCGCGGAAATAGTGATGCGCCGACATCTCGCCGCCATAGATCGCGCCCGATTCGCGCATCGCCCGCTTGAGATAGGCGTGACCGGTGCGGGCCTGCACCGCCTGCCCGCCGGCCTCGGCGATCATGGCGCGGGTGTTCAGCACCACCCGCGGGTCATGGACGATCTTTTCGCCCGGATGCTTTTCAAGAAAGGCGGCCGCCAGCAGCCCGACGATATATTCGCCGGGAATGAAGGCCCCGGTTTCGTCAAAAAAGAAGCAGCGGTCGAAATCGCCGTCCCAGGCCACCCCCAGATCGGCGCCATGCGCGCGCACGGCATCGGCGGTCATCGGCTGGTTTTCCGGCAGAAGCGGGTTTGGGATGCCGTTCGGGAACGCAGGATCGGGCTGGTGGTTCACGCGGACAAAGCGCAGGGCCGCGCCCCGCCGCGCCAGTTCGTCGGCGATGGCGTCGAAGGTTGGCCCGGCGGTGCCATTCCCGGCATTGACCAGCACCGTCAACGGTCGCAGCGCCGCGATATCGACGAAATCGGCCATGGCGCGGACATAGGCCGCGCGCGCCTGGGGGAAATCGCGGGTCGTGCCCTGCCGGTCAGCCGGCGCAAAGGCGCCCGAGCGCGCCAGCGCCGCCACCTTTGCGAAATCGCCATCGGGGTCCAGCGGCGCCGCACCCCTACCGACCAGCTTCATGCCGTTATAGTCGATGGGATTATGCGAGGCCGTCACCTCGATCCCGCCATCGGCGCCGAAATGGGCGGTGGCGAAATACATCTCTTCGGTGCCGGCAAGGCCAAGGTCGCGGACATTCGCGCCCGCATCGTTCAGCCCCCGGATCACCGCCGCCGCCAGTTCGGGCGAGGTGGCGCGCGTGTCGCGCCCCACGATCACCTCGCGCGCGCCAAGCGCTTCGGCAAAGGCGCGGCCGATGCGATAGGCCACGTCGGCGTCAAGTTCGGTCCCAAGGCGCCCGCGCACATCATAGGCCTTGAAGCAGTCGATCTGCCGCGGTGGCAAACGGTCGGGACGTGTCATGGCCTTGGCTCCTGTCCTTGTCACGCTCTGGCTATACCAGCCGCTGTGGAATGGAAATAATGCGTCAGAATTGAGGAACGGTTAATGCCTGTGGCGTAACCTCGGGGTGACGGGCGCTGATCGGCAGGCTAGACCATGCAAAAGCAATGGGGAAAGACGCATGGACACCAAGGCCCTGATCGCCGCCTATTACGACGCCTTCAACGCCGGGCGCACCGACGAGATGCTGAGCTTTCTGCATGACGAGGTCGAGCATCACGTCAACGAAGGCGGTATCCGCCGCGGCAAGGCGAAGTTCGCCGAATTCAACGCCCACATGACCCGCAGCTATCGCGAAAAGCTGACCGACATGGTGATTTTCGCCAATGAGACCGGCGACCGCGCGGCGGCGGAATTCGTGGTGAACGGCACCTATCTTGCCACCGACGAGGGCCTGCCCGAGGCAAACGGCCAGACCTACATCCTGCCCGCCGGCGCGTTCTTCACCATCCGCGACGGCAAGATCGCGCGGGTGACGACCTATTACAACCTCGCCGACTGGCTGCGGCAGGTCGGGGCGTGATCTCGACGCGCATCCTGACCGGGGACGCGGTGGCGGGCGCGCTGGACGATCTGGCGCGGCTGCGCATCGCGGTGTTCCGCGACTGGCCCTATCTTTATGACGGCGATCCCGATTACGAACGCGACTACCTGACCGCCTATCTGTCGCCGGGCGCGGTGGTGGTCGCCGCCTATGACGGCGCGCGCGTGGTCGGCGCCGCCACCGGCGCACCGATGGAGGATCACGCCGGCGATTTCGCCGCCGCCTTCGCCAGCCGCCCCGAGGCGCTGGACGACATATATTACTGCGCCGAATCCGTGCTTTTGCCGGAATATCGCGGGCACGGGCTGGGCCACGCCTTCTTTGACGGGCGCGAGGCGCAGGCCCGCGCCCTTGGCCGCCGCTACAGCGCATTCTGCAGCGTCATCCGCCCCGCCGATCACCCGCTGCGCCCGGCGGATTATCGACCCCTCGACGGGTTCTGGCGCAAGCGCGGCTACGCGCCGTTGATCGGCGTGACGGCGGGGTTCGACTGGAAGGACATCGGCAAGACCGCGCAGACCCGCAAGCGCCTGCAATTCTGGATGAAAGAGCTATGAGCCGCCCCGTCAGGATCGCCGCCGCCGCCTATCCCTTTGACTGGTTTCAGGATTTCGACGCCTATCGCGCCAAGATCTCGCGCTGGGTGGCCGAGGCCGCCGATTGCGACCTGCTGGTCTTTCCCGAATATGGCGCGATGGAGCTGGCCTCGCTGGGCGGTCCCGCCATCGCCGGCGATCTTGAGGCATCCCTGCACGAGGTCGCCCGGCATGAACCCGCCCGCGAGACGCTGCATATCGAACTGGCGGCGGCGCATGGCGTCCATATCCTTGCCGCATCCGGCCCGCATTTCCAGATCAACGGTCAGCGCCCGGTCAACCGCGCCGTGCTTTACGGCCCCGAAGGCCGCATCGGCCATCAGGACAAGCAGGTGATGACCCGGTTCGAGCGCGAGGACTGGAACGTCATCGGCGCCCCCGGCCTGCGGGTTTTCGACACCCCCGTGGGGCGGCTTGGTGTGCTGATCTGCTATGACGCCGAATTCCCGCTGCTGGGCCGCGTGCTGGCCGAGGCCGGCGTCGAGATCATCCTTGTCCCGTCATGCACGGACACGGTCGCGGGCTATAACCGCGTGCGCATCGGCGCCATGGCACGGGCGCTGGAAAGCCAATGCGTGGTGGTGCAGTCGCCCACGGTGGGTAACGTGGACTGGTGCCCCGCCATCGACGAAAATCGAGGCGCGGCAGGGGTCTATGCGCCCGCAGACGGGTTCTGGCCGGAAAGCGGCGTGGTCGCCGAGGGGGCAATGGACGTGCCCGGCTGGGTCAAGGCCGAGGTCGATCTGGACAGGGTTGCCGAGAGCCGGAGGGATGGGCGCGTGCTGCCGTTTCTGCATTGGGCAGAGAGTGCGGGGAGCCTTGAAGCCTGAGCGATAGTCATATCCCCAGCTCAAGGTGGTCAAGCTGAACCAATGCGGCTCCGTCTCCAGTACATGGCGTTGAGAAATTTGTTGATGCCCAGTTCTGCCGACAGGCACGATATCTGCATACCGGAGCGATCGACAGCGACACGTCAGCGCGAAACCAAACGATTTATGAACATAGTCATTGCCATGCAGCAGCGTGCTGCGAGCAATATTATGGCTGTCCTGAGACAGGCCTAGTGGACAACCTCCCGCATTGGTCTTTGCAAGACCCTGCGGCGACGTTTCCTGACCCAGATGACATGGAAATATGCTAAATTCGGACACGCCCGAATCAGAACCGGCCGACCAGTTGGAAGTTGATTATTTTTATCCGATAGGTGCGAAATGGAGCTTGCAGACTTGTTTGAGAACCCGGACTTCCACAGGTTTTGGGGCATTCGCTTGCCAAGCAACTTGAAAAATAAATTTCTGGAAATTCAAGACGCCTCCGAGGAAACAGGTTATGAGCATGGATGCTCATTGTACTACGACCCGACTCTGAGATCAATCATAGCCCGCCACGAATATAAAAGCGAAAGCCCTAGCGCAGTCAACCTGAAGAATAAAGACCATAGCAAGACGAAATACTATTGTGGAGACTTCCATACACATCCATTCAAGAAAAAAGTTGGAGACGGGGTTTCAGTTGGCCCATCCGGCACAGAGGGCGACTGGAAGGAATGGTTTTGCCATCCCCCCAGGGAGAAAAACGACCAAAATAGCAACATTAATGGTATTCACTTTGTTGCAAGTGGAAAGCTTTTATATTTGATAGTTATTCCATACACATCTACCCAGACTCATGAATATGATGACTTGCAATGCGATATTCCTGACGGCTGGGGGGCAAGTTTGACCGACGACCAGCAGATGAAATTTGCGGATGCTGAGCAATGCATTAAACACAAGCAATACGATAAAGCGATAGAGCATAGTAAAAATGGCAACCTTGCGGTTGCGGGCAAGGATGTCTTCCTTCGTATTAGTAAAATGAATGCTCGACTTGCGGATAAGTATGGTTGCAAGTACCTAATAGGGGTACTCCAGCAGGGGATAGAGTGCGATCTTACGATATGCTGGCATTCCTAGCCGTACGCCCCCAACTCCCTGCATGAAATGCAGTCGCAGTGAAAGCCCTCGATCCCTAGAGCAGACAATGAAGCCCCTACGGCGCCTCCTTCGGCTCCTTGGGCACTGCGACCTCGGCTCCCTCGCCCTCGACCACCGCGCTGTCGGGCGCGGGCACGGCAAGGCGGTTGTCCTGCCACTCGCCCGCGGCGACCTGACCCGTCGCATAGCGCATCACGCCGGCGCCCTGCCGCTTGCCCATGACGAAACTGCCGGTATAGACGTCGCCGTTCGCGTAGGTGGCCACGCCCTCGCCGTCGATCTCGCCGTTCTTCCAGCCGCCTTCGTAGCGGAAACCGTCGGGCGCGATCAGGCGGCCCTTGCCGTGGCGCAGACCGTCGACGAAAGCGCCGTCATAGGTGGTGCCGTCGGGATAGGTGGCCTGCCCCTCGCCGTGGCGCTGGCCGTCGCGCCAGGCGCCGTTATAGACATAGCCGTCAGGATAGGTCATGCGGCCCTGCCCCTCGTTCCGGCCGCGCTTGAAGCCGCCCTCATAGGTCAGGCCATTGGCGTATTTGGCGACGCCCTGCCCCTCGATCACGCCGGCGACCCAGTCGCCGTCATAGCTGGCCTTGTCGGGATAGGTGATCAGGCCGCGCCCGTCCGGCAGGTCGTTCTTCAGCGCGCCTTCATAGACCGAGCCGTCGGGATAGGTGATGCGGCCAAGGCCCTCCATCCGGCCCTCGACCCAGTCGCCGGCATAGACATAGCCATCGGTGCCGGTGAAGGTGCCGACGCCCCAGCGCTTGTCGGCGCGGAAGTCGCCCTCGTACCGGTCGCCATTGGCGTAGGTGGCGGTGCCGCGCCCCTCGCGCCGGCCATTGGCGAAGCGCCCCTCATAGGCGTCGCCCGAAGGCTGGACCAGCCGCCCCTGCCCCGACATCTGCCCCGAGGCCCAGCCGCCGTCATAGGTCAGCCCGTCGGGCATCGTCAGCTTGCCCTGCCCGGCGCGCTGATTGTCCTTCATCTGGCCGTCATAGGTGGCGCCGTCGGGATAGGTGATCTTGCCGGCGCCGTCCTTGACGCCCTGCTTCCAGCCGCCTTCATAGCGATAGCCGTTCGGCTGGGTCAGCACGCCCTTGCCATCATGCAGCGCGTTCAGAAAGCCGCCCTCGTAGACCGAGCCATTGGCGTAATGCGCGACACCCTGCCCGGTGATCTGGCCGTCCAGCCAGTCGCCTTCATAGGTGCCGCCATCGGCATAGGTGATCTTGCCCTTGCCGCTGGGCTTGCCCCTGGCAAAGGCGCCCTCATAGACCGAGCCGTTGGGGAATTTGGCGATGCCCTGCCCCAGAATCTCGCCCTCGACCCAGTCGCCGGTATATTCATAGCCCGAGGGCAGGCGATAGGTGCCGCGCCCATGCTGCTTGCCATTGCGGAACGTGCCTTCGTAGACGCCGCCATCGTCATATTGCTTGGTCACGACGGATTGCGCCAAGGCCGCGCCGCTGCCGGCCAGGATCATCGCGCAAGCGACTATGGCTGCCTTCATGGGACTGCTCCGCCTTTTTGCCGTTCTTTTGCCATGGGTGTATCGCATGGCGCAGGCCGGCGCAAAGCCCGACTTTTCCTTGGCCGCGTCCTCGCCTATCACTTGGGCAATATCCGCGACAGGAGCCGGCCATGGCAGACACGTTCCGCATCACCCTTGCGCAGTTGAACCCGACCGTGGGCGATCTGCCCGGCAACGCCGCCAAGGCGCGCGCGGCATGGGAACAGGCGCGGGACGCGGGCGCGGCCATGGTGGTGCTGCCCGAGATGTTCGTGACCGGCTACCAGACGCAGGACCTTGTGCTGAAGGCCGCCTTCACCCGCGACGCCATGGCCGAGATCGAAAAGCTGGCGCAGGACTGCGCCGATGGTCCGGTCATCGGCATCGGCGGCCCCTATGCCGAGGGGAAGAAGCTTTATAACGCCTTCTGGATCCTGCAACACGGCAAGGTGCAGGCCCGTGTGCTGAAACACGACCTGCCGCACAAGCAGTTGTTCGATGAACTGCGCCTGTTCGATCAGGGGCCATTGCAGGGCCCTTACAGCGTCGATGGCGTCCGCATCGGCAGCCCGATCTGCGAGGATGCATGGTGGCCCGACGTGGCCGAGACGCTGGCCGAAAGCGGCGCCGAAATCCTGATCGTCCCGAATGGCAGCCCCTATCACCGCCACAAGCTGGACCTGCGCATGGGCCATATCGTCGCCCGCGTGGTCGAGACCGGCTTGCCGGTGGTCTACCTGAACTCGGTCGGGGGGCAGGACGACCAGATCTATGACGGCGCCAGTTTCGTGCTGAACCCCGGCCAGACCGGCGGCGCCACCAAGGTCGTGCAACTGCCCGCCTTTGACGAGGCGGTGGTGCATGTCGATTTCACCCGCACGCCGCAGGGCTGGCGCGCAGAGACCGGCATCATGGCCGATCAGCCCGACGAATGGGAACAGGATTACCGCGCCGTGACCGAGGGTCTGCGCGACTACATGCGCAAGTCCGGCTTTAAAAAGGTCGTGCTGGGCATGTCGGGCGGGATCGATTCCGCGCTGGTCGCCACCATTGCCAGCGATGCGATCGGGCCGCAGAACGTGCGCTGCGTGATGCTGCCCAGCGAATATACCTCGCAGGGCAGCCTTGACGACGCGGCCGATTGCGCAAAGCGGCTGGGCGCGCGGCTGGACACCGTCGGCATCGAGGGCCCGCGCGAGGCCGTGACCCGCGCGCTGGCGCATCTGATGGAGGGCACCACGCCCGACACGACCGAGGAAAACATCCAGTCCCGCCTGCGCGGCGTCATGCTGATGGCGATTTCCAACAAGTTCGGGGAATTGCTGCTGACCACCGGCAACAAATCCGAGGTCGCGGTCGGCTATGCCACCATCTATGGCGACATGGCCGGCGGCTACAACCCGATCAAGGACCTTTACAAGACCCGCGTGTTCGAGACCTGCCGCTGGCGCAACCGCAACCACCGCGACTGGATGCTGGGCCCGGCAGGCGAGGTGATCCCGACGCAGATCATCAGCAAGCCGCCTTCGGCCGAGCTGCGCCCCGACCAGAAGGATCAGGACAGCCTGCCGCCCTATGAGGTGCTGGACGCCATCCTTGAGGGGCTGGTCGAAAAGGATCTGGCGCTGAAGGATCTGGTCGCGCAGGGCTTCGACGCCGACACTGTCCGCCAAGTCGAGCGCCTGCTTTATGGCAGCGAATGGAAACGCTATCAGGCGGCGCCGGGCCCGCGCATCTCGACCAAGGCGTTTTGGCTGGACCGGCGCTATCCGCTGGTAAACCGCTGGCGCGATCAACTTTAGGTCGCGCCGACCGGCCCTTGCAACCCAAGGCATATTGTCGGCGGCTATTCCGGGCGCTGAATCAGCACATTGTTTTTCAATAACAAAATACTATCAGTTTTATGCATATTGCCGAATTATACAGGTTCAAAAAAGTCTAAAAAAACCTAACGCTAGATGCCAACCAGCGTGTGCGGCTGGCGATTCCGACATGAGACGCCGTGTGCCCGCGGCACCCGATGATATTGCGCCCTGATTTCCTGTTTCCGCCCCGAACGCCGGGCAGTTTAACGATTTGAGTCCAAGATGCCTGAATTCGTATTTCCTTGCGCAATTCCATGGGGATCACATCGCGATCCTGGCAACAAGACAGCCTTCCCTGCCCGCACTCCGAACGCGATAGACGGCAACCTCAACCCGGCCAACCGGCCCATAACCATGGCGCGGAACCCCGGCGCCCCTGTCAGGACAGGCACGGCCACGGCGCTGCGCCTGACCGGCATGACGTGCATGGGGCGGCAGCTCGTGAAGCGCCATTCGCAAGACCGGCACGAGCTGCGAACAGCGCACCAGCGCTGAAGCTTCAGGCCCCGGACCACCACATGCCGGGGCCTGAACTGCCTGACTGGTGCGGTATGGGCGCCGGCTATCCAGGCGCCACCCTCAGACGACGACGGCGATCCTGTCCTGCGGCCCGACATCGAAGACACGGCGATAGCGCGCGACTTCGTCCTTGGGGCCGGTCGCCTTTTCGGGGTTGTCCGACAGCTTGACGGTGGGCCGCCCGTTGGCCGCCACCGCCTTGCAGACCAGCGAGAACGGCGCCAGCCCGTCGCCCGGCACCAGCCCGCGGAAGTCGTTGGTCAAGAGCGTGCCCCAGCCGAAGCTGACCTTGACCCGGCCGTGAAAACGCTGGGACAGTTCGGCGATCTTTGCCACATCCAGCCCGTCCGAGAAGATGACCAGCTTTTCGCGCGGGTCCTCGCCACGGTCCTGCCACCAGCGGATCGCGGTTTCAGCGCCCTCGGCGGGGTCGCCGCTATCGACGCGGATGCCGGTCCAGCCCGCAAGCCAGTCGGGCGCATGGGCCAGAAAGCCCTTGGTGCCATAGGTGTCGGGCAGGATGATGCGCAGCATCCCGTCATGTTCCTCGTGCCAGTCGGCAAGGACACGATAGGGGGCCTGGCGCAGTTCCTCGTCCGTGTCGGCCAGCGCGGCATAGACCATGGGCAGTTCGTGGGCATTGGTGCCTATCGCCTCGATGTCGCGGCGCATGGCGATCAGGCAGTTCGAGGTGCCGATAAAGCGCTTCTCGCCCAGGCCCTCGACCATGGCCTGCACGCACCAGTCCTGCCACAGAAAGCTGTGCCGGCGCCGGGTGCCGAAATCGGCGATGCGCAGGTCGGGGCCAAGCTCGCGCAGCGCCTCGATCTTTTCCCACAGGCGGGCCATGGCGCGGGCGTAAAGGACCTGAAGCTCAAAGCGCCCCATATCCTTTAGCACCGCGCGCGAGCGCAGTTCCATGATGATCGCCAGCGCCGGGATTTCCCACATCATCACCTCGGGCCAGCGCCCTTCAAAGGTCAGCTCATACTGGCCGTCGCGCTTTTCAAGGTGATAGGCCGGCAGGCGCAGCCGTTCCAGGAACTCCATGAAGTCCGGGCGGAACATCTGCCGCTTGCCATAGAAGGTATTTCCGCGCAGCCAGGTGCTTTCGCCGCGCGCCAGCGTCAGCCCGCGCACATTGTCCAGTTGCTCGCGCAGCTCGCCCTCGTCGATCAGCTCGGCAAGGCGGATATGCTTGCTGCGGTTGATCAGGCTGAAGGTGACCTGCGTATCGGGCCGGTTGCGGAAAACCGACTGGCACATCAACAGCTTGTAGAAGTCGGTATCGATCAGCGAGCGCACGATCGGATCGATCTTCCATTTGTGGTTATAGACGCGCGCCGCGATATCGACGGTTGGGATCATCATGCCAATGTCACTCCTGCCTTGCGCATGTCGGCGCGCGCCGCCTCGCGCGAACCGTTCAGGTCGATGGCGCGGGTCGCGTCCTCGATGACGGTGGCGCGAAAGCCAAGCCGGGCGGCGTCGATGGCCGACCAGGCGACGCAGAAATCATGCGCAAGCCCGACAAAGGCAAGGTCCGTCAGGTCGCGTTCGCGCAGATAGCCGGCAAGGCCGGTGGGCGTCCGGTGATCGTTCTCAAAGAACGCCGAATAGCTGTCGACCTGCGGGCGAAAGCCCTTGCGGATCACCATGTCGGCGCAATCGACCGCCAGCGACGGGTGAAACGCCGCGCCCGGCGTGCCGATCACGCAATGGCTGGGCCACAGGACCTGCGGGCCATAGGGCATGTCGATCACCGAAAACGCCGCGGCGCCGGGGTGGTTTTCGGCAAAGCTCATGTGGTCGTGCGGGTGCCAGTCCTGCGTCAGCACCACGGCGTCGAAATCGGCCATGAGGTCGTTGATCGGGGCCACGATCTCGTCCCCGCCTGCGACGGCCAGACGGCCGCCGGGACAGAAATCGGGCTGCATGTCGATGACGATCAGCGCGCGTGCCATGAATTGCCTCGGGGGTTTCGTGACGTTCCGCCGGCAACGGTAGGGGCGCCCCAACGGGGCGTCAATGCCCGCGCCATAATGCCGCGACCCCGGTGGGCGGGCGTATCACACCCGGATGATTTGACGGCGGCCGGCGCGGCGGCTATGGCCAGCCCATGCTGATCGTCGCCGCACTTTACCACTTTACCCCCTTCCCCGACCCGCAGGCGCTGAAGGCGCCGCTGGCCCGCATCGCCTGCGCCAATGGCGTGCGCGGCACGCTGCTGCTGGCGCGCGAGGGGATCAACGGCACCATCGCCGGCCCCCGCGCGGGCATCAATGCGGTGCTGGCCCATATCCGCGCCCTGCCCGGCTGCGCAACGCTGGAATGGAAGGAAAGCACCGCCGCGACCATGCCCTTTGGCCGCATGAAGGTGCGCCTGAAGCGCGAGATCGTCACCATGGGCCAGCCCGATATCGACCCGACCGCCGCCGTCGGGCGCTATGTCGCGCCGCAGGACTGGAACGCGCTGATCCAGGACCCGGATGTGGCGGTGATCGACACCCGCAACGATTACGAGGTCCAGATCGGCACCTTCGCCGGGGCCGTCGATCCCGGCACGAAAAGCTTTCGCGACTTTCCCGCATGGTGGCGCGAAAACGCGCATCGCTTTCACAACAAGCGCATCGCCATGTTCTGCACCGGCGGCATCCGCTGCGAGAAGTCGACGAATTTCCTGCTGGCCGAAGGCGTCCCCGAGGTCTTTCACCTCAAGGGCGGCATCCTGAAATACCTTGAGGACATCCCCGAGGACGAAAGCCTGTGGCAGGGCGAATGTTTCGTCTTTGACAAGCGCGTCAGCCTTGGGCACGGGCTGCGGCAGGGGCATTACGACCTTTGTCATGCCTGCCGCCGCCCGCTTGCCCCCGAGGATCGCGCCCGCCCGGAATATGAGGCGGGCGTCGCCTGCCACCGCTGCGCCGCCGAATATGACGACGCCGACCGCGCCCGCTTTCGCGAACGCCAGCGGCAGGTCGAACGCGGAGAGTTCCTGACCGCCGACTAAGCCCCGCCCACCCGCCGCAAAGCGGCGGATGGGCGGCGCGGGCGTTACCTGATCTGGCCCAGCCGGCCGGCCGCGATGGCGGCCATGTTCAGGATGTCGTTCACGGTCGATCCGGTCGAACAGATCTGGATCGGCAGCGGCACGCCGGTCAGGATCGGGCCGATCACCGTCGCCCCGGCCATTTCCTGCAGCAGCTTCACCGAGATCGAGGCCGAATGCCGCGCCGGCACCACCAGCACGTTCGCCGGCCCCGTCAGGCGCGAGAACGGGTACTTCGCCGCCTGAACCGGGTTCAGCGCCACGTCCACCGTCATTTCGCCCTCATATTCGAAGTCGACGCCGCGCCGGTCCAGCACCTCGGTCGCATGGGCCATCTTCACCGCGCGCTCGCTCAGCGGATAGCCGAAGTTCGAGAAGGACAGGAACGCCACGCGCGGCTCAAGCCCCAGGCCCCGCGCGACATGGGCGCCGCGGGTGGCGATATCGGCCAGATCCTCGGCCTCGGGCCATTCATGGACCAGCGTATCGCCAATGACGATGATGCGGCCATTATGCAGCACCGCTGTCAGGCCGACCGCGCCATCGGCCGGGGTCACGTCGAAGACCTTGCCGATCTGCGACAGCGTCGGCGCGTTCTTGCGCGTGGCCCCGGTCACCAGCCCGTCGCCATGGCCGTGCAGCAGCATCAGCGAGGCAAAGACATGCCGGTCGCGCGCCGCCAGCTTGAAGGCATCCTCGCGGTCGAAGCCCTTGCGCTGCAGGCGCGCGTAAAGCGCGTTCTGATAGGTTTCCAGATGCCGGGTATTGGCGCTGTTGACCACGGTCAGTTCGCGCACCGCATCGCCCAGACCGGCGGCCTCAAGCGTTTCCTTGACCTCGGCCTCGCGGCCGACGACCAGCGACTGGCCCATGCCGCCGCGCTGCCACGCCACGGCAGCGCGCAGCACGCGCAGGTCGTCGCCCTCGGCAAAGATCATCCGCGCCTGCGCCTGACGGGCGCGCGCGTGGATGCCTTGCAGGATGGCAGCGGTCGGGTCCATGCGCGCCTTCAGCGACTGGACATAGCCATCCATGTCCAGGATCGGACGGCGGGCGACGCCGGTATCCATGCCGGCCTTGGCGACGGCGGGCGGAACGACATGGATCAGCCGTGGGTCAAAGGGCGTCGGGATGATGTAGTCGCGGCCGACTTGCAGCTTGCGCCCGTAAGCCACGGCGACCTCGTCGGGCACGTCCTCGCGCGCGAGCTCCGCCAGCGCATGCGCGCAGGCGATCTTCATGTCGTCGTTGATGGCGCGGGCGTGGATATCCAGCGCGCCCCGGAACAGATAGGGAAAGCCCAGGACGTTGTTGACCTGATTGGGATAATCGCTGCGGCCGGTGGCGACGATGGCATCGGGGCGGACGGCATGGGCGTCCTCGGGGGTGATTTCCGGGTCGGGATTCGCCATGGCGAAGATGACCGGGTTCTCGGCCATCGCCTGCACCATCGCGGGCGTCACCGCGCCCTTGGCGGAAACGCCCAGAAACACGTCGCAGCCCTTCATCGCCTCTTCCAGCGTGCGCAGGTCGGTCTTGACCGCATGGGCCGATTTCCACTGGTTCATGCCCTCGGTCCGGCCCTGCCAGATGACGCCCTTGGTGTCGCACATGATGCAGTTCTCATGCCGCGCGCCCATGGATTTCAGCAGCTCCAGACAGGCGATGCCCGCCGCGCCGGCGCCGTTCAGGACGATCTTCACGTCCTCGATCTTCTTGCCCGAGAGTTCCAGCGCATTGATCAGCCCGGCGGCGCAGATCACTGCCGTGCCATGCTGGTCGTCGTGAAAGACCGGAATGTCCATCAGCTCTTTCAGGCGCTGTTCGATGATGAAACATTCCGGCGCCTTGATGTCCTCAAGGTTGATGCCGCCAAAGGTCGGCCCCATCAGCTTGACGGCATTGATGATTTCGTCCGGATCCTCGGTGTCCAGCTCGATATCGATGGCGTTGACGTCGGCGAAGCGCTTGAACAGCACCGCCTTGCCCTCCATCACCGGCTTCGAGGCCAGCGCGCCCAGATTGCCAAGCCCAAGGATCGCCGTGCCGTTCGAGATGACGGCGACCATGTTGCCCTTGACGGTATAGTCATAGGCGGCCTCGGGGCGCTCGGCGATCACCTCGACCGGGACGGCGACGCCGGGCGAATAGGCCAGCGACAGGTCGCGCTGCGTCGCCATCGGGGTCGAGGCCACGATGTCGAACTTTCCGGGCCGGGGCTCCAGATGATAGGCCAGCGCCTCTTCCCGCGTGATGCGGGATTTGCGGGGTGTGTGATCGTCGCTCATGGCCATGTCCTCCCTCAGGTCGTCATCCCATGGATAGTGCCATGCGCCGACAGATCGAAAGAGGAAAAACGCCTGCTCAGGGAAACAGGGCCGCGCGGATCGCGCCCTCGTGAACGGTCAGCGAGATGCCGGCGGCGGTCAGCGCGATACACGCCGCGATCAGATCGTGCAGCGGATCCCAGGCCTGATGCCGCCGCGCCAGCCAGACCGTGACCGGATAGCACAGGAATTGCGACAGCGCCTGCCCCGCCAGCAGCCCCGGCAGCCCGAACGCCCAGGCCCCCAGCGCCACCAGCGTGATATAGATGCCGGCGCGGCTGGACTGCATGATGAAGAAGCCCCGCGAATCCGAGGCCGCCAGCGCCGAATATTCATAGCTGATCGGGATCACCATGATCATCTGGATGCAGGCAATGGCGACAAGGATGCCGCCGGCGGTGCGATAGCGCGGGTCGTAAAGCGCATCGACCAGCCACGGCCCGATCCATGCCAGCACGATGGCGGCGGACAGCAAAAGCACCGACAGCCCCGCCCGCGTTCGGGTCAGCACGCGCCGGTATTCGGCGCTTTCGCCGGGCGGGTGCTGGCGATACATCGGAATGAACAGCCGCGTCGCGATGGATGAGCCAAGCATCATCGGCACCGTCGCCAGAAACAGGCCGATATTGTAGACGCCAAGCTGGTCCAGCGTCAGCACGCGGCCAAGGATGATCCGGTCGCCCTGAAACAGCAGAAAGCCGCAAATGGTGCTGAAAAAGATCCATTTGCCGAATTTCATCACCTCGTGCCGGGCCTCGGGCTCCATGCGCAGGCGGTTGACATGGCCGGGCAGGAACAGCCGGAACGTGACAAGCTGCGCCACCGCGCCCAGCACATTGCCCCAGACCAGCGCCCAGACCGATTGCAGGATCAGCGCCGCCGCGATGGTCAGCAGGATGCCGATAAGCTGGTTGCCAAGCTCGATCACCGTCAGCCGGCCCAGTTGCAGGTGCCGCGCGGCGGAATCGATCCGCGTCGGGAAAAAGCCGCCGATCAGCAGCGAACTGGCCGCGACCGGAAAGATCCATGCAAATTGCGGCGCGTCATAGAACCATGCCAGCGGCCAGGCCATCACCAGCGCGGTACCAAAGATCAGGAAGCCGCGGATGATCTTCAGCGTCCAGATCGTGTCCAGAAACACCGGGTCGTCGCCGCGCTTGCTTTGCATGATCGAGGGGCCGAAGCCCATGTCGCTGAACATCGCCAGCCCGATCAGGAAGCTGGTGACCAGCGTCATCAGGCCGAAATCCTCGGGGCTGAGGATGCGCGTCAGGATCAGGTTCGAGGCAAGCCGCATCGCCTGCCCGACCCCGAAATTCATCATCGACAGCGCCCCGCTGCTCAGCGCACGCGAGGCGAAGCTTTTGCTTGGCGCCTCGGTCGTGGCGCCGGGACTTTCCTCGGCCATCAGCCGACCCCGCCGGTCGGCGCGGGGGCGACGCCGGGCGACGGCAGGCCGGGGAACAGGCCCACCAGCCACAGCGTCACCAGGGCACCCAGCACCAGCAGGCCGATCATGTAGATATTGCGCCGCCGGTTGTGGGCGATATCCGCCGCCGTCTTGCGATAAGGCAATGAGATCACCGGCCGCGTCTTTGTCGCCCGGGTGAACTGCCGGCTGTTGCGCAGCACCGGGTTCAGCATTTCCATGACAAAAGCCACGATCAGCGCCAGCGCGCCGCTGATGCCGACGCCCAGCACGGCGCTTTTCTTGCGGTTCGACAGCACCGCGTATTCCGGCGCCACCGCGCCTTCCAGCAGGACGAAGCGCTCGGCCTGATCGTTGTCCATCAGCAGTTGCTGCGCCTCGACCTGCGCCAACTGGCGCGAGATCTCGCCATAGCGGTCGCGCATGCGGGTCTGCTGGCGGGTCATTTCCTCAAGCTCGCGGGCGACCTGCGGGGCGCGGGCGCGGGCCTTGTCGATCTCGGCGCGGCGGCTGTCCAGTCCGACCTTGTCGCCATTCAACTGCTTGAGCTGGGCGTCGATCAGTTCGATCTGCCGGCGCGCCACGTCCGAGCCGCTGCTGCCGCCGCCGCTGTTCAGCCGCTCAAGCTGATCCTCCAGCCGCTTGATTTCCGGGTGATCGGGCGCCAGCGTCCGGCGTGCCTGCGCCAGTTCGACCTCGGCCGCGCGGATCTGCTGGACCAGCGAGGCCGAGGCGCGCACCTCGACCGTGCCGCCCGCCTCCAGCGCCAGCCTTTCGCGCTGCAAGGTCATGATGTCACGGTCCAGCGTGGTTTCCATCTCGGTCAACTGACCCAGTTCGGTCTGCAAAAACTCTTGCGAGGTCGGCAGCGAATCCTCGTTCCGGGCGCTGAACTCGACCACCTTGCGGTCCTGCACGGCCAGGGTATCGTTCAGGCGCACCTCTTCCGCGGTCAGGAAATCGCGGGTTTCCTTGATGCGCGCCTGTCGGTTGTCGCGGTCGCGGTTCACCAGGCTGTCGGCGAAATCGTTGGCGATCGCTGCCGCCGTCGCCGGGGTTTCCGCGCGCGAGGTAATGATGATGGCCGCCAGCGACAGCCGCGAATCGACCGAGACCCCGGGCGCGGTGATGCTGTCGATCCGGGTCGAGCTGCGCAGCGCCGTCAGTTGCTGGCTTTCGCTGAGGCCGGGCGTGTCGGCGAACAGCTTCAGCCGCTTGATCATGTCGCGCAGGTTCTGCCGCGCCATCAGGCGCTGTTCGATCAGCTGCACCCGGCGCGAGGCCGGCAGCGAACTGTCGCTGGCCGGATCGATCGCCGCCGGCATGTCAAGCTGGATCACCGCCGAGGCCTCATAGATGCGCGGCGAGGAGACGATCAGATAAAAGGAAATCAGTACGCCAAGAAGCCCGATGGTCAGCACCAGCGGCAGGCGCCGCCAGATCATGCCCGTCAGGTCTTGGAAGGATTGGATCGGCCCCAACTCATGAACCCTGTCTTGTTACGCAGTCTTGTTACTCAGTCTTCGGATTTGTTCAGGACGACGCCCATCACCGGCGGCATCCCCACAAGCAGACGCTCACATTCCGTCATGTCGGCGGCCGTGCCCGCCCGTCCGTCGGCCACCAGCAGGATGGCGTCGGCCAGGGGCAACGCGGCCAGCCCCGTGTCCTGACCCAGCAGCGCCGCAGTGTCGAGGATCGCAATCTCGGCCGAGTGGCTTTCGTGCAGCTTCTCCATCGCCGCGACGAAAACCTGATCCTGCAACAGTTCGGCCGCTGCCGGCTCGGCCTGTTCGGGCGCCAGCACGGAAAGGTTCGGCGCCTCGCTCAGCGTGGCAACCAGCCCGTCAAGGTCGCGCCCCGTGCCCAGCGTCGCCGAGACCGTCTCGCATCCCGGCACCCCAAGGCGCTGCGCCACCGCCGGATCGGCCAGATCAAGGTCAATCAGCGTCACCTTGGTATGCGGCTGCCGCGCCAGCGCCAGCGACAGGTTGACGGCGGTATAGGTCGCACCTGCGCCCGGCGTCACCGGCACCACCGCCAGCCGCGACCAGCCGCGGCTGCGCATCTCGCGCAGGATCTGCGTCCGCAGCAGCGCGAAACGCTCGGCCACGATCTTGGCGTGACCGGCATCCTCGGCGGCCGAGGCCGCCTCACGCCGGATGAATTTGCTTGAAACGTTGCCGCGAGCCTGATCGGGCGCAACCTTGTTTCCCGGTTTCGTTACCGGTCCCTTTCCCGTGGCGGGCGTCAAACCTGTGGCCTCTCTGCCTCTGCTGAATTCATGCCGGCGCTGGCGCCGGCCAATTGCCAATGACTTATCCGGCGTTGGCATGCTAGCGTCCCGGCCATGACCGCGACAACCAAAAACCGGCCGTATTCCTATAATGCGCCGCATTTTGCGGCGTTGTGCTGCCACATCTTGGTAGCGCATCGCCGCCTTTGCGCAACCTGTCCCTTTGTTACATGACGGCCTGCAGCATCGTCATTCCGGCCCATGACGAGGCCGGCTATATCGGCGCCTGCCTCGACACCATCCTGGCGCAGGATGCCACGGTCACGGCCGAGGTCATCGTGGTCGCCAACGGATGCAGCGACGACACCGCAGCCCGCGCCCGCGCCCTTGCGCCCGCATTCGCGGCGCGCGGCTGGACATTGCGGGTCGAGGAACTGGCGCAGGGCGGCAAGATCGGCGCGCTGAACCACGGCGACCGCTGCGCCAGCCACGGTATCCGCATCTATCTGGACGCCGATATCCGCATGGGCCCCGGCCTGCTGTCGGGACTGGTCACGACGCTTGAGGTCAGCGCACCGCGCTATGCTGGCGGCCGGCTGGTCGTGGCGCCCGCGCGCAGCGCGGTCTCGCGCGCCTATGCGCGGTTCTGGCAAAAGCTGCCCTTCGTCGCGCAGGGCGTCACCGGCGCCGGCCTTTTCGCGGTAAACGCCGCCGGGCGCGCACGCTGGGACGAATTTCCGCAGATCATCTCGGACGACACCTTCGCACGGCTGCAATTCCAGGAACCCGAGCGTTTCCTGGTCGATGCCCCCTATGAATGGCCACTGGTCGAGGGCTTTTCGCCCCTTGTCCGCGTCCGCCGCAGGCAGGATCAGGGCGTCGCCGAGATCGCACGACTTTTCCCTGACCTTCCGGCGCGTCAGGGCCATGTGCGGCCTGATCGCGGCGAGTTGCTGCGCCTTGCCGCCGCCGACCCGGTCGGATTCGCCGTCTATGCCGCGGTGGCGCTGGCGGTCAGGACCGGACGCAACAAGCAGGAATGGGCGCGCGGACGCTAAGCGCCAGCCCGCATCCGGGACAGCACGCCGCCCCCTGACGATTCGCGAATCGCGCGAGGCGTCACGCCACCTGTCAGCCCCAAACCGGATCGCTCGCATCGGCGGCAGCCCCGCGCCGCCACCGCGGCGCAATGCCTTGTTGGCCGCTCGCTAAGCCGCTGAGTTATCGCGGATCTGCTGATGACAGCCATATTGGGAAAGCAGAGTTCATATATGAAATGAAATATTCGGGACAGTTTTTCAACTGAGGATTGCGAATATGAAACAGAATGAACGGGATAGTTTTTCAACTAAAGATTGCGATATATGGTTAATGGAAAAGTTCCACCGGGATTGAGAAACTCAACCCAGCAACTATAAGTTGTAGTATGTCGCCATGCACAACCGGATGCCAAAGACCCGTTGTCATAATCACAGTCTTGTCACACGCTTGACGCGACGTAAAGCGTCTTTTTGGGTCCGTTTTTCCACCGTAAACCATTGATAACGCTTAAACCTATACTTTTAGTTAGGCCGTCAATTCGTTCTAGTTTTATTCAAATGCAAAGCTATACTGCACCTGTAATGATTAGAATGGGTTTTGAAATGCAGCACATCACTGATTTCGACGCCGACGCGATGACCTCGGTGCTGCAAGCGTCTGAAGACGAACTCAACAACAGCCCAGCCGGAATTCAGTCTTTCTACGCGCGCTTCCTCAAGCGCCCGCTGGATGTCTTGCTGGTTGTCGTGGCGGCGCCCTTCGTGCTGCCTGCGGTTCTTATCCTGGCACTGGCGATCTGGTATCACGGCGACAAGCCGTTCTATACGCAACTGCGTATCGGACGCTCGGGCCGCAGCTTCCGGCTGTGGAAACTGCGCACGATGGTGGCGAATGCGGATGCCTGCCTTGCCGACTATCTGGCGATGAATCCCGCGGCGAAAGCAGAATGGGATCTGACCCAGAAGCTGAAGAACGATCCGCGCATCACCTCGATCGGCCGCTTCCTGCGCAAGACCTCAATGGATGAACTGCCGCAACTGTGGAACGTGTTCCGCGGCGACATGAGCATCGTCGGCCCGCGTCCGATGATGCTGGATCAGGCCGTGCTTTATCCCGGCGCCGACTATTATCATCTGCGTCCGGGCGTCACTGGCCTGTGGCAGATTTCGGACCGCAACGACAGCAGCTTTGCCGCCCGTGCGACCTTTGACGCAGACTATGCCAAGGACCTCAGCCTGCATGAGGATGCCAAGATCATCGCCAAGACGGTTGGCGTTGTCCTGCGGTGCACCGGCTACTGAATCAACCCGCCCTTTTGCATCTCGTGATGCTCAATGCAGCGATAGCGCCGCCATGCTGTGAAAAGCGTGGCGGCCGTCCCGCTGAGCGAGTAGATCAACAGCCCACCCCACAGCGACAGATCAAGGGCAAAGACCCCGAAGGCTGTGCACATGGCTGCGACAACAACGCTTATGGTCAATATGCCGGTCAGAGGTCCTCTCCTCAGGTATGAATGGGTCCAATCTTAGTTAAGATAATAGTGCCCAAGAATTAAAAAATGGCTACTTAAACTTTTCGGCAGCAACAAAGACAGATGCTTATCCGCGCATTATCACACATGAATGAGCGTAATCCAGCCGAAACGGTAAGCTGACACCACATTCCTAAGGGATTTTCTTAACTATACGGAGCAAGGCCCTGCGAATCGGCTACCTGATCAACACCTATCCGCGCCCGTCGCACAGCTTCATCCGCCGCGAAATCGCCGCGCTTGAGGCCGAGGGGGTGCAGATTCACCGCTTCGCCATGCGCGGGAATGTCTCGGACCTGTCCGACCCTGCCGATCTGGCCGAACATGCGCGCACCGAACATGTCCTTGACGCCGGCGGCAGGCGTCTGCTGGCCGGCCTGATGCGCCAGACCGCCGCAACGCCGCGCCAGTTCGCAGCCGCCCTGCGACTGGCCCGCCACCGCGCGACCGCCGGCGAATCCAGCCTGTCGCGGCAGATCATCTATATGGCCGAGGGCGCGCGCATCGCCGCCCGCGCCCACGCGTTGAGCCTGACCCATATCCACGCGCATTTCGGCACCAACTCGGCCCGCGTCGCCAGCTATGCGCGGCTGCTGGGGGGGCCGCGCTTCAGCTTTACCGTTCACGGCCCCGAAGAATTCGACAATACCGCCGCGCTGGATCTGGGCGGCAAGCTGGCGCTGGCCGAGTTCTGCGCGACCGTCTCCAGCTATGGTCGTTCGCAGATGTCCCGCTGGGCGGCACCCGGCGATTGGGACAAGGTGCAGGTCGTGCATTGCGGGCTGGATCTTGGCCGCTGGGATACCCCCGCGCCGTTGCCTGACGGCCCCTTCCACATGGTCGCCGTCGGCCGCTTCGCCGAGCAGAAGGGCTTCGGCCTGCTGATCCGCGCCTTCGCGCAGGCCTGGCAGCGAAACCCCGAACTGCGGCTGTCGCTGGTCGGCGATGGCGAGTTGCGCCCGCAGATCGAGGCGATGATCGCCGCCGCCGGCATGGGCGGGGCCGTGCGCCTGCTGGGCTGGCAGGACGAATCTGGCGTTCGCGCCGCCATGACCGCCGCCCACGCGCTGGTGACGCCCAGCTTCGCCGAGGGCCTGCCGGTCGTCATCATGGAGGCGATGGCCTGCGCTCGCCCGATCATTGCCACCTATATCGCCGGGATTCCCGAACTGGTCCGCCCGGGACACGAGGGCTGGCTGGTCCCCGCCGGCGATGCCGGGGCGCTGGCGGAAACCATGCTTGTCGCCGCCGCCAGCGATCGCGAAACTCTGTGCCGGCTGGGCGCATCCGCCCGCGCGCGGGTAATCCAGCGGCACGATATCCGCGATTCCGCGCGGCAACTGGCGGCGCTTTTCAGCCGGTCCACAGACTGACGGCAAGGTAATAACCTACCGCTTTTTCCCAGCGCCCGCCGATCAACCGATGACCAAGACAGGCGCGAAACCGCGCCGGTTCGATCACAACAGACACATCGCCAAAATCCAGCATCCGGCCGGTCAGCGGATATTGCGCCTTGAACAGCGCCTCTTTCACGCAAAACGCCAGCAACGGGTCGTCCAGACCCATGCGAAAGGGCATGACCGCCGCAGCTAGGCCTTCGGGGCGCGGGTCGGCACAATGCGCCAGATCAACGCCCGGGCTTGCCCCACCTGGCGGCGCAGCGATGGCGATGCAATATTTGCCGGCATGGGACAGGCTGGCGCGGATGCTCACCGGCAGATCGGGCGCGCGGTCGGGCCGCATTGCGATTGGCTGCGAAAGGGGAAGATCATGCCCGGCCTCACGGATCGCTGCACGCAAAGCCATGCGTCCGACGGAGAATTCCTGCTGCCGCCGGGGAATGGCGCGCTGAATGGCCGCCGCCTCCTGCGGCAACAGCGGCGCGGCAACCTGCGCCAGAGGCAGGACGACGCAGCCATAGCCCAAGGGAAGCAGGCGCCGCGCCGATTGGCGCAGCGCCTCGGCGCCGTGGTTCATTTTCCGCCGCGAAGCTGCGCGCGCAACGCGCGGCGGCGGGCCATCGCATCATCCGCAACGGCTGGTTCAGCGGCCGGCGCCGATGCCGCGGGCGCCGGGCTGGGCGCCGCGCTTGCCGTCGGCGCTGCGGGCGCCGGGGCCGCAGCCGGGGCCAGCGTTGCGACATGCTTCACGAAGTCGGCCATCACCGGGAAGCGGAAGATATCGGTCACGCCCAGCCGTGGCAGCGACAGCCGGTCGCGCATCGTCCGGTGCAACTGGATCGCCAGCAGCGAATGACCGCCCAAGGCAAAGAAGTTGTCGCGCGGCGCAATCTGCTGGACACCAAGCACCTCGGCCCAAAGCGCCTGCACGGCCTGCGCCAGATCCTCGGTCGGCGCAGCGACCGAGGCGGCAGAGGCGGCCTCGATGGCCGGCGCCGCCGCACCCCCCGCGACCGCCACGACCACCGCGCCGGGCACCGGCAGGTGCTTGCGGTCGATCTTGCGGTTCGGGGTCAGCGGCATATGGTCCAGCCGCAGGATGCGCCCCGGCACCATATGCGCCGGCAGATGCGCGCTCAGCGCCTCGCGCAGCTTCTTCTCGCACAGGTCCGGACTGCCGGTGACATAGGCCACCAGCCGCTTGTCGCCGGGCGCATCCTCGCGCACCAGCGCGACCGCCTCGCGCACGCCCGGCTCATTGGCCAGCACGGCCTCGATCTCGCCCAGCTCGATGCGGAAGCCGCGCAGCTTGATCTGGTGATCGGCGCGGCCGATATAGTCCAGACCGCCATCGTCGCGCCAGCGCACCAGATCGCCGGTGCGATACATGCGCGCGCCCCAGGGTGCGGCACGATCCGCCGGCACGAAGGGATCGGGGCGGAAGGCGGCCCCGGTCAGATCGTCCCGCTGCCAATAGCCGCGCGTCACGCCATGACCGCCGATCCACAATTCACCCTGCGCGCCGGGCGGAACCGGCACGCCGTCGCCATCCAGCACATAGACCTGCGTATTGGCGATGGGCCGGCCCAGCGTCACCTCGCCGCCTGCCGACAGATCGGCCACCGTGGACCAGATCGTGGTTTCGGTCGGGCCATACATGTTCAGGACCCGCGCCCGCGTCACCGCCCTGATCTCGGCCAGAAGCGAGGGCGGCAGCGCCTCGCCGCCGACCATCACGCATTTCAGCCCGGCCATCGCCGCCGCCACCTGCGGGTCCGAGACAAGGATCCGCGCCATGCTGGGCGTGCATTGCAGATGCGTGACACCCCAGCGGCGGATCTGCGCCGCGATCGAGAAATCGCCGTCCGCGGGCGCCTCGGAATGAGGATTCACCTCGGACCGCAGGCGGGCAAGCAGCGGAAAGCTGGCCATGACCTGTTCCGGCGCGATGCCGTAATCGATCAGGCAGGCCACCTCGGTCACGCCGATCTTCTTCAGATGCTCGACGCGGGCGATACCGTCCTCGACCGTGCCGAACAGGCCGGAATCCTCGAAATAGCGCAGGAAGGCGAATTCAAGGATGCCGTCGACCTCATCCGGCGTCAGGCTGCCAAGGTCGATGGCCATGGGGTTGGTCATGCCGGCAGGGCGCCGGAAGGCCGGAAAATCCCAGGCGTATTGCTTGACCAGCGCGGCGGCGCTGGCCAGGTAATTCTTCATCGGCTGATGGGCGATCTCGCGCGCGGTCTCACGGTCCTCGGCCAGGCAGGTATGCAGCATCAGCGTGACGGTGAACTTCGCCGGGTCATGCCCGACCGAGCGCAGCGCGGCATGATAGTCCTTGATCCGCGCCTCGACCGTGTCGATGCTTTGCCCCAGAAGGTGGGTCAGCACGTTCATGCCCAGATGCCCGGCCTCGATCCAGGTATCGGGGTTTCCGGCGATGGTCATCCACAGCGGCAGTTCCTTTTGCACCGGACGCGGCTGGCTGACGACGCCGAAGGTGCCGCCGCCGGCACGCGGAAATTCGACCTTTTCGCCCCGCCACAGCCGGCGCAACTGGTCGATGCCCTCGATCAGCGCGGGCTTGTTCTGCGGCGGCGCATTTTCGGGGCGCAGCACGAAATCGTCCGGCTGCCAGCCCGAGGCGATGGCCAGTCCTGCGCGCCCAGCGGTCAGGTTGTCGATCATCGCCCATTCCTCGGCCACGCGGGCCGGATGATGCAGCGGCAACACGCAACTGCCGGCACGGACCGAGATATTCTTCGTCACCGCCGCCACCGCCGCACCCGAAACCGAAGGGTTCGGATAGGGGCCGCCAAAGGCGTGGAAATGCCGTTCCGGCGTGTAGACGGCGACAAAGCCGTTCTGGTCGGCAAAGCGCGCGCCCTCCAGCAAAAGCTGGTATTTGCGCGGGCCGGGGCCGTCGTCATTGCCCCAATAGAACAGGCTGAACTCCATCCCGCCCTGCACCTCGCGGCGCGGCGCCGCAGCCGGCACGCCCGACACCGCCAGCCGCGATTCCTCGCCCGCGATCACCAGTTTCAGGCCACGCGCCAGCGACCAGAAGATTTCCAGCACCGAGATGTCAAAGGACAGGCTGGTCACCGCCAGCCACGCATCGCCGGGGCCATGCGGGATCACCGCATCCATGCCGGCGAAGAAGTTGGCGACGTTGCGATGTTCGACCATCACGCCCTTGGGGCGCCCGGTCGAACCCGAGGTATAGATCAGATAGGCAAGGTTTTCCGGCCCGACATGGGTTTCCGGCCCCGCCACCAGCCCATGCGGCAGGTCGGTCGGAATGGTCACGACCTGCGCCTGATGCGGCGGCAGCCGCCCGGCCAGACCGTCCTGCACCAATACCACGCGGGCGCCGCTGTCCTGAAGGTAAAGCTCGATCCGCTCGGCTGGATAGTCGGGGTCAAGCGGCACATAGGCGCCGCCCGCCTTCCAGATCGCCAGCGCGCCGATCACCAGCTCGGGCGAGCGTTTGGCAAACAACCCCACCGGCTGGTCCGGCCCGACGCCCATCTGCACCAGCTTCGCCGCCAGCGCATTCGCCGCACGGTCAAGCTGGGCGCGGGTCAGGCTGCGATCCTCGAACGCCAGCGCCACCGCGTCGGGTTGCAGGGCGGCCATCTCGGCGATCAGGTCGTGGATGCAAAGCTGCGGGAAATCGGCCTGGGTGGCGTTGCGGGCGATCAGCAGGTCGTCCCGTTCTGCCGCGTCCATCAGGGGAATGTCGCGCAGGGCCATCGCGCCGGGCAGCACAAGGCCCGCATCCAGCGCCCGCGCCAGACGCTGCGCCTGCGCCGGGCTGATCCGCGCCGGATCGTGGTCCAGATAGGCGCCGGCATCGGTCAGGGTCACGGTCAGCGCCGCCCCCGGAACCGGGCCGCGCGCGGTCAGGCTGATCGCCAGATCGGGCGTCGCCGCCCCGCGCAGTTCGGGCGCGCGCTGCGCCAGATCGGCGGCGAACCAACCGCGCTTCGCCTGCGCCGCAATGGTCGCAGCCAGTTCAGCACCCAGATCGGTCAGGCTGCGATCGCTGCGTGCATCGACCGCCAAGGGCTGCCAGTCAGCGACGATCCCCGCCGCCACTCCGGTCAGGTCGGGCTGATCGGCCGGACGCAGCGCCACGTCAAAGCCGACCTGCCCCGCCAGCCGCGCCAGCAGGGATGCCGCCAGCGCCAGCCGCTCGGGCCCCGCGCCGGGCAGCAATTGCACGCGCCGGCTATCGCCCGACGCGTCGCCCGGCAGCACTGCCGGGTTCATCACGGCAAGCCGCTTGCGCCACCAGCCATCATGTTTGGCCGCGGCATTGGCCAGATCGGTCAGCCGCGCGCGTTCCGCCACTGACAGCGGGGCGATCACCGCGCCGACCGGCGGCAGTTCACCCGAGAACCGCAGCCGCACCGCGCCATCGGCAGCGGCGATCAGCGCCACATCACCGTCATGGGACAGCACCGAGCCGGGTGCGGCGTGGCTGGCCTCATTGCCTTCATGGGCGCTGACGGTCAGCACCCGGTCGCCCAGGACGACCTTGGGCGCAGCCAGCGGGTTCCAGTAGCTGCCATGGTCCAGCCCGCGCACCAAGGCGCCGATCTCGGCCACGCTGCGGCTGAAATCCAGCACCGAGGCCGCCTCGGGGCGCTTGTCCTTGCCGACATAGCTGCGCAGGCTCAGGTCCTGTTTCACCCGCTGCGGGCCGCCGGCCTCAAGCTGGGCGACCACATCGGCGAAGCTTTCCGCGCCGCGCGCGAAGCAGCGCGCGTTCAGCGTCAGCGCGGTGTCGTCGGACCCGATCTCGAACAGGCGCTGGGTCAGGATGTCGCCTTCGTCCACGCCGCCCTCGATCATGTGCCAGGTGACGCCGTGCTGCGCCTCGCCGCCGATGATCGCCCAGACCGGCGCATTCAGCCCGGCCAGCCGGGGCAGCGGCCCGTCATGGAAATTGATCGCACCCTTTTGCCCGCGCGCCAGCATTGCCGGCGACAGGATCGACAGGTTCGCCACGCTGAACAGCCAGTCCGCCACCGGCGCGTTATCGGGGATGGGGGCGTCCTGATCCTCGACCGCCAGCCCCGCGCCCCGCGCCCAGTCGCGCAGTTCGGGATTGCGGGTCACGATGGCATTGATGCGGTGGCCACGCGCGATCAGCGTTTCGGCCGCATGGCGCAGAAGTGATTCATTCCCCACCAGAATCGCAGAAAATTGCGTCATGGCTTACCCTTTTCAACATGAACAGGACCCGGCTGCGCGCGCAGCGCATGGCGGGTCAGATACGACAGATGGCCCGGCGGCGTGTCGGGTTTGCGCCACGCCAGAAGACAGCGCAGCCGAAAGATCCCTGCGCCGGCCAGATAGGCGGCCGTCGCGCAAAGCGCGCCGATCCGGCCGTGATGCTTTTCGAAATAGCGGCGCCGGCTGTCATACCAGTAATCCGGCGCACGCTTCCACGTTTTCATCCCGGTGCTGACCGATCCGACATGCAGCACAAGGCTTTCGACGACGTAATGGGTCTGCCAGCCCGCATCGGCGGCGCGGCGGCACAGGTCCGTCTCCTCGTAGTAAAGGAAGAACCCCTCGTCAAAAAGGCCGATCTTGTCCAATACGTCCATGCGGATCATCATGGAGGCCCCCGCCGACCAGTCGACGCGACCCGATGTCACGGGCTGCGGCAGCGCCACGATGCGCTTGCTGAGCAGGCGCGAGATGGGACCGGTGCGGCTTGCCTCCTCGAACTCGCTGGCGGCGCTGGGAAAGCGGAAGGCGGTCGAATGTGGAACGTCGTCGGTGCCGCGCAGACGCGAACAGGCGATGCCGGCCTGCGGATGCGCGACAAGGTAATCGACCAGCGCCCGGATCGAGCCGGGCTGCGGCAGCGCGTCCGAATTCAGCAGATAGACCAGATCGGCCCGGCGCCCGTCCGGCAGGCCCTGACGGATGCCGTAATTGTTGCCGGCGCCGAAACCGCCATTCCAGCCCGACTGCACCACCGCCACGCGGCCGCTGTCCAGCCAGCCCCGCGCCTGCGCCGCGTCGCGCATCCGTTCAAACGAGCCATCGCCGGAATCGTTGTCCACGATGGTCAGCCCGGCATCCAGCCCCGCCATCTGCGAAAGCGCCGCCTCGGCCGCCTCAAGCGTCATGTCCGGCGTGCGCCAGTTCAGCAGCACGACATTAAGACTGGGCTGCGCGTTCAGGGACATGGTCACTCTGCCGCCTTTGCCCGCGCCGGGGCGTCGCCATCCGCCTCGCGCAAGATATCACGCAGGACCGAGGTCAGCCGCCGCACATTGGGTTCCAGCACCATCGAGTCATGGTCGCCCGGCACCTCGATCACCTGCAACCTGGGCATCCACGGCGTCCAGCCATTATCGGCCACGACATAATCGCGCCCCGAATTGATCCAGCGGCCGCCCGTCGCCTTCCAGCGCTTGTCGAGCGGCGGCCTGAACATCGCCACCGGGCCGTCCCAGACCGACAGTTCCAGCGTCGGCAGCGCGGCATAGAACGCAGCCTCGATGGCAAGGTCGTGGAAGGCGCCGGTCGCCTCGGAGGCGACCTCGGCCTCGACCGCGCGGGCCTTGTCGCGGCGCTGGAATTCATAGCCGACACGATCGCGCAGCCATTTCCACGCGAAACCGGGGCCGCCCTCACGCAGTTCGCCCAGGCGGATCATCAGCCGATCCTGACGGCTGACCGGCTCGCGCAGCGGCAAGGGCGTGTCCAGCATGACCAGCATCGCCACCTCGTCGCCTGCATCGCGCAATTGCCGCGCCATCTCATAGGCGGTCAGGCCGCCGCCCGAGAAGCCGCCCAGAAGATAGGGGCCTTCGGGCTGAACCTCGCGCAGCTCGGCGATATAGTCGCGCGCGGCCTCGGCGAAGGTCTCATGCGGCTTGTCGTCGCCCAAGAGCCCGCGCGCCTGAATGCCATAGAACCGCCGGTCGCCGCCCAGCCGCTGCGCCAGTTGCCGCAGGTTCATCACGTTGCCGAACATGCCGGCGACCATGAAGAAGGGGGTGCCGTCGCCGCGCCCGCCCATATCGACGATGAAGCGTCGCTTCGGGCGGTCCGCATCCGGCAGGCTGCGCACATTCTCGGCCGAGGCGATGTCGCGGGGGCCGGTGCGTTCCTCGATCAGGTCGGCAAGCTGGGCGATGGTCGGCGCCTCGAACAGGGTCGAGATCGGCAGGTCGGCGCCGAATTTCTTGCGCACCTGCCCGAACATCCTGACCGCGATCAGCGAATGGCCGCCAAGGTCGAAGAAGCTGTCCGCAGCCCCCACCTGGGCGATGCCCAGAAGCTCGGACCAGATGGCGGCCAGTTCCGCCTGCGTGCCGGGGGCGGGTGCGACGAAATCGCTGTCCAGATCGGGACGCTCAAAGCCGCCCTCGGCGGGGGCGGCATCCTCGGTCGCGGCCGCCTCGGCGATCAGCGCCCGCAGGTCCAGCGACGAGACATAGACCTGCGCCAGCCCGGTCGAGATGGCACGCGACAGCATCGCCGGGCCGATGGCCGCCGGGATGCCCTGGCTGATATTGTGATGCAGCCGCCGCTCGGACGGCGACAGGCTGCGCGCCGGCTGTACCCGCCCCGATGGCCGGGCCGCGATCGCCGCCTGCAACTTGCGCAGCGCAAAGCCGCGGATTTCAGCGCAGACCGTGCCGTCGGGCGCGGCCAGCGTGATGTCGAACTGCGCCATGCCCTGCGCATCGCTGTTGTCGCCGGCGTTGCGGATGCGGCTGACGATCTGCGCCGGCAACGGCCGGTAAAGCCGGATCGAGCGATAGCCCATCGGCACCCACAGGTGATCCGGCGTCCAGCCGCGGATCAGCGCCATCGCCCAGCCGGTCGCGATATCCAGAAGCGCAGGATGCACCAGCCAGCCATCGTCAAGATCGGCCGCGAATTCCGGCGCCAGCGACAGCTCCGCCACGCCCTCGTCGCCGGTCAGGCGAAAGCGGCGCAGCACCTGCCAGCGCGGACCGAAATGCATCTGCTTTTCCTGCGCCGAAGCCAGCGCCGCGCCCTGCCCGTCCGTATCCCAGCCGCCCGCAAGCGCCAAGGGCGGGGGCGCCGGTTCGTGCAGGGGCGCGATCAGCGCCGAGACATTGCCGTCGGCCTGCGGGTCGTCAAGGATCTGGACGCGCATCGCGTCCCCCTCGGGTCCGACGCGGGTGGTGACCAGCGCCTTGTCATCCACCAGCAGCGGGCGCTGGAATTCGAGGTCGCGGATGACAAAGGGCAGCGTCAGCCCCGATTCCATCGCCGCCTCGGCGATCAGTTCGATCCAGCCGGTGCCCGGCATCAGCGCCTGCCCCAAGGCGGTGCGGTGGCCGCCGATGATCCAGTCCGTGGTGCTGAGCGCGCTGCGGAACTCGCGCCCGCCGGGCATCGGCAGGCTTTCGTCCAGAAGCGGCCGCCCCTCGGGCGCGGGCAGGGTCAGGGCGGTATCCAGCCCCATCGCCCGCGCGGCCATACCGGCATCGGCCCAGACGCCCCAGTTGACCGCGACGACGCGACCAAGCGCCTTGGGCGCGCTGCGCGCGACCGCGTTCAGATATTCGTTGGCGGCGACGTAATCCGCCTGCCCCGCCGGCGCGATCACCGACGAGGTCGAGGCAAACAGCACCGTCAGCACCGCCGGATGCCCCTCCAAAGCCGCGATCAGCGCGCGCGTGCCCAGCAGCTTCGGCGCCAGCACGTCCCATGCATCGTCGTCGGTCTTGCCGGCGATCAGGCTGTCGCGGATGACACCCGCCGCATGCAGGACCACATCGACGTTGCCGAACCGCGCCCGGGTTTCAGCCACGGCGCGGGCCATGTCCTCGGGGCTGGTGACATCGGCGCGGATGGCCAGAACCTCGGCCCCCAGCGCCTCAAGCTGGCGGATCAGGGCCAGGATGCCGGGCGCATCCACCCGCCCGCGCGTCGTCAGCGCCAGCCTGGCGCCGCCCCGCTGCGCCAGTTCGCGCGCAATCGCCTGACCGATGCCGCCGAAACCGCCGGTAATCAGGCAGGCGGCGCCTTGCGGAATCGCGGCCATGCCGTCGTCAGTCAGTGCGACCCGTTCCAACCCCTGCTCGAACCGGCGGCCATCGCGCCACGCGGCAATCGCCGCGCCCGAGGGGGCCAGCGCCTCCTCCAGCAGGTTCAGGGCCAGCGTGTCCAGAGGCTTGCCGCGCCCGTCGGGCAGGCGGATATCGACCAGCCGGGCGGCGACATTCGGCATTTCATGCGGCATCACCCGGATCGGCCCGGCGGCGGTGGCCTTTTCCGGCACCGGCGCGGGTTCATCGGCGACGCGCAGCGCGTCGTTGCAAACGGCGATCACCTCAAGCCGCGCATCGGGAATTTCCGCACCGATGGCCTGCGCCAGATGCAAAAGGCCAAAGAAGCCACGCTCAAGCTGGCTGTTCAGCAGGCTGGAGCCGGGGCGGAACTGCGCGCCTTGCGTGACCGACCACAGATGCAGGATGCGGTTCGGCACCATGTCATGACCGGTCAGCGCGGCCAGCAGGATCTCATACCCCTCGCGGTCGGATTCCAGCGGCAGGGTGAACTGCCCCTGCCCCTTGTCGGCGAAGGTATCGCCGGGCGTGACCATGGCGACGCGCTGGCCGCGCGTCCGCAGCAGGTCCGCCAGCCGCGCGCCAAGACCAAGCTCATCGGCAAAGATCAGCCAGCTTTGCGTGCCGTTGACGACCGGCCCATCGGGACCGATCTCGACCGAGGGCGAGGCCAGCCGCCAAGCCGGCCGCCAGCCCCAGTCCGAGGGCTCATCGATCCGCGCCAGCTCATCCGCGGCATCGGCGGCGACCGCGCTGGAGCGTTCGATGAAATAGCGTTTGCGCTGAAAGACATAGCCCGGCAGCGACAGGCGCTGGCGCCGCGCGCCGCCCCAGATCTGATCCCAGTCGATGCCGCCGCCGCAGGCCCAGAACCGCGCCAGCGCACCCATGAAATAGGTATCGTCGCCGGTCGCATGGTCGCGGTGGCGCAGGGTCGAAATAACCTGATTGGCCGCCACAGCGGGATTGGCCTTGGCCATCGCCTGCATGGCGCGGCCCGGCCCGACCTCAAGGAATACCCGCCCCGGCACCTGCGCCAGATGCGCGATGCCATCGGCAAAGCGCACCGTGCCGCGCAGATGCGATGTCCAATAGTCGGGACTGGTCGCCTGCTCTGCCGTCATCGGCAACCCGGTCCGGTTCGAGATGATCGGGATTTGCGGCGCATGCAGCGGGATGGCGGCCAGATAGGCGCGGAATTCGGCCATGATCCCGTCCAGCAGCCGCGAATGTGCGGCGATGGAAATGGCGATGCGCTGGCATTCGATCTCGCGCGCGGCCATGCGGGCGGCGAACTGCGCCAACACCGCATCGGGCCCCGAGACGACCGACATCGACGGCCCGTTCACGGCGGCCAGATCCAGCCCCAGTTCGTCCAGTTCCGCCTGGAATTCATGCGGCTCAAGCGGGACCGAAAGCATGCCGCCCGCCGGCACCCGATCCATCAGCGCGCCGCGCAGCCGCACAAGGCCGATGCAGTCCTCAAAGCTCATGACACCGGCGATGCAGGCGGCGGTGTTTTCGCCCATCGAATGGCCGATCAGCGCCACCGGCCGCACGCCCCAGCTGATCCAAAGCTGCGCCAGCGCATATTCGGTGATCATCAGCAGCGGCAGTTGCAACGAGGGTTGCAGCAAGCGGCGGTCCGCCTCGGCCTCGGCGCCCGGTTCGGGCAGCCACAGCGCGCGCAGGTCGGTGCCATGGGCCTGCGCCATGTGGTCAAGGCCGCGATCCATCCATTCGCGGAAAACCGGCTCGGTCTGATAAAGATCGCGGGCCATGCCGGCATATTGCGCCCCGCCGCCGGGCAGCATGAAGATCGCCTCGGCCGGGTCGCCCACGGGCTGGTGGTCAAAGACCAGCAGCGGGTCGGGGTTTTCCAGCAGCGCGGCGGCCTCGGCCGCATCGCCGGCGACCAGCACGCGGCGGCGGTCGAACTGGCGCCGCCCCTGCGTCAGGGTGAATGACAGGTCGGCCATGTCTACGTCGGGATGCGCGCGCAGCCACGCGGCCAGCGCCGCCGAGTTCGCATCCAGCGCCGCCTTGCTGCGCCCCGAAACGGCAAGGATATGGAACGGCCAGTCCGATTCCCCGGATGCCGGCAGGACCGGCGGCTCTTGCAGGATGACATGGGCGTTCGTGCCGCCGACGCCCAGCGAATTCACCCCCGCGCGGCGCGGACCCGGGATCGGCCAGCCGTCCAGCCGGTCGTTCACCTGAAACGGGCCGCCTTCAAAGTCGATGGCGGGGTTGGGCTTTTCAAAGCCAAGGCTGGGCGGGATCTGGCCGTGATGCACGGCCAGCGCCGATTTGATCAGCCCGGCGCTGCCCGCCGCCGTATCAAGATGCCCGATATTCGTCTTGACCGAGCCGATCCGGCACGCCCCCTGCCGGCCACCATCCGACATGCGCGCATAGGCCTGGTTCAGCGCCGCAACCTCGATCGGGTCGCCCAGCGCGGTGCCGGTGCCGTGACATTCGACATAACCGATGCCGTCCGAGCTGACGCCCGACATGACCAGCGCCTCGGCAATGGCCTGCGCCTGCCCCTCGACGCTGGGGGCAAGGTAGCCGGCCTTCGCCGCGCCATCGTTATTGATGGCCGAACCCTTGATGACGGCCCAGACATGGTCGCCATCCGCAATCGCGTCCTTGAGCCGGCGCAGCGCCGCCACCGCCGCGCCGCTGCCAAAAACCGTGCCCTGCGCGCGATGGTCAAAGGCATGGCAGTGCCCGTCGGGCGACAGGATTTCGTTTTCCTTGTAAAGATAGCCGACGCCATGCGGCATCTCGATCGTGACGCCACCGGCCAGCGCCATGTCGCATTCGCCCGATTGCAACGACTGGCACGCCATGTGGATCGCCACCAGCGAGGTCGAGCAGGCCGTCTGCACATTGACGCTGGGGCCTTTCAGATCAAAGACATGGCTGACGCGGGTGGACAGGAAATCCTTGTCATTGCCGGTATGGCGCAGCAGGAAATGCCCGACCCCATCGACCAGATCGCGGTTCGAGCAGACATTCCAATAGAAATAACTGCCCATGCCGCAACCGGCCCAGACACCGATATTGCCGGCGAAACGCTCTGGCGCATGGCCGGCGTCCTCAAGCGCGTGCCAGCAGGTTTCCAGAAATTTGCGGTGCTGGGGGTCCATGATCGCCGCCTCTTTCGGCGACAGGCCAAAGAACTCCGCGTCGAATTCGTCGAAATGCGGAAGGATCGCCGCCGAGGCAACATAATTCGGGTCCGACAGCCTTGCGCGCGGCTCGCCCCGCGCGATCAGGTCGGCCTGCGAAACCGGCTGGATGGATTCGACACCGCGGCACAGATTGTCCCAATATTCGACCACGCCGGACGCACCCGGCAACTGCGCCGCCATCCCCACGATGGCGATGTCTGTTTCATCAACGTCGTTCTGGTCGAAGGCCATGACGATCCCTCTTTAACTGGTAGAATACCCCAAGGGGTCTAATAAATTAATAACACGCAGGCGTAACCGGCATATCGAATCCGGCCGCTTCGACCAACCTATAATACCGTCGGAATGCCTGACTTTTTCGGCAGCACTTCGGCGGCTTGGGCCGAATTGCTGGCATCGGGGACACGATGTCGCAGGCGGTTGGCATTGCCCATGATCGCCCCGGCGGTCAGCCAGGTCAGCGGCGTTAGCGTCGCATTGGGAATCAGGTCGACCAGATTCATCGCCAGCATCAGCGACAGGGCGCCCAGGACGACCAGCTCACGCGTGACCGCGGGACCGGCGTCGCGGGGCATGGCGCGCAGCAACGCAAAAATCGGCGTCAGCAACAGCAGGAAAAAGCCGAGGTAGCCGAAAATGCCCCGCGCGCCCAGCCAGATCACCCATTGCCCGTCAGGAACTGCGGACAGCCGCCCGTCAAAGGGGTCGTAAAACAGCGACCGGCCCCAGTTGCCCCAGCCAAAGACCGGCCGCTCCATCGCGCGTTCCAGCAGTTGCTCTTCGTTCATCAGGCGGAATTCAAGCGACCGCCCCCGCTCGGGCGAGATCGACATGGCGACGTTGACGATTCCCTGCAACGGCATCCAGCTTGTCGTGCGCAGGGTCGGATAGGCGAACGCGATCGAGGCGAACACCGCCGCGCCCAGCACCATCTGCCGCGGCCGCGCCAGCAGCACCAAAGGCGCCGCCATCATCGCCTGCATCAGCGCGCCGGCGGATTTGCACAGGACCACGATGACGCCAAGATAGACCGCGATCAGGACATTGCGCCGGGTGCGGTCGTTGCGCGCCATTGCGATGGCGCCCAGAAAGGCCGTCATCACCATCAGCGCCACCCACAGCGGATGTTGCAGGAACACGATGGGGCGATAGCCGCCATAACGGACGGTCTGGATGAAGTCGTGCTGGAAATAGCCATAGACCCAGACGTTGATCTGCGGGCTCATCCGCAGTTCGATCAGCATGGGGATGGTGTACCACAGCACCCCCACGACCAGCGCCCCCGCCCATAGTTGCGCACCGCGGGCGGTCCACAACAGTTTGTATCCCATCAGAAACGGCAAAAGCTGCATCCCCTGCAGCATGACGTTCGACACCCCTTCGGCGAAATTCATGCCGGGGCGATAGTTGATGCCGTCGATCAGTGGGTCGGGATTGGTCAGCGCCGTCGCCATGGGCGAGATGAAGTTCACGATCAGCAGCAGCACGACGAAGCCCCCCATCGGAGGCGCGGCGCCGTCGCGATCGCGGACCACGAAATAGACCATCACCGCCGCCGCCAGCGCCGGCACCATGGTCTTGTTCAGGCCGGGAAAAACCGGCAGGTCGATTTCGATCAGCGGCGGCAGAAGCAGATAGCCCGCAAAGATCGACCAGATCAGCGCCCGCTGCGCATCCAGCCGCGAAAACAGGATCGCGACCACCACCGGCCAGAACAGCAGAACCAATAGCGCGAATATCGGCACGGTCGTGCCTCCTGTGTCGTGGCGCGGCCGCCTGCCAATAACGCTCGGCAAGGGCGGTTGCATTCCCGGTGCCGTCAAACCATCCTGCCGCAAATACGGCCAGACCAAGGCGCATCATGCATTTCAGCTTTCCGGACGGCAATGCCATCCGAGTCAATTGTCACGATTCAGCGGCACTTCTGGCCGAGGTCCGGCAGCGTCTTCAGGACGGCCGCGGCTTTGCCATCGCCACCATCAATGTCGATCACCTGCAACGGCTGGCCGAGGAACCCGCCTTCCGCCGCGCCTATGCCGCGCATGATCTGGTCTGCGCCGATGGCAACCCCATCGTCTGGCTGTCGCGGATCGCCGGTCGGCCGGTGGCGCTGGCACCGGGCTCGGACCTGGTGCTGCCACTGGCCGCCGAGGCCGCGCGGCTGGATCTGCCGGTGGCGCTGATCGGCAGCAGCGAGGCCTCGCTGGCGCTGGCCGCCGACAGCATGCGTGCCCGCGTGCCGGGCCTGCGCGTCACGCTGACCCATGCCCCGGGCTTTCCCTTCGACCCGCTGGGCGACGAGGCGGCGGGGATCATCACCCGCATCCGCGACAGCGGCGCCCGGCTTTGCTTTCTGGCGCTGGGCGCACCGCGGCAGGAGCTTTTCGCCATCCATGCCCGCGATGCGCTGGGCGATGTCGGCTTTGCCTCGATCGGCGCCGGGCTCGACTTCCTGTCGGGTCACCAGCGCCGCGCGCCGAAACTGGTGCGCCAGATCAAGCTGGAATGGGCGTGGCGGATGCTGTCGAACCCGCGCCGGCTGTTCATGCGCTATGCCAAAGGCTTCACCATCCTGCCCGGCCATGTGCGCAAGGCCATGGCCATTCGCGCCGGCGACCGCCACCGCCGCAGCTAGGCGTCGCCTTGACATGGCGGCGCCCGCGACCTTAGGGCCGCGGGCGCCATGCTGTCCCGGTTCCGTGTCCGTCAGCCGTTGGCTCAGCCGAACATGAATTCGGCCGCGCTGCTCAGATGGCTGTGGTTGCTGCCGCTGTCGGTATGGGTCGCTTCGGTGGCAAACACATCCGACGAGTAGATCCCCAGCAGCACGCGACCCGTGTCCGAGGCAGCGCCGCTATGGGTGCCGGTCGAGGCAGCAAGCGCGGAACTGTCATCGTGGTACACGTTGTCGGTAGCGCTCGCCGTGCTGATGGACTGGGCCGCAGCGCGCGCGGTCGAGGCGGGAATACCCATCTCGATCAGCCGCGCCTGTGTCAGGGTCGAGGGGCTCACGCCCTCAAGGATCAGCCGCTCGCCATTGGGGAAGACCAGCATGGCGGTGCCGTTCGACGAGCTGACCGTCACATCGTTCACGTCGACGCGGTTGCCCTGGCCGTCATGCAGGTTCGACACGCTCAGCCGGTCGCCCAGACGGCCGCTGACATCGCCCACCTGGAAGGCGCGGACACGGTCGGTGCCGAAGTTGTCGTCAAGGATCAGCACGTCGCGATAGGCGTCCGGCGTGACGCTGCCGGCGTCGGGGCGCCAGATGTCTTCATACATCGAGATGATGTCGTCACCACGACCACCATTGATGGTGTCAGCCTGATCGCCGCCCTCAAGCGTGTCGCGACCGTTGCTGCCGGTCAGAAGGTCGTCGCCGGTGCGGGTGTTGAAGTTGATGCCACCTGCATCGACGCCGATATTGGCGGTCGCGGCGCTGACCGTATCCTTGCCTTCATGGGTCCAGTACTGCTCGAACTGACTGAAGCGGACGCTGCCATTGTCACGCGCAAAGGTCGCGTAGCCCGAACTGGCGGTATAGAATGTCACCACGGTGCCGACGCTGTTCAGCCCGTCGCCTTTGCCCCACATGTTCAGCAGGTCATTCCCGTTGCCGCCGATCAGCGTGTCGTGGCCGATGTCGTAAATCGGCGCAGTGCCGCCGTTGTTGCCCCAGCGGATATTGTCGTCACCATCGCCGCCATTGCCATAGTCGTTCCCGGCCGAGGACATCAGCAGGTCGTTGCCGCCGCCACCCAGAATCTTGTCGTCGCCTTCGCCGCCGTCAAGTACGTCAACCGTGTTGCTGCCGCGGATGGTATCGTTGCCGCCACCGCCCAGCAGGGTCAGCCCGTGTTCGGGCACATAGTCCGCACCCCCACTGCCGTGGGCGGGACGCACCGTTGCCTTGATGCCGTCGATATAGTCGTTGCCGGCGCCCGCCTCGAACCGCTCGATGCCGGAGAAGTTGACGCGGTTGCCAAAGGCATCAACCGCCGCACCCGTTTCGGTGTCGGTGAAGAAAACCCGGAAGCCGCCGCCGCCCGCGGTCGCACCAAGCACCAGCTTGTCGCCACCGGTCAGGGGACCATAGATATTGCTGTCGTAGTTCTCGGCCAGGTCGCTGCCCTGATAAATGTCAAGCATGCGCCGCGGCGCGTTGCGGTCTTCATTCCAGATGAAGATGTCGGCGCCAGAGCCGCCGACGACAAGGTCCGCACCACTATTTCCATCAAGCCAATCGTTACCGGCGTAACCTTCGAGCGTGTCGCTGCCCGTTGTACCTTGCAGAGTGTTCGATCCCGAAGTCCCAGTAATCAATGCCATTTTAATCCCTCGAAATGCTATCTGAGCAGATTTCGGGAAAAACAGCGCCAATCGCCGCCCGAATCTGATCAACTCATCGGACGGGATTAAAGGCAAATGATTAACTTACCGTTACTTGTCCTTTCGGGCAAAGAACGGCTGGCGAACCATCACGGTTTCAACTTCAGATTGTAAAACTCAGCAAAAAAGGTCCTTTCGATTTCGGGCGTGACGCAGGGCCAATTGACGTGCACGCGCACCGGGAATGAGGGGTCTTGCGGCCGTGGCGGGGGTCTCGCGCAGCTCGGGAAAAAGCGTAAAAATCTCTTCCCGAGCAGCAACGCCGACGGCCTTCAGGGCATGCGCTCCGGTATAAAGGGACTCGGTCTCGGCCCCGTTGGAACGCACGATTTCATGCTGGTCGAACAACAGGTGGAAATACTCGACTTCTTGCGTGTCGACCTGATCAAACCCGTCTATAGCCAGCAATTGCTTTGCAGCGACAAGCACCTCATCACAGCCGAACATGCGCTGCGCAATGTTCGAGCGCACCAGAATCCGGTGCTGAGGTGAAACCAGAAGATCAAGACGCGGCAGGCCCACGCCAAGCGCGCCTGCGCGAATACGGACCGGACGCAGCCAAGGCGCCGCCGCCAGGTCGACCGTGTCCAGCATCCGGCTGCCGATCCAGCGCAGCGGACGCAATCCACGGTCGCGCGTCACCACCAGGTCATCAACCTTAAGTTGTTCAACCGGTACTTCGCCCCGATTTGTCGCAATCAGCGTACCCCGGCAGAAGCAGGGAATCCCGATGTCATGCAGGGTGCCGCGATCAAGGTTCGCGGGGTCCACACCCCACAGCACCAGCGACTCGCCATTGGGGAAGCTCAGCAGGGCATGGGTAGAACCATTCCCCGCGGTGTAAGTCCCTACAGTGACGTCATTAAGTGACAGCGGATTGCCGTCCGCGTCATGCAATCCGCTGACGTCCAGCCGGTCCCGGACAATGGTCTGACCCCATTGATCCTGATAGTCCGCGATGGTGAAGGCGCGGACCGTGTCCTGTCCAAATCCGTCAGTCAGAACCAGCAGATCTGATTCGGTATCGCCCGAAGCGGGCCCGGACGAGAACAGGTCGCCGGTCATCGAAATCGCATCATTTCCGGCGCCGGCGTTGATCGTGTCGGCACCATAGCCGCCCTCGATCTGGTCGCCGCCGACGCTGCCAAGGACCAGGTCATTGCCCCAGGCGGTATAGACGCGGAAACCGCCCGCCCCTGCGGCGGTGCCATCGACGGTGTCGCTGCCATGGCCGGTCAGCAGGTTCTCGAAATTCTGGAAGGCAAGGTGCCCGGTCGCAGCGCCCGTCGCATCGACGGTGCCGCTGGTCGCGCTGGTCAGCACCATGTTCACGCCATTGCCGGCGGCGTCATATTGCCATGCGTTCAATGAGTTATAGCCGGTACCGCCATCGAAGAAGTCGTTGCCGATGGGGCCGTCATAATTGCCGTCGCCCCAGCGGATGCCGTCATTGCCGTCTTCGCCGAAAACGCTGTCGTCGCCGGCGCCGGCCTCGATCACGTCATTGCCGTCGCCGCCATGGATGGTGTCGTTGCCGCTGCCGGCGTTGATATAGTCGGTGGCCGCGCTGCCGGTGATCACGTCGTCGCCGCCGCCGGTATGGATGCGGATGCCCTCATAGCCGGTGCCGGTCGCAGCCGAGGCATTGATCGTATCGGCGCCGTCGCCGGTGCGCAGCCGCTCCATCCCGTCGAAGGTCAGGATATTGCCATAGGCATCCGTGGCCGTGCCGCTAAAGCCGTCGGTCAGAGTGACGGAAAAGCCGCTGGCCGAGCCGGTCGCGCCGAGAGACAGCGTGTCGCCGCCGTTCTGCGAATAGGGGCTGTCGTCGAAGCCTTCGCCACCGGTGCCGCCGTGATAGATGTCCTGCACGCCGGTCGCGCCGGAATTGGCATCCCAGTAAAGGAAATCGGCGCCCACACCGCCATCGACGGTATCTGCGCCCGCTTCGCCATTCAGTGTATCGTTGCCGGCATCGCCCGTGATCAGGTCAGCATCAGCCGTGCCATCAAGGGAGTCGTTCCCTGCGGTGCCCGGAATCGTCGCCATGAATACCCCTGCTCACAGAAACAGCCGCACCAAAATTTGCGCGGAACTTTGCAAAAACCCGAAACCGAATCGGCGGGTTGTTGCCGATTAAAGCTAAACGAAGCGTTAAGAGGCAGATATCCTTTTAGACAGGTAACCGCGCGAAAACGACGCGCGGTTGTGTCATTGCGGCAATACCAGCCAGCTTGTGCGGGGTGCCGACAGATGGATTTTCACGCCCGGACGGGGCAGTTCGTCGCCCGGGGTGTTGAAGCGGTCCAGGACCACCTCGGCGCCCTCGACCCGCGCCCGCAGGCGCTGGACCGAGCCGAGGAACTCGACCCCGGTGATCTCGGCCGGGATGCCCTCGGCGGCGATCTGCAGGCTTTCGGGACGCGCGGCCAGCACCACCTTGCCCTGCGGGACCGCACGGCCCAGCAGGATCCCCGCCCCGGCGATGCGGACATGGCCCGAGGCCGCATCGACCACCTCGGCCTCGAACCGGTTCAGGGTGCCGACGAAGCCCGCGACGAAATGCGTGGCGGGCTGGTTGTAGATCTCGGCCGGGGTGCCGGTCTGGTCGGCGATGCCCTTGTGCATGACCACGATGCGGTCGGAAATCGACAGCGCCTCCTCCTGGTCGTGGGTCACGAAGATGGTGGTGATGCCAAGCTGCTGCTGGATTTCGCGGATCTGGTTGCGCAGGGACACCCGGATCTTGGCGTCCAGCGCCGACAGCGGCTCATCCAGCAGCAGGACGCGCGGACGCGGCGCCAGCGCGCGGGCCAGCGCCACGCGCTGTTGCTGACCGCCCGAAAGCTGCCACGGGTAGCGCCCGCCCAGATCGGGCAGGCCGATCAGGTCCAGCATCTCGGCCACGCGCGGACCGCGCTCGGCGCGCGGGGTGCCGGCGACCTTCAGGCCGAAGCCGACGTTTTCGGCCACGGTCAGGTTCGGAAACAGCGCATAGGACTGGAACACCATGCCGATCTTGCGCTGGTTCGGGCGCAGCCGCGTCACGTCCTGCCCGTCGATCAGGATGCGCCCCTCGGTCGGGGTTTCAAAGCCTGCGACCATGCGCAGCACGGTAGTCTTGCCGCAGCCCGAGGGACCAAGGAACGACACGAACTCACCCTTGTCCACCGACAGGTTGAAGTCGTGGACGACCTTGGTGGCGCCGAAGGATTTTTGCAGGTGATCGAGGTTGAGAAAGCTCATTTCGCGGTCTTTCTGACGCCCAGAAGGCGTGACATCAGTTGCATCAGGCCCATGCAGCCCCAAGTGACCGCAAAGGCGATGACGGCCAAAGCGGCGGGCTCATAGGCGCGGTTCGCACCAAGAAGCTGCATATAGGGGCCAAAGGCAGGACGGTTCAGCAGCGCCGCCATGGTGAATTCGCCAATGACGATGGCAAAGGACAGGAATGCCCCCGACATGACCGCGCCCAGCACATTCGGCAGGATCAGCCCGCCGATGATCCTGACCCAGCCCGCGCCCAGCGACTGCGCCGCCTCGGTCAATGAGCGCACGTCCAGCGTCGAAAGGCCGGTATCGACGGCACGGTACATATAGGGCAGCGCCAGCGTGGCATAGCCGCACAGCAGCAGCAGGTTGGTCCCCGCCGCCGTGCCCGTCAGCGGCAGCATCGACGAGGTGTTGTAAAGCCGGATATAGCCAAAGACGACGACGATGGCCGGAATGACCAGCGGCAGCAGGGTGATGAACTCGATCACCGGGCGCAGGCGCGGCAGGCGCAGTCGCACCCAATAAGCGGTCGGCACCACCAGAAGCACGCCCAGCACGATGGTCAGCAGCGCCATCACCACCGAATAGCCGAAGGTTTCGCGGAACTGCGGATCGGCCAGGACCGAGCGATAGGCGTCCAGCGAATATTCGCCCCGCCGCATCCGCAACGAGAACTCGACCGTGCCGATCAGCGGCAGCAGGAAATACAGGCCGCCCGCGACGATGGCGGCCCATGACCACAGGCGCTTCATCGCATCCACCTTTCGGCGCGGGTGCGCATGATGACATAGGCAAGGTTCGCAAGCCCGGTGACCACGATCATGCCGAATGCCATGGCATAGCCCAGATGCGGGTCCTGCAACACGTCGCCGCGGATTTGCGCGAACAGCATGATCGGCACGATCGACAGCGACGATCCGGTCAGCGCATAGGCCGTGGCCACCGCGCCGAAGCTGTTGGCGAACAAAAGCGCGAAGGTCCCCAGAAGCGACGGGAACAGGATCGGCAGCGCCACCATGCGCCAGTATTGCCCGGTCGATGCGCCCAACACCTCGGCCGCCTCGCGCCATTCGCGTTTCAACCCCTCAAGCGCGGGGGTGATGATCAGGATCATCAGCGGGATCTGAAAGAACAGATAGGTCAGCGTCAGGCCCCAGAAGGACAAGAGATTAAAGCCCATCGCATAGATATTGATGCCGAACCATTGTTTCAGCAGCATGGTCACCAGCCCGACCCGGCCCAGCGTGGCGATGAATGCAAATGCCAGCGGCACCCCGGCAAAGTTCGAGGCGACCCCCGAAAACGTCATCAGCGGCGCCTTGATCCAGCCCGGCACGCCCCCCATCACCACCGCCGCCGCCATGGCGAAACCGATCAGACAGCCCATGACGGCCGAGGCCAGCGACACCTTGATCGAGATGACAAAGCTGTCCACGATCCGGGGCGAGGTCAGCCCGGCAAGGTTTTGCAGGGTGAATTGCCCCTCGGGGTTCTGAAACGCGCCGATGACGATATTCATCGTCGGCAGCATCAGGAACAACAGCGCAAAGGCGAAAAAGGGCACCACGCCCAGCCAGTTCCAGCCGATCTGCTTCATTCGCCCCCCACTGCGCGAATGGCCCCGCCGTATCGGGCGGGGCCGGTTCTTGTCTTATTCCTTGACCGCCGCGCCGACGACGCTGTCCCAGCCCTCGGTCACGACTTTCTTGTTGGCCTCTTGCTGCTCCAGCGTCGGGAAGATCGCCTTTTCATAGGCCTCGGCCGGGGGCAGCGCATCCAGCATCTCGGCCGGAACCTTGCCGTTCTTGACCAGATCGTTGAAGCGGATCGGGTGGCAATAGCCTTTCAGCCAGCCCAGCTGACCCTCGTCGGAATAAAGGTATTCCATCCACAGTTTCGCGGCGTTCGGATGCGGCGCATAGGCCGAAATCGCCTGCACATAGACGCCCGCGACCACGCCGTCCGAGGGGATGATCACCTCGACCGGCGGGTTGCCGTTCAGCCCGTCGCGCCACGACAGCAGGTTATAGTCCCATGCGGTGACGATGGGCGTCGCGCCCTGGGCGATGGTTGCCGATTTGCCGATGACCGGGACAAAGTTGCCGGCCTTGTTCACCTCGGCCATCAGCTCCATGCCCTTCTGGCCGGAGGCCTCGCCCGCCTCGCCGCCATTGGCGATGCCGGCCGCCATGACCGAGATGATCGCCTGCGCCGAGGCGCGCGGATCGCCGGCCAGCGCGAAGGCATTGGCGAATTCGGGCTTGGTCAGATCCTTCCAGGTCTGGGGACCTTCCTCGATCAGGTCGGTGTTCACGCCGAATGCCATGACCCCGTAATAGTCGCCATACCAATAGCCTTCGGCATCCTTGGCATCCTCGGGGATCGTGTCCCAGGTCGCCACCTTATAGGGCTGGATCAGCCCTTCGGATTTGGCCTGCGGACCAAAGGACAGACCGACATCGATCACGTCGGGCGCCTGCGGGCCCTTGTTGTCCTTGTTGGCGCGGATCGCCTCGAGCTCGTCGGCGGAACCGGCATCGGGGTTCAGTTCGTTGACCTGGATTTCGGGGTATTTCTTCTTGAAGCCCTCGATCACGGCGCCATAGCCGCACCAGTCATGGGGCAGCGCGATGGTGGTCAGCATGCCTTCGGCCTTCGCAGCCTCTTCCAGCGCCGCGAGATCCTGCGCATGGGCAGCGCCCGAGGCCGCCAGCGCGACCAGGGCGGCAAGGCCCGCAGCGGTCGATTGAATGGTCATTTCGTCAACTCCGTTCCAGAACGTGCCGCATGGCGGCTGGCTGCCACCTACCGGCGCCGAGTGACAGTGTTGCGACACATGTGACCACCACGCAAAGGTTTTTTTCTACCGCACCCATGGCGAAATAGACAGGCGGACGGACCCCGCGCGCGGCCGTCACGGAACAAGCGTCACGCCGACCTGCATGCTGCGCCCCCCGATCCGGTATTCCGCCCTGAGACGGTGGCCGGGCGTGGCGGGATGCGCCGATCCCAGTGCGCCCAGCGAAATCACCGAGCCGGGTTTCAGCTCATATCCGCCGCGCTGAACCAGCCACAACACCACATCCAGCGGATGTTCCATCAGCATGCCGCCATCGCCCGCATCCACCGACCGCCCGTCGACACGCAGATCCACCGTCAGCGCCGCCAGATCCGCGACCGGATCGTCCAGATCCGCGATGGGAATGCCGCGCCCCAACACCCCGCGCCAGGGCGTCACCCCATAGGCCGCCATCAACGCGGCGGTGGGCACGACCGTCTTTTGCAGCGCCAGATCCGGCACCTCGATAAAGGGGCGGATATCCTTGAGCGCGGCGGCGACATCCTCGCGGGTGCGGGCCTGCATGATCGACGAATCGCCCACAGTGACCGCAAGATCCACCTCATAGAACGGATTGCGGCTGCCCTTCAGGCTGAGCCGCGCCCCGTCGGGCAGAAGCATCGGCGCAAACAGCGCGCCCGCGATCGGGGCCTCGATGCCATAGCTTTCCTGCGCCGAACGCGAGGTAAAGGCGACCTTGACCCCCACGGCCGGGCCCAGCTCGGCCTCAAGCACGCTGCGAAAGGTGGCATAGGCGCAATCGGCATCCTGCATGTTCAGCACCACCGGATCGGGCAGGCGCTGACCCGCGATCCAGCCGCGCGCGGCATTCTGCATCAGCGAAACATCGGGGCACGCCGCCAGCGCCGGCCCCGTCAGGCAAGCCAGGGTCATGCCGCAGACCAGAAACCTCATGCCGATGCCTTTCACTTCATTGTGCATTATGCGCCCCGAACGATGCCGCAATGCGCGGCGACTGTCACATGGATTCTGCCCCGGTTCCACCGCCTTGGACGGCCCCGGATGCGGCGCCCGTGTTTGCATCGCCCGCGCCATCCCCTAAGACAGGGGACGACACCGAATGACAAGGCCCGGCATGAGCGATCAACCCACCCCGATGATGGCGCAATACCTTGCGATCCGCGAGGCCAATCCCGGCGCATTGCTGTTCTATCGCATGGGCGATTTCTACGAGATGTTCTTTGACGACGCGGTCGCCGCATCCGCCGCGCTGGACATCGCGCTGACCAGACGCGGCACCCATCTGGGCGAACCAATCCCGATGTGCGGCGTCCCGGTCCATGCCGCCGAAAGCTATCTTCTGACGCTGATCCGCAAGGGGTTCCGCGTCGCCATCGCCGAACAGATGGAGGACCCGGCCGAGGCGAAAAAGCGCGGCTCGAAATCCGTGGTCGCCCGTGACGTGGTGCGCCTTGTCACCCCCGGCACCCTGACCGAGGAATCGCTGCTCGAGGCGCGGCGGCACAATTTTCTGGCCAGTTTCGCCAATGTGCGCGACGAATCCGCGCTGGCCTGGGTCGATATCTCGACCGGGGAATTCCGTGTCATGCCCTGCCCGCTTGCGCGGCTGGCGCCGGAACTGGCGCGCCACGCGCCGCGCGAATTGCTGGCGCCCGAGGGATCGCGTCTGGACGAGATCGCGCATGAGGCGGGCGCCGCGCTGACCGAATTGCCCGCCGGCAGTTTCGACAGCGGC
>JAXMDJ010000025.1:0-59356 GCA_046348875.1 Paracoccus sp. (in: a-proteobacteria)
TGCATCGCGCAACGCCCAGCAAGCGGCTTTTTTAAGCCGCTTACGATGAAAGCACTGCCAGAGTTGTCGGAGGAACGTGATACTCGTGACTGCACGCGCCTGTGACACGTGCAGACCAGAAATACTTATAAATCTAATAACCTGAACCGCCTGCCGGGCCGGTCACACATGTGCCCGCAGAACTCACAACACCCGCATGACTTTCACCGCGTGTCAGCTTGCGACGAACAAGCTTTCGGGGCGGATATGCCGGGGGCGGCGTCTTCGGGTCTGGCAGAGGGTTTGTCAATACGTGAATTATGTCGAAGTCAGGGCTGGTCTGGATATGAATATGTTCAGTTAGTGGTGAAGGTTTCGGGGAATATGTGCCCGGGCGGGTCTTGCTTTTAGCCGGAACCTCTCGTGATGATTACCTGTCGATTTCGTCATTTCGGATGGTCCGGGTCGCGGGGATTTGGTGCTTGCGCCGGCGAGTGATCCGCCTTGGCCAAGCGGTGCCACCTGATGATTTAACTATCTGAAAGTAATGGGATTTGTGTCAATCCGGCTGAAGGTGCCGATCCCGGACACAGCGCGGGCGCTTCACCGCAGGCTTATCCGATCCTTTCCCGTATGCTATCTCGGCGGCGACCAGCGCCGCATGGCCGCGGGCGATCCCGCGAATAGGCCACCACCCGAATCGAATTGAAGTCTATGGCGATTCCAGAAGTATCAGGGCTTGCGCATCGCCTGTCCGATTGGCGAACCTGCCAAAAGCCTGCGGCAATATGTAGCACGCCCGGCGGTCATGGTTCATCTATCGTTTCCGCAATGTTCAGGAAAGCGATTGCGCAGGCGGCGGCAAGGCCCGGAAGCAGGCACAGGTCCCTTGCCATCATCGCAGGATCGCGTCCCGGCGCCAGCAGCAGCGCGACTTTCATCAGCCGCTATGTCATTCGGGCGGCTGCAGTCTTGAGGTGCTTCGTCGCCCTTTCGCAATCGCACCGCCGCAGACCGGGCGGCGCGGCCGTTCGCCCCTTTGGCAGCGGGCGAAGTCGGCACACAGCATTCATGCCGATGCGCCTGCGGATGAGGCGGCATTTCTGGATGTGCTGCCGCAGGTCATGACGCAGCAGCGCGCCCGATCAGATCGCCAGCCTTGAAAGCGCCGTCAACGAAGGGCTGAGGCTCGCCCGGATCTGGTGGACAAATGTTCACAAGGCCCAAGTTCGGGCAAGCTCGGGGATGTTCTCGATACCGGCGCGGATGAACTCAACGAACGTGCCATCGGGCATCGGCGCGCCGATCCCGAATGTCATTCTTGTTGCCAGTGGTCCGCACAAGGTCGCCGTCATCCGCACGGTGCTGAAATGCGATATCGTCTATGCGCTGATCATCGACGAAGTCCCCGGCCCGCGGCATCTTGCGATCTGAGATGTCAGCTGTCGTGCTATGAAACCCATTATTTTCAGTATCTTGGCGTATTTCGCCGCTGTTTCGCCAGATCGGGCGGCCGATCTGCGCCAGTGTCGGGCGACGATGCCCCTGGCCGCGATGACCGCTGATGCCAGACTGCCCGGACTGGAGCGATTGATTAATGTTAACGATGGATGGTCCCGGTTGAAAATTGGTCCCATCCGGGCACATAATTCATGTCATTCTGGCTGCAAACTGAACATATCCAGGCCAGTCTCGCCTTCGACATAAATTACTTACTGACAAACTCTCTGCCACACCTAAGAGCGCCGCGTTTTGGTATGCCCGTCTGGGAAGCTTGTTCGTCGCAAGCCGGCACGCGGTGAAAGTCATGCGAGTGTTGTGTGTGAGTTTTGCGGGTGCACGGATGACGCGCCCGGCAAGCGGTTCAGCTTATTAGATTTATAAGTATTTTTGGTCTGTACACGTCAAAAGTGTGTGCAGTCACGAGTACCAAGTTCCTCCGGCAACTCAGGCAGTGCTTTCATCGTAAGCGGCGAAAAAAGCCGCTTGCTGGGCGTTGCGCGATGCAGAAAGCAGAGTAGAACATGGCAAACTATATCGGCACAGCCGGCAACGACACATATGGCGGCACCACTTTGGCGGATTCGATTTCGGGCCTTGGTGGAAATGACTCTCTGGGCGGCAGCGACGGCAATGACACCATTCTTGGCGGCGATGGCGACGATTCGATAACCGGGGGCGCAGGAATTGATTCGATCACCGGCGATGCCGGTATTGATACCATCGACGGCGGCAGCGAGAATGACGTGATCGATGGCGGATCGGGGAACGATGTTCTTTATGGCGCGGCCGGGGATGACAATATTCTGGGCAGCGGCGGCGACGATGTAATCTATGGCGACGTTCAGGCCCCGCAGGTCAACCCGCTGTCAGAGACGACCGGATGGACCTATTCGCCATCCGGCGGCATATATAACCCCACCTTCAACAGCAGCCAGAACACGCATTGGCTTTGGACGGATGGCGCGGACTCGGCCCCCGGGACCGCGACCCACCCCTTGACCGGGACGACATGGACGACCGGCACAAGCTATAACGTCCAGTTGAATGCCTCTACCCAATATCACAGCGGCGAGGCGGGGGTGAATCCCGCTCGCGGGAATGACCTGTTTACGGTCAGCGTCAAGGTCGATGGCGTCGTTGTCGCGACGGCTTCGGCCCATACGGGCTCTCTGACCAATATCATGACGCATTACAATCTGACGCTGACACCGACGGGGAACACGCCTCTCAACCCGAATTTGACGCCGGAGCTTGTGATTACGGAATACAAGACCCAGGCGTCCTGGGATAGCGTTCTCAGTAACAACCTGGACTTCAGCGGCGTCGTTGTAACCTCGGCCCCTGGCACGGGAAGTGCGCCCTCAACCATCGCCGGCAATGACACGCTGGATGGCGGTATCGGCAATGACACCATCTTCGGCAATGCCGGCGCGGATATTCTTGCGGGCGCTGCCGGCAACGACTCCCTAGATGGCGGCATCGGCGATGACAGCATCAGCGGCGGCGCCGACAATGACAGCATTCTGGGCGATGACGGCACGGACACCCTGCTTGGCAACGATGGCGCGGACACCATTTCCGGCGGTGCCGGCACCGACCTGATCTATGGCGACAGCACGCTTGCCAGTGCCGGCGACGGCAATGACGTCCTGACCGGCGATGCCGGAAACGATACGATCTTTGGCGGCGCGGGCAATGACAGCGTCGATGGCGGCGCTGACAACGACATTATCGATGGCGGTGCCGGCACGGACACCCTGCTTGGCGGCGATGGCGCGGACACCATTCTGGGTGGCCTGGGCACCGACAGTATCGCCGGCGGCACCGGCAATGACAGCGTCGAAGGCGGCGCCGACAACGACACCATCGATGGTGGCGACGGCAACGATATCCTGCTGGGCGGCGCGGGCAATGACAGCGTCGCTGGCGGTATCGGCGACGACAATATCCAGGGCGGCGATGGCACCGATACCGTTGTCGGCGGCGACGGCGCCGACCTGCTTTACGGCGACAGCTCGCTTGCCAGCGCCGGCGATGCCAGCGACATGATCCTGGGCGATGCCGGGAATGACACGATCTATGGCGGCGTGGGCAATGACACCATCGATGGCGGTGCTGACAATGACAGCATCTTTGGCGGCGAGGATTCCGACAGCCTTACGGGCGGCGACGGTGCCGACACGGTCGATGGCGGCGACGGCAACGATATCCTGCTGGGCGGCGCCGGCACCGACAGCCTTACCGGCGGTGCGGGCAATGACAGTATCGACGGCGGTCTTGGTGCCGATACCCAGACCGGCGGCGCCGGCAACGATACCTTCATCGCCGGCTCGGGCGACCTGGTCACCGACTTCAACGCCGGCAATACCGGCGGCATCCATGACGGCGATCTGACCAACAACGACGTGCTCGACCTGTCGGGCTATTACAATGCCACCACTCTGGCGGCATGGAACGCCGCCAATCCCGGGCAGACCTACAGGACGCCGCTTGAGTGGCTGAAGGCCGATCAGGGCGATGGCGTGCTGAACATGCTCGACGGCAGCGGCAGCCTGCCGACGTTCACCATGACGCTGCAGAATGGCGGCGCCGCCGTCACCGCCTCGCAGCTCAGCAACGAGAACACGCTGGTGGTCTGCTTTGCGGCAGGCACCCTGATCCTGACCCAGCAGGGTGAGCGCCCGGTCGAGGACCTGGCCCCCGGCGATCTGGTCCAGACCCGCGATCACGGGTTGCAACCGATCCGCTGGGCCGGCAAGCGCGTGCTGTCCCCGGCCGAGCTTGCCGCCAACCCCAAGCTGCGCCCGATCCGCATCCGCAAGGGCGCGCTGGGACGCGGCCTGCCCGCGGCCGATCTGGTGGTCAGCCCGCAGCACCGCGTGCTGGTGCGCTCGCGCATCGCGCAGCGCATGTTCGGCGCCGACGAGGTTCTGGTCGCGGCCAAGCAGCTTTGCCAGATCGACGGCATCGAGGTGGCCGAGGATATGGCCAGCGTCGCCTATCACCACATCATGTTCGACCGGCACGAGGTGGTGATCTCGAACGGCGCGGAAACCGAGTCGCTCTTCACCGGCCCCGAGGCGCTGAAGGCTGTGGGCGCGGTGGCCTTGACCGAGATCCTGACGCTGTTCCCCGAGCTTGCGAACGAAAACCACCGGCCCGAGGCGGCGCGCACCATTGCGATCGGGCGCCGGGCCCGGCAGATGGCCGAGCGTCACGCCAGACACGCCATGACGCTGCAATAACAAACAACCGGCAGGGCGGACAGAAGCGGTCCGCCCTGCCGGGGCATGCTGGTATCGTGAAGTCCGGCGGAAGGGGGGCCAGAAGGCCCGGATCGCCCGCGTTTCACCCGTCAAGGCGACGCGCGACCTGTCGGAACAGGAGGCCAAGGGCGCCTTGCGCCGCGGCCCCGAAGGCGGGCGCTCGATGCGGTATTATCTGGTGCTGGAACAGGTTGGCGGGTGAGGCGGCTGGCCTCAAGAGCAACACGAAAATCCGCTATATCCAAGCCAGCAACGAATTTCTGGTCACGCGTCCGAATGGTGTTCAATACCGCTATCAGTCGGTCGGGGCGCTGGCGGGCGACACCAGCACATCGGGGCCGCAATACCAGATGGCCCAACAGAACCGCTGGGTTCTGACAGAAATTCGGGACAGCCAAAGGGACGGCAGCGGCGCGCTGGCCATTGTCATGACATTGCAGCGGACGATCGGTTTCTCTGCCTTGCGGCCGTACGGAACGTGAGGACCAGTTCGACAATATCACAAGTGCAGGCGGCAATGAGGCTGTTGGATCCGCGCGGAATTGCGCGTCAATGTCATGTGACCCCAACGCCTCCTCATCCGACACCAAACAGACAAAGCTGAATATATATCAGGTCGGCACTGGAAATGACCAACCCATTGCGACTACCATATTGTCGGCCTGTCCCGGGGGGAATGTCCGGCGCCAGTTTCCGCTTGTCTATCTTCAAAAAATCTCAACCCAAACTCTGAATCATGGGCAAAGAAATTTGAAGGCAAGGCAATTTTTGATATTGGAATGGCGACGGCGCAACTGATATCCATTCCGGAATCAGTATATCGTCATTCCTGCCAGAGACGGGATATCTGGATGGCACCTGCCGGAACGCCGGGGAGAGGTGGTCAAGGGATATTTCCGGACCGTTTTCCACATCCAACCCAGATTTCCCCGACCACGGGTCAACGCAGCCAAGATCAATAGTCGGGGACTTCAATAGCGATGGGTTGTCCGATATTTCGTACAATAAGATTATCCATGCGCCGACCGGATTGCAGTTTGCCAGCGCCAACCTGACCTCTCCGGCATGGTCCGAGACGGACCGGACAGACATTACGCAGACCACCGATGTAAACTCGGATGGGTTGGATGATATCATTATCCATCACGGATACAGCGACCCTTCCATTCCCTATTCTTATGGGTCTGAAGTCCATCTGAACACCGGAACCGAATTCGCTCGATTTGGCTTCAATGGTTCAACAACAATTTCCGGGCTGGTCGGTGTAGACGATTTCGACGGCGATGGCCTCACAGACCTCCTGATTGGGGGGCGGCAAGATTCTGGCCGGTCAGGGCAGAGTTCCGAACCTGCTGGCCGCGATGATCCCGCCGGGCGCCGACGCCTCGACCAGGGTCGAGGTTTTGCGTCGCGTCCTTTTCACGGCCGGCGCGTGGAACGACAACTGCCCCTTTGTCTATGACATGACCGACCCCTATGGCCGAAAGCCCGGGAACAAGCTGCTTTCGGACTATCTGGCGGACCGGCGGGGCAATTGCGTGACCATGCCGGTCCTGATGATCATCCTTGGCCAAAGGATCGGTCTGGACATGACCGCCGCCAGTGCGCCGCTGCATATCCTGGTCAGGTTCCGGGACGACACCGGCAAGCTTTGGAACCTTGAGGCGACCAGCGGCGGCTTTCCGGCCCGCGACCAGCATTATCGCGATTTGCTGCCGATCCCGGATCGGGCGATGGAAACCGCTGACAAAGGCAGAGGCCCTTGCGGTGCTGACCGAAGTGGTCATTCGCCAGCGGTCGCTATATGGATGCGATGGCCGTCGCCCGGATCGGCATCGACCATTATCCCATATTCGTGCAGGCCATGGCGCGCCGGGGCAGCGCCGCCTATCTGCTGATCGAACAGGACTTCAAGGCAAAATACCCGACCATCGAGGCAGTGCCAAAGGCTGACCGGCCGCGGCTTGACGGCCTGCTTCGCATTAATCAGCAAATGTTCGGCAAGGCCGAAGGGCTGGGTTGGCAGCCCTTCAATCCCTGACGTAATATGTCACCCATAGCTTGCATTCGCGCGACCGCTGCCAATGTTCAAACCTCTGCGCAAAATCCTTCTGACGATCACCTTCGCGGCCCTGGCATCGCAGGCCAGCGCCATGTTCATTCAGGCGGATTGGCTTGATCCAACTGAGCCGGGCGTGGGGACGAATAGGTATGCTTATTCGGCGAACGATCCGGTGAATAAGGCTGGATCCACGCGGGAACCAATCCCTTTATGATCCCATTCCAGGCCCAGTTTGGCAAGATAATGCTGCCATTGGCGGAGTTGCTATTGGTGGCGCGGTTATGTATGGAACTATCATGGCCGGTCGCCCAGGCAGTCTTATAGATATGCCTCCGCTTGAGCGTCGCCCTCAATCAATGATCAGTGAAAGGAAAATAGGGTCAATTCAAGAAATTGACGCTCCGGCTCATAACGCGCCAAGGCCTGAACTTGTAGGATTGTCGGATGAAGACCTGATAGACTCAACCTTCAACCCCGCTGATGGCCAGAGAGTAAAAGTCAAAGATAACAGGTTGGTGGACGGGAGTGGGAGAATTAAGGAAGCGAGGTATTCTTGGAGATGATGATTATATTCCAGTAGATGAGTTGCCCGAGGATGAGGATATGGCGTCGTGGGAAAGGGCTGAACTTCTTCAAGGGAGTGATGATTCTTCAAGGCGCGATTCGGAGGATAAGCTGGATGACTGAGTATCGCACCATCCTGTACGTGATAGGGATTGCCTTGGTGGAAATTAGGGCTTCTGAAAAAATTGCGAAATCTAGGGCTCTTGCAGATATTTTCCACAATGTCCCCGCGGGAATATCGACGGGGAAACCTGAAGCGGAAATAGTACAAGAGGTCATGTCCAGAGCGGCGCGACTAGGCATAGAGAGAACAATCTCCAACTATTTCAAGCTTGCTGAAAAATCCATTTTCCCTCAGCGAATATGAATCACTTCTGTAGCATCACATAAATTACAGTTCATGCTTGACTCTTGTTTCTGTCACATGCCACCGTTCCACCTCTTTGGTGCGCAAACTCTCGACCTATTAGGCCGCACGTCTCTTTCCCACTTCCCGGCCCGGATGGCGGAAGCTCCGATGACTATTTCGGTATAGTTCATAAACTTTGACCTTGCGCAAGGATGGTTGGCAAAGCAGATTCTAAGAGAGGCACGAACAGAACTCACGAAGGCAAACCGAATGGATCAATACGGCACAAAATATACGGTCGAAGTTCCTGTACGCGGACCTTCAGGAGCAGGAACCGTAATCACTGGCTGGACCATCAAGGAAGTCGGCGCCCCACCAGCTCTAGCGACTGCGTTCGCAAAATGAGCAATATTGACATAAACGATGTTGTGGAAATTACCACGCTAGATGACGTCAACGAGGCAAAGAAAAACCTCGTTGGGACAGTTGTATTTGTTTTTGGCGACCCTGAAAAGCATTACGAAATTGAAATAACCGACTCTGAGGGCAGGGCAATAGAAACCCTCACACTTCCAGAAAGCTCATTGCGAAAGATATGGCCGTAGGGACATCGCGACGTCGAAATTAACAATTTAGATGGCTGGGCAATAGAAACTCTCACATTACAAGGAAACATTGCGATTCACTATCAAGTTAATAAAGCCCCGCAACCAAACATAGCCTTTGACTCAAGGGTTGTCAGCAACACCGCCATAAACAGCATCGGTATAGAATGAAAATTAAAGCCCCATGGTCGCAGGACCCCCTGCAAGTTTACGCAATATTTTGGAGCCGTCACAACAAGGGAAATGTCATACTGGAGGACCAGACATTGCTTTCCGTTTTTGATGGAGGCAGTCTTACGGACGTTTATGAGCACGAGTGCAGTATATTGTCATATGACCTGGATGATTTTTGTCTATTGCCGATTTCATTTGATGATCGCATCCTTGCCCTCATGTGGAAGCCGCTAGCAGAGGCTGGCATTTGGCAGGGCTTGCGTGAGTTTGATGGGGTGGCGACAAAACGATTTAGAGATATCCGCGTAGAATATGGCCACACTGATAATGTTGCCGCCAACTAGTAAATCAACACAAATCTCAATTTCAAATGCTATCTCTCCAAGGCCATGACTCATTCTCGGATCATAGCCAACAGATGACGGTTGCAGAGAAGAGGACGATGCATGCATCAACGCGGAAATAAAGACCTTCAGGCACTGATCGCAGCGAGCTGCCACAGCGAGAACCAAAGAGGCGGCCAAGAGAGGTCGACGGCAGACCGGTCAGGGCGAGCCGGCTGAAACAGGCGTATTCACCCGCCACCAGCCCTTCGCAGAGGCCCTGACATGCTCTTTCATTGACCAGATCCAGCAGATCGAACCTGCGCTGGATCTGGGAAGGAACGGTTGGGCGTCGGAACGTTTTCGCGCAAGTCCGAGCAGAGGCCGACACTGGCAAGCACCGTGGCAATCGGCCTACGCTTACCCAACAGTAGTATTTTCCGCCGCCAATGACAAAATCTGTGGTGTTAGTAACTTCGGAGCGGAATGGACATTTGCGACCAGGCGTGACACTAAAGGAAGGTGAGACTTTAGTGCGTGGACAGGCGGATAGTCATGCAAAGGCAGATATAGTTGAATATGCATTAAGAGCTGGGCTTGGAGTTATGGATATCGGAGCTGCTGGGCCGGTGCGTGCTGGATGTCAGAGTATCATAGGTGCCGACACAAATATTTCAACCGGTATACGATTAATACACCAATGAACAGGCTTGAAAATATTTATCCTTCTCTGAACAGTAGGATTAAGTCATCAAGCACAAACATAGCGGTGGAAATGGTTTCCAATATCATTTCTTCCTCCATCCGAGAGGCGCGCATAGATTCTATTAACATAATTATTAGCTATGGTATGACTATAGAAGATGGTCCGCCTTTTATTATGGGGTGCTCACAGCACATGGTAGACGATCTTGACAGGAAGTATTTTGATTTTGAAGATTCTGGCAATTCCGATCAAGCCAACGCATACTTTACCGCTGCTAGACTAGTCTCGTCATGCGTCTTTTTAACCAATTTCAAATCATCAGACGATCTGTGTGAAGCCGCATATGAAGCCATCGCTGCAAAAGAATAGAGACACAAATCAAAGATCGTAGTCCGTCCCCCACCTCCGCCTCACGTTCCTGCTCCAGTTCTTTGGCGCGCAGGCACTTGGCTTCTTGGGCAACATGTTCCTTCTCAATCCTCGACCCTTTCGGATGGCGGGCAAACCGGCGGCAATTTCGTCGTGGTCTGGGGATTTCGACCCCGCGCAGAGATGGTTGGCAGACCAGATTCTAAGAGAGGTAAGAACGGAAATCGCAGAGGTGGACCGAATAGATCAATGCGGCACAAGATACACGGTTGAAGCCCCTGCGCGTGAACCTTCAGAAAAAGGTACCGTAGTCATTGGCTGGTCTAGCGACTGTATTTGTAAAATGAGTAATGTTGAGATAAATGCTGTCGTGGAAATTGTCGAATCCGATGGCGTCAATGAGGCGAAGAGAGATCTCGTTGGGGCAGTTGTGCTCACTGGACAGATTCCCTTGAACTTGAATGGGTCAAGTGATGAACGTTACCAAGCTTGAAACCATGGACATGGTAGACAGAGCAATTGAAACTATCAATGGTAGAGGCGCAAGCGCTTTTCTTTTTGGCTTCTCCGTAACCATACTTGAAAAAGTTTCTCGAGATATTTTAGAAAAGTACTATAACATAGATCGCAGTGATTTTTCCTCCATACAGGAGGGGCTCAAAAGAATTCCACCAGCGTTGGCGTTTCCAAATTCAGAGAGGTCCGCTGGACTGGTTCGCGATTTGATTAGCAATATATATCAGGCAATTAACGGAAATGAAAATACCGACGATATTGCCGAACTGATAGCATGGATTGGAGCGGCGATGGAGCGAGAGGGCTATAGCTCGCAAGTCATTCATGATGTTTTTTTAGATGCCATCACGCGTGGATTGGAGTGTGCCATGAAACTGTCATGAACTGGAGGAACTTCAGTCCTCACAACTCCCACCCCAAGTCGCTGTCGCGCTGTCTTTCCAGCTCAGGCCGCCGTTTCCGATCTTCGTCTAGTTTATATTGTTTTGCCCTCCCCTGGCTTCGCGATTTGCCGAGGTCGATGTGGCGCGCTATCTTGCGGTGGATATCGGGATTAATGAACATGCAGCGGCCACTCGGCCCCGGACATGGCGGTTCCGATATACGCCACCTTTCCCGGCTGCTAAAATAACTCGGAACAACAGCCTCAGCGGCGCGACACAGCCGGAAGCCGTTGTTCCCGGCGAATGACTGATCTGCCGCGCCCCTTTTTCTTCTGCCAGACCGGCCTGCTTCAGCCGCGTCGCGCGCGGCGCCAATAGTCCAGCACTACGACCAGGATGATGACCGCGCCCTGCGCGATGCGCTGCCAGAACGGGCTGACGTCAAGCAGGTTCAGGCCGTTGCCCAGCACCCCGATGATCAGTGCGCCGACGACCGAACCGAAGACGCCGCCCTGGCCGCCGAAAAGATGCGTGCCCCCGATCACCACCGAGGCGATGGCGCGCAACTCGTCGCCGTCGCCCATCAGCGCGTTGGCCGAACCAAGGCGGCCGACCAGAAGGATGCCGCCGATCGCGGCCATCAGGCCCGACACGGCATAGACGCCGATCTTGGTGCCGCCGACGCTGATCCCCGAAATCCGCGCGGCCTCACGGTTGCCGCCGACCGCAAAGACGGCGCGTCCGAAGGCGGTATAGCGCAGCACCCACCACGCGATCAGGGCGACGATGGTGGTGATGAGGACGCTGATCGGCACGCCAAGGATGCTGCCCGTTCCGGCCTCGATCAGGAAGGGCGCGACAGGTGCGCCGCCCTCGGCGGACTGGAAGGACGGGACCGGCAAGCCGTTCGTGACCAGCAGCGCCGCGCCGCGATAGATCGTCAGCGTGCCCAGCGTGGCGATGAAGTCGGGGATGCCGAAGGTCGCGATCAGCCAGCCATTGAAAGCACCGCAGAGCGTTCCGACCGCCAGGCCGATGGCGATGGCCAGCACCGGGTTCATCGGGCCGATCTGCACCCCGGCCAGGGCAAGCGGCTGCGTCATCAGGACGGTCGTCACCGAGGCCGCAAGCGCGGCCACCGCCGCAACCGACAGATCGATGCCGCCGGTCAGGATCACATAGGTCTGCCCGATGGCCAGCAGCGCCACGAACGCCACCTGCCGGCTGACATTGGTCAGGTTGTCGGCGGTGGCGAAATAGGGCGACAGCACCGACAGGATCAGGCACAGCGCCACGAGCGCGATCAGCGGCCCGCTTTTGCCGGCCAGTCGCCGCAATTGTGCGCCGGTGCCGGTCTCGGCTGCGAATCTTGCATTGGAATTGTCACTCATGCCCCGTTCCCGTTCTGCGCGCGGTCTGTCCGCCGCCGTTGATTTCAGCCTGCCGCCTCAAGCAGCCGTGCCTGTGTGCAATCGGCGCGGCCAAGCTCTGCCGCGATCCTGCCCTTGCGCAGAACCAGCGTCCGGTCGGCCATGCCCTCGATTTCTGCCGGCTCGGACGAGATCATCAGGATCGCCGCCCCCGCCCGCGCCATGTCGCCCATCAGGGCGAAGACCTCGGCCTTGGCGCCGACGTCGATGCCACGCGCCGGTTCGTCGAAAATGACGATCCGCGATCCGCTGGACATCCAGCGTGCCAGCACGACCTTTTGTTGATTGCCGCCGCTGAAGAACATCACCTCGCGGTCGGGCAGGGGTGGCTCGATCCTGAGCGAGTTGACATAGCGGCGTGCCTCGGCCCCCTCGCGGTCCTGGTCGAGCAGCATCAGCGGCGAGCGCCCGGCAAGCCAGGGCAGCGAGATGTTCGGCCCGGCCGAGAATTTCGGCACAAGGCTTGCCCTGCGGTCGCGCGAGATCAGGCCAAGCCCGGCCGCGATGGCATCGGCGGGTGAGCGGAACTTGCGCGGAACGCCGTCAACCGCGATGGAACCCGCAGCAAGCGGATCAAGGCCGAAAAGTGTGCGGGCAAGTTCGGCCTGCCCGGCCCCCATCAGGCCAAAGACCCCCAGGATTTCGCCCTTGCGCAGATCAAGGCTGACATCCAGCAGCCGCGTCCCCGAGCGCAGCCCCTTCGCGCTTAGCGCGACGGCGCCGGGCTCGGGCACCTGGCCCTTGGGGAACAGGTTGCCGACATTGCGACCGACCATCAGCTCGGCCAGCTCGCGTTCGGTTCGCCCTTCGGCCGTCAGATGCGCCGCGACACGGCCATCGCGCAGGACAGTGACCCTGTCGCCGATCAGCGGCACCTCGGCCAGATGATGCGAGATATAGATGATGCCGACGCCCTGCGCCTTCAGCGCGGCGATAAGGCGGAAAAGATGCCCGCGCTCGCTGTCCGACAGGGCCGAGGTCGGTTCGTCGAACAGGATGATCCGCGGGTCGCGGGCCAGCGCCTTGGCAATCTCGACGATCTGCTGGCCGGCAACCTCAAGCGTGCCGACCGGTCGGCGCGGATCAAGGGAAACGCCAAGCCGGCCAAGCGTGTCGCTGGCGATCCGTTCGGCCTTGGGCCAGTCGATCATGCCGCCCGCCCGGCGCGGCATACGGCCAAGAAGGATGTTTTCCGCAATCGACAGGCTGGGGACCAGGCAAAGTTCCTGATGCACCAGCGCGATGCCGTTCGCGGCCGCCACCTCGGGCGTCACCGTGGCGATGGTCTGGCCCTGAATGGCCAGCGTGCCGCCGTCATGGCTTTGAATACCGCCAAGAATTTTCATCAGCGTCGATTTGCCGGCGCCGTTCTGCCCCAGAAGGACATGAACCTCGCCCGGCAAAAGCGTGAAGTCGATGCCGTCAAGCGCACGCACGCTGGGGAAGGTCTTGACGATGCCTTTCAGGTCAAGAAGCGGGGTCATGGTCATTCCTGAGGTTTAATGACAGGGGCGGCCTTGTCCGGGCCGCCCCTGCCCGCCCGAGGGAGGAGGGGCGGGGTCGCCAAGGATCAGCCGCGCGGTTTGCAGGTCGCGGCGATCTGCTTCCAGTCGATGGCGGGAAGCGTGGGGTTCGGATAAAATTCGCGCGCATTGGCCTGATAGGCAGTGCGCGGGCGGATATCGAAGGTCTTGGGCACCTCTTGACCGCAGGCCAGCATCACGCCGAATTTTGCGCCAAACCAGCCCCAGTCGGCAAAGCCATGCGTGGTTTCGGCGATCAGCTTGCCTTCGGCGATGCGGTCGGTGGATTCGGGCGTCACGTCATTGGTAAAGACTGCAACCGTCTTGTCGCCCACGGTCGGCCCCATTTCGGCCGTCTCAAGCCGCCCGGCGCCGGCAAGCGCCTGAATGGCGCCAAGGCCCATTTCGTTCGCTGCCGCCCAGATGAAATCAAGCCCGTCGGGATTCGACTGCATGATATCCTCGGTGCATTTCACGCCCTTTTCGCGGTTCCAGTCGGCGGCGCAGGTATTGCCCGCCAGCGTGATGCCGGGATAATCCTTCAGCACCTCGTTGAAGCCCTTGACCCGCGCGGTCGAGAAGAAGCCGCCGGCGATCCCCTCGATGATGGCGCCCCTGGCCTTGATCGCGGCCTTCTGCTCGGCCGTCAGGCCGCCGTAAAGCTTTTGCCAGAATTCGAGGTCGAGATACTGGCCCGGCTCGACCTTGACCTTTTCGCCCGTGCCAAGGACGCCGGGGCCGCCGAAATAGTCAAGCATGGCATAGGCCGAAACCTCGGCGCCCTGGGTGTTGTCAAAGCCGATGTAAGAGGAGACGTCGACATCCGGGATCGGCTCCAGCAGGTTGACGACGATGACGGGGATGCCGGCCTCGTTCGCGCGTTTCAGCACCGGCTTGACGACTTCGACTTCGGTCGGGCTGATGACGATGACATCGACCTTGCGGCTGATCAGATCCTCGACAATGCCGACCTGATCGGCAAAGGCGGTATGCGTGGCGGGCGCGCGTGTCAGAAGCTCGACATTGATGCCGGCGGATTTGGCATCCTTGGCGGCGGCTTCGAAATAGCTGGTCGCGGTGGCGAAGACGCCGGTCACATCGGGGGGTGCCCATCCGATGGTGACGGTCCGTTCCTCGGCCAGACCGGGGCTGGCGAAAGACAAGCCGAGGGCAAGCGCGCCGACGCTGCGGCGCGCGAATTTGCAGTCAAGCATCTGATCCTCCCTGAAGCGGCCAGTATCCTCAGGGCCGCATTGTCGTAGTATTACTCCATGTTTTTCGGAGTCAATGAAATTTTCATCGCAAAACGCCAAAAATCAGTTTTGCAATACTACCTGTTTTCTGGATTGCCGCCCAACGGCTTATGCGCGCAAAACCGATGGCTGACCGCCGTTGTCCGGGCAGCCCATCTTGACGATCATCTTCGGCGCAATCGCTGCGACGACGGCGCCGAACCCCCGTGACGACTGCCGGTCAGTAATTCCCGGTCGATCGCAACGTGGCGAGGCGGCTTTTCATCTCGGCGATCCGTTCGTGATGCGCCTCGTCGCGGCGCAGGCTGACCATGACCGACAGGATGTCGATGACGACAAGCTGCGTCAGGCGCGAGACGGTCGGCGTGAACAGGTCGGTATTCTCCAGCGTCTCGATCACCAGCCGCACGGTCGCGTGGCGCAACAGCGGGCCGTCCGCGCCGGTGATGGCGATGACCTCGGCACCCTTTTCGCGCGCGACCTTGCAGGCATTGATGACTTCGCGGGTCTGGCCGGTGTTCGAGATGGCCACGACGACATCGCCCGGCTCCATCATCTCGGCGGTCATGAACATCTGGTGGCTGTCGACCGGCGCGCCGCAGGGCACCCCGAACAGCGGGAATTTCTGCTGGGCGTCGATGGCGACGATGCCGGATGCGCCAAAGCCGAAAAACTCGATCCGCCGCGCGGCCACCAGCACATCGACCGCCTGCGCCACCTGCGCCGGGTCAAGGTGGCTGCGCGCCCAGTTCAGGTTCGACAGGTTGAAATCGAAAATCTTGGTGATGACCGTTTCAAGGTCGTCCGCGTCCGAGATCGCCGTATGCGAGGTCGTGCGCGCAAACGCCAGCGAGCGCGCCAGCTTGACGCGCATCCCGCGAAAGCCGTCGCAGCCGATGGCGGTGCAAAAGCGGATGACCGTCGGTTCGCTGACGCCGGCGGCACGGGCCAGCGCGGCAAGCGTCATGTCCACCACTTCGGCGGGGCGCTCCAGAACGACCTCGGCAACGCGGCGGTCGGATTTGCGCAGCGAATCCTGCGCACGGGCAATCACCTCCAGCAGATTGTCGCCTGTCTCGGCCGTCTCGATGACCATGTTTCGCCCCTGTTCAGGGAATGACGTGCAGCGTCTCGCCCGCAATCGGACGTAAAATCCGCGTCTGCCCCTGTGACCTTTCATTCGCCGCCCGGTCAATCAGCGCCGGGTCTGCCGTGTTGAAGGCGAACATACCGAAGTGATGCGGGATGAGGTAGGGCAAACTTGACGCCAGCGCCAAAGCCTCATCCAGCGTGAAATTGCCCGGGATGCCGGCGCCAAGCCGCGCGCTGTCGCGCCCGTTCACCGGCAAAAGCGCGATCTGCGGGGCAAATGCGGCGATCAGGTTTTCCAGCCCGGCAAAGGGGATGCAATCGCCCGAATGATAGATGCGCAGGTCGCCCGCGCGGATGCCGTAGCCCAGGAACGGGTGCCGTCCCTGCGCGTCCAGATCGAAGCCTTCATGCGCGGCAGGAAAGACCACCAGTTCAAGGCCGGGCAGGGGGCGCAGCCTGTCGCCCGCGTCGGCAAGGACAAGATTTGCCGCGGCCCCGATCCGTTCGCGGGCCTGATCCTCGCGCGCGGCGGGCACGACGAAGGGCAGGTCGGGAAAGCGCCGATGCAAAGGCCCCAGCGTCATCGGGTCCATGTGGTCGGTATGGGCGTGGGTGACCAGCACCAGATCGGGGCGGGGCAGATCCTCGACCCCGACCGGCGCTGGCATCATACGCCTGTGGTCATTCGGCTTGCCGGCATATTTGATCGCAAGGCTGTCGGACAGATAGGGGTCGATCAGCAGGCGATGCGCGCCGGTCTCGATCCAGAACCCGGCCTGACCCAGCCAGAACAGCCCCGGCTGGCCGGGCGCGGGAAAGCCGGGGCGCCGCTCAATCCGCATGGACCGCCAGCGCCCGCAGCAGGTTTGCGACCGCATGGGTCGTCGCGCGTTCGACCGATTCGGCGGTGAAGCCGCCAATATGGCTGGTCAGGATCACCCGCGGATGGGCAAGCAGCGGCGAGGGTTCGGGGGGCTCGGTCTCGAACACATCGGTGGCATAGGTGCCGACCTGCCCCTGATCCAGCGCGGCCAGCAGCGCATCGGCATCGACAAGGCCCGCCCGCGCCGTATTGACCAGAACCGCCCCGGGCGCGAGACGCGCGAGGAGATCCGCCCCGATCAGCGGCTTGCCATCGGCGGGCATGGGCGCATGCAGGCTGACGACATGCGCGCCCGTCAGCGCGCCGGCCAGATCGGTGCGGCCGAAATTCGGGTCCGTCACGCGGTCCGGGGCCGCATAGGGGTCATAACCCTGCACCGTTGCGCCAAGCGCCAGACAGAATTGCGCGAAACTTGCCCCGATGGCGCCCAGCCCCACGACACCGATGCGGGCGCCGGCCATCTCGCGCCCGATCCGGCGCGGCCAGTCGCCATGCTTCATGCCTTCATGCGTCGGCACCACGTCGCGCAGGCCGGCAAGCGCAAGGGTCAGCGCAAGTTCGGCGACCCCGCGCGCATTCGCGCCCTCGGCCTTGGCGACGGCGATGCCCCGCTGTTCCAGCAGCGCCAGCGGCAGATTGTCGATGCCGGTGCCGTTGCGGCTGATGACGCGAAGCCGGTCGGCGGCGCCGATGGCCGCCTCGGACACCTTCTCGACCCCGGCCAGCCAGCCGACTGCGCCCGGCAGCGCGGCGACAAGCTGCGCCTCGGTCGGGGTTGCGCCGGGGGCGGGAAATTCCAGTTTGAACCCGGCCTCGACCAGCGGCGCCAGCGCCGGGTGGCCGCCCTTTGACAGCGACCGGGGTGTGATCAGGATACGCCCGCTCATCTGCCCGATACCCTCGCGGCAATGGCGGCGATTTCGTCGAATTGGGGGCCGCTGGTCGGAATTTCCACGTCAAAGACCTCGGCGATCACCTGTGTCCAGCCGTGGATGAAATAGGTCCAGCCGTCCTCGATCTGAAGCTGGCGTGCCTGTTCCTGCGCGCGTGCCTGATCCAGGAAGATCAGATCGCCGCGGTAGTTCAGCTCCCACACGATGCCCTTTTCGGGGAACTGCCCGGCAAAGGTCAGCGGCGAGCCGGGCGCGTCCTTGCCCAGCCCCGTGGCATTGATGACCAGTGCGCCGGGGCTTAGCCGTGCCATCACCGCATCATTGTCCGCGGCCTGCGGGGCCAGCACATATTCGCAGGGGATGCCGCTGTTCAGCTCTTCATGGATTTCGCGGATATGGTCCAGCCGGGCCGGGCTGCGGTTCGAGACGATGATCCGCGACGGCCGGTTGGCGCCGCGCGCCTTTTGCATCAGGTGCCAGGTCAGCGCGATGGTCGAGCCGCCCGCGCCCATCGAAAACACCTCGGCGCCGGTTCTGGCGAAATGCTCATGCGGCAGGAAGCCATCGAGCGCCAGGCCCGACGAGATCGGGTCCTTCGCATGGCAGATCAGCTTGCCGTTCCGCTTGGACAGGCACGAGGTTTCGGCCATCAGCCGCGCATGCGGGTCGATGACGTCGAACATGTCCCTGGCGGCGGCGTAAAGATCAAGCTTGTGGGTGGTGACCAGCGCGCCCAGCGACAGCGGGTCGTTCTTGATGAACTCGACCACGGCGCGATAGCGTTCGGGCGTATCATGCGGCACAAGGTCGATGCCCTTGATCTGAACATCGCCAAGGCCAAGATACTTCGCCCATTCCGGGAAAACCCGCATGATGGACGAGCTGCCGGTGGTCACGCCGATGAAATAGAAGGTGGGTTTGGTCGCGGGCGAATAGCTCATTTTGCGGCCCTGAGTTCGGCGACGCGCTTGACGGCGGCGCGGGCGTTTTCGGTGATCTTCGTCCAGTTGCCGGCGGCGATATCGGCGCGGGTGGCGATCCAGGTGCCGCCGACCGCACGCACCTCGGGCAGGGCCAGCCAGTCGCCAAGATTGTCCAGCGTCACGCCCCCCGTGGGGTTGAAGCCGATGCCGGTATGGGCATAGGGCGCGGCGATATTCTTCAGCATGTTCGGGCCGCCCGCCGGCATGGCGGGGAAGAACTTGACCATCTGGCAACCCGCCTTCAGCGCCGCTTGCAGGTCGGTGGGCGTCATGATGCCGGGCGCGAAGGGCAGCCCCTTTTTCGCCGCATGGGCCAGCACATCCGCGTCAAGGCCCGGCGACAGCGCGAATTGCGCGCCGGCCGCCTGCGCCTGATCGACCTGTTCGTTGGTCAGCACCGTTCCCGCGCCGACCAGCATCTCGGGGCGGGCCTTGGCCATGGCCGCGATGGTGTCGCGCGCGGCGGCGGTGCGGAAGGTGATCTCGGCCACCGGCAGACCGCCGGCGATCAGCGCATCGGCCAGGGGCAGGGCGGCGGCCGCATCGTCCAGCGCGATGACCGGCACGACACCATATTGCGAAAGCTTCGTGAAGATCGACATGTCTGTTCCCTTTCAGTCTCTGGTGGCCAGCACGGCGGCAACCTGGTCGGCGCTGCGGGGCCGATAGTCGGCGTTGTCCACGGCCTTCCAGCCGGCGCCGTCGGCGACGATGCGCCTGGCCATGCCGCCCGAGCGCGCGATGATCTCGTAATCCTGCCCGGAATCGGCGGGGTAGCAGAAGCTCATCACCAAGGGTTCGGTTCCGGTGTTGACCGAGCGGTGGATCCACATCGGCGGCACATAGACCATGACGCGCGGCGCGATTTCCAGAATCTGCGTTTCGCCATCGGGGCTTTCCATCAGCATCAGGCCGGTGCCGCTTTCGCCGTAATAGGTCTCGGGGCGGTTGGCGCGGGCGTGGATATGGCCGCGCGTGACGTAATATTCGTCGCCGATCCGGCCCGGTTCCATGAAGGTGGTGCCAAAGATCAGGTCGCCATGGGCGGCGGCGGGCCGGGTCTCATGGACGTAATAGACGACCCGGTCGCCGTCCTTTTCCACCGCGGCGGCAAAGGCGGTCTGGTCGGCATAGATCCCGGCCAGATCGCGCAGCCGCTTTTCATAGCGGCCGGTCGCCCCGCCCATCGTTCCCGTCGCCGGATCAATCTTGTGCGCTGTCGGAAGCTTGTACATGGTCGTCTCCGTATCATTGTAGTTAAACTACTGATATGCTCGGTTTCGCGCAACTGAAATTCTGTCATCAGAGGCTGGCTGCGCAAAAAACTCTGACGCTACGGTGGCGTAGATGGCCGCAAATGGTCGCGCGGGCGCCCAGCCCTTGACGGGGGGCAAGGCGCGGTCTTCCGGCGATTCCCGGTCGTGGCCTCGCGCGAAAATACCACCTATCGGTTTGAAAACAAACATCATGTGTCAAGGACGCGTTGCCGCCACGCCGGGGCCGGTGGTGACGCTTTCTGCGGTGCTGGCACAGGGCGGCGGCGATCTTTCGACGCCCTGTCATCGCTTTGGCCGGCAGGCGGCTGGCGATCAGCGCCAGACCGCCTTTTGCAAATTGTTGTAATTTTCCTTCATTTTTCTTGATCTTTGGCTGGCACTGATGCAGCGTCGGCGCGGCGCTTTCTGCAAGCATGCCGACCATATTCACATCTAGCAAGGAAGCTTGATTCCGATGCGCGATCTTTATCTGACCTTCGATGTCGGGACGGGCGGCCTGCGTGCGGCGCTTGTAGACCGGGCGGGCAGGATTCTTGCCTTTACCCATGCCGAGCATGAGCAGATCGTCCCGCAATACGGCTGGTCGGAACAGCGCCCGGTCGACTGGTGGAATGGAACCGTCGCCACGATCCGGGCGATTCTGGGCAAGGTGCCCGGCGCCGCCGACCGCATCGCGGCGATCTGCGGCTGTGGCCAGATGCATGGCGCGGTGCTGGTGGATGCGGCGGGAAACCCGACGCGCGAGGCGGCGCTTTTGTGGAACGACAAGCGGACGGTGCCGCAGGTCTCGGCCTTTTCCGACCGCGTCGCGCCGGAGCGCTATTTTTCCACCACCGCCAATCTTCCGGCGCCAGCCTGGCCGGCCTTCAAGCTGCTGTGGCTGATGGAACATGCGCCCGAGGCGGTCGCGCGGGCAACGACGCTGCTGATGCCCAAGGACTGGATCAACCTGTGCCTGACGGGCGAGCGCGCGCAGGACGTGACCGAGGCCTCGCTGTCCTTTCTGATGGATATTCAGACGCGGGACTGGTCCGACAGGATGATCGAACTGACCGGCGTTCCGCGCCGCCTGTTGCCGCCCTTGCGCGAACCCGGCGAGGTGCTGGGCGGCCTGACCGCGCAGGCCGCGGCCCTGCTGGGGCTGGCGCCGGGCATTCCCGTTCTGGTCGGCTGCGGCGATTACCCGATGGCGCTTCTGGGGTCGGGCGCGCGCAGCGCCGGCATGGGGTCGGATGTGACCGGCACCTCGACCATCATCACGCTGTTGCATGATCGCCCGGTGCTTGATCCGTCGGTGTCCAATGTGATCAGCGGCTCGGGCGTCTGGGGGGCGATGACGCTTCTGGACGCGGGCGGTGACGCGGTCCGCTGGGCGCGGCGCGCATTCCACGAAAACCAGCGCAGCTATGCCGACGTGGCCGAGGACGCCGCCCGGGCCGAGGCGGGGGCCAAGGGGCTGTTCTTTCTGCCCTATCTCAGCGGCGAGCGTTTCGGCGACCACAAGAATTCGCGCGCGCAGTTCTTTGGGCTGACCGCGACGCATGGCCTGCCGGAACTGCATCGCGCCGTGCTGGAGGGGGTGGCCTTTTCGGTCCGGCTTCAGCTTGACGCGCTGCAAGCCGGGCATGGGCGCCCCGAGGTGATCGTCGCGGCAAGCGGCGGCGCCAAGTCCGCGCTGTGGTTGCAGATCAAGGCCAGCATGTATGGCGTCCCCTATGTCGTGCCCGAGGAACTGGAATGCGGCATCGTCGGCGCGGCCATGCTGGCGGCGGTTGCGGCGGGCGATATCGCCGACCTCGACGATGCGACGGCGCGCATGGTGCGTTATGGCGCCGAGGTGCAGCCAGACCCGGCTGCGGCCGAACGCTATGACCGGATGATGCCGATCTATGCCCGGCTGTATCGGGCTGCGCAGGGCTTTTACGACGATCTGGATCGCCTCTGATGGTCAGGGCGGTTCTGTGGGATATGGATGGCACGCTTCTGGACAGCGAGCCCGCGCATGCGGCGTCGTTCGCCGATGCCCTTGCCGAGCTGCGCCTGTCGGTGCCTCCGGGGTTTCACGATGGCCTTCTTGGCCTTGGCGTCGATCATGTCTATGCCGCATTGGTGGCGACCACCGGCGCCACCCTGTCGATCGACGAATGGCAGGCGTTGAAATGGCGTCACTTCCAGCGCCGGTCGGATGTGGTGACGGTCCGGGGCGAAGTTGCCGCGCAGGCGCGCGAACTGGCGGCGCAGGGTGTGCGCATGGCGGTCGTCTCGAACTCGACCGCGGCCGAGGTGGCGCTTTGCCTGTCGGCGACGGGGCTTGCGCCGCTGTTCGGGGTGACGGTCAGCCGCGCGGATGTCGAACGCGGCAAGCCTGCGCCGGACAGCTATCTTCTGGCGGCTGCGCGGCTTGCCGTCCAGCCTGCCGATTGTCTGGTGGTCGAGGATAGCCCCGTCGGTGCGAAGGCCGGGCTTTCTGCCGGGATGGCGGTGATTTATCATCCCCAGCATCCGGCTGCGCCAGATCGGGTGCCGGCAGGCGCACGGTATGTTGCGCCCACCGCGTCGCTGGCGCCGCATTTGCAATCGTTCCTGACCAGGGAGGCCATGCCTTGATTCCCGTTCTGTCGCTTGCCGACCCCGCCGCGGGCGCGGCGTTTCTGTGCCGGTATCTGGGCTTCGTTCCCGATCCGGCCGATCCGCATCTGCTGGTCCGCGAGGGGCAGCGGCTTCATCTGGCCGCCATCGGCCAGCCGCCGCGCGGTCTTGTTGCGCTGCCGTTCGATCACCTGGCGATGCGGGTCGGGGATGCCGACCGCGCCGCCGCCGACGGGCTGGCGCGCGGGGCGGAGTTCCACCCCGGCTTCACACCGGACGGCCCGTGCGAGATCGCCGAATTCGGTCCCGGCGGCGTGCGCTACATCTTTTTCCGTGGGCCAGAGGGGTGGCCGTTTGAATTTGTCGCCTCGCTCGGGTCGGCCGGGGGCGAGACCAGGGGCCATGCACATTTCGGTCTGCGCACGGATGACGTCGCCGGGGCGGCGACGCGGCTGAAGGCCATGGGCGCGGCGACCGTGGCCCGGCACCGTCTGGGCGAAGGGCGCGATGCAGTCAATGTCGAGTTCCTTGGCCTTGGCGAAAGCGTGTTCGAGGTTTTCGATGCCGCGCCGGATTCCGCGATGGCAGAGCCCGGCGGATGGATCGGCTTTCTTTCGTCAGGCGATGGTCGCGCGTAGAAAAAATACTGGAAATCAGGTGTTTTCGTAACTGCGTCCAAGAAGATGCGCCAATTTTAATGCGAATCTGTAGTTTCGCACATTGACTTTGGTCAGAAACGTAGCAAACCTACGGAATATCGGGGTAGCGAGTCCTCGATCTGAGCATTTGGGAGGATACAGGTATGAAAACTACCTTGATGGCTGCCGTCTCGGCAGCTTCTGTTCTTGCATTGTCGTCGGCCGCCTTTGCCGAATGCAAGATCGGCATCTCGATGAAGACGCTTGATGCGCCTTATTTCGCGGCGCAGGAAGTGGCGGCCAAGGCCCATGCCGAAAAGCTGGGCTGCACCGTGATTTCGGCCGATGCCGGCAACGACCTGAACAAGCAGATCGCCGATGTCGAGGACATGGTGGCGCAGGGCGTGCAGGCGCTGATTGTCAACCCGCGCGACAGTCAGGGTCTTGTGCCTGCCGTCAACGCCGCATCGGATGCGGGCGTCAAGGTAGTCGTCATCGATTCGACCATCGACCCCTCGGCACGGTTCGTCACGCTGGTGCAGTCGTCGAACACGGCGAATGGCATGCTGGTCGGGCGCTGGCTGGCGGACCAGACCAAGGGCAAGGATCTGAAGATTGCGCTGCTTTCCGGCGATCAGGGCAATGAGGTCGGGCAGGAGCGCCGTCTTGGCGTGCTGGCCGGATTGCTTGAGGGGCAGCTTGTCAATTCGGGCACCGCGGGCTTCAAGATCGTCGGTCAGGGCTGGGGCCTTTGGGGCAACGAAGGCGGTCTGAAGGCGATGGAAGACATCCTGACCGCCAATCCCGATGTGAACGTGGTGCTGGGCGAAAACGACTCGATGCTGCTGGGTGCGCGCAATGCGCTGATCGCGGCGGGCAAGGACAAGGACGTGCTGCTTGTCGCCGCCGCCGATGGCCAGAAAGAGGCGCTTGAGCTGATCAAGGAAGGGTCCTACGGCGCGACCGGGCTGAACAATCCGGCCAACGTCGCGGCCAAGGGCGTCGAGATCGCCAAGGAGGCAATCGACGGCACGCTGCCGGCCGACATGTCGAAAGTCACCTACACGGAACCGGCGGTCATCACCAAAGAGAACGTGGACCAGTATTACAAGGCCGACGCCGTCTTCTGATGCGTCCACGGCCGGAGGGTTCGCCCTCTGGCCATCCGCCGAGTTGGGGGGAACATGTCCGAAATCGTCAAGCTGACCGGGATTCACAAGTCATTCGGGGGTGTCCACGCCCTGCGCGGCGTCGATTTCGACCTGCGCCCCGGCGAGGTTCACGCGCTTCTGGGCGAGAATGGCGCCGGAAAATCGACGCTGATGCGCGTTCTGGGCGGCGAATATCGCCCGACCGGCGGCGAAATCGTGCTGGATGGCACGCCGACCGAGTTGAGCAGCCCCCATGACGCCAAAAGCCGGGGCATCACCGTCATTCACCAGGAAATGGCGCTGGCGGGCGACCTGACCGTGGCCGAGAACATCTTTCTGGGCGAGCTTCCCGGCATCATCGGCTGGCGCGGCCTTTACGCCCGTGCTGCCGCGCTGATCGCCGGACTGGGCTTTGCCATCCGCCCCGATGCGCTGGTCGGCGGCCTGTCGGTCGCGCATCAGCAGGTGGTCGAGATCGCCAAGGCCCTGTCGCAGAATGCCCGCGTCATGGTCTTTGACGAACCGACCGCCGTTCTGTCGGTGCAGGATGCCGAGCGGCTGTTGTCGATCATCGATGCGCTGCGCCAGAAGGGCGTTGCGATCATCTATATCTCGCATCGTCTGGACGAGGTCATGCGGATCGCCGACCGCATGACCGTCCTCAAGGACGGGCAAAGCGTCGCGACGGTGTCGCGCGACGATGTCTCTATCGACGAGCTGATCCGCCTGATGGTCGGCCGTCCGCTTTCGGCGCTGTTTGGCGAGGACGTGCCCCGGACCCTCGGCGACGAGGTGCTGCGCGTCGAAGGGCTGTGCCGGGGTCGGGCCGTCCGCAATGCCAGCCTGACCGTCCGCGCGGGCGAGATCGTCGGCCTTGGCGGCCTTGTCGGCGCCGGCCGGACGGAACTTGTGCGGCTGATCTTCGGCGCGGACCGTGCGGATGCCGGCACCGTGACGCTGAACGGCAAGCCGCTGAAGCTGCGCTCGCCCGTCGACGGCGTGCGCGCGGGCATCGGCCTTGCGCCCGAAAGCCGCAAGGATCAGGGGCTGATCCTGGACAAATCCATCGCCATCAACACCACGATGGCCAGGCTGAAGCCGCTGCTGGCGCCGCTTGGCTTTATCCGGCGCGCGGCCGAGCGCGCCGTGGTGAATGAGCTTGGCGCGCGGTTGCGTCTGAAATCTTCCGGCCCGGATGCGCCGGTATCGTCGCTGTCGGGTGGCAACCAGCAAAAAGTGGTGCTGGCCAAGTGGTTTCATGTCGATGTCGATCTGATGATCTTCGACGAACCGACGCGCGGCGTCGACGTGGGCGCGAAATCCGAAATCTATGCGCTTATCAAGCAGTTCGCCGCGCGCGGCCGCGCCGTCCTTGTCGTCTCGTCCGAGCATCACGAACTGTTCGGTCTTTGCGACCGCGTGCTGGTGATGCGCGAGGGCGCGATCACGGGCGAGCTTATGCCCGATGCCTATTCCGAGGAAAACCTGCTGAAGCTGGCCATGCCCGGCGTCGGCCAAGCCGCATGAGGATGCCATGACCACCGCATCGACCAACCCGCCGAAACCCCGGTTCAACCTTCAGGCCGCGATCCAGAATTTTGGACCGGCGGTGATCCTGTTCGTGCTGCTTGCCATTGCCGCCAGCATGTCGGACGTGTTCCTGACGGAACGGAATCTCATGAACGTGCTGCGGCAGGTCTCGGGGACCGGCCTGATGGCGGTGGGGATGCTGTTCGTCATCCTGACGCGGGGGATCGACCTGTCGGTGGGCTCGGTCTCGGCGCTTGGCAGCGTCGTTTCGGCGCTGTGGGTGCAGCAGATGATGCCGGGCGCGGCAGTCGGGCTGACGATGCTGGTGGGGGCGACGGTCGGGCTTTGCTCGGGCCTTCTGATCGCATTCCTGAAGCTGCCGTCCTTTGTCACCACGCTGGCGGCGATGACGATTGCGCGCGGGGCGGCGCTGATCGCCTCGAACGGGCAGCCGATCCGCATGGGCAAGGCAGGCGACACGATCACCTATTTCGGCGCGGGGTCGTTTGCCAGCGTGCCCTGGCCGGTCTGGCTGATGGGAACGGTCTTCGTTCTGGCCGGCGTGGTGCTGACCTTCACCCGCTTTGGCCGGATGGTGAAGGCCATCGGCTCGAACGCCGAGGCGGTGCGCCTGTCCGGCATCCCCGTCGCGCGCTATGAGGTCGCGGTCTATGCGATTTCCGGTGCGCTGGCGGCGCTGGCCGGCGTGGTCTCCTCCAGCCGCACGGGGATCGGGTCGGCCACCATCGGCGTCGGCGCCGAGCTTGACGCCATCGCCGCCGTCGTCATCGGCGGCGCCAGCCTGCTGGGCGGACGAGGCGGGGCCATCAACACCTTCATCGGCGTGTTCATCCTGGGCGTCATCGCCAACCTGATGAACCTGGCGCATGTGCCGGGCTATCACCAGCAAGTCTTCATGGGCGCGATCATCATCGGCGCCATGCTGCTGCAATACGGAACCGCGGCCCTGCGCCGCTAAGGGAGAAGTCATGTATCTGGAACGTTTCCGACTGGACGGCCGCCGCGCCCTTGTCACCGGCGCCGCGCGCGGCATCGGCCTGTCCATCGCCGAGGCGCTGGCCGAGGCCGGCGCCCATGTCATCCTGACCGATATGGGCGATGCCGCGACGGGTGCCGCCGCAGCCTTGGCCGACAAGGGCTACAGCGTCGAGGCCGCCGCGCTTGACGTGACCGACCGCCCCGGCGTCGATGCGCTGGCCGCGAAGGTCGAGGGCGACGGCGGGCTGGACATTCTGGTGAACAACGCCGGCATCGCCATTTCCAACCACCCGGCCGAGAAGATGTCGGACGAGGTCTGGAACAAGGTCATCGACGTCAACCTGAACGGCGTTTTCTGGTGCTGCCGGGCCTTTGGCCGGGGTATGCTGGACCGTGGCCGTGGCAGCATCGTCAATGTGGGGTCCATGTCGGCGCTGATCGTCAACCGCCCGCAGGAACAGGCGAATTACAACGCATCAAAGGCGGCGGTGCATCACCTGACGCGCAGCCTTGCCGCCGAATGGGCGCCGCGCGGCGTTCGCGTGAATGCGGTCGCGCCGACCTATATCGAGACCGAGATGAACAAATACGTCTATGACGACCCCGAGATGTATCGCCACTGGATCGGCGGCACGCCGATGGGCCGCATGGGCCGCCCGGACGAGGTTGCCGCAGTCGCGCTGTTTCTTGCCAGCGAGGCGGCAAGCCTGATGACGGGCTCTATCGTTCTGGCCGATGGCGGCTATGTCTGCTGGTAAATTCCGGGGCTTCCGCCCTTAGTCGAAAAGGCCCGCCATCTCTGGCGGGCCTTGTCATGTCAGGCGCGGGTCGCGGCGTGCTGTTCGGGGGTCAGCGCGCCCGTCATCAGCGCCACGGCATCCGGCATCGAACAGGTCGCCGGCGTCACCGTGCAAAGACGCTTGCCCAGCCGGTGGATATGGATGCGGTCGGCGATCTCGAACACATGCGGCATGTTGTGCGAGATCAGGACGATCGGCAGCCCCCGCGCCTTCAGATCGGCGATCAGGTCCAGCACGCGGCGCGATTCCTTGACGCCAAGCGCCGCCGTCGGCTCATCCAGGATGATGACCCGCGAGCCGAAGGCCGCCGCCCGTGCGACCGCGATGCCCTGCCGCTGGCCGCCCGAAAGCGTCTCGACCGGCTGGTTGATGTTCTGGATCGTCATCAGCCCCAGTTCGTTCAGCTTTTCGCGCGAAAAGGCGCGCATGCGGCCCCAGTCCAGCATCCGCAGGACCGACCCGGCGAAACCGGGGCGGCGCAGTTCGCGCCCCATGAACATGTTGTCGACGATGGAAAGCGCCGGGGACATGGCCAGCGTCTGGTAGACCGTCTCGATCCCGGCCGTCTGCGCGTCCTTGGTCGAGGTGAAATGCACGGGCTTGTCCTGAAACAGGATCTCGCCCGCATCCGGCCGGATGGCGCCGGACAATGCCTTGATCAGCGAGGATTTCCCCGCGCCGTTGTCGCCGATGACGGCAAGGATTTCGCCGGGGTAAAGGTCGAAATCCGCGCCGTCCATCGCCACCACGTTGCCGTAGCGCTTAACAAGGCCGCGCGCCTGAAGGATTGGCTTTTTCATGCTGTGACCCTTCTGATCCACTGGTCGATGGCGACGGCGCCGATGATAAGCGCGCCGATCATGAGATAGGTCCATTGCGCATCCGCCCCCAGCAGCCGCAGGCCCAGCGTGAAGACGCCCACGATCAGCGCCCCGAACAGCGTGCCAAGGATGGACCCGCGCCCGCCAAACAGCGAGATGCCGCCGATCACCACGGCGGTGATGCTTTCGATATTCGCCTGCTGCCCCGAATTCGGCGAGACCGAGCCGATGCGCCCGATCAGCACCCAGCCGGCCATGGCGCAGATCAGCCCGGCGATGATATAGACCGAAACCAGCGTCGCCTTGACATTGATGCCCGACAGCTCGGCCGCCTGCGGGTCGTCGCCCACGGCATAGACATGCCGCCCCCAGGCGGTGTGCCGCAGCACAAAGGCCAGAAACAGCATCAGCGCAATCATGAACAGCGTGCCAAGCGTGAAATCGGCGCCGGCAAAGGTGAACTTGGCCGCGAACAGTTGCAGGATCGGCGCCTGTGCCTCGATATCCTGCGAGCGGATGGTTTCGTTGCGCGAATAAAGAAAGTTCGCGGCCAGCAGGATCTGCCACATGCCCAGCGTCACGATAAAGGGCGGCAGGCGCAGCCGCGCGACCATGACGCCGTTTAGATAGCCGAAGAACGCCCCGGCACCAAGGCCGCACAGGATCGACAGGCCCGGCGGCAGGCCATAGCGAAAGGTGAACTGGCCCATGATGACCGAGCAAAGGACCATGATCGCGCCGACCGAAAGATCGATCCCGGCGGTCAGGACGACAAGGCTTTGCGCCGCGCCCACCACGCCGACGATGGATACCTGTTGCAGGATCAGCGTCAGCGCCAGCGGCGAAAAGAAGCGCGGTCCGGCAAGAATGCCAAAGACGATGACCGAGGCGATCAGGACCAGTAACGGCACCAGCGACGGATTGCTGTGCAGGATGTGCTGCACCCGCTGCAAGGGTGCGCGCGACGGCGCATGCGTAAAGCTGGCCGCGGATGCGGGCTGTTCAGGAGTTGCCATCTATGTGCTCTCGACTCTGGGAACGCGGGGGGTCGAAGGGGCGCGTCGCGCGCCCCTTCCCGAAGTCCGGGGTCAGCCCCAGCAGAGTTCCGCGCCCTTCTTGGAATCGAGCGACTCGAGCCCCTCGACCGGCTTGTCGGTGATCAGCGCGGTGCCGGTGTCGAAGAAGTCCTTGCCGGGGGTCGGCGCCGGTTTCTTGCCGGTCTCGGCAAATTCCTTGATCGCATCCATGCCAAGCGCGGTCATGCGCATCGGGTATTGCTGCGAGGTGGCGCCGATGATGCCCTCGGCCACGTTCTTGACGCCCGGGCAGCCGCCATCGACCGATACCAGAAGCACGTCCTTTTCGCGGCCCACGGCCTTCAGCGCCTCATAGGCGCCGGCGGCGGCGGGTTCGTTGATCGTGTAGACGACGTTCACCTTGGGATCGATCTGCAGGATCGTCTCCATCGCCTTGCGGCCGCCTTCCTCGGCGCCGTCCGTATAGGCGTGGCCGACGATGCGCTTGTCATCCTCGTCGCCGATGACCTTGGGGTTCTTCACGTCGATGCCAAAGCCCTGCATGAAGCCCTGATCGCGCAGGTAATCCACCGCGACCTGGCTGGCGTTCAGGTCCAGAAACCCGATCCGCGCCTCGGCGGCCTTGTCGCCAAGCTGGGCCGCGGCCCATTTGCCGATCAGGTCGCCCGCCTTGAAGTTGTCGGTGGCGAAGGTCGCATCGGCCGCGTCCAGCGGGTCCAGGGGCGAATCGAGCGTGATGAACAGGATGCCCGCCTCGCGCGCCTTCTGCACCATCGGCACGATGGCGGCGCTGTCGTTCGGCGACATCAGGATGCCCTTGACGCCTTCGAACATGCAGGTTTCGATCGCGGCGACCTGGGCTTCGTGGTCGCCGTCATATTTGCCGGCAAAGGTCTTCAGGTCGATGCCAAGCTCTTTCGCCCGCGCCACCGCGCCTTCGCGCATCTTGGCAAAGAACGGGTTGCTGTCGGTCTTGGTGATCAGGCAGGCCTTGATCGGATCGGCGGCAAAGGCCGGCGACAGGGCACCCGTCAGGGCGATGACCCCTGCGGCCGCACTGGCGGCAAGCAATGATTTCATGGTGGTCTCCTCCGTTGGTTTGGTCGTCAGTTATCCTTGCGGCGGCGCCTTGCGATGCGCCGTCGTTGAAGACAGTCCCGTTGGTTGGTGTGGTGGCCGGGCCGGATCAGCCGCTGTGATAGCCGCCGTCGACCGGCAGCATGGCGCCGGTCACGAAGCTTGCGGCGTCCGATGCCAGAAACAGCGCCGGACCCACCAGATCCTCGGCCGTGCCCCAGCGTTTGGCCGCCGCGCGGTCGGCGATCTTTGCAGCCGCCACCGGGTCGGACCACAGCGGCTTGGTCATGTCGGTCTTGTGATAGCCGGGCGCGATCGCGTTCACGCGAATGCCGTCCTGGCCCCACTGATGGGCAAGGGCGCGGGTCAGGCCGACGATGCCGGTTTTCGACGCCGTATAGGACGGCACCGACGGATCGGCGAGATAGCTCAGCATCGAGGCGATGTTCAGGATGCTGCCGCCGCTGGCCTTCAGCAGCGGATGCGCGGCGCGCGACAGGCGCATGGCGCTGTTCAGGTTGATGTCCATGACGGCAAGGAAGGTCTCCTCGTTCCATTCGTCGCCGGGACGGGCAACCCCCTGACAATTCACCAGAACATCAAGCGAGGTCAGTTCGCCGAAGCGTGCCTCGACCGCTGCCTTGTCCTGCACGTCCAGCCGCTCGAACGACAGCCGGTCGGTCGCATGTGCCTGCGCCTCTTGCAGGCGGCTGGCCGAGCTGCCGGTGGCGATGACCGTTGCGCCGCAATCGGCAAAGCCCTTGGCCAAGGCCAGCCCGATTCCGCTGGTGCCCCCCGACAGCAAGACCGTCTTGCCGTTGAAGGCGCCCGCGAAAATGTCGGTATATCCCATATCCTCACCTCCTCAGTCCTCAAGGCTATGGCCCTGTGTCGCGGCCGCCTTGCGTTGTTCGGCCCGCCTGTGGTGCCATCGTCGCGTCCTTGCCGGTTTCGGCCGTTCCGGCCAAGATGGCGATGGAGAGTGTGGCTGCGAAGATGCCCGGCGAGTCCCCGTAAATTGTAGTATCAATACTACAATGCTTAGGTCAACAGTCTTGATTTACGCAAAAGGCGGGATTTTTCCACGGTTCGCGTGTGGTGTGGCGAAGCTGCGGCAAGAGTTGTGGAGTTTTACGAACATTCTGCGCCGGATGACGCTGCCCGAGGGCGCCTCTCTGGCAGGCTTGAATCTGGCGGTCTGTAGATATACACATCAGAGGTGTATATCCTTTGCGAAGGCGCACAATCATGCAGATCGCGAAATGGGGCAATTCGCTGGCTGTGCGGCTGCCCGCCGAGCTGGTACGCGAACTCGGGCTGAAGGCGGGTGACGAGATCGAACTCTATCCCGCAGAAAAGGGCTTTGCCGTGCATCGCCGGCCCTCGGCCGAGGATGTGCTTGCCGATCTGCGCCGGTTTCGCGGCCGGCTTCCTGCCTCGGAGAGAATGAGCCGCGACGACGCGAATGCGCGCTGATTTTTTCGACACCAACATCGTCCTTTACCTGCTCGACGATGGCCCGAAAGCCGACATCGCCGCCGGTTTGCTGGCGAATGGCGGCGCGATCAGCGTGCAGGTGCTGAACGAGGCGCTGGTCAACTGCATCAGGAAGGCCGGGATGTCGTGGCAGGAGGCGGGCAATTTCCTTGGCGGTCTGCGCCAGCTCTGCGGGGTGATCGATCTGTCGGCCGAAATCCACGATGTGGGCCTGGCGCTTGGCGAGCGATACGGGTTTTCGGTTTATGACGCTATGATCGTGTCGGCTGCGCTGACCGGCGGCTGTGAGCGGCTTTATACCGAAGACCTTCAGCACGGTCAGTTGATCGAAGGCAGGCTTCGGATCGTCAATCCGTTCCGGGAATGATCCGGCCCCCTTTTGTTGCCCGATGTGCCGGTCCAGATCGCCGGATTGAAACGGGTCGCGACTGCCGCCAGCGGCAGCGCCGGGCATCATGCATCAAGGTTCGTCGGCAGAACCACGATGTCATGGATCGTGACGTTGCGCGGGCGGGTCAGGATATACATGACCGCATCGGCCACGTCGGACGGCTCGATGATGGCGCCGGCGTCCTTGGCCGCCTGCAGGCGGTCGGCGGGCCAGTCGGCCAGCAGCGCCGATGCCACCGGACCCGGCGAGACCTGCGCAACCCGCACGCCCTTGGTGTTGACCTGGCGCCGCGTGGTCTGGGTAAAGCAGGTGATCGCCCATTTCGAGGCCGAATAGACCGGCTCGTGCCGGATCGCCGAACGACCGGCGAGCGAGCAGGTCACGACGATGTCGCCGCTGCCGCGCCCGACCATATGCGGCAGGACGGCATGGACGTTCTTGATGACCGCATTGATGTTGAGGTTCAGCATGCGGTCGATGGTCTCGGCGTCGGTATCCATCAGGTCGCCGCCGATATAGATGCCGGCATTGGCATGAAGAATGTCGATCCGGCCGGTTTTGGCAAGGATCTCGGGCACCATCGCGGCGCAGCTTGCCGGATCGACCAGGTCGGTCACCTGCGCGATGGCGCGGCCGCCGGATCCGGCGACCAGATCGTTCAGCGCCGCCTCGTTCCGGTCGACCATGACCACGGTCGCGCCCGCGTCCATCAATGCGTTGGCCGTCGCAAGGCCGATGCCCGACGCCGCGCCGGTGATGACCGCGACCTTGCCCTTCAGTCCAGTTGCCATTCCGTCATCTCCTCTGTTCACGGGTTCGGGTTTCTCAGACCGCGGTGAAGCCGCCATCGATCGGCAGGGTGACACCGGAGATCATCGCCGCCCCGTCCGACAGCAGAAAGACGATCGGCGCGGCGATGTCGTCCTCGGTCGCCCATCTGTGCAGCGGCATCGTCGACAGGAACGGCTCGGCGATATCGGGGCGGCCCCAATACCAGGCCGACATCGGGGTCATCACCACGGTCGGGTTCACCGCGTTGACGCGGATGCCGTATCTGCCCAGTTCCAGCGCAGCCACGCGGGTCATCGCATCCACCGCACCCTTGGAGGACGCGTATGAGATATGGCCGGCAAGCCCGACCAGCGAGGCCTGCGACGACACGTTGACGATTGCGCCGCCCTTGCCAAGCCGCACCATGGTCTGCGAGGCGTATTTGGTCACCAGCAGCGTCCCGCGCGCGTTGATGTCGATCACCTTGTCGAACACTGCGATATCGCTGTCCATCGGCGTGGCGATCTCGCCGCCCCAGCCGCCGCAATTCACGACACCCCACAGGTCGGTGCCCTCAAGCGCGGCCTTGACGCTGGCCTCGTCGGCAAGGTCGAAGGCCAAGGTCCGGCAGCCGGTTTCCCCGGCCAGCGCCTTCAATTGGTCAAGGTTGCGGCCGCTGGCGATCACCTCGGCGCCGGCGGCGATGAGGTGACGGACCGTCGCGGCGCCGATGCCGCCGCTTGCGCCCGTGACGAGGATGGGTCCTTTGTCGAAGCCAGCCATGACATGCCTTCCTGTTTCACGGTGTCGGTTGGTTCTGGGCGATCAGGGCGTGCCGGCCGCGCAATGCGTCAAGTCTGCTTGCCATCGGACAGCCCCTTCCTGAACGCGCGGGCGATAACTTGCATCGCCATATTTGTTTGATTATTTAACAAACATATTCGGCTTTGCATGTCAATCACCCTTCGCGCATACAGACGTCAACCGCGCAGGGCGCACCACGCCCCGCCACAGCAAGAAAGTTGCGCAGCATGTCGACGATCCGCGCAGTGCGCCACATCAACGAATCACGGGCCCTTGCGGCGCTGCTCAGACAGGGCGGCATGAGCCGGGCCGACCTCGCCCGAGAGCTGGGCGTGACCCGCGCAACGGCAAGCAGCATCGTCAGCTCTTTGGCCGAGATCGGCTTTGTCGAGGACGAAACCGACATGTCGGCCGAGCGCGAGAAACGGACCGGCCGCCCGGGGACGATGGTCCGGCTGCGCGCCGATCACGCCATCTTTCTTGGCGTCGATATCGCCATCGATCACATCTCGCTGGCCGCCATCGACATGAACGCGAAGATCATCGCGCAGGACCGCATCGCGTGCGACTGCGCGCGCCTGCCGCTGGATGACCTCTGTGCGCTGATCGGCAGGCAGATCCGCAAGTTCACGCAAAGGCTGGCATCGCCCGACGCTGTTCAGGGCCTGAATGTCGTGGTGCCGGGGCCGGTGGACCAGAACGGCAATGTCGTCCGGGCGCCGCTGCTGGGCTGGCAGAACGTCCCGCTGCGCCGGCTGCTTGGGGCGCATCTGGGCAGCCTGCCCGTGACCAACCTCGAAAATGACGCCAACGCCTTCGCCATCGCCGAAATGCATCGCAGCCGGCGCGACGACCTGCTGGACGCGGTCTATCTTTTCATCGAGGACGGCGTCGGCGGCTGCATCGTCAATGGCGGCAACCTGCTGCGCGGCCATGACGGCTCTGCCGGAGAGATGGGCCACATCATCGTCGGCGATGGCGGCTTTCTGGCCAGCGCATTGATCCAGGGCTCGCTTGAGGGATATGTTTCCCGGCCCGCGCTGCTGGCGCGCTACCAGTTCCACGGCGGGCAGGCGGCATCGCTGGCCGGGTTCCTCGCCGCGCTTGCCAATGACGAGCCGTCCGCGCGGCTTGCGGCAAGCGACTGGTCGCATTACCTGGGCCGCGGTCTGGCGACGCTTGTCAGCGTGGTGAACCCGGAACGCATTGTCCTGGGCGGCCAGGCGGCGGCGGTCTTTGCCCATACCCGGGCCGAGGTTCAGGCCAGCATCCGCGCCCATCTTCTGCCGGGCGCGAAGGTCACGCCGATCGATCTGTCGACCATGGGCGACGAGGCGCCCGCCTTCGGCGCCGCCCTGATGCATCACCGCCAGTTCTTCGCGATCGACAATGCGCTGGTCTTTGGGGCGGGCGCCTCCTGAACCGGCAGATGGCCGATTTCGGCGCCGCAGCGCTGGATCAGGCCACCAACACGCCGCCGGCGCGCAAAGGGACGCGATCAGTCCTGCGCATCGATCAGGCGGGTCAGCGCGCGGTCAAGGGCGGCAGCCCCGTCCGGGCCAAGCTCGGCGACAAGCTGGGCCTGAAAGCCTGTGGCGATATCGCCCAGCCGGGCCATCAGCGCGCGGCCCTGACCGGTCAATTCCAGCGTGACCAGCCGCCGGTCGGTGTCATGGCCGGATTTATGCACCAGCCCTGCCTGCTCCAGCCGCGAGGCGGCGCGGCTGACAATGGATTTGTCCAGATGCACATGGGCGTGGATGTCGCGCACGCTGACCGCGCCCGAACCGTCCAGATAGGCCAGCACCCGCCATTCGGGAGTGGTCAGCCCAGCCTCGGCGCCATAAAGCGCGGCAAAGCGGCGGCTGATCCGCGTCGCCGCCACGTTGAGGCGATAGGGCAGGAACTGGTCCAGCCTGAATGTCATCCCGCATCCCCTGATTTTCGGGCAGATCAGCAGAGATTGACGATGGTTACAATATCGACCGGGCGTCAGGGTAAACGGCATCGTTGTCGTGGTATCAACAATGAGATTGCCTTTGGCAGGCGCCCATGACGATACGGCCCGACCAGCCCTTTCGGGGTATGCCTGTGCCCGGCGGCCATTCCGGCCCCGCCTTTTGCCGGCGTGTCACATGGTCGCCGCCAGTTCCGTCGCCGTGTCGCCGTCGATAATCAGCCCGCGGGCGGCACCGCTGGCCAGAAAACCCCTGGCCGCATCCAGCTTGGAGCGCCCGGCGACCAGCGCCACGGTCTGGGTCTTGCGCAACTCCTCGAAACCCAGCGCGATGGTGCGCCGGTTCAGCGGGTGGTCGACCGCTTGCCCGTCGGCATCGAAGAAAAAGCCGTTGGTGTCGCCAACGGCGCCCAGCTTGCGCAGCTCTTCAAGCTCGCGCGCCGAGATCATGCCTTGCGAACGCAAGAGCGAACCTTCGCGCAGCTCGCCGATCGAGACATAGGCCACGGTCGTTGCCCGTGCCAGCGCCAGTGCCTGCTGGACGGATTGCTGCGACAGCAGGATGTCGCGGACCTCGGGCGTGTCGGCGATGAAGGGGACGGGCAGGAAAAACCCCTCGGCGCCGGTGGTGCGGGCGAAGGCATGGACCACCTCGAACGGGTTATAGGCAAGGTTCGAGGTCAGCGAACCCATCAGGCTGATGAAACGCGCCTGCGGGGCGGAAACGCCGGCAAGTTGCAGGGTCATCTGTTCCATCGTGCGCCCCCAGCCGGTGCCGACGATGGCCTGCGGCGTCTCGGCAAGGTGGCGGCGCAGATGTGCGGCGGCGGCGGCGCCGACCGCGCGAAAGGCGAATGGGGCCAGAAGCGCCTCGGCGGCGCCGGGGTCGGCGTCATGCCCCAGCGCGGGCGTGCAGATGCAGAAATCAAGGTTGTGACGCAGGCGGATCGCCTCTTCCACGGGCAGCAGACCGACATTGGCGGGATTGATGGTGATGCTGACCAGACCCGAGTCGCGCGCATCCGCAAGCAGCTTGTTCACCCGCGCCCGCGTCAGGCCAAGGCGCTTGGCCGTCGCCTCCTGGTTCAGGCCGCCGATATAGTAAAGCCACGCCGCGCGCGCCATAAGAACCTGATCTTCCTGAGTTTCGCCAACCATTTCACGCATCCGATCCGTCCTGTTCACCGGCGACAATTACAAATGTCATTTCATTTGACAACTGTAACAGCGGCCCGTAGCCTTTTCCCTGTCGGATGAGGACCGACAAGGGGGAGATAGCGCCAGATAACTGGCTCAGGGAGGAATTAGCAGATGAAAAACCGGTTTGCCGGAATGGTGGCGGCTTGCTCGATGCTGGCGCTGATGACGGGGGCGGCGAATGCGCTGGAACTGGCATGGGTCCACGCCAATGCCGCCGCCCAGTCCGAGGCGCGGGTCAAGGCCGGCTTCGACGCCTGGCTGAAAGAGCAGGGCAAGACCGACTGGAACGTCAGCCTGCTGGACAGCGGCGGCTCGGGCGAGGCGACGGCCACCAATATTCAGGACGCGGCCAGCCGGGGCGTCGACGCCATCGTGGTGACCATGGCCGATCTGCGCGCCAGCCGCGCGGCGCTGGATGCCGCCCGCGCCGCGAAGATCCCAGTCTTTGCCGTGGATTCGGGCTATACGGATGGCGTGCTGGTGGATGTGACCACCAACAACTGGAAGATGTCGGCGGATGTCTCGGTCTATCTGCTGGATCAGATGGGCGGCAAGGGCAACCTGATCTTTCTGCGCATGGCCGAACACCACGGCACCCGCAAGCGCGGCGATGTCATGGCGACGGTGCTGAAGGAATATCCCGATGTGAAGGTGCTGGCCGAACACAACATCGACTACACCGCGTTCTTTGAGGACACCAGCAAGACGATGGAGGATTACGTCGCCCGTTTCGGCAAGGAAATCAACGCTGTCTGGGCCCCTTGGGACGAGCCTGCGCAGGCCGCCGTCAACGTGCTGAACGCCGCCGGGCTGAAGGATGTCAAGGTCATCGGCATCGACGGCCATCCGCAGGCCGTGGCCGAGGTCTGCAAGCCCGACAGCCAGATGATCGCCACCGTCAGCCAGCCCTTTGAAAAGATGGGCGTGCAGGTGGGCGAATGGATCCAGGACATCGTCGTGGACAAGAAAAATCCCGATGACGTGCTGCCGTCGAAGACCGTCTATATGGACGCGCCGCTGATCACCAAGAAGAACTGCAAGGACTTCATGTGATTGCCACGCCGGGGCGGCTGGACCGCCCCGGCATTTGCCTGCGGACCAAAGGGAACGGCGCATGGAGATCGTGCTTTCCGACATCACGATGCAGTTTCCCGGCACCCGCGCGCTGGACGGGGTGACGGCGGATTTCCGCACTGACGAGGTACACGGGCTGATCGGCGAAAACGGCGCGGGAAAGTCCACGCTGGTCAATATCCTGGGCGGCAGCCTGCAACCCAGCGCCGGCACGGTGCGGATCGACGGGCAGGCGGTGCGGCTGACCTCGGCCCATGATGCGCTGCGGCAGGGCATCGCCCATGTCAGCCAGGAGGGCAGCCTTGTCCCCGGCCTGACCGGGGCGGAAAACATCCTGCTGGGGGCCGAGCCGCGCGCGGGCGTCGTGATCCGCAATCGCGCCCTGAAGGCCGAGGCGGCGGCGCTGGTCGCCAAATGGTTCCCGCAGGTCCGCATCGACCTTGGCCGGCCGGTGGGCGAATTGCCGATGGCCGACCGCAAGGTGATCGAGATCGTGCGCGCCTTGCGTGGCGCCGCCCGCATCGTCATCCTGGACGAGCCGACCGCGACCCTGCCCGCGCGCGAAAAGGAACAGCTTTGGGGCATCATCCGCCGCCTGCCGACGCAGGGCGTGGGCGTCGTGCTGATCAGCCATTTCCTGTCGGAAATCAAGGCGCTGTCCGACCGCATCACCGTTCTGCGCGATGGCCGCCATATCCGCACCGACCGCGCTGCGGCCATGACCGAACACGATCTGGTGGACATGATGCTGCGCCGCTCGGGCGGGGCGAACCTGCGCGGCGCGGCGGCCCCCGCCAGCCACGGCGCGGTGGTGCTGGATCTGGCCGACTGGACGGTTGGCGCGGTCAGCGTTCCCGACTTTCGCCTGCACGCGGGCGAGATCGTCGGCCTGATCGGGCTGACCGGCGCGGGGCATTTCGGCTTTGCCCGCTCGCTTCACAACCCCGCCGGCGTGCGCTGTGCGCGCCTGACCGTCGCGGGCAGGGACTGCGCCCCCGGCCCGGTCCCGCGGATGCAGGCGGCGGGCATTGCGCTGGTGCCCGATCACCGCATGGAAAATGCGCTGATCGGCGAATGGAACCTGCGCGAGAACCTCGCCATGGTCCATCCCGCGCATGGTGCGGTCGGCGCGGGCGTGCTGTCGATCCGCCGCGAAGAGGCCGAGGCGGGCCGGGTGATGCGGCTTCTGAACGTCAAGGCATACGGGCCGGGGCAGCAGCTCAGGACGCTGTCGGGCGGCAACAAGCAGAAGATCTCGATCGGCAAATGGCTTTACGGGGCCGAGGGCCGATACCGCGTGATGATCTTCATCGAACCGACCGAGGGCGTCGATATCGGCGCCAAGGCCGAGATCTATGCCGAAATGCGCCGTCTGGCCGCAGCGGGCGTCGGCATCGTCATCGCCTCGTCCGACCTGCTTGAGATCGAATCGCTGGCGCATCGCGTCATCCCCTTCGCCAATCAGCGGCCCGGCCCCGAACTTGCGCAGGACGCATTTTCGGAAAGCGCCTTCATCGCCGCCATTTCAGGAACCCAACCATGCGCGAACTGACAAAGGCCGGTGCGGCCGGCAGCCCGGACACGGTTCTTGGACCGATCCGGCGCGAGCATCTGCAACGCTACAGCACTTTGGTGGTGCTGATCCTGATGTTTGCGGTCTTTGCGCTGGCGGTGGACAAGTTCCTGACATCGCAGAACCTGCTGAACATCGCCCAGCAGATCTCCATTCTGACCATCGTCGGCGCCGGCCTGACCTTCGGCTTTGCCGCGCGCGAGATGGACCTGTCGGTGGGCTTCGCGGTCGGGCTGGCGGGGATCGTCGTGCCCCTGCTGCTGGTCAAGGGCGTGGCGCTGCCGCTGGCGTTGCTGGCGGGACTGGGCGCGGGGCTGCTCGTGGGTCTGGTCAATGCGATGCTGGTCACGCAGGTGGGCATCCCGTCGCTGATCGCGACGCTGGCGACCGGCTCGATCCTTGCCGGCACCAACTTCCTGCTGACCGGGGGCCGGGCGATCTATGGCGGCCTGCCCGACGCCTATCTGTGGCTGGGGCAGGGGCGCGTCGCCGGGATCCCGGTGCTGGCCTTCTTCATGCTGGCCGCCGTCGCGCTGGCCTGGTTCGTGATGGAGCGCACGATCTTCGGCCGCTACATCTATGCCGTCGGCGGCAACCAGAAGGCGGCGGAACTCTCGGGCGTCAAGGTGCGCCGCTATCGCGCCGCCGCGCTGATCGTCTGCGCGCTGTTCGCGGTGGTGGCGGGGACGCTGCTCGCGGCACGGCTTGGCTCGGGCCAGCCCAACGCGGGCGAGCGTTACCTGCTGGACGGGCTGGCGACGGTATTCATCGGCATGACCATGCTGCGGCCGGGCACGGCAACGGTTTTGGGCACCTTCTTCGGCGCGCTGTTCATCGGGATCATCAACAACGGCCTGAACCTGATGGGCATGGACACCTATATCCAGTCGATCGTGAAGGGGGTCATCATCCTTGTCGCGGTGGCGGTCGTGTCGCGCAGCACCAAACTCAACCTTCTTTGAACGATCGGAGACCATGATGAACGAGCCGTGCTCTGTTCACCGGGCTGACGCCGGATCCAATTCCGACCTGCCGCAGCTTTACCGCACGATGCGCCGCATCCGCACCTTCGAGGAACGCGTGGGCGAGCTGTTCGTGCGCGGCCAGTCCGCCGGTTCGATGCTGCACCTGTCGATCGGCGAGGAAAGCGCCGCCGCCGGCGTCAGCGCCGCCATGCGCGACGGCGACACCTTTACCACACATCATCGCGGGCATGGCATCTTTCTGGCGCGCGGCGCCGACCCCAACCGCATGATGGCCGAGATCGGCGGGAAAGAGGCGGGCTATTGCCATGGCAAGGGCGGCTCGATGCATATTGCCGACATGGGGCTGGGGCATCTGGGCGCCAACGCCATCGTCGGTGGCGGCATCCCGGCCATTGTCGGCGCCGGGCTGACCGCGCGGCACCGCAAATCCGGCGCGGTCTCGGTGGCGTTTTTCGGCGATGGCGCGACGGGGCAGGGCATCCTTTACGAAAGCATGAACATGGCGGCCTTGTGGCAGTTGCCCTGCGTTTTCGTCTGCATCAACAACCAGTATGGCATGGGCACGCGCATCGATCAGGCCACCGCCAACCCGCGCCTGCACGAACGCGCGCAGGCCTTCGGGCTGGCGGCCGAGACCGTGGACGGGCTGGATGTCGAGGTGGTGGCGGATGCCGCCCGCCGCCTTGTCGATGGCGCGCGCGCCGGGCGTCCGGCCTTTCTGGCGGTCGATTGCTATCGCTTCTATGGCCACGCGCGCAAGGACAAGTCCCCCTATCGCGACCCCGCCGAAGAGGAACAGGGCCGCCGCAAGGACCCCGTCGCCTTTGCCCGCGCCGCGCTGATCGACCGCAAGCTGGCGGACGAGGCCGCGCTGGAGCGGCTGGACGCCGAAATCGCCGCCGAGATGGACGCGACCATCGACTTTACCATGGCCAGCCACGAGCCGCCGCTGTCTTCGATGTTTCGCGATGTCTATGCGCCCGACGAGCCCGAGCCCGAGCCGGTGCGCAGTCGCATCGACCGGGTTCTGGCGCGCGAATAGGGAAAAAGATGATGGCACTTCAGGAACTTACCTATCGCGACGCGCTGCGCAAGGCGCTGGCTGACGCCATGACGGAAAATCCGGACGTGGTGATCATGGGCGAAGAGGTCGGCCGCTATGGCGGCGCCTATGCCGTGACCAAGGATCTTATCGGGGAATTCGGCCCCGAACGGCTGATCGACACGCCGATTTCCGAACCCGCGATCATCGGCGCGGCGGTGGGTGCGGCCCTGACCGGCCTGCGCCCGGTGGCCGAACTGATGTATGTCGACTTCATCGGCATGACCATGGACCAGCTTGCCAATCAGGCCGCCAAGATCCGCTACATGTTCGGCGGCCAGATCGGCGTGCCGATGGTCCTGCGCACACAGGGCGGCACCGGGCGTTCTGCCGGGGCGCAGCACAGCCAAAGCCTTGAGGCCTACGTCATGCACACCCCCGGCCTGCGGCTGGCGATGCCGGCGACGGTGGCCGACGCCTATCACCTGCTGCGGCAGGCGCTGACAAAGCCCGATCCGGTCGTCTTTATCGAGCACAAGGCACTGTATACGCTGAAGGAAACCGTCGATCTGGACGCACCGGTTCCCGGCTGGGGCAAGGCCGCGATCCGCCGTCAGGGCCGCGATCTGGTGATCGTCACCTATTCCCGGCAGGTCCATTACGCGCTTGAGGCGGCGCGGATGCTGGCCGCGCAGGGGTTTGAGGCGACGGTGATCGACCTGCGCACCCTGAACCCGCTGGATTTCGACACGATCCGCGCCGAGGTCGAAAAGACCGGCCGCGCCATGGTCGTCTCCGAGGGGGCGATGACTGCCGGCGTGGGCGCCGAACTTGCCGCCCGCATCACCGAGGAATGTTTCGATTTCCTTGAAGACCCGGTGGTGCGTGTCGCGGGCGAAGATATCCCGATCTCGGTTTCGACGGTGCTTGAGACCGGCTCGGTTCCCGGCCCCGCCCTGATCGCCGAGACGGCGCTGAAGCTTCTGGCCGGGCGGGTGGGCGCATGAGCGTGCAGACCCTGACCATGCCGCGTCTGGGCGAGACGATGGACGAGGCGGTGATCGTGCAATGGCTGGTGGCCGAGGGCGCCCGTTATGGCCGCGGCGACGCCATCCTTGAGATCGAGACCGACAAGACCGTGGCCGAGGTTCCGGCCCTGCACGAAGGCCGCCTGCTGCGCATTCTGGCGCAGTCGGGGCAGCGGATCGCGGTCGGCCAGCCGATTGCCGAGGTCGAGGGGCCAGTTGAGGAGGGCCCAACCGAGGCGGCGCCAGGCAGGGACATGGCCGCCCCGGCCCCAAACCCGGCCGCTGTCCCAACCCCGACTCCTGCCCTGCCGGTTGTCGCGCCCCCGGTCCCAGCGGCTGCGGGCGGGGTCCGCGCGACGCCTCTTGCCCGGCGGCTGGCGCGGCAGCGGGGCATCGCGCTGGAAAGCGTGCAAGGCACCGGCCGGCGCGGCCGGATCGAGCGCGCGGACGTTGAGCGCGCTGATGCCAAGCGGGGCGGCCCGGCGCCTTCGGGTGTCCTGCCCGCTGGCGTCGAAATCGAAGGCGTCGGCGGTCGGATGCACCTGCTGATCCACGGCTTTGCCGGCGACCGCACCGCATGGGCGGCGACCGCCTCGGCGCTGCGGCGGGCGGGGCACCGGACGGCGGTTTTCGATCTGCCCGGACATGGCGGAAACGATGCCCCGGCACCCGACCTTGCTGCGTTGACCGAGGCGGCGCTGGCGGTGGCGCTTGGCCTGCCCGGCCCGCTGGTGCTGGTCGGTCACTCCATGGGCGCGGCGGTCGCGGCGGCGCTGGCGGCGCGGCTGGGCGACAAGATCCGCGGCCTCGTGCTGCTGACGCCGGTCGGATGCGGGCCAGAGATCGGCGCCGATTTCGTGCATGGCATGGCCGGTGCCACGACCACGGGTGAGGTCGGGCATCTGCTGCGCCTGCTTGGGCCGAAGGGTGGCGCAATCTCGGACGCGGCCTTGGCGCAGATGGCAGCGGAACTGGCGCGGGGGCGGCTGAAGCCGCTGGCCGAAAGCCTTGCATCGAGCGGGGGCCGGCAGCGGATCGACCTGATCCGCCCGCTTGAGGCGCTGCCCGCGACGTTGCCGGTCACGGCGCTGTTCGGCACCCTGGATCGGGTCGTCCGCGCCTCGGACGCGCTGAACCTGCCGCCGGATGTCGCGGCGCATTTCCTGCCCACCGGCCATATGCCGCAATGGGACGCGCCGCAAGAGGTGGTCGAACTGATCCTGAAAGGGGCGCGCGATGAATGACCTGCCGGCCAGCCAACGAAGGGGGGAAAGATGGCCTGTTACCTGACTGCCGATGGTGGCACCGAAAGCCTGCGGGCGCGCATCTACGACCTGTCGGGCACCTGTCTTGGCCAGAAGGCCGTGCCCTATGAGACGAAATTCTCGCCCGGCGCGCGGGCCGAGCAGAACCCCGAGGACTGGTGGAACGCGCTGATCGCCGCCACCGCCGGCGCCATCGCCGACGCGGGCATCGATGCCGCCGAGATCGAGGCGATGTGCTTTGCCACCACCTGCTGCACGGTGGTGGCGCTGGACGAACATGGCCGCGCGCTGCGTCCGGCGCTGTTGTGGATGGACGTGCGCGCCAATGCCGAGGCTGACGCCGTGCTGGCGACCGGCGACGCGGCGCTGGCGATCAATGGCGCCGGGCAGGGGCCGGTCTCGGCCGAATGGATGATCCCCAAGGCGCTGTGGCTGAAACGCAATGAACCCGCGACCTTCGACGCCGCGCATACGATCTGCGAATATCAGGATTTCCTGACCCTGCGCCTGACCGGGGAACGCTGCGCCAGCCTCGATAATGCCGGGCTGCGCTGGCATTACGACAACCGCGGCGGCGGTTGGGCGCGCGGCATCCTTGCAAAGCTGGACCTTGAGGCGCTGGAGGCGAAATGGCCCGCGCGCGTTGTCGCCCCGGGACAGGTGGTCGGCACGCTGACCCCCAATGCCGCCCATGTGCTGGGGCTGCGCCAAAGCGTCAAGGTGGTGCAGGGCGGCGCGGATGCGCTGATCGGCATGATCGGCCTTGGCGTCGCGCAGCCGGGCCAGCTTGCGCTGATCACCGGATCGTCGCATCTGCAATTCGGCGTGACGCAGGCGCCGCTGCACGCGCCGGGCGTCTGGGGCGCCTATCCCGATATCGTCTATCCGGGCCGCTGGATCGTCGAGGGCGGGCAGACCTCGACCGGCTCGATCATCAACTGGCTGCGGCGGTTGACCGGCGGCACGCTGGACCTGGCCGAGATGAACCGCCAGGCCGAGGCGCTTGAGCCGGGCTGCGACGGGCTGATCGTGCAGGACCATTTTCAGGGCAACCGCACGCCCTATACCGACCCGCTGAGCCGGGGCGCCATCGTCGGCCTGACGCTGGCGCATGAGCCCCAGCACATCTTCCGCGCCATCATCGAGGGCATCGGTTTTGGCACCCGCGCGATCCTGGATGCATTCCGGGCGGGCGGCTATGCCTCGACCGAAATCACGGTGGGCGGGGGGGCGACGGCATCGCGGCTGTGGATGCAGATCCATGCCGACACGGCGGGGCTGCCGGTCAGGATCCCGGCCTCGGCCGACGCGCCCTCGACCGGATCGGCGGTGCTGGCGGCACATGGGGCGGGGCGGTTTGCGTCGATCGACGAAGGCATTACCGCCATGGTGCGCCCCGGCACCAGCATCGACCCGCGCCCGCGCGAGATCGCGCTATATGACGAGATCTACCAGCGATACCGGGCGCTTTATCCGGCGCTGAAAGGGGCGCTGGCATGATCGCGCAGGATGATCCGGCGGCGCGGGCTGGCGGATACACGACAATCCGAACGGGAGGATGAGATGAGCGGAAACGGACGTGTGGCGCTGGTGACCGGCGCCAGCCGCGGGATCGGCAAGGCCATCGCGCTGGGACTGGCCGAACGCGGCTTCGACCTTGTGCTGAACGATATCGCCGCGCAGGCCGGGGTGCTTGAGGAAACCGCAGCCGAGGCGCGCGCCCATGGCAATCGCGTGATCGCGCTGCTGGCGGATGTGTCGGCGAAGGTGCAGGTGCAGGCCATGATTGCCGAGGCCGTGGCGCAGATGGGCGCCATTCATGCGGTGGTGAACAATGCCGGCATCCTGCGCGCCTCGGATGTCGAACATTGCCCGGAAGATTACTGGGACAGCGTGATGGACGTGAACGCCAAGGGCACGTTTCTGGTGGTGCAGGCGGTCCTGCCGGTGATGAAGGCGCAGGGCTATGGCCGCATCTGCAATATCGCCTCGATCGGTGGCAAGCACGGCGCGCCCGAGCAGGCGCATTATTCGGCCTCGAAAGCGGCGGTGATGGGGTTCACGCGGGTGCTGGCGCAAGAGGTCGGGCCGCTTGGCATCACCGCGAACTGCATCTGCCCCGGCATCATCCTGACCGATATGGGGCGGGTGAACCTGGACGATCCGGCGATCAGCAACGCCTGGAAGGCCAGGACCGCCATGGCCCGCATCGGCGCACCCGAGGACGTGGCCGGACCGGTGGCGTTCTTCTGCTCGGACGACAGCGCGTTCGTCACCGGGCAGACGCTGAACGTCGACGGCGGGATCGTGCTGTCGTAAGGGGATGAAGCAGTCGCGGGGCGGTTTGGACCGTGGATGCGGTGCCGCCCCGCCTGCTTCATCCAGCAGCATCGCCGAGAGGCTGCGCTTGTCCGCATTTCCGGCGTATCGCTGGCGCTGCGCGAAGTCCCGCCCAAGCGCCGTCGCAGCTTTCGCGTCGTCTGCCGCGATATCGGCCTGCGACGCGGCGGTGCTGGGCGGATACGATCCGCCGGACCAGCGGCGGCGTGATCCTGCGCCGCACGCTGCCGTTCAAGATCGTGATGCCGGAAAGTCTGCAATCGCGGCCGCGCGATGGTTCGCGCAGCCGCCTGTCGCCCTATAGCAGGAACGCGTTCGCGCCCAGCGTCAGCGGGTCGTCCAGAAGGATCGCGAAATCCGCCACCCGGTCGCCATTGACGTCGCCCGAGATCAGCGTGCCGCCCGCGACCGCCCGGGCCGACAACTCGCCCGCCGCGCCGGAAAAGGCGTTGCCGCCGATGAAGGTGAAGGCCTGATTCCCGGCCATGCCGCTGCGGGCATCGATGGCCGTCAGGTCGATGCGGTCGCCCTGACCGAAACTGAAATCGGTGATCGTGTCGCGCCCGGACACCGCCATCGTCGAATCCCCCAGCGACCGGAATACGAAGATGTCCGCCCCCAGCGAGCCGGTCAGGCGGTCAGCGCCCAGACTGCCGATGATCCGGTCGTTCCCGGCGCCCCCGACGATGACGTCATTGCCGACGCCGCCGTCGATCAGGTCATGTCCCGCGCCCCCGGCGATGGTGTCATTGCCGCCATTGCCGGAAAGGGTGTTGTTTGCGCCGTTGCCGGTCAGCCGGTTCGCCAGCCCGTTTCCGGTGCCGTTGATGCCGCCGCCCAGCAGCGTCAGGTTCTCAAGGTTTGCCCCCAGCACCAGACTGACGGTCGAGCGCACGGTGTCGGTGCCGCCGTTCAGGCCCTCGATCAGACGGTCGCCGGCATTGTCGACGACATAGGTATCGTTTCCAGCGCCGCCGGCCATGGTGTCGGCACCGGCGCCGCCATCCAGAAGGTTGCCGCCGGCATTGCCGGTCAGGCGGTTGGCCAGCGCGTTGCCGGTGGCGTTCAGACTGCTGCCGCCCAGCAGGATCAGGTTTTCAAAATTCGCGCCCAGCGTCCAGCCGACCGTCGAGCGCACGGTGTCGGTGCCGCCGTTCCAGCCCTCGACCACGGTGTCGCGGGCATTGTCGACGATATAGGTGTCGTTCCCGGCGCCGCCGGTCATGGTGTCGGCGCCGGTGCCGCCGTTCAGCACGTTGGCGCCGGCATTGCCGGTCAGCCGGTTGGCCAGCGCGTTGCCGGTGGCGTTGATGCTGGCGGTGCCGGTCAGGACAAGGTTTTCGACATTCGCCTCAAGCGCGCGGGAGAAGTTGCTGTAAACGGTGTCGATGCCGCCATTCGCCGCCTCGATGACCCGGTCTCCGGCCGTGACATGATAGCTGTCATTGCCGGCGCTCCCGGTCAGGCTTTCGGCTGCCGAGGTGCCATAAAGAATGTCGTTGCCAGCCCCGCCGGCGGTGCGGTTGTCGTCGGCGATGCGGATCTCGACCACCTGCGTGCGGGTGCCATCGGCGAAGGTCATGTTGCCGCCAAGCTCGACCACCAGATAGGCGGTTTCGGTATTTTCCTGGATGCCGTCGCGCGTGGCCGAAATCGTGAAGCTGCGATTATAGTTCGACGGAAAAGACGACGAAACGCTCATCGAGCCGCTGCCCGATACGGCGCCGATATCGGCACTGCTTGCCGTGCCGCCCGAGGTCGAGGTGTAGTAGCTATAGTTGACCCAATGGTTCGTCATTCCGACGAAGTTCAGCGCGACATCGACATTTTGGCCTTCGCGAATGGTGATCGTGTCGGGCAGGTCGGCGACATAGGTCGTCAGGGTCGGCGCCGCCCCCGAAATCAGGTCGAACGAGGTATCAAAGCCCATGGCGCGCAACTCACTGGCTGAATATGTTCTGGTATTTCCGTAAAGATCGGTGACGTCGATCTTGGTGATGTTGACATCGCCAGCTACGTTCCCCTTGGATAGAAGAATGTTCTGCGACGAATCGCCGTCCGACCAATCGTCGCTGCCGTAACCGAAAAGTCCTGTCAGGGAGTAACTGTAAAAGCTGGCATTCGGTCCGGTGCCGAAACTGTAGTTTATGCTGCGATCAAACCAGATTATGACCTCATCAATCTCATTGGCGTCCAGAGCCGCCGCAGAAAAAGCCGCTATTGGCTGACTGGCGGCCAGGTCCACCCGGTCGGGAATCTCCAGTGCTGTAAGGGTCGGGGCGGTGGTGTCGGCACTGGTGCTGCGCACCGTGATCGAGGTGTCAACGCCAAGGTTTCGCAATTCCTGTGCCGAGACTATGGTTTTGTTGCCCAGATTGTCTTCGATCTGGACATGGGTGATGTTCACCGTTCCGGCAATGTTATGCGGCAGAATCTGCGCGGTATAGCTATGGCTGCCGTCTGCCCAATCGTTGCCATAGCCATGAATGATCTGGAAATCATAGGGTCCGTATTGCGCCGCCAGTGGCCTGTCGTAATAGACGGTAACCTGGCGAACGCCGTCGGGGTCGCTGACACTGGCGGAAAATATCGCCTGTACCCGTTCTTCGTCAAGGTTCAATACCGTTGGCGTGGTCAGGGAAACAAGGCGTGAGGGGGCGGTATCCGGCATTCCAAACTCCTGAACCAGAGAAACTAAAAACAATGCCATATGCGGACAGATATGGCCTGGATGAAATATTTCGCTGCGTTACCGGTGCTTCAAGCTATCGATTTGGTCAGGTGTATAAGTATACCTGACCAAACAGACAGGGCCGAAAATCAATATGGATATCTTCCACCGGCTTTTTCCGCCGCATCTGTGGATTCGGAAAATTCGGGCGTGATGGCGAGAATTGAAAAATGCCCGGGCCACACCGGAGCCGCCATCCGGGATTTTGCGTCGAAGCGGCCGCCGGTCAGCCGAAACCGGTCAGCGTTGGCATGCCGCCTGCCGCTGGCCGCCGTCACTGCTGCCGGCCTGCTGCTGGACATCCCGCGCCGGTTCTCGACCCGCGACTTCGCCCAGAAGGTGCTGGACGGCACGGCGAGCCAGAAACTGGCTGACGAAATGGAAATCCGGCATCCGGCCGATGGACTGGCGGGAAAACGGCGGCTATCGCAGCCTTTCGTCGAACATGCCCATCAACGCCGTCAATGGGCCAGAAGAACCGCGCTATTGCAGTCGCCGGGGTCTTGCCCACGCCGATCTGATGGGCGGATACCCGTACCTTGTTGCAGGCGGGCGTAGCGGACCACCTCTATCCTGCCACGGTTTGTGGACGTGCAGGACCACGTCATCGCGAACGGCCGTGATATTCCGGGTTCGGCTGCATCTCGACCCCGATCGCCATGCGGTTCGACATGGCGTAATACGAGGTCGTCGCGACGACGTCCCAGATCCCGGCATCGCTGAAGCCCTGATCGCGCAGCGCCTGACGGTCGGCCTCGGTGATCTCGGCAGGGCGTTCGGTCAGCTTGGCGGCAAAGTCCAGCATGGCGCGCTGTTTCGGGCGCAGGTCGGCTGCGCGATAGTTCATCGCCAGCGCCTCGCCCAGGCGCGGGTTGCCGGACAGCGCGCGCAGCGTCTCGCCATGCGCGACAAGGCAATAGAAGCAGCGGTTGATCGAGGAGACGACCACCGCGATCATCTCGCGCTCAAGCTCGGACAGTTCGCTGTCGGCGAACATGATGTGGTTGTAAAGATTGATGAACGTGTCCAGCTTTTCGGGATGGAAGGAATGGGCGCGCAGCACGTTCGGGACAAAGCCCAGCTTGGCCTCGCATTTGGCGAAATAGGACTGCTTGCGGGGCTCAAGCGCGGCGCGGTCCGGCTCGGGGATGTCGAGCGCGGTCACGCGCGCGATGGGGCTTTTGTCGTGATGCAGGACCGAGCCTTCGGCCAGCACGTCGGAGGTCAGGTCGGGGGTCAGGTCGTCGCCCATGTCATTTCCTTTCGGATTGGTCAGTTGAAGCCGAACCATGCCGGCACGATGCTGGTCAGCGCGGGAACCGCGCCGACCACGATAAGCAGCGCGAACTTGATCGCAAGGAACGGGATCAGTTCGCGGATAAGCGCGCCCGTATTCAGGCTGACGGTGCTGCACATGGCGAAAGGCATGTTGCCGATGGTCACGTTCATGATGAACATCATGCCCAATTGCGGCTCGCTGACGCCAGAGGCATGGGCGATGGGCGCGACGACGGGTGCAAATCTGATCAGCGCCAGCCCCGCAAGGACATTACGCGCGATCCCCGAGTCATTCTCAAGCGCGAAGATCCAGGTCATGGTCAGCGCGCCGCCGATCATGAAAAGCAGCCGTGCCGATTCGCAGCTGGTGCTGACGATGATCCGGTAAAGGTCCTTCAGCGTCAGGGCGCGATTGATCAGGACGCCCACCAGCAGCGCATGGACGACCAAGGCGGCTGCGGCCTTGGTCGGAGGCATGATGCCGATGGGCGGAATGATCGGCCCCATCAGCTGGGATGCGACAGCGGCCGGCGCCGCGAAGGCGCCGCCATAGCCGTGCTTTCCGTCTCCGTGACCTCAAGCTTGCGAAAGGCTGCGATATCGCCCTCCGCAACCCCGCAAGGCCAGAAAACAGAAGCAAGGCCAGCACGTTGACATGGACGGACCCGCCCTCGCCCGATGATGAGGTTGGCGAAATGCATCAGCCGTTCTGCCATGCCCGAGCGGTTCATCAGGTCGCCCGTCAGCAGGACGAAGGGAATCGCCCTGCACCTCACGTCAAGCGGACGTCGCATCATTCCTCCTTCCCGAAGAGGCTGATGCGGGCCGGCGATGGCCCCGGCGCTTTCGCGCCCTTTTTCCCGGATGCCGGCTGCCTCTTCTCGGGGCGCCGGTCATCAGGGCGGCGCCGTGGTCGATGACGTCCTGCGTGAGGCGGGTCGCGGTCTCGATCCCGAAGGGGCCCATCTGCGCCGAAGGGTCCATGCCGCCGGCGGTCCTGACTTGCGCTATTGCCTGTGCGAAGGTCTTGGCAAAACGGTCATAGAGGCCGTGTCGGATATTGAAGCGGCTGGGCGAGATGCCGACCTGCCCGGCATCGGCGGCCCAGTCAATCGCATCGGCGCCGGATATCACCTTGCCCTGCGCGTCGGCGGACGTCTTGCCTTCCTCAAGCGGCAGGGCGGCGGCGATGCGGTCGGCGTTGTCGCGCATCGCCTGCTGGGCGTGGCGCAGGATCCCGACGCGCGTGGCATGGCCGATCAGCGCGCCGGTGGCGGGATTGCGTGCGGGGGGTGTCGCAGCGCGCCTTGCCCTCAAGCCAGGCGCCGGCGATAAGCATGGGAAGCGCTGCATCGGTCAGTCCCCCTCCACTTCGATCAGGAGGCGTCCCTGGATTCGTAAGGGGTCGACACCAGCCAGCCCGCGTCGATGGGCCTGGTGATGCCGATGGTCGTCGCCGCCCGGTCCTCGACATGATTGTGCTTGAGCGCTCGGGGCCGGAATATTTCGCCATCGCACTGGATCATGATGGCCCGTCTATCTGCATATGAAGTGCCCCGGGGTGCCCACCGACATCCCTGTTCCGCAGAAGCTGGAAAACCTGTCCGCCGACGACATCCTGAACCCAGCCCCGATGCGTCCCTTCGACATGAGCGCGTGCCCTGATCGTCAGGGCCGTTACGACTGTTTCCCCACGATCCACAGGCCGATTATCGCAGCGGTGGACGACGCGGCGGCGGGGCTTGACCTTGTCCAGTCGCTGCACGAACTTCAGCTGCTGATGGATGCGGTTCGCGCGCTGGCGCTGGTCATGGCTGGTCGGGAAATGGCCGGCAGCACCTGAACATTTCGCAGCAGATCGTCTTTGGCGCGCATGACCCGGCGCAGCTTCCGGTGCTGGACCGGCTGGCCGGGTCGCTGGCGCGAACCTTGCTGATGATCGTCCATTCGCCCGGCGTGATGGCCAAGATCGGGGTGAAAGTCGCCGAGCTTGCGACGCTGGCGGCGGCGACCTGCCCGACGCGCACCCCCGGTCGTCTGCGTCAACCGCACCGACGACGGCACCGCCTTCATCACCGCGCTGTTCTGCGAGGCGGCAGCGGTCGCGGCGCGGTCCGGCTGTCAGCCGGAGTCGGGTCCCTTGCCCAGACCATCGCCATTACCGGCGCCGCGACCTTGGGCTGACTGCCTCGATGCTGCGTGATCTTGAGGCGGGCGTCCCGACCGGGGGCTGAGCGTCATCCCGCCGGGGCGGCGTGGATCGTGCGCCGCAGGATGTCGCCGAAGGCCTGCGCGGGCGGCGACAGCCGCCGCCCCGAGGCATGCAGAAGCGAGATCTCGCGCGCCATCACCGGCTGGGTCAGGCGCACCCCGACGACCGGCGCATGGCCGATCACCGCGCGGGCATAGGCGGGCAGGACGGCAACGCCGACCTGTTCCTCGACCAGCGCCAGTACGGTTGAAATCTGGTTGACCTCATAGGCGACCACCAGTTCGACACCGGCCTGCGCGAAACCGGCCTCGACCCAGTTGCGCAGGTTCGAGGCCGGGCGCAGCACGATCTGCGGCTGGTCGACGATATCGGCCCAACGCAGCGCGGCATTGTCGGTGGCGGGATGGCTGCGGTGGCAGAACAGCATCGCCTCGTCCCGCATGATGACCGTCGACGACAGCTCGGGCAGGTTGTCAGGGAATGTGCCGATGCCAAGGCTGGCATGACCTGAACGGACCATGCGGATGATGTCCTCGGTTCCGGTGTCGCTGATCTCCAGCCGGGCGCCGGATGTGCGCGAAAATTCGCGGATGGCGCCCGGCAGCAGCGCCGAGGCCAGCAGCGGAGGCGCCGCGATCCGCACCACCCCGCTTTGCCAGATGCGAAAGCCCTGCATGTCCTCAAGCAGCGCGTCGGCGGCATCGAGGCAGCGCCCGGCGCGGGCCAGAAACAGCTCGCCCGCCTCGGTCAGGCTGATGCGGCGTGTGGTGCGGTGGAAGAGCTTAAGCTTTAGATCCTGCTCGATTTTTCTAACTGAAGCCGATAGCGACGGCTGGCTGATCCCCAGTCGTTCGGCGGCGGCCGAAAAGCTTTGAAGCTGCGCGATGGTGCGGATGATCTGCATCTGCCGCAGGGTCAGGTCGAGTGATTCATTCATAACCCGCAGATTATCAATCCATACGGTCCAGTCCACTATATCCGGCCCCGGCCAACTGGCAGCATTGACCGAAATCAAAAGTCCGACCGCCACGAGGAGAGGCGCGGACACCAACGGGAGCTTCGGAAATGCGTCTTTTCAACACCACCGCCATCGCGCTGGGGCTGGCTTTGTTCGCTGGCGCCGCCATGGCGGAAACCGCCAGAATCGGCATCATCACCACGCTGAGCGGTCCCGCCGGCTATCTTGGCGCCGATATCCGCGACGGCTTCGATCTGGCGGTCAAGGACGGCAAGCTGGGTGGCGTCCCGGTCGAAGTCGAGGTCCAGGACGACAAGCTGGACCCCGGCCAGGGTCGCCAGATCGCCGACCGGATGCTGAACGACGAAGGTATCCGCCTGCTGACCGGCATCGTCTTTTCCAACGTCGCCGGGGCCGTGGTGCCCGAGGTGACCGGCTCGGACGCGATCTATGTCAGCGCCAATGCGGGTCCCTCGACGCTGGCGGGCAAGGGCTGCAACGAAAACTATTTCGTCGCGAGCTGGCAGAACGACACGCTGCATGAAATGGCCGGCAAGCTGGCCCAGCAGGACGGCTACAAGCGCGCCTTCCTGATCGCGCCGAACTATCAGGCCGGCAAGGACGGGCTGAACGGCTTCAAGCGCGAGTTCAAGGGCGAGATCGTGGACGAGGTCTATACCCCCCTTGGCCAGACCGATTTCTCGGCCGAGATTGCCCGGATCCGCGCCGCCGGCCCCGACGTGGTCTATCAGTTCCATCCCGGCGAAAGCGGCATCGCCTTCGTCAAGCAATACCAGCAGGCTGGTCTGGGCAAGATCCCGATGGTGCTGGCCGAGCCCGCCTCGGACGCGGTGATCCTGAAGGCGCTTGGCGATCAGGCGATCGGGATGCAGATCGCGACCCATTGGGCCGAGAACATCGACAATCCCGCCAACAAGGCCTTTGTCGAGGCATGGAAGGCGAAATATCCGGGCCGCCCGATGACCACCTATGCCGAGCAGGGCTACCAGACCGCGCTGCTGATGGCCGCGGGCCTTCAGGCGGCCGGCGGGGACGTATCCGACCTTGACGCGCTGCGTCAGGGCATCCGCGATGCCAAGGTCGAAGGTCCGCGCGGCAACTTCGCCTTTGGTCCGAACCAGCACCCGGTTCAGGACTGGTATTCGGCCGAGGTGGTCAAGGGCACCGACGGCGCCCCGGTCGCCAGCGTGCGCGAGAAGATCGCCGAGGGCAGGGGCGATGTCTACGCCTCGGAATGCAAGCTGTAAGTCAGCCCTTCCGACCGCCCGGCGACGGCCCATGGCCGTCGCATCCGACATCGAAAGGACCACGCGATGACCCTGCTCGTCGAGCAGCTCCTCAATGGCGTGCAGTATGGCTTCATGCTGTTCCTGCTGGCCGCCGGCCTGACCCTGATCTTCGGGATCATGGGCATCATCAACCTGGCGCATGGCTCGTTCTACATGGCCGGCGCCTTTATCGGCACCTGGACCGCCGCGGTGGCGGGGTCGTTCTGGATCGGGCTGCTGGCGGCGCTGGCCGGCAGCGCGATCATCGGCATCGTGATCGAGTTCACGGTGATCCGGCGGCTTTACGCCCGCGACCACCTTGAGCAGGTGCTGGCTACATTCGCGCTGGTGCTGATCTTCAACCAGTTGGCGACCATCATCTTTGGCCGCCAGCCGCTGATGGCCTCGCCGCCGGCGTTGCTGTCCTCCTCGGTCGAGCTGCTGCCGGGGCTGGTCTATCCGGTCTATCGGCTGGCGATCATCGCGGTCGGGCTGGCGGTGGCGGCGGGGCTTTACCTGCTGATCAATCGCACCCGCATCGGCATGCTGATCCGCGCCGGGGCCTCGGACCGCGAGATGGTGCGCTGCCTCGGCGTGCGCATCGGGCTGATCTATACGCTCGTCTTCGGCCTTGGCATCGTGCTGGCGGGGCTGGCAGGATATCTGGCCGGGCCGATCTATTCGGTCCAGGCCGGCATGGGCGACCGCATCATCCTGCCCACTTTCGTCGTGGTGGTCGTGGGCGGTGTCGGCTCGATCCGCGGCGCCTTTGTCGCGGCGCTGCTGCTGGGGGTCATCGACACATTGCTGCGCGCCTATGCGCCGGGGCTGCTGCGTTCCGTCATGGAAAGCGCGGCGGCCGATACGCTGGGCGGCGGCCTGGCCTCGATGGGGATCTATCTGCTGATGGCGCTGGTGCTGCTGGCGCGCCCGCAGGGCTTTTTTCCGGCGAAAGGATAAGGAATGACCGATCTTGCACATCCCTCGCCCGCCGACGAGGCCCGGCAGGGCATCCGGCCGGCCACCGTCGCCTTCGGCGCGGTGCTGCTGGCGGCGCTGATCGCGCTGCCCTATATCGCCGGCGCGCTGGGGATGAACTCGCTGATCAACCTCGGCTCGCGCGTGCTGATCTATGCGATTGCGGTCGCCAGCCTGAACATTGCGCTGGGGTTCGGCGGGCTGGTCAGCTTCGGCCACGCCGCCTTCTTCGGCATCGGCGCCTATGTCGTGGCGATGCTGTCGAACCATGCCGACTGGGGCACGCCGTTTCTGGGCGTGATCCCGGGTACCAACAGCCTGATCCTGTGCCTGCTGGCCGCGATGATCTGCGCCGGGCTGGCGGCCGCAATCATCGGCGCGCTGTCGCTGCGCACCGGAGGCATCCAGTTCATCATGATCACGCTGGCCTTCGCGCAGATGATCTATTTCATGTTCACCTCGCTTTCGGCCTATGGCGGCGACGACGGGCTGATGATGCCGGGCGCAAACGAGTTTTTCGGGCTGAACCTGCGCAACCGGACCAGCTTCTACTTCTTGTGCCTGACGATCGCGGTGGCCGGGTTCTGGCTTTACTGGCAGTTCATGCGCTCGTCCTTCGCGGCGGTGCTGGACGGCGTGCGCCAAAGCCCGCAGCGGATGCAGGCGCTGGGGCTGTCGCCCACGCGTCACCGCCTGACGGCCTTTGTGCTGTCGGGCATCGGCGCCGGTCTGGCCGGCGGCTTGCTGGCGAACTTGCTGCGCTTTTCCAGCCCCGACACGCTGAGCTGGAATACCTCGGGCCTGCTGATGATCATGCTGATCCTGGGCGGGGTCGGCACGCTTTGGGGGCCGTTTCTGGGCGCCATGCTGATCCTTGTGCTTGAGGATGTCTTTGGCGCCTGGACCGAGAACTGGCCGCTGGTCCTTGGCATCGTGCTGCTGCTGGTCGTGCTGAACACCCATGGCGGCGTTGTCGCGCTGATCCGCCGCGTGACGGGGGGAAGGCTGTGATGACCGGCGATGCCATTCTTTCCGTCCGCGGTCTGGTCAAGCGGTTTGCCGGATTGCTGGCGACCGACCATGTCGATCTGGACCTGCGTCCCGGTGAAATTCATGCCCTGATCGGGCCGAACGGGGCCGGAAAGTCGACGCTGATCAACCAGATCTGCGGCACGCTGACCCCGGATGCGGGCACGGTCCTGCTGCGCGGGCAGCCAGTGGACCGGCTGGATGCGGCGGCGCGGGCGGCGCGCGGCATCGGGCGCACCTTCCAGGTGGTGCGGCTGATCGACGACGCCACCGTGATGCAGAACCTTGTCGTCGCGCTGCAGGTTCGCGACGGGCGCATCTGGCACATGTTCGACGGCCCGCGCGGTCGCGCCGCGCTCACGCATGAGGCGGGTCGGCGGCTGGCCGAGGCGCGGCTGGACGGCATCGCCACTGCCTCGGTCTGCGACCTGTCGCATGGTTATCGCAAGCAGCTTGAGCTGGTGATCGCCCGCGCCATGAAGCCGGCGGTCCTGCTGATGGACGAGCCGATGGCGGGGCTTGGGCAGGCCGAAAGCAGCGACATGATCGCGACGCTTTCCGCGCTGCGCGCCGAGGTGCCGATGCTGCTGGTCGAACATGACATGGACGCGGTGTTCCACCTCGCCGACCGCATCAGCGTGCTGGTCTATGGCCGCATCATCGCCTCGGGCAGCGTCGCCGAAATTCGCGAAAACCCCGAGGTGCGTCGCGCCTATCTGGGCGAGGAGGACATCTGATGCTGAAGATCGAACACCTTCAGTCGGGTTACGGCCACACGCCGGTGCTGTTCGGCCTGAACCTTGCGCTGCGCGAAGGGCAGGTCGTCACCCTGATGGGCCGCAACGGCATGGGCAAGACCACGACCATCCGCACGGTGATGGGCCAGATCCGCACCTCGGGCGGCAGGGTCGTCTTCGCCGGCGCCGACATCACCGGCAGCGCGCCCGAACTGGTCGCGCGGCGCGGCATCGGGCTGGTGCCCGAGGGGCGCCACATCTTCCCCACCCTGACCGTGCGCGAAAACCTGATCGCCACCGCCGCCAACCGCCTTGGCGCGGCGCGGCCCTGGACGCTGGCCCGCGTGATTGCGCTGTTCCCGCGGCTGGGCGAACGGCAGGAGCAAATGGCCGGCACCCTGTCGGGCGGCGAACAACAGATGTTGGCCATCGGCCGGGCGCTGATGACGAACCCGCGCCTTCTGATCCTTGACGAGGCGACCGAGGGTCTTGCCCCCGTCATCCGCGCTGAGATCTGGGCCTGCCTGAGCCTGCTGAAAACCGAAGGACAGTCGATCCTGATCGTCGACAAGAACCTGCGCGAACTCAAGCGGCTGGCCGATCATCACATCATCATCGAAAAGGGCCAGACCGTCTGGCAGGGCAGTTCCGCCGACATGGACCGGGACGCGGATCGGGTGCGGCGCTATGTCGGGCTGTAGGCGGTCATGCCCGGTCAGCGTCGGGTGCATCCTGCCGCGCGACGGCGTGCTGCAAGGCATCGGCCATGGCCTGTGCGGCCGGGGACAGCGGCGCATCGGCTCGCCACCACAGGCCCAGCGGGCGCTCGATCCCCGGCAGTTCGACCGGCAGGGCGACGATCTGGCCGTGGCGGGCCTCGACCATGGCAAGCTGCTGGGGCCAGACGGTGATGTAGTCGCCCGCCAGCAGCAGCGCGCGGTTGGACAGGAACGACAGCGACTCGACCCGCGGGACCGGGGCGGCAAGGCCGGCCGTGTCGAACATGGCGTCAAGCTGGCGGCGCATGGTCGTTTCGGTCGGGGGCAGGATCCATTGCTGGCGTTGCAGGGCACCCAGCGACAGGCCGGCATCGCTGGCGGCAAGCTGCGCCAGCGCATGTCCGGTGCGCACCACCAGCCGGCCGCGATCGGTGGCAAGGATGGTCTCGGCGATGTCGGCGGGGCGGCGGCGCGGCGGCAGCCGGCCCACGACAAGGTCAAGGTCGCCCCGGCGCAGCATCAGGGTCAGCCGCTCGTGCTGGCCCTCGGTGACGGTGACGCGCAGGCCCGGGCGCCGGGCCAGAAGCCGGGCGATGGCGTCGGGCACCAGCCCGCCCGCGGCCGAGGGCAATGCCCCCACCGCGACCGTGCCGCCCGTCCCCTCGCGCAGATCGGCCAGATCGCGGCCGGCACGGCGCAGGCGCGCGATGATGTCGCGGGCA
>JAXMDJ010000026.1:0-58010 GCA_046348875.1 Paracoccus sp. (in: a-proteobacteria)
CGAAAAGGTTCAGGAACACATCCAGGACGTGCTGTCCGGCGGCGGCGCGGTCGTCACCGGCGGCAAGCGGATCGAGGGGCTGTTCTTTGAACCGACCGTCGTCACCGGTGTCACCGATGCGATGAAGGTCGCGACCGAGGAAACCTTTGGCCCGCTGGCGCCGCTTTTCCGGTTCGAGACCGAGGAAGAAGCCATCGCGAAAGCCAACGCCACCATCTTCGGCCTTGCCAGCTATTTCTACGCCCGCGACATCGGCCGCATCACCCGCGTGCAGGAGGGGCTGGAATACGGCATCGTCGGCGTGAACACCGGCATCATCTCGACCGAGGTGGCGCCCTTCGGCGGCGTCAAGCAGTCGGGCCTTGGCCGCGAAGGCTCGCGCCACGGGATCGAGGACTATCTGGAAATGAAATACATCTGCCTGTCGATCTGATCCGACCGATTTGACTAGACAGGTCAGGCGGTTGCGGCGGCCCGGGCTTCCTCGGGGCGCCGCAGATAAAGCCCGCTCATCATCGGGCCGGCCCCGCACCACCAGAACAGCACCACGAACAGCAGAACCCGGCCCAGCGTCATCCGCGCCCGCGGCAGGGGCGTCGATGCCAGCAGCGCCAGCGCCTCGTCCCGGCGCGAGGGCGGCACGACCAGCCGCATGCCGCCAAGCGCCAGCCCGGCCATCGGCTGTGCATTGTGGTTCAGCGCATCAAGGACATCCGCCGGGATGCCGGCGGCACGCAGCATGGCGGCGGCCATTTGCGCCTCATGCCAGCGATAGGCATGGGCGACCACGACCGGGGCGCCTGATGCCTGCGCCATGGCCTCAGTTGTCGTCTTCGTCGTCTTCATCTGCATCGGGCAGGTTGAAGAAGCTGTCGGCGTCCAGATCTTCGTCGCGGGCAGGTTTCTCATCGTCCCTGGACAGCGAGAAATTCTCAAGCCCGGCGATGGCGCTTGGCAGGCGCGGCTCATCCGACATGGCCAGCGAGGTCTCGGTCGACAGCAGCTTGCGACGCTCGTCATCGGTCATCGCGCCGCCCTCGGCGGCCTTGCGCTTGGCGGCCTTCTGCACGGCGGCATCCAGTTCCGACTGGCGGCACAGGCCCAGCGCGACCGGGTCGATGGGCTGGATGTTCTGGATGTTCCAATGCGTGCGGTCGCGGATCGAGGCGATGGTCGGCTTCGTGGTCCCGACCAGCTTGGCGATCTGCGCATCGGCCAGTTCGGGGTGGAACTTGACCAGCCACAGGATCGCCGCGGGCCGGTCCTGACGCTTGGACAGGGGCGTATAGCGCGGGCCGCGGCGCTTTTCCTCGCCATCGGCGGCGGGGTTGTGCTTGAGCTTCAGCCTATAGCGCGGGTCCTTCTGACCCTTCTCGATCTCGGACATGTCGAGCTGGTTCGAGGCGATGGGGTCAAAGCCCTTGACGCCCGTGGCCACATCGCCATCGGCAATGCCCTGGACCTCAAGCTCATGCATGCCGCAGAAATCGGCGATCTGCTTGAAGCTCAGCGTCGTGTTGTCGACCAGCCAGACTGCGGTGGCCTTGGCCATCAGCGGCTTGTTCATGACCTTCTCCTTAACAATATCTCTTCCGGCCGGGGAAAACGGCTTTCGGCGGCTGCCATTCCATTTTCAGGGGGATTGACGGGTTATATAGGCCGGCGCAGGCCCAAAATAAAGCCTGAATTTCATGGCGCACCGGCATCTGCGACGATAGGCTCGGCGCCATGAAGAACCTCGCGCTGATCCTTGCCTTGATCCTTGCCCCCGCCGCCCACGCCCAGGACGTCGCCGGGCGCTTCGACTATTACGTCCTGTCGCTCAGCTGGTCGCCAAGCTGGTGCCGCGCCGAGGGCAAGGACGGCGATCCCGGCCAATGCGCGCCCGGCCGCCGCAAGGCCTATCATCGTCCACGGCCTCTGGCCCAATACGAGATGGCTGGCCCGAGGATTGCCGCACCCAACCCGCGACCCCACGCGCCGCGACACCCGCGAAATGGCCGATATCATGGGCTCAAGCGGGCTTGCGTGGTATCAGTGGAAAAAGCACGGCCGCTGCACCGGCCTGTCATCGGCCGACTATTTCGCCCTGACCCGCAAGGCCGCGGCCTTGATCGCCATTCCCGCAACGCTGCGCAACCTGCCCCGCGACGTATCGCTGCCGGCAAAGGTCGTCGAGGACGCCTTCATCGAGGCCAACCGAACTGTCGCGCGACGGCGTCACCGTGACCTGCCGCGACCGTGCCCTACAAAGAGGTCCACTTTGCCTGACCCCCAACCTGCAACCCCGCCCCTGCGCGCCCGATACACGGCGCGATTGCAGCGGCAGTTTCCTGATACCGGCGCCGCGCTGATGGCGGCGGCCGGTGCCTCCGGCGGGGATATTTGAACATGAAAGAAGCTGTTAACCAGATCGCCGGCTTTGCTGCCGTGCAGCCCAACACGGAACGGGCGGGGACGCCGATGGCCGTCATGGAAGAAGCCACACCCCGACCCTGAGCTCCGGCGGGCGGGGTGTGTGCTTTTCTTTCATGTTCAAATATCCCCGCCGGAGGCACCGGCAGGGCGGGTGCGCATCCCCGGTTCAGGTCTCGGGCAGGACCTGCAACAGGATCTTGCCGACATGGCTGCTGCTTTCCATATGGCGATGGGCGTCGACGGCCTCGTGCAGCAGATAGGTGCTGTCGATCTGCGGACGGACGGCGCCGGCTTCGATCAGCGGCCAGAGATGGCGGACCAGGTCCTGTGCGATCCGCGCCTTGGCGCGTTCTGATTGCGGGCGCAGGGTCGAGCCGGTGACGGTCAGGCGCCGGGACATGATCTGGGCGAAGTTGATCTCGGCCCGCGGTCCGGTCAGGAAGGCGATCATCACCAGCCGTCCGTCATCGGCGAGGCTGCTCAGGTTGCGCGCGATATAGTCGCCCCCCACCATGTCGAGGATCAGGTCCGCGCCACCGGCCTTGCGCAGGACGGTAACGAAATCCTCGTCGCGATAGTTGATCGGCTGTGCGCCAAGCTCGGCGCAGGCCGCGCCTTTCTCGGGCGAGCCCGCCGTGGCCCAGACCCGTGCCCCCAATGCGTTCGCGACCTGGATCGCCATCGTCCCGATGCCCGAGGACCCGCCATGGACAAGGAAGCGCTCACCGGCGCCAAGGCCGCCGCGCATGACCACGTTCGACCAGACGGTGAAGGCGGTTTCCGGCAGGGCGGCGGCGGCGCGCAGGTCAAGGCCGTAGGGCACCGGCAGGGCGTGGTCGGCGGCACAGGTTGCGTATTCGGCATAACCGCCGCCGGGCAGCAGCGCACAGACGCGGTCGCCCGGCTTCCAGCGGGTGACGCCCGGCCCGGTGGCGGCGACGATGCCCGAACATTCCAGCCCCGGCAGGTCCGAGGCCCCCGGCGGCGGCGCGTAGGAGCCGGCGCGCTGGAACAGGTCGGGGCGGTTCACGCCCGCCCATGCCACCCGGATCAGGATCTGGCCGTGGCCGGCGACCGGCACCGGGCGGTGGACGGGTTTCAGGACCTCGGGGCCGCCATGGACCGAAATCTCGACGGCCTGCATGACATCTGGGATCACGCGTCACCTCTTTGGCCGGCGGGAAGGCTGTCGCCCGACCAGGCGGCGGATGGGTCGCTGCGGTCGGCGTGCCGGGTCGCGGGGGCCTTGATCCAGCCGGTCGCGGCACGGGTCAGCGCCGGCATGCCCGGCAGGGCGGCAAGGCGGCTCTTGACGCCCTCGAACCGCATCAGCCCGTCGATGCGGCGGTCGAGAAAGTCGCGCGTCGCCGCGGCATCGGGCGAATCGTCGCCCAGCCAATAGAGTACCGTCGCGCCATGGACCGCCGACAGCGTGGCGCGCTTGGAATACCAGTTCACATCGTCCGAGCGGTCGCCCAGACCGTCCCAGATCGCATCGGCCGTTTCCCAGACCAGCCGCGCACCAAGCGCGGCGTTCTGCGGCAGCGCCATGATCGCCGTGCCCGCCCGCACCAGTTCACGGTCGGCAAGCGACAGGCGATGCATCACCGCCTGCGCCACGCGGTCGCGGAAGCGGCCCTGCGGCGGGGTCTCGGCCAGCCATTGCCGCAATTCCGCATCGGCGCGGCGGTGATAGGCCGCCGCCAGATCGGCGCCGCCACGCGGCAGATAGACCCGCGCAAGCGCCGGGTTCATGCCGATATCCTTTGCGCCCTCGGCGATGGCGCGCTGGCCCATGCCGTCGAACATGACATGGTTCAGCGCCGCGTCGATCAGGCGATCCTTTGCATCCGTCATGCACTTTTCCCCCGCGATACTGCCAGATCCGGAAAATCTGGACAAAAGCGATTCGCCCTGCTAGAGGGGCGTTTCCTGCAAATCTGCTCAACTTTAACCTAGGAAGGTGGTGACAACCACATGCAGGTAAGTGTTCGCGACAACAACGTCGAACAGGCGCTTCGTGCTCTGAAGAAAAAACTTCAGCGCGAGGGGGTGTTCCGTGAAATGAAGCTCAAGCAGCATTTCGAGAAACCCTCGGTCAAGAAGGCCCGTGAAAAGGCCGAGGCCGTCCGCCGCGCCCGCAAGCTGGCGCGCAAGAAAGCGCAACGCGAAGGCGCGCTGTAAGACAAGCGACCACATCGGTTCAGGAAACCCCCGCTTTGCCGGGGGTTTTCTATTTCCGGGCTGCGACAAGCGGCCCGGTTGCGCGACCCCGGGGCCCGCGCCTATCCTGCCGCAATGATCCTGTCGCGCCGCCTTTCGACCCGTCGCAGAAGCCGATGTCGTGACGTCATGGCGCGCCTGCCTCGATCTTCAGGAGAAATGCCGATGAATATCCGAATGGTGGCCCTTGCCGCGCTGCTGGTCCCGCTGGCCGGACCGGTGCTGGCGCAGGACCGCAGCATGACCGTCCACAAGGACCCGAATTGCGGCTGCTGCACCGCCTGGGCCGAGCTGGCCCGCAACGGCGGCTATGACGTGACGGTGGTCGAGACCGCCGATATCGCCGCCGCCAAGGCCAGTGCCGGCGTGCCCGAGGCGCTTTGGTCCTGTCACACCGCCCGCATCGACGGCTATGTGATTGAGGGGCACGTCCCCCTGGATGCCGTCGCCCGCCTGCTGGAGACCCGGCCCGACGTGACCGGTATTTCCGTGCCGGGAATGCCCATGGGCTCGCCCGGCATGGGCGACGACCCGGCGGCGCGCTATGACGTGATCGCCTGGGGCGGCAAGGCCGGCGAAGGCACGCTGTTCCAGCGCGTCGGCGACCCCGCGCCCTAGACCGGCAGCGCGGTGGTGAAGGCCACCGTCCGCAGCGAGAACGACGAATGCATCTGCGCCACCCCCGGCAGCTTGGCCAGCCGCTGGCGATGGATGCGGGCGAAATCGTCGGTGTCCTGCGCCACCACCTTAAGCAGGTAGTCGGCCGAACCCGCCATCAGGTGACATTCCAGCACGTCGGGAATCTTGCGGACCTCGCGCTCGAAGGACTCGAGGATCTCGTCGGCCTGACCGGACAGGGTGATCTCGACAAAGACCGTGGTCGGGCGCTCAAGCTTGCGGGCGTCCAGCAGGGCGACATAGCCGCGGATCACGCCCAGATCCTCAAGCCGCTGCACGCGGCGGTGGCAGGCGCTGGGGGACAGGCCGACCTCGGTCGCGAGGTCCGAGTTGGTCTTGCGGCCGTCGCGTTGCAGGACCATCAGGATGCGGCGATCTGTTGCGTCCATCTCGATCATTGTCGAATTTCCCTGCGCCGTTTGCGCGATCATGGGATTATTCTTCGACGATAGCCAGTCACAGCTTTGCGTTTCAGCAAGAAACGTCACCCGGCCTGTGCCACCATCCGCCCTACAGGGAAAGGAGGTCCCGCAATGAAAATCGGATGTCCAACCGAAATCAAGCCGCAGGAATACCGCGTCGGCATGACCCCCGAGGCCGCGCAAGAGGCCGTCGCCCGGGGGCATGAGGTGTTGATCCAGTCCGGCGCCGGGCTGGGGTCGGGCTTTGCCGACACGGATTATGCCGCCGCCGGCTGCCGCATCCTGCCCGACGCCGCCAGCGTCTTTGCCGAGGCCGAGATGATCGTGAAGGTGAAAGAGCCGCAGCCCCGGGAACGCGCCATGCTGCGCAAGGGGCAGGTGCTGTTCACCTATCTGCATCTTGCGCCCGATCCCGACCAGACCCGCGACCTGCTGGCCAGCGGCGTCACCGCCATCGCCTACGAGACGGTGACGGATGCGCGCGGCGGCCTGCCCCTGCTGGCGCCCATGTCCGAGGTCGCGGGCCGACTGGCGCCGCAGATGGGGGCGTGGACGCTGCAAAAGGCCAATGGCGGCTCGGGCGTCCTGCTGGGCGGCGTGCCGGGCGTCCGGCCGGCGAATGTGCTGGTCATCGGCGGCGGCGTGGTCGGCACCGCAGCGGCGCGGGTGGCGACGGGGATGGGGGCGAATGTCACGGTGCTTGACCGCTCGGTTCCGCGGCTGAGCTATCTGGACGATGTCTTCATGGGCCGGCTGACCACGCAATACGCCACCGCCGGCGCCATCGCCGATCTGCTGCCCGGCGCCGACATGGTCATCGGCGCGGTGCTGGTGCCGGGGGCGGCGGCGCCGAAGCTGGTCACGCGCGCGCAGCTTGGCCTGATGAAGCCCGGCTCGGCGCTGGTCGACGTGGCCATCGATCAGGGCGGCTGCTTCGAGACCTCGCACCCGACCACGCATCAGGACCCGGTCTATGCCGTGGACGGGATCATGCATTACTGCGTGGCGAACATGCCGGGCGCGGTGCCGCAGACCTCGACCCGGGCGCTTGGCAACGTGACGCTGCCCTTTGTGCTGGCGCTGGCCGGCAAGGGCTGGCGGCAGGCCATGCGCGACGACGCGCATCTGCGCGCCGGGCTTTCGACGCATGAGGGGATGCTGACCTCGGGTCCGGTGGCGACGGCGCTGGGGCTGGACTGGACCGCGCCCGAGCTGATCATCACCTGAAAACGAAAGACCGGCGCGGGGGCTGCCCGCGCCGGTCCTGTCATCCGTTGCCCAAGGCGCGATCAGCCGCGCTGCGCGCGCAGCTCGTCGCGGATCTGGGCCAGCAGTTCTTCCTGGGTCGGGCCGGCGGGGGCCGCGGGCTCGTCGGCCTTTTTCTTGGTGGTGGCCGACTGGACGCGGTTGACCGCCTTGACCAGCAGGAACACCGCCCAGGCGATGATCAGGAAGTTGATGACCGCCGACAGGAACGAGCCATAGGCAAAGACCGCAGCACCCGTATCGCGGGCCGCCTTCAGGCTGGCGCCATCGGGGACCGTGCCCTTCAGCACCAGGTAAAGGCCGCTGAAATCCGTGCCGCCGGTCAGCAGGCCGATGATCGGGTTGATGAGATCGGCGACCAGCGAATTGACGATGGCCGTGAACGCCGCGCCGATGATGATACCGACCGCAAGGTCGATCACATTGCCGCGGGCGATGAATTCCTTGAATTCCTTGAGCATGGGCTTACCTTTTTCCGACCTGTTGCGCGAGGTTTCTGGCGTGGTGCCATATCACGCCACCCTTGTGCAAATAAAGCGAATTCAGGAGACGACATGACAGCACTTTCGGACTTTCCCATCACGCATCGCTGGCCCCCGGTGCGCCCCGACGTGATCCAGCTTTACACGCTGAACACGCCCAACGGCATCAAGTCCTCGGTCATGCTTGAGGAATGCGGGCTGGACTATGACGCGCATCGCATCTCGATCAGCGGCCCCGAGGACCAGTTCACCCCGGAATTCCTGTCGCTGAACCCCAACAACAAGATCCCCGCGATGATCGACCCGAACGGGCCGGACGGCCAGCCCATCGGCATCTTTGAAACCGGCGCCATCCTGATCTATCTGGCCGACAAGACCGGGAAATTCCTGCCCAAGGCCGGCGCGGGCCGTTATCACACGATCCAGTGGCTGATGTGGCAGGTGGGCGGTCTTGGCCCGATGTTCGGGCAGGTCGGCTATTTCCACCGCTACAAGGGCAGCGAGATCGAGGACCCCCGCCCCCGCACCCGCTATTTCAACGAGGCGCGGCGCATCCTTGGCGTCCTTGACCGCCAGCTTGAGGGGCGGGACTGGATCACCGGCGAATATTCCATCGCCGATATCGCCACCGGCCCGTGGCTGCGCACCATCCGCGTGAACTACGACGCCGAGAAGGAAACCGGCATGGACGGCTTTGCCAATGTGCAGGCCTATCTGGAGCGGTTCCTTGCCCGCCCCGCCGTGCAGCGCGGGATTCTGGTCGGCGCCGCGTAAGGGCGCCCGGCGCAGCCGCCCATCCCGGCGGCTGCGTCTATCGGCATTGCCGCTGGGGCGTGCAGGCCAGCCCCAGCCCGGCGACAAGCCCGGCCATGCCGTCGCTGGCCGCCTGCACCTCGGGGTCGCAAAGGTAGCTGGCATGGGCGGTCAGATAACCCAGCATCGTTTTTTGCCAGTCAGGCGAGGTCGCGACCATCTGCTCGGCCGTATACAGCATGTATTCGACATAGGCCGAATAGGCGGCGATCTGCCCGGGCTCCTTCAGCGCGCAATAGTTTGCGCTGGCAAGTTCGGGCTTCTGCACGGTCAGGTTCAGGAATTCGCGATAGATCTCGCGCGCGGTCTGGTCGCGCTGGATGCGGTCGGCCTGCGCGACCTGATAGGGAATGACCACCAGCGCCGTCACGGCGGCGAAGGCGGTGGCAAGGGCGCCAAGCGCGCCCAGAGCCTCGGCGTTGCGGGTCAGCCAGCCGCGCATGTTCAGACCTTCGGCTGTTCGTGGGTGGCGCAATGGATGCCGCCGCCGACCTCGCCCACGGGGTCGATGTTCAGCATCACCACCTCGCGCCCGGGATAAAGCCCGGCCAGCGTTTCGGCGGCCTTGCGATCGGCCTTCTTGTCGCCGAACTGGGCGGCGATGACGGCGCCGTTGCAGACGTAATAGTTGACATAGGACGACACGAAATCCGGGCTGTCGATGCGGATGTCATAGGGTTCGGGCAGCGTCACCAGATCCAGCTTGCGCCCCTTGGCGTCGGTGGCGGCGGCAAGCAGATCGCGGGTCTGGAAGGCGGCGACCGACCACGGATCGTCGGGATCGATCTCGTCCCCCATCTGGATCAGCACCTGCCCCGGCTTGATGAAGCGGGCCAGCGCGTCGATGTGGTAATCGGTAATGTCGGCGCCCTTGATCCCCGGCGCCCAGATCATCTTTTCGGCGCCCATCGTGTCCAGCAGCATCGCCTGGATCGCGGCCTTGTCGCCCTTGTTGCGGTTGGCGTTGATGAAGGTGCTTTCATGGGCAATCAGGGTGCCGTGGCCGTCGGTCTCGACCCCGCCGGCCTCGCCCACCAGGCCGGCGTCAAAGACGCGCAGGCCCATGCGCTCGGCCACGCGGGCGGCGATCTTGCCGTCATTGCCGTGGACCTGCTTGCCCCCCCAGCCGTTGAAGTTGAACTGCGTCACCGCCAGCCCGCCCTTGCCGTCGATCACGAACGAGGGACCGGAATCGCGGCACCACAGATCGTCGGTCGGAATGTCCCACAGCTCGATTTCGGACGAGACGCGCTTGCGGATCGCCTTGTGATGTTCGGCGCCGGCCAGCATCACCACCGGCTCAAACCCCGCAATGGTATTGGCGATATCGGCGATGCAGCCTTGCAGGTCGTCCAGAAAATCCGGGTCGTCATGGACGCGGCGGTTCACCGGCCATTGCATGAAGGTGCGCTCATGCGGGTCGGTTTCCTCGGGATACCAGAAGCCAGCCGCGCGCGCCGAGGTCGTGGCCCCCAAGGTCGTGGCGCCCGCGGCCGCCCGCCCCCAAAGCGAAAGGCCACCGGCAGCCGCGGCAGAGTGAAGAAGCGAACGGCGGGACATCATGGGGCACCTCGGCTTATGGCAATGGTGACGGCGATCTGAAGGGTCCGGCGGCAAAAGATCAATGCCCCGTCGCGTCATTTGCCGTCCCAGGCGTCGAAAAAGATCATTTCCTCCAGCGGTTTGCGGGCGGCCCAGCCGCGCGCCTGCAATTCGGGCTGGTCGTAAAGTTCGCGCACATGGCCAAGGCACAGATAGGCGACGGGCACGACATGATCGGGCAGGCGCAGGATGCGGCGCAGGTCGGCGTCGCGAAAGATGCTGACCCAGCCGACGCCGATGCCCTCGGCGCGCGCGGCCAGCCACAGGTTCTGGACCGCGCAGACCGTGGAATAAAGGTCGGTGTCGCGGTCATGCGTGCGTCCCAGCACCACCGCCCCGCCCCGCGCGCGGTCGCAGGTGATGCACAGGTTCAGGGGCGATTCCGTGATGCCCTCCAGCTTCAGCTCCGAATAAAGCGCCTGCCGTTCCGCCGGGAACATGGCGCGGGCCTCGTCATTGGCCTGCGCAAATGCGGCGCGGATTTCGGCCCGCACCTCGGGGCTGCGGATCAGGATGAAGTTCCAGGGCTGCATCAGCCCGACCGAGGGCGCGGCATGGGCGGCCTGCAACAGCCGCGCCAGAACCTCGTCGCCGATGGGGTCGGGCAGGAACTGGCCGCGGACATCGCGCCGCTGGAAGATGGCGCGATAGACCGCGGCGCGCTCGGCGTCGGAAAAGGGGCCGGCGGGTTTCAATCCCGTTGCAGACATGCGGCCGCCCCCTTTTTGATATCAGGTCCGCAGCACGCCGCCCGTGGCCTTGCCGACCTTTTCGACGATCTTCGCCGCGACCGCCTCGATTTCGGCATCGGTCAGGGTCTTGTCGCGGGGTTGCAGGCGCGCGGTGATGGCGATGGACTTTCTGCCGCCTTCCAGCCCGGTGAACTGGTCGAAGACCGTCACCCGCTCGATCAGCGCCTTGTCGGCGCCGGCGGCGGCATTGACCAGTGTCAGCGCCTCGACCTCTGCATCGACGACAAAGGCGAAGTCGCGCTCGACCGCTTGCAGGTCCGACAGCGCCAGCGCCGGCCGCGAGGGCGTGCGCACCTTGGGCAGCGGCACATTGGCGATGCGGATGGTAAAGCCGACCGCCGCGCCCTTGATGCCGAAATGGCGCAGGATGCGGGGGTGGATTTCGCCGAAGCTCGCCAGCGTGTTCGGCCCCAGCGCGACATTGCCGGCGCGGCCGGGGTGCCACCAGCCGTCAAGCTTGCGGTTGATCTGCGATTTCGCAGGCGCGCCAATGGTTTGCAGGATCGCATCGGCATCGGCCTTGGCGTCGTAGATATCGACCTTGCGCCGCGAGGCAAAGGGATCGCGCGCCGCATTGGCGCCGATCAGGATGCCCGACAGATGGGTTTCCTGCTGCCCCGGTTCGCCGCCCGAAAAGACCGGGCCACATTCAAACAGCGCCAGATCGGCAAAGCCGCGCGACTGGTTGCGCGCCGCCGCCGCCAGCAGGCCCGGCAGCAGGTCGGGGCGCATATGCGTCATCTCGCTGCTGATCGGGTTCTCGACCCGGACCGCGTCCGCGCCGCCGCCGAACAGCGCCGCCGCCTGCTGGTCGATAAAGCTGTAGGTCACACATTCGTTGTAACCCAGCGCCGCCGCCATGCGCCGCGCCGCGGATTCGCGGCGTTGCAGCGGCGTCAGCACCGGCTCGGGCACGCCCGCGCGCGGGCGCGGCAGGGGCTGGCCTTGCAGCTTGGTCAGGCTGGCGATGCGGGCGACTTCCTCGACCAGATCGGCGCTGCCCTGCACATCGGGGCGCCAGCTTGGGACAAAGGCCTGATCGCCCTCAAGGCGGAAGCCAAGCGCGGTCAGGGTGGCGCGCTGCTCGGCCTCGGGGATGTCCATGCCGACAAGGCTGATGACGCGCGCGGGGTCCAGCGCATAGCTGCGCGTGGTGTCGGGAACGGCACCGGCGGTGACGACCGCGGACGCCTCGCCGCCGCAAAGATCCAGGATCATGCGCGTCGCCAGTTCCAGCCCCGGCAGGGTGAAGGCCGGGTCCACACCGCGTTCAAAGCGGTAGCGCGCGTCCGAATTGATCTTCAGCGCCCGGCCGGCGGTCGCGACTGCGATCGGGTCCCAATAGGCGCTTTCCAGAAACACGTCCGCCGTGTCCTCGGAACAGCCCGAGGCCTCGCCGCCCATGATGCCGGCGATGCTTTCGGGGCCGGTCTCGTCGGCGATGATCATGGTGCCGGGGGCAAAGGCATAGGTCTTGCCGTCCAGCGCCAGCAGTGCCTCGCCCTCGATCGAGGGGCGCACGGTCAGGTCGCCCTTGACCTTGCCCGCGTCAAAGACGTGCAGCGGCCGGTTCAGGTCGAAGGTGAACAGGTTGGTGATATCGACCAGCGTGTTGATCGGCCGCAGCCCGATGGCGGTCAGGCGCCGTTGCAGCCACGCGGGCGAGGGGCCGTTCCTGACGCCGCGGATCAGCCGTCCGGCGAAGAACGGCGCCTTTTCGGCCACCTGCGGGTCGATCACCACCCCGATGGGCGATGCGAAGCTGCCCGGCACCGCCAGTTCGGCAAGGGGCTTCAGCGTGCCAAGGCCGCGCGCCGCCAGATCGCGGGCGACGCCGCGCACGCCAAGCGCGTCGGGACGGTTCGGAGTGATCTTGATCTCGATCACCGGGTCGATGGTTTCGGGGCGGTTCGCCGCCAGCCAGTCCACGAACCTTTCGCCGACCTCGCCCGAGGGCAGTTCGATGATGCCGCTATGTTCGTCCGACAGCTCAAGCTCGCGCTCGGATGCCATCATGCCGTGGCTTTCCACGCCGCGGATCTTGCCCACGCCCAGCGTGACATCGATGCCGGGCACATAGTCGCCGGGCTTGGCCAGCACCACGGTGATGCCGGCGCGGGCGTTCGGGGCGCCGCAGACGATCTGCTTTTCGCCCTCGTCCGTCAGCACGCGGCAGACGCGCAGCCGGTCTGCATCGGGATGGGGCACGGCCTCGATCACGCGGGCGATGGTAAAGGGCGCCAGCTTCGCGGCGGCATCGGTCACGCCCTCGACCTCAAGGCCAAGATCGGTCAGCGCCTCGGTGATCTGGTCAAGCGAGGCGGAAGTGTCGAGATGCTCCCTGAGCCAGGAGAGGGTGAATTTCATGTCTGCGTCCCCGTTCTGCGTCCCCGTGACGTTCGCGCGTCCCTTAGCGCATGGCGGCGCGGAATGGTAGGGTGGTCGGGGCGCGCGCACCGCGTCAGGGCAGGACAAGGCGCGGATATGGGGCGCGTCCTCTTGTCGGGGCGGCGCGGCGCCCTATATGTGAATGACATTAACATGGACTTGGGGTCGATGGACGTTCAACGAGAAATGCTGATCGAACAGCGCGTCGCCAATGATGCGAAATCGCCGCTGGTTGCCTATCTGCTGCTGTTCTTCCTGTGGGGGCTTGGCGTCCACCGGATGTATCTGGGCCGCTGGGTCAGCGGTATCCTGATGGCGGTGCTGTGGGGTCTGGGTTGGCTGACATGGCCGCTCCTGATCGGGATGCCGGTCGTGGGGCTGGTCAGCCTGTGGGTCATCATCGACATCTTCCTGATCCCCGGCATGATCGAGGACGACAAGAACGACATGCGCCGCATGATGGGTTCGGAACTGCGCTAGGCGCGCCGGGGCCGGCCGCTGGCAATGCGGCCGGCCCTTGTTGCTGCGTTACTTGCGCGACAGGACGACCAGCACCCTGTCGTCATTGTCCAGAAGCGTCAGCTTGCCCGTGGCGTCGTCAAGCTGCCACTGGCGGGCGGCCGTCAGCGCCTTGAAGAAGCGCATTTCCTGCTTGTTCAGGGGCTCTTCGCACAGGCGCCGGGTCGCGGCGAGGTCGGTGATGGCGATGCCGCTGCGCTCAAACTGCACCTTGGCCATCAGGCGGTTGCAGCCGCCGCTGCCGGTAACGGCGCCATCCTTGCCCAGAACCAGCGTGCTTTGCGCGCGGTCAAGGACGCCCTTGCCACCGATATCCTCGGCCAGCCATTCGCCGGTCGGATAGGCCGGCAGGGGCAGCGGATCGACCTGACCGGGGCCGACACGCTCGACCAGAACCTCGGTGGCGTCGGGCTGGTCGCCAAAGACGGCGTGGCGCGAGGTATTGGTGAACAGCAGCTCATCGCCCAGCGTGATGCGGGCCTGCAAGGCATAGCTGTGGTTCGGCGTCACGTTGCGGTCGTCATACTTGATCCTGAACCGCAGCGGCACCGGGGTTTTCGGGGTAAAGGTCGTCTCGCCCAGCACCTTGGCCGGCGCATCCGCCAGCGAGACATCGGCAAGCTGGACCTGCACCCTGGCGCCCGGCGGCAGCAGCATCTTTTCGCGATAGGTGACGGTGCCGTCCAGCACGCGGGTCTCGGCCTGGGCCGCAGGGGCGATCAGCGCCGCGCAAAGCGCCACGCCGGCAAGCAGTCTGTTCATTGAGGGCATCGTCCGTTCTTTTCCCTGATGGGTTTTGTCATGGCCATGCTGCGGCACGGCCCGTTCTAGCCGGTAAACAGGCCAATCGTCACAAACACGGCGCCGGCGACCAGCCAGGCCGGCTTGTTCTTCTTGCCGAAGGCCCCGAAGGCAAGGCAGGGCAGCGCCAGAAACCACGGCCAGAACCGCGCCATCGCCGGCCCCAGCCCGCTGACCCAGCCAGGCGCCATCAGCGCGAAGAAATAGCTCAGCAGCGCGAGGACGCCGAAATAGCAGACGCCGGCCAGCCCGACCTCAAGCACCGCGCGTTCGGTCCGGTCGCTGTTCCAGGCATGGGGGCGCGACAGGAAGCTGCGCGACAGCACCATGATCGTCAGCCCCAGAAAGATCACCGAGGCGACGCCGAGAATCGGCAGCAGGAACGCCTGCGTGATGGCGCTGGCGACATGGGCGCCGTCATTGACGCGGCCGGCATCGACCAGTCCGAACAGGCTGAGCGAGGCAAGGAAGGCCGTGGCATAGATGGTCAGCGTGCTGGTCTGGCTGTCGGACATGCTTCGTCTCCGTTCGCGGGGATCATCGCGGCAGGATAGCGGGCCGGGCCGGGGCTGTCATCTGACAGCCGCGTGCGCGATGCGCCATGGCGGCGTGATCGGCGCCATGCCGCGCGGGCGCTCAGGGCAGATCGCCGGGCGTATCGACATCGCGCAGACGCGCGGGCGGCAGGGCCAGACGGCGCGCGTCGGGGATCTGCCGCAGCAGCGCCCCCGCGCCGCGATCGCCGCTGAGCCGCGCCAGCGCGTCGAACATCCCCTGCGGAAACACCGCCGGAGGGCCGGGTACGCCGTCGCAGGTGACGCAGGCCGCCTGATCCCCGGCCAGCGCCAGCAGCGCGTGCAGATCCCCGGCCTGCACCCACGGCATGTCCCCCAGAACCACCAGCAGCCGGGTGATGCCAGCCTTGCGCAGATGCGCCAGCCCGGCGGTCAGGCTGTCGGCCTGCGCGCCGCCCGGCGGCAGGGACAGCGTCGCAAACCCTGCCTGCCGGGCGATATCCGCGACCTCGGGGGCGGCGACGACGGCCAGCCGCATCCGCGCGCCGGGCAGGCGGGCGGCGGCAAGGGCATGGGCGACCAGCGGCCTGCCCGCAAGCGGCGCCAGCAGCTTGTCCTGCGCCCCGAAGCGCCGCGACTGCCCGGCGGCCAGCAGCAGGACGCCAAGGCTCATGCCGGCAGCGGCGTCTGCGCGCGGTTCAGCACATCCGCCAGCACCGAGACCGCCAGCGTGCGCGCATCCCGCGCCGAAGGGATCAGCCCGAAGGGCGAGGCAAGCCGCGCGATATCGGCCGCCGCGACCCCGCGCGCGGCCAGCGCCTCGCAGCGCGCGCGATGCGCCCGCAGGCTGCCCTGCGCGCCGACATAGAAGGCGGGACCCGACAGCGCCGCCTGCAACAGCGCCGGTTCGTAATCGTGGTCGTGAAAGAACATCGCCACCGCCGTGCGCGCATCGGCCTCCAGCCCCGGCGGCCAGCCGGCGCCCTCCAGACCGTCGCCGAAACCGGCCTGGGCGCGGGTCTCGGCGTCGGGGGAATACAGGGCCGCCGGATAGCCCGCGCGCTGCGCCAGCGCGGCAAAGCAGGCGGCCTCGGGGCCCTTGCCAAAGACCAGAAACCGGATCTGCGGCAGGATCGTCAGCGTCATGCCCTGCCCGCTTTCGGCCAGCCGGCCGTCGGCGGTCAGCACGACCCGCGCCGCCTGCCGCCGCGCCAGCGCCCCGGCCACGCGGGTCAGAAGCGCCCGGTCGGGCATGGGCAGGATGCGGATATCCAGCCCGCCGCCGCAGGGCAGCCGGATATCCAGAAACGGCGAGCCGCGGCCATAGCGCAGCGCCCGCGGCGCATTGGCGGCAATCGCCGCCTGCGCCTGCAGGATCACGTCCCGCTCAAGACAGCCCGAGGACAGGCTGCCCGTGCTGCCCCCCATGGCATCGACGACCATTGCCGCGCCCAGCGGGCGATACGAGGCGCCCTCGACCCCGGTGATGACGGCAAGGGCGAAATCCCCGGCGGCGGGAATGGCGGCGACGGGGAAATCGGTCTCGCAGATCGTGGCGCCGGCGCCGGTCGCGACGCCATCCGCCGCGATGGCGGCGCCAAAGGCGGCCTTGGGCACGCTGTTCATCAAGGGCTCCTGCGAAGGCTCCTGTCCGGCCGGCACCTTGGTCCCGGTCCATCAATATCCCGATTGCGCCCGGCGCGGGCAAGCGCCAATATCGTCTGTCCGGGGATGTGGCATCTGCCGACTCGGCCGCGATGGCCGCAGCGACCGGTCGGGTATGGCCTGAGGCAGGATTGCCCGCACGATCCCCCGAAACGCCAAGGGCGCACCCGCACCGGGGGCGCATCCCAGCCACGTCTCGCGAGGACAGGATGAAACTTCAGATCAACGATACCAGCTACGACATCCAGTCGCCGGGCGACACGCCGCTGCTGTGGGTCATCCGCGACGAACTGGGCATGACCGGCACGAAATACGGCTGCGGCATGGCGCAATGCGGCGCCTGCTCGGTTCTGGTCGATGGCGTGGTGACGCGCTCATGCGTGACGCCGGTGGACAGCGTCAAGGACGCCCGGATCACCACCATCGAGGCCATCGAGAAGGACGAGGTCGGCCAGCACGTCGTCGAAAAATGGGTCCAGCACCAGGTGCCGCAATGCGGCTATTGCCAGTCGGGGCAGGTCATGGCGGCGACCTCGCTGCTGAAGGAAAACCCCGACCCCAGCGACGACGATATCGCCGCCGCCATGATCAACCTGTGCCGCTGCGGCACCTACAATGCCATCCGCGCCGCCGTGCGCGATCTGGCCGGCAAGAAGGAGGCGACGCTGTGAACAGGCTTTTCCGCATTCCCCGCCCCGATCTGCCCACCGATCTGGCCGCCGACCTGCCCGCCGATCTTCCCTGCGGCGACCCGGTGAACCTGTCGCGGCGCGGATTCCTGCTGACCTCGGCCGGGGCTGCGGCGGGGGCGCTGGTCCTTGGCTTTGGCCTGCCGGTCGGCCCGGCCCGTGCCCAAGGCGCCGCCGCCGCCGCCGCCGCCGTGGCACCGGGCACGCGCGTGCCCGCGTTCCTTGAGATCCGCCCCGACAATACCGTGCGCCTGCTCAGCCCCTTTGCCGAGGGGGGACAGGGCGTTCACACTGCCATGGCCCAGATCGTCGGCGAGGAACTGGACGCCGATCCGGCCAGCTTTCTGGTCGAGACCGCGCCCGCCGGCAGCGATTATCTGGTCGTGAACAACACGATGCGTGTCACCGGCGGCAGCATGTCGGTGCGCACCAGCTATGACACCATGCGCAAGCTGGGCGCCATCGCCCGCCAGATGCTGTTGCAGGCAGCGGCAAAGCGGCTGAACCTGCCGATGACGGAACTGACGACCGAACCCGGCCGCGTCATCCATGCGGCCAGTGGCCAGTCCATAGCCTATGGCGATCTGGCCGCCGACGCGCTGGACATGCCGGCGCCGGCCCCCGCCAGCGTGGTCTTGCGCGATCCCTCGAAATTCCGCTGGATCGGCCAGCCGGTCGCCCGGGTCGATGTCCGCGCGAAATCCACCGGACAGGCAGTGTTCACCATCGACACCAGGGTTGACGGCATGCTGCACGCCGCCGTCCAGCACGCGCCGCGCCTTGGCCTTGATGTCGGCAGTATCGCCAATCAGGCCGAGGTCGCCGCCCAGCCCGGCGTCCATTCCATCCACAAGCTGCCCGGCGCCGTCGCCGTGGTCGCCGAACGCTGGTGGGTCGCCAAGACCGCCGCCGAGGCGCTGACGGTCGATTGGGTCGAGGGCAAGGACCTTGATCCCGCATGGCGCCCGATGCCGGCCGATTTCTCGACCGACGCCTTCGCGCAGTCGCTGGCCGCCCGGACCGGGCCGGGCAAGGACGCCGAAACCGGCGGCGATGTCAACGCGGCGCTGAAGGACGCGCAGGCGATCGAGGCGACCTATCACTGCCAGTATCTGCACCATGCCCAGCTTGAGCCGCCCTCGGCGCTGGCGCGCTTCAACGACGACGGCTCGCTGGATATCTGGTTGCCCAATCAGGCGCCCGAGATGTTTCAGGCCGATATCGTCAAACGCACCGGGCTTGCCGCGGACAAGGTGAACATCCACTCGCCCCTGCTTGGCGGCTTTTTCGGGCGGCATTTCATGTATCCGTCGGGTTGCCCCTATCCGCAGGCCATCGCGCTGGCCAAGGCAGTCGGCCGCCCCGTCAAGCTGATCTGGTCGCGCGAAGAGGAATTCCTGCGCGACCCAATGCGTCCGATGGCGGCGGTGCGCTTCCGCGGCGCCATGGGCAAGGACGGGCTGCCCACCGCGCTTGAGGCGATCAGCGCCTGCGAGGGCCCGACCGAGGCGGTCTTTGGCCACGATCCCGACAAGATCGACACGACCGCGATGGAGGGGCTGACCGGCAAGGCCTATGCCATCCCGAACCGCCGCATCGCGCAGGACTTTGTGCAAAGCCCGGCGACGCTGGCCTATTGGCGCTCGGTCGGGAACTCGATGAACGACTTCTTCTATGAGACGTTCCTTGACGAACTGGCCGATTCCGCCGCGCAGGACCCCTATGAGATGCGGCTGAAGCTGCTTGCCGACAACGCGCGGCTGACGACGCTGCTGAAGACGGTGGGCGAGCTTTCGGGCGGCTGGAAGCGCGGCCCGTTCACCGCCGAAGACGGCAGCAAACGGGCGCGCGGGGTCGCCATGGCCTCGCCCTTCGGCAGCGAGACGGCGGCCATTGCCGAGGTCTCGATCAAGGATGGCACGGTGGTGGTCCATGACGTCTGGCAGGCCATCGACCCCGGCAGCATCGTGAACCCCGCCATCATCGAGGCGCAGATCAACGGCGCGACCGCGCTTGGCCTGTCGCAGGTGCTGGTCGAGGAGGCCGTCTTTGAAAACGGTGAGCCGGTGGCGCGCAACTATGACAGCTACGCGGTGCTGACGCCCGACCTGATGCCGCGCGTGCATGTGCGGATCGTCGAAAGCGGCGCCCCCATGGGCGGCATCGGCGAGCCGGGCCTGCCCGCCATCGCGCCGGCGGTGGTGAACGCGGTCTCGACCCTGACCGGCCAGCGCGTCCGCAGCATGCCGCTGTCGCGCCTGACGTTCAAAGCCTGACCCTGAGACCCGGCCCCGCCGCGATGGCGGGGCCGGATCGCACTGCGCCGATATTGCCAAGCCCCCCGCCGCGGCCTATCGATCAGGGGCCATGGCCAGTGAACCGAAGCCCCGTGTCCCAAGGCAGATCTTCCCGCGCATCCTTGCGACGGCGGGGGTCGCTGCGGCGGTGCTGCTTACCTGGTGGTGGAAGGTCGACGACGCCCGGACGCCGCAGGCGCAGCCGGTGGCCGCGATCGGTCAGCCCATCGACCTGGGCCGCAGCGTGCTGACGCCGCAGGCGCTGGAACTGCGGCGCGGGCAGGGCCGGATCGTCCTGACCGCCCTGATCGAGAATGTCACCGCCGAAACCCAGACGGCCGTCTTCGGCCTGCCGGCGAAACCGCCCGAGTTGGTCCTTGACGGCAAGGCGCTGCCGCCGCCCGAGATCGTCCTATTGCGCGACAATGACGCGCTGCAATCGCTTCAGCCGCGCCTGCCCGAGGAAATCGCCCTGATCTGGCCCGCCCCCGCCGGCTGGCAGCCGGACGCGGTCAGGGTCGGTTTCTCGAAACAGCTTTTCAAGCTCAGGGACAATTTCTTCGGCAAATCCAGCTGGCTTGGCTTTGTGCCCGCCGCCACGCTGACCGCCATTCCGACGGTTCAGCCATGATCCGCGCCGCGCAGGCCCTTGCCGTCGTCCTTAGCGCCGGGGTGCTGGCCGGGATGCTGCTGACGAACCCCGATTACAACAGCGTCATGCAGCCCTTTGTGACCCGCGTCGCGGCGGGCGATACCGGGCAGACGCGGCTTTTCACCGCGCAGATCACCGGCTGGCGCACGGCAAGCGTGGTCGAATTCACCAGCCTTGGCCGCCCCATGCGCCGTGACACGCAGGGGGCATTCCTGATCGTCGATCTGACGCTGACCGGCACCAGTGTCTCGACGCAGGTGACGGCCGACTGGCTGGGCGCCAGCGGGCGGCGCTATCAGGCGACGCGGCGGATCGCGGGCTTTCCGCGCGAGATCGGCGATGTCCGGGTGCAGCCGGGCCTGCCCGCCAAGGCGACGGCAATCTTTGAACTGCCCGCCGATGAGGTCGCGGGCGGCAGGCTGGCGCTGCAACTTGGCCTGAACCCGGTGCTGGAGGGCACGTTGCAACTGACCCCGCCGCCCCAGCCCCCCGCGTATGACGATGTGCTGAGGTTGCCATGAGGCAGATCGGTCTGCTGGCCCTGACGCTGATCTGCGCGGCCCTGGCGGTGCTGGTGACGGCCTGGCCGGATATCCGCGAATGGCGCGAGGCCGGGAACTGGCGCGTCGCGCGGGTCGAGACGGATCGCGGCACGCTGGACGGGGTTTCCGTCCGCGTCGATGCGGCGCGTGCGGTGATCCTGCCGTCGCTGCCCGACCGGGCGCTGGTCTATCTGCGGCTGGAGGTGCAGGGCGACGAAGATCTGCGGCGCGGCTGGCTGATGTGCGATCTTGGCCTGACCGATGCGCAGGGCCGCAAATGGCTGCCGCTGACCGGCGAGATCGCCGTGCAGATCGGCAAGCTGCTGGGCGATCCCGGCGATCCGCACCGGGGCTGTTCGCAAACGCTGTCGGGGGGCGAGGCGCTGTCGGTGCAGGCCTTCATGCTGCCGGTCGAGGCGCTGAACGATCTGCGGGTCGAGATCTCGGGCGCCAGCACCCGGCCCGATGCGTTGTCGCTGCCCTTCAGGCCGGTGCTGCGTCCGCCGCCGTCGTAAGGGCGGCCTCTTGCGCGCGGCCGGCAAGCTCAAGCCCGGCGGCAAGGATGCAGAATTGCAGCGGGCTGACCAGCAAACCGCCCGCCGATGCCCCCGGCGCGCCGAACAGCGCATTCAGCACCGCCGCCAGCACCTTCCATGTCAGCAGGTCCTGCGGCCCGATCAGCGCCGAGGCGCCGACCCATGCCCAGTTCCCCAGCCAGTCGACCAGCCGCCATGCCACGATGACCGAGCAGGTCAGCACGAACCCCGCCGAGGCCGCCAGCAGCACGCCATTGGTCACAGCATGCCAGCGCTTGACCATGCCGGCCCAGAAATGGCCGATGAAATCGGTGAGGGGTTTCGGCAGTGCCCGCCAGCGGTCCAGTGCCTGCCCGGCGATCCGGCGCGTCGGCGCTTGCAGGCTGTTCAGGTCGTGGCCATAGACGATGGCGCCAAGGTTGAACCAGATCAGCGGCAGCAGCGCATACCAGAACAGCGCGGTCAGGAACAGCCACAGCCGAAAGGCCGGCGGCCAGTCGACCGGCAGGCGCGCGGCCTCGGTGACGGCGGCGGCGGCAGGGCCGATCAACCAGTCCAGGATCATGCGGGGTGAGGGCAGGCTGGCCAGCCAGGCCGCGAAATCGTCCTGCCAGCCCGAGATGACGTAAAGACCCAGCAGGGCCCATGTCGCCTCGCAGGTGACGACCAGCATCGGCCAGACGCCCGAGGCGCTGCGCCCGTTCATCGACTTGGCAAAGCGCCGGATCGCCCAGATCACCGCCACGGCCAGCACCACCCAGCCGGTCTGGCCGATCTCCAGCGCCGCGCCGGATCGGTCGGGCCGCGTCAGGTCGATCCGCGCCATCTGGGTGTTGTAGAAGATCTGCGAATAGCTGCGCAGCGTATCGCCCAGAAGACCCCAGCCCGCGTAATAGCCATAGAACGGGATCAGCACCGCCAGCACGGCGATGGCAAAGACGCCGCCATCCGCGGCCGGCGCGGCCCCCTGCGACAGGGCGGCCCGGCGCCGCAGCCGCAGTCGCGGCAGGCCATTGCGGGGGATGACGAACATCGCCACGAAGATCAGCAGTTGCAGCAGCACCACCAGCGACAGCGCGACAAGACCGGCAAGGCGGTTCAGCAGCCCGACCTCGACCGCAAGGCGCAGCAGGATCTGGTCCAGCAGCATCCCCGCCGCCCAGACCGCCGACAGCGCAAGGCCATAGCGCCGGAAAAGCTGCGCGCTCAGCGCGATATGCTGGCGGACGATGCCCATGGCGCTGCCACCCTGTCCTGGAACAATGCGCGGATGGTGCGGATCGGGCGCGCGGGGTGCAAGGGGGAAATGACGGCCCCGCCATGGTGGCGGGGCCGGGTCTCAGGCAAACATCCGGCCGGCACGTTCCGGCCTGCCCCGCCAATCCGCCAGCCCGGGCGACGCATCCGATCAGCCAAGCCCACCCAGCGCAAGGGCGATGGCTCTCCATCGCATTGATGCCGGGCGCCCCCGATGCCAACTCGACGGCATCGCCGATCGGCGGGATGGCGCGCGGCGGCGGATTTCCCCATCGGTGACGCGCCACAGTATTCAGGGGCTGGCCGGCCTGCTTGGGATCGAAAGTCCGCGTCTGGCGCTGGCGATCACGAAACGGGTGGGGACGATACGCGCCCCCGCCCGGTCACAGCACCGGCCCGGCGATAGCCAGCGTATTGTTCCACAGCCGGCGCGGGATCGACCATTTCTGCACCTCGTCCAGCGTCACCTTGCGGCTTCGGTCAAGATAGCTGCCCTGTCGTTGGCGCATATCTTGTGTCAGCTTTTCATCGATAAACAAAATGTTGTTTTCGTAATTCAGGTCAAAGCTGCGCCGATCCATATTGGCCGAACCGATCAGCGTCATCCGCCCGTCCACGGTGATCGATTTGGTATGCAGCAGTCCGGGCAGGAATTCGTGGATCTTGACCCCGGCGATCAGCATGTCCTCGTAAAGGCTGCGGCTGGCACCGGCGACGGCGAAATCGTCGTTGCGGGCCGGAAAGATGATGGTCGTGTCCACGCCGCGCCACGCCGCCCGGCAGATCGAGGACAAAAGCGCCCCGTCCGGCACGAAATAAGGCGTGGTGATCAGCAAGTCGTGCTGCGCCGCGTCGATCACGGTCGAGAACGTCTCGGGCATGGCAAGGGCGCGCGCGGTCGGGCCGGTGGCGATGACCTGCGCGCCGAAGCCCGGCGCATAGGGCGGCTCGGGCTGCGACAGGACGGCGCCGATATCGTCGCTGGTCGCCTCGATCCAGTCGAGGCAGAAGACGCGCTGGTTCTGGCGCACGATGGGGCCGGTGAAGCGCATGACCACATCGACCCAGGGGCCGAAGCGCGCCTTGGGCAGAAAGGCCGGATCGCAGCAGTTCTGGCTGCCGCAGAAGGTCACGAGATTGTCGATGACCACGATCTTGCGGTGATCGCGCAGATCGACGCGGCCGTTTCGCCATGGCAGCAGGGGGTTGCCCGGCTTCAGCGCGATGGCAAGCTGGACGCCGCCATCCTTCATCCGTTGCCACAGCGGGCTGCGGGTCAGCGCGCGGCTGCCGATGCCGTCGACCATGGCCCGGCAGGTGACGCCGCGCGCGGCGGCGCGGATCAGCGCCTCGGCAAAGCGGGTGCCGTTGCCATCGTCCAGCCAGATGTAGAACAGGACGTGGACATGCTCGCGCGCGGTGTCGATCTCGGCGATCATGCGGTCGATGGCGGGGGTGCCTTCGGGCAGCAACTCGGCCTGATTGGCGCCGACCGCCGGAAAATGGCTGATCGACTGGCCAAGGACAAAGACCTCGGCCAGCGCCTCGGGGATGTCGGGCGAGGGTTCGGGCCGCGCCGGCGGCAGGGCCGCGTCGATGCGCCTGCGCGTCAGCATCCGGCGATGGCCGACATCGGTTTCGCCCAGCAGGACATACATGATCGTGCCGGCCAGGGGCAGCGCGACGACGATCAACAGCCATGCGGCGCGCGAATCCGGGGTGCGGTGGCGGCGCAGCAGGATGCGCACCCCCACCGCCAGAACCATCAGGGCGTTCAGTGCGGCAAGCCAGCTCATTCCCGCACGCCCTATGCGGGCATCGAGACAAGCGCCTCGGTCGTTTGCAGCTTGAAGGCGGCGGTTTCCAGCAGATACAGCACCACGTCGCTGGCGGTATGGCTGTCATAGCCGATGGCCGCGTCCAGCCCGACATGCAACTGGAAGTCGCCGCCGCGCAGGGTCAGCACCACGCCGCCGGTCAGGCCGGGACACCAGATCACGTCCTGATCCAGCAGACCGCGCACATGCTGCATCACCGGATAGCCGTCGTCCGAGCCGCCCATGATCCGCGCATAGACGTCATCGCCCAGAATCAGCGCATAGGGCCCCTGCACGCCCGCCTCGCGCAGGGCATCGACGGCGCGGGCGACGGCAAAGGGGATCTCGGCGATTTCGGTCGGCATCTGCACCGGCGTGTTCGAGGAAAGCTGCCGCATCCCCTGAATCCCCGCCGAACCCAGCCCGTCAAAGACCATCCGGTTCTCGGCCGTGGCCAGCCTCAGCGCCGCATCCTTCAGCGGCTGCCAGTCGGAATCCTGCGCGCCGCGGGCGACATTGTCGATATCCTCGCGCGACAGCGTGAAGGGCACCTTCAGTTCGACCAGCGGCAGGACGCTGCGCTGCGACATGGCCACCCCGTCAAGGCCGCTGTCGATGGGACGGCGGTGGCCCAGATTGACCGAGGCGTGTTCATAGCCCTTGGGCCCGCACAGATCGACCGCCCGGCGCGCACCCAGATAGCGGCGCAGCGTGCGGCGGGCCTCTTCCTCGATGTCCTCCCAGGCGGCGGCGCTGATGGGGGCAAGCGGGCGGTGCAGGTTGTCCATCTCAGTTTCCTTTCAGCGAGCCGATTCCCAGCGAGGCGGCAGGACCGGCGGTGACATTTGACTGGATATCGGCGGGCGCGGCCTCGGCGCCGGCATCTTCAAGCATGGCCATGGGCGGGACAAAGAACAGCGTGCCGGTGACCGGCGTGCTGACGTCAAGGATGCGGTCGTAATTGCCCGCCGGCACGCCGATGAACATGTTGCGCAACATGCGGATGGTGCGGCTGGGGCTGCGGGCATAGCCGATGAAATAGGTGCCGAATTCGCCCGCGCCGGGACGGCCGAAGGGCATGTTGTCGCGCAGGATGTCAAGCTGGTTGCCGTCCTCGTCCTCGATCACGTTCAGGACGTTATGGGCGTAGCTGGGCTTTTCGGCGTCGGGCAGTTCGACATCCGACAGCTTCTTGCGGCCGATGATGCGTTCCTGCTGCTCGGTCGGGATGGCGTTCCATTTCGCAAGATCATGCAGGTATTTCTGGGTGATGACATAGCTGCCGCAGGCGAAATCCGGGTCCTCGTCCCCGATCAGCACGGCGTCGGCGCGGTCCTCGCCGTCCGGGTTTTCGGTCCCGTCGACAAAGCCCAGCAGGTCGCGGCTGTCGAAGAACTTGAAGCCGGGGGTTTCATCCACGATGGCGACATGGCCGGCAAGACGGTCAAGGATGTTGGTTTCCAGTTCAAAGCACATGTCCACCTCCATCCCGCGGATGTGGAACAGGATGTCGCCGGGGGTCGATGGCGCGACATGCGCGCCCTCGATGGCGGCGAAGGGCACAAGCTCGCGCGGGCGCGGGCCGGGGAACAGCCGCGACCATGCGTCGGCGCCGATGCCCACGACGCAGGACAGCGAGGCGTCCGGGCGGCGAAAGCCGGTGGCGCGGACCAGCGACGGGATATCGGCCAGAAGCCCCTGCACCTCGCGCGTGGCGTCCGCGCCGTCATTGACGGTCACGACCAGAAATACCGCCGAGCGGGTCAGCGAAGCGGTGACGGGTTGCGGCTGTGGCGCCATGGTCTCTCCTTGTGGGAATGCGTGCGGCGGACCGACCGCCACACCGGCTGTCATGGCGCCGGACCCCCGCCGCGCTGCCGTTCTGCCGGGCGGGCGGGGCCTGCGCCGCCCCCCCTGCCGCCGTCCGGAAAGGGCGGTCGCGCGGGCGGGCGTCCGGGGCAGTTTGGTCGGTCTGTTGCGGCTTGTCCAGAAGGGTGAGGAATGTGCAAACTGGCCGCGAATGTTCAAAGGCGGGGACAGGATGGACGAGATCGCTTCACCGGCCGGAATCGTGGCTGACGCCTTGGGCTGCGTGCGGGTGCGCGGCGCGCGCGAGCACAATCTGAAAAACGTCGATGTGGACATTCCGCGCAATGCCTTCGTGGTCTTCACCGGCATTTCGGGTTCGGGCAAATCCTCGCTGGCCTTCGGCACGCTTTATGCCGAGGCGCAGCGCCGCTATCTGGAATCGGTCGCGCCCTATGCCCGCCGCCTGATCGAACAGGCCGGCATCCCCGAGGTCGACGCCATCGACGGCCTGCCCCCGGCCGTTGCGCTGCAACAGGGGCGCGGCCAGCCCACGGCGCGGTCCTCGGTCGGCAGCATGACGACGCTCTCCAGTCTGGTGCGGATGCTTTATTCCCGCTGCGGCGAATACCCCGCCGACCAGCCGATGCTTTACGCCGAGGATTTCTCGCCCAACACCGTCGAGGGCGCCTGCCCGACCTGCCATGGCCTTGGCCGCGTCTATGAGGCGACCGAGAACAGCATGGTTCCCGACCCCTCGCTGAGCATCCGCGACCGTGCCATCGCCGCATGGCCGCCCGCGTGGCACGGCCAGAACCTGCGCGATATCCTTGTCTCGATGGGCTATGACGTCGACCGGCCGTGGCGGGATCTGCCGGAAAAGGACCGCAACTGGATCCTGTTCACCGATGAGACGCCCACCGTGCCGGTCTATGCCGGGCTGACGCCCGAACAGACCCGCATCGCCCGCAGCCGCCGGATGGAGCCCAGCTATCAGGGCACCTTCACCGGCGCGCGCCGCTATGTGCTGGACACCTTTGCCAATACGAAAAGCGCGCTGATGAAACGGCGCGTCTCGCAGTTCATCATCGGCCGCGACTGCCCGACCTGTCAGGGCAAGCGGCTGAAGCAGCAGGCGCTGTCGGTGACGTTCGCCGGCCTCGACATTGCGGAACTGGGCGATCTGTCGATGCTGAAGCTGCGCGATCTGCTGGAACCCGTGGCGCAGGGCCGGCTTGGCGATGCCGAGGCGGCGACCGGCGGCGTGCCGGATGCAAAGTCCCGCAAGGCCGCGATTGAGGCGCGCGTGGCCGCAGGCGGCTCGGCGCATAAAAGCGCCCCCGACACGCGCCGCACGCCCAACAATTCGGTGGAAAAGCGCGCCGCCGCCCAACGCCTTGCCGCCGAGCTGCTGGAGCGGCTGGCGCCGCTGATCGATCTTGGCCTTGGCTACCTGTCGCTGGACCGCAGCACGCCGACGCTGTCCTCGGGCGAATTGCAGAGGATCCGGCTGGCGACGCAGCTTTCCTCGCAGCTTTTCGGGGTGGTCTATGTGCTGGACGAACCGTCCGCCGGGCTGCATCCGGCGGATGGCGAATCGCTGCTGTCGATCCTTCAGCGGCTGAAGGCGGCGGGCAATTCGGTCTTTGTGGTCGAACATGACCTTGACCTGATCCGCAAGGCCGAATGGCTGGTCGATGTCGGCCCCGGCGCCGGTCAGCATGGCGGCGAGGTGATCTATAGCGGCCCCGCCGAGGGGCTGGCCGCAATCGAGGCCTCGGTCACCCGCCGCTATCTGTTCGGCGTCCAGCCGGCGCCCGACCGCACCCCGCGCAAACCCGACGGCTGGCTGCGGCTTGAGGGCGTCAGCCGCAACAACCTGCATGGTCTGGACGTGGCCTTCCCCATCGGCTGCTTCACGGCGGTGACCGGCGTATCGGGTTCGGGCAAGTCCAGCCTTGTCGCGCAGGCGCTGCCCGACCTTGTCGCCGAGGGGCTGGGCCGTCCCTTGCAGCCCACCGACGAGGACGAGGCCGACCCGCTTTTCGACGGCATCGAGGATATCACCCGCGGCCATGTCACCGCCGGGCTGGACCGTATCCGCCGCCTTGTGCAGGTCGACCAGAAGCCCATCGGGCGCACGCCGCGGTCGAACCTTGCCACCTATAGCGGGCTTTTCGACCATGTGCGGCAGCTGTTCGCCGCCACCCCTCTGGCGCGCAGCCGCCGGTATGGGCCGGGGCGCTTCTCGTTCAACGTGGCGCAGGGCCGCTGCCCGGTCTGCGAGGGCGAGGGCTTCGTCATGGTGGAACTGTTGTTCCTGCCCAGCGTCTATGCGCCCTGCGCGACCTGCAAGGGCAGCCGCTACAACCCCGAGACGCTGGAGGTCGAATGGAACGGCCGCAATATCGCCCAGGTGCTGGACATGACGGTCGAGGACGCCTGCGCCTTCTTCGCCGCCGAACCGCAGGCCCTGCGCCCGCTGTCGGTCCTGAACGATATCGGGCTGGGCTATCTGCGGCTGGGCCAGCCCGCGACCGAGCTTTCCGGCGGCGAGGCGCAGCGCGTCAAGCTGGCGACGGAACTGCAACGCGCACAGCGCGGCAACACGCTGTATATCCTGGACGAGCCGACCTCGGGGCTGCATCCGGCGGATGCCGACCGGCTGATGCGGCATCTGCAAGGGCTGGTCGATGCCGGCAACACGGTGATCGTGGTCGAACATGACATGCGGCTGATCGCCGGCATGGACTGGGTGATCGACATCGGTCCCGGTGCCGGCGACGAGGGCGGCCGCGTCGTCGCCAGCGCGCCGCCCCGCCAGCTTGCCGAGATGCCGGACAACCTGACCGCGCGCTATCTGAAGGCGGCGATGTAGCGCGCCGGGATAGCGCGCCGGGCGGGCACATCGGGGTTGCCGCCGGGCATCGGTGGGATAATGCTTGCGCCATTGGCGAAGATCGCCCCACCGACGGAGCAATCGGCATGGTTCATCTGGACGACATGGCGCTGTTCGTCGAGGTCGTGAAGCTTAGAAGCTTTCGCCGCGCTGCGGACAGCCTTGGGATGCCGAACTCGACCCTGTCGCGGCGGATCGGTGCGCTGGAAAAGGCCATCGGCCTGCGCCTTCTGCACCGCACCACCCGCAAGATCGAACTGACCGAGGCCGGGCAGGTCTATTACGAACGCTGCAAGCGCATCGTGGACGAGGCGCGGCTGGCCCATGAGCAACTGGGCGACATGCTGGCGCAGCCCAGCGGCGTCCTGCGCGCCTCGTTCCCGGTCGATTTCGCCACGACCTATCTTGCGCCGCTGATCGCCGGATTTGCCGAGCTTTATCCCGGGATCAGCTTCGATTTCGACCTGACGCCGCGCCGCGTCGATCTGGTCAGCGAACCTTTCGACATCGCCATCCGCATCGGGCCGCAGGCCGATTCCGGGCTGATCGCGCGCCGGCTGGCGCTGCTGACGCCGTGGCTCTACGCCTCGCCCGGCTATCTTCGGCGCCACGGCACCCCGGGCCGCCCCGAGGATCTGGCCGGGCACGAATGTCTTGGCTTTGCCCGCGGCATGCAATGGGCGCTGGAAAGCCCGGCGCGGACGGTCGATGTCACCGTCGAAAGCCGCTTTCGCCTGAACAGCCCCGGCATGATCCGCCGGCTGGCGGTGCTGGATCAGGGCATCGTGCTGATGCCCGAGGAGATCGTCGCCGACGAGCTGGCCGATGGCCGCCTTGTCCGCATCCTGCCGGAATGGCGCGGGCGCCCGACCCCGGTCTATGCGCTGACCGAAACCCGCCTGCTGCCCGCCAAGACCCAGCGCTTCATCGACTTTCTGCGCGACCGCCTGCCGAATGGCTGACGGCCAGCATTGCGCCACCAGTGGAGCAATGTTTTCCAAACGTCCGGATTTATCCCGATGCGGGCGGGTGCCATATGGCTGTGGCAGGCGCCACCGCGCCGCACGTCCTGAACCGGAGACACCGAAGTGACTGATATCTGGCAACCGATCACCCTTGGCGGGGTCGAGCTTCCCAACCGTTTCGTCATGGCGCCGATGACGCGCAGCCGCGCCGATTTCGACGGCACGCCCGGCGCGCTGGCCGCCGAATATTACGCGCAGCGCGCCAGTGTCGGGCTGATCGTGGCCGAGGGCACGCAGCCCTCGGAGGACGGGCAGGGCTATCTGACCACGCCCGGCATCCACACCGATGCGCAGGTCGCAGGCTGGCGCAAGATCACCGACACCGTCCATGCCAAGGGCGGGCATATCTATGTCCAGCTCATGCATGCCGGGCGCATGTCGCATCCCGACAATACGCCGCATCACCGGCAGGGGGTCGCGCCCTCGGCCATCGCGCCGGGCACCGGCATGTTCACCCCGACCGGGATGCAGGACATCCCGACGCCGCGCGCCCTGACCACCGACGAAGTGCGCCAGACCGTGCAGGACTTTCGCCACGCCGCCCGCCGCGCCATCGAGGCCGGCGCCGACGGGGTCGAGATCCACGGCGCCAACGCCTATCTGGTCCAGCAGTTCCTGGCCCCCAGCGCCAATACGCGCAGCGACGAATATGGCGGCAGCATCGAGAACCGCGCCCGCTTCGCCATCGAGGTCGCCCGCGCCATTGCCGACGAGATCGGCGCCGATCGCACCGCGATCCGCTTCTCGCCCGGCATCACCATGTGGGGGATCGACGAAGGGCCGGATGGCCCCGCCCTTTATCGCTATCTGATCGCGGAACTGGACAAGCTGGGCCTGTCCTATGTCCACGTCATGCATCAGGGCGACGAGGCGCTGCTGGCCGATATCCGCAGGCTTTGGCAGCGGGTGCTGATCGTCAACCGCCCCGGACGCCCGCGCGACCAGATCGGCAGCGACATCGCCGCCGGGCTTGCCGACATGGAGGCTTACGGCGCGATGATCCTTGCCAACCCCGACTTCATCATCCGGGTCAAAACCGGCGCGCCGATGAACGAGGCCGACCGCATGACCTTCTTTGGCGGCACGGAAAGGGGCTATACCGACTACCGGACGCTCTAGGCGTTCGCGGCGAGGCGGCTCACCCGCTTCGCCACCCCTGCCGCCAGCCGCCAACCGCCGCCGGGGCCGGGACTGCGCCGCCAAAAGGGATGACGCGGACCCGCTTGCCGAATGGCGCGGCGCTGCTAGGTTGGGCCGAAAGCGAGGGCTAGGCCCCGGCGCCGGGCGCCACCGGGGTCCGGCCCATCGCCAAAGGGGGGCCCGCATGACACTGACCGCAACCACCCGCCGCAAGCTGGCCTCGACCGGGATCGAGGTCACCGCGCTTGGCCTTGGCACCGCGCCCCTGGGCGGGCTTTACGCCGATGTCCCGACCGCGCAGGCGCTTGAGGTCATGGACATGGCCTGGGACCTTGGCATCCGCTATTTCGACACCGCGCCGATGTATGGCCTGACCCGGTCCGAGCACCTGACCGGCCACGCGCTGCGCGACCGCGACGGCAGCCACGTCCTTTCGACCAAGGTCGGCCGGCTGATGACGACCGTGCGCGCCGGCCGCGACCTGCCGCCCGAGGCGCCGAAGAACCCGCTTGACCCCGGCTGGTGGAACGGCCTGCCCTTCCGCGAGGTCTTTGACTATACCTATGACGGCGTCATGCGCAGCTATGACGACAGCCAGCAACGGCTGGGCATGGCACGGATCGACCTGCTTTACGTCCATGATATCGGCCGCGTCACCCATGCCGGGCTGCACGACCACCATTGGCGGCAACTGACCCGCGGCGGCGGCTTTCGCGCCTTGCAGGAACTGAAGGCGGCGGGCGATATCCGCGGCTTTGGCCTTGGCGTCAACGAATGGCAGGCCATCCGCGACGCGCTTGAGGAAACCGACCTTGACTGCTGCATGCTGGCCGGGCGCTATTCGCTGCTGGACCGGGACGCGGCAAAGACCTTCCTGCCGCTGGCGCAGGCGCGCGGCGTCGGGCTGGTGCTTGCCGGGGTCTACAATTCGGGCATCCTTGCCGCGCCCGCGGGCGGGCGGACAAAGTTCAACTATGCCGATGCCGACCCCGCCACCATCGCGCGGGTCGAGGCCTTGCGCGCCGTCTGCGCCGATTACGGCGTCCCTCTGGCTGCCGCCGCGATCCGCTTTCCGATGCGCCATCCCGCCGTCACCTGCGTGGTCGTCGGCGCCAAGACCGGCGCACAACTGCGCCAGAATGTCGAATGGTTCGACACCCCCCTGCCCGAGGCCATCTGGGCCGACCTCGACGCCGCGCTGACCCGCGCCGCCCCCTGAACCGGAGACCATCATGCTGAAAACCATCAACCCGCTGCTGACCGGCGACCTGCTGGCGCTGCTGGCCGACATGGGCCATGGCGACGATATCGCCATCGTCGACGCCAATTTCCCGGCCGATTCCATGGCGCAGCGGCTGGTCCGCCTGCCGGGCATCACCGCGACCGACGCGCTCAGGGCGGTGCTGTCGCTGCTGCCTCTGGACGATTTCGTCGACCAGCCGGCGGCGGCGATGGACGCGCCGGGCGAACGCCCGCCGATCTATCCCGAATTCGAGGCGGCGCTGGCCGCAGCCGAGGGCCGCCCACTGACGCTGGAGCCGGTCGAGCGCTTCGCCTTTTACGAACGCACGAGGGCCGCCTATGCGGTGATCGCCACCGGCGAGCGCCGGCTTTACGCCAATATCATCCTGAAAAAGGGCGTTCTGCGCAGCTAGGGGGCGCCATGCTGGACGCGCATCAACATTTCTGGACCGTCTCGCGCGGCGACTACGGCTGGATGTCGCCCGATCAGGTGGCGCTTTACCGCGATTTCGGTCCTGATGACCTGTGGCCGCAGATGCAGGCCGCCGGGATCGCCCGGACGGTGCTGGTTCAGGCCGCCGCGACCGAGGCCGAGACCGACTTTCTGCTGGATATCGCCGCAAGGACGGATTTCGTCGCCGGCGTGGTGGGTTGGCTCGACATGCGCGCGGATGATTTCCCGGCGCGGCTGGACCACTATATCGGGCGCCCGAAATGGGTGGGACTGCGGCCGATGCTGCAAGACCAAGACCCCGCCGAAATCGCCGACCCGCGCTTTCGCCGCGCATTGGCCGAGGTCGCGCGCCGGGGCGTCCCCTTCGACATCCTGACCTTTCCGCGCCATCTGCCGGCGATGGTCGATGCCCTGCACGCCACGCCGGGGCTGCACGCGATCCTTGACCATATCTCAAAGCCGGACATGACGCGGCCCATCGCGCCCGACTGGGCGGCAGGGATCGAGGCGCTGGCCGCGGTGCCGGGGCTGCATTGCAAGATCTCGGGACTGGTGACCGAGGCCGGCGCCGACTGGACCCCGGCCCGCATCCGCCCCTTTGTCGAGCTCGTCGCCCGCGCCTTTGGCCCCGGGCGGCTGGTCTTCGGCTCGGACTGGCCGGTCTGCACGATTGCCGCGACCTATGCGCAGGTGGTGGCGCTGACGCGCGACCTGCTGGCCGAAATCCATGGCCCCGACGAAATGCACGCGATCATGCAGACCAACGGCCAGCGGTTTTACCGGCTGCCGCGCGGATAGCAGGCGCAGCCGGATAGTCCCGCGACGGAATAGGCAGGGGTTCCTGACGAAACACGCCGCATCAACGGATAAACCATCGCCGATCGCCGCTGAGAGGCGGCAGTTCGCCGGGCGACTGGCTATCGCCAATTGTGGCAAATCCTGCCGAAATACTGGCAAGCACCGACGACGCAAACGGCCGCTCGCATCGCCGCACCTCGGACGGGGTGCCGCATTTGATCGTCGAAAGAGAGGACGGGTGAAAGGGATCGGCAGCAAACGGGCAGGCACACCCACCAAGGCGGGCAGACCATGCGAAATGAACTGTCCATGACTGAGGCTGGAAGGATCGATATCGTAAAACTGATCCATGCCATCCGGCGTTCCGGCTGGCTGCCGTGACGGGCCCGTGATGGGCGCGGGGCCGGACTGACCCCGCACCCGGACCTGTGTCACACCGTCAGCATGGTCTTGATGGCACGGCGTTCGTCCATGGCCTTATAGCCTTCGGCCACTTCGGCAAGCGGCAGGACCAGATCGAAGACGCGGCCGGGCTGAATATGGCCGGCCAGCACGCGCTCCATCAGGTCAGGCAGGAAGCGCCGCACCGGGGCCGGGCCGCCCATCATCCGCTTCTGGGCGAAGAACATCTGCTGGCCGTCAAAGGTCACGCCATGCGGCACGCCGACATAGCCGATGGTCCCGCCGGGACGGCAGACACCGATGGCCTGCTTCATCGACTCGTCCATGCCGACGCATTCCAGAACGGATTCCGCCCCGATGCCATCGGTCAGCTCCATGATCCGGGCGATCCCCTCGTCACCGCGTTCGGCGACGATGTCGGTGGCGCCGAAATCGCGGGCAAGCTGCTGGCGGCTGGCATGGCGGCTCATCGCGATGATCCTGCCGGCGCCCAGTTGCGAGGCCGCCATGACCCCCATCAGGCCGACAGCGCCGTCGCCGACCACGACCACGGTCTCACCCTCGCGCACATTGGCCGCGACCGCGCCATACCAGCCGGTGCCAAGCACGTCGGAGACGGCCAGAAGATGCGGGATCAGGTGCTTGTCGGGCATCTCGGCGGTGGCGACCAGCGTTCCATCGGCCAGCGGCACCCGCGCATAAGGCGCCTGCGCGCCCGACATGAACTCGCGCTGCACACATGAGGACTGGAACCCGAACCGGCAATGCGGGCAGGTGTTGTCCGACAGGCAGAAGCTGCCGACAACGAACTGGCCGGGGCGGATATGGCGCACCTCGGGGCCGATCTCTACCACCACGCCGCAATATTCGTGGCCCATATGCATGGGCTGACCCACAGCCTGCACGCCGCGATAGGGCCAGAGGTCCGAGCCGCAGATACAGGTCGCCGACAGCTGGATGATGGCATCGGTCGGCAGCAGGATCCGGGGGTCATCGACGCTTTCGTAGCGGATATCGCCGGGGCCGTGCAAAACGGTCGCATACATGGGACAGGTTCCTTTCAGTGACATGGCCTGATCGGCATAAAGCGCAAGACGTACAGGCACCGTCATAGCGCAGTTTCAGCCCCTGAGTCTTTCGACGGGACAGGCGCGGTCGCCTGCCGTTGCCAGTATGGCCGTTTTCTTCGCCACATCGATCCCGAGGCCGGGATAACGCCGGCCGCACCGCCGGCCGGATGGCCCTGCGGATCGTTGACGATCAGCCGTTGCCCGGCGAAGTTGCTCGCGCAGGTCAGGAAAGAATGGCGCCGTCGGACGAGGTCCCCTATCGCCAGCTTCAGGTCTGCGACGCCGTCGCCGCCCAGGTCGTGATCCAGATCAGAATACGGGGATACGGCGTCGAATAGCTGCCAATCCCGTCGACCAGACGGGCAGCGGGCGGCAGGAAGCCGCCGGGTTTCGCGCAGCACCCGTCATCGCCCGGCGCTCAAAGATTGGTCATCTTCAGCACGGCCTCGGGCAGGCGGGCGCCCTGAACCGTGATGGCGGCGCTGGCGGTGGCGATTTCGGCCAGATCCTCGGGCGTCAGGTTCAGATCGACGGCGCCCAGGTTTTCCTCAAGCCGGTGCAGTTTCGTCGTGCCGGGGATGGGAGCGATCCACGGCTTTTGCGCCAGCAGCCAAGCCAGCGCGACCTGCGCCAGCGTCGCCCCCCGGCGCGCGGCGATGGGGCGAAGCGCGTCGACCAATGCAAGGTTGGCCTTGCGGGCCTCGGGCGTAAGACGCGGGACGAGGTTGCGGAAATCGCCATCGGCAAAGCGGGTGTTTTCGTCGATCTTGCCCGACAGGAACCCCGCGCCAAGCGGCGTGAAGGGCACGAAGCCGATGCCAAGCTCTTGCAGCGTGGGCAGCAGTTCCAGTTCGGGTTCACGCCAGAACAGCGAATATTCGCTTTGGACGGCCGCGACCGGCTGGACCGCATAGGCGCGGCGAATGGTCCGGGGACTGGCCTCGGACAGGCCGAAATGGCCGACCTTGCCCTCGGCGATCAGGTCGCGGACGGCGCCGGCAACGTCCTCGATCGGCACGGCAGGATCGACGCGGTGCTGATAGAACAGGTCGATCCGGTCGGTGCGCAGGCGCTTCAGCGCGGCTTCGGCCACGGCCTTGATATGGGCGGGGCGGCTGTTGGTGCCGCCAAGGCGGCCGCCGGTTTCGGGATCGATGTCGAAGCCGAACTTGGTCGCGATCACCACCCGGTCGCGGATGGGATGAAGGGCCTCGCCCAGCAATTCCTCGTTGAGGAAGGGGCCGTAAGCCTCGGCTGTGTCGAACAGCGTCACGCCACGGTCATGCGCCGCGCGCAACAGGCCGATCATTTCGCCCCGGTCGGGGGCCGCGCCATAAGCGCCGGTCATGCCCATGCAGCCAAGACCAAGGGCCGAGACTTCGAGGTTTCCGAGTTTTCTGAATTTCATGACTCTCTCCTTTAGTTGCGGGAAGGGGCTTCGACATTGGAATAGGCCAGCACGGCGTCGGGCAGACGCTGGCCCTGAATGTCGACGGCCCGGACGGCAGCGGTCAACTCGTCAAGTTCCGGGGGCGTGAAGCTGATTGCGGCCGCGCCGGTATTTTCCAGCATATGCGCCATCTGTGTGCTGCCCGGGATCGGCACGATCCACGGCTTTTGCGCCATCAGCCAAGCCAGCGCGACCTGCCCGCGAGTCGCGGACTTGCGCGCCGCCCAGTCGCCCAGCAGCGTCACCAGCGCAAGGTTCGCGGACAGGTTCGCAGGCGCGAAGCGCGTCTCGATGCCGCGAATGTCGCCCTCGGCGAAGCGGGTGCGGGCGTCGATGGCGCCGGTCAGGAAGCCGACGCCAAGCGGGCTCCACGGGACGAACCCGATGCCGAGTTCCTCGCAGAGCGGGATCAGCTCCGCCTCGGGCCCGCGCCAGAGCATCGAATATTCGTTCTGCACGGCCGCGACGGGCAGTTCCGCATGGGCGCGGCGCAGCGTGCCAAGGCCCATTTCCGACAGCCCCCAATGCAGCACCTTGCCCTGATCCATGAGGTCGCGGACGGCGCCGGCCACGTCCTCGATGGGCACCTTGGGGTCGACGCGATGCTGGTAAAGCAGGTCGATCCGGTCGGTGTTCAGGCGTTTCAACATGCCCTCGACCGCCAGCTTGATCCGCTCGGGACGGCTGATGACGCCGGGGCGCCGTACGCCGGTTTCAAGGTCGATGTCCCAGCCGAATTTCGAGGTGATGGCGACACGGTCGCGGAAGGGGGCGATGCCCTCGCCCAGAATACGCTCGACCTCGTGCGGGCCATAGGCCTCGGCGGCGTCGAAGAAGGTGACGCCGCGATCATGGGCAGCGCGGATAATGGCGATCATCTCGGACCGGGTGGGGATGGTGGTCTGGTAAGTGCGGCTCATGTTCTGGACGCCAAGGCCGATGGCCGAAACCTCAAGTCCGCCCAGCATCCGCCGGTCAGGCGGGGTGGGCGCGGGTTGCGCGGCGGCAGGCGTGATGCCGGCCAGCAGGGGCGCGGCGGCAAGACCCATCGCCGCGCCCAGAAACCCGCGACGGTTCGGCTGCTGATCGTCTGCCATGCTTGTATCCTTTCATCGTCGACAGCCCGGTTGGGCCGGTTGCCGTGAAGATAGGGGATGGCTGGTCATGCGATAATCGACGATAATCCGCATGTCGTTTTAAGTAGAGCTTACAAATGGACTTCAACGACCTTGCCGCGTTCGCCTCGGTCGCGCGCGAGAAAAGCTTTACCCGCGCGGCGGCGAAGCTGGGCGTCTCGCCCTCGGCGCTAAGCCAGACGGTCAGGAACCTTGAGGCCCGGCTGGGCCTGCGCCTGTTGACGCGGACCACGCGCAGTGTCTCGCCGACCGAAGCGGGGGCGCGGCTGCTGGCCACCCTCGCCCCCCGGCTGGAGGAGATCCGGGCCGAGGTCGCGGCCCTTGCCGAACTGCGCGACAAGCCCGCCGGGACCCTGCGCGTCACCGCGGGCGAACATTCCGCCGTCAGCATCCTGCAACCCGCGCTGGCGAAGCTGTTGCCCGACTACCCCGACGTGAAGATCGAGGTCATCGTCGATAACGGCCTGACCGACATCGCCGCCGAAGGCTATGATGCCGGCATCCGCCTTGGCGATCAGGTCGCGAAGGACATGATCGCCCTGCGCATCGGGCCGGACATGCGCATGGTCGTCGTGGGGTCGCCCGCCTATTTCGCCCGCCATCCGGTGCCGCGCGTGCCGCAGGATCTTGTGGCGCATAACTGCATCAACATGCAGATGCCGACCTCGGGCGGGCTGTTTGTCTGGAACTTCGAGAGGGCCGGACGCGAGGTGAATGTCCGCTGCGAGGGCCAGCTTGTCCTGAACAACCTGCCCATGCGGCTGTCATCGGTGCTGGCGGGGCTGGGCCTTGCCTGGCTGCCCGAGGATCAGGTTCTGCCCTACCTCGCCGATGGCCGCCTGATCCGGGTGCTGGACGACTGGTCCCCGACTTTCCCCGGCTATCACCTTTATTACCCGAGCCGGCGCTACAACTCGCCGGCGCTGACCCTGCTGGTCGAGGCGCTGCGCCACCGGCAGTGACCCACGCATTCCGGCCCCCGCCTTGTGCCGATATCGCGTATTGCGCGAAATCGCGATTGCGAAATGCGCCGGGATCGTGCTGAACGGCAACCATCGGCCCGGCGACTGACGCCGGGCGCCCCAACGGTCAAGGTCCAGGGAATGCAGCAGCGCGCGGGTTTTGGCGGCGGATGCCATTGGTGCACCGAGGCGGTGTTCCAGTCGCTTCGCGGCATGCTTGAGGTCGCGCAGGGCTTCATCGCCTCGGACCCGCCGCATGACAGCTTTTCCGAGGCGGTGGCGGTGACCTGGGATCCGGCCGTGATCGGCTTCGAGGACCTGATCGCGGTGCATTTGGCCACCCATTCCAGCACCTCGCGCCACAAGATGCGCGGCAAATACCGCAGCGCCGTCTATGTCCATGACGACACCGACGGCGAGGCGGCGCGCCGGATCATCGACCTGCTTGCCCGGCAGACCGACAGCAGCTTCGTGACCGAAGTCCTGCCGTTCCGCGCCTTCAGGCCCTCGGATGCGCGGTTTCAGGACTATTACACCCGCAACCGCGAAGGGCCATTCTGCGACGCCTATATCGAGCCGAAACTGGCGCTGCTGCGGCAAAGGTTCGCCGGGCTGCAAGCGGATGCCGGGCAGTAGCTCAAATCGCTCTGGAAAGTGTCCAATAGTTGGGGAGTAGCTCAGGCGGCTGCGTGGCATTCATGGTCTGGCGACGCTGCATCTGGACTTGGCCGAAGTTCCGGAGAGATTCGAAGCCGCGACGTTGATTGGCCTGAGCCGCAACGATCTGCGAAAGCGGCTGCATATCAACTGCTCGACTGTCGGCCTTTTGCTTGGGAAAGGCGTGATCGCCAGCACCGAAGCCCGTCACCCGCGGACGTGCCAATACATGTCGCTGGTTGCGCCGGAAGAGGAGGAGCGGGTCCTTGACCGCTACCTCCCGCTTGGTCTGATGGCATAAAAGCTGGGAATGTAGGCCAAGCATGTCACCGTCCGTCTGGACGATGCGGAAGTCTGGTCAATCCAGTTGTCGGAACGTTGCAGCAAGATCTATCTGCGTCGGGAGGCGGCGCCCATCATCTCGATCTGACCCGCGCGCGCCGAACCATGTGCCCCGTCGACTGGTTCGGCGGCGCTTTTCCATGTCCGCAAAAACGACCTCAAAATCGGCGCTCTCACCGGTTGAGATAATCTTGCGTGTCGTCTGAGATAGTTTCACTGTTGTTCGCGGCACTTACCAGCATCGCACGACAATGATTTCAGTGGTGAGCCCAACAGGATTCGAACCTGTGACCCACTGATTAAAAGTCAGTTGCTCTACCAACTGAGCTATGGGCCCACATCACAGGGCGGCTAACTAGTTGTGGGCGCGGGGCGGGTCAAGCGGAAAAATCGCCGCCTCTGGCAGAATCTTTCCGGCGGGGGTATGTGCCCGTCATGGAACGCCAGCAAAACCTTGGCCTGCCCTTCATGAAGATGCACGGGCTTGGCAACGATTTCGTCGTGATCGACGGTCGCAAGACCGGCGATCTGCCCGATGCCGCCACCGTCGCGGCCATCGCCGACCGCCATCGCGGCGTCGGCTTCGACCAGCTTGCCGTCATCCTGCCCGGGCAGGATACCGACGCGAGGCTGGTGTTTTTCAATGCCGACGGCTCGTTCTCGGCGGCTTGCGGCAATGCCACGCGCTGCGTTGCGCGCTTCCTGATGGACGAATCGGGGGCAAGGACCCTGCGGCTTCAGACCGATCACGCGGTTCTTCTGGCCGAGGACGCGGGCCATGGCCTGACGCGCGTCAATATGGGGCCGCCGGTGCTGGACTGGGCGAAGATTCCGCTGGCCAGGGATATCGACACGCTGCACCTGCCCATCGCGGGCGACCCGGTGGCGACGGGCATGGGCAATCCGCACATGACCTTTTTCGTGTCCGACGCCGATGCGGTCGATCTGGAAAGCTTCGGCCCGGTCCACGAACATCACCCGCTTTACCCGCAGCGCACCAATGTCGAGGTCGTGCAGGTCGTCTCGCCCCAGGAAATCATCCTGCGCATCTGGGAACGGGGCGCGGGGATCACGCTGGCCTCGGGGTCGTGCTCATGCGCGGCGGTGGTCGCGGCGGCGCGGCGCGGGCTGACCGGGCGGCGCGTCACGGTCAACGTGCCGGGCGGCCAGCTTGAAATCGACTGGCGCGAGGACGGCGTCTGGATGACCGGCCCGACCGCCTATGTCTTTGACGGGGTCTGGCGGGGATGAACGCCAAGCCGCCCGTCTTTGCGACCCTCGGCTGCCGGCTGAACGCCTATGAGACCGAGGCCATGCGCGAAATGGCCGAGGCCGCCGGCCTGCAAGGCGCGGTGATCGTGAACACCTGCGCCGTGACGGCCGAGGCCGTGCGCAAGGCCCGGCAAGAGATTCGCCGCCTTGCCCGCGAAAACCCCGGCGCGCCGGTCATCGTTACCGGCTGCGCCGCCCAGACCGAGCCCGAGACCTTCGCCGCCATGGCCGAGGTCACGCGCGTCATCGGCAACCACGAAAAGATGCAGCCCCAGACATGGGCGCAGATGCAGGCGCCCGACCTGATCGGCGACACCGAAAAGGTGCAGGTCGACGACATCATGTCGGTCAAGGAAACCGCCGGGCATCTGATCGACGGCTTTGGCCGCCACCGCGCCTATGTGCAGGTGCAGAACGGCTGCGACCACCGCTGCACCTTCTGCATCATCCCCTTTGGCCGCGGCAATTCCCGCAGCGTCCCGGCGGGTGTGGTGGTCGAGCAGATCAAGCGCCTGCGCGACCGCGGCTTCAACGAGGTGGTGCTGACCGGCGTCGACCTGACCAGTTGGGGCGCCGACCTGCCGGGCACGCCGCGGCTGGGCGATCTGGTCATGCGCATCCTGCGGCTGGTCCCCGACCTGCCGCGCCTGCGCATCAGTTCCATCGACTCGATCGAGGCGGACGAAAACCTGATGCTGGCGATCGCGACCGAGCCGCGCCTGATGCCGCATCTGCACCTGTCCTTGCAGGCCGGCGACGACATGATCCTGAAGCGGATGAAGCGCCGCCACCTGCGCGACGACGCCATCCGCTTTTGCGAGGAGGCGCGCAAGCTGCGCCCCGGCATCGTCTTTGGCGCCGATATCATCGCCGGTTTCCCCACCGAGACCGAGGCGATGTTCGACAACAGCCTGAAGCTGGTCGAGGATTGCGGCCTGACCTTCCTGCATGTCTTTCCCTATTCGGCGCGCAAGGGCACGCCTGCCGCGCGGATGCCGCGCGTCCCCGGCCCCGCGATCAAGGACCGCGCCGCAAGGCTGCGCGCGGCGGGCGATGCGGCGCTGGGCCGCCATCTTGACGCGCAGCTTGGCCAGACGCGGCTTGTGCTGACCGAAGGCCCGCGCCTTGCCCGGACCGAACATTTCACCGAAGTTGCCTTTGACCGCGACATGCCCGAAGGCGCGCTGGTCGAGGTCGCGATCACCGGCCATGACGGCATGCGGCTGCGCGCGGATGCAAGTCGGCCTGCATGATGCAGTGAATACATGCCGAAGCCGTGTGGGAAAATTCATTTCCCCGCGGCATGGCGATCTGCTTTTCTGTCCCTTGACCTGAAAACGACGAGGATATCGATGAAAGCCGTGACACCCCTGCTTGCTGCCGCGATCCTGACAGCCGGCCTTGCCGCGCCCGCCATGGCGCAGGAAGTCCGCGATACCGCCCGGGAAGAGGCCAACCGCAAGCTGGTGGTCGATTTCTACGACAAGGTCTTCAACCAGCACATGGTCAAGGAAGGCGCCGCCGTCCTGACCGAGGATTACAAGCAGCACAACCCCTATGTGCCCGATGGCAAGGAACCCTTCGTTTCCTATTTCACCCAGTATTTCAAGGACAACCCCGAGGCCCGCGCCAGGGTCGTGCGCTCGGCCGCCGACGGCGATCTGGTCTGGCTGCACAACAATTCGGTGCAGAACGCCCAGGATCGGGGCGAGGCCATCGTCGATATCTTCCGCGTCAAGGATGGCAAGATCGTCGAGCATTGGGATGTCGTTCAGCCGGTGCCCGAAACCTCGGCCAATGAAAACACCATGTTCTAGGCATGCCTGCGCCCGACGCGCGGGCGCGCGCCGCGGAACGCTTGCCGTCCCGCCCCACCGCAGCATAATGGATCGGCGATGACGCTGCTTTACACGCACCCTTCGGGGTATTCCCATGCGACGCCTCCCGGCCATCCCGAACAGGTGGCGCGGCTGGACGCGGTGCTGGGCGCGCTGGACGGGCTTGACCTGATCCGCCGCGATGCGCCCGACGCGGATGACGCCGACATCCTGCGCGGCCATCCCGCCGCCTATCTGGAACGGCTGGACCGCAAGACCCCCGATCAGGGCTGGTCGATGCTGGATTCGGACACCCACCTGTCGCCGGGCAGCCTGACGGCCGCGCGCCATGCCGTCGGCGGCGTCTGCGCGGCGGTCGATGCCGTGCTGGCGGGCGAGGCCGCGAACGCCTTCGTCGCCATGCGCCCGCCCGGCCATCACGCCGAACGCGCGCGGGCCATGGGCTTTTGCCTGTTTTCCAATGTCGCGCTGGGGGCCTTGCGGGCGCTGGACCATCACGGGCTGGACCGGGTGGCGGTCTTGGATTTCGACGTCCATCACGGCAACGGCACGCAGGATCTTTTGTGGGACGAAGGCCGGGCGATGTTCGCCTCGACCCATCAGGCGCCGCTTTATCCGGGCACTGGCGCCGCGTCCGAACGGGGCGCGCATGGCCAGATCGTGAACGTGCCGCTGCCCTCGGGCCATACCGGCGCCGAGGCGCGCGAGGTCTGGCAGCGCATCTGCGCGCGGGTGCTGGACTGGCGGCCGCAACTGATTCTGGTCTCGGCCGGGTTCGACGCCCATGCCGACGACCCGCTGGCCAGCCTGATGTGGCGCGAGCGTGATTTTGCCGCAATTACCCGGATGATCTGCGACACGGGCCGTGCCTGCGCGGCCCCGGTGGTGTCGGCGCTGGAAGGCGGTTATGATCTGGCGGCTTTGGGCCGCTCGGCGCGTGCCCATGTCGAGGTTCTGAAGGAGACGGCCGCGTGACCGAGATCAACAACATGTCCTTCGAAGAGGCGATGAAAGAGCTTGAGGCGACGGTCGGCAAGCTGGAACACGGCGAAGCCACGCTTGAGGAATCGATTGCCCTTTACGAACGCGGCGCCGCGCTGCGCCGGCATTGCGACGCCGTGCTGCGTCAGGCCGAAGAGCGCGTCGAAAAGATCACGCTGGCCGCGAATGGCCAGCCGGGCGGCACCACCCCGGTCGAGGGCCTGTGATGCAGGACCGGCTTGATGAGGTGAAGGCGCAGGTCCAGACCGCGCTTGAGGACGCCATGGCCAACCTGCCGCCGGGCGAACTGACCGACGCCATGCGCTATGCCTGCATCGGCGGCAAGCGGGTCAGGGCGTTTCTGGTGATGGAATCGGCGCGGCTTTTCGGGGTCGAGGACAGCGCCGCGCTGCCCGTCGCCGCGGCGGTCGAGGCGCTGCACGCCTATAGCCTTGTCCATGACGACCTGCCCGCGATGGATGACGACGACCTGCGCCGGGGCTTGCCGACCGTGCATGTGCAATGGTCCGAGGCGACCGCGATTCTGGCCGGCGACGCGCTTCAGACGCTGGCCTTTGGCCTGCTGACCGATGCCCGCATCGGCACGCCGGAAACCCGGCTCACGCTGCTGCAAGGCTTTGCCGAGGCGGTGGGCGCGCGCGGCATGGTCTGGGGCCAGGCGCAGGATATCGCCGCCGAAACCGCGCTTGAGCCGCTGGATATCGTGGCGATCAAGCGGCTTCAGCAGGCCAAGACCGGGGCGCTGATCCAGTTTTCGGCCACGGCGGGCGCCGTGCTGGCCGGGCAGGACCCCGAGGCGCTGGCCGAATATGCCCGCAATCTGGGCCTTGCCTTCCAGATTCAGGACGACATTCTGGACGTGACCGGCGACGAGGCCGAAACCGGCAAGCGCACCGGCAAGGACGATGCCGCGAACAAGGCCACCTTCGTGTCGCTGCTGGGTCTGGAGGGCGCGCAGGACAAGGCGCGCAAGCTGATCCGGGGCGCCGAATCGGCGCTTGAACCCTATGGCGACGCGGCGGCGAACTTGCGGCAGCTTGCGCGTTTCGTTATCGAACGCGACGCCTGACAGCCCGCCCAGACAAAAGGGGCAAGCCATGACCCATGACGTTTCCGCCGACCGTCCCGCGACACCCGTCCTTGACCGGGTGAACCTGCCGTCGGACCTCAAGACCCTGACCGACCGCGAGCTGCGCCAGCTTGCCGACGATCTGCGGGCGGAAACGATCAGCGCCGTTTCCGTCACCGGCGGCCATCTGGGCGCCGGGCTGGGGGTCGTGGAACTGACCGTGGCGCTGCATGCGGTCTTTGACACGCCGCGCGACAAGATCATCTGGGACGTGGGCCACCAGTGCTATCCGCACAAGATCCTGACCGGCCGCCGCGACCGCATCCGCACCCTGCGGACCGAAGGCGGCCTTTCCGGGTTCACCAAGCGTTCGGAAAGCGCCTATGACCCGTTCGGGGCCGGGCACAGCTCGACCTCGATCAGCGCGGCGCTGGGCTTTGCCATGGCGCGCGAACTGGGCGGCGATCCGGGCGACGCCATCGCGGTGATCGGCGACGGCGCCATGTCCGCCGGCATGGCCTTCGAGGCGCTGAACAATGCCGGCCACCTTGGCAAGCGGCTGTTCGTGGTGCTGAACGACAACGAAATGTCCATCGCGCCGCCGGTGGGGGCGCTGTCCAGCTATCTGACCCGGCTTTACGCCGAGGGGCCGTTTCAGGACCTGAAGGCGGTGGCCAAGGGTGCGGTGGGCTTCCTGCCCTCGCCCCTGCAAGAGGGCGCGCGCCGCGCCAAGGAAATGCTCAAGGGCATGACCGTTGGCGGCACGCTGTTCGAAGAGCTGGGCTTTTCCTATGTCGGCCCGGTCGATGGTCACGACCTCGACCAGCTTCTGGCGCTGTTGCGCACGGTCAAGACGCGGGCCACCGGGCCGGTCCTGATCCATGCGGTGACGAAAAAGGGCAAGGGTTATGCCCCCGCCGAACGCGCCGCCGACAAGGGCCATGCGACGGCGAAATTCGACGTGATGACCGGCGCGCAGGCCAAGGCGAAATCGAACGCGCCCAGCTATACCTCGGTATTCGCGCGCGCGCTGGTCGATCAGGCGGCGCGCGACGACAAGATCGTCGCCGTCACCGCCGCCATGCCCGACGGCACCGGGCTCAACCTCTTTGCGGAACGGTTTCCGCGCCGCTGTTTCGACGTGGGCATCGCCGAACAGCATGCCGTGACCTTTTCGGCGGGGCTGGCGGCGGGCGGCATGAAGCCGTTCTGCGCGCTTTATTCGACATTCCTGCAACGCGGCTATGACCAGATCGTGCATGATGTCGCGATCCAGCGCCTGCCGGTGCGCTTCGCCATCGACCGCGCCGGGCTGGTCGGCGCGGATGGCGCCACCCATGCCGGCGCCTATGACATCGCCTTTCTCGCGAACCTGCCCGGCATGGTGGTGATGGCCGCCGCCGATGAGGCCGAGCTTGTGCATATGGTCGCGACCGCCGCCGCCCACGACAGCGGCCCCATCGCATTCCGCTATCCGCGCGGCGAGGGCACCGGCGTCGACATGCCCGAACGCGGCACCGTGCTGGAAATCGGTCGCGGCCGCATCGTGGCCGAGGGCGCGCGCGTCGCGATCCTGTCCTTTGGCACCCGCCTGTCCGAGGCCATGCGCGCGCGTGAGGCGCTGGCCGCGCGCGGCATTTCCCCCACCGTGGCGGATGCGCGCTTCGCCAAACCGCTGGACCGCGATCTGATCCTGCGCCTTGCCGCGAGCCACGAGGCGCTGATCACCATCGAAGAGGGCGCGGTCGGCGGTTTCGGCAGCCTTGTCGCGCAGCTTCTGGCCGATGAGGGCGTCTTTGACCGTGGCCTGCGTTTCCGCCAGATGGTGCTGCCCGACACGTTCATCGACCACGCAAGCCCCGAATCCATGTATCGCGCGGCCCGCATGTCCGCCCCCGATATCGAGGCCAAGGTGCTCGAGGTGTTGGGCGTGGCGCAGATCGGGGAAAAGCGGGCGTGAGCGTGGCGAATTTCTTTGATCTGGATTGATGGCCGAAGTTTTGGGGGGATGGTATGCTGCGATTTGTTCTGACCGGGTTTCTGATGGCCGCGCCGCTGGCCGTTGCGGCGCAAGAGCGGCTGCCGAACCTCTATGACGTGACCGTCGTCGAAACCTGGGACAAGCTGAACGTGCGCGCCGCCCCGGATGGTCAGGCCGAGATCATCGGCACACTCGCCTCGACCGCCAAGGGGGTCGAGCTGGTCGGGCGCGACAGCACCGGCAAATGGGGGCGGGTGAATCTGGACGAAGGTTCGGGCTGGGTGGCGCTGCGGTTTTTGAAACCGCAGGCTTCGGTCTGGAAGCCGGCCTCGCTGCCCCTGTCGCTGAGCTGCGGGGGGACCGAACCCTTCTGGTCGCTGGATACGGTCGAAAACGCGCTGACATTCACCGAGCCGGATCAGCCCGACCGCAAGCTGTCGCTGCGCACCGTCATGGATCGCGGGATCGAGGGTGATCCGATGCGCGGCATGATCGCGGGCGACGACAAGGGCCGGCTGACCGCCGTGATGCAGCCGCGCCAATGCTCGGACGGCATGTCGGATCGCCGCTATGCGCTGACCGTCACCGTCATCCTTGACGGGCAGGACATGCCATCGCGGATGCTGACCGGCTGTTGCTCGATCGCGCCCTAGGTGGGCGCGTTCTCGGCCCGCAACAGGGCGGCCAGCCCGGCGCGATAGTCGGGATAGATCAGCCGCACCCCCAGTTCGCGCTTGATCAGATCGTTCGAGACACGCTTGCTTTCGGCATAAAAGCTGCGCGCCATCGGGGTCATGTCGGCAGTGGCGTAATCCTCGGCCGGGGGCAGGGGCAGGCCCAGCAATTCGGCGGCATGTCCGATCACCGCCTCGGGCGGCGCGGGGTCGTCGTCGCAGACATTATAGACCCCGCCCGGACGCGGCGCGTGGATCGAGGCGAGCAGCACCTGCGCGATATCGGCGGCATGGATGCGCGAGAATATCTGCCCTGGCTTGACGATGCGCCGCGCCGTGCCCGCGCGCAGCTTGGCGAACGGGCCGCGACCGGGGCCATAAATCCCCGCCAGCCGAAAGATATGCAGCGGCAGGTCATGGCGCGCGGCCAGGTCCTGCCAGGCCTGTTCGGCGGCCACGCGGTCGCGCCCGCGCCGGGTCGATGGCGCAAGCTCCGACCCCTCGTCCACCCAGCCGCCATCGCGGTCGCCGTAAACCCCGGTCGTCGACAGATAGCCCAGCCAGCGTGGGCGGGCGCGGGCGAAATCGGCGGCGAAATCCGCAAGCGCGGGATCGCGGCCCCCATCCGGCCCGGCCGAGATCAGGATCGCGTCCGCCCCGGCGATCGCCTCGCGCACGCGGTCCTCATCCCCGGGCCATAACAGCGGGGCGGCCCCCGCCGCGCGCAGCCGGTCGGGCGCATCGCGGGTGGTACCGGTGACCTGCCAACCCTCGGCCCGCAAAAGCGGGGTCAGGAAACCGGCGGTGTAGCCATGGCCAAGGATCAGCGCCTTCATGCCCGCCCCCGCAGGATTTCGGCGGCCATGGCGAACGAGCGCTGCCGCGCCTCTTGGTCGAATATATTGCCGACAAGGATCATCTCATCGGGTCGATAGCGGGCGATCAGCGCGTCGAGTTCCGCCGCGACCGTTTCGGCCGAGCCTACGGCGCTGATGGCAAGTGCGGCATTGACCGTGGGCAGGATGCGCACCGGGATCGCGTCGAGCACGTCATCGACCGGCGGCGGCAACAGGCCGGGCGTGCCCAGCCGCAGCCGGGCAAAGCTGATCTGCTGGCTGCTGCGCAGGCGCCGGGCCTGATCGTCGGTCTCGGCGGCGATGACATTCACGGCCAGCATGAAACGGGGCTTTTCGCCGAACTCGGTTGGCTGGAACCGTTCGCGGTAAAGCTGCGCCGCCTGATCCAGATCGCCGGGCGCGAAATGGCTGGCAAAGGCATAGGGCAGGCCAAGCGCCGCCGCCAGACTGGCGCCGTAAAGCGACGAACCCAGGATCCAGACCGGCACCTGCGTGCCCTGACCGGGATGCGCGGCGACGGGGCTGCCGGGCTGGCCGGGGCCCAGATAGCGCAGCAACTCGACGACATCATTGGGGAAATCCTCGTTGCGCTGCATCGAGCGGCGCAGCGCATGCATGACCGCGCCATCGCCGCCCGGCGCGCGCCCCAGCCCAAGGTCGATGCGGTCGCCATGGATGGTGGCCAGCGTCCCGAACTGTTCGGCGATCGCCAATGGCGCGTGATTGGGCAGCATGATCCCGCCCGCGCCGACGCGGATCTTGCGCGTATTGCCCGCCACATGATCGATCAGCACCGAGGTCGCGGCGCTGGCGATGCCGGGCATGTTGTGATGTTCGGCCAGCCAGAAACGGTGATAGCCCCAGCCCTCGGCGGCCTGTGCCAGCGCGACGGAATTGGCGATGGCCTGCCGGGCGTCGGAACCTTCGGCCACGACGGCCAGATCAAGGATGGAAAACTGCATGGGTTAGCTCCTTTGACCATCAGATAGGTGGGGCGGCGGCGCCTTGCCACCCCTCGTTCGCGCTGGCACAGTCTTGCGAAACTGGAGAACGCGCCATGACCGAACACCGGACCCTGCCCCTGGAAACCCCCGAACCCGCCGTGCCGGAATATTTCGATGATGCCGCCGCCGCGGTCGAGCGGCTGACCCAGCTATATGACCGCGCGGCCGATTTCCTGCTGCGGCATTTTGTCGAAACGCTGGCCGGGCGCCAGCCCAAGGCGCGCTACCGGGCCTTTTACCCCGAATTGCGGTTCAACATTCCCGACCACACCAAGATGGATTCCCGGCTGTCCTTTGGCCATGTCTCGGTGCCGGGCGTCTATGCCAGCTCGATCACGCGGCCGGATCTGTTTCGCGGCTATCTGACCGAACAGATCGGGCTGGTGATGAAAAACCACGGCGTGCGGGTCAGCGTGGGCGACAGCGACACCCCGATGCCGGTGCATTTCGCGGTCGCCACGCAAAGCGATCTGAACGTCCCGCAAGAGGGGGTGCTGAGCTATTCCCTGCGCGATGTCTTTGACGTGCCGGACCTGAACACGATGAACGACGACATCGTGAACGGCACGGCGGGCGCGAACCCGGATGGCAGTCTGCCGCTTGCGCCCTTTACCGCGCAGCGGGTGGATTACTCGCTGGCGCGGCTGTCGCATTACACCGCGACCTTGCCCGAGCATTTCCAGAACTTTGTCCTGTTCACCAACTATCAGTTCTATGTCGACGAATTCGAGGCCTTTGCCCGCCGCGCCCTTGCGGATCCGAATTCCGGCTATACCGAATTCGTCGCGCCCGGAAATCAGGTGATCGAGCGTGCCGAGGACATCATCGCCACCGGCGCCAAGATGCCGCAAATGCCGGCCTATCACCTGAAACGGCCCGATGGCGATGGCATCACGCTCGTCAATATCGGGGTCGGCCCCTCGAACGCCAAGACCGCGACCGACCATATCGCGGTCCTGCGCCCGCATGCCTGGTTGATGGTCGGCCATTGCGCGGGGCTGCGCAACAGCCAGCGGCTGGGCGATTTCGTGCTGGCCCATGCCTATCTGCGCGAGGATCACGTTCTCGACGACGATCTGCCGGTCTGGGTGCCGATCCCGGCCCTCGCCGAGGTGCAGGTCGCATTGCAGGATGCGGTGGCCGAGGTCACCCAGCTGGACGGCTATGACCTGAAACGCATCATGCGGACGGGCACCGTCGCCACCATCGACAACCGCAACTGGGAGTTGCGCGACCAGTCCGGTCCGGTGCAGCGGCTGTCGCAATCGCGGGCGGTCGCGCTGGATATGGAAAGCGCCACCATCGCGGCCAACGGCTTTCGTTTTCGCGTGCCCTACGGCACCCTGCTTTGCGTGAGCGACAAGCCGCTTCATGGCGAGCTGAAGCTGCCGGGCATGGCCACGGATTTCTATCGCACACAGGTCGCGAACCATCTTTTGATCGGGATTCGTGCGATGGAAAAGCTGCGCGCCACACCCCTGGAACGCATCCATTCGCGCAAGCTGCGGTCGTTCAATGAGACCGCTTTCCTGTGACAAGGCGCTTTTCTGCCATTTTCGCGGCGTCTCGCAGGCGAAAATAAAGGAAAAAGCTTGAACTATGCGCAAAAAGCTTGTGTAGCGACTTTCATGCCGCCAAGGTGGCGTCCGAAAATTTCCCGAACGGGGAACAACGAGGAGACAGACAATGGCTCAGGCCGCTTCGAAACCGATGACCAAAACCCAGCTCGTGGCCACGCTGGCCGAAGAAATGGGCAGCGACAAGAAGACCGCATCGGCCGCGCTGGACGCGCTGTCGGCGATCGTGTCGAAAACCGTCGCTGATGGTGGCGCCGTCACGCTGCCGGGCATCGGCAAAGTCGCTTGCCGCGCGCGTCCCGAGCGTCAGGTTCGCAACCCGCAGACCCAGGAAATGATGACGAAGCCCGCCGACAAGGTGGTCAAGGTCACGATCGCGAAAGCGCTGAAAGACAGCGTCAACGCCTGATCTGATTGTTTTCGGGGACGCGTCGCGCGCCATGCGCTGACGCTTCCCGGATCCGACGCCCTGCTGAGGCCCCGAAGCATTTTGCCGGGGCCTTTTGCGTATCTGGACCCCGGTTTGTCCAGCCGTCCGCCGGCCCGTGATCCGCGCGCCCTCCGTGGCCGGGATGGGCGGTTAAAGGTCCTGCGCCCCGGCCTTGGCCTTAAGGCGGGTATTGGCCAGCTCGCCGCTTTTGTCGAGCACGGCATAGCCGATGGTCGCCAGCTTGCTGTTGATGGATTTCAGCGCCGCCACCAGTTCCAGGTGGCCGTCGCTGGAGGCAAGGCTCAAAAGATTGCCGCTGCGGACGCGGATCAGGTGCTGGCGTTTGCTGTCGGCTTCCAGATTGGTGACATATTGCTTGTGCAGGACCAGATCGCGGGCGGCGGCGGGATCGCCGCTCCAAAAGACGTGGCGGGCCAGCACCATGCCCCGGCGGACCTGATCGGTCAGGGTGGCGATCTCGGCCTCGCCGGCCTCGGTAAAGACGAATTCGCGGCGCTCGGCCTCGCGCCGGATGGCGGCGTACTTGCCGCTGAGAAGGTCGCCCGAGGCCTCGATGCGGATGGCGAAATCCATGATCTGGCGAATGTCCTGCGCGTCCTCTTCGGGCATTTCCGGCAGCCGGGCATAGGTTTCGCGCAACCGTGACAGCGCCCGGTTCAGCCGCGTTTCCAGCGCGTCGATATCGGCAAGATTGCCGGAATGGCCGGTCGCCGTCTCGAACATCTGGATCAGCAATTCCAGCATGCGGTTGACCTGTCCGCGCAGCGCGGCGGCCAGAAAGCGCGGATCCTGTTCGTTTTCGGGCAAAAGGATGCGCTCTTCCTCGGCATCGGTTTCGGTGACGGGGAAAAGCCGCAGGATCGCCGGAAGCGTCGGCGAAAGCAGCATCAGCATCAGGTTGAAACCAAGATGCGCCATCAACAGGGTGCGATAAACCGGCAGCGATGCCAGAAATTCGGCGTCCCAATAGGGCACGGACAGCGCCGCAAGGCAAAGCGCGCCAAGCGAGACCCGCAAGGCGGCGACGGATTTTGCCACGCTTGCCGCCTCGCCATGATCGGCGCGCAAGAGCCAGACGGGCAAAAGCGCACTGCCGATATTGCAGCCGATGACAAAGCCCAGCCCCCCGATCACGCCCAGATCGCCATGGCTCGCAAAGGCAAGCGCCGTCAGGATCGCGGCCAGGCTGGAATGCATGGCCAGCGCCAGTATCAGGCCCAGGATCGCGGCCGTCACCGGATCGCCGTTCAGATAGGCCAGAACCGTTCCCGCGCCGGCGAATTGTTGCAGCGGGGCCACCGCCTGACGGATCAGCGACAGCGACAGAAACACCAGCCCAAGCCCAAGGATGACGCGCCCGAAATTGCGCCGGTCGGGTTCGCTGGCGTTCAGGTAAAGCCAGCCCCCGATCAGGATCGCCAGCGGCCCGATGGCACCCACCGGCAGGGTCAGGAACTGCACCGCCAGCGCCGAGCCGAAATCCGCGCCCACCGCCAGCAGCGCCGCCGAAAGCAGCGGGATGGTCCCGCTGCCGGCCAGCCCTGCCGCCATCAGCATGACCACGGTCGCGCCCTGCATCAGAAAGCCAAGCCCCGCCCCCTTGGCCAGAAGCGATGGCGCCGAGGTGTGGCCGCTGAGGTTCTTGCGGATGCGCGGGCTCCACAGCCGTTCGATGCCGATGCGCATGAAGCGCACCGCGAACAGCAACAGCGTTGCGCCGCTCATCAGATGGGCAAGAAAGTTCAGGACGTCCACGCTGTTCCTCGTTCGCCATGGCCGGGCGGCACGGTAGCGCAGCCCTGTCCATGGCATTGATTTTCCGGCGCAAAGAGGCATCGCGTCAAGTCTTGCCGGAAAACAGCCTTTACCAATCCCTAACGTGGCGGCGGGGAATGGGGCGCGTTGGGGCCAATGTGGGGGGGCGGGTCCACATATTCCCGGCGCGGGCGCCATGGCTGGCATGCGGTGCGCCCCCTTGCACCTGTCCGCCCATCTGTTAGCCCAAGGGGGGTGGACAGGCGGGGGCGCGCATGGATTTCAAGGCCATTCTGATGGGCTTCGGCTTTGCGCTGATGTGGGCCTCGGCCTTTACCACCACGCGGATGATCGTGACCGCCGCGCCGCCGCTGACGGCGCTGGTGATCCGCTTTGCCCTGTCGGCCGTCGTCGCCGTCGCGCTGGCCCGCGCGATGGGCCAGAGCTGGCGGCTCAGCCGGGCGGAATGGCGCACGGTGATCATATTCGGCCTGTGCCAGAATGCGCTTTATCTGGGCCTGAACTGGATCGCGATGCAGTTCATCGAGGCCTCGGCCGCCGCCATCATCGCCTCGATGATGCCGCTTCTGGTCGCGTTTCTGGGCTGGATCGTCTATGGCGAGCGGCTGCGGCCCATCGCCATTGCGGGGCTGATCGCCGGGGTGATCGGGGTGGCGCTGATCATGGGGGTGCGGCTGCAACATGGGCTCAGCATTCCGGGGCTGGTCCTGTGCCTGCTGGCGGTGGTGGCGCTGACCGTGGCGACGCTGGCGGCGCGCGGTGCGGGCGGCAGCCGCAACATGATGATGATCGTCGGCCTGCAAATGGCGGTGGGGGCGCTTGCGCTGATCGGGCCGGCGGCGGTGATGGAATGGGGCCGCCCCGTCGAATGGAGCGCGCAGCTTGTCCTGGCATTCGCCTATACGGTGATCGCGCCGGGCATCGCCGCCACATGGCTGTGGTTCTTGCTGGTCAACCGCATCGGCGCGGTGCGGGCGGCGACCTTTCATTTTCTGTCGCCGATCTTTGGCGTGGCCATTGCGGCGGCGCTGCTGGGGGAACGCTTTGGGGTGTCGGACGTGATCGGGGCCTTGATCGTGGCGGCGGGGATCCTGATGGTGCAGCTGGCCAGGATCCCCGCGCCCGATACTCAGTCGTCCGAGGCCGCCGCGCGCAGCATGGCCGGGCGCGACTGAACCCGTTTCGTCCAGGCGGCGACGGCGGGCGTGACCGGCATCTGATCGCCAAAGAAGATAAAGGGCGATGCGAGCAACAGATCGGCGGCGCTGAAGCGGTCGCCCAGAAGCCAGTCCTGATCGCGCAGCACCTCGTCCAGCCGCTGGACGGCGGTGTCGTAATCGCGGAAACTCGCCGTGATCATCGGGTGGCTGATGCCGGCGAATGCAAGCATCGCGACCGGTTCCAGCACGCCATGATACCAGAACAGCCAGCCCAGATACTGGCCCCGCGCCGGGTCGCCGGGCAGGGGCGCCAGGCCCGCCTCGGGGAACATGTCGGTCAGATAGGCGATGATGGCGCCGCGTTCGCGAATGTGATCGGCGCCATTGATCAGATAGGGGACCTTGCCCTCGGGGTGGGGGTTCAGCGGATCGCGGGCGCCGCTGCCATCCATGCGGGGGATGGCGACGCGGCGGATATCCACCTTGTCTGCGATCCCCATTTCGTCCAGCAGGACGAGGATGATCGAGGAACGGCTTTTCGGGCTGTGATATAGGGTCAGCATCTTGGACTCCGGTTTCAATGGGATCACGATGCGCCGAGGCTGCTGACAAAAGGTGACAGCATGGCACGAACCGACCGTCTGATGCGACTGATGGACGCGCTGCGCCGCCTGCCAAAGCCGGTGACCGCCGCGCGGCTGGCCGGCGAGACCGGCGTTTCCCCCCGCCAGCTTTATCGCGACATCGCCACCCTGCGCGCGGGGGGCGCGCTGATCGATGGCGAGGCGGGGCTGGGCTATACCCTGACCGAGGACAGCGCCCTGCCGCCGCAAAGCTTTTCACGGCTCGAGATCGAGGCGCTGATGCTGGCCATCTCGTCGCTGCGCAGCATCGGCGACAGCGATCTGACCCGCGCCGGACAAGAGGCCATGGCCCGCATCGTCGCCACCCTGCCCGAATCGCAGGGCCGCCACGCCATGCATGCCAGCATGCGCCTGTTCCGGCCCGTGGCGGAGCTGCCCAGCCCACAGGTCGATATGGCGCTGTTGCGTCAGGCGCTTTGGGATGAGCAAAGCCTGATCATCGACTATCTGGACCTGAAAGACGCGGCCACCACGCGCGAAATCTGGCCGCTGGGCCTGTCTTACGGCGACAATCACATCATGCTGGTGGCGCATTGCCTGTTGCGGGGGGATTTCCGCATCTTTCATGTGCCGCGCATGCTGGCGCTGCGGCGGGGCGGGACCAGTTTCCGCCCGCGCCGCGTGGCCTTGCTGCGCGATTACGTTGCGCAGATGCGCGCTATTCCGCCGCCATCGGGGTAAAGATCGCGGTGGCGCGGTCGCATCGATAACGCGCCAGATGCCGGGGCGCGTGATCCGCCAGATCACAGACGGCATCCAGAATCGCCGCCACCTCGGCGCGGGGCGCCGCCCAGCACAGGTTCAACCGCACGAAACCCGGCTTTTCGATTTCATCCCCGGCCAGAATGGCCGCGCGCATCTGTTGCGATTGCGCCTGTGACAGGCCCAGCAGGTGGTGGACATAGGGCCCGGCACAGGCACAGCCGCCGCGCGCCTGAACACCATGCAGGTCCGACAGCATCCGCGTCGCCAGTTGCTGATGGATGAACCCGTCGCGCCCGTCGCGGATGCGAAAGCTGAAAAACGGCAGCCGCGCGGCGATGGGATTGCCCAGCAGCTGAATCATCGGATGCGCGCGCAGCCGTTGCGTTCCCAGCGCCAGCCAATCGGCATTGCGGGCGTCGATTTCGGCCTGTCCGACGGCCGCCTTGGTCAGAAAGACCAGAGCCGCGCGGATATCGCCGATCACATTCGGGGTGCCGCCTTCCTCGCGTGCCTCAAGCGACAGGGAATAGTCGTGGCTGTCGGGTGATACAAAGCGCACGGTGCCGCCGCCGGGCAATGTCGGGCGCGCCACCACCACCGCATCGCGGCGCAGGATCATCACCCCCGAGGCCCCCGGCCCGCCGATGAACTTGTGCGGCGAGGTCACGACCGCATCCATGCCCAGCCCCATATCGATGGGCAGATAGGGCGCCCCCCCGGCATAGTCCCAGACCGCCGCCGCGCCCGCGGCCTTCAGCATGGCGGTCACCCGCGCCACATCGGTCAGCGTGCCGGTGACGTTCGAGGCGGCCGAAAAGCTGCCGATCACGCGGCCGCCCGCCGCATCCAGTGCCGCCTGCAAGGCGTCCAGATCGGGGCCGCCGGCCGGGGCTTCGGGGATCTCGATCACCTCGGCGCCGCTTTCGCGCCAGGGCAGGATGTTGGAATGATGCTCATAAGGGCCGATCAGCACCGTGGCGCCCGGACCGGCGCCCAGCAGATGCACCAGCCGGTTGATCCCCGCCGTGGCCCCCGCGCCGGTAAAGATCACGGCATGTTCCGGCCCCGCCCCCACGCAACCGGCGATGGCGGCGCGGGCGGCGCGGCGCATCCGCGTCATGGTGCCGCCGCAATGGCTGGCCTCGGTATGGCTGTTGGCATACCAGGGCAGGACATGTTCCATCACCCATTCCTCGATCGGGCGCAGCGCCCGGCCCGAGGCGATGTAATCGGCATAAATCATCCGGCGCGGCCCGAACGGCCCCGCGATCACCGCATCGCGGCCGATCAGCCCCCGGTGGACCGCGTCCAGGGGATCATCGCCCAACAGGGCCAGATAGCTGTCGAAAGGGGACATCGCATTCCTCATCATGTTGATGCCATCTTGACCCCGCGATGATGAGATTTCATTCTGAATTTCACATAATATTGTGAGATATGGTTGTCATATGAACGTCAAAAATATCCATATCGATGAAATCGACAACCGGCTTTTGGCATTGCTGCAAGCCGATGCCAGCCTGTCCCAGCGCGATCTGGCCGAGCGTGTCGGCCTGTCGCAGAATGCCTGTTGGCGGCGGCTGCAACGCCTGACCGAGGCGGGCGTGCTGCGCGGCAGCCGGGCGCGGATCGACCCGGCGGCGCTGGGCCTTGAATTGACGGTTTTCATCATGATCCGCACCCGCCACCATGATGACGGCTGGGCGCGCCGCTTTCGCGCCCGGATCGAGGCCTTGCCCCAGATCACCGAGTTTCACCGCATCGGCGGCGAATGGGATTACATGGCCAAGGCGGTGGTCACCGGCATGGCGGGCTATGACACGCTCTATAAGCAGCTGATCGCCGATATGGATCTGGAACGCGTCACCGGCGTCTTTTCGATGGAGACGATATTCGCGGATCGCCCCCTGCGTCCGGCTTGATTTTCACGAAATGTTCCGCATCTTTCAGGGATGCGTGGCGATTCCATCCTGTTTCCGACCGAATCCGGGCTTTATTGCCCGCCGGGCGATTTTTACATCGACCCGCTGCGCCCGGTCGCGCGTGCGCTGATCACCCATGGCCATAGCGACCATGCCCGCGCAGGCCATGGCGCGGTCATGGCGACCGCTGAGACGCTGGCGATCATGGGCCTGCGCATGGGGCCGGATTTCGCGGCCTCGACCCAGGTGGCGGCGGAGCCGGTCCGCATCGGTGACGTGACCGTCAGCTTTCATCCGGCGGGGCATGTGCTGGGCTCGGCCCAGATCGCGGTGATGCCGGACAAAGGGCCAAAGATCGTCG
>JAXMDJ010000027.1:0-55062 GCA_046348875.1 Paracoccus sp. (in: a-proteobacteria)
GAAAGCGATACTTGTCGTCCAGCTCAAGGATCTTGAAGGCGGCGCGGCCGCGATAGCCTTCGCGTTTGGCCCGCGCCACATAGGGGTCGTTCAACTGCCGCTCCAGCCACAGCGTGCTGGAAAGCTTGCGCCCCTTGGCGGATTTTACCCGCACCCGCAGGTCGCGCTGGCCGCGGCCAGAACTGCCACGTCCCGCGCCCGGCTTCTTGCCTTCGCTCATCTCATGCTACCCCGTTCATTCCATCCGGGGCCAGCACCCCATCCTTGACCATCTGCGCATATAGCAGCCCCTCGCGCAGGCCGCGATCGGCGACCGACAGCCGGCGCGTCGGCCAGACCCGCATCAGCGTCTGCAGGATCGCGACGCCCGACATGATCAGCGCGTGACGTTCGCGCCCGATGCGCGGATCGGCGCGGCGCCCGTCGGGACCAAGCGCAAGGTAATCGCGGATGACCCGGTCGATCTGCGCCGAGGTCATGGTCAGCCCGTCCACCTTGGTCCGGTCGTAGCGGCGCAGGCCCAGATGGCTGGCCGCCACCGTCGTCACCGTCCCCGAGGTGCCGATGATCTGGAAATTGTCATCCATGTTCTGCATCAGCGAATAGGGCGTGAAATCAGAGAGCATCTCCTCGAAATGCCAGGACATCAGGGCAAAGCGGCCCTGGTCGTCCTCGACATCCTCGAACTGGTCGCGCAGCGTGGCGACGCCCAGCGGCACCGAAATCCAGTCGACGACCCGCGCCCCGCCCGGCTGCGGACAGGTGAAGCCATCGCCCAGCCGCATGATCGCGCGCGAACGTTCGGAGGGCTCGACATCCTCAAGGTCGATCCAGACCAGTTCCGTCGAGCCGCCGCCGATATCGACGACCAGCAACTGCTCGGTCCGCTGGCTGACCAGCGGCGCGCAGGAGATGACGGCAAGCTGCGCCTCTTCCTCGGCGTTGATGACCTCAAGCGGCAGCCCGGTCTCGCGCCGGATCATGCGCAGGAAATCGCGGCTGTTGCGGGCGCGCCGACAGGCCTCGGTCGCGACCAGCCGCATCCGGGTGACCTGATGCGCCTCAAGCTTGCGGCGGCATACCTGCAAGGCATGCACCGTCCGGGCCATCGACGGACGCGACAGCCTGCCAGATGCCTCAAGGCCGTGCCCAAGCTGGACCGGCTTCGAGAAACTGTCCACCACCTGAAACTGACTGCCCTGCGGTCGGGCAATCAGCATCCGGCAGCTGTTGGTGCCAAGATCCAGGGCCGCATAAAGCGGCCCGTCCTCGGCCGGGCGGGTGACGAAAGGCTCGACCGTCGTCGTCGGGAACGCGTCCGCACCCGCGGGACGCCTGGGCGCCATGCTCACGCCCTCCGATTTCAAGTTGGTGTAAACGTAACGCGCCCCCGGCAGCGGTTCAAGAGGCCCCCTCGACAGGCGGTGCGCACATCGCTATGCCGCAGGGCATGATCGTGATCGCCTGCCTTACCATCGGTGCAGTGATCGGCTGGGTGCGCGCCGCCAATCAAGGCGGCAAGCTGGCCGACAAGCTGCAATATGCCGCAGCCCATGCCCTGGCGCTGTCCATCCCCGGCGTCTTCCTGACCATCCTGCTGACCCGGATGGGCTGATGTTCCGGCCGTTCCTTGACAGTCTGCGCAGGCATGGCGTGCCTGCCAGCCTGCGGGAATATCTGGACCTGCTGGCCGGATTGCAGGCCGGACTGTCCGACTGGACGCCGGACGGCTTCTATCACCTTGCCCGCACCACGCTGGTCAAGAACGAGGCGCATCTGGACCGTTTCGACCGCGCCTTTGCCGAGACCTTTTCCGGCATGGACGACCTGCCCATCGAGGCGCTGATCGACGAGGTCGCGATCCCCCGCGACTGGCTTGAAAAGCTGGCCGAGAAAATCCTGACGCCCGAGGAACGCGCCGCCGTCCACGGCCCCGGCAGCTTCGACGCGCTGATGCGCCGCCTGCGCGAACGTCTGGCCGAACAGAAGGGGCGCCATCAGGGCGGCAGCAAATGGATCGGCACAGCCGGCACCTCGCCCTTTGGCGCCTACGGCTACAACCCCGAAGGCGTGCGCATCGGCCAGAACGAAAGCCGCCACCGCCGCGCCGTCAAGGTCTGGGACAAGCGCGAGTTCCGCGACTTCGACGATTCGGTGGAGCTGGGGACGCGCAATATCAAGGTGGCGCTGAAGCGGCTGCGGCAATGGGCACGCCACGGCGCCGCCGAGGAACTGGACCTGCCCGGCACCATCCGCGCCAGCGCCGAGCACGGCTATATCGACGTCCAGACCCGGCCCGAGCGCCATAACGCCGTCAAGGTGCTGCTGTTTCTGGATGCCGGCGGCAGCATGGACGAACATTCGCGGCTGGTGGACGAGCTGTTCTCGGCCGCGCGGGCCGAGTTCAAGCATCTGGAACATTTCTATTTCCACAACTGCGTCTATGAAGGCGTCTGGCGCGACAACTACCGCCGCTGGACGGACAGCACGCCGACCTGGGACCTGCTTCACCGCTTTGGCCGCGACTACAAGGCGATCTTCGTCGGCGACGCCGCCATGTCGCCCTATGAGATCGCCATCCCCGGCGGCGCGAACGAACACTGGAACCCCGAATCGGGCGAGGTCTGGCTGCGCCGCCTGCGCGAGACATGGCCCGACCATGTCTGGCTGAACCCGGTGCCGCAGGACGAATGGGGGCGTACCCGCTCGATCGCGATGATCCGCGACATCTTCGACGGCCGGATGCAGCCGCTGACGCTGGACGGGCTGACGCAGGCCATGCGCGTCCTTGGCTAACGGTCGCCGCGCGCCCATATTGGCGGCATGATCCGACTGACGCCGATCCTGCTGATTCTGCTTTACGCCGCCGCGATGTGGTTCTTTTCCATGTGGCGGATGAAGGCCGAGCTGAACGCGAAATCCGCGCCGCTGACGCATCCGCGGCTGGTGCCGATGCTGGAACGGCTGGGCCGCGCCATGGACCTGCCCCCGATCCGCGCCCATGTCTATGAGATCGCGCCGGTGAACGGCCTTGCCGCCCCTGACGGGCGCATCTTCCTGACCCGCGGCTTCATCGACCGGCTGGACAAGGGCGAGGTGACCGAGGCCGAGCTTGCCTCGGTCATTGCGCATGAGCTTGGCCATGTCGCCAACGGCCATTCCCGCCGCCGCATGGTCGATTTCGCCGGCCAGAACGTCATCCGCGTGGTGCTGGCCGGGACGCTGGGCCGCTTTCTGCCCGGCATCGGCGGCTGGATCGCCAATCTTGCCGCCGCCGCCGTGGCCGCGCGCCTGTCGCGTCAGGACGAGTTCGAGGCCGACGCCTTCGCCAGCGCGCTGATGGTCAAGGCGGGGCTGGGGACCGGGCCGCAGAAAAGCCTGTTTCGCAAGCTGGAGGGGCTGGCGGGGGGCAGCAGTACCGCCCCCGCGTGGCTGATGTCGCATCCGAAAACGCAGGCGCGCATCGCCGCCATCGAAAAGCTGGAAACGCGCTGGGGCCTGCGCTGAGCCGCGTGCGCCCCCGACCGCGACAATCGCTTCCCTTGCCGGGTCCGGCGATTGGCCTATGCTGCCCGAAACCGCCCGCCGAGTAGCCCCGCCGACGACCCCACCGAGTTCCGATGACCACCCCCTTTCGCCGCCGCGTCCTTTACATCCCCGGTTTCGACCCGATCCCGCCGCGCCGCTACCGCGAGCTTTACAAGCGCGAGGGGGCGGAACAGGCGCGCATCTCGGGCTATGGGCTGAGCTTCGGCCCCCGGCGCGAACGCAAGGGCTTCGGCTGGGGCGTCAGCGGCGATTTCGACGGCATCCGCACCGAATCGGAAATCGAGGTTCTGGTTTGGGCCGATATCGTCGCCGCCTCGATGGGCCAGTCGATCCCGGCGACCTATGGCCAGCTCGTGCGCACGGCCTGGGCCTATATCGGCTCGGGCGCGCTCTGGCGGCTGATGCGGTTGCGGCGCGGCCCGGTGATCGCGGCGCTCTACCCGGTCGTGGTGCTGCTGGCGCAATTGCTGACCGCGCTGGCGGTGGGCTGGGGCTTGGGGGCGACGCTCGGCTGGCTGACGGGCCTCGGCTGGTGGCTTGGCCTGCCGGTCCTGCTGGCGGTGACGGCCGCCGGCCTGATCCTGTGGCGGCGCTACGACGGCCGCTTTTTCGCCTATTACCTGATGCATGACTATGCCTTCACCGCGCAGCACGCCGGCGCCTATCCGCCCGCGCTGGAAGAACGGCTGGCGCAGTTTTCCGACCGCATCGCGCAGACGCTGGCCGGCGACTGGGACGAGGTGCTGGTCGTCGGCCACAGTTCCGGCGCCTATCTGGCGGTCTCGGTCCTGTCGGACCTGATCCGCGCCGGCAGGGTGCCCCAAGGGGCGCATCTCTCGCTGCTGACGCTGGGCCATGTGGTGCCGATGGCCTCGTTCCTGCCCCGCGCGAACCGGCTGCGCGCCGACCTGCGCTATCTTGCCGCACGGCCCGAACTCGACTGGGTCGATGTGACCGCGCCGGGGGACGCATGCTCCTTCGGGCTTTGCGATCCGGTCACTGTCACCGGGGTCGAGCCGGGCGACCGCCGCCACCCGCTGGTGCTGTCCGCGGCCTTCGCCAGAACGCTGTCGCCCGAAAAGCAGCGCGAATTGCGCTGGCGCTGGTTCCGGCTGCATTTCCAGTATCTGTGCGCCTTTGACCGACCCGGCGACTACGACTATTTCGCCATAACCGCCGGGCCGCTGAGGCTGGGCCAGCGCTTCGCCGGACGGTCGCATTCACCGGGCCGCATCGCGCGCGCGGTCAACAAATGGACCGCGACATGATCCCGCCGAAACCCGCCGCGCGACAGGGCAAGGGCTCGGTCTGGCGCTTCATCCGCGACTTTCGCCGCGACATCCTGTCGGCCCAGTCCGAGCGTCTGTACCACGCCTGGATGGCCGAATTCCGCGGCCCCTTCATCCACAGCTTCACCTGCAACGACCCCGAACTGGTCGACCTGATCCTGCGCAAACGGCCGATGGATTTCCCGAAATCGCCGCGTATGGCGGCGGGCCTGCAACCGCTTCTGGGCAATTCCAGCTTTATCTCGAACGGCCAGACCTGGCTGCATCAGCGCCGCATCATCGACCCCGCGTTCGAGGGCGGCCGGCTGCGCGAGGCCTTCCCCGCCATGTGGGACGCCACCCTTGCCGGGGTCGGCCGGCTGGCCACGCTGGCCGACGGGCGCGAGATCGACATCGAGCCGCAGACCAGCCACATCGCCGCCGACGTGATCTTTCGCACGCTCTTCTCGATCCCGATCGAGAACGCGGTGGCGGCGCAGGTCTTCGCCGCCTTCCGCGAACATCAGGACGCGCAGCCGATGGTGAACCTTGGCGGGCTGATGGCCCTGCCCCGCTGGGCGCGCTTTCATTCGCGCCGCGTCCGCGACAGCGCCCGCCGCATCCGCGCGCTGATCCGTGAACTGGTCCAGGCCCGCGCCGCCCAGATCGCCGCCGGCACCGCGCCGGCGGACCTTGCGACCAAGATCATGACGACGCCCGACCCGCAGACCGGCGCCACCTTCAACGACCGCGAAATGATCGACGAGGTCGCGACCTTCTTTCTGGCCGGGCACGAAACCGGCGCCTCGGCGCTGGCCTGGGCGCTATACCTGCTGGCCGAAAACCCCGACTGGCAGGAACGGCTGGCGCACGAGGCCGAACAGAACCTTACGCCCGACTTCCCGGCGGTGAAAAGCCTGACCGCCGCCCGCGCCGTCTTCCGCGAGGCGCTGCGCCTTTACCCCCCCGTCGCCATGACCGTGCGCGAATGCCGCCAGCCCGAGACCCTGCGCGGCCGCAAGGCGCCCCGCGGCACGCAACTGGTGCTGTCGCCCTGGCACCTGCACCGCCATCAGCGGCTATGGGACAATCCCGACGCCTTCGACCCCGGCCGCTGGGAGACCGAGAACGGCAAGACCTGCGCGCGCACGGCCTATATCCCCTTCTCGGCCGGCGCCCGCGCCTGCCCCGGCGCCGGCTTCGCCATGATCGAGGGGCCGCTGATCCTGTCGGCGCTGACCCGCGCCTATCGGCTTGAGCCGGCGGCGACGCGGCCGGTGCCGGTCATGCGGCTGACATTGCGCGGAAAGTCAGGCATCCTGCTGCGCCTGACCCCGCGCAAGACGGATACCTGAACGACGAAGAAGCCAAAGGCGCCAGCCCGCTTCTTTCATGCATAAATATCCATGCGGCAGTTACAGCCGGTAGATGCCCGCGAATTTTTCCTCAAGATAGTCCAGCAGGGGCGCCTCGCTGATCGGGGCGCCGGTGGCCTGCTCGATCAGCTCGCGCGGCGGATAAAGGCCGCCATGACGCTGCATGTTCTCGCGCAGCCATTCGACCGCCGGCCCGGCATCGCCCCGGGCAAGGAAACGGTCAAGATCGGGGACTGCCGCGCGCATCGCCGCGTTCAGGCAACCGGCATAGACATTGCCAAGCGCATAGGTCGGGAAATAGCCGAACAGCCCTACCGACCAATGCACGTCCTGCAGGACGCCATGCGCCGGCCGGTCGACCGCGACACCGAAATCCTTCAGGAAGCGCGCATTCCATGCCTCGACCAGATCCTCGACATCCAGCCGCCCGGCGATCAGGTCGCGTTCAAGATCGAAGCGCAGCATGACATGCAGGTTATACTGGATCTCGTCGGCCTCGGTGCGGATATAGCCCGGCGTGACGCGGTTCACGGTGGCATAGAACGCCTCGGCATCGGGCACCGACAGCCCGCCAAAGGCGTCCGTCATGCGCTGATGCAGCCAGCCGGTGAAGGCGCGGCCACGGCCGATCTGGTTTTCATAGATGCGGCTCTGGCTTTCATGCGCGCCCATCGACACCCCGCGCCCCAGCGGCGTGAAGGCATAGTCGCTGTCGATGCCCAGTTCATAGCTGGAATGGCCGACCTCGTGGATGGTCGAATAGATGCAGTTGAACGGGTCGGTCTCGACCACGCGGGTGGTGATGCGGCTGTCCTGCCAGCGCCCGGAACTGAAGGGGTGAACGGCCAGATCCAGCCGGCCGCGGCTCCAGTCATAGCCGAAGGCGGTGGCGCAGGTGCGCGCCAGCCTGAGCTGGGTTTCCTGCGGGAAATCGCCGCTGAGCGGTGCCGGCTGGAAATCGGCGCCCAGCACGTCGTCGCGCAGCGCGACAAGGCGCGGGCGCATGGCGTCGAACAGCGCCGCGATCTGCGCCTGCGTCGCGCCCGGCTCATAGTCCTCCAGCAGCGCGTCATAAAGATCGCCGCCATCCGCCAGCGCCGCCGCCTCCTCGCGCTTCAGCATCAGGATGTCGTTCAGCACCGGCAGGAAATCCTGCGGCGCGTCATTGGCCCGCGCCTCGGCCCAGACGCTTTGCGCAAGCGAGGTCTGGCGCGCCAGTTCCGTCGCCAGCCGCGCCGGGATGCGGGTCGCGCGCTGATGTTCGCGCGTGATCAGCTCGATGATGCGGGCGTCCTCGGCATCCTCGGGGACGGCCTGATCCAGCCATTCGCCGATGCGCGCATCGGTGCGGCGTTCGTGCAGGACGGTCTCCATCGCGGCCGATTCCTCGGCGCGCTGTTCGGTCGCGCCGCGCGGCATCACCGTTTCCTGGTCCCAGCCCAGGCGTTCGGCCACCGAGGACAGCGCCTCGGTCTGGCGCTGAAAGGCAAGCAGGTCGTCGAAAGCGCTCATCGGACAGTCCCCCGGACCGAGGTTTCATAAGGATAGCGGGCGTTGTGGCGCGCCCGCAGGATCAGCGTGAACAGCGCCACCGCACCCAGTTGATGCGCCAGCGCCAAAGGCAGCGGCGAGGCATGGATGACGTTCATGATCCCCAGCCCGACCTGCACCGCCAGTGCCGCCAGCATGACCGAATAAGCGCCGCGCGTCACCGGGTGCGGTGAACGCCGCGCCCGCGCCCAGACGACGACCGCATAGATCGTCAGCAGATAGGCGGTCATGCGGTGCGTGAACTGCACCAGCGCCGGGTTTTCAAAGAAATTGCGCCAACCAAGCGCCGGGTCCCAGATCTCGGCCGGGATCCATTCGCCGCCCATCGTCGGCCAGCCGGTATACATGCGGCCGGCATCGATGCCCGCGACCAGCGCGCCAAGCAGGATCTGCACGAAGGCAAGATGCATCAACCCGGTGGTCATCGCGAAAAGCTTCGCCTCCCCCGCGCGGCGGGCGCGCATCAGTTCAGCCTCGCTGCGCGAGAGCGACTGTGCATACCAGGCGATCAGGCCGAGGATAGCGAAGGCAAGGCCCAGATGCGTCGCAAGCCGATACGAGGCCACGCGCACCATGTCGCCGCCAAGGCCGGAATGGACCATCCACCAGCCGATGGCGCCCTGCGCACCGCCAAGCGCGCCAAGGGCCAGCAGGCGCGGCGTCCAGCCGGCCGGGATGCGCTTCGTCAGCCAGAAGACCAAAAAGCCCGCCGCCCAGACCAGCCCGACAAGCCGGCCCAGCAGGCGATGCGACCATTCCCACCAGTAAATCTGCTTGAAGCCGGCCAGATCCATGTCGGGATTGACCAGCTGGAATTGCGGGATCTGGCGATACCTGTCGAATTCGGCCTGCCAGCTTGCGGCATCCATCGGCGGGATCGCCCCGGTCACCGGCTTCCATTCGGTGATCGACAGCCCCGATCCGGTCAGCCGCGTCGCCCCCCCCAGCGCGATCATCGCCGCGACCAGCACGAACAGCACGATCAGCCAGACCCGAATCGCGCCGCGCGCGCCCCTGTGGCCGGCATCGATCATGCCGCCCGAGGGCGCGTTGGCGCGCGGCGTGGTGTCGGTGACTTCCTGAAAGACGGGGCGTCGTGCCATGTCAGCTTCCTTTGCGATCAGGCGCGACCTTGACCCGCCGGCGCCCGGAAATCAATCAATCGCGGCGCAGCAACTGGCGCAGCATGCCGTGAAAGATGCGGGTATCCGCGCGTGTCAGCGGCAGCCGCGACCACAGATTGCGCAGCGTCAGTTTCATCGCCGGGGCCTTTTCCGGCGGAAAGAAGAAACCGGCATCGGACAGGCGCTCTTCCCAGTGGTCGGCCAGCTTCTCGATCTCGATGCGGGTGGCGGGGGCCTCGCCATCGGGGCGGCGGCCATGGGGGGCGGGCTGGGCGGGCAGCGTCTCGCGCGCCCATTCATAGCCGGTCAGCAAAACCGCCTGCGCCAGGTTCAACGAGGCGAAGTCCGGGTTTACCGGCACGGTGACGATGGCATTCGCCCGCGCTACATCGTCGTTTTCAAGGCCGGCGCGTTCGGGGCCAAAGATCACGGCGATGCGCTGGCCCTGCCCCACGCGGTCGCGGCCGTCAGTCATCGCGGTCGCCGGGGTCAGCACCGGCTTGGTCAACTCGCGCCCGCGGGCGGTGGTCGCATAGGCATAGTCGATATCGGCCATCGCCTCGGCCAGCGTCGGAAAGACCCGCGCCCGGTCCAGCACCTGCCCCGCCGCCCCCGAGGCCATGGCCACGGCGCGCGGGTTGGGCCAGCCATCGCGCGGCGCCACCAGCCGCAGGTCGGTCAGGCCGAAATTCAGCATGGCGCGGGCGGCGGCGCCGATATTCTCGCCCATCTGCGGGCGGGTCAGGATGATCGCGGGTTCCATGGGCGCGGCCATATCCTTCGCGCGACCCACTGGCAAGGCGGCCCGCGCTGCGCTATCTGCTCTGCAAGACAAGGATGACAGCGCCATGACCGATCAGGATCAACCGAATACGCCGCAACTCTATCTGATCACCCCGGTCGGGGCGGCGGCCTCGACGGTCGGCCCGCTGCTGGCCGATGTGATGGACCGCTTTCCGGTGGCCTGCCTGCGCATCCCCGGCGCGGGAACCGAGGACGAACTGGGCCGCCTTGCCGATCTGGCACGCGAGATCGCCCATGCCCGCGACGTCGCGGTGGTCATCGACGACCATGTGCAACTGGCGCTGCGCCACGGACTGGACGGCGTGCATCTGCGCGACGGCGCCCGCAGCGTGCGCTATGCCCGCAAGGAGCTGGGCGCGGATGCCATCGTCGGCGCCTATTGCGGCGCCTCGCGCCATGACGGCATGAACGCCGCCGAGGCCGGCGCCGATTACGTCAGCTTTGGCCCCTGCGGCGCCTCGGCCCTGGGCCATGGCCCGGTCGCGGAACTGGACCTTTTCCAATGGTGGTCCGAGGTGATCGAGGTCCCCGTCGTCGCCGAAGGCGCGCTGACGCCGGCGCTGATCGGCCACCTTGCGCCCATCACCGATTTCATCGCGCTTGGCCCCGAAATCTGGTCCGAGCCCGACCCGGTCGAGGCGCTGGCGCATCTCTGGCGCTGACCGGCCCCGCCCGGGTATCCGAGACGACTGCCGGCCCGCCAATGCGGCGACCGGCAGCGTGCCGGACCACCCCGGCCTGCCCTTTGTCCAAACCGCGCGGCCCGAGCTCAGCTAGCCTCTTGCGGATGCGTGTGACGCGGCCTAAAGGCTTGCCATGACCCAGCATCAGCGCCTTCTCATCATCGATTTCGGCTCTCAGGTGACGCAGTTGATTGCGCGCCGCCTGCGCGAGCTGAATGTCTATTGCGAAATCCATCCCTATCAGAACGTCACCGACGCGTTCCTGAAGGATTTCGCGCCGAAAGCCATCATCTTTTCGGGCGGTCCCGACAGCGTCACGCGCGCGGGCAGCCCGCGGCCACCAGCCTCGGCCTTCCAGGCCGGCGTGCCGATCCTGGGCATCTGCTATGGCCAGCAGGTGATGATGCAGGAACTGGGCGGGCTGGTCGAAAGCGGCCATGGCACCGCCGAATTCGGGCGCGCCTATGTGACGCCCTCGGACGAGCGCCTGCCGCTGCTTGAGGGCTGGTTCGAGGCCTCGGACGGGCGCGAGCAGGTCTGGATGAGCCATGGCGACCATGTCTCGAAGATCGCGCCCGGCTTTCAGGTCTATGGCACCTCGCCCGGCGCGCCCTTCGCGATCACCGCCGATCCGGCGCGCAATTTCTATGCCGTGCAGTTCCACCCCGAAGTCCATCACACGCCCCGCGGCGCGAAACTCTACGAGAATTTCGTCAAGCTGGCGGGTTTCACCGGCGACTGGACCATGGCCAGCTATCGCGACGAGGCGATCCGCAAGATCCGCGAGCAGGTCGGCGACAAGCGCGTGATCTGCGGCCTGTCCGGCGGCGTCGACTCGTCGGTTGCGGCGGTGCTGATCCATGAGGCGATCGGCGACCAGTTGACCTGCGTCTTTGTCGATCACGGCCTTCTGCGGCAGAACGAGGCCGAGGAAGTCGTGACCATGTTCCGCGACAACTACAACATCCCGCTGATCCACGCCGATGAGGCCGACCTGTTCATCGGCGCGCTGGAAGGCGTCTCGGATCCCGAGGTCAAGCGCAAGACCATCGGCCGGCTGTTCATCGACGTGTTCCAGAAATACGCCAACCAGATCGAGGGGGCCGAGTTCCTGGCCCAGGGCACGCTTTACCCCGACGTGATCGAAAGCGTCTCGTTCAGCGGCGGCCCCTCGGTCACGATCAAAAGCCACCACAATGTCGGCGGCCTGCCCGAGAAGATGGGCCTGAAGCTGGTCGAGCCGCTGCGCGAACTGTTCAAGGACGAGGTCCGCGCCCTTGGCCGCGAACTTGGCCTGCCGGAAAAATTCATCGGCCGCCACCCCTTCCCCGGCCCCGGCCTTGCCATCCGCTGCCCCGGCGAGATCACCCGCGAGAAGCTGGAGATCCTGCGCAAGGCGGACGCGGTCTATATCGACCAGATCCGCAAGCACGGGCTTTACGACGAGATCTGGCAGGCCTTCGTCGCGATCCTGCCGGTCAAGACCGTCGGCGTGATGGGCGATGGCCGCACCTACGACTACGCCTGCGCGCTGCGGGCGGTGACCTCGGTCGACGGGATGACGGCGGATTACTATCCCTTCTCGCACGAGTTTCTGGGCGAGACCGCCACGCGGATCATCAACGAGGTCAAGGGCATCAACCGCGTGACCTACGACATCACCTCAAAGCCGCCGGGCACGATCGAGTGGGAATGATTTTGGCCTATCCGAAACTTCGCCAAGGCTCGCCATAACTCGCTAAGATAACACGATAAATCGTCCCACCTCTATCGCCGTCTATCGCGTGGCAAGCCTCGGGATTGACGGCACGGCGACTCTTGTCGCATCGGCGAAACGAATATACCGTCACGGCCCAGAGCGCTTGTGACGGTATTTTTTTGACCTTGTCCCATTGGGAATAAAAGGAAATATCCCGCTCAGATAAGCCCGTTTCGGCCTGACGGTATATTTGCCGGCTCTCTCGCTTTTCTGAACGATTTCGCAGGGTCATATGCTGACAGACGCCGCCATCGAGGCGCTGAAACCAAAGGACAAATTACACAAGATCGCGGACCGTGGCGGTATGTACGTCGTCGTGCAGCCATCGGGGCCGGTGGTCTGTCCTCACAGGCGCCAATCGACCAGCAACGAATGACCGCCAACAGACGCGCTATACTTCTGCGCCCAAGTCCTGAAGGCTTATGACATTTTCCATTCGGATGATCTGGCTGGGGCGGTAGGATTCGAACCTACGGTACACGGTACCAAAAACCGTTGCCTTACCACTTGGCCACGCCCCAACTGTGGAGGCGTATCTACCCAAGCCCACGGGTGGGTGCAAGGGCTAAATCCGACATTTTTTGCAGCTTCATCAATAAGAATTGCTGCACTTGCAGCAGGGCCGGAAATTCGCCGCGCAGACCCGCCCGAGACCCGCCGCACAAGCTTTTCGGGGGCACGGAATCGCCCCTGCCCCGGCTGCGTTCGCCCCCGCGCAGCGGGCGGGCGCTGTCAGGTTTCCGCGCGCCGTTGCGTCATTTCACCTGTTCAATTCGGCAATTTCGCGCAACGGGCTTTGACATTGCATCACCGCCTTGGCACCAAAAGAACAGGCGGAGTTTCGCCGATCCCTCTCGGGATTGGATTTTTCATTTGTGCCGCCCGCGCCTGCCTCTCCGACCTGCAGCGCGGCAAGTTGTTACGAGTACGATCATGCAAGGGGAATCACCATGACCTGCGCCTGTGGCATGCACCACCAACATGCCCCGCCAGCCACCCTGACGGGCGAAGAAATCATTCTGGACCAACCGATGCTGTCGCTGTCGGGGCAGTTGCGCTGCGCCGATATCGGGCAGCTTTTACGCGCGCTGGACCTGCTGCCGGAACATGCCGAACTGAGCCGGGCCGAGCCGGGCAACCTGCGCTTTGATCTGGCGCAAACGGAAAACCCGATGATCTTCGGCCTTGATGAGCTTTACGCCGACGAGGACGCCTTTCAGGCGCATCGCACCCGGCTGCACGATTCCCGCTGGGGCGCGGAAAGCCATGGCATCACCCGCGACTTTCACCGCCGCGAGATCATGCCGCAGCTTCGCGCCGAGATGCGCCACGACCATCAGCCGGTCTCGGACCTGCTGACGCGCGCCTTTGGCGGCCCGGCCGAGGCGCAACTGGTCGACATGCTGCGCCGTGACGGCCATCTGGCGCTGTCGCTGGTTGCCGAGGCCGCAGGCACCGTCATCGGTCATGTCGCGCTGTCGCCCGTCGTCGCCGATATCCCGGCGCTGGCGCTGGCGCCGGTCGCCGTGCATCCGGCCATGCAGGGGCGCGGCATCGGCGCGGCGCTGATCCGGGCGGCGATGTCGGCCTTTGCCGATCACGCGATCATCGTTCTGGGTGAGCCGGAATATTATGCGCGCTTCAGCTTTGCGCCGGTCGATCTGACCTCGCCCTATGCCGGGCCCTATTTGCAGGGCACCGGCTGCGAGAGGCTGCCGCCCGGCAGCCGCATCGCCCATGCCCCGGCCTTTTCGATGATCTAGGCCAAAGCCGCAGGCCGGCGTTCAGTCCGGCTTGTTCCCGGTTGCCGCAGCGCCTGCCGCCTGCGGCAGCCGCAGGCGCACACGCTTGATGCGCCGGGGATCGGCATCGACGATCTCGAACTCGGCGCCGCTGTCATGCGGGATCACCTCGCCGCGCACCGGCACGCGGCCGGTCAGCATGAAGATCAACCCGCCCAGCGTGTCGATGTCGTCGCCATCCTCCTCCGAGGCCAGCCGCAAGCCGGTCTCGGCCTCGACATCCTCAAGGGGCGCGCGGGCCTGGATCAGCCACTGGCCGGGCTTTTCCTGAATGGCCAGACCGCCCTCGATCTCGTCATGCTCGTCCTCGATCTCGCCGATGACCTGCTCGATGAGGTCCTCGATGGTCACCAGCCCGTCCACGCCGCCATATTCGTCGATGACCAGCGCCATGTGGATGCGCTTTTGCTGCATCTGCTGCAACAGGACGCCGATCGGCATCGAGGGCGGCACATAAAGCAGCGGCCGCAGCATCGGGCGCAGGTTGAAGCGGACCGGGGTCTTGGCGCCGAAACCGTATTTCAGCGCCAGATCCTTGAGGTGGATCAGGCCCAGCGGGCTGTCCAGCGTGCCGCGAAAGACGGGGATGCGGGAAAAGCCGTGTTCGCTGAACATCTCGACCAGTTCCGGCAGGGTGGCGGTGACGGGTGCGGCGACGATCTCGGCCTTGGGGATGGCGACGTCATCGACGCGCATCCGCCGCAGATTGACCATGCCCGGCACGCCCGAGGCGGGCTGGCTGGCGTTCTTGTCGCCGGCATCCGGCGTCTCGGGCTCGGCATCGCCGCCGCCAAAGGCGCCAAGGATGCGGCCCAGAAAGCCGCGCGATTGCGGCAGGTCACGCCCATCGCCGCCAATTCCGTCCGCCCATGAGGCGGGATCGGCGGCAACGGGCGTGTCGGGACTTCGGTCGTTACTCATGACTCATGTTCCAGATAGGGGTCGGGAATGCCAAGCCGCGACAGAATCGCGCGCTCGGAATCTTCCATCGTGTCGGCGTCCTGATCGTCAATATGATCATAGCCTGCCAGATGCAAAATCGCATGCACAAGAAGATGTGTCGTGTGATCGGCAAAGGGCTTTTTCTGCGCCCGCGCCTCGCGCAGGCAGGTGTCGTAGGAAATGGCGACATCGCCCAGTTCCTCGATCTCGGGCAGTTCCGGATGTTCGCCCGGCAGGCGCGGGCCGAACTCGATGGCCGGCCAGCTCAGCACATTGGTGGGCTTGGGCTTGCCGCGGAACTCGGCGTTCAGTTCGGCGATGCGCTTGTCGTCGCAGCCCAGCACCACGACCTGAAATTCGTCCAGTTCCAGCCAGTCGCCGACGGCGCGGGCGGCGCGCTCGGCCATGGCGGGCAGGCCGGCATCCTCCCAGCGGTCGTCCTCCAGCACGATATCGACGATATCGAGCGGCGCGCGCGGCTCAAGATCATCCATCGCCCTGCCCCCCGGATGCCAGCCGCGGCTCGCGCCGGGGAATGCGCTGGCCGCGCTCGTCAAAGATTTCGCCGCGCGCCAATGCCGCCTCGGCCTCGGCGTCATAGGCCTCGATGATGCGGGCGACCAGCGGGTGGCGCACGACATCCTTGGCGGTGAAATAGCTGAAGCTGATGCCCTTGACGTCCTTGAGGATCTTTTCGGCGTCGGTCAGGCCGGAATGGACGCCGCGCGGCAGGTCGATCTGGGTGCGGTCGCCGGTAATGACCATGCGCGAGCCCTCGCCCAGCCGGGTCAGGAACATCTTCATCTGCATGGTGGTGGCGTTCTGCGCCTCGTCCAGCACCACGAAGGCATTGGCGAGCGTGCGCCCGCGCATGAAGGCCAGCGGCGCGATCTCGATGCGCTTTTCCTCCATCAGCTTGGCCAGTTGCTTGCCGGGCAGAAAGTCGTTCAGCGCGTCGTAAAGCGGCTGCATGTAGGGATCGACCTTTTCCTTCATGTCGCCGGGCAGAAAGCCCAGCCGCTCGCCGGCCTCGACCGCCGGGCGCGACAGGATGATCTTGTCGACATGGCCGCCGATCAGCATGGTGACCCCCACCGCGACCGCCAGATAGGTCTTGCCGGTGCCGGCCGGCCCGATGCCGAAGGCAAGCTCGTTGGCAAACAGGCTGCGCACATAGTCCTTTTGCGCCTCGGTGCGCGGCTCGACGGTTTTCTTGCGGGTGCGCAGCTCGATCGGGCCGGTCTGGAACATCTCAAGCTGTTCGGCCGGGCTTGGCCCCTCGGCCGGCTGATCGACGCCCATGCGCAAGGCGGCCTCGACCTCGGCCATCTCGACGGGGCGACCCTGTTCAAGACGGGCATAAAGCGCGTTCAGGACCTGGGCTGCCTCGGCCTGCGCGTCGGCGGGGCCGACCACCGACAAAAGGTTGCCGCGGCGCAGGATATGGACGCGCAGCGCCTCCTCGATCCGGGCGAGGTGGCGGTCATGGGGGCCGCACAGATCGATCAGCAGCCGGTTGTCGTGAAATTCCAGCAGGGTTTCGCCGGGGGCGGTGCTTGCGGGGTTGGTCGGGGTCAGACCCAAATCTCTCTCCGAAGGTCGGGTGTTCTAAAAGGCATGGTCGCAACTGCACGGGATTCGCACAAGTGGTTGGGGTCGGCGAATGTGGCATTACCGGCGATAGCGTGGAAATAAGACATCAGACCGCGCCCTGCCCCGGCCCGCGCGCCATCGGCCGCGCGCGCCCGGCGATGAAGTCGCGCAGGTAATCGTCGCCGGCCTGATCCATTTCGGCGACGCTGCCCTGCCAGCGCAGCCGCCCCTGATCCAACAGCGCCACCCGGTCGGCAATGGTGCGCACCGAGGTCATGTCATGGGTGATGGTGATGGCTGTCGCGCCGGTTTCATCGACGATGTCGCGGATCAGGCTGTTGATGGTGGCGGCGCGGATCGGGTCAAGGCCGGTCGTCGGCTCATCGAAAAAGATCACGCGCGGATCGGCGGCGATGGCGCGGGCCAGGCCCGCACGCTTGCGCATCCCGCCCGAGAGTTCGGCCGGGTAAAGGTCGGCGACCTCGGGGCCAAGGCCGACGCGGGCCAGTTTCTCGATGGCGATGGCGCGGGCACGGGCTTTCGGCATGGTGCGCAGCAGGCGAAAGGCGACATTGCGCCAGACCGGCAGGCTGTCAAACAGCGCCGCGTTCTGGAAGAGCATGCCGAAGCCGTCCATGAATTCCGCCCGCGCATCGGCAAGCGGCGCACCCCGCCACAGGATTTCGCCGGCATCCGGCACCTCCAGCCCAAGGATGCAGCGCAGCAGCACCGATTTCCCGGTGCCCGAGCCGCCGATCACGGCCAGGCTTTCGCCGCCGGCAAGGTCCAGGTCGATGCCGTCCAGCACCCGCTTGGACCCGAACGCCTTGCTGAGACCGCGCACGCCCAGCATCAGAAGAACAGCCCCGTCAGCGCAAAATTCGCCGCAAGGATGCCGACCGAGGCCGCGACCACCGCATTCGTCGTGGCCCGGCCCACGCCCGCCGCGCCGCCGCCCGCGCGCATCCCGAACCAGCAGCCCGACAGTGCCACGATCAGCCCGAAGGCCGCGCCCTTGATCAGGCCCGAGACGACGTCCCAGTTTTCCAGATAGGCCCATGAATTCGCAAGATAAGTGGCCGAGTTGAACCCCAGCGCCTGCACGCCGATGATCCAGCCGCCCATGATGCCGATGATATCGCCCACGCCCACCAGCACCGGCACGCAAAGCAGCGCCGCCCAAAGACGGGGCGAGACCAGCCAGCCGATCGGGTCGGTCGAAAGCGTCGCCAGCGCGTCGATCTGTTCGGTCACGCGCATGGTGCCCAGTTCCGCCGCAATGGCGCTGGCAACGCGTGCGGCGACCATCAGCCCGCCCAGCACCGGCCCAAGTTCGCGCGCCATGCCGATGGCGACGATGGCCGGCACCACGTCGCCGGCCTGAAACCGCTCGCCCCCGGAATGGATCTGCAAGGCCAGCGCCGCGCCGGTGAACAGCGCCGTCAGCCCGACGACCGGCAGCGACAGCCAGCCGATATGCAGCATCTGCCGCGCCAGCTCTGACGGGTGGGCGCCGGCGCGTGCAAGGCCCTGCGCGGCAAAGATCGCGACGCGCCCGGTCATGCGGGTGATGCCTATGGCCGCCCTGCCCGTCGTCCTGATCGTCGCCCTGACCGGGTTCACAGATAGGTCCGCTCGTATCGGCGGCCAAGCGAAGTCAGGATTTCGTATCCGATGGTGCCGCCAAGTGCGGCGACCGCATCGACGCCCTGCCGCGCATTCAGGATTTCCAGCGCCGGGGGCACGTCCGGAAGATCGGTCACATCGACGGTGATCAGGTCCATCGAGATGCGGCCGATCACCGGGCAGGCGCGATCGCCGGCCCAAAGCCGCAGCTTGCCCTCGCGTCCCAGCGCCCGCGCCAGCCCGTCGGCATAGCCCGCCGCCACCGTCGCCACGCGCGACGGCCGTGCCGCGGTCCAGTTATAGCCGTAGCCCACCGATTCACCGGGCTTGACCTCGCGCGTCTGCACGACCGGCAGCGACAGGGTGACGACCGGCTTTGCATCCACAAAGGGGTCGCCGCCGTAAAGCCCGACACCGGGCCGCACGAGGTCGAAATGGTAATCCGGCCCCAGCAGGATGCCGCCCGTCGCCGCGAAGGAGCGCGGCACGCCGATGCCATCGGTCATGGCACGGAAGGCGGCAAGCTGCTGGGCGTTGGCGGGGTGATCGGGCTCATCGGCGCAGGCCAGATGCGACATCACCAGTTGCGGCCCGGCCGCCAGCGCCTCGGCGCGGATGGCGGCCCATTCGGCGGCCTCCATGCCCAGCCGGTTCATGCCGGTATCAAGCTGGATGGCGAAAGGCCCGCGCGGGCGCAGCGCCCGGTCGCGGAAGAACTGCTCGGGACTGTTCAGGACCGGGATCAGGCCGGCCAGATCGGCGCCCTCCATATGCCCCGACAGCACGAAGATGCGCGCATCCTCGGGCAGATGCGGACGGATGGCGCGGCCCTCGCTGGCCAGCGCCACGAAGAAATCCCGCGCGCCCGCCTGATACAGCGCCGGCGCCACGCGCAGCGCGCCCAGACCGTAGGCATCCGCCTTGACCACGGCGCCGGGACGGGCCGATCCGGCCCGCGCCGCCAGCGCCTTCCAGTTGGCCTGAATGGCCGCGATATCGATGACAAGTCCCATGCCAGCGGCATGGCTCTTGCCCTTTGCCCCGTCAAGGGACTTTGCCAACTTTGCTATTTGCAGCGATGTCGCCTAGCATATTTTGCAAATATTCGCCTTTCCGCTTTTCGCACCGTCGCCAAGCCGGTAGCTTGGTGCAAACCCAATGGGGAGGGGCAGCGCATGAAGGACATTCTGGGCGAACTCGATCAGCGCCGGCGCGAGGCGAGACTGGGCGGCGGCCAGCGCCGCATCGACGCCCAGCACGCCCGCGGCAAGCTGACCGCGCGCGAGCGGCTGGAGCTGCTGCTGGACGAAGGCAGCTTCGAGGAATTCGACATGTTCGTGCGCCACCGCTCGACCGATTTCGGCATGGAGGCGGACCGCCCCTATGGCGATGGCGTCATCACCGGATGGGGTACGGTCAACGGCCGCATGGTCTATGTCTTCTCGCAGGATTTCACCGTCTTCGGCGGCAGCCTGTCGGAAACCCACGCGCAGAAGATCTGCAAGATCATGGACATGGCCGTGCAGAACGGCGCGCCGGTGATCGGGCTGAACGATTCCGGCGGCGCCCGCATCCAGGAAGGCGTGGCCAGCCTTGCCGGCTATGCCGAGGTGTTCCAGCGCAATATCATGGCCTCGGGCGTGGTGCCGCAGATCAGCGTCATCATGGGGCCATGCGCGGGCGGCGCGGTCTATAGCCCGGCGATGACCGACTTCATCTTCATGGTGAAGGACACGTCCTACATGTTCGTGACCGGCCCCGATGTGGTGAAAACCGTCACGAACGAGATCGTGACCGCCGAACAGCTTGGCGGCGCCTCGACCCATACGAAGAAAAGCTCGGTCGCCGACGGCGCCTTTGAAAACGACGTCGAGGCGATGACCGAGATTCGCCGCCTGGTCGATTTCCTGCCGCTGAACAACCGCGAAAAAGCGCCGACCCGGCCCTTTTTCGACGACCCGAACCGCATCGAGATGAGCCTCGACACGCTGATCCCCGACAACCCGAACCAGCCCTATGACATGAAAGAGCTGATCCACAAGGTCGCGGACGAGGGCGATTTCTACGAAATCCAGAAGGACTTCGCCGCCAATATCATCACCGGCTTCATCCGGCTTGAGGGTCAGACCGTCGGTGTCGTCGCCAACCAGCCGATGGTGCTGGCGGGTTGCCTTGACATCGACAGTTCGCGCAAGGCGGCGCGCTTCGTGCGCTTCTGCGATGCCTTTGAAATTCCGCTGCTGACGCTGGTCGATGTGCCGGGCTTCCTGCCGGGCACCGATCAGGAATATGGCGGCGTCATCAAGCACGGCGCAAAGCTGCTTTTCGCCTATGGCGAGGCGACGGTGCCGAAGGTCACGGTCATCACCCGCAAGGCTTATGGCGGCGCCTATGACGTCATGTCCTCAAAGCATCTGCGGGGCGATTTCAACTATGCCTGGCCCACGGCGGAAATCGCGGTGATGGGCGCCAAGGGCGCGGTCGAGATCCTGTATCGCAGCGAGCTGGCCGACAAGGAAAAGATCTCTGCCCATACCCGCAACTATGAAGAGCGCTTCGCAAACCCCTTTGTCGCCGCTGAAAAGGGCTTCATCGACGAGGTGATCCAGCCGCATTCGACGCGCCGCCGCGTCGCCCGCGCGCTGGCCAGCCTGCGCAGCAAGCGCCAGTCGAACCCCTGGAAAAAGCACGACAACATTCCGCTATAGGCAAAGGGCGATGGCCAAGACCGAAACGATCCGCAAGGCCGTGACGCTGGGTGCGCTGCTGACGCCCCTGGCGCTGAGCGCCGCCGCGGTCGAGGGCAGCGGCACGCGGGTGACGCTGCCCTCGGGTGCGGTGGTCTATTGGCAGGAAACCCGGCACGACAATTCGGGCGGGATGGGCCTGACGGCGCGCTTCCGCTTTGTCATGCCCGATCTTGCGCAGCGCGTGCCCTCGACCAGCGGGCCGGCCTCGGATTTCGCCGAGGAGGAGCCGCGCGGCCCCATCGACATCGACACCGAAAGCGGTGAGGTCACCGGGGACGGCACGGCGGGCGCAGCCATGGACCAGCCCGCCGATCAGGCCGCAGACCAGCCCGAAAGCAAGGCGTCCGATATGCCCGACGATGGCACCGAACAGGCCGCCGACGCGCAGATCGACGATCCCGCCCTGCCCGCCGCGCCGGACGTGCTGGCGCAGGACCCGATCCACGACGATGTGGTGTGGCTTTGCCAGAACTGGATCCTGCCACGCATCGCGAAGCCCGGCCCCCGGCCGACGCAGATCGTCGTCAGCATCGCCGACAAGGCCACCCCCTTCGCCGCATATGATCCTGATGTGCTGCAACTCTTTGAGGCATTCCGCCTGCCGGCCGACCGCGACACCTGCGAGTGGGAGCCGTGGTGATGGCCGCCCCTGCACATGCCGTTCCTTGCCATGATGCAAGCCTGCCACATCGGCGGAAAGCCGCCGCCGGTGCGGTTCGGGGTGCCTGTTTCCCGCCATCGCGCGTCGCTATGATGCGGACCGTGTCGCACCATGCGACCGAATCTCAACCGAGCAGTCGGGATCTTCCCGTTACGCTGTACAGGAGCACGACAACATGTCGAAAAAAGTCGCCCTCGCCCTCATCCTCGTTGGCCTTGCTGCCGCTTGCGCCAAAAAAGAGCCGGAAGTCACCGCGGTTACCGCCGTTCAGCCCGAGCCGGTGTTCCAGGGCAAATACGGCGCGAAATAAGCCGAATGCCACGCGCGGGCTGCAAGGCGGCCCGCGCAAACCGCGCGCCCGTCTGATCCTGCGTTCTTACGCAAACCATCAGAAAAGGGGCGCGACATGCTGAAGCATCGCGGCTTTCCCGGCCGACTTCCCAGCAGCGACTTCCAGTTCACCATCCGTCGCGCCAACAAGAAGGGCGCCACGCCGCTGATCCGGCGCGAACGCTTTCGCGACCGCAAGGTTGCCGACAAGCGCGCCGACACCGCCTTTCTGGCGGCGCTGATCCAGCATTTCGGCGACGAGCCCTTTGTGCGCGGCAATCTGGACGCCGGACGCCTGTCCTGGTTCCTGGGCCGCGAGGTGCTGCCCGTCGGCAAGCTGAACCCCACCGATTACGAACAGCTTCTGCGCGTCGACATGAAGCGCGCCGAGGCCAGCTTCCCCGAACTTTTCGCCGCCGACGCGCCCGAATTCGACTGGGACGACGAGGGCGGCGAAGACGACGACTGGGACGACGACCAGGACGACGACGGGGGGGCCGGTTGATGGGCGGATTGCCGCGTAACCGCCATTTTTCACTCGGTTGTCAGTTTCTTCGCGGAACCCGACATGCGATATTGACGTTCCTATTCGCATCTGCGGTCCAATCCCGGGCCCATAATACAGGCAACAAACTATGCAAAAAACTGTCGCTCTGCGCCTCGTCGGCGCTGCTCTTCTGGTCGCAGGTCTGGCCGCATGCAACGATGGCTACGGCGGCGGCATTTCGCCCGACGCGCAGCGCGCCGCGGGTGGCGCGCTGGCCGGTGCCGTTGTCGCCAAGGCCATCGATGGCGATGTCGCGACCGGCGCCCTTATTGGTGCCGCCGGCGGCGCGCTTTGCGACGACGCGGGCGTCTGCCAGAAACGCTACTGATCCCAATCGGGCGTCCGGCGCCGGCACTGGCCTGCGCGCCGACGCCCGCCTTACGGAGCGTAAGATATGTCGAAGAAACTGGTTCTGGTGCTGGGACTTGGCCTTGTGGGCCTTGCCGGCTGCACCCAGAACATCAACCCGACCGACATGGATCGCGGCCTCATCGGGGCCGGCGTCGGTGCCACGGCGGCCTATGTCGGCGGCCACAATGTCGCAAAGGGCGCGGCCCTTGGGGCGGCTGCGGGCGCGCTTTGCGACGACGTCCGGCTTTGCCAATGACGACCTGACCGGCCCGCGCGTTCTTGCGCGCGCCGCCAACCCATCGACGACCGCCCGGGGCCTCGCGGCTACGGGCGGTTTTTTCATGTCCGCAGACCGGGGAAAGCGCCCATGTTCAAGAAAATCCTGATCGCCAACAGGGGCGAGATCGCCTGCCGGGTCATCAAGACCGCGCGCAAGATGGGCATTCAGACCGTCGCGGTCTATTCCGATGCCGACCGCAACGCGCTGCATGTGCGCATGGCCGATGAGGCGGTCCATATCGGCGCCTCGCCCGCCAACCAGTCCTATATCGTCATCGACAAGATCATGGACGCGGTGCGCCAGACCGGCGCCGAGGCGGTGCATCCCGGCTATGGCTTCCTGTCCGAGAACATGAAATTCGCCGAGGCGCTTGAGGCCGCGGGCGTGGCCTTCATCGGGCCGCCCTCGCCCGCGATCGAGGCGATGGGCGACAAGATCACCTCGAAGAAGATCGCGCAAGCGGCGGGCGTCTCGACCGTGCCGGGCTATATGGGTCTGATCGCCGACGCCGAGGAGGCGGTGAAGATCAGCCGCGAAATCGGCTATCCGGTGATGATCAAGGCCAGCGCCGGCGGCGGCGGCAAGGGCATGCGCATCGCCTGGACCGATCAGGAGGCGCGCGAAGGCTTTGAATCCTCGAAGAACGAGGCCGCGAACAGCTTCGGCGACGACCGCATCTTCATCGAGAAATTTGTCACGCAGCCGCGCCATATCGAAATTCAGGTGCTGGCCGACAAGCACGGCAACGCCGTCTATCTGCATGAACGCGAATGTTCGATCCAGCGCCGCAACCAGAAGGTCATCGAAGAGGCGCCCTCGCCCTTTCTCGATCCGGCGACGCGCAAGGCCATGGGCGAACAGGCCGTGGCGCTGGCCAAGGCCGTGGGCTATTCCAGCGCGGGCACCGTCGAATTCATCGTCGATGCGCAGAAGAATTTCTATTTTCTTGAGATGAACACCCGGCTTCAGGTCGAACATCCGGTGACCGAGCTGATTACCGGCGTCGATCTGGTCGAGCAGATGATCCGCGTCGCCGATGGCGAGACGCTGCCCTTTACCCAGGCGGACCTGACCATCAACGGCTGGGCCATCGAAAGCCGGCTTTACGCCGAGGACCCCTATCGCAACTTCCTGCCCTCGATCGGGCGGCTGACGCGCTATCACCCGCCGGCCGAGGTCGCCGCCGGGCCGCTGAAGGCCGCCGGGAACTGGGTCAATGACAGCGAGGGCGGCGACAGCGCCATCGCTGTCAGGAACGATACCGGCGTCTATGAGGGCGGCGAGATCAGCATGTTCTACGACCCGATGATCGCCAAGCTTTGCACCTGGGCCCCCGACCGCGCCGGGGCCATCGAGGCGATGCGCCTGGCGCTGGACCAGTTCGAGGTCGAAGGCATCGGCCACAACCTGCCGTTCCTTTCGGCGGTGATGGACCATCCGCGCTTCGTCTCGGGCGATATCTCGACCGCCTTCATCGCCGAGGAGTATCCCGAGGGCTTCACCGGCGCGACCCTGCCCGAGGCCGAGATCATCCGTATCGCCGCCTCGGCCGCGGCCATGCATCGCGTGGCGGAAATCCGGCGCACCCGCATCACCGGGCGGCTGGACAATCACGAACGCCATGTCGGCGAACATTGGGTGGTCAAGGTCGGCGAACAGGAATTCCCCGTGCGCATCACCGCCGACCGGCAGGGCTCGACCGTCGAGATCGCCGGCCGGAACCTGCGCGTGGAAAGCGACTGGCGGCCGGGGCAAAGCCTTGCGCGGCTGACGGTCGACGGCACGCCGCTGGTGATGAAGGTCGAGCGCCTGCCCTCGGGCTTCCGGCTGCGGGTCAGGGGCGCCGACCTGAAAACCTTCGTGCGCCGTCCGCGCGCGGCGGAACTGGCGCGGCTGATGCCCGAAAAGCTGCCGCCCGACACCTCGAAATTCCTGCTGTGCCCGATGCCGGGGCTGGTGGTGAAGATCAACGTCGCCGCCGGCGACGAGGTGCAGGAGGGACAGGCGCTGGCCACCGTCGAGGCGATGAAGATGGAAAACATCCTGCGCGCCGAAAGGAAGGCGGTGGTGAAATCGGTCAGCGCCGCGCCCGGTCAAAGCCTGCGCGTCGATGACGTCATCATGGAGTTCGAATGATGGCGGCGGCGGCCACGGGGGGCGGCCATGCCCGCCCCGCTTGACGACTGGCTGAACCCCACGGTGCAGGCCGCGCTGGTCGCGGCCACCGTCGCCGTGGGCGGCTGGGTCTATAATGGCCGCCAGAACCGCCGCCTTGCCAACCAGATCCGGGCCGAGCGCGTGGACGACATCCAGCGCGCCGTGCTGGCCGAGATCCGCGCCCATGTCGTCGCGCTGGAAAACCAGCAGCTTTCGCCCGAGGCGCGGCAGGACCTGACCCGGCGCCTGCGCCAGGGCGGCTATGTCCCCGCCCTGCCGACCGAGGCCAATGACCGCATCTTCCGCGCCATCACCGCCGAGGTGCATCTGCTGCCCGCCCGCGTCATCGACCCGGTGGTGATCTATTACCGGCTTCTGGCGATCATGTCCTCGCTGGCGGTGGACCTGCGGCAGATGGCGCCGCAAGACCCGGCGCGCGCCGCCGACATGTTCGACGACTATCTGAGTCTGACGGATGAGACGCTGTATTCAGGCCGCTATGCGATGGTGATTCTGTCGGCGCGCCTTGATGGCGGCGACGAGGCCGTCGATGCCCTGCTGGAGGAGGCCGTGGCCGAGGAGACCGCCGAAATCGCCGCCAGCCTGCCCGCAGAGCTGGACGACATGCGTGACCGCCTTAATAGGCGATCTTCGGACCGGAGCGACCCTTGATGGGCCGCAACCCGATGACATTGGTGATCTCATTGGCGGTGCGGGCGCGCGAAAGCCGCGCGACCAGCGTTGCCGTCGCCGCATCCGGCTGCGGGCGTCTGGGCGCGGCGGATATGTCAGCCCCCTGCGCACTGCTCTTGCGTGGCGAGGTCGCCTTGGCCATTGTGGATCCCTTTCCCTGCGGGCACGGCTTGGCCCGCAATACGAACGTAGTCATTCGTTGCGATTATCGCAACAGTCATGTCAGCGGCGCACGGTGCGCGGCAACACCCTATTGCACCCCGGCGCGGCCGATTTCCTGCAAGCGCAGCGGGAACTTGTCGATGGCGCGGGTGATCTCGCGCACCGACCATGGCACGGGTTTGCGCTGCTTGACCTGCCCGTCCTTGTCCATCAAGACCAGCGAGAACCCCTCGGGGCGCAACTGCCGCCGCCAGACGCTGCCGGCCGCCGGATCGGTGTCGGTGACGACGATGACATCGCGCACCAGAAGCGGCAGCGGGTCGCGCTGGACCGCGGCCAGTTGCTCGACAAAGGCAGGGTCGGCGGCAGTATCGGCAAAGATCACCAGGGGCCGCGCCTGCCACAGGAACTCCGCCGGCTGGACCTCGGTGGCGGGCAGCACGGTCAGCTCGCGCGTGGCTTTCTCGGCCGCCGGGGCCTCGGCCCGGGCGGCGGGCACCTCGCCGCGAATGTATCGCTGGTCGCCCTCCGTCCCGGGTGTGTCGCCCATCGCCGCAACCAGCGGCACCATCGCCATAAAAAACAACCGTTTCAGTTTCATCATCCCCTCGTCTCTTATCCAATATAAGGGTCGGGCGGCCATGGGAAAGGATGCAAGATGAGCAAAACCCCCGAAGCCGGTCTCGCCGAATGGCGCAAGCTTGCCAGCAAGGAGTTGAAAGGCGCCGATCCCGAAAGCCTGAACTGGCACACGCTGGAGGGAATCGAGGTCCGGCCGCTTTACACCGATGCCGACACCAGGGACCTGCCGCATCTGGGCAGCCTGCCGGGGATCGAGCCCTTTACCCGCGGCCCCCGCGCGACCATGTATGCGGGCCGGCCATGGACCATCCGCCAATATGCCGGCTTCTCGACCGCCGAGGAATCGAACGCATTCTATCGAAAAGCTCTGGCAGCCGGGCAGCAGGGCGTCTCGGTCGCCTTCGATCTGGCGACGCATCGCGGCTATGACAGCGACCATCCCCGCGTCGAAGGCGATGTGGGCAAGGCCGGTGTCGCCATCGATTCGGTCGAGGACATGAAGATCCTGTTCGACGGCATTCCGCTGGACAGGGTTTCCGTATCGATGACCATGAACGGCGCGGTGATCCCGATTCTGGCCAATTTCATCGTCACGGGCGAGGAACAGGGCCATGACCGTTCGGTGCTGTCGGGGACCATCCAGAACGACATCCTGAAAGAGTTCATGGTCCGCAACACCTATATCTATCCGCCCGAACCCAGCATGCGGATCATCGCCGATATCATCGAATACACCTCGAACGAGATGCCGAAATTCAACTCGATCTCGATTTCCGGCTATCACATGCAGGAGGCGGGCGCGAACCTTGTCCAGGAGCTGGCCTATACGCTGGCCGACGGGCGCGAATATGTCCGCGCGGCGCTGTCTGCGGGCATGGACGTGGACCAGTTCGCGGGCCGGCTGTCGTTCTTTTTCGCCATCGGCATGAACTTCTTCATGGAGGTGGCGAAACTGCGCGCGGCGCGGCTTTTGTGGACGCGGATCATGAAGGAATTCGCGCCGAAAAAGGCCGGCAGCCTGATGCTGCGCACGCATTGCCAGACCTCGGGCGTCAGCTTGCAGGAACAGGACCCCTATAACAACGTCGTGCGCACCGCCTATGAGGCGATGGCGGCGGCGCTTGGCGGCACGCAATCGCTGCACACCAACGCGCTGGACGAGGCCATCGCCCTGCCGACCGAGTTCAGCGCCCGCATCGCCCGCAACACGCAACTGATCCTGCAAGAGGAAACCGGCATCACCCATGTCGTCGATCCGCTGGCGGGCAGCTATTACGTCGAAAGCCTGACCGCCGAACTGGCCGACAAGGCCTGGGCCCTGATCGAAGAGGTCGAGGCCATGGGCGGCATGACCAAGGCCGTCGCCAGCGGCATGCCCAAGCTGCGGATCGAGGAAACCGCCGCCCGCCGGCAGGCGCTGATCGACCGCGGCGAAGAGGTCATCGTCGGCGTGAACAAGTATCGGCTGGCCCAGCAGGACCCGATCGACATTCTGGACATCGACAACGTCAAGGTCCGCGAGGCGCAGATCGCCCGGCTGAACGCCATGCGCGCCACCCGCGACGAGGCCGCCTGTCAGGCGGCGCTGGACGAGCTTTCGCGCCGGGCGCGCGAAGGCGGCAACCTTCTGGCGGCGGCGGTCGAGGCCGCGCGCGCCCGGGCCTCGGTGGGGGAAATCAGCATGGCGATGGAAAAGGAATTCGGCCGTCACCGCGCCGAGGTCAAGACGCTGGCCGGTGTCTATGGCGCCGCCTATGAGGGCGACGACGAATTCGCCCGCATCCAGCAGGATGTCGAGAAATTCGCCGAGGACGAGGGCCGCCGCCCCCGGATGCTGGTGGTGAAGATGGGACAGGACGGCCATGACCGCGGCGCCAAGGTCATCGCCACCGCCTTCGCCGATATCGGCTTTGACGTCGATGTGGGCCCGCTGTTCCAGACCCCCGAGGAGGCCGCACAGGACGCCATCGACAATGACGTACATGTGGTGGGCATTTCCTCGCAGGCGGCGGGGCACAAGACGCTGGCGCCCAAGCTGATCGCAGCCTTGCAGGCGCAGGGCGCGGGCGACATCATCGTGATCTGCGGCGGCGTCATCCCGCAGCAGGATTACGACTTCCTGAAAAAGGCCGGGGTGAAGGCGATCTTCGGGCCGGGCACCAACATCCCCGCCGCCGCGCAGGATATCCTGGCGCTGATCCGGCAGGCGCGGGCAGCGTGACGCGGCATGCGGCGGCGCCGGTCGCCGCCGCATACGCATTGACGCAAGGTCGGTGCCGGCCGTCTCGCACGATGCGGGCAGGCAGCCTGCCTTGCGTCATTGGCGGGCCCGCCGGCGTCATGGCCGCCTCTCTTGCCAGCCCGGGGGCGCTGTGAAACAGTCCCGTTCAAATGACGAGGACAGCATGAACGACGGGCGCAACGGCACGGTCAAGCAGATCATCTGCATCAAATGGGGCACGAAGTTCGGCCCCGAATTCGTGAACCGGCTGCACGGGATGATCGCGCGCAACATCACGCCGCCCTTCCGGCTTTACTGCTTCACCGATGACGGCGCCGGGCTGCACCCCGATATCGCCGTGCGCCCCCTGCCCGAATTCGCCTATCAGGCGCCGGTCAACACCCGCGGCAAATGGCCGAAATCGCGGCTTTGGGGCGATCTGGGCGATGTGACCGGCGTGGTGCTGTTTCTGGATCTGGATGTCATCGTCACCGGCAGCCTTGACGATTTCTTCACCTTTGGCGATCCCGACGACACCGTGGTCGGCCTGAACCCGAACACGCCGCTGGAAAAGATGGGCCAGACCTCGGTCTATCGGATGCGGGTCGGCAAGCTGAAGCCCTTGCAGGACATCTTTCGCGCCGATCCGCAGGCGGCCGCCGACAAGTACAAATACGAACAGCGCTTTGTCACCCGCAACGCGCCGGGCGGGGTAAAGTTCTGGCCGAAGGGCTGGCTCGCGCATTTCCGCATGCATTGCGTGCCGAACTTCCCGCTGAACTATTTCCGCGAGGCGCGCATCCCCTCCGGCACGAAAATCGTGATCTTCCCCGGCAACCTGAACCCGCCCGACGCCATCGCCGGCCGCTGGAGCGACCGCGACGATCACCGCACGCCCATGGACCACCTGCGCGCCACCTTCGACGGGCGCCGGCGCGAAAGCGTGCCAAAACACCTGCGCCATTATCTGCTGCCGGTCGGCTGGGTGGAAAAACTGTGGCGCGAATAGGCGCACCGCCCGAGACGCATTACACCCTGCCCGCGGATTTCGCCGCGGCGCTGGGGCAATGCGTGGCGAATTTCGGCTGGCTTGAGGAGATCATCAAGCGCACCATCTATGCGCTGGACCGCGCACGGCTGGCCGACGACCTGACGCCTGCGGAAATCCAGACCTGGCTGACCCATATGGGCCAGATCGCCGACGATTCCATGGGCACGCTGATCGACCAGCTCGACGCCGCCATGCGCCGCTATCCGGGCCTGCGCGAACGGGGCCGCATCACCGACCGGCTGGCCGAAATCCGGCAGCACCGCAACCTGCTCTGCCATGCCTCGTGGCGCCCGACCGAGGACAGGGCCCGCTGGCACCCCGCCTTCGTCAGCACCCGGGGCGAGGTCTTCGACCACGGCCTCAGCCTTGCCGATCTTGAGGCGATCCGCGCCGACACGGTCGAGATCGCCACCCGCGTCATGCGCGTCATGCGCGCCACCGGCGTCGATGGCTACTGGGCCGGCGACGACGAGGCGTAAGCCCCGCGTTGCAAGACCGCGCCGCATCCGCTAACACCGCCTCACCCTTAGATATGAGTGTTCCATGTCCGCCCAGAAACCGGGGCAAAACGCCTCTCCGCTTCGTCTCGGCATCGCAGGTCTCGGGACGGTCGGCACCGGCACCGTCAAGATCGTCCAGAAGCACGCCGATCTGCTGGCAAAGCGCGCGGGCCGGCCGGTGGCGATCACCGCCGTCAGCGCCCGCGACCGGATGAGGAACCGCGACGTGGACCTGTCCGGCTATGCCTGGGAAACCGATGCCCGCGCGCTGGCCGTGCGCGACGATATCGACGTCTTCGTCGAGCTGATCGGCGGCGATGAGGGCATCGCCCGCGAGGCGGTGACCGCCGCGCTGAAGGCCGGCAAGGACGTGGTGACCGCCAACAAGGCGCTGCTGGCGATCCACGGTCAGGAACTGGCGGAACTGGCCGAGGCAAACGGCTGCGTCATCCGCTTCGAGGCCGCCGTCGCCGGTGGCATCCCGGTCATCAAGGCCATGACCGAGTCCCTGGCCGGCAACGAGATCCGCCGCGTCATGGGCGTGATGAACGGCACCTGCAACTATATCCTGACCCGCATGGAAAACGCGGGCCTGCCCTATGAAACCGTGTTCGAGGAAGCCCGCCAGCTTGGCTATCTTGAGGCCGACCCGACGCTGGACGTCGGCGGCATCGATGCCAGCCACAAGCTGGCGCTGCTGGCGGCCATCGCCTTCGGCACCCGCCCCAGCTTCGGCTCGGTCGAGATCGAGGGGATCGAGCGCGTCAGCATCGACGACATCCGCCGCGCCGCCGACATGGGGTATCGCATCAAGCTGCTGGGCGTGGCGCAGATGACCGGGCGCGGGCTGGAACAGCGCATGTCGCCCTGCCTTGTGCCCGCCGACAGCCCGCTGGGCCAGTTGCAGGGCGGCACCAACATGGTCGTGGTCGAGGGCGACTCGGTCGGGCAGATCGTGCTGCGCGGCGCAGGCGCCGGCGAAGGGCCGACCGCCAGCGCCGTCATGTCCGACGTGGTCGAGATCGCGCGCGGCGTGCGCATGCCCAGCTTCGGGCAGCCCGCCTCGGCGCTGGCCGTGCCGCAGGCGGCGCGCACCGCCGTGCCGGCCGCCTATTACATCCGCCTGCAACTGACCGACAAGCCGGGCGCGCTGGCCAAGGTCGCATCCGTGCTGGGCGAGGCCGGGATCTCGATCGACCGCATGCGCCAATACGGCCATTCGGAAACCGCCGGCATCGCGCCGGTGCTGATCGTGACCCACAAGACCACGCCCGACGCCATCGACCATGCCATCGAGGCCCTGCCCCGCACCGGCGTCATCGCCGGCGAGCCGGTCGAACTGCGTATCGAGGAAGTCTGACTCGGGCCGCTGGCGGGGGCCGGCTATTGCCCGCCCTGCCCGTCGCCGCTGCCAAGGTGGCGCAACCCATGCGTCACGTCGGCGCGGACCGCCAGCCGCAGCCCCGGCTCATCCCCGGCCCGCAGGGACGCAAGGATCATGCGGTGATGGCGTGGCGGCTCGTGCCGCTTGACGCGGCCATAAAGCGCCCGCATCGTCGGCCCCAGTTGCAGCCAGACCGTTTCCACGATGGCCAGCATCGCCGGCGCCTGCGCACGCAGGTAGAGGATGCGGTGAAATTCCAGATTGGTGCGGATATAGCCGACGGCGTCGTGGCGTTCGACCGCCTCGCCGATGGCGGCGTTGATGACCGCCATGCGCTCGATCAGCGCCTGATGCGCGCGCGGCAGCGCCCGCGCCGCCATCTCGGGCTCCAGCAGGCCGCGCAGCGCCGCCAGTTCTTCGATCCGCTCGACCGACAGTTCCGGCGTCGCGATCCGCCCCGAGGAGGACAGCGTCAGCGCCCCCTCGGCCACCAGCCGCCGCACCGCCTCACGCGCGGGCGTCATCGAGACGCGATGCTCGGCAGCAATGCCGCGCAGGGTCATCGGCAGGCCGGGCGGCAGTTCGCCCAGCATGATGCGCTGGCGCAGACTGCGGTAAAGCCGCTCATGGGCTGAGGTTTCGGGCGGGCGTGCTGAGTTCATGCCCCCTTGTGATCACAAAGCGCGCCAGCGTCAATCGCCGCCGGAGCCGTCGTCCTGAAAACGCCAGGCCAGCAATTCGTGGCCATGCGTGCGCAGCCAGCCGCGGTGGCGGGCGTAATCGGGCAGCAGCCGCGCCGTCGCCGCCCAGAAGTCCGGGGAATGGTCCATGTGTTCCAGATGCGCGACCTCATGCGCGGCGACATAATCCAGCACCTCGGGCGGGGCCATTGCCAGCCGCCACGAAAACATCAGCCGCCCGTCATGGGTGCAACTGCCCCAGCGCGAGCGCGTATCGCGCAGCGAGATCGCCCGGAAGCTGCGCCCCAGCGCCTTTGCATGGCGGTCGCAGGCCACCGTCAGCCGCGCATGGGCCAGGTGCTTCAGAAAGGCCGCGGCGACCACGCCCGCGGGCCGGCCCTGCGGCACCAGCAGCGCTTCGGGCGTCAGGCGGACGCGCCGCTCATCCGAGGGGGTGATCAGCCGCGCCTGCCCCTCGACCGGCAACAGCGCGCCATGGGCGGCGACCTGCAGGGCCGGCATCTGCGCCCGCATCCGGCGCAGCCACTCGGCCCGCGATTCGGCAAAGGCGCGGCCGTCCTGAAGGCTGGCGCGCTGGGGCAGCGTCAGCACCACCTCGCCCCCGGCGCGCGCCACGCGCAAGGTCATCCGCCGCGCCCGCGCCGAGCGGCGCAGCGTCACCGGAATATCGCCCCCGACCAGAATGCTGTTCATCGTCCCCGCGCGCCCGCAAATGCCGTTTTCGCCATCCGATCCCGCCCCGCATTTCGCCGCAAGGGGAAAAGGCTTTGACACCCCGCACAGGCTGTGGCAGGGGACAGCGGATTTACCTAACCGTGGCAGAAAGAGAATACCATGCCCAAAGAGGAATGGGGCACGAAACGCCTTTGCCCCCACTGCAATACGCGTTTTTACGACCTGAACAACGACCCGATGACCTGCCCGGCCTGCGGCGCGGAATTCACCCTTGAAAGCCTGACCAGCGGCCGCGCGCGCTCGCTGATCTCGGAAAAGACTGCGGCGCGTGACGCCGATCAGGCCGACCTGGTCGATGACGAGGATCTGGACGATGACGCCGATGCCGGCGATCTGGACGACGATCTGCTGGACGACGACGACGATGACGGCGACGTGTCGCTGGACGACATCGCCGACGTGCCCGACAGCGACGACGACTGATCCCGCGATCCAGCGTGACGAAACGCCCCGCCCGGCCCGGCCGCGGCGGGGTTTTTCATGCCCGGGCTTTCAGGCGGCCGAAAGCAGCATCACGCCAAGGGCCAGCACCCCGCAGCCCATCAGCCGCCATGGCCCCACGCGTTCGTGCAGGATCACGAGGCCCATCAGCGCGCCGACCATCATCGACATCTCGCGCATGGGGGCGACAAGGCTGAGCGGTGCGCCGCCGCTGAGCGCGATCAGCACAAGGATATACGAAAGCGGCGACAGCACCCCCACGCCAAGCGCCCGCCACCAATGCCCGCGCATGGCGGCGACGGCGCGGCGGCGGTCGGCCGCAACCATCGGCAGCAGCATGACGACCCGGAACAGGTTCAAAAGCCAGTCGAGCACCACCGGCGCGAAGCCAAGCACCTTGACCGCATAGGCATCCAGCACCGTGTAGCAGGCGATCAGCCCGCCCGTCGCCGTCCCCCAGCGCAGGCCCGCCTGCCCGCCGGGGCGCGTGAATGCCGCCAGCCGCCCCTGCGTGGCGATCAGCAGGATGCCGCCCACCACCAGCGCCAGTCCCGCCAGCCCGGTGGCGCTGGGGGCCTCGCCCAGGATCAGGAAGGCGCCAAGGCTTGACAGCATCGGCCCCGTTCCCCGCGCCACCGGATAGACCACCGAAAGGTCGGCGACCTGATAGCCGCGTTGCAGGCAGAGGTTATAGCCCAGATGGACAAGCCCGCTGACCAGCACGATGCCCACCGCTGCCCCCGACCATGGCAGGCCGCCCCGCGCCAGCAGATAGACGACCCAGGGCGCATAGATCAGGCAAGAGATCAGGCTATAGGCCAGCACGAAGACCGGCCCCGCCGGCGCGGCGCGCTTGGCCAGCAGGTTCCAGCTTGCGTGGACGATGGATGCAAGAACGACAAGAAAGACCGAAGAAAGCGTCACTGAGACCCCGTTTGCGCATGGCGCGGTTGATCTCGACGTCTCCTCCCCTGGGCTTTTGTCCCTTGGGTGCAGCCGCGGAACGCCCGCGGTCTCTGCAACGCTCGGTCCAGCGGCGCGCAGCCCGGAACCCTAGTTGCCACTCAGTCGATCCGCTACCCTAGACCCGCATCGCCCGGGACTGCAACCCCATGCATCAAAAAGCAAAACCCCGGCTGGATCAGCCGGGGTTCTTCAACTTTGATGGGCAAGCCATCGAAATCATGGTGGGCGATAACGGATTTGAACCGCTGACATCTTCGATGTGAACGAAGCGCTCTACCGCTGAGCTAATCGCCCGGTCCGCGCTAGATAGCCGCAGTCTGGGTCTGCCGCAAGGGGCAAGACGCGAAAATTTCAGGCCTGGTCCTGGTCCTCACCCGAGGCCAGGTCGTCGGGCTTGCGACGCAGGCGCAGGGTGATGATTTCGGCCCCGACCTGGTCCAGCCGGCGGGTGACGCGTGCGCGCCCAAGCGGCGGCAGGGCCAGCGTCATCCCGGCGGCAATGGCGTCGCCAAGCTCGGCCAGCGTCGCCTCGACCACGGGTTTGATGTCGTTGCTGCGCAATCCTGTCCGCCGGACCACCAGCGCCAGCAATTGCCGCTTTTGCAGCACCCTGGCGCTTTCCGGGTCGGATGCGGGGTCGCCCCCGCGCCGTCGGTCTGTTTTAGCCATGGACGAACTCCTTCGTTGTGATGGAGCACCGACCAAGACAAAACCGCGCGGGACAGGCCCGCGCGGTTTCCGTAGTCAATGGGCGACGGTGGCGCCGCCGCTGCCTTGATCGCGTGCCGCGGCCAGCTTGCCGGCCTCGGCTGCCTCTTCTGCGGCCTCGTCCCATTCGATGGGCTCGGGCTTGCGGACCAGCGCATGGGCAAGCACCTCACGCACATGGCTCACCGGGATGATCTTCAGCCCTTCCTTCACGTTGGCCGGAATCTCGGCCAGGTCCTTCTCGTTATCGACCGGGATCAGCACGGTCTTGATGCCGCCGCGAAGCGCCGCCAGCAGCTTTTCCTTGAGCCCGCCGATCGCCATGGCATTGCCACGCAGCGAAACCTCGCCGGTCATGGCGATGTCCTTGCGCACCGGGATCTGCGTCAGCACCGAGACGATCGAGGTGACCATCGCCAGACCCGCCGAAGGCCCATCCTTGGGGGTGGCCCCGTCGGGCACATGGACGTGGATGTCGATGGCGTCGAATTTCGGCGGCTTCACCCCGATCTGGGGCGCGATCGAGCGCACATAGCTCGCCGCCGCGTCAATCGATTCCTTCATCACCTCGCCCAGTTTCCCGGTCGTCTTCATGCGGCCCTTGCCGGGCAGCTTCAGCGCCTCGATCTGCAGCAGATCGCCGCCGACCTGCGTCCAGGCAAGCCCCGTCACCACGCCGATCTGGTCGTCCTTTTCGGCCAGACCATAGCGATGCCGGCGCACGCCCAGATATTCCTCGGCCTTGGCCGGGGTCACCTCGACGGTCTTGACCTTGGTCTTCAGGATCTCGGTCACGGCCTTGCGGGCCAGCTTGGCGATTTCGCGTTCCAGCGACCGCACCCCCGCCTCGCGGGTATAGTAGCGGATCACATGGGTCAGCGCCTCGTCCGTCACCGAGAATTCACCCTTGCGCAGGCCGTTCGCCGTGATCTGCTTGGGCAGCAGGTGCTGGCGCGCGATCTCGCGCTTTTCGTCCTCGGTATAGCCGGCCAGCGGGATGATCTCCATCCGGTCAAGCAGAGGCCCGGGCATGTTGTAGCTGTTGGCCGTGGTCACGAACATCACGTCCGACAGATCGTATTCCACCTCAAGATAGTGGTCCACGAAGGTCGCGTTCTGTTCCGGGTCCAGCACCTCAAGCATCGCCGAGGCCGGGTCGCCGCGGAAATCCTGACCCATCTTGTCGATTTCATCCAGCAGGATGAGCGGATTCGTGGTCTTGGCCTTTTTCAGCGCCTGGATGATCTTGCCCGGCATCGAGCCGATATAGGTCCGGCGGTGACCGCGGATCTCGGATTCGTCGCGCACGCCGCCAAGGCTGATGCGGATGAATTCGCGCCCCGTGGCACGCGCCACCGAACGGCCAAGGCTGGTCTTGCCGACGCCCGGAGGCCCGACGAGGCATAGGATCGGCCCCTTCAGCTTGGCCGAACGGTTCTGCACCGCCAGATATTCGACGATGCGTTCCTTGACCTTTTCCAGCCCGTAGTGATCGGCGTCGAGCACCCCTTCGGCCTTGCCCAGATCCTTGCGGATGCGGGATTTCACGCCCCAGGGCAGCGACAGCAGCCAGTCAAGATAGTTGCGGCTGACGGTGGCCTCGGCCGACATCGGCGACATCGACTTCAGCTTCTTCAGCTCGGCATCGGCCTTTTCGCGGGCTTCCTTGCTGAACTTGGTCGCATTGATGCGCTCTTCCAGCTCGGTCAGTTCGTTGCCGCCATCCTCGCCGTCGCCCAGCTCCTTCTGAATGGCCTTCATCTGCTCATTCAGATAGTATTCGCGCTGGGTCTTCTCCATCTGGGTCTTGACGCGGGACTTGATCTTCTTCTCGACCTGCAGCACCGACATTTCGCCCTGCATCAGGCCATAGACCTTTTCAAGACGCTCGGCGGTGACCAGCGTTTCCAGAAGCTCCTGCTTCTTGTCCAGAGCGATGCCCAGATGACCGCTGACAAGGTCGGCCAGCCGTGCGGGGTCGCGCGCTTCGGCCACGGCCGAGACGACCTCTTCGGGGATGTTCTTGCGCACCTTGACGTAACGCTCGAATTCCTCGGCGACGGCACGGGTCAGCGCGGTCAGCGTGTCGCTGTCGCCGGCCTCTTCGGTCAGCGGCTCGCAGGTGGCTTCAAAATAATTCTCATTCGACACGAAGCCGGTGATCCGGACACGTTCGCGCCCCTCGACCAGAACCTTCACGGTTCCGTCGGGAAGTTTCAGCAGTTGCAGCACATTGGCCAGCACGCCGGTGCGGAAGATCCCATCGGCTGCGGGCTCATCGACCGCCGCATCCTTCTGCGCCGCAAGAAGGATCGGACGATCCTGCTCCATCACGGCTTCGAGCGCCCGCACGGACTTGTCGCGGCCGACGAACAGCGGCACGACCATATGCGGGAACACCACGATATCCCGCAGCGGCAGGACCGGATGAGAGCTATGGGCGAATTCGTTCATTGAATTGGTCCTTTCTCGCCAGAAAACCCGGCCCCCAAGGATCAGGCAGCACGTGTTTCCTGCTGACGGACAAGATAGGAAGCTCGTGCGTCGGGTTCAATGGCGGAATGGTTCGCATTTCGTTCATGTCGGCCGGCAAAGACCGGCACAGCCTTGTCGAAAACCGGCCCGGGGGCAGGGTCGCCCCCGACGCAGCCGGATACGACCTGTCGCAGGGTCTGAACCCGGTCGTTCCTGCCAGAGATTTTACGGGAATCGTCATCGGTCGGATCGCCTTGTTCCCAGCAAGCAGTATCCTTGAGCAGACCCCGCAGGCGTCCGATAGCGCTGCGGTTCATCGCGCGGTCCGGTGCTTTGAAAATCGCTGTTCTCTCTCTTGATCATAACACCTCAACACGGGATTCGGTTCAGGAAAATCTCGCCAGCGCGCCAGTTTGCAACCACCGGCGTGCTTGCCTGCGATGCAAGTCGCGCAGGACCCGAGAGCCGCGAGACAGCAGCCCGAAACGGGCAGAACTTGCCGCCTTGTATCGTAAGATATCCGGCGCTCGGCATCGCCGGGCGATCTGCGTTGTCCCACCGACAGCGGGGGCGTCTTCGGCGATGCGCTATCCGCAACCGCATCGCCGAAGGGCCGCGATCAGCCGCAGGTCGTGGGCGCCCCCTTGGCGACCAGCGCCTGCCAATCCGCGCCAAGCGTCGCGCGGGCGGACAGGGCGTTCTTCGCCTCGGGCGAGTTTTCCGGGATCAGCTTCACCACCATCCCCTGCGAATAGTTCTGCTGGAAGCCCGAGAAGAAATCCCCCTGCAAGCCGCTGTCGGTCTGGTCGCCCAGCAGGACGAACTTGTCGCCGCCCTTGCGGATCACCTCGATCGCGGCGGATTTGAAGGCGACATTGCGCGCCCCCGCCGGGCCGCAAGCGGGTGCGGCATGGGTTGCGACCTTGAACGTGTCCTGCGTCATGGGCTGGATCTGGGTCTGGGCACAGCCCGCCACCATCAGGAGCAGGCCTGCCGTGACCGGCAAGGAAAAAATACGCATCAACGAACCTCACGAGAGTTAACAACGCCGTGATGTTGGCCGGAATGCCCGCCGAACGTCAAACGAATAGCCGCTAAAATTATCGCCTTAACAATGCGTTAACTAGAACTTCAGCCCAACCTGGAAGCTGGCGCCGTCGGTGCCGATGCCAAAGCTGGCGGCGCCGAAGCTGAGGCCGATCAGCGCGCCGCTCCAGACCTGCTGGGGGGTGTGCTGGCCGGCGCTGACGCGGCTCCAGCCGGTCAGAGCGGCGGCGCCATAGGCAAAGGCCCCGGCCCCGGGCCGGTCGTCGAAGCATTTCCCGGCAAGATCGGCCGCGCCGAAGAACGCCGCCGCCGTATGCCCCGAGGGGAAGCCCTTGCCCTCGCCCGAGGGCCGGCGCGAGATCGGCGCACTGTCGAAATATTCCTTCATCCCCCAGACCAGCGCGGCTTGCAGCACGCCGCGGACGGCGAAATCCTCAAACCGGTTCTGGTCGGCGGCGCAGACCGCGGCAGCCAGCGGCAGGCCGTATTTCATCGCGGTGCCGAACTGCTCGAACGGGTCGGCGGCGGCGGGCAAGGCCAGCGCCGCGGCGCAAAGAAGCCCCGCGACCCTCATTCCGCGCCCAGCCGGATCACCCGGTCCATGCGCGAGGCAAGCTCAAGGTTGTGCGTGGCGATCAGCGCCGCCAGCCCGGTGTCGCGCACCAGCGCCATCAGCACGTCGAAGACCTTGTCCGAGGTCGCCGGATCAAGGTTGCCGGTCGGCTCATCGGCCAGCAGCAGCGCCGGTTCATTGGCCAGCGCCCGGCAAAAGGCGACGCGCTGCTGCTCGCCCCCCGAAAGCTGCGCCGGGCGGTGGTCGGCACGGTGGCCAAGGCCGACGCGGGCCAGCAGGTCCTGCGCGCGCGCCTGCGCGGCGCGGTCGGCGACGCCATTGGCCAGTTGCGGCAGCACGATATTTTCGGCGGCGGTAAATTCGGGCAGCAGGTGGTGGAACTGATAGACAAAGCCCAGATCCTCGCGCCGGGCCTCGGTCCGGCGGCGGTCGTTTTCGCCGGTCATGTCGCGCCCGTTCAGCAGCACGCGGCCGCTGTCGGGCGTATCCAGAAGCCCGGCGATATGCAGCAGCGTCGATTTCCCGGCGCCCGAGGGCGCGACCAGTGCCACCACCTCGCCGCGCGCGACCGTCAGCGACAGGTTGCCCAGCACCGGCACCGGCGCGGGACCGCCCTTGCCGTAGGTCTTGGAGATGCCGTCAAGAACCAGAACGTCACTCATAGCGCAGGGCCTCCACCGGGTTCATGCGGGCCGCGCGGCGGGCCGGAAAGATCGTCACGATAAAGGACAGGAACAGCGACAGCCCCACCGCCTTGGCGATGTCGATGGCGCGCAGCTTCGCGGGCAGTTCATAGATGCCCCGGACCGAGGCATCCCATGCCCCGCCATTGGAAAACCAGTTCAGCATCGCCATGATGTTTTCGACATTCAGCGCCAGCATCACGCCAAGGATGACGCCTGCAATGGTCCCGATGACGCCGGTAAAGGCGCCGCACAGGAAGAAGACGCGCAGAACCGCGCCCTCGGTCAGGCCCATGGTGCGCAGGATGCCGATATCGCGGCCCTTGTTCTTGACCAGCATGATCAGCCCCGAGGTGATGTTCATGGACGCGATCAGCACCAGAATCCCAAGGATCAGGAACATCACGTTATCCTCGATATCCAGCGCGCGCAGGAAATCGCCCGAGGCATCGCGCCATGTCCAGACCTGCGCCCGCGGCCCCGCCGCGTCCAGAAGCTGCGGCGTCCAGTCGTCGATCCTTTCGGGGTCGGTGACGAAGACCTCGATCTCGTCGGCGACGCCCTCGCGGTTGAAGAAGCTCTGCGCCTCGGCCATGGGCATATAGATGCGGGTGCGGTCGATATCGTAGCGCCCGGCGGAAAACACATAGACCACGTCAAAGCTTTCGCGGCGCGGCGTGGTGCCGAATGGGGTTTTCGCGCCCTGCGGCGCGGTCAGTTGCAGCTTGTCGCCGACGCCCACGCCCAGTTCGCGCGCAAGGCCCACGCCGATGGCGATGCCCTTGCCGAACTCATCGATGTCGCCGCCCGAGGTTTTCGGGTCGGCGATGCGGTCCATCGCCTTCAGCGCGTCCAGCGTGACGCCGTAGACCTCGGCCACGTTGGCGGCGTCGGCCTGGCTGGCCATGACCTGCGCGCGCACGACCGGATTGGCGCGGGTGACGCCGGGGATCAGGGCGATCTTGGCGGCCAGCGCGTCGTAATCCTCGATCCGGCCGGGGGTAAGATAGGTCTCCTCGGTCAGGTCGTTATAGACCGTCGTCGGCGCGTAATAGACGGTGCTGTGGGCATTGGCGCCCAGGATGGTGTCGACATATTCGGCGCGGAAGCCCGCCCTGACCGCCAGCGTAGCGATCAGCGCCATCACCCCCAGCGCAATGCCGATCAGGCTGATCCAGGTCATCACGCTGACCCCGCCTTCGGCCCGCCGGGCGCGCAGATAGCGCCATGCGATCAGGAATTCATAGCGCGAGAACGGAGCGGGGCTCGCCATCGGTCACCTGTCTGTTGGGTGGCGCCTGATTGACCCGGTCAAGGCGATTATGCAAGCCTACAACGGCGTTACCGCAGCGTGCCGGCTGCGCGCGCCGTGCCCGCGACCGAAGGCCCTGCCCCATGCACGACATCCCCGCCGCCGCGATCAGGCCCGCCACCGCCGCCGACATCCCCGCGGTCAGGGCCATCGCCGAGGCTGCCTATCGCCCCTATGTCGCCCGCAACGGGCTTGAGCCCGCGCCCCTGCACGAGGACTACGCCGTCCGCGCGGCGGACGGCCAGCTTTGGGTGCTGACCGGAAAAACCGCGACGGGCGCGGCGGTTCACGGCTTTCTGGTGCTGATCGAGGCGCCCGGACACCTGCTGCTGGACAATGTCGCCGTCGCCCCCGCCGCGCAGGGCCGTGGCCATGGCCGCGCCCTGCTGGACTTTGCCGAAGGCCATGCCCGCCGGGCCGGATTGCCGGCGATCCGGCTTTATACACAGGAAATCATGGTCGAGAATATCGCCATCTATGCCCGGCGCGGCTATGTCGAGACCCGCCGCGCCATCGAACACGGCCTGCCGCGCGTCCATATGGAAAAGCGGCTTTAAAGCGGGCCGGGGCGGCGTTCCTCGGACAGCATGACGTTGGCCTCGACCTGGCCGACACCGGGCAGGGTCATGATGCGGCGGCGCAGGATACGCTCAAAATCCGCAATGTCGCGGGCATGGATGCGCAGGCGGTAATCGAACTGGCCAAGGACGTGCTGGACGGTCTGCACCTCGGGGATGGCGGTCACCGCGCGCTCGAAATCCTCAAGGCTGGTGCGGCCCTTGGCGGCCAGCCGGATGCCCAGAAAGACGGTCACGCCGAACCCCAGCGCCGCCGTATCGACGACGATGCGCCGCCCGGCGATCACACCGGCATCGGTCAGCCGCCGGATCCGCCGCCACGCCGCCGGCTGCGTCATGCCCAGTTCGCGCCCGATCTCGGCCGCGCTCAGCGTGGCGTCGGCGGCCAGCAGCCGCAGGATCGCCAGATCGGTCGCATCGGGCTGGAACGGCGCGCTCACAGCGGCAATTCCTGCACATCCTTGATGGTCGAGACCAGCATCAGCGCATCGCTGTCCGAGACATGCGGCAGGGTCAGGATGCTGTCGCGATAGACCTGCTGCCAATGCGCCATGTCGCGCGCGATCACCGAAAGCCGCAGGTCGACGCTGCCAAGAAAGGTCTGGATCTCGGTCACCTCGGGCACCTTGCGGGCGGCAGCCATGAAGTCGTCGAAGGCGCGCGGCTCGGTCTTGTCGAGGGTGAAGCGCAGGCTGACCTGCACCTCATATCCCAGCGCGCGCCAGTCGATGCGGGTCTCGATGGCGCGGATGACGCCGGTTTCCCGCATCCGTTCCAACCGCCGCCACAGGCTGGCGGGCGTGACCCCTGCCCGCCCGGCCAGCTCGGGATTCGGCAGGGACGGGTCGGCCAGAAGCTGGCGCAGGATGCGGCGATCCGTGGTGTCGGGCATGATTTTTTCACCTCTGCGAAATGTCTGACATGATTTTCGCGAATTTTCCAGTCTTGTCGCGAAAATTGCACAGAACTGGCGGGCACGCTTTGCTAAAACCCTGTCATCGAACAAACGGAGGGACGCAGATGCGCGTTTACTATGATCGCGATTGCGACGTGAACCTGATCAAGGACAAGAAGATCGCCATGCTGGGCTATGGCTCGCAAGGCCACGCCCATGCGCTGAACCTGCGCGATTCGGGCGCCAAGAACGTCGTCGTCGCGCTGCGTCCGGGCAGCCCCTCGCGCGCCAAGGCCGAGGCCGAGGGCCTGAAGGTCATGGACATCGCCGAGGCCGCTGCCTGGGCCGACCTGATCATGTTCACCATGCCCGACGAACTGCAGGCCGAAACCTACAAGAAATACGTCCACGACAACCTGCGCGAAGGCGCGGCGATCGCTTTCGCCCACGGCCTGAACGTGCATTTCGGCCTGATCGAGCCGAAGCCCGGCGTCGACGTCATCATGATGGCGCCCAAGGGCCCCGGCCACACCGTGCGCGGCGAATATGTCAAGGGCGGCGGCGTCCCCTGCCTGTTCGCGGTCCACAACGACGCGACCGGCAAGGCGCAGGACATCGCGCTGAGCTATTGCTCGGCCATCGGCGGCGGGCGCTCGGGCATCATCGAGACCAACTTCCGCCAGGAATGCGAAACCGACCTGTTCGGCGAACAGGCCGTGCTGTGCGGCGGTCTGGTCGAACTGATCCGCATGGGCTTTGAAACCCTGGTCGAGGCCGGCTACGAGCCGGAAATGGCCTATTTCGAGTGCCTGCACGAGGTGAAGCTGATCGTGGACCTGATCTACGAAGGCGGCATCGCCAACATGAACTACTCGATCTCGAACACCGCCGAATACGGCGAATATGTCAGCGGCCCGCGCATCCTTCCCTACGAGGAAACCAAGCGCCGCATGAAAGAGGTCCTGACCGACATCCAGACCGGCAAGTTCGTGCGCGACTTCATGCAGGAAAACGCCGTCGGCCAGCCCTTCTTCAAGGCGACCCGCCGCATCAACGACGAGCACGAGATCGAGAAGGTCGGCGAAAAGCTGCGCGGCATGATGCCCTGGATCTCCAAGGGCAAGATGGTCGACAAGGCCCGCAACTGATCCCTTCGGGACAGGCAGCGAAAAACCGGGGGCGCGGCATTGCCGCGCCCCTTTTTTCGTCCCGGGGCATGAAAAAAGGGCGCCCGATGGCGCCCCTTTTCGGCAGGCAATGGGATCAGGCGACCCCGCGCAGGGCGCGCAGCCGCTCGATCGCGCGCCGTTCGTCCGCGCCGACAAAGCCCGAATCCAGCAGCCGGATCAGCAGGGCTACGAATTTCGCATTGGTATTCTGCAACGCCTGCAACTGCTCGTCCGTCAGCAGTTCCACATAGGCCACCGCCACATCGTCGCTGTCGGTCTGGTGCGATTTCTCCAGCCGCTCGAAAATGCCCATCAGGCGGTCGGTATTGTTGCCAAGACCGGCGCAGAACTTCGCCAGCCCCTCTTCGTCCATATTGACCGTCACGCCCCAGCCGCCGGTGCGAAAGCGGTTGATGACGAATTCCGGGTCATGCGCGGCGTAATACAGAAAGCCATGCGTGAACGGGTTCGGCCCGTGCGAGGTGCGATAGCCAACCGAAGAGCTGTTCCAGTCGCCGCGCAGGTCCAGAAACGCCACCATGTCGAAGGTGAAGGAATAGCTTTGCCGCTTCAGCCCCGAGGGCCAGTTGCGCGCGGGCGAGCCGAAGCTGTGCACCTCAAGTCCCGCGATGGCGGCGGGGCCGCGCGCCAGCATGACGCCGGTCAGCGCGTTCGAGGTGATCAGGTTGCCCTGGCTGTGGCAATAGATCGGCTGGCCCAGTAGCGCCGCAGGCGACCCGATCAGCAGCGCGTAAAGCGCCCTTGTCGCCTCGTTCGCGCCCAGCAGGCCATAGACGAAATCGTCCTTCGCAAGACCGGGAAGGCGCTTGCGCTCATGCTGGTAAAGCATCTCGACGGTCTTGAACCAGTCGGTCTGGCCGCCGGCGGACGCGGCCTGAATCCCCGACAACGTCACCTTGTCGGTGACGCATTGATAGACGTCCTTCAGCATCCCGGCAGATTTGTTGAAGACGCCATAGACCGGCGCGCCGACCATCAGCGACAGCGCCTGCGCGCTGTCATAATGATCCTGCCCGGAGTTCTGCATGCCGTTGACATAGATCACCGGCTTTGCCGGGCTATACCACGCCTTGCCCACGACCTCGGCCGAGACATAGCGCGTCACGGTGCCGTCGCCGGATGGAACAGTGCCCTGATGAATGAATGGCGACTGCATGCAACCTCCTGATCGTTATGCGTTCACAAATGAAAACTGGCACAAAACCAATATGCCTGCATAAAGCACCGAACCGCCGCCGATGCCAAGCCCTACTCCTCCAGCACCTCAAGGACGCCCGGCACCGCGCGCAACGCCTGCCGCGCCGGGGTCGTCAGGGGCGCGTCGGTGGCGATCTCGACATCCACCAGATCGTCGCCGTCCTTCAGCCGCAACGAGATCGGCCCGCAGGCGCGCGCGGGGGCGCGGATCTCGGACTGGATACGCGCCAGCGCGGCGGCGATGCCGGGGACCGCGTCAAGGCCGGTGATCTCGACCGCAAGGCGGTTCGCGCCGGCATCGGCCACCGCCTGATCCAAGGGCGTGACCCCGCGCGCCAGCAGCTTGACCTGTTCGCCCGAGGGTTCGACCTGCACCTGCAACACGACGTTCTCGCCGGGTTCCAGATGCTGGCGATGCGCGTCCAGCGTGTCGGAAAACACCGTGACCTCGTAAAGGCCGGTCGGATCGGACAGGCCGACAAAGGCAAAGCGCGTGCCGCGCGCGGATTTCTTTTCCTGCCGATGCGCCACCGTCCCGGCCATGGACGCGACCAAGGCCCCGTCCTGCGCCGCCGCCGTCACCTCGGCCAGCGTCTGCACGCCCTTGCGCCGCAAGGCCGGCTGATAGTCGTCCAGCGGATGCCCGGACAGGTAAAAGCCCACGGCGGCATGTTCCTCGCCCAGCTTTTCGGCCGGCAGCCAGATGGGCGCAGGCACCGGACGCGGCGGCGGCAGATCCTCGCCGCCGCCGAAAAGCGAGGACTGGTTCGAGGCCGCCGCCTCTTGCACGGCCGAGGACCACGCCACCAGACCATCCAGCGATTTCAAGACTCTGCCCCGGTTTTCCTCGATCTGGTCGAAGGCGCCGGCGCGGGCCAGCATTTCCAGCGGGCGCTTGCCGACGCGGCGCATATCCACGCGGCGGGCAAAGTCGTGCAGGTCCCGGAAGGGCGTGTCGCCACGCGCATCGGTAATCAGGCGCATCGCCTCGACCCCGACGCCTTTCAGCGCGCCAAGCGCATAGACGATGCGGCCATCCTTGACGCTGAAGGTCGCCAGCGAGCGGTTGACGCAGGGCGGCACCGTCTCGATGCCCATGCGGTCGGCCTCGCGCTTGTAGACGGCCAGCTTGTCGGTCAGGTGGATATCGCAGTTCATCACCGCAGCCATGAATTCGACCGGGTGGTTGGCCTTCAGCCAGGCAGTCTGATAGCTGACCACGGCATAGGCGGCGGCATGCGACTTGTTGAAGCCGTAATTGGCGAATTTCTCAAGCAGGTCAAAGACCTCGCCCGACTTCTTCGCGTCGATTCCCTGCGCCTTGCAGCCCTCGACGAATTTCGGCCGCTCCTTGGCCATTTCCTCGGCGATCTTCTTGCCCATGGCGCGGCGCAGCAGGTCGGCGCCGCCCAGCGAATAGCCCGCCATGACCTGCGCGATCTGCATCACCTGTTCCTGATAGACGATGATGCCCTGCGTTTCCGCCAGGATCGGGTCGATGGTCGGATGCAGAGATTCCAGCGGGCGCTGGCCGTTCTTGACCTCGCAATAGGTGGGGATGTTCTCCATCGGGCCGGGGCGGTAAAGCGCCACCAGCGCGACGATATCCTCGATGCAGGTGGGCTTCATGCGCCGCAGCGCATCCATCATCCCCGAGCTTTCGACCTGGAACACCGCGACCGTCCGGGCGCTGGCGAACAGATCGTAGCTGGCCTTGTCGTCCAGCGGGATGGCGTTGATCTGGTTTTCGGCGCCCTCGGCGGGCTGGTAAAGCTGGCGCCCGTCGGCGGCGACATGCAGCGGGCGGCCACCGCCATTGATCAGGTCGACCGCGTTCTGGATGACGGTCAGCGTCTTGAGGCCGAGAAAGTCGAACTTCACCAGTCCGGCCTGTTCGACCCATTTCATGTTGAACTGCGTGGCCGGCATGTCCGAGGCCGGGTCGCGGTAAAGCGGCACCAGCTTGTCAAGCGGCCGGTCACCGATCACCACGCCTGCGGCATGGGTCGAGGCATTGCGCAAGAGGCCCTCGATCTTGGCGGCATAGTCCAGAAGGCGGCCCACGACCTCTTCCTTGGCGGCCTCGCGCAGACGCGGCTCGTCCGCCAGCGCCTTGGTGACGCTGACCGGCTTCACGCCCTCGACCGGGATCATCTTGGACAGGCGGTCCACCTGGCCAAAGGGCAGTTGCAGGACGCGCCCCACGTCGCGGACCGCGGCCTTGGACAGCAGCGCGCCGAAGGTGATGATCTGGCCGACCTTCTCGGCGCCGTATTTTTCCTGCACATAGCGGATCACCTCTTCGCGGCGGTCCATGCAGAAGTCGATGTCGAAGTCCGGCATCGAGACCCGTTCCGGGTTCAGGAAGCGCTCGAACAGCAGGCTGTAGCGCAAGGGGTCAAGGTCGGTGATGGTCAGCGCATAGGCCACCAGCGACCCCGCGCCCGAACCGCGCCCCGGCCCGACCGGGATGCCGTGATCCTTGGCCCATTTGATGAAATCGGCGACGATCAGGAAATAGCCGGGAAAGCCCATCTGCTCGATGATGCCCAGCTCGAATGTCAGGCGCGCCTCGTACTCCTCGACCGGGACCGCGTGCGGGATGATGGCAAGGCGTGCGCGCAAGCCGTCCCAGGCCTGACGGCGCAGTTCCTCGACCTCGTCATCGGCAAAGACCGGCAGGATCGGCTTGTGCTTGCTGACGGCAAAGGCGCAGCGGCGGGCGATCTCGACGGTGTTCTCGATCGCCTCGGGCAGGTCGGCGAATAGCGTGGCCATCTCGGCCGGGGTCTTGAAGTGGTGCTGCGGCGTCAACCGGCGGCGCGGCGCGGTCTGATCGACATAGGCGCGCTCGGAGATGCAGATCAGCGCGTCATGGGCGTCGTAAAGGTCGGGCTTGGGGAAATAGACGTCGTTCGTCGCCACCAGCGGCAGGTCCTGCGCATAGGCGATGTCGATCATGCCGCCCTCGGCCGCCTGCTCTTCGGGAACGGGGCGGCCCTCGGCGTCGTGGTGGCGCTGCAATTCGACGTAAAGACGCGTCGGGAAGGCCGCCGCCAGCCGCGCGGCAAGATCGCCCGCGTCCTGTTGGCGGCCCTGCCGGACCAGTTGGCCGATGGGCCCCAGCGCACCGCCGGTCAGGCAGATCAGCCCTTCGGCGCGGGCCGCAAGCTCATCCAGCGTGACATGGGGCAGCGATTTGTCGTCGCGCAGGTAAAGGCAGCTCGACAGCTCCATCAGGTTCAGCCAGCCGGCCCGGTCCTGCGCCAGCAGCACCACCGGCCCCGTGACCGCCGCGCCAAAGGCGTCCGCCATCAGCGTGACCTGACAGCCGATGATCGGCTGCACGCCCGCATCCTGCGCCTTGACCGAAAATTCCAGCGCCGCGAACAGCGCGTTGGTGTCGGTCAGCGCCACGGCGGGCATGCCGTTCTGCGCCGCAAGATCGGCCAGTTTCTTGACCGGGATCGCGCCTTCAAGCAGCGAATGTTCGGAATGGGTACGAAGGTGGATGAATCGAGGCGCGTTCTGAAGCATGGCCATAATCTAGGCGCGACCTGCCGAACTGTGCAATTGCCCTTGGGCGGAAATCCGCTAAGACTCGCACAAGAAAGAAAAAGAGGCGCGCAAACGTGACCGATATTTTCCGGGCCGAGGGTCTGGGCAAGTCCTATCCCGGCGTGCGCGCCAACGACGACGTTTCCTTCGCGGTCGCCGCCGGGGAAATCCACGCGCTTCTGGGCGAGAACGGCGCCGGCAAGTCGACGCTGGTCAAGATGATCTATGGCCTTGTCCGCCCGGACGAAGGGCAGATGCTGCTGGCCGGCCAGCCCCACGCCCCCGCCGATCCGCGTGCCGCACGCGCCGCGGGCGTCGCCATGGTGTTCCAGCATTTCTCGCTGTTCGACGCGCTGACGGTTGCGGAGAACATCGCGCTGGGAATGGAGAACCCGCCGCCGCGCGCCGAGCTTTCGCGCCGCATCAGCGAGTTGTCGCAGGGCTACGGCCTGCCCCTGAACCCGGCGCGCCGCATCGCCACGCTGTCGGCGGGCGAACGCCAGCGGGTCGAGATTCTGCGCTGCCTGTTGCAGAACCCGCGCCTGCTGATCATGGACGAGCCGACCAGCGTCCTGACCCCGCAAGAGGCCGAGATCCTGTTCGCCACGCTGCGCCAACTGGCCGGGCGCGGCACCGCGATCCTGTATATCAGCCACAAGCTTGAGGAAATCCGCACCCATTGCGACCGCGCCACCATCCTGCGCCATGGCCGCGTGGTGGGCACCGTCGATCCCCGCGCCCACAGCGCCGCCGAACTGGCCGCGATGATGGTCGGCGCCGAAATGCGCGTCATCGACCGTTCCGGTCGCAGGCCCGGCGCCAGCGTGCTTGAGGTGGCGAACCTCTCGGCCCCCGCCGGCACGGCCGAGGGCGTGGCGCTGAAGGCCGTGGCGCTGAACCTTGCGGCGGGCGAAATCCTTGGCATCGGCGGCGTCGCCGGCAACGGGCAAGAGGAACTGCTGGCCGCGCTTTCGGGCGAAACCGCCAGCGCCCCCGGCACCATCCGGCTTGAGGGGGCCGACCTTTCCGCCCTTGGTCCCGAGGACCGGCGCAAGGCCGGGCTGCTGTCGGCGCCCGAGGACCGGCTGGGCCACGCCGCCGTCCCCGAATTCAGCCTGACCGAGAATACGCTGCTGACCGCCGGCAGCCGGCAGGAGCTTGTCCGCCGCGGGCTGGTCGATCATGCCGCCGCCCGCCGCTTTGCTGAACGGGTGATCGCGGAATTCGATGTGCGCACCCCCGGCCCCGGCACCGCCGCCGGCGCGCTGTCGGGCGGCAACCTGCAAAAATTCGTCATCGGCCGCGAGGTGCTGGGCCGCCCGCGCGTGCTGGTCGTCAACCAGCCCACATGGGGCGTCGACGCGGGCGCCGCCGCCGCGATCCGGCAGGCGCTGCTGGATCTGGCCGCCGCCGGCGCGGGCGTCATCGTCATCAGCCAGGATCTGGACGAGTTGCTGGAACTGTCCGATCGCTTCTGCGCCCTGAACGAGGGGCGCCTTTCGCCCCCGCGCCCGACCGAGGGGCTGACTGTGGCCGAAATCGGCCTGATGCTGGGCGGCGCCCACGGGATGGAGGTCGCCCATGTTCCGGCTTGAACCGCGCAGTCGCGCCTCGTTCTTCTGGCAGGTGGCGACGCCGGTCCTGGCCGTCATCGCCACGATGATCATGGGCGGCATTCTGTTCGCCGCCCTTGGCTTCGACCCGGTGGCAGCGATCCGCACCATCTTCTGGGACCCGCTTTTCGGCCCCGCTGCCAGCTATTCGCGCCCGCAGCTTCTGGTGAAGGCCGCGCCGCTGATCCTGATCGCCTCGGGGCTGGCGCTGGGGTTCCGCGCCGGCATCTGGAACATCGGCGCCGAGGGGCAATACATCATCGGCGGCATCTGCGGCGCGGCCGTGGCGCTGGCCGCCTATCCCGCCGACGCGTTCTGGATCTTTCCGGCGATGATCCTTGCCGGCGCGGTCGGCGGCTGGGCCTGGGGCATGATCCCGGCGATGCTGCGCAACTGGTTCGGCGCCTCCGAGATCCTCGTCTCGCTGATGCTGGTCTATGTCGCGCAGAAGATCGCCGCATGGATGGCCTTCGGCCCGATGAAGAACCCCGAGGGCTACGGCTTTCCCGGCTCACGCAACCTTCAGCAATATGACGCCGCCTCGAACCCGGAACTGATCGCGGGGACCGGCCTGCACTGGGGCGTCATCGCCGCGGTGCTGGCGCTGGCCGCGACCTGGTTCGTGATGTCGCGCCACATCCTTGGCTTTCACATCCGCACCGCCGGCGCCGCCGCCCGCGCCGCCCGCTTCGCCGGCGTCCGCCCCGAGCGGCTGGTGGCGCTGTGCCTTGGCGTCTCGGGCGCGCTGGCAGGTCTTGCCGGCCTGTTCGAGGTCGCGGGACCGGCGGGCCAGATCACCGAAAGCTTCGGCTCGGGCTATGGCTTCACCGCGATCATCGTGGCCTTCCTTGGCCGGCTGCATCCGCTTGGCATCCTGCTGGCCGGGCTGTTGCTGGCGCTGACCTATATCGGGGGCGAGCTGGCGCAACTGACGCTGCAACTGCCCGCCGCAACCGTGCAGGTGTTTCAGGGGATGCTGCTGTTCTTCCTGCTGGGTTTTGACGTCCTGACCCGCTACCGCATCCGCCGGGGGCGCGCATGACCCGGAAACCGGACCACAGCGCTGCGCGCAAGATCACCATAGTCCTGCCGGGACTGGTGGTCGGCGTCGTTCTGGGCACCCTGCTGCTGGTGCCGGTTGCAGGCCTGATCGTCGGCGGCCTTGTCATCCTGTTCCTGCTTGCCGTCTGGTATGATTTCGACGTCATCCCGGAAATCGCAGCCATGTTGATGGAGGGCCTCTGGCGTGCCACAGCCGCGATCTGCGACATGATCTTTCCGGCCAACGCCTTGGCGCGACCAAGGGCCGGGCACGTCACCTGCCGGCCTGGCCTCTGCACCGGCACGGCCGCGATCCCTGGTATTCACTTTGCTGACACAGGTGTCGCATGATCGACCCGATTGCCGTTTTCGTGCTGCTGCTGGGCGCTGCCACGCCGATCCTTTTCGCCGCGCTTGGCGAACTGGTGGTCGAGCGCGCGGGCGTCCTGAACCTTGGGGTCGAGGGCATGATGATCGGCGGTGCGCTGGCCGGCTTTGCCGCCGCCCATGCCACCGGCAGCCCGGCCATCGGCTTTGCCGTGGCCGCGGTCGCCGGCGTCCTGCTGTCGATGATCTTCGCGCTGCTGACCCAATACCTGCTGTCCAATCAGGTCGCGACCGGCCTTGCGCTGACGCTGTTCGGCCTTGGCCTGACGGCGATGTTCGGCAAACCCTATGAGGGGGTCAAGGCCCCCGCCATGATGACCGGTCCCCTTGGGCTGAACCTGATGATCTGGCTGGGCCTGATCATGGTGCCGCTGGTCTGGTGGGGGCTGACGCGCACCCGCCCCGGGCTGATCCTGCGCGCGGTCGGCGAAAACCACGACGCCGCCCATGCGCTTGGCTATCCGGTGCGCCGCGTGCGCCTGCTGGCCATCGCCTTTGGCGGCGCCATGGCCGGGATGGGCGGCGCCTACATCTCGATCGCGACCGTCCTGCAATGGACCGAGGGCATGACCGCCGGCGCCGGCTGGATCGCGCTGGCTATCGTCGTCTTTGCGCAATGGAACCCCTGGGGGGTGCTGGCCGGCGCATGGCTGTTCGGCGGCGTCACAGTGCTGCAACTGCGCCTGCAGGCGGCGGGCGTGGCGGTGCCGGTGCAGCTTTTGTCGATGGCGCCCTATCTTGCGACCATCCTTGTCCTCGTGCTGATTTCGGCACGGCAGAAATTCGGCCGCTCGGCCGGGGGCGCCGCCCCCGGATCGCTGGGCAGGCCCTTCCACGCGCTGCGCTGAGCGGCGCATACCAACAGGAGTGCCCCTATGAACCGCAGAACCCTTCTTGGCAGTGCCGCCGCGCTGGTGGCCGTCTCGGCAATCCCGGCCGCGGCCGAGGGCGAAAAGCTGAAGATCGGCTTCATCTATGTCGGCCCGGTCGGCGATGGCGGCTGGACCTATCAGCACGACCTCGCGCGTCAGGCCGTCGAAAAGGAATATGGCGACAAGGTCGAGACCACCTTCATCGAATCCGTCCCCGAAGGGGCGGACGCCGAACGCGCGCTGACCCAGTTGGCGCTGGCCGGCAACAAGCTGATCTTCGCGACCAGCTTCGGCTTCATGGACGCGACCATGAACGTCGCCAAGAAATTCCCCGACGTGAAGTTCGAGCACGCCACCGGCTACAAGCGCGCCGACAACGTCTCGACCTATGACGCGCGCTTCTACGAAGGCCGCGCCGTCATCGGCACCATCGCCGGCCGCATGACCAAGACGAACAAGATCGGCTATATCGGCTCCTTCCCGATCCCCGAGGTCATTCAGGGCATCAACTCGGCCTATATCCACGCGAAAAAGGTGAACCCGAATGTCGAAATGAAGGTGGTCTGGGCCTATAGCTGGTTCGACCCCGCGAAAGAGGCCGACGCCGCCGCCGCGCTGATCGCCGAGGGCGTCGATGTGTTCATGCAGCACACGGATTCGACCGCGCCGCTGGCCAAGGCACAAGAGGCGGGCACGCTGGGCTTTGGCCAGGCCTCCGACATGGCCAGCTTTGCGCCGAAGCCGCGCATCTCCTCCATCGTCGACAACTGGTCGCCCTATTACATCAAGCGCGTCGGTCAGGTCCTTGACGGCAGCTGGAAATCCGAAGGCGTCTGGCTGGGCATCGGCGACGGCGAGGTGGTGATCGGCGAGATCACCGACGCCGTCCCCGCCGAGATCAAGGCCGAGGCCGAGGCGCTGAAGGACAAGATCGCCAAGGGCGAATACCACCCCTTCACCGGCCCGCTGAAAAAGCAGGACGGCAGCGACTGGCTGGCCGAGGGCGTGACGGCCACCGACCAGGAACTCTCGGGCATGAATTTCTATGTCGAGGGGATCACGGCGCCGATGCCGCAATAAGGCGCCCGCTTCCGGGTCGGGGCACCTATACGCGCGCCCCGACCCTTTTTTCTGGCCCGCCGGCGACACCCGGCCGCACAGCGCGGCGCCCGAAATGAAAAGGGCGGCGCCTTCCTTCAGGAAAGCACCGCCCCAATAGCCTTTCAGGACCGGATCAGACCGCGCCGCTGATGAACTTCACCGCATCGCCAAAGGTCTGGATCGTCTCGGCGGCGTCGTCCGGGATCTCGATGCCGAACTCTTCCTCGAAAGCCATGACCAGCTCGACCGTGTCCAGCGAGTCGGCGCCCAGATCGTCGATGAACGAGGCGGTCTCAGTCACCTTGTCCTCGTCGACACCCAGATGCTCGACGACAATTTTCTTCACGCGATCAGCGATATCGCTCATGTCTTATCCTCGTTTTCGCGGGCATCCGCCCAGAAGGTACCGGCAGATGCCGGCTTTAGCTCAGGGCGGTTCCCCTGCAGCCTTGATTGCGGGATATAGCACGGAGACGTGATCTTGCAACCCGCATAAACCACGTCAGACCATGGCCATGCCGCCATTTACATGCAGCGTGGCACCGGTGACATAGCCAGCCTCGGCGCTGGCGAGATACAGGACCGCAGCGGCGATTTCCTGCGCCGATCCCATGCGCCCGGCGGGGATCTGGGTCAGGATGCGGCCCTTCTGCTCATCGTTCAGCTTGTCGGTCATGGCAGTCTCGATAAAGCCGGGCGCCACGCAATTCACCGTGATCCCGCGCGAGGCGACCTCATAGGCCAGGCTTTTCGACATGCCGACCAGCCCCGCCTTGGCGGCGGCATAGTTGCCCTGCCCCGGATTGCCCGTCGCCCCCACGACCGAGGTGATATTCACGATCCGCCCCCAGCGCGCCTTCATCATGCCGCGCAGGACGGCCCGGCACAGCCGAAAGCTCGAGGTCAGGTTCACCTCGATCACCTGCGCCCATTCCTCGTCGGACATGCGCATGAACAGGTTGTCGCGGGTGATCCCGGCATTGTTGACCAGAATATCGATGCCGCCCATGGCCTCGGCCGCGGCTTTCGGCAGCGCCTCGACCTCGGCCGCATCACCCAGATTGGCGGTCACGACATGCGCGCGCGCACCAAGGCTTTCAGCCAGCTCGCGCAAGGGCGCCTCGCGCGTTCCCGACAGGGCCACCGTCGCGCCGGCCGCATGCAGCACCGCCGCCACCGCCCCGCCGATACCGCCCGACGCCCCGGTGACCAATGCCTTCTTGCCCGTCAGATCAAACATCC
>JAXMDJ010000028.1:0-54526 GCA_046348875.1 Paracoccus sp. (in: a-proteobacteria)
TCCGGCTGGCCGAGGGGTGGCATGTCGGCGACGTCGCGCTGGCCTTGCGGCTGGTCTGCGACCACCTTGCCCCTTTCTGGCTTGAGCTGGAGCTGCGCACCGACTGGGGCTTTGTCAGCCTTCGCCCGCGCCATCAGCCGCCGGCGCTGCTGGCGCTGGAATCGTCCGTGGTGACGCGGCTTGACGAATTCCGCGCGCCGCTAAGCCCCGACGAATACGATCGCCGCCGCCCCGACACCCTGCCCGCGCAGGCGCGCAGGCATCTGGACCATTGGGGCTATCCCTTTGTGCTGGACCTGTTCCACTATCACCTGACGCTGAGCGGCCCCCTGCGCCCCGGCCCAGCCGAGGCCCTGCGCGACGCGCTGCTGCCGCATCTTCAGCCGCTGATCGCGCGGCCGATGCCCGTCGCCTCGGTCGCGCTGCTGGGCGAGGACGAGGCCGGCTATTTCCACCTGATCGAGGACGTGGCCCTGCGCGGTTAATACCACTTCATCCAGCGCAGGATCAGCAGGGTGACGATCACTGACAGCACCATCATCCCCAGCGCCATGGGAAAGCCCCATTCCAGCGCCAGCACCGGCATGTGCTGGAAGTTCATGCCATAGATGCTGGCGATCAGCGTCGGCGGCAGGAACAGGGCGGCGACCACCGACAGGCTGCGCACGCGGTCGTTCTGCAACAGGCCGATCATCCCCATCGTGGCGTCGACCGCCATGCCGATACGGCCGCTGAGGAAATTGGCGTGTTCCTCAAGCGCCTGGATGTCGCGTTGCAGGGCTGCGTGCAGCGGGCGCAGCTTGGCGCCGTCCGGGCCATGGGCGGTATTGGCGACCTGATAGACAAGGATGCGGTCCAGCGACAGCAGGCCGACGCGGATACGGTTGACCAGTTCGGCCTGCCGGGCGACGGTGACCAGCGCCTCCTCAAGCCGGTCGGCGCTGCGCGTGGTGGTCATGCTCAGCACCTCGGTCGCCTCGGTGTCGAGTACCTTCGAGACGCCCTCGGAGAGGTCGGCCAGCCGGCCGGTGATTTCCTCGATCAGGCCCAGAAAGATGCGCTCGGCGCTGGAGGTGCCGCAGCTTGAGCGGTCGGCGCGCGTCGGGAAGGTCTCGAACGGGCGCGGGTTGTGGTGGCGCACGGTGACCAGACGCCTGGCATTCAGGATGAAGGTCACCGGCATGGCGGTGCTGGCGCCGTCGGGCATCTGCCCGGGCAGCACGCCGGTCATGTAGGTGGTGCCGTTGTCGGTATATAGCCGGTTCGAGATCTCGATCTCTTCCATGTCGGCCAATGTCGGGATGTCGTATCCCAGCGCGGCGACGGCTACGACCTGCTCCTCGGTCGGGTGGTAGAGGTCGATCCAGATCGCCTGCGCCAGATCCTCGGACTTGGGCAGTGGCGCAAGCCCGGCGCCCTGATTGATATAGCTGTAAAGCATCGCATCCCGTCCTGCGCAGTCCCGGTCCCAACTGCGCAGGGCCGGGGCGCGGGGTCAAGCCCCGAAGGGGTGCGGGTCAGGCGCGGACCAGCACCGCAAGATCGGCCACATTGGTGCCGGTGGCGCCGGTGACGACCAGCGCGCCCCCTGCCGCCAGCGCCGGGGTCGAATCGTTGCGCGACAGCGCCTCGGCCGGATCGATGCCGCCGGCACGGATGCGCGCGGGCGTCTGCGGACCGACCAGACCGCCCGCAGCCTCGCCCGGGCCGTCGCGCCCGTCGCTGCCGACCGAGGCGAAGGCCCAGTCGAAGCCCACCGGCTGCGCCTCGGCCAGCAGGGCCAGACGCAGCGCCAGTTCCTGATTGCGCCCGCCCATGCCGTCGCCGACCAGCTTCACCGTGGTTTCGCCGCCAAAGGCCAGCGCCTGACCGGGCTTCAGGCCGGCGGCCAGCGCCCAGATCGCCTCGGCGCAGTCCTGAACGTCGCCCTCAAGCGGGATCGGGCCGGCATCGGCGCCCGCATCCTGCATGGCCGCGACCGAAATCCCGTTCGAGCCGACAAGGATGTTTTCCGCCACCGGCAGCGCAGCGCGGTCGTCCGGGCGGCTGAGCGCGGCGCGGGCGGCTTCGGGCATCTCATCCCAGATGCCAAGCGCGCGGGCCATGGCAGCAGCCTCGGCCCGCTGGCCCACGGGCGCCACCGTCGGCCCCGAGGCGATCACCCGCAGGTCGTCGCCCGGCACGTCCGACAGGATCAGCGCCGTCACCGGTGCCTGCGACAGCCGCAGCCAGCCACCGCCCTTCAGCCGCGACAGGCCCTGCCGGATCAGGTTCACCTGCGAGATATCCGCCCCCGAGGCCAGCAGCAGCCGGTTCACCGCCTGTTTGTCGGCAAGCGTCATCCCCTCGGCCGGGGCGGGCAGCATGGCCGAGCCACCGCCCGAGATCAGCGCCAGCACCCGGTCCTGCGGGCCGGTCGCCGCCAGCCGGGCGATGACCTCGGCCGCAGCCGCCGCGCCATCGGCGTCGGGCTGGGGATGGCCGGCGCGCATCACCCGCGCCCCGGCCAGCGGTGCGTCATTGCCGGCATTGGTCACGACCAGCGTCGCAGCGCCGGGCAGCGCGGCCAGCGCCGCCCCGGCCATGGCGCGGGCGGCCTTGCCCAATGCGATGATCTGCCAGCGCCCGCCGGGGCCCGGCGGATTGGCCAGCGCGGCGCCCATGCCGCGGGTGACGGCGGCGCCGGGATCGGCTGCAGCGATCCCCGCCCGGATCAGCGCCATCGCGCGTTCGGCCGGACCCATCAGTTCACCCGGTCGGGCAAGGGATTGCCGTCATCGAAAGCGACAAGATTGTTCATTGCGCGCATGGCCATCGCGGTGCGGACCTCCTCGGCGGCTGTGCCCAGATGCGGCAGCAGCGTGACATTTTCCAGCGCGCAAAGCTCGGGCGCGACTTTCGGTTCGAATTCATAGACATCCAGCCCCGCCCCGGCAATGCGGCCCCGGCGAAGCGCGTCGATCAGCGCCGCTTCCTCGACCACATCGCCGCGGGCGATATTGACGATGAACGAGCGCGGCCCCAGCCGCTCAAGTTCATGCGTGCCGATCATGTGGCGGGTGCCGGCGCCGCCCGGGACGGCGACCACGGCGAAATCGGACTGGGTCAGCAATTCGTCCAGCCCCTCGACCTGCCGGGCCGGGAAGTCCAGCGCCGACACGACCGAGCGGTTGTGAAACAGCACCTGCATGCCAAAGCCGAAATGGCAGCGTCGGGCGATGGCCTTGCCGATGCGGCCCATGCCGATGATGCCGACCGTGCAGCCTGCGACGTGCCGCCCCAGAAGCTGCGTCGGCTGCCAGCCGGTCCATTCGCCCCGGCGCAGCAGACGCTCGCCCTCGCCGGCGCGGCGGGCGGTCATCAGGATCAGCGTCAGCGCGATGTCGGCGGTGGCCTCGGTCACGGCGTCGGGGGTGTTGGTGACCGCGATGCCGGCATGGGCGGCGGCCTCGACGTCGATGTGGTTATAACCGGCGCCGAAATTCGCCAGCAGCCTGCATCGCAGCCCCGGACGAAAGGCGCCGGCGCTGAAACGGTCGCCCAGCGTCGGCATGACCGCGTCATATTCGGCCATGGCGGCGGCGGCCTCGGCCTCGGTCAGGCCGTCGGTGCGATCCATGATCGTGGTGTCGAACCGCGCCGACAGCGCATGTTCGGCGGCCGGCGTCATCCGCCGCGTCACCATAAGCTTCATCAATACATCCTCCCCCCGATGGGCACGGGCTTGTCCGGGCCGATCAGCACGACCTGATTGTTCTCGTCGGGCAGACCCAGCACAAGCACCTCGGACATGACGGGGCCGATCTGGCGCGGCGGAAAGTTCAGCACCGCCAGCACCTGCTTGCCGATCAGCTCGTCAGGGACATAATGCCGGGTGATCTGCGCCGAGGACCTGCGCTCGCCAATCTCGGGGCCGAAATCCAGCCACAGCTTGATCGCAGGCTTTCTGGCCTCGGGGAAGGGTTCGGCGCGGATGATGCGGCCGACGCGGATATCGACGGCGGCGAAATCGTCCCATCCGATCTGCGGGGCCAGCGCGTCCGGCCCGCTCATTTGCCCAGCTCCCGCCCGCGTTCGGCGGCGGCGGCGATGGTGCGGCGCATCAGCGGCGGCAGGCCGGTTTCCGGGTCCATCAACTGGCGCAGACCGGCCGCCGTGGTGCCCCCGGGCGAGGTCACGTTCTCGCGCAGCGTCGCGGGGTCCTCATCCTCGGCGACGGCCAGCGCGCCGGCGCCGGCGACGGTCGCCCGCGCCAGCTCCAGCGCCAGTTCGGGGGACAGTCCCTCGGCCTCGCCGGCGGCGGCCATGGCCTCGATCATGTGAAAGACGTAAGCGGGACCCGAGCCGGACAGCGCCGTCACCGCGTCCATCTGCCCCTCATCCGCCAGCCGCACGACACGGCCCACGGCGGACATCAGCGCCCCGGCCAGCGCCAGATCGCCCTCGTCCGCGCGGGCATTGCCGACGATGGCGGTGATGCCCTGCCCGATGGCGGCGGGCGTATTGGGCATGGTGCGCACGATGGCCGCGCCCGGGAACGCCGCCTCATAGGCCGCCAGCGTCACCCCCGCCGCGACCGAGACCACCAGCGTATCCGCCCCGACATCCAGCCGCGGCAGCACATCCGCCATCATCTGCGGCTTGACGGCGATGACCAGCACCGCCGGGCTTTCCGGCAATTCCCCGTTGACCGAAACCCCCAAGGCAGCAAGATCGCCACGCGGGTTGGGGTCGACGACATGGACCGCGCCGGGCGCGAGACCGCTTTTCAGCCAGCCCCCCAGCAGCGCGCCGCCCATCCGCCCGCAGCCGACCAGCACCAGCCCGCGGCCGTTCAGTTCCGAAATATCCGTCATGCCCAGCAGTCCCCGCCTTCGCTTTTCCCATACGCCCGGTCAGGCAGGGGCCGCCCCCTGTCATCGATTCCGGCGCCAATGCGCAAAGTCTTACCCATAACAGGGCGGGAACGAAAAGGACCGGAGCGGCAAAAAACCGGCCCGGTCCAGCGTAAGCGTGAACACGCGATCGACAGCCGCCGCCCGCGCGGCTTTCCACCGGATCGGGCGATGGCCGTCTCAGGCGCGGCCATAAGCCTCGGACATGGCGATATCCATGGCCGCCTCGGGCGAGGCATCGCCCCAGCAGGCAAGCTGGAAACAAGGGTAGAAACGCTCGGATGCCATGATCGCATTGCCGATCATGCGGTCGATCTGCTCCGGGCTGGCCATGGCATCGCCCGAAAGCACCAGCCCGTAACGCCAGACCATCAGCCGCTGCTGCGACCAGAAGGTGAAGCCGCCGTCCCAGACCTGATCGTTGGCAAGGTTCAGCACCTCGTAAAGCTGGGGCAACCGGTCCGAGGGCGGGTCCATGTCGAAGGTGCAGATCAGCCGCAGCACCTCTTCGCGCGGCGACCATGCCAGCGTGATCGAATAGGTGCGCCACTGCCCCTCGACGGCCATGGCGATCTGATCCTCGGCCAGCCGGTCAAAGTCCCAGTCGTGATGCGTGGCGACGGATTCGACGATGTCGATCGGGTGGATCTCGTCGCTATGGATGAAGTCCAGTTGTGCCATGCCCTGTCCCTGCCTTGTCCGGGGGCGGTGCCAGCCCACCCCTATCCTTGGTGGTTCCCACTACACCCGGCGTAGTTTACCGAATGCGCCTACCATATATCGTGGTATGGTTCCATGAGGGTGTAAAGCGAAAATTCGGTTACCACGCGCAATAGCGAGTCACCGCCGCTTGACCCGCAAAGGTTGCAGCGCTTCAACGACCAAGGCAAGGGTCCATAGAACAAAAAGGGAAACGAATGCGCGACCATGGCGGCGATATCGACAAGGCGGCAGGGAGTTTCGGCGGCCGGGACTGGATCGACCTATCAACCGGGATCAACCGCAGGCCATGGCAGGCGGCGCCGCTATCCGCCCATGCGCTGACCGCGCTGCCGACCCGCGCCGACAGCGCACGGCTTTGCGCGGCCGCCGCAGGGCGATTCGGCAGCGCGATCGAAGAGGTGCTGCCGATGGCCGGCGCCTCGGCCGCGATCCAGCTTTTGCCGCAGGTCCTGACCGGAGGCCGGGCCGCCGTCCTGTCGCCCACCTATAACGAACACGCCGCCAGCCTGCGCGCCGCCGGCTGGCAGGTAGACGAGCCGCATGACCCCGCCGCGCTGGCCGGCGCCGATCTGGCGGTGATCGTGAACCCCAACAACCCGGACGGGCGCGCCTTCGCGCCGGCCCGGATCGCGGCCATCGCGGCCACGGTCGGGCATCTGGTCGTCGATGAAAGCTTTGCCGATCCGCGCCCCGACCTGTCGGTGGCGGCGGACCGGCCCGCGAATGTGACCGTGCTGCGATCATTCGGCAAGTTCTGGGGGCTGGCCGGGCTGCGGCTGGGCTTCGCCATCGCCGCCCCCGACCTGCTGGCGCGGTTGGCCGAGCGCGCCGGCCCCTGGGCGGTCAGCGGCCCCGCGCTTGAAATCGGCACCGCCGCCCTTGCCGACCGCACATGGTCCGAGGACACAGTGACCTGGCTTTCCGAGGCGGCGCTGCATCTTGACCAGATCGTGACCGCGCATGGCTGGCGGCTGGCGGGCGGCACGCATCTTTTCCGGCTTTACCACACGCCCGATGCGGAAACGGCGCGCGACCTGCTGGCCCGCGCCGGGATCTGGGGCCGGATCTTCCCCTGGCATCCGCATTGGCTGCGGCTGGGCATCCCCGGCAACCGGGCCGAGTTCGCCCGGCTTGAGGCCGCCCTTACAGCAGCCGGTTGACGTGGCCCATCTTGCGGCCGGGGCGCGCCGCGCCCTTGCCGTAAAGATGCACCTGCACCCGCGGCTGACGCAGCAGGTCCGGCAGCCGCGCCATGTCGTCGCCGATCAGGTTCTCCATCTCGACATCGGCATAGCGCTGGCCGTCGCCCAAAGGCAGGCCGGCAACGGCGCGGATATGCTGCTCGAACTGGTCGACGGCGCAGCCGGCCTGCGTCCAGTGCCCCGAGTTATGGACGCGGGGCGCAATCTCGTTCACGACCAGCCCCTGCGGGGTCACGAACAGCTCGACCCCCATCACGCCGATATAATCCAGCGCGTTCACGATCTTCGCCGCCATCAGCACCGCATCCGTCAGCAGCGTGCCGGGCAGGCCGCAGGGCACGGTGGTGGTGCGCAGGATGCCCTCGCGGTGGACATTCAGGCCGGGGTCATAGGCCGCCACCTGCCCGTCCGCGCCGCGTGCCACGATGACGCTGATCTCGGCCGAGAACTCGACAAAGCCCTCCAGCACCGAGGGGGCGCCGGTCCAGTCGCGCTGATCGGCGCTGGAAAAGCGGATCTGGCCCTTGCCGTCATAGCCCATGCGCCGGGTCTTCAGGATCGCGGGCACGCCCAGACCGGCCAGCGCGGCGGGCAGGTCGGCTTCGGTTTCGACGTTGCGATAGGGGGCGGTCTTCAGGCCGATGCCGGCCAGGAAATCCTTTTCCGTCAGCCGGTCCTGCGACACGGCCAGCGCCCGGCGGTTGGGGCGGATCGGCCGGATCGATTCCAGCAGGTCAAGGGCCGCCGTCGGCACGTTCTCGAATTCATAGGTGATGACATCGACCGCTTCGGCGAAGGCGCGCAGCGCCGCCGCATCCTCGTAAGGCGCGTTCGTCACCGCATAAGCCACATCGCCCGCAGGCGCGGCGGCGGGTTCATAGATGTGGCAGCGATAGCCCAGCCGGCTGGCCGCGACCGAGAGCATGCGCCCCAACTGGCCGCCGCCAAGGATGCCGATGGTGGAACCGGGGGCAAGCTCAGTCATCCTGGGGCTCCTGCGGGATGGAATCGGAAAGGGCCGCGCGCCAGGCATCCAGCCGCGCCGCCAGATCGGGGTCGGAAACCGCCAGGATCCCCGCTGCCATCAGCCCGGCATTGGCCGCGCCCGTAGCACCGATGGCCATGGTCGCGACCGGGTAGCCCTTGGGCATCTGCACGATGGAATAAAGCGAATCGACGCCCGACAGCGCCTTGGTCTGCACCGGCACCCCGATCACCGGCACCCGCGTCTTTGAGGCCATCATCCCCGGCAGATGCGCAGCCCCCCCCGCGCCCGCGATGATGACCTTGAGCCCGCGCGCGACCGCGCTTTTGCCATAGTCCCACAGCCGGTCGGGCGTGCGGTGTGCGCTGACGATGCGCGCCTCATAGGGGACGCCCAGCTCATCCAGGATCTGCGCCGCCTCGCGCATGGTGGACCAGTCGGACTGGCTGCCCATGATGATTCCGACGGGTTTGTCCATGGCTGTCCCCCTGATGCCGTGTTTTCCCCGCCCTAGCGCGCCGGGCGCGCGCATGCAATCAGGCGATCACGCAATCAGGCGATGATGTCGGGGGTCAACTCGTCCTCAAGCCGGGCGATGCGGTCCTTGAGCGAGAGCTTCTGCTTTTTCAGTCGTTGCAGCGTCAGCGAATGTGTCAGGCTTTGATGGGTCAGCGCGGTGATCGCCTCGTCCAGATCACGATGTTCGCGGCGCAGGACCTCAAGCCGGGTGCGGGCGATTTCCTCATGGGACATTTCGTGATGGGCGTTCATGTCGGCCTCGGGCTGGACTTCATCTTTTATAACGCAGCGATCCGGCGCTGTTAATGGGTTGTCAACCGGATCGCGCTATAAGGTTAACAGCACTGACGCATCTTGCGGAACGTCCGGGCCGTTCACATATTGTGCTGGCCGGATCGCCATTCTGGGGTCTGGCCGACAGTCGCTTTGCTGCAAAGGGCTTGGGGAAATGACCAAGATCAGTCTGGCCACGCATCCGTTCCTGCTGGGGTTCGACCAGCTTGAGCGTCTGGCCGAAAGGGCGGCCAAGGGGGCCGAGGGCTATCCGCCCTACAATATCGAACACCGGGGGCCGGACGGGTTCCGCATCACGCTGGCCGTGGCGGGCTTTTCCGGCGACGATCTGGCCATCACGCTTGAAGATCGCCAGCTGGTGATTCGCGGCCGCCAGGCCGAGGTGGACGCCGACCGCGTCTTCCTGCACCGCGGCATCGCCGCCCGCGCGTTCCAGCGCAGCTTCGTGCTGGCCGACGGGGTCGAGGTGGTCTCGGCCGGACTGGAAAACGGGCTTCTGAACATCGACCTGCACCGGTCGGTTCCCGACAGCACCGTGCAAAGCATACCGATCAGCCGCAAATGAAAGGGGATCGCACATGAACGAGAAATTCGCATTCGGCCCGGAAACGGGCAACACCGTCTATATCCGCCGCGTTGCCATGGACAGTCTGCCGGCCGAGATCCGCCAGCAGGCGCCCGATGTGGACGCCCTTTACGCCGTCCACGGCATCGATGGCGAACGGCTGGCGCTGGTCAAGGACCGCGACCTGGCCTTTGTCCTTGCGCGCCAGAACGAGCTGAGCCCGGTCAGCGTCCACTGACCCAGCGGCGACATTTTGCAACGGGCGGTCCGGCGGTGTGCGGACCGCCCGTTTTCATGTCCAGACACCGGGAGACGGCGGGACCGATTCAGCCCGGCCAGCCATAGCGGTCCAGCATCGCCCGCACCGCGCGGTCATTGCCATCGCCGCCCAGATTGCCGCTGCGCAGGTTCTGGACCTGCGTGCCGGGCCATTCGGTGATGCGGAAACGCCCGCCGATCTTGGCCGGCGCGCTGCCCCGCAGCCGGTGCATCCAGTAAAGCCAGACATCGTCGGCCAGCGGCGCAAGCTCTTGAAAGCGGGCGACGTCCGTCACGTCCTCGTGAAAGACGCCCGCTGCGTAGAAGACGCCGCCGACGCCGGTCGGAAAGATCAGCGGCCCGGTCTCGGGCGTGGCGATATTGCGCTGCCAGTCGTCGTAATCGCGCGGGCGCCCGTCCTGCAGCGTGACCCGGTGGGCGCGATGCGCCACCACCCCGGCATCGGCGCGCGCGACCAGCGTTTCCAGCCAGTCGGCGTGGTAATAGACATCGTCATCGGCGGTGACGATATTCGCGTCCGGGGCCTCAAGCAGCGTCGGGACGATCTTCTTGTAGGACCGCCAGTCCGGGCAGATGGCGATCTCCAGCCCCGGCAGGCGGGCGCTGTCGGGAAGCCGGGCGGCGTCGTCCCGGGTCAGCCACAGGATCACCCGGTCGGGCCGCAGCGTCTGCGCCAGCAATGAGCGCAGCACAAGGTGCAGATTCGGAAAGCGCGCCGGATAGCTGGTCAGGCTGACGACCAGAGGCGCCGCCAGACCGTGCGGGCGCGGCGCAATGTCGCGGGCCATGATCTCGGCGCTGGCGCGCGCGAAGCGGCGGGCGTGCTTCCAGCGCCGGAACGCCGCGGCGATCATCCCTGCCAGGCCTTCCGCAGCCAGTCGATATTGCCGATGCGGCGATACCATTTATGGCCGCGCCCGGCAAAGACGTCCTCCATCTTCGGCGCGCCGGCGAACAGCACGATCCGGGCGCGCTCGGGCAGGCGCGGATCGCACAGATAGCTGAGGACATTGCGCGGCACGCAGTCGTTCTTGAAGCTGACGCACCAGCCGCGCGGCCAGTAATGCAGATGCCCGTGCCTGGCCAGTTGCGCGGACTGGAATTGCTGGCTGATCTCATATCCCGCGGTCGCCGCCGCCGGATCGGCCAGATAGGCGTCAAGGATATAGCTGTGCGCGCCCACGACATAGCGAAAGACCGAGGAATTGCCCACCGAATGCAGGAAACGGTCGCGTTCGGGGTTGATCCGCCGCAAAGGTTTCGGCCGGAACAGGTCGTCGTCGCGGATGATGAAATATTCGCCCGGAAGGTCGAAGAACGGCCCAAGGTCGTCGACCACGACCAGATCCAGATCCAGAAACAGCGCCGTCATGCCGGCAAAACCGCCCAGATCGGGGCGGAACAGCGCCAGCTTGCGCCAGCGGGTATCGCCATGCCCGGCGGGCAGGCCCAGTTCCGGCAGAGGCAGCGCCTCGACGCCCGGATCGATGCCCTCGGCATCGTCGGTGAAGCAGACGAAGCGGTGCGGCCGCGCCAGATGGCGCTTGACCTGACGGTAAAGCCGGTTGACGTCCTCGGCGCCATAGATCGTGCCCCATTTCATGGTCAGGATCAGAACGGGCTGGGTCATCGCCACCTCTCCACATCGCCTGACCCCGCGATATGCCAAGGGGCCGCGACGGTCAACGCGTCGCGGCCCCCGAATTTTGCCGAAAGCCGGCGTGATGCGGCCTTATTTCAGGCCGATCAGCCCCATGCCTTCCAGCTTCAGTAGCACCTGCTGGGCGGCGTGATCGACATCGACGCCCTCGGTCTGCACGCGCAGCTCCGGGTTCGCGGGTTCCTCGTAAGGGTCCGAGATGCCGGTGAACTCCTTGATCTTGCCTTCGCGCGCCAGCTTGTAGAGACCCTTGCGGTCGCGGCGCTCGCATTCCTCAAGCGTGGTGGCGACATGGACCTCGATGAAGGCGCCGCCGGCCTCGACCATCTCGCGCACGGCGCGGCGGGTCGCGGTATAGGGCGCAATCGGGGCGCAGATGGCGATGCCGCCGTTCTTGGTGATCTCGGACGCGACAAAGCCGATGCGCTTGATATTGATGTCGCGATGCTCTTTCGAGAAGCCAAGCTCGGACGACAGGTGCTTGCGCACCACGTCGCCGTCCAGCAGCGTGACCGGACGGCCACCCATCTCCATCAGCTTGACCATCAGCGCATTGGCGATCGTGGACTTGCCCGAGCCGGAAAGGCCGGTGAAGAACACGGTAAAGCCCTGCTTGTTGCGCGGCGGCGAGGTGCGGCGAAGCTGGGTCACCACCTCGGGGAAGCTGAACCATTCCGGGATTTCCAGACCTTCGCGCAGGCGGCGGCGCAGTTCGGTGCCCGAGATGTCAAGGATGGTCGCGCCTTCCTCGACCTCGTCGCGGGGTTCGTATTGCGCGCGTTCCTGCACATAGACCATCTGTTTGAAATCGACCATCTCGATGCCGATTTCCGACTGGTATTTGCGGAACAGCTCCTGCGCGGCATAGGGGTCGTAGAAGTCCTGCCCCTGGCTGTTCTTGCCCGGGCCGGCATGGTCGCGGCCGACGATCATGTGGGTCAGGCCATGGTTGCGGCGGATGATGCCGTGCCAGACCGCCTCGCGCGGGCCACCCATGCGCATCGCCAGATTGAGCAGCGACAGATGCGTGGTCGCGGCCGGATATTTGTCCAGCACCGCCTCATAGCAGCGCACGCGGGTGAAGTGGTCCACGTCGCCGGGCTTGGTCATGCCGACGACCGGGTGGATCAGCAGGTTGGCCTGCGCCTCGCGCGCGGCGCGGAAGGTCAGTTCCTGATGGGCGCGGTGCAGCGGGTTGCGGGTCTGGAAGGCGACGATGCGGCGCCAGCCCAGCTTGCGGAAATGCGCGCGCAGTTCGTTCGGCGTGTCGCGGCGGCCGCGGAAATCGTAATGCGTCGGCTGCTGGATGCCGGTGATCGGGCCGCCCAGATAGACGGGGCCGGCGACATTGTGCAGATAGTTGACGGCCGGATGCGCCAGATCGTCGGCACCGAAGACCTTCTCGGCCTCGTTCGACTTGTTCGGCGTCCATTTGTCGGTGACCGACAGGATGGCAAGGATCACGCCTTCCTGGTCGCGCAGCGCGATGTCCTGGCCGGGTTCGACCTGGTCGGCGAAGCCCTGGCTGACATCCAGCGTGACCGGCATCGGCCACAGATCGCCGGTGGTCAGGTGCATGTCCTCGACCACGTTGTTGTAATCGGCCTCGGTCAGGAAGCCTTTCAGCGGGTAGAAGCCGCCGTTCATCAGCAGTTCAAGGTCGCAGATCTGGCGCGGGGTCAGGTCCCAGGACGGCATGTTGCCGGCCTCGATCTTCAGCTTCTGCGCCGATTCGGCACTGACATAAAGTTCGGGGATCGGGGTAAGGTTGGGCTGTGTCATCGGGCACTCGGGCGGTTGGGGCAGGGCCGGAACAGCTGGCCCCGAAGCGAGGGGAAAAGGACCGGGCGGCAGGACTGCTGCCGGTTTCGCGTTCGGCCTTATCCGCCAAATCCGCCGGTTTCAACACAAGCTTTGGATGATTCCGCCATTATATCGCATATCGGCCATGCGGCGCCGACATGCGCAAAACCTAGGGAAAAGACCGGGTTTCTGCGCCGCCCCCGACTGCCGCATCGCCGTTTCGCGGCTGCGGCAGCCGGGGGAACGGGGTCCTGCCCCTGCCCGTCAGGCGGGAATTTCCGCCGCGTCGGGTGCGGGGGCCGCGGCCATGTGATGATCGGCCAGCCAGCGCTCGGCATCCAGCGCGGCCATGCAGCCCATGCCGGCGCTGGTCACCGCCTGACGATAGATGTGGTCGGTCAGGTCGCCGGCGGCGAATACGCCGGGAATCGAGGTGCGGGTGCTGCCCGGCTCGACCCTGACATAGCCGCCGTGGTGCAGTTCAAGCTGGTCCTTGACCAGTTCCGAGGCCGGCGCATGGCCGATGGCCACGAAGACGCCGTCGGCGGGCACGGTCTGTTCGGCGCCGGTCTTGACGTTGCGCAGGCGCACGCAGGTGACGCCCAGCGGCTGTTCGTCGCCCTGCACCTCAAGCACTTCGCTGTCCCAGATCACGCTGACCTTCGGGTTGCGGAACAGCCGGTCCTGCAGGATCTTTTCGGCGCGCAGGCTGTCGCGGCGATGGATCAGCGTCACCTTGCTGGCGAAATTGGTCAAAAACAGCGCCTCCTCGACCGCGGTATTGCCGCCGCCGATCACCACCACCTCGCGGTTGCGATAGAAGAAGCCGTCGCAGGTCGCGCAGGCCGAAACGCCGAAGCCCTTGAACTTTTCCTCGCTTTCCAGCTCAAGCCAGCGCGCCTGTGCGCCGGTGGCAAGGATGACCGCGTCGGCGGTGATGCGCGCGCCCGAATCCAGTTCGGCGACAAAGGGGCGAGTCTTCAGGTCCAGCTTCGTCACCGTGTCGATGAAGATGCGCGTGCCCATGGCGCGGGCATGGTCCTCCATCTTCACCATCAGGTCGGGGCCCTGGATCTCGGTCTCGCCGGGCCAGTTCTCGACCTCGGTGGTGATGGTCAGCTGGCCGCCCGGCTGCATGCCCTGGATCAGCACCGGCTCCAGCATGGCGCGCGCGGCATAGACGGCTGCGGTATAGCCCGCCGGACCCGAGCCGACGATCAGCACGCGGCTGTGGGCAGGCAGTTCGGTCTGGGCGGGGATCGGGGCGTGGGACATCGGCGGAACCTTTCGCATTGCCGGGCCTAGGTAATCACCCCCGGCGCGGCTTGCAATCCGCGCCGCCGCGCGCCGCTGCCCCAGCCGCGCTTTTGAAATTATATTGCGCGTTTTCCCCCGACACGGTAGTTTCCGGCAAAAATTTCGCCGACCCGGCCCGAAAGGACTTGCATGACCGCCGCCCGACTGGATGAGATCGACCGCAAGATCCTGGCCGAGTTGCAGGCGGATGGCCGCATGACGAATGTCGAGCTGGCCCGCCGCGTCGGCATTTCCGCCCCCCCCTGCCTGCGCCGCGTCCGCGCGCTGGAGGAGATGGGCTATATCCGCGGCTATCACGCCGATATCGACGCGCGCGAACTGGGGTTCGAGGTGCAGGTCTTTGCCATGGTGCGGCTGGTCAACCAGTCCGAGCGCGACCTTTCCGCCTTCGAGGCGCTGGCCCGCGACTGGCCGCTGGTCCGCGAATGTCACATGCTGAACGGCGAGATCGACTTCATCCTGAAATGCGTCTCGCCCGACCTGCCGACCTTTCAGCGCTTCCTGACCGAGCATCTGACCTCGGCCCCGAATGTCGCCTCGGTCAAGACCAGCCTGGTGATCCGCTGCGCCAAGGATGAGCCGGGCGTCCCCTTCGAGGTGGTCGAGGAGCGCGCCCGCGCGCAGGCTCAGGCGACATCCGCGCGGTCATAGACCGTTTCCAGCACATAATCCTTGTTCGGGCCGATAACGCGGTGGGTGATCTCCAGCGCGCACGGCGCGATACGATAGGCCGTGCGATAGATGTCCTGCCCGCAGGGGTGATGCCCCTGCCCGGTCCAGATGCCGCCATCGCGGGTCAGCGCCACCTGCTGAAAGACGCCATGCGAAGGGCCGTCGAACAGGATCGTCATGCCCGCGCCCTCAATGCGATAGACATAGTTGCGAAAGAACGAAAACCGCTGGCCGCCGGGCAGGATCGCCACGCCTTCCTCATGATAGCGCAGGCCATCGGGCCCCGGCAGAAAGCTGGCCTCGCCCTGCATCCGCTCGCCGGTCGAGGCGTGGCGGCGAAAGCGCCAACGCCCCGCCAGCAGGTCATGCAGCCCGTCCTCTGCCACGCCTGCCGCCACGCCTATAGCCGGATGACCGAGATCAGCCGCCCGTAATCGGCCTCGTGCAGATGGGTGCTGCGGCGATAGGAAAAGAAGCGCTCGGGGTCGGAATAGGTGCAATGCCCGATCCATTCCGCCTCGACGCCCGCCTCGCGCAGCCGCATCAGCCCGTATGAGGGCAGGTCGAACATCGGCCGGCCGTTCGGGCCGCCGGCGAAAAAGCGGTGATGGCCGGGGTCGTCGGCCAGGAATTCCTCCATGAATTCCTCGCTGACCTCATAGGCGCGCTGGCTGATGGTCGGGCCGATGACGGCGCGGATGCGGGTGGCGCCAAGGTCGGCCATGGCGCCGACGGCGGATTCGATCACCCCGGCCAGGGCCCCGCGCCAGCCGGCGTGGACGGCGCCGATGACGCCGGCCTGCGCATCGGCCAAGAGGATCGGCTGGCAATCGGCGGTCAGCACGGCGATGGCGATGCCGGGCTGGTCGGTGACGATGGCATCGGCCTGCGTCTTGCCAAGCGCGGCAAGATCGGCGCCCGGTCCGACGACCACGACATCGGCGGAATGGGTCTGATAGACGGTCAGCAGCGCCCCGGGCGCGACGCCCATCGCCTCGGCGACACGGGCGCGGTTGATCGCCACGATCTCGCCCTGATCGCTTGAGCCGCGGCCGCAGTTCAGCCCTGCGAACAGCCCCGAGGATGCGCCGCCGCGGCGGGTGAAAAATCCGTGCCGGACCGGGTCAAGCAGGGGATGGGTCAGGATTTCCAGCGTCGTGTGCATCTTGCTCCGAAGGTTCGAATCCGGGGGGCACGGGGGCGCCGGGTGCCCAAAGGGCCAGCGCCTTGAACAGGTGACCCATTTCCCCCGGCGCGGTCAAGCGATGAAGCGCGGCCATCGCGCCGCCGTCGCCCGCCTGCGCCAGCCGTTCGGCGCGGGCATTGATGCCCAGCCGCATCAGCCAGTCGCCTTGCGTGACCATGCCCGAGACCCGCGCCCCCGCCGCCAGCGCCGCCAGCGCAAGGGGCGCGAAATCGACATGCGCGGTCAGGTCGGCCTCGCCCGGATGGGCCAGCGGGTCGTCGGGCGCATGGCGGCGCAGCGCCTGAAACGTGTCGCCCCGGCCCTGCCAGTTGCCGTAATCCAGCAGGATCGCCAGCCCGCCATGGGCGGCGATGCGCTCGGCGATGCTGGTGACGATGGGACCGGCCTCGGGGCAGGTTTCGCGGATTTCGCCCAAGGCGGCATCCGGCCCCGGCACCGGCGCGGCAAGCCCAAGCGCCAGCGCCCCCGCCGCATCCAGATGCACGACATGTTCGGCCCAGCCGCCATCGACGCGCTGGAACTGCCGGATCGGCAGCGCATCGAAAAATTCGTTCGCGACCAGAAACAAGGGCTTCTGCGGCAGATCTGCGGCAGAATCGAGGTGACGGACATCGCCCAGCCGCGCGCGCTGGACCTTGCGCAGATGCGGCGAGACCTCGATCAGCACGACCTCGGCGGCCTCTGCCATGCCCGGCATGACGCGGATCGCGCGCAGGATATCGGCCATCAGCGTGCCCCGCCCCGGCCCGATCTCGGCCAGCGTAAACGGGGTCGGCCGACCCTGATCGTGCCAGCCCTGCGCCAGCGCAAGGCCGATCATCTCGCCGAACATCTGGCTGATTTCGGGCGCGGTGGTAAAGTCGCCCGCCGCGCCAAAGGGGTCGCGCGTCGCGTAATAGCCGTGGCGCGGGTGCATCAGGCACAGCCGCATGTATTCGTCCAGCCGCATCGGCCCCGAGGCCGCGATCTGCGCCGCGATCAGCCCGGCCAGCGGCGTCATGCGGTGACCGGACCGGGCACCCTGGGCCGCAGCAGGGCCGCGATCAGAAAGCCCAGCCCCACCGCCAGCATCGGCAGCGACAGAAGCTGGCCCATGGTGATGCCCCAGACCGGGCCGCCAAGGACATGGCCCAGCGGATTGTCGGGGGTGATGAATTGCGCATCGGCCTGCCGGAAGAACTCGACCACGAAGCGCGACAGGCTGTAGCCGGTCAGGAACACGCCCAGGGCCAGCCCCGGACGGCGCAGGCCGCCCGCCCGCACCAGCCAGAACAGCACCAGCGCCAGCACGACGCCCTCAAGCCCGGCCTCGTAAAGCTGGCTGGGGTGGCGGGCGCAAAGCCCGGTCACGCCGGGGCAGTTCTGCGCGGCCTCGCCGGGAAAGATCACGCCCCAGGGCGCGTCGGTCGGCCGGCCCCACAGCTCGGCATTGATGAAATTGGCGATGCGCCCCAGCCCCAGCCCGACAGGCGTGGCGACCGCCAGCGCATCCGCCAGCCGCAACAGCCGGATGCCGTGGCGCCGGCTGAACCACCAGGACGCCAGAAAGACGCCCAGCAACCCGCCATGAAAGGACATGCCGCCGCGCCAGACCACCGGGATCTGCGCCGGATTGGCCAGATAATAGGCCGGCTCATAGAACAGCACAAAGCCCAGCCGGCCGCCAAGAACCACGCCAAGGACGATCCATGTCAGCAGCTCCTCGACCTGTTCGGGGCGCATCGGCGGCGTGTCGCCCCACAGCGCGGGGCGCCGCATCAGCGCGACCACGATGCGCCAGCCGACCAGCAGCCCGACCAGATAGGCCAGCGCATACCAGCGCAGCGCGAATTCGATGCCGAAAAGCTGGATCGAGAAGATCTCGGGCGAAATCTGGGGAAAAGGGATCATGGGCTCCTCGCGGTCCGGGCGCAGGCTAAGCAGGTGGTGCGACGTGTCAACCGATTGAACAGCCGACGCCGGAAGGCCATATAGGGGGCAAACCCGATCCGAAAGGCCTGCCATGACCGCGAACAACCGTTTCTTCGACGATATCTCGAAATTGATGACCAATGCCATGGGCGTGGCACAGGGCGCCAAGGACGAGGCGCAGACCGCCTTCAACGGCTGGATCGACCGCTGGCTGGCCGAACGCGACTTTGTCACCCGCGAGGAATTCGAGGCGGTGCGCGAAATGGCCATCAAGGCCCGCACCGAAAATACCGAACTGCGCGCCCGGCTGGACGCGCTTGAGGGCAAGGCCGGCGACAAGGCTCAGGGCTGAACGCGGTCCTTGAGCCTGCCCTGCCGGTCGTAAAGCAGCACCTCGCCGGTTTCCGTCACCACCACCACCCAGTCGCGGGCAAAGGTGACGGCGGCGGGCACTGCCCCCTGCGGCAGGGCGATCTGGTCGGGCAGTTCCGGCAGGGGCGCCTGCGACAGGCGCAGCCACAGCAGCGCCGCGATCACCAGAACGCCGACGCCCATCACCACCGCCAGCGAGGTCACGAGGATGCGCAGCCAGCGCAGCATCGGCAGCGCTTCCTCTGGCCCCGGTTCCACCTTATCATCGCGCGCCATGGCCGAAATCCTCATCACCATTCCCGAAGGTCTTTCCGACCGGCTTGATAAGGCCCTTGCGCTTGCCGCGCCAGAGGAGGCCGCGCTGTCGCGCTCGCGCCTGACGCGGCTGATCGCCGATGGCGCGGTGACCGGGCCGGCCGGACCCGTCCGCGACGGCAAGGCGCGCGCCCTGCCCGGCGATTACAGCATCGAGATCGGCGAGCCCGAGACGCTGGACGCCCTGCCCGAGGACATCCCCCTGAGCATCGCCTATGAGGATGCCGACCTGATCGTGATCGACAAGCCCGCCGGCATGGTCGTCCATCCCGCACCCGGCGCGCCCTCGGGGACGCTGGTGAATGCGCTCTTGTGGCATTGCACCGACAGCCTTTCGGGGATCGGCGGCGCGGCGCGGCCGGGGATCGTGCATCGCATCGACAAGGACACCTCGGGGCTGCTGGTGGTGGCGAAATCCGACCGCGCGCATCAGGGGCTGGCGCGGCAATTCGCCGATCACAGCGCCAGCCGCCGCTATCTGGCCATCGCGCATGGCATGATCGACGCCGCCGACGCGCGGCTGCGCGGCCTGCCCGGCATCGCGTTCGAGCCGGGCGGCGTCCTGCGCATCACCACGATGCTGGGCCGCCACCCGACCGACCGTCAGCGGCAGGCCGTCAGCTTTGATCACGGCCGCCACGCCGTCACCCGCGCCCGCGCCATCGAAAGCTTTGGCACCCCGCCCGCCGCCATGCTGGTCGAATGCCGGCTGGAAACCGGGCGCACGCATCAAATCCGTGTGCATATGGCCCATGCGGGGCTGGGGTTGGTCGGCGATCCGGTTTATGGTGGGGCAAGGCGCGCCTCGGCCAGGGCGCTGGGGGCCGACACCGCGGCCGCCATCGCCGCCTTTCCGCGCCAGGCGCTGCATGCGGCCGAGCTTGGCTTCGACCACCCGGTCAGCGGCGAAAGGCTGAGCTTTACCAGCCCGCTGCCAGCCGATATGGCCGGGCTGCTGGGCAGGCTGCGCAATGGTTCCGCACGCACCGGAACTTGAACGGCGCTGATAGCGTTCACAATTACCCGTTACAACACGCGGGACAGGGATATTCAGATGGCGACTTATCAGAACCTTCCGGCACCCAGCCCTGAACAGGGGCTGAACCGTTACCTGCAGGAGATCCGCAAGTTCCCCCTGCTGGAACCCGAGGAGGAATACATGCTGGCCAAGGCCTGGGTGGACCATGAGGACCCCGAGGCCGCGCAGAAGCTGGTGACCAGCCACCTGCGGCTGGCCGCCAAGATCGCCATGGGCTATCGCGGCTATGGCCTGCCGCAGGCCGAGGTGATCTCGGAAGCCAATGTCGGCCTGATGCAGGCGGTGAAGCGGTTCGACCCGGAAAAGGGCTTCCGGCTGGCGACCTATGCCATGTGGTGGATCCGCGCCTCGATCCAGGAATACATCCTGCGGTCGTGGTCGCTGGTGAAGATGGGCACGACCAGCGCGCAGAAAAAGCTGTTCTTCAACCTGCGCAAGGCCAAGTCCAAGCTGGGCGCGCTGGAAGAGGGCGACCTGCGCCCCGAAAACGTCACCCTGATCGCCAACGACCTGAACGTGACCGAACAGGAAGTCATCGACATGAACCGCCGCCTGTCGGGGGGCGATGCCTCGCTGAACGCGACGGTGGGTTCGGGCGACGGCGAATCGACCGCGCAATGGCAGGACTGGCTTGAGGACGAGGACGCCAATCAGGCCGAAGCCTTCGCCGAGGCAGACGAGCTGTCCGCCCGCCGCCAGATGCTGATCGCCGCCATGGACGTGCTGAACGACCGCGAAAAGGACGTGCTGATGGAGCGCCGGCTGCGCGACGACCCGATGACGCTTGAGGATCTGTCGGCGCGCTACGACGTCTCGCGCGAGCGCATCCGCCAGATCGAGGTGCGGGCGTTCGAGAAACTGCAAAAGCGCATCCGCGACCTTGCCCGCGAACGCGGCATGACCGTGCCGGAAAACGCCTGACTTATCGCGGAGGGCGCGCGCCGGACGCGCCTTGAGGCCGGAATATCGGGGCCGACGGACATCGTGCCGTTGGCCCTTTTCCTTTGCCGCGCGCGCGCGCCCCCCGGGGTTGCCTTGGCAAATGGCCAGGCCGTGATCCGCGATATCGACAGCCATGAACCCAAGGACGCTCGCGGCGGTTTTGCCGCAGCGGTTGGCCGGACCGCGTGTCCTTCAGCCTGCTGAAACATCGGCCGACCATGGTTCCAGAGGCGTGGTCGTGACGCCGTCGGCCCCGCACAGCCTGCGTTTCTTGCGCATGGGCATCATCGGCACGGCATTGCGGCTTTCGGCGCAATCCCGGATTTTACCCCAGTCATAGCGGCCAGAACGACAGATCACCGGCCATCACCATACTGTGGCCGGTATAGTCGGCACCCCGCCCCTCCGGCGCGAACCCGGCCGTCATGGAAAGGCCCGTAGCGTTGACACGGATCGGGAATGCAGCTCTCGAACGACCAGCAGCCTATATCGTGCTTCACTTTTGGCGAGAGCATGAGGTGAAAGATGGCGCGGTTCAATCTGACGAACCTCTGGTGGGCGGTGGTCCAGCCCTTGCTTCCGACCAAGGTGGGGGAAGCGGGTGGATGACCGCAGAATGCTGGACGAGATATTCCGGCAACTGCGCACGGGTGCAGCTTGCGCCGACAATCCGGCGCTACGGCGCTTACACGGCCTGCGCGAGCCGTTTCCGGCCGGGCATTTCTTGCGAGTTCTGAAAGCGATTTCATAGACTTATCTCGGCAACATCCAGATGATCGACGGTTCCTCAATCCAAGCTCATCAACGCGAGCGAACGGCCCGAGCAAGGGGGCGATCCGATTGAATGGGTCGCTCGCACAGCGGGCTGACCACGCAGATCCACACATTGCTCGACGCCTCGGGTCGGCGGATCCGGCTGAAACTGACCTAAGGCGACGACTACGACGGCCGGTCTGGCGCCGATATGGTCGGGGCCATCGGCGCGGGCCAGACGCTTCTTGCCGGCAGGAGTTGCGACAGCGATGGGCTGCACGACAGTCTGGCCGCACATGGTGCCGCTGCCAACATTCGCCGGATATCGACCCGCAGATGCGTCCCGGTTTTCGATTCTGCCCTTGATCGCCGCCCGAAACCATACTGAGATGTTAATCCGTAATATCAAATTCTTACGCGATGCGACCATGCGATGTGGCAAGCGCAACGACGACCTCATCGCTTCTGTCTGCTCGCATCCCTGCGGATATGGCTCGGAACTTGCGAGCAGAAAACCTGAGGTGGATCGACGCGCTGACCAACCGCTCGGCGCCATATTGTCCCTATTCAGGATGCCCGAGCGCAAAAAAGACCGCGCAGGTGGCCAGCCCCCGCACCCGCTCTGTCAGCAGCGACGTCCGAAATGCCGGACAATATCCAGCACAAGCCCGCCGCATCCATGAACTTCCAGACCGCGACAGGGCACAGACACGATGCGCATCGTCGCACATCATTCAAAAGCCGATCTCATCAAAGCACGCTTAACGCGTTTTGAATACAAGAGCACAACCATAAGAACAAAAACACAGCGCGCGCGCCCGTAGCTTGCGGCAATTTTACCGTTCTGCCCCTTACAAGCACTGGTGCGGCGCTGTTTTTTTCGTGACAAGGGGCAAGGTTGACCGCCGCCTCGCTTGGCATAAGGTCGGGACGAGGCAGCAGGAACCAGTGGCGCAACCATGACGGCGCTGAACCAATATCAACGGCTGGAGGCCGCGGGCATCTGGCGCGAAACACCGCAGGCAAAAGCCCGCGACGTGATCGTGTCCTTTGGCGATGCGACGCTGATCCTGACCGATCCGCGATCCGAGGTGCCGCTGGCGCATTGGTCGCTGCCTGCCGTCACCCGCATCAACCCCGGCAAGGTGCCCGCGCGCTATGCGCCCGGCGGCGTCGATGCCGACGAAGAGCTTGAGATCGACGACGACCTGATGATCTCGGCCATCGCCAAGCTGCACCGCGTGATCGAGGCGCGCAAGCCCCATCCCGGCCGCCTGCGCGGCAGCCTGATGCTGGGGGCCGCGGCGATGATGGCGACGCTGGCGGTTTTCTGGGTGCCCCCGGCGCTGGTCCGCCACGCGGCCGAGGTCGCCCCCCCCGCCCAGCGCGCCGAGATCGGCCGCATGATCCTGAACGAGATCGCCAAGACCACCGGCAGCCCATGTTCACGCCCGGCCGGCGACATGGTCCGCGACAAGCTGGCGCGGCGGCTGATCGGGCCGGATACGACCATCGAGATCGTCCCGGCAATCCTGCGCGGGGCGCTGCAACTGCCCGGCCCGATCATCGTGATCGGTGAGGACCTGATCGCAGGCCAGGTCACGCCCGAGGTCGCGGCCGGCCATATCCTTGCGGCACAAGCCGCCGCAGTGAAAGAGCCGCCGCTGCTGGACGCGCTGCGCTATGCCGGGCCGCGCGCGACCTTTCACCTGCTGACCGATGGCACGCTGCCGCCGTCGGCGCTTGGCGGCTACGGCGAAAAACTGTTGGCCGAGCCAGTGCCGCGCCCCGATGACGATGCGCTTCTGGCCTATTTCGCGCGGGCCGGGATCTCCAGCGAGCCCTATGCCCGTTCGCTGGACCCGACTGGCGAGGCGACGCTGGGACTGATCGAGGCCGACCCGTTCCGCACCGTCGAACCAAGGCCGGTCCTGAGCGACCGCGAATGGGTCGCCTTGCAGGAAATCTGCGACCAGTGACCCCTGTGCCGTGACAGGATACGGCCGGCGGATCGCGCCCGGGGTGTGAGCCCGGCGAAAATGTCCCGATCCGGCGTCAACGCGGATAGGCGTCCTTGAATCCGGCGCGGCGGATCTGGTCCAGCGCCTTGACGATGGTCTGCCGGTCGTTGAAGGCGCCGGCCATGATGAACTGCACCTCGCGGCCGCCGACCATGTCCTTGCCGCGCAGGACCGTGTAGCCCATGCGTGATACCGCCTGCGCCACGCGGTCGGCATTCGCCGCGTCGGCATAGGTGCCGACCTGCACATAGCGCGCGCCCGCAGGGATCAGACCGGGCCCCGCCGACAGGGCCGGCGCCGATGCCGAGGGCGCGGCTTTGGCGACAGCGGGGGCCTTGCCGGCTGCGGGAGCGGCGGGTTTTGACGCGGGCGCGGACTTCGCCTTGGCCGCGTCATCCGCCATTTTCGCAACAGGCAGCGCGGGCTGCTTTGCGGGTTCGGCCTTCGCGGGCTTTGCCTCGGGCTGCGCATTCGCCACAGCCGATTTCGACGAAGCCGCAGGTGCGGGCGGCGCGGCGGGGGACGAAGTGGCGGCTGGCGCATCGCCCTCCTGAATGCTCGCCACCGGCCGCACGAAGCTTAGCCGCGACAGGTCCGAGGCAGGCAGAGAATCGCAATAGCCCTGGCTCGGGTCGGCGCCGACCCCGTTCGGGTTCGGGCGGCCGTCATAGCCCAGCAATTCGCACAGCCGCTTGTTGGGCTGAAGTGCCGCGCCCATGCTGCGACGGACACCGGGTGCGGCCACCAGCGCCGCCTGCAAGGCCAGTTTCGGCGCCGGTGAGCTGGGCTCGGGCCCCATATCCGGCAACTTTTCCATGGGATTGGGATCGCTGGTCAATTCGCCGGGTCGCAGGTTGGTCAGCACGGTCTGGGTTAGCGCCTCCTCCAGCAATTCGGCGCGCGGACGGCCGGCATTGGGGTCCAGCGCCCGCAGGCGCGGCTTGCCGTCAAGGCCGCGCGCCGACAGCGTCGGCGGATAGCCGCAGATGGCCGCGCCATCGCGCGACAGCCGCGCCTTCCAGCCGCCGGTATCGTCGTCGCGCAGGAACACGCAGCCCCGGCTGTCGATATACTGACGCGAGGAAAAATCCGCCGGAGGCGTCTCGGCCGGGCGGAAATCCTGCGCCAGCGCCGCCCCCGGCAGCATCAAAACCAGCATTACCCGCAGCATCAGCAGCATCGTCCCAATCCCGAATCGCGCCTTTGGATCGGTGATAGGACAAAACGCTGAACAGCCGGTTAACGCGGCCTATTTCGTGCCGAACATCCGGTCGCCGGCATCGCCAAGACCCGGCACGATATAGCCGTGGTCGTTCAGCCTTTCGTCCAGCGCGGCGGTGACGATGGGCACGTCGGGATGGGCCTGACGCATCCGCTCGACCCCCTCGGGCGCGGCCAGAAGGCACAGGAAGCGCAGGTTTCTTGCGCCAGCCTTCTTCAACAGGTCGATGGCCGCCACCGAGGAATTGCCGGTCGCCAGCATCGGGTCGACGACAATGGTCATGCGTTCGTCCAAACCACTGGGAACCTTGGAATAATACTGCACGGGTTGCAGCGTCTCGGGGTCGCGGTAAAGGCCGACGAAGCCCACGCGCGCCGCCGGGATCAGCTCCAGAATGCCATCCAGAAGCCCGTTCCCGGCCCGCAGGATCGAGATCAGCGCCAGCTTCTTGCCCTCAAGCATGGGGGCGTCCATTTCGCAAAGCGGGGTCTCGATGCGGGTCGTGGTCATTTCCAGCTCGCGCGTGATCTCATAGGCCAGCAGCAGGCTGATTTCACGCAAGAGCCGCCGGAAACCGGCGGTCGAGGTCGCCTTGTCGCGCATCAGCGTCAGCTTGTGCTGCACCAGCGGGTGATCGACGATTGTCAGGTGCGGTTGCGTCATGCCAGGTCCTTTCGCAGGCGTGTCTTCGTGGTCTCGTCGCAGAATGCCGCGTCGACCGCCCAGAGGTTCATCTGGCGGAATTCGGGCTCGGCCCAGCCGAACGTGCCAGCAAGCATCTGATATTCATGGGAAAGCGTGGTGTGGAAAAACGGCGGATCGTCGGTCGAGACGGTGACGCGCACGCCCGCATCGGCAATCCTGGCGATGGGATGCGCGCCCCAGCCCGTCACCGCCCCCAGCGCCACGTTCGAGCCGGGACAGACCTCAAGCGTGACCTGACGCTGCGCCAGTTCGCGCAGCAGGCCGGCATCCTCGGCGGCGCGGATGCCGTGGCCGATGCGGGTGACGCCCAGGGACAGCGCATCGCGCACCGAATCCGGCCCGCGCCATTCGCCGGCATGCGCGGTCAGGCCCAACCCCGCCTCGCGCGCGCAGTCGAAGGACCAGGCGAAATCGGTCAGATGCCCGAAATCCTCGGCGCCGCCGATGCCGAAGCCGGTCACCCAGCCGCCCGAGGTCTCGGCCGCGCAGATCGCGGTCCTGCGTGCGCGCTCGGCTCCGAAATGGCGGATCGGGGTCAGGATGGCGCGGCTGGCGATGCCCTCGCGCTCGGCGGCCTGCGCCGCCTCCTCCATCGCGGCAAGGTAGTCGCGCCAGGCAGACAGGTCGGCCCCGCCGCAGAACTCGGGCGAGACGAAAAGCTCGGCGTAGACCGCGCCATGGGCGGCAGCTTCGGCCAGCACCTCGGTCAGCAGGCGCGCATAGTCGCGCGGCGTCGTCAGGACCGAGGTCGCAGCCTCATAAACCCGCAGGAAGTCATTGAAACCGCTATAGCTATAGGCGCCCTGCGCGTCGAAGATGCCGCTCAGGTCCTGCTTTTTTTCCGCCGCAAGGCTGCGGATCAGGGCGGGCGGCGCGGCGCCCTCGATATGCAGGTGCAGTTCGATCTTTTTCATGGCGGTCACAGGAACGATCTCCCCGGTCCGGCGGGTGGAAGTTGCAGGTATTCGGCGACCGAGGCGGCGATATCGGCAAAACCGACCAGCCCGATCTGGCGCGCGCCAAGGCCCCAGCCCAGCACGGGGACGCGCTCGCGCGTGTGGTCGGTGCCGCTCCAGCTTGGGTCGTTGCCGTGGTCGGCGGTGAAGATGGCAAGGTCGCCGGGCCGCAGGCGGGCGATCAGCGCCCCTGCCACGCCATCGAACCATTCCAGCGCCGAGGCATAGCCCGCCACGTCGCGGCGATGGCCGTAGACGCTGTCGAATTCGACGAAATTGGCAAAGGTCAGGCTGCCCGGCCCGGCCGTGTCGGCAAGGGCCAGCAGATGTTCGGCCAGATCGGCGTCGGACTTGCCCTTGTGCAGCATGCCGATGCCGCGATGCGAGAAGATGTCGCCGATCTTGCCGACCGCATGGGTCATGCGCCCCGCGCCCGCGGCCAGGTCCAGAATGGTGTCGCCGGGCGGCGCGATGGCATAGTCGCGGCGGTTCGGGGTGCGGGTAAAGGCGCCCTCGGTCCCGGTGAAGGGGCGCGCGATCACCCGGCCAAGGCGCATGGGATGGACCATCGCCGCCACGTCCTGACACAGCCGGTAAAGCCGGTCGAGGCCGAACAGTTCCTCATGCGCGGCGATCTGCAAGACGCTGTCGGCCGAGGTATAGCAGATCGGCCAGCCGGTCTGGACATGGCGCGCGCCCAGCCGCGCAATCACCTCGGTGCCCGAGATGTGTTCATTGCCAAGGATGCCCGCGGTCCCCGCCGCCTTGGCAATGCGGGCGGTCAGGTCAGGCGGAAAGGCCGGGCGGGTGTCGGGGAAATAATGCCAGTCCCAGGGCACCGGCACCCCGGCGATTTCCCAATGCCCCGAGGGGGTGTCCTTGCCGCGCGACACCTCGGTCGCGGCGCCCCACAGGCCCTGCGGCGCGGCGCCAAGGCCGGGCGCATCCTCGCCGCTGGCCAGCCGGATCGCGGCCCCCAGCCCCAGCGCGTCAAGGTTCGGCATCCGCAAGGGCCGCCCCGCCGCGGCCTGCGCCTGCGCGATATGCGCCAGCGTGTTCGCGCCGGTATCGGGGCGGCCATCGTTGAAATATTCCCCGGCATCGGGGGCGCCGCCGATGCCCACGGAATCCATCACGATCAGAAAGGCGCGTCGGTCGGTCATGGCGATACCTCGCTGCGGATCAATGGCCCCGGCTCTGGCCCGTCGCCCATCAGATAGGCGGCCTGCACGCTGGCGATGGCGGCCTCGGCCGCGGCGTCAGAGGCCGCATGCACCAGCGCCAGCGGGCGATCCGGGCCGGCCTCATCGCCGATACGGGCCAGTTCCGCAAGCCCCACCCGGTGATCGATGCGGTCCCCGGCATGAAGCCGCCCGCCGCCAAGCGCCACCACGACATGCCCCAGCGCCTCGGTATCGATGGCGGCGACGCGGCCATGGCCGGGAACGGCGCGGATGACCGGCGCGGGCGGCAGGTAGCGGTCGGGGTTTTCCAGCAGATCCGCCGGCCCCCCTTGCGCGGCGACCATGCGGGCGAACCGCTCGGCCGCAAGGCCCGAGGCCAGCGCCTGTTCGGCCGCTCCATCCGCCAGCCCCGCCAGCCGCAAACAGGCCGAGGCGAGCGCCAGCGACAGATCGCGCAGCGCCCCCTGCCCGCCCGTCAGGACACGCAGCGCCTCGCGCAGTTCCAGCGCGTTGCCGGCGGCGCGCGCCAGCGGCTGGTCCATGTCGGTGACATAGGCGCGGGTCCGGCAGCCCGCGCCCTCGGCGGTCTGGACCAGCGCCCGGGCCAGCGCCTGCGCCGCGTCCATGCCGCGCAGAAAGGCGCCGCTGCCCTGCTTGACGTCAAGGACCAGCGCATCCAGCCCCGCCGCCAGCTTCTTTGACAGGATCGAGGCGGTGATCAGGTCGATCGAACCCACCGTCGCGGTCTCGTTGCGGATCGCGTAAAGCCGCGCATCCGCCGGCGCCAGATCGCGCCCCGCCGCGACGATGGCGCAGCCGTGACCGGCGACGGCACGGCGAAATTCGGCCTCGGTCAGCGCGGTGCGAAAGCCGGGGATCGCCTCAAGCTTGTCCAGCGTGCCGCCGGTATGGCCAAGGCCGCGCCCGGAAATCATCGGCACATAGCCGCCGCAGGCCGCCACCAGCGGCGCAAGGATCAGGCTGACCGCATCGCCGATGCCGCCGGTCGAATGCTTGTCGACGACCGGGCCCGGCAGGTCCCAGCGCATCACCTTGCCGCTGTCGCGCATGGCCCGCGTCAGCGCCACGCGGCCCGCCTCGTCCAGCCCGCGCGTCAGCACCGCCATGGCGAATGCCCCCGCCTGCGCATCGCTGACCGACCCGTCGCCCAGCCCGCGCGCCATCAGCGCCGCCCCGGCCGCGTCCAGCCCGCGCCCGTCGCGGATCCCCGCAATGATGGGACGCGGATCGGCTGGCGTCATTCGCTGCCCGACATGTGCGAGATGTCGAAGCGCCCCGGCAGCAATTCGCCGACCGTCGTGGCCAGCGTCGCGCCGCCGGTCGTGGCCAGCAGCACCGGCGTGTCGGCGCGGCCGAACTCGGCCAGTTTCTGCCGGCAGCCGCCGCAGGGGGGGATCGGGCTGGGGCTGCCGGCGATGACGGCGACCTCGACGATCTCGGTCTCGCCCGAGGCGACCATCAGCGCGATGGCGCCGGCCTCGGCGCAGGTGCCCTCGGGATAGGCGACGTTCTCGACATTGCAGCCGGCATAGACCCGGCCCGAGGCGCCGCGCACCGCCGCGCCGACCTTGAATTTCGAATAGGGCGCATAGGCCCGTTCACGCACCTCGCGCGCCGCATCCAGAAGCGTCATGGCCCGGTCTTTCCCCTGTCCTTGCCCTGCCGCCGACTTTGCGCCCGCCCCGTTGCCGATGCAAGTCCGGCGCGGGACCGCGCCGGGCAGCGGCCAGCCCCCTGTTCGTGGTCGGAAAATTGGTTTAACGCTGAACCATCCGATTTGAGAGGGGGGGCCGCCATGGAAGAACGCCGGCAGGACAGCGCCAGACAGGAAGCGCTTTATTACCACGAATTTCCGCGTCCGGGCAAACTTGAGGTGCGCGCGACCAAACCCCTTGCCAATGGCCGCGACCTTGCCCGCGCCTATTCCCCCGGCGTCGCCGAAGCCTGCCTGGAAATCAAGGCCGACCCCGCCACCGCCGCCCGCTATACCGCGCGCGGCAACCTTGTCGCCGTGGTCTCGAACGGCACGGCCGTGCTGGGCCTGGGCAATATCGGCGCGCTGGCCAGCAAGCCGGTGATGGAGGGCAAGGCGGTCCTGTTCAAGAAATTCGCCAATATCGACTGTTTCGACATCGAGGTGAACGAGGCCGACCCCGAAAAGCTGGCCGCCATCGTCACCGCGCTGGAACCCAGCTTCGGCGCCATCAACCTTGAGGACATCAAGGCCCCCGAATGTTTCATCGTCGAAAAGCTGTGCCGTGAGCGGATGAATATTCCGGTCTTTCACGACGACCAGCACGGCACCGCCATCGTCGTCGGCGCCGCGGCCACGAACGCGCTGCATGTCGCCGGCAAGAAATTCGCCGATATCAAGGTCGTCTCGACCGGCGGCGGCGCGGCCGGCATCGCCTGCCTGAACATGCTGCTGAAGCTGGGCGTCAGGCGCGAAAACGTCTGGCTTTGCGATATCGCCGGCCTCGTCTACGAAGGCCGGACCGAGGAGATGACCCCGCAGAAGGCGGCCTTCGCGCAGAAATCCAGCCTGCGCACGCTGGATCAGGTGATCGAGGGCGCCGACCTGTTCCTTGGCCTTTCCGGCCCCGGCGTCCTGAAGCCCGCGATGGTCGAAAAGATGGCCGCGCGCCCGATCGTCTTCGCGCTGGCCAACCCCACCCCCGAAATCCTGCCCGAAGAGGTGCGCGCCGTCGCCCCCGACGCGATCATCGCGACCGGCCGCAGCGATTACCCCAATCAGGTCAACAACGTCCTGTGCTTCCCCTTCATCTTCCGCGGCGCGCTGGACGTGGGCGCGACCACCATCAACGACGAGATGGAGCTGGCCTGCATCGAGGGCATCGCCGCCCTGGCCCGCGCCACCACCAGCGCCGAGGCCGCCATGGCCTATCGCGGCGAGACCCTGACCTTTGGCCCCGATTACCTGATTCCGAAGCCCTTCGATCCGCGGCTGATCGGCGTCGTCTCGACCGCCGTGGCGAAGGCCGCGATGGAAACCGGCGTCGCCACGCGCCCCATCGCCGACATCATCGCCTACAAGCGCAAGCTCGATGGCTCGGTCTTCCGCTCGGCCCTGATCATGCGCCCGGTATTCGAGGCCGCCGCCACCGCCAAGCGCCGCATCGTCTTCGCCGAGGGCGAGGATGAGCGCGTGCTGCGCGCCGCCAATGCCATGATCGAGGAAACCACCGACGCGCCGATCCTGATCGGCCGTCCCGAGGTGATCGAACGGCGGGCCGAACGCGCCGGCCTGCCGATCCGCCCCGGCCGCGACTTCGAGATCGTGAACCCCGAAAACGACCCGCGCTATCGCGATTACTGGGAAACCTACCATACGCTGATGGCGCGGCAGGGCGTCACGCCAGACATCGCCCGCGCCATCATGCGCACCAACACCACCGCCATCGGCGCCGTCATGGTCCACCGGGACGAGGCCGACAGCCTGATCTGCGGCACCTTCGGGCAATATAGCTGGCACCTGAACTATGTCAGCCAGATCCTTGCCCGCGACGGGCTGCGCCCGGTGGGCGCGCTGTCGCTGATGATCCTGGAAGACGGCCCGCTGTTCATCACCGATACGCAGGTCCATCACGCCCCTTCGCCCGAGCAGTTGGCCGACGCCGCCATCGGCGCCGCCCGCCATGTCCGCCGCTTTGGCGTGACGCCCAAGGTGGCGCTGTGCAGCCATTCGCAATTCGGCAACCAGAACACCGAATCCGGCCGCAAGATGCGCGCCGCGATGGAGATCCTGCACGCGCGCGAGGTCGATTTCGTCTTCGAGGGCGAAATGCATGTCGACTCGGCGCTGGACCCGGCGATCCGCGAACGCATCTTCCCCGGCTCGCGGCTTGAGGGGGCGGCGAACGTGCTGATCTTCTCGGGCACCGACTCGGCCTCGGGGGTCAGGAACGCGCTGAAGCTGAAGGCCAACGGGCTTGAGGTCGGGCCGATCCTGATGGGCATGGGCAACCGCGCCCATATCGTCACCCCCTCGATCACCACGCGCGGGCTGCTGAACATGAGCGTGATCGCCGGCACCCCGGTCGGCCATTACAAATAACGCCGGGGCGATTCGCCCCCAGGCACAGGCGAAACGCGCGTCAGTTTGCAAACTGGCGCGCGTTTTTCAGTCGCCAGCAAAGAATTTTCTATTTTGCAAACCAGCCCTGCTGGCTGCGCGGAAATTCTGCAAAATATTGCAGCAGCCCCCCGCTGTCACGCGTTAACATCCTTGCGCGGCGGCCCCTTGCGCGCCTTACTCAGGTCATCATCTCGGGGAGGAGTGATCTGATGGGATATCGCGACGTCTATGCCGCCTGGCAAGCCGATCCCGAGGGCTTCTGGATGCAGGCCGCCGGCGCGATCGACTGGAAGGAAAAGCCCTCAAAGGCGCTGTTCGACGGGAACGCGCCGATCTACGAATGGTTTTCCGACGGGATGGTGAACACCTGCTGGAACGCGGTGGATCGCCACGTTCTGGCCGGGCGCGGCGACCAGATCGCCATCATGCATGAAAGCCCGATCACGCTGTCGACCAAGGGCATCACCTTCCGGCAGCTACAGGACCGCGTCGCGTCGCTGGCCGGCGCCCTGCGCGCCAAGGGCATCGAAAAGGGCGACCGCGTCATCATCTACATGCCGATGATCCCCGAGGCGCTGGAGGCGATGCTGGCCTGCGCGCGGCTGGGCGCCATCCACTCGGTCGTCTTTGGCGGCTTCGCGGCCAGCGAACTGGCGGTGCGCATCGACGACTGCCAGCCCAAGGCGATCATCGCCGCCTCTTGCGGGCTGGAGCCGAACCGCGTCGTCCATTACAAGCCGCTGGTGGACGCCGCCATCGACATGGCCAGCCACAAGCCGGATTTCTGCGTCATCTTCCAGCGCGAACAAGAGGTCGCGCAACTGGTCGAGGGCCGCGATGTCAGCTGGCACGGCTTTCAATACGGCGTCGAGCCCGCCGAATGTGTGCCGGTCGAAGGCAATCACCCGGCCTATATCCTTTACACCTCGGGCACGACCGGCCAGCCCAAGGGCGTCGTGCGCCATACCGGCGGCCATCTGGTGGCGCTGCAATGGTCGATGACCAATGTCTACAATATCGCCCCCGGCGACCGCTTCTGGGCGGCCTCGGATGTGGGCTGGGTCGTGGGCCACAGCTATATCTGCTATGGCCCGCTGGTCGCCGGCGCGACCACCGTCGTCTATGAAGGCAAGCCCGTCGGCACGCCGCATCCCGGCACCTTCTGGCGCACCATCCAGAACAACCGCATCAAAAGCTTCTTCACCGCCCCCACCGCGCTGCGCGCCATCCGGCGCGAGGATCCGAACGGCGACTGGATCCGCCGCTACAAGCTGCACGACCTTCAGGCGCTGTTCCTGGCCGGCGAACGCGCCGACCCCGACACGGTGAAATGGGCGCAGGAACAGCTTGGCGTGCCGGTCGTCGATCACTGGTGGCAGACCGAAACCGGCTGGGCCATCGCCGCCAACCCCATCGGCATCGAGACCCTGCCGACCAAGCTGGGCAGCCCCTCGGTCCCCATGCCCGGCTATGACGTGCAGGTGCTGGACGAGGGCGGCAACCCCGTTCCCCGCGGTACGCTGGGCGCCATCGCGCTGAAACTGCCGCTGCCCCCCGGCACGCTGCCGACGCTGTGGAACGCCGAGGCACGGTTCCGCAAAAGCTATCTCGACCACTTCCCCGGCTATTACGAGACCGGCGATGCCGGCTATATCGACGAGGACGGCTATCTTTACATCATGGCGCGCACCGATGACGTCATCAACGTCGCCGGGCATCGCCTGTCCACCGGCGCGATGGAGGAGGTCCTTGCCAGCCATCCCGACGTTGCCGAATGTGCGGTGATCGGGGTGGCGGACAGCCTGAAGGGGCAGTCTCCGCTGGGGTTCCTCTGCCTGAAGGCCGGGGTGACGACGCCGCATGACAAGGTCGTGGCCGACGTGGTCCGAATGGTGCGCGACCGCATCGGCCCGGTCGCGGCCTTCAAGTCGGCCTGCGTGGTGGACCGCCTGCCCAAGACCCGCTCGGGCAAGATCCTGCGCGCGACCATGGCAAAGATCGCCGATGGCGAGGAATTCAAGATGCCCGCCACCATCGACGATCCGGCTGTGCTGGATGAAATCAAGGCCGCGCTGGCATTGCTTGGCTATCCGGATACGAGTAATCCCTGATCCAGACTGTCGCGAAGCGCGTGCGTTTCGCGGCCATGTATTTCTGGATGAGCCATGCAAACCGTCATTTCCTGCGTCATTGACCATCACCCGCGCTTTTTAACACAGGCCTGGCTGTTGCTGGCGTCACTGCGCAGTGCCGGCGTTCGCCGCGACGATACCAGCACCACACTGGTCGTTCATGTTCCGCAAGACATGCCCGATCAACCGGGGCTGGAGCGGTTGCGCCAGCATGGCGCGGTGCTGCATCCCTATACGCCTTTCGCCGTTGGGGACGGGGCATATTGCAACAAGCTGGTGCAGCTTGAGACCGAGCTGCTACGGCAGGCCGATCGGGTGCTGCTGCTGGATGCGGACATCCTGTTCCTGCGTGATCCGCGCCCCTTGTTCGACGACAACGCGGTGCGCGCCAAGATCGTCGACTTTGCCCTGCCGGAACCTAAAAAGTGGCAGACACTTTATGCACAGGCAGGTTTTCCGAACCCGGCCACCGCTTTCCCGGATTTCGCACCCGATACGCCGACCCCGGCCCGCAACTGCAACGGTGGTGTCTATTTCCTGCCGAGAGCCGCCTTTGCCGCGTTGGCCGAAGCATGGCCGCGCTGGTCGCGATATTGCCTGCAGCAGACCGAACTGCTGGGTGAGCGGCTGAAGCATTCGGACCAGCTGGGCTTTGCGCTGGCGATGCACGAACTGGACCTACCGTTCCGCCCCTTGACGCTTGCCAACAACTTCCCGACGCATTTGCAGGTCACCGCCTACGACCGCGTCAGCCCGCAAGAACTGACTGCAATTCACTATCACGATCGCGTCGACGCCCATGGCATTCCGGCCCCGGTTGGCGTCGCATGGCTGGACCGCCTGATGATCCAGACGCTGGACCGTATCCGGCAGACCTATCCGGTCGGGCTGGACAACGCGGTATTCTGGGAGGCGCGCTACGCGACCGATCCGGCGCTTGGGTCGGGAATGGGCTCACGCGGCGTAGTTATGCTGGACAAGCGGCGGCAGCTCGCTCCGGTGCTGGCGGCCTTTGCCGAGCGGCCAGTGGTCGATATCGGCTGCGGCGACCTTGAGGTGCTGCGCGTTTTCGACCTGCGGGATTATCACGGATACGACCTGTCGCCCTCGGGCCTGGAACTGGCTCGTACCAAGCGCCCCGAATGGAAGTTCAGCAAGGGAAGCAGCAGCGATGTGCCCGCCGCCAGCGCCGATCTGTCAATCTGTCTTGACGTCGCCATCCACCAGTCCACGCCGAAAGGCTATCGCGACCTCGTCCATGACGCAGTCGCCGCCAGCCGCGACGCAGTGCTGATCAGCGGCTATGAGACTGCGCCCAAAACCCGCGGCATCGTCTTTTTCCACGAACCGCTCAGCAAGACATTGGCAGATCACCCCGCCATCAACCGGGTAACGCGGTTAGGCGGCTGGCGGGATGTCACGCTGTTTTTGGCCGAGCTGAAACGCCCGGGTCACAATCGGCACGACATCTCGACCGCCAAGCTGGCGCCGGCGCTGGCGGCCAGCCCGCATCAGCACCTGCTGATGGACCTCGTCCGGCTTAGCCGCGAAAAACTGGGGTTCTTTCCCCAGACCATTATCCGCACCATCGAATATCCGTGGATCGCCGCCCGCTTTCCCCGCCCGGCCGAGGGGCTGAGGGTTCTGGACATGGGTGCCGGCGTCGCGGCGCTGCCGCTCTGGCTTGCGCAACAGGGTGCCGCGGTCACGACCGTCGACGGGCACGGCCTGCAACGTCAACTGCCGGTACGGCCCGACTGGAACGAGTGGGGCTTTCTGGACTATGGCAGCATCGACAGCCGCATCCGGTCGCATAACTGCCTGATGCAGGATCTGGAAAATCCCGGCCCCTTCGACCTGGTCTATTCGGTCAGCGTGATCGAACACATCCCGGCCGAGGCCCGGCGCGCCGTTCTGGCCGCGATGAAGGCCTGCCTGGTTCCGGGCGGACGGCTGCTCTTGACGCTGGACCTGATTCCCGGAACGGACATGTTGTGGGACCTCTCGGAAGGCGTCCGCGTGGATGAGGGTCAGGACCATGGCAGCATCGACGACTTCATGGCCGAATTGTCCGCGCTTGGCTTTATCGTGACCGAGAAGGTGCTGTTCCGCGCCATCGAGGGCAGCCGGACCGAGCTTCTGATGATCGACGCCCACCTTTAGCGGTGGGCGCCCTTGCCCCTGTCAATCGATCTGGGCGCCAAGCGCGCGCATCAGCGGCAGGAAATCCGGGAACGAGGTCGCGATCGGGCCGCCGTCATCGACGCTGACCGGCTGCGCCGCGGCAAGCCCCGCCACCAGGAAGGACATCGCGATGCGGTGGTCCAGATGCGTGACCGCCGTGCCGCCGCCGGCCAAGCTGCCGGTGCCGTGGACGGTCATGGTGTCGTCGGTGTCCTCGACACGCGCGCCATTGGCGCGCAGGCCGACGGCCATGGCGTCGATGCGGTCGCTTTCCTTGACGCGCAGTTCATGCACGCCCTGCATCAGCGTCGTGCCGGTCGCGAAACAGGCGATGACCGACAGGATCGGGAATTCGTCGATCATGCTGGCGGCGCGCTCGGCCGGGACGGTCACGCCCGTCATCGCCGGGCTGTGGCGCACTAGCAGGTCGGCGACCGGCTCGCCGCCTTCCTCGCGCGGGTTTTCAAAGGTGATGTCGGCGCCCATTTCCAGCAGCGTGACGTAAAGCCCGTCGCGGGTCGGATTGCGGCTGACGCCCGGCACCCGGATTTCCGAGCCGGGCACGATCAGCGCCGCCGCCACCGGAAACGCCGCGCTTGAGGGATCGCGCGGCACCGCGACCGGCTGCGGCTTCAGTTCTGGGCGGCCCTTCAGGGTGATGACCCGGCCCTCGGCCGTCACTTCGGTGCTGATCGAGGCGCCAAAGCCCGCCAGCATCCGTTCGGTATGGTCGCGCGTCGGCTCGGATTCGATGACCACGGTTTCGCCCGGCGCGTTCAGCCCGGCCAGCAGCACCGCCGATTTGATCTGCGCGCTGGCGACCGGGGTCTTGTAGCGCACCGGCACCGGCTCGGCCGCGCCCTTGATGGTGACGGGCAGGCGCTTGCCCTCGCGCGCGGTGATCTCGCAGCCGAAAAGTTCCAGCGGGTCGGTGACGCGGCCCATGGGGCGGCGCGACAGGCTGGCATCGCCGGTGAAGGTGGCGGTCACCGGCGTCGTCGCCATCGCCCCCATGATCAGCCGCACGCCGGTCCCGGAGTTGCCGCAGTCGATCACGCCCTCGGGCTCGGCGAAGCCGCCGACGCCGACGCCGTTCACCTTCCATTCACCGTCGCCCAGCCGCTCGACCTGCGCGCCAAAGGCCTGCATGGCCTTGGCGGTGTCCAGCACGTCCTGCCCTTCCAGCAGCCCGGTGATATGGGTTTCACCCACCGACAGCGCGCCCAGGATCAGCGCGCGGTGGCTGATCGACTTGTCGCCGGGAACGCGCGCCTCGCCCCTCAGGGGACCCGAGCGGCGGGCGGTCATCGGAAGCGGTTCGGCGGAATGCGACATGGAACACCTCTGGCTGGTCGCGCAAGGTGATAGCGGTCACGGCGCCGGCTTGCAATCAGCCCGTTCAGCCGCGGCGGCGAAAGGTGACGTAATGCGGCACGCGCCCCTCGCGCAGGGCCTTTTGTTCATAGCGGGTCGAAAGCCAGTCGTCCCACGGCTCCGGCCCCTCGGCCACAAGGTCGAAGCCGGCGGGCGGCACTTCCTCAAGCGTCTGGCGCACATAGTCGGGGATGTCGGTCGCAACGCGGAACTCGGCGCCGGGCTTCATCAGCCGCGCCAGCGGGATCAGATGTTCGGGCGTGACAAAGCGGCGGCGGTGGTGGCGCGCCTTGGGCCACGGGTCGGGATAGTTCAGGAACGCCCGGTCGATCGAGTTTTCGGGAAAGACATCCATCAGGTCGCGCGCATCGCCGGGATGGACGCTGACATTTTCGACGCCCGCCGCGCGGATCTTGCCCAGAAGCATGGCGACGCCATTGATGAAGGGCTCGCAGCCGATGATGCCGATTTCGGGATAGCGGGCGGCCATGTGGACCATATGCTCGCCACCGCCGAAGCCGACCTCAAGCCAGATCGGGCGCGCATCGCCGAAGATGGCGCCGGGGTCGACGGGGTGCCGTTCGGGATTGTCCTGAAGGGTGATGCCGCGCGGGCGCAGGCTGCCCAGATCCTCGGACAGATAGCCCTTCTGGCTTTGCCGCAGGGTCTTGCCATGACGGCGGCCATAAAAGTTGCGGCGCGGAGGGGTGGGGTCGAATTCGCTCATGGCGCCGCCCATGCCCCGGGCGGCGCGCAAGGTCAAGTCATTCCGCCGCAAGGCGCGAGATGATGACCGTCACCTCGGGCTTCTTGCCGATTTCCTCCATGGCGACCTGACGGGTGATCTTGCGGATCCCCTCTTCCAGCTTGTCGTCATCGGCGACGGTGCGGGCATCGGCGCGTTCCAGGAACTCGGCCAGCTCGCCTTCGATATTGCGGGCCAGGGGCACGCCGGCGCGTCCGGTCTCGGGCAGGCCGGACAGTTCCACCCAGGCGTCGGGCAGCGGGCTGTCCTCTTCGTCGATGATGATCGAGACGGTCGCCTGCCCGTTCAGCGCCATGCGGATGCGGTCGCGCACGACCCCGTCCATGGCCCCGATCAGCACCGAGCCGTCAAGATAAAGCCGGCCGGTATCGATCTGGTCGACGACGCGCGGCGCGGCGCCCGTCAGGTCCAGCATGGTGCCGTTGGTGGCCACGACCGAGGCGATGCCGCGTTCCTCGGCCAGTTTCGCATGTTCGCGCAGGTGCATGTGCTCGCCATGCATGGGAATGACCATCTGCGGCTTCAGCAGCTCATGCACCGCCTGAATGTCAGGCCGGTTCGCGTGACCCGAGACGTGGTAGACCCCGTCATCGGCATCGTAAAGATCGACGCCCTTCTCGCTGAGCGCGTTCATGATGCGGATGACGCCGCGTTCGTTGCCCGGAATGGTGCGCGAGCTGAACAGGAAGCTGTCGCCGTCCTGAAGTTCGATCCCCAGATAGCGGCCGCGCGACAGTTGCGCGCTGGCGGCGCGACGTTCGCCCTGCGAGCCGGTCACGATCAGCATGACCTTGTCGCGCGGCAGGTCGGCGGCCTCTTCGGGGCTGATGACGGCGGGAAAACGGTCAAGGATGCCGGTCTCGATGGCGACGGTGATCATGCGGCGCATGGCCCGGCCCAGAAGGCAGATCTTGCGCCCGCCGGCGACGCCGGCATCGGCCAGCGTGCGCAGCCGCGCGATATTGCTGGCGAAGGTCGTCGCCACCACCATCTGCTTTTGCGACATGACGAAATCCAGGATCGGGTTCGCCAGGATCGCCTCGGACCGGCCGGGATGGGGCGAGAATACGTTGGTCGAATCGCAGGTCAGCACCTTGATCCCCTGCCCTTCATGGGCGATCTCGTGCCACATGATCGGGTCGAACGCCTCGCCCACCACGGGCGACCCGTCCAGCTTGAAGTCGCCGGTATGCACGATCCGCCCGGCAGGCGTATCGATGATCAGCGCCGAGCTTTCGGGGATCGAGTGGCTGATCGGCACGAACTGCACGCTGAAGGGACCGGCCTGCACGACGTCGGGGCGCGGGGCATGGATGCGCAACTGGTCGGTGGGCTGGCCCGCCTCTTCCAGCTTCAGCTTGGCCAGCGCGCCGGTGAAACGCCGGCAATGCACCGGCTTTTGCAGCTTCGGCCACAGCAGGCCAAGGGCGCCGACGTGATCCTCGTGCCCGTGGGTGATGAAGATGGCGTCGATCCGGTCGCGGTTCGCCTCAAGCCAGGCCATGTCGGCCATGATCAGGTCGATGCCGGGCGCGCTGTCCATGTCGCCGAAGGTCACCCCCAGATCGACGACGATCAGCCGCTCGCGCCCCGGCTCGCCATAGCCGTAGACATAGGCGTTCATGCCGATTTCGCCCGCGCCGCCCAGCGGCAAATAGATCAGGCGCTCAGCCATGAACCGTCTCCTTGTTATTGTAATCATAGATCAGACGCAGACCATGCATGGTCAGATCGTCCTCGATCGCGTCGAACAGATCAAATCCCTGATTGAACAGCGGCGCAAGCCCGCCGGTCGCGATCACCTTCATCGCGCGGCCGCGTTCCTGTCGGATCTTGTCGACGATCCCCTGCGTCAGCCCGATATAGCCCCAGAAGATCCCCGACTGGATGCAGGCGACGGTATTGGTGCCGATCACCTTTTCCGGCATGGTCACATCGACATGGGGCAGCGCGGCCGCGGCCATGTGCAGCGCCTCAAGCGACAGGTTCACGCCGGGCGCGATGACGCCGCCGATATAGGCGCCGTCGGTATCGACCACGTCGAAGGTCGTCGCGGTGCCGAAATCGACCACGATCAGGTCGGGCCCGTGCCGGTCGAAGGCCGCGACCGTGTTCACCAGCCGGTCGGGGCCGACCACGGTGCCGAAATCGACGCGCGGCGGCACCGGCAGCTTCGTCTCGGGCTTGCCGACGACCAGCGGGCGGGTGTTGAAATAGCGGTTGCAGAGAACGCGCAGGTTGAACAGCACGCGCGGCGCCGTGGTCGAGATGATGCAGGCGTCGATATCCAGATCGAAATGGCGCAGGCTGATCATGGTTTGCAGCCAGACGAAATATTCGTCCGCCGTGCGCCGGTGATCGGTCGAGATGCGCCAGTGCGACAGGAAACTCTCGCCATCCCAGATCGAGAAGACCGAGTTCGTGTTGCCGGTATCGATGCAAAGCAGCATGGGATCACCCCGTGAAATACACATCGGCGGCAGGGATGACCTGCCGCCCGGATGAGGTCTTCAGCAGCAGCGCGCCACTGTCGTCGATGCCTTCAAAGATGCCGTGCCGTTCGGTCCCGCCGGTGCGGGCGACGATCGGCTCGCCCAGTTTCGCGGCGCGCGCCAGCCAGGCCGTGCGGATCGGTGCGAAGCCATAGGTTTCAAGCTGGGCCTGCCAGCGGGCAAAGGCCACGGCCAGCAGGTCCAGAAACTCGTCGGGGGGGACGACATGGCCGGTCTCGGCCCGGACGGAAACCGGGGTGACGGCGCCGGGCTCGACCGCGGCCATATCCGGCGCGGCGGCCAGATTGACGCCGATGCCGACCGCGACCGCCAGCACCGAAGCGCCGACCCCGCCGCTTTCCAGCAGGATCCCCGCCACCTTGCCGCCGTTCAGCAGCACGTCATTGGGCCATTTGATCGCCAGCCGGGCCGAGGGGCCGCAGGTATCGCCAAGCGCATCGTAAAGCGCCAGCGCCGCGACAAAGGAAAACTGCGCCGCCGCCGCCGGGCCGCCCTTGGGGCGCAGGATCAGCGTGCCCGCAAAGTTGCCGTCCGGCATCGACCAGCCGCGCCCGCGGCGGCCACGGGCCGCCGTCTGTTCGCGCGCCAGGATCCATGCGGGGCCGGAAAGGCCGGGCGCCAGTCGCAGCGCCTCGGCATTGGTGCTGTCGGTGCGGGCCAGCACATGGCGGGCCACGCCCTCGGGCCAGCGATCACTCAACGGGTTCGGACTCGGGTGCCGGCTGATCGGCGGCGACCGCCGTCACCGGTCCGACCAGCGTTTCGGCGGCGCGGCCGGCGGCGGTATCGACGCCGAACATGCTGATCGCGCCCACCACCATGATCAGCGCCGGAATCATCAGGCCCAGATATTGCGCCACGCCCATGCGGCTGGTCAGGCCATCGCCCTCGGTCCCGAAATACATGTAGTAGACGATGCGCAGGTAATAGAACGCCCCGATGACCGAGGCGATCACGCCCAGCACCGCCAGCCAGCCCAGCCCCGCATCGACGGCGGCGGTCAGCACAGCGTATTTCGCGAAGAAGCCCAGCATCGGCGGCACGCCCGCAAGGCTGAACATCAGCACCAGCAGCGCCAGCGCCTTGACCGGGTCGGTCCAGGCAAAACGGTTCAGCGAGGCAAGGTCGGTGACCGGCAGGCCGTCCCGCTCCATCGACAGGATAAAGGCGAAGGTGCCGACGTTCATCACCGCATAGATCGCCATGTAGATCAGCATCGCCTGCACGCCCAGCGTGGTGCCGGCGGCCAGCCCGACCAGCGCAAAGCCCATATGCGCGATCGAGGAATAGGCCATCAGGCGCTTGAAGTTGGTCTGGCCGATCCCGGCGACCGAGCCAAGGAACATCGACATCACCGCCAGCGCGGCGACGATCTGCGTCCAGTCGCCGATGGCCTGACCGAAGGCGTCGAACGCCAGCCGCGCGATCAGCGCCATGGCCGCGACCTTGGGCGCGGTGGCGAAGAAGGCGGTCACCGGCGTGGGCGAACCCTCATAGACGTCGGGCGTCCACATGTGGAAGGGCACGGCCGACACCTTGAAGGCCAGCCCGACCAGCATGAACACCAGCCCGAACAGAACGCCCAGCGACAGGTGGCCGGCGTCGATGGTGGTGATGATGCCGGCAAAGCCCGTGGTCCCGGCAAAGCCGTAAACCAGCGAGGCGCCGTAAAGCAGCAGACCCGAGCTGAGCGAGCCCAGCACGAAGTATTTCAGCCCCGCCTCGGACGAGCGGACCGAGTCGCGGCGCATGGCGGCGACGACGTAAAGCGACAGCGATTGCAGCTCAAGGCCCATGTAAAGCGTCAGCAGGTCGCCCGCCGAGACCATGAACATCATGCCCAGCACCGCCAGTGCGACGATGATCGGGAACTCGAACCGCAGCATGTTGCGGCGCTGCATGTAATCGGCGCTGGTCGCCAACACGGCGGCGGCAGCGATCAGCACCACCACCTTGGCAAAGCGCGAGAAGCCGTCATCGATGAACATGCCGTGGAAGGCGGTCTCATCGGCATGGGTGCCAAGGCCAAGCATGGCGGCGACGACCAGGAACACGGCGACCGTGGCCCATAGCAGCGTCGCTGCCAGCTTGTCCTTGCCGAAATACGCCCCCGCCATCAGGGCGATCAGGGCATAGGCGGCCAGCACCACCTCGGGCAGAATGGTCGAGAAATCGAGCGAGGTCATATCCGCCCCCTAGTGGCTGGCTTCAGCCGTGGCGACGGGCGCCGCGGGCTGGCTTTGGTTGTAGTCATTGACAAGCGCGGCAACGGCCGGGCCGGTCACATCGGTCACAAGGCGCGGATAGACGCCCAGAAGCAGCGTCATGGCGATCAGCGGAATGAAGATCCAGCGCTCGCGTGGGGACATGTCGGTGATCGACTTCAGGCTTTCCTTGATCAGCTGGCCCAGCGTCACGCGGCGGTAAAGCCACAGCGCATAGGCCGCCGACAGGATCACCCCGGTCGTGCCGACAAAGGCCACCCAGGTATTGACCTTGAACGTGCCCAGAAGCGTCAGGAACTCACCGACAAAGCCCGAGGTGCCCGGCAGGCCCACGTTCGCCATGGTGAAGAACATGAACACCGCCGCATAGGCCGGCATCCGGTTCACCAGGCCGCCATAGGCCTCGATCTCGCGCGTGTGCATGCGGTCGTAGATGACACCGACGCAAAGGAACAGCGCGCCCGAGATGAAGCCGTGCGACAGCATCTGGAAGATGGCGCCGTCAATGCCGATCTGGTTGGCCGCGAAGGTCCCCATGGTCACATAGCCCATATGCGCGACCGAGGAATAGGCGATGACCTTCTTCATGTCGGTCTGCGCCAGCGCCACCAGCGAGGTATAGACAATGGCGATGGCCGACAGCCAGAAGATGACGTCCTGTAGCACCATGCTGGCGACCGGGAACATCGGCAGGCTGAAGCGCAGGAAGCCGTAGCCCCCCATCTTCAGCAGCACCGCGGCCAGCAGGACCGAGCCGGCGGTCGGCGCCTGGACGTGCGCATCGGGCAACCAGGTATGGACCGGCCACATCGGCAACTTGACCGCGAAGCTGGCAAGGAAGGCCAGGAACAGCAGCGTCTGCGTGCCGCCGACGATGGTGAAGCCCATCAGGCGATAGGTCTCGGACGGGAAGTCGAACTTCAGCAGCTCGACGATATCGGTGGTCCCGGCCATCCGGTACATGGCGATCATCGCCACCAGCATCAGGACCGAGCCAAGGAAGGTGTAAAGGAAGAACTTGAAGGCCGCATAGATGCGGTCCTTGCCGCCCCAGATGCCGATGATCAGGAACATCGGAATCAGGCCCGCCTCGAAGAACAGGTAGAACAGCACCAGATCCAGCGCGGTGAACACGCCGATCATCAGCCCCTCAAGCACGAGGAAGGCGATCATGTATTCCTTGACCTTGGTTTCGACATGCCAGGCCGAAAGGATGGTCAGCGGCATCATGAACGTGGTCAGCAGCACGAACAGCACCGAGATGCCGTCCACGCCCATCTTGTAGCGCAGCCCCATGATCCAGGGCAGATCCTCGACGAACTGGAAGCCCGTGTTCGCCGGATCGAACCGGAACAGCACGAACAGCGAGATCACGAAGGTCGCCGTCGTGGTCAGCAGCGCCAGCCATTTGGCGTTGCGGTCCGCCGCCGCGTCCCCGCCGCGCAGGAACAGCGCCATGATGATCGCCGCGACGATCGGCAGGAAGGTGATGATGGAAAGAAGGTTCGTCATGTCAGTGCGCGCCCCGCATCATCACCCAGATCAGCAAGCCCACGATGCCCAGCACCATCGCAAAGGCATAATGGAACAGATAGCCCGTTTGCACGCGGACCGCCGCGCGGGTCAGCCGCGGGATCAGTCCCATGGCGACGCCGTTGATCGTGCCGTCGATAACCTCGCCATCGCCCTTTTTCCAGAGAGCGTTGGCCAGCCACAGCGTCGGGCGCACGATCATGAAGTTGTAGATTTCGTCGAAATACCACTTGTTCAGCAGGAACTGATACAGCCCCCGCTGCTGTGCCGCCAGACGGCGCGGCGCGGTCGGATCGACGATATAGAACAGCCACGCCACGATCAGCCCCAGCACCATCGCGATGAAGGGCGAGACCTTGACCCATGCCGGCGATTCATGCGCCTCGGCCATGACGTGATTGTCGGGCGACATGTAGATCGCGCCTCCGACCGGGGCGGCGACGGCGGCATGTTCGGCGCCGGCTGCCGGGGCGGCGCCGGCCGCCTCGGCCGCGGGGGCCTCGGTCGTGGCGGTCGCGGCTGCGGCGTGTTCGACCGGCGCAGTGCCGGTGGCCGGGGCCTCGGCCGCGGGTGCCGCCTGGGACGTTTCATGACCGCCGGGGATATTGAAGAACTCGACCACCTTGTCGTGGCTGCCGAAGAACGGCCCGTACCAGACCATGCCGGCAAAGATCGCGCCGATGGCCAGAATGCCCAGCGGAATGGTCATCACCGGCGGGCTTTCATGGGCATGGTCATGCGCATGATGGTCGCCGCGCGGCTTGCCGTAGAAGGTCAGGAAGATCAGCCGCCACGAATAGAAGCTGGTGAAGCAGGCCGAAATGACCAGCATCCAGAAGGCATAGGTATTGCCCGCCCAGGCGCTTTCGATGATCGCGTCCTTGGACAGGAAGCCGGCAAAGCCGATGGTGGTCAGCGGGATGCCCACGCCGGTAATGGCGAAGGTGCCGATCATCATGGCCCAATAGGTCAGCGGGATCTTCTTGCGCAGGCCGCCATAGTTCCGCATGTCCTGTTCATGGTGCATGGCATGGATGACCGAGCCGGCGCCCAGGAACAGCATGGCCTTGAAAAAGGCATGCGTCAGCAGGTGGAACATCGCCGCCGAATAGACGCCGACGCCCGCGGCCACGAACATGTAGCCAAGCTGCGAACAGGTCGAATAGGCGATGACGCGCTTGATGTCGTTCTGCACCAGACCCACGGTCGCGGCGAAGAAGGCGGTCGTGGCGCCGATGATGACGATGAAGTTCTTGGCATCGGGCGCAAATTCGTAAAGCGGCGACATGCGGCAGACCAGGAACACGCCCGCCGTCACCATGGTCGCGGCATGGATCAGCGCCGAAACCGGGGTCGGGCCCTCCATCGCGTCCGGCAACCAGGTGTGCAGGAACAGCTGCGCCGATTTGCCCATGGCGCCGACGAACAACAGGAAGCCCAGAAGGTTGGCCGCGTTCCAGTCACGCCACAGGAACTGCATGCTGGTCTGCGCGATCTCGGGCACCTGCGCGAAGATCTCGTCGAACTGGATGGTGCCGGTCAGCCAGTAAAGGCCGAAGATGCCCAGAAGAAAGCCGAAGTCGCCGACACGGTTGACGATGAAGGCCTTCATGGCCGCAGCACCCGCCGACTGCTTCTTGTAGTAGAAGCCGATCAACAGATACGAGGCGACGCCCACCCCTTCCCAGCCGAAGAACATCTGCAGCAGGTTGTCGGCCGTCACCAGCATCAGCATGGCAAAGGTGAAGAACGACAGATAGGCGAAGAAGCGCGCCTTGTAATGCTCGTCATGGGTGAAGTTGTCGTCATGGGCCATGTAGCCCAGCGAATACATATGCACCAGCGCCGAGACCGTGTTCACCACGATCAGCATGATCGCCGTCAGCCGGTCGATGCGGATCGACCATTCGGCGCGGAAATCGCCGGTCACGACCCAGTCAAGGACCGGGATGTGCTGGGTCACGCCGTCATAGGTCAGGAACACATACCAGCTGAGCGCGCAGCCCAGAAACAGGATGCCGGTGGTCAGATACTGCGCGGCCTTCTCGCCGATCGCCCGCCAGCCAAAACCGGCGATGAGCGACCCGATCAGGGGGGCAAACAGGATGAACTTTTCCATATCCGCTTACCCCTTCATCACGTTGACGTCTTCCACGGCGATGGTGCCGCGGTTGCGGAAGAAGACCACAAGGATCGCAAGCCCGATGGCGGCCTCGGCGGCGGCGACGGTCAGGATGAACATGGTGAACACCTGCCCCGCCAGATCGCCCAGATGCGTCGAGAAGGCGACGAAATTGATGTTCACCGCCAGCAGCATCAGTTCGATCGACATCAGGATGACGATGACGTTCTTTCGGTTCACAAAGATCCCGAAGATGCCGGTGACGAAAAGTATCGCCCCCACGACTAGGTAATGTGTCAATCCGATCATCATCTCATGTCCCTCCGGGCTATGGCCGGTTTCGTCGTTTTGTTCCGACGCAGCGCGCCGGTCAACTCTATCTCACAGGCACATCGGCCGTCTTGCTGCCCCGCAGACCGGGAATGTCCTGACCGTCTGGGTGGCCGGGGCGATCACAACCCCTGCCCCGGCTTCACGTCTTTAAGCTCAAGCTGCTTGGCCGGGTCGCGCCACATCTGCTCCAGCACGTTCTGGCGCTTGATGTCGCGGCGGTGGCGCATGGTCAGCAGGATGGCGCCGATCATCGCGACCAGCAGCACCAGCCCGGAAAGCTGGAACATCAGCACATAGCGGTCGTAAAGCACGGCGGCCAGACCGCGGGTGTTCTGCACGCCCTCAAGGATCGGCGCGGCGCGCAGGCTCTCGGCCTGACCCGAGGCCGTCCAGCCCGACAGCGCCATGCCAAGCTGCGCCAGCAGCACCAGCCCGATCAGCAGCCCCAGCGGCAGCGACCGCGCCAATTCGCCCTTCAGCTCGGCGAAATCGACGTCCAGCATCATGACGACGAACAGGAACAGCACCGCCACGGCGCCGACATAGACCACGATCAGCAGCATGGCGACGAATTCCGCGCCCTGCAGCACGAACAGCCCCGAGGCCGACAGGAATGCAAGGATCAGCCACAGCACCGAATGCACCGGGTTGCGGCCGATCACGACCATGAAGCCCGCGACGCAGACACTGATCGCGAACAGGTAGAATGCGAAGGTCATCATTCCTCGTCCTCCTCGGCATAGACGCTCTGGGCGATTTCGAATGCCTTTTGCATCGCAGGCAGCCCGCCGAACATGCTCATCTGATAGATCGTCTCGGCGATTTCGCGTTTGGTGGCACCGGCCGCCAGCGCCTGACGGATGGTCAGGCGCAACTGCGGCTCGGCCAGCGCACCCTGAACGGTGATCGCGCCGATGGTCAGAAGCAGGCGCGTCTTGGCGTCCAGCCCCTCACGGTTGAAAGTCTTGCCGAACCACATTTCCAGCATGTCGGCCGGCATCGTCGGCACCAGCTTTTCCATGGCGCGCATATCGACATTCTCAAGCGCAGGATTGAAGGCGCGGGCCATCTCCTGACCCGAGGCCATCATCTGCGCGAAAAGCCTGGTGAACGCGTCGGTCATCTGTAGGGCGCATCCATCTTGAGGTTGCGGGCAATCTCGGATTCCCAGCGCGCGCCGTTCTCAAGCAGCTTCTGCTTGTCGTAGAACAGTTCCTCGCGCGTTTCGGTGGCATATTCGAAGTTCGGCCCCTCGACGATGGCATCGACCGGGCAGGCCTCCTGACAGAAACCGCAATAGATGCATTTCGTCATGTCGATGTCATAGCGCGTCGTCCGGCGCGAGCCGTCGTCGCGCGGTTCGGCGTCGATGGTGATGGCCTGCGCCGGGCAGATCGCCTCGCACAGCTTGCAGGCGATGCAGCGCTCTTCGCCGTTGGGATAGCGGCGCAGCGCGTGTTCGCCACGGAAACGCGGGCTCAGCGGACCTTTTTCATGCGGATAGTTCAGCGTCGGCTTGGGCGAGACGAAGTAACGCATCCCAAGGGCGAAACCCTTGATGAAGTCCCACATCAGGAAATATTTGGTCGCCCGCGCGAAATCGAAGGCCATCAGATCTGCTCCCCTTTCCGTGGGGCGGCGAAGCGGTCGAAGGCGGCGACGATGCCGCGCACGAAGGCGCTGTCATGACCATGTTCGCCATTGTCGACATTATTGGCCAGGAAATGCGCCAGTTCCACCTTGTCGGTCTCACTGGCCCGGGCCAGGGCCTCGGCTAGCTTATTGGAATACATGGCTTATCCTCCGATCGCGAAACGGGCCCAGAAACCGCCCAGAACCTCATAGCGTGCCAGGATGGCAACCAGCACCACCCAGCCCAGCGACAAGGGCAGGAACACCTTCCAGCCGATCCGCATCAACTGGTCGTAGCGATAGCGCGGCACGATCGCCTTAACCATCGCGAACATGTAGAACCAGAACCACATCTTGATGACCATCCACCACCAGCCGTCGGCGATGAAGGGAACCGGCGACAGCCAGCCGCCGAAGAACAGCAGCGAAAGCAGCGCGCACATCAGATACATGGCGATATATTCGCCCGCCATGAACAGCAGGTAAGGGGTCGAGGAATATTCGACCATGTGGCCGGCGACCAGTTCCGATTCCGCCTCGGCAAGGTCGAAGGGCGGGCGGTTGGTTTCGGCCAGTGCCGAGACGAAGAACAGCACCACCATCGGCAGGTGCGGCAGCCAGTACCAGTTCAGGAAACCATAGCTGCCCTTCTGCGCCATCACGATCTCGGTCAGGTTCATCGACCCGGTCGAGATGATGATGCCGATGATGATGAGGCCCATCGACACCTCATACGAGATCATCTGCGAGGCCGAGCGCAGCGACGCCAGGAACGGATATTTCGAGTTCGACGCCCAGCCGCCCATGATCGAGCCGTAAACCTCAAGCGAGGAGGCGGCGAAGATGAACAGGATGCCGACGTTGATGTTGGCCATCACCCAGCCTTCGTCGAAGGGAATCGCGACAAAGGCGAACAGCGCCAGCATCATCGACAGGAACGGCGCCAGGAAGAAGATGAACTTGTCGGCGCCGGCCGGGATGACGATTTCCTTGACGATGTATTTCAGCGCATCGGCAAAGGTCTGCAACAGGCCCCAGGGTCCGACGACGTTCGGGCCGCGGCGCAGCTGCACGGCCGCCCAGATCTTGCGGTCGCCATAGACCATGAAGATCAGCGAGCCCATGACAAAGGCAATGATCGCCAGCCCCTGCAAAAGCACGCTAAGCGCGAAACCGTAGGTCGAGGCCCAGAATTCAGCCATGATCTTTCGTCCCTCTCATCACGCCGCGGGAATGCCGCGTGTCTTGCATTCCTGCAAGGTGTCTTTCGTTGTCATCACCGTCAGTCCCAGCGGCCTTTCCCCCGAAAGGATGAAGACCGACCCGACGACGTCCTTGCCGTCACGTTCGTCCCTTATGGTGCGGATGTGGCGGGCATAGGGCGTCCCCTTGGCGTCGGCCCAGCTGGCCAGCGCGCATGTGGCATAGGCGAAGGCCGTGTCCGCGTCCACCCCGCGCCGCAGGTTCGCCTGCACTTCGACAAGGGTGCCGCCGCTTTTCTTCTGCTTGTCGATGCTTTTGACTTCGGCGCCCTGGAAATCCTTGGGCGCCGCCTTGAAGCTGGCGGGCAGGTTCAGCCGCATGGGCTGGGTGCGCGCGGCGAATTCGGCCAGCGCCTTTTCCTGTGCGGTGGGCTGGCGCGGCTTCACCGGCGCCATGTCGGGCATCCCCGACAGGTCCAGCCCAAGGTTCGCGTTCAGCGCCATCAGGTCGGCCTCGGTCACGGCGAAGGCGTCCTTGCCTTCGGGACTGTCGAGGTTCAGCCCCGTCACGGACCCGTCCTCTTCAAGAATCAGGATCTCGCCCGACTTGGTCGAGATCCGGCCCCGGCTCAGCACCTTCTTGTCGGGCGCGCCGGCATCGCTTTGCAGCACGGCGACGTTCAGTTCCTCGGGCTTGGGCTTGGGCCGATCCTCTTCCTTGACGCAAGCAGCCAGAAGCGCCAGCGCCGCCGCCGCCCCCATCAGCCGTGCCATGCCGCCACGCCGCATCGTCTTACTCCGCCGCCAGAGGGGTGGCCTTGCGGGCCGCCGCCATCGCCGAAAGTTCACCCATCAGCGGCGACGAGCGCGCAATGGCATTCGTCAGGTAAAAGTCCTTGATCGCATAGCGGAAGCTCGCGTGGCCCATGTCGAAGCGGGTCAGCGGCTGCCATTCGTTGTCGCGCACATGGTCGATATGGCCCAGATAGGGCACCGCCTCGATCAGCTTGCGGCGCAGCGCGGCAAGGCTGTCCCAGGGCAGGGTCTGGCCCAGCTCCGCCGAAAGCGCGCGCAGGATCGCCCAGTTCTCTTTCCCCTCGCCCGGCGCGAAATTCGCGCGCATGGCCAGTTGCGGACGGCCCTCGGTATTCACGAACAGGCCGTTTTCCTCGGTGTAGCAGGCGCCGGGCAGGATCAGGTCGGCGCGATGCGCGCCGCGGTCGCCATGGCTGCCCTGATAGATCACGAAGGCGCCGCCATTTTCGGTCCGGGGGGCGATGTCGACCTCGTCCGCGCCAAGGTTATAGATCACCTCGGCACCGTCGATGGCCGCGTCCAGGCCGCCCTCGGTCACGGCGCCCACATCCATCGCGCCGACGCGCGCCGCGGCGGTATGCAGGATCAGCAGTTTCGAGTTGGTGTTCTCGGCCAGCCGCATCGCGTGGGCCAGCACCGCCTCGCCATCGGCCTCGCGGATGGCACCCTGACCGACGATCACCAGCGTCGGCTTGTCGCGGGTTTCCTGGCTGATTTCCTTGGAGCTGAGGCTTTCCAGCGCCTTGCGGTCATTGCCGACATGCACATAGTCATAGGTCAGGTCGACCGGCTCACCGACCAGCCCGATCGAGGCGCCGCGCAGCCAGGCCTTGCGGATGCGGGCGTTCAGCACCGGCGCCTCGTCGCGCGGGTTGGTGCCGATCAGCTGGATCATCTTCGCGTCGTCGATATCCTCGATCCGGGCGGTGCCGACATAGGCCGAGCGGTTGCCGATCGGCAGGCGCGCGCCATCGACGCGGCATTCGACCTTGCCGCCCAGCCCCTCGACCAGGTGCTTCAGGCTGAAGGCGGCCTCGACCGGAACCAGATCGCCGATCAGGCCGGCAACCTTCTTGCCCTTCATGGCGCGGGCGGCGGTTTCCAGCGCCTCGGGCCAGCTTGCCGGGCGCAGGCGGCCGTTTTCGCGGATATAGGGCTTGTCCAGCCGCTGGCGGCGCAGACCGTCCCAGATGAAGCGGGTCTTGTCGTTGATCCACTCTTCGTTCACGGCGTCGTTGTTGCGCGGCAGGATGCGCATGACCTCGCGGCCCTTGGTGTCGATGCGGATGTTCGACCCCAGCGCATCCATCACGTCGACGGATTCGGTCTTGGTCAGTTCCCACGGGCGGGCGGTGAAGGCATAGGGCTTCGAGACCAGCGCGCCCACCGGGCACAGGTCGATGATATTGCCCTGCAGGTTCGAGTTCAGCGTCTGGTCCAGATAGCTGGTGATCTCGCTGTCCTCGCCGCGGCCGGTCTGGCCCATCTGGGTGATGCCCGCGACCTCGGTGGTGAAGCGCACGCAGCGGGTGCAGGAAATGCAGCGCGTCATGTGGGTTTCGACCAGCGGCCCCAGATTCAGGTCGGTGCTGGCGCGCTTGGGTTCGCGATAGCGGCTGAAATCGACGCCGTAAGCCATGGCCTGATCCTGCAGGTCGCACTCGCCGCCCTGATCGCAGATCGGGCAATCCAGCGGGTGGTTGATCAGCAGGAACTCCATCACGCCCTCGCGGGCCTTGCGGACCATGGGGCTGTTGGTGCGGACCTCGGACGGGGCGCCGTCCGGGCCGGGGCGCAAGTCCTTGACCTGCATCGCGCAGGAGGCGGCGGGTTTCGGCGGCCCGCCGACCACCTCGACCAGGCACATGCGGCAGTTGCCGGCGATGGACAGGCGTTCGTGATAGCAAAAGCGCGGAACCTCGACCCCGGCCTGCTCGCAGGCCTGGATCAGGGTCAGGTTCGGATCGACCTCGATCACCTTGTCGTCGATCTTGATCTTGCGAAGATCTGCCATCACGTCACCTTCATTCTTTTGTCCGGCGGGCCATCCTGACCGCGCCGCATTGTTCAGTCACCGCTCAGGACCGGCGCTTGGCCGGCACCCGAGTTATTCATCCCACCCAGCGTCGCCAGCGAGCTGTCCATCGACCCCGTCCCCGCCACCACGCGGCGGAAACCGCCCGGCAGCACCTTGACGATATCCCCGATATCGTCGCCGCGGGTCAGGAACACGGTCATCGCATCGCGGTCGCGGCTATAGGTCACCGTCGCGCGCAGCGGCTCGGCAGTGTTGTAGAACTGCGCCCGGTTGGCGTCGGTCGTATAGCGGCTGCCATCGGGGCGCTGGCAGGTGATCTGCGCGTCCCAGGCATTGCCGGTCACGCACAGCACCGGCTTGCCGGCGATATCGCGCATCTTCTTGACCCGCACCCCCGGACCGTCGGCATCGCATTCCATGTCCGCCGGAGCCAGCATGTCGAAATTCAGGTAGAACTTCTGCGAGATCGGCATGAACGGCTGCGAGTCCTCGCCGCCGAAGGCGTCGCCCGCGATCATCGCAACCGCTGCCGCCGCCATCAGCGCCAGCCCGATCCTGTTCATCCAGCCCGTCATTTCGACACCAGCAGGCTGCCGATGACGGTGTTCTTCTTTATCTCGGCCCGGCCGATCTTGCAGAAGCTTTCCGGGTCGTCCTTTTTCGCGCCGTTGCGGGCCAGATAATCCTCGGCCACGGCATAGATGCGCTTCTTTTCCTGCTTGCTGTCCAGAAAGCTGTCGATCTGCGCATCCGAATAGCCCTTTTTCCGGGCATAGGACTGCAACTGGCGCGCCTGGCCATAGGCGTAGAAGATGCGCGCGCCGATGGTCGGGCAGGTCTTGCGGATCCGGTCGGCGATGCGCGCGGCGATCAGCCGGTCGTTGATGTATTTTTCCTGCGACAGCGGTTCCAGCGCGGCGGCCGGCTGGACCAGCGCCGCCCCGATGACCGCAGCCGAGATCAGGGTTTTCAGCGAGTTCATGGCAAAAGCCTCCTGTTCGTGACAAGGACGCTTCTTAACATGGGGCGCGGCCCGCTCACCGACACAGGCGCGTGCGCCCGGCGTGAGGTCGCTTGCCCCCGCCGGTCGCGCCACGCTGTCATATGCCGGTTGAACCTGCATTCCCCCCTGCCCTTACTCGGCCGCCAACGCGCCCATGCGCCCGGTGCGCTTGGCCTTGATGCGGTCCTCGATTTCGTCGCGGAAGTTGCGGATCAGGCCCTGGATCGGCCAAGCGGCGGCATCGCCCAGGGCGCAGATCGTGTGCCCCTCGACCTGCTTGGTGACGTCCAGCAGCATGTCGATTTCCTCGGGCTCGGCCTCGCCCTTCACCAGCCGGGCCATGACCCGCATCATCCAGCCGGTGCCTTCGCGGCAGGGCGTGCACTGGCCACAGCTTTCATGCTTGAAGAACGACGACAGCCGCCAGATCGCCTTGATGATGTCGGTGTCCTTGTCCATCACGATCATGCAGGCGGTGCCGAAGCTGGATTTCAGCTCGCGCATGCCGTCGTAATCCATGATGGCGTTTTCGCACTGTTCGGCCGTCAGCACCGGGCACGAGGCGCCGCCCGGAATCACCGCCTTGAGGTTCTTCCAGCCGCCGCGCACGCCGCCGCCGTGACGCTCGATCAGCTCGCGCATGGGGATCGACATGGTCTCTTCGACGACGCAGGGGCTGTTGACATGGCCGGTCATGCCGAAAAGCTTCACGCCGGCATTGTTCGGGCGGCCGAAGCTGGCGAACCATTCCGGGCCGCGGCGCAGGATGGTCGGCACCACGGCGATGGATTCGACGTTGTTCACCGTGGTCGGGCAGCCATAAAGGCCCGCACCGGCCGGGAACGGCGGCTTCATCCGCGGCATGCCCTTCTTGCCCTCAAGGCTTTCCAGCAGCGCGGTTTCCTCGCCGCAGATATAGGCGCCGGCGCCGTGATGCAGGTAAAGGTCGAAGTCCCAGCCCGAATTCGCGGCGTTCCGGCCCAGAAGGCCCGCAT
>JAXMDJ010000029.1:0-53761 GCA_046348875.1 Paracoccus sp. (in: a-proteobacteria)
ATCTTTATGCGGCTGGCCGTTTTTGCCCGGCTGGTCAAGCCAGGTTGCATGGCTTTGACGAACGACCGTCGCAACGACCCTACTTGGAATTACATATACCGCCGATTGCGCGGATGGCTGTTTTCCAAGGTCGACGAAGCAATAAAAGATCCGATCATTTGTCAGGTCTTCGTGCTTTGGCCGCATGTGCCAACCGCCATCGCTGCCCTTGTCCCATCGGGTCTTTACCTGAAAAGCGCACAGGTGACTGCCATCCAACGATGTGACAACGACATCGAAGTTAGGTACGCCCTGAGGCGCAAGCGCCGCGATATAGCCCCTAGACAAAAGACGCGACATCACGAGATGCTCTCCGGCAGCACCCGTTAGTGAAGTCCCGTCTATCTTGTTCATCACCCCGCCTTGACCGCCGCGCTTTCGGGCAGTTCCTCGTCGAACAGGCGCTGATAGAACTCGGCGACCGTCTGGCGCTCAAGCTCGTCGCATTTGTTCAGGAAGGTCAGGCGGAACGCATAGCCGATATTGTTGTCGAAGATGCGCGCGTTCTGTGCCCATGAAATCACCGTGCGCGGCGACATGACCGTCGACAGGTCACCCTGCATGAAGGCCGTCCGCGTCAGGTCGGCCAGCGTCACCATCTGGCTGATGGTCTTGCGACCCTTTTCGGTGTTGTAGGTCGGGTTCTTGGCCAGCACGATGGCGGCCTCGGCGTCGTGGGACAGGTAGTTCAGCGTCGAGACCAGCGACCAGCGGTCCATCTGGCCCTGGTTGATCTGCTGGGTGCCGTGATAAAGCCCGGTCGTGTCGCCCAGACCCACGGTGTTGGCGGTCGCGAACAGGCGGAAGAACGGGTTCGGGGTGATGACCTCGTTCTGGTCCAGAAGCGTCAGCTTGCCGTCGGCCTCCAGCACGCGCTGGATGACGAACATCACGTCGGCGCGGCCGGCGTCGTATTCGTCAAAGACGATGGCGGTGGGGTTGCGCAGCGCCCAGGGCAGGATGCCTTCGTGGAAGACCGTGACCTGCTTGCCGTCCACCAGCTTGATCGCGTCCTTGCCGATCAGGTCGATGCGGCTGACATGGCTGTCAAGGTTGACGCGCACGCAGGGCCAATTCAGCCGCGCCGCGATCTGCTCGATATGGGTGGACTTGCCGGTGCCGTGATAGCCCTGGATCATCACCCGGCGGTTATAGGCAAAGCCCGCAAGAATCGCCAGGGTCGTGTCGGGATCGAACTTGTAGGTGCTGTCGATATCGGGCACGCGGTCGCTGCGTTCGGCAAAGCCCTTGACCTTCATGTCGCTGTCAAGGCCAAAGACCTCGCGCAGGTCGATTTCCTCGGTCGGTTTCGCGTTCTGATCCAGCATCGGACGGCCCTTTCGATTGTCCCATGCTTGATGAATGATTCGCCGTGCAGGTGCAAGCGCGGGGGGCGCCGACCCTTGCCCGAAGCCGTGTTTTGCGGCAACGAGGGTGATGAAAACGGTAAGGGATGCGAAGATGAGCGGATTGCTGGCGCTGCTGGACGACGTGGCGGGAATTGCCAAGATCGCGGCGGCCTCGGTCGACGACGTGGCGGGGCAGGCGGTCAAGGCGGGGGCCAAGGCCGCCGGCGCGGTGATCGACGATGCGGCGGTGACGCCGAAATATGTCAACGGCTTTTCGGCGGCGCGCGAAGTCCCCATCGTGATGAAGATCGCGCGCGGATCGCTGTTCAACAAGCTGGTGATCCTGCTGCCCATCGCGCTTTTGCTGTCGGCATTCGCGCCCTGGGCGATTGCGCCGCTGTTGATGATCGGCGGCGCCTATCTGTGCTTCGAGGGCGCCGAAAAGGTCTGGCACGCGCTGGCACAGGACCACGGCAACGACCCGCATCTTGAGGCGACGCCCGATGGCGCCGGGCTTGAGGAAGAGCGCGTCAAGGGCGCGATCAAGACCGACTTCATCCTGTCGGCCGAAATCATGACCATCGCGCTGGCCGCCATCCCCGAAAGCGATCCCTTGTGGATGAAGGCGCTGATCCTTGTCGTGGTGGCCATCGGCATCACCGTCGCCGTCTATGGCTTCGTGGCGCTGATCGTGAAGGCCGACGATTTCGGCCTGCATCTGGCGCGGCGCGGCGGCGTGATGGCGGCGCTGGGGCGCGGCATCGTGCGCTTCATGCCGCCCTTCATGCGGGTGCTGACGGTGGTGGGCACTGCCGCGATGATCTGGGTCGGCGGCCAGATCGTCATTCACGGGTTGCACGAACTGGGCATGAACCAGCCCTATGAATGGATCACCGGCACCGCCAAGACGGCGGCGGCCGCCGTGCCCCAGGCCGCGGGGCTGGTCGCATGGGCGGTGACGGCCTTCTTCGACGGCGTTTTCGGGGTGGTCCTTGGCCTGATCCTGCTGCCGCTGGCCACGCATGTCATCGGCCCGCTGATCGGCGCGGTCTCGGGGCTGTTCGGCGCGAAAGGCTGAACCGGCAGCGCCTGACATGACGAAAGCGCGCCGATGCCCCCCGGCGCGCACCCGCGTTTCGCGGCGACGATCCCCGCCGCCGCCCGCCGCCCGCCACGCTTGCCCTTGGGGCGACGGCGGGACTATCAAGTTCCAAACCACCTTACAGGAGGCCATCATGCCGATCCCCGCCGCCGCACTCGATGCCCTTGCCGCGCTTCTGGGGGCGCGCTTCTCGACCAGTGCCGCGGACCGCGATCTGCACGGCCAGTCCGAGACCTTCCACACCGCGCCGCCGCCGGATGCGGTGGCATGGCCGGTCTCGACCGACGACGTCTCGGGGATCATGGCGATCTGCCACGCCCATCGCGTGCCGGTGATCGGCTGGGGCACCGGCACCTCGCTTGAGGGGCACGCGCTGGCGACGCAGGGCGGGCTGGTCATCGACCTGATGAAGATGGACCGCGTGCTCGATGTCCGCGCCGAGGACATGCAGGCCAGCGTCCAGCCCGGCGTCACGCGTGAGGCGCTGAACACCGAATTGCGGGCCACCGGCCTGTTCTTTCCCGTCGATCCGGGCGCCAATGCCAGCCTTGGCGGCATGGCCGCGACGCGCGCCAGCGGCACCACCGCCGTGCGCTATGGCACCATGCGCGACAACGTGCTTGCGCTTGAGGTGGTGATGGCGGACGGCACCGTGATCCGCACCGGCACGCGGGCGGCGAAATCCAGCGCCGGCTATGACCTGACCGGGCTTTTCGTCGGCTCGGAAGGGACGCTTGGCATCATCACCGAACTGACGCTGCGCCTGCATGGCCAGCCCGAGGACGTCGCCGCCGCCGTCTGCGGCTTTGCCACGCTGGATGAGGCGGTCGAATGCGTCACCGCCACCATCCAGTCCGGCATCCCGATGGCGCGGATCGAATTCGTCGATGGCGACGCGGCGCGCGCCTTCAACCAGTATGCCGGCACGCATCTGCACGAAGGCCCGCATCTGATGGTCGAGTTCCACGGCTCTCCCGCCTCGGTCAAGGAGGACGCGCAGCGTTTTGGCGAACTGGCGCAGGAATTCGGCGGCACCGGCTTTGACTGGGCCAGCACCCCCGAGGACCGCGCCGCGCTGTGGAAGATGCGCCACGGCGCCTATCGCGCCTGCCTTGCGCTGCGCCCCGGCGCGACCGCGGTGGTGACGGATGTCTGCGTGCCGATGTCGCATCTGCCCGCGGCCGTCGCCGCCGCCGCCGAGGATATCCGCGAGGCCGGCCTGATCGGCCCGATGGTCGGCCATGTCGGCGACGGCAATTTCCATTCGCAACTGCTGATCATGCCCGGCGATCAGGCGGAACTGGCCGCCGCCAAGCGCGTCGCCACCCGCATGGCCGAACGCGCGCTGGCTGTCGGCGGCACCATCACCGGCGAGCATGGCGTGGGCGTCGGCAAACGCCCCCTCATGCGCGCCCAGCATGGCGAGGCGGTCAAGGTCATGGCCGCGATCAAGGCGGCGCTGGACCCCGAGGGCATCATGAACCCCGGCAAGCTGGTCCCGGATGTGAACTAGGGCCGCGCCGGCCCCATGGGCGGGATGGCGTAGATCACGCCATCGTGCTTGCGCGTCCGGTAGCGGCCGATGATCGTGCCCCCCAGCTTTTCGGCGATGCGGCGGCTGGGGCGGTTCTCGATGGCGACCGGATAGCGGAAATGCGGCGGCGCATAGCGCTGCGTCGCGCGGCGGATCAGGGCCGTGACCATTTCCAGCCCATGGCCCTGTCCGTGAACCTCGTCGCGCAGCCAGATGCCGATTTCGGGGCGGCCGCCGGGGATGCGATGCAGGCCCAGAAGCCCCAGAAATTCGTCGGTCTCGGCCAGGCGGGCGGCGAAATGCAGGTCGGTCCCGGCGCGGGCGGCCTCGATCCAGCCTTCCCATACGGGCCGGAATTCGTGAATGGTCTGCGGCGGCTCCCATGTCAGATAGCGCACCAGCCGTTCGGTGATGCAGGCGAAAGCCTCGGCCGCGTCGGCAGGCGTGAAGGGGCGCAGGATCACCCGATGCGTCTGAAGCTGGTCCGTCAAATCCCTTGCCCGTCCGAAAAATGTCTTGTTCGCCAGAATCGCTTGCGATGCTGACAAATTCGTGATGGTCACGCCAGCGTGACTTTGCATTCGTGCTTTGCGATAAGTTAACAAAGCGCCCGCAAAAAAGGGGCGTATGAGGCAGAGGGCAGTAATGAGACTACTCAACAAGCTTTTGATGGTGGTGATGCTGGTCGCGCTTGCGGCCTGCGGCGGCGGCCGCGGGTCGGGCGGTCGTCCGGTGATGGCCGGGCAGGGATCGGGGCCGCAGTTCGGCGATACCGCCCCGCATGCCTGGGTCGGCGGCCACCCCTATAACAACCCGGTGCATGGCATCGACATCTCGCGCTACCAGGGCGATATCAACTGGGATCGGGTGCGCAGCTCGGGCGTCAGCTTCGCCTTCATCAAGGCGACCGAGGGCGGAGACTATGCCGACCCGAGTTTCCGCCGCTACTGGAACGAGGCGGCGCAGGCGCGCATCCCGCGCGGCGCCTATCACTATTTCTATTTCTGCCGCTCGGGCGCCGAACAGGCGGCGTGGTTCATCTCGAACGTGCCGCGCGAACGCGGCGCGCTGCCGCCGGTGATCGACCTGGAATGGACCAGCTCCAAGACCTGCCCGCGCCGCCCGCCAAGCTGGGAAATCCTGCGCGAGGCCAAGATCTTCAAGGACATCCTGCACCGCTATTACGGCCAGCGCCCGATCATCTATACCACGGTCGACTTCTATCGCGACAACAACCTGGGAAGCTGGCCCGAGGAGTTCTGGCTGCGCTCGGTCGCGAACCACCCCCGCTTTACCTATCCGGGCCAGCGCTACACCTTCTGGCAGTATACCGGCACGGGCGTGGTCCCGGGGATCGGCGGCAATACCGACCTTAACGTCTTCGCCGGTTCGCCGGGCGAGTGGCGGGCATGGCTGAACAAGCGCATGCAGTAAACCGCGGCCTGCTCTGGGCCGAGTTCGCGGCGCTCTATATCGGGGCGCCGCTGGGCATTGCGCTGTTCATGCCGGGGCGGCTGCTGTTTCCGGCGCTGGCGGTGTTCAGCGTTGCCGGGCTGGCGCTGCTGTGGCGCACCGGCGGCTTTGACTGGCACAGCCTCTTGCGCGGCTGGCGCCGGGTTCCGGTCCGGCGGGTGCTGGTGTTCGGGCTGCTTGTCGGGCTGACCGGCTGGGCGATCATCCAGATCATGCAGCCGGCCTATGCGCGGCCCTGGACGCCGGCGCGGCTGCGGTTACTGGGCCTGATCTGGCTGCTTTACCCGATCCTGTCGGCGCTGCCGCAAGAGCTGATCTTCCGGCCGCTGTTCTTTCACCGCTTCGGTAGCCTGTTTCCCAGCCAGCGCGTGGCGATGGCGGTCAATGCCTTCGTCTTTTCCTTTGCGCATCTGATGTACTGGTCCGTCATCGTCGCCGTGCTGACGCTGATCGGCGGCTGGATATTCGCGCGCGCCTATCTGGTGCGCGGCTTCCCCTCGGCCCTGATCCTGCATGCGATCGCGGGGAACGTGCTGTTTACCGTCGGCATGGGGGCCTATTTCTGGTCGGGCGCGGTGGTCCGTCCCTTCTAGATCGCTTGACTTCGCGCCGCTGTCGCTATTCATGCGGGACCGATACGCAAGGGGAAAAGTGATGAGCGCCTATCGCAGCCATACCTGCGGCGAACTGACCGCCGCGAATGCCGGGTCCGAAATCCGCCTGTCGGGCTGGGTCCACCGGGTCCGCGACCACGGGGGCGTGCTGTTCATCGACCTGCGCGACCATTACGGCATCACGCAGGTCATCGCCGACAGCGACAGCCCGGCCTTTGCCGCGCTGGAAAAGCTGCGCGCCGAAACCGTCATCCGCATCGATGGCCGCGTCAAGCTGCGCGATGCGTCGCTGATCAACCCCAAGCTGCCGACCGGCGAGATCGAGGTCTATGCGACCGCGACCGAGGTGCTTGGCCCCTCGGACGACCTGCCGCTGCCGGTCTTCGGCGATCAGGACTACCCCGAGGAAACGCGGCTTGCCTACCGCTTCCTCGACCTGCGCCGCGAGTCGCTGCACCAGAACATCATGCTGCGCAGCAAGGTGATCCGTTCGATCCGCAACCGCATGTGGGATCAGGGCTTCACCGAATTCCAGACCCCGATCATCACCGCCTCGTCGCCGGAAGGGGCGCGCGACTTCCTGGTGCCCTCGCGGCTGCATCCGGGCAAGTTCTACGCGCTGCCGCAGGCGCCGCAGCAGTTCAAGCAGCTGATCATGGTTGCGGGCTTTGACAAGTATTTCCAGATCGCGCCCTGCTTCCGCGACGAGGACCCGCGCGCCGACCGCAGCCCGACCGACTTCTACCAGCTTGACATGGAGATGTCCTTTGTCGAGCAGGAGGACATCTTCGCCACCGTCCAGCCGGTCATTCAGGGCCTGTTCGAGGAATTCGGCGGCGGCCGTCCGGTCGATGCGAACTGGCCGCGCATCCCTTACGCGGAATCGATGCTGAAATACGGCAGCGACAAGCCCGACCTGCGTAACCCGATCGAGATGCAGGTGGTCAGCGACCATTTCCGCGACTCGGGCTTTGGCATCTTTGCGAAACTGCTTGAGCAGGACGGGACCGAGGTCCGCGCCATCCCCGCGCCGACCGGCGGCAGCCGCAAGTTCGCCGACCGCATGAACGCCTTCGCGCAAGGCCAGGGCCTGCCGGGCATGGGCTATATCTTCTGGCGCAAGGCCGAGGACGGCTCGACCGAGGCCGCCGGCCCCATCGCCAAGGCGCTTGGCCATGACAAGACCGAGGCGATCCGCCTGCAACTGGGTCTGGGCGAGGGCGACGCCGCCTTCTTCCTTGGCGGCAAGCCCGAGAATTTCGAGGCCGTCGCCGGCCGCGCCCGCAATGAAATCGGCCGCGAGCTTGGCCTGACCGACGAGAGCCAGTTCAAATTCGCCTGGATCGTCGATTTCCCGATGTATGAAAAGGGCGACGACGGCAAGATCGACTTCTCGCACAACCCCTTCAGCATGCCGCAGGGCGGGCTTGAGGCGCTGTCGGGCGACCCGCTGTCGGTCAAGGGCTATCAGTATGACCTGGCCTGCAACGGCTATGAACTGATCTCGGGCGCGATCAGGAACCACCGCCCCGATGTCATGTTCAAGGCGTTCGAGCTGGCCGGTTACGGCCATGACGAGGTCGAGAAACGCTTTGGCGGCATGGTCAAGGCCTTCCGTTATGGCGCGCCTCCGCATGGCGGCTGCGCGGCCGGGATCGACCGCATCGTCATGCTGCTGGCGGACGAACAGAACATCCGCGAGGTCATCATGTTCCCGATGAACCAGCGCGCCGAGGACCTGATGATGGGCGCCCCCAGCGAGCCCACGAACGAACAGCTTCGCGACCTGCGCCTGCGCGTCCTGCCCAAGGAATAAGGCATAAGGCCCCGTTTGCGCGGGGCCTTGCCGCAAGATGGCATTTGAAGAAAGCGTGATCTGACCTTCGGCGCGATTCATGCGATAAGCACCACCGGGGCGTGAATTCCGCCCCGCTCTGAAAGGTGCCCGCATGTCCTTTGGCTTTCCCGAGCTTGCGTCGATCCGACTGGGCTATGGCCTGTCGCCGCTGATGCCGCCGCCCGCCGATGCCGCGGCGGTGCTGGCCAGCGTCGCCCATGCCGGCCCCGGCCCCGAGGCCATGACCACCGCCGAGGCAAGCCGGCTGGCGCTGGAACTGCGCAGCATGGGCGAGGCTGCCAAGACCGCGCCCGAGCCGGTGGTCGAGGAATACCGCGCCTTTGGCCGCAAGCTCAGCCGGATGATGCTGACCGACCTGCAACGCCGCATCGCCCGCGCCGTCGACGCGCCGGTGGGCTTCGGCGAAAGGCTGGTGCAGTTCTGGGCCGACCATTTCACCGCGCGTCCCCTTGGCGCGGCCTATCAGCCGCTGGGCCTTGCCTATGTCGACGAGGCGATCCGCCCCTATGTCAACGGCCGGTTCGAGGACATGTTCTTCGCCGCCGACACCCATCCGATGATGCTGGTCTATCTGAACCAGAACGAAAGCCGCGGGCCGAATTCGCCCTTTGCGAAAAAGCGGCTGGCCAAGGGCAAGACCATGGGCCTGAACGAGAACCTTGCGCGCGAGGCGCTGGAACTGCACTCGATGGGCGTCGGTGCGCCCTATGCGCAAACGGATGTACGCGAACTGGCCGAACTGCTGACCGGCCTGACCTATAACCGCGAACGCGGCTTCATCTTTCAGCCGCAGATGGCCGAGCCCGGCGCCGAAACCGTGCTGGGCAAAAGCTATGGTGGCGGCAGGCGCGACGGGCTGGACGCCATCCGCGCCGCGCTGACCGATATCGCGCGACGGCCGGAAACGGCGCAATACATCTCGCGCAAGCTGGCGGTGCATTTCGTCTCGGACAACCCGCCCGACGATCTGGTGCAGGCGATGGCGGCGGTCTGGCGCGACAGCCAGGGCGACCTGCCGCAGGTCTACCGCGTGCTGGTCACCCACCCGGCGCTGGCCGACACCTTCCGCCAGAAGGTGCGCCAGCCCTACGATCTGCTGGTCGCGGGCTTTCGCGCCCTTGGCGTCACCGGCGCGCAGATCACCGCGCTTGAGCATCCGCTGAACGCGCGCATGACCTTTGACCCGATGAACGCCATGGGTCAGCCCTGGGGGCGGCAGAACGGCCCCGACGGCTGGCCCGAAGAGGCCGAGGCATGGATCGCCCCCCAGCAACTGGCGGCGCGCATCACCTGGTCGATGAACATGCCGGGCCGCATGGTCAGGAACCTGCCCGACCCGCGCGAACTGTTGCAGACCAGCCTTGGCGGCACGCAATCCGAGGCGCTGGCCTGGGCCGTCCCCAAGGCCGAATCCGAGGATGAGGGCGTGGCGCTGATCCTGGCCTCCAGCGATTTCAACCGGCGATAGGAGCGCGCGATGTCGAAGCTGATTATGGATCGGCGGCTGTTTCTGAAAAGCGCCGCGCTGATCGGGTGCTCGGCGGCGGCGCATCCGCTGATGAGCTCGATGACCTTTGCGGCGCTGCCCGGCGACAACCGGCTGGTGGTCATCATCCTGCGCGGGGCGATGGACGGGCTGGACGTGATCCAGCCCTATGGCGACCCGATGCTGCGCAAGCTGCGCAGCAAGCTGTCGCTGGGGCCGCAGAACGGCGCCATCGACCTTGACGGCTTTTACGCGCTGCACCCGAACCTGAAGCCGCTGCTGCCGCTGTGGCAAGCGGGCGAGATGGCCTTCGCGCAGGCGGTCTCGACGCCCTATCGCGACAAGCGCAGCCATTTCGACGGCCAGGACGTGCTGGAGGCGGGGACCGGCAACGACCTGCCCGTGGACCGCCGCATCGGCGGCTGGCTGAACCGGCTGTTGCAGGCCATTCCCGGCGCGCAGGCCGAAACCGCCTATTCGGTCGGTGTCGAGCAGATGAAGATCCTTTCGGGCACGGCCAAGCATCTGAGCTGGGCGCCGCAGGCCTCGCTGAGCCTGTCGCCGCAGTCGCAGATGCTGCTTGAGCATATCTACCACGACGACCCGCTGTTTCGCGACGCGGCGCGCGATGCGGCGCAGATCGGCGCCGACAACCCGATGATCGACCGCGCGCAGGGGCCGGCGGCCGACGCGCATGCGCTGGGGGCCTTTGCCGCCACGCGCCTGAACGGCGAAAGCCGCATCGCCGCCTTCTCGATCGCGGGCTGGGACACCCATGCCGCGCAAGAGGCGGTGCTGGGCCGCGCGCTGGACCGGCTTTCGGCGGCGATCCTTGCGCTGCGCGACGGGCTGGGCGCGAACTGGCGGCGCACGACGGTGCTGGCGATGACCGAGTTCGGCCGCACCGTGCGCGAGAACGGCTCGGCCGGGACCGACCACGGCACCGGCGGCGTCATGCTGATGGCCGGCGGCGCGATCCGGGGCGGGCGCGCCTATGGCGACTGGCCGGGCTTGGGCGAGGGGCAGCTTTACGCCGACCGCGACCTGATGCCCACGCGCGATGTGCGCGCCTATGCCGGCTGGGCGATGCGGGGGCTGTTCGATACCAGTCCCGACCTGCTTGAAAAGACGATCTTTCCCGGGCTTGACCTTGGCGCCGATCCGGGAATCCTTGCCTGACCAATCACAGGGGGCAAGACCATGAGCGAACGTCCGACCGGGCAGACCGTCGAAGGCTTTACCGCACCGCCCGCACCCGGTCCGCAGGTGATCGCGGGACGCTATGTGACGCTTGAGCGGCTGGACCCCGCCCGCCATACCGCGGACCTGTTTGCCGCCAATCGCGATCAGGACTGGGTCTGGGACTATCTGCCCTATGGTCCCTTTGCCGACCTTGCAGCCTATCGCGCCTGGCAAGAGGCCATGGCGGCCAAGTCCGATCCGTTTTTCTATGCGCTGCGCGACAATGCCAGCGGGCGCGTGGGCGGCCTTGCCTCGTTCCTGCGGATTGATCCGGCGCAAGGCGCGATCGAGATCGGCCATATCGAGATCGCACCGCCGATGCAGCGCACGCCGGCGGCGACCGAGGCGATCTCGCTGATGATCGGCTGGGCCTTCGACGCGGGCTATCGCCGGGTCGAATGGAAATGCAACGCGCTGAACGAACCTTCGCGCATCGCGGCGCTGCGCTATGGCTTCGCCTATGAGGGCACCTTTCGCCAGCACATGATCGTCAAGGGCAGGAACCGCGATTCGGCCTGGTATTCGATCATCGACAGCGAATGGCCCGACCTGGCGCGCGCCCATGCGGCGTGGCTTTCGCCGGAAAACTTCGATGCCGACGGACGCCAGCGCAAAAGCCTGTCCGAGCTGACCGCCAAAGGCTGACGGGGCAGGGGCGGCGGGATCTGCGCCGCATGGCTTGGGCGGCAACGCGTGGGTGCCAGAGCCGGCGCGGCTTGGGCGGCATAGCCTTGCGCGGCAACGGCTTCTCCGGCAGGGCTTACGCGGCCTTGCACGGCTTGCAGGATGGCGGCCTGTGCAGCCCCCTCTGTGCAGCCTCTGGGCGGCTATGGTAGCGCGGGGCAGGGTGGTCCGGGCAAGGGCCGGTGAAACAGCCTGCGGCGGCAACCGGCTTGACTGCGGAACGCCAGCCCTAGCTGATGCGCACCGCGCTTAATCGGTCCTGCACCAGCCCGCTGATCCGTGCAAGGTCGGTCGCCAGCGCCCGCCCGTCGGCATGGTCGCGTGCAAGCGCGGTCGCCGCGTCCTCAAGCATGCGGTCATGCGCCGAACGTGCCACGCCGGCCAGAAAGCGCGCGATATAGTCGATGGCGGCGGTATCCTCGGCCACCGACAGCACCTCGGCCACATGGGCAAGGTCGTCGCGCAGCGCGCCCGGATCGGCGGGGATCACCTCGTCGGGAAGCAGGCGCAGGCCCTTGGGCTGGGCCTCGGGCGGCAGCGCGGCAAGGATGGTCTGCTGAAACACCGCAAGGCTTTCGATGGGCTTGGGCAGAAAGCCGTCCGCGCCGGCCGCCATCGCCGCCTCACGCTTGTCGGGATCGCCCGAAATGCCAAGGATCACCGGCACCCGCGGCTGCGTGCGCGCGATCGTCGCGATCATGTCGGCGCCGTTCCCGTCCGGCAGGCCCATGTCGATCAAGACCGCGCAGGGCCGATAGGTCTGCAGATGCCGCAGCGCCGCCCGGATGCTGTCGGCCCGCCGGATGCGCGCGCCCGAGCGCAGGCACAGCAGCCGCACCGCCTCGGATGCGACGCGCGAATCCTCGACCACAAGGACCGTCAGCCCGGTCAGGGGTCGGTCCGGCAGGGTGGCCCGCCAGGTGGGAAAGTGGTCCCCACCAATCCATTCCTGTTCAATCATCACGTCAGCCCCGCTGAGAATCACGTTGGAACTTCAGATTCGCGCGATTCAGCTAATAAGCCGTTAACGCGTCCGCTGTTTTCCTTTCCCCCGGCGCGGGATGGTCCTAGAAGGGCGGAAAATCTGGAGGATCGGATGATCGGACGCCTGAACCATGTCGCCATCGCCGTGCCGGACCTGTCCGCCGCGTCGGCGCAATATGCCGATGTTCTGGGCGCGCGGGTCGGCGCGCCGCAGGACGAACCCGACCATGGCGTGACCGTGGTCTTCATCGAGCTGCCCAACACCAAGATCGAGCTGCTTTATCCCCTGGGCGAGGACAGCCCCATCAAGGGTTTCCTTGAAAAGAACCCCTCGGGCGGCGTGCATCACATCTGCTATGAGGTGGACGACATCATCGCCGCCCGCGACCGCCTGCGCGAACGCGGCGCCCGCGTCCTTGGCTCGGGCGAGCCGAAGATCGGCGCGCATGGCAAGCCGGTGCTGTTCCTGCATCCCAAGGATTTCAACGGCACCCTGATCGAGCTGGAGCAGGCCTGATGAACCTGACCGGAGGAATCGTCCTTTACGCAGTGCTGTGGTTTCTGGTGCTGTTCGTGCTGCTGCCCTTTGGCCAGCAAAGCCAGGCCGATGCCGGCGAGGTGACGCCCGGCACGCCCGCCAGTGCGCCCCATGAACCCAAGCTGAAGAAAAAGGCGATCATGACCACAATCATCGCCGCGGTGATCTGGGCCATCATCGCCTATGTCATCCTTGGCGGCGTCATCACCCGCGCGGATATCGAGGGCTGGACGCAGGGCCTTGGCCGGAACTGAGCCCGTAGCTGAGATGGAAAAGATGGGTGAAGGCGGCCGCCGCCATCACCGGCCCGACGATGTTCAGCACCGGCACCGTCAGCATGACCGCGATCATCACGCCCAGCAGCGTCACCCGGGTGGACAGGCTGCGGCGCAGGTCTGATGCCTGCGGTTCGCGCAGGTGGCGGCGGGCGGCCATCTGGAAGAACTCGCGTCCCAGCAGCCAGCCGTTCCCCGCGAAATAAAGGACCGAGGCCAGCGGCCCCAGAAAGGGCGTCAGGATCAGCGTGACCAGCGTCACCGCGATCACCGCGCCCATCACCGCCAGCGATTCCCACAGCCCCTCCCAGAAGTCGACCGGCAAGCCGCGGGCGGCGGGATAGTGGATATCCTCGACCGCCTCCGAGACGCGCTCGGCGAACAGGCCCGAAAAGCCCGCGGCGACCGGCACCATCAGGAAGATGCTCATTACCGGAAACAGGATGAGCGAGCTCCAGGACAAGGCCGGCGCCAGCGGGACGGCGCCAAGCCAGGGCAGGCTCAGCGTCTCGGGTGCAAGGTTGCGGATCGCCCAGAAGGCGCCGGCTTGCAGCGCGGCGAACAGCAGCAGCGTCAGCCCGACCCCCAGCGCCACGACGCCAAGGATGCGCGGCCGCAAAAGGTCGCCGAAGGCCAGGAAAAGCGCGCGCAGGATCATGCGAGAAATGTCGTCTTGGCGGCAATGTCCGGGCGCGGGCGGTCGGGCGGCGTCGGGCCGCGCCGGCCGATATGGATCAGGCCGACGACCTTCTCGCCGTCCTTGACGCCCAGATGCGCGCGGGCGAATTCCGGCTGCGTGGCGGGGCCGGTCAGCCATGCCGCACCATAGCCCGCCGCAAGCGCCGCGTTGACCAGTTCAAGGCAGACCGCGCCCGAGGACAGGAATTGTTCCCATTGCGGGATCTTGGGGCTGTCCACCGGGGCCGAGACGACGGCGACGATTACCGGCGAATCAAAGGCCGAGCGCGCCTTTTCCACCGCTGCCTCGTCCGCGCCCTGCGCGGCGGCGAAGGCGGCAAGGGCAGGGGCCAGCCGGTCCAGCGTGGCACGCTCCAGCACGATGAAACGCCATGGCTCAAGCTTGCCGTGATCGGGCACGCGCGCGGCCAGTTCCAGCAGGTTCAGCAATTCCTCATGCGAGGGGGGCGGCCCGCTCAGCAGTTTCGGCGGGTGCGAGCGGCGGTTGCGCAGAAAGGACAGCGTGGCGGGATCGGTGTGTTGCATTCGGACCTCGGGGACTGACTGGGGCCTGACTAGCCGCGCGCGCCCCCGGGCGCCAGACGCGGCATTGCCTTTCGGCGCGGTTGCGGGTTCAAGAAAGCATGACCGATCTGAGCCACCTTGCGCAACCGGGCACCCTGATCGAGGTGCGGGTGACGCCGCGTGCCTCGCGCAATGCCGTGTTGCTGGATGATGGCGCGATCCGCGTCACCGTCACCACCGTGCCCGAGGACGGCAAGGCCAATGCCGCGGTGGTCAAGCTGCTGGCCAAGGCGCTGGGGGTCGCGAAGTCGCGGCTGGTGCTGGTGCGGGGGGCGACCTCGCGCGACAAGGTGTTCCGCCTCGACTAGCTGCGGTCCAGCCGATAGTTGCCCTCGGGCAGGTTCAGGGCGGCGCGCAGTTCCTCAAGCTGTTCGATGGTCAGCAGAATCTGCGCCAGCTCGCCCGTGTCGGGGTCGAACTGTTCGATCACCACCCGGTCGTCGAAGGTCTGGATCACCACATCCTCGTTCAGCGGCCTGCTGCCGATCTCGGTTTCGGGCAGCTCGTCGATCAGGGTGATGATCGTGGCGTCGAATTCATGCTCGATGGTGAACATCGGGGTCCTTCCCGTTCAGCTTTTCTCAACAATCGCGTGATACGTTCACAGGGGCAAGAGCGGGGCTTGGCGGCCAGACAAAGCCGCGGCTAAAGTGGCGGCAAAAGATGCGGGTACACGTCGCGGGTTGAGGTTGAGGTAAGGCATGGCGAGGGCATGGCAGACGGCATTGGCGGTGCTGGGGCTGGCGGGATGCGTGGCGGTCCCGGTGGGGCAGGTTCCCGTCGATGGCGCGGCGCCGGTCACGACGCAGATTCGTCCCGCACCCGACACGCGCGGTGGCGCGCGCGAATCGGCCCGCGCGTTCATCCAGGTCATCAGCCGGATGGAACCCGCCGTCGAACGCGAATGCGTCCAGCGCCGCAGCCAACCGATCAACTGCGACTATCAGTTCGTGGTCGACGACCGCGCCGGGCTGGAGCCCAACGCCTATCAGACCATTGATGCGAATGGCCGTCCGATCATCGGCTTCACGCTCTCGCTGATCGGCGAGGCGCGCAACGCCGACGAGCTGGCCTTTGTCGTCGGGCATGAGGCCAGCCACCACATCCTTGGCCATATCAACCGCAAGTCCAGTGCCGCGACCATGGGGGCGGTGATCCTGGGCGGACTGGCCAGCGCCTATGGCGGCAGTAACGAATCGATCCAGACCGCGCAGGATTTCGGCGCCCAGTTCGGCGCCCGCTTCTATTCCAAGGACTGGGAGCTTGAGGCCGACTATCTGGGTGCCATCATTGCGCTGAACGCGGGCTATGACCCCGAACATGGCGCGCAGTTCTTTGCCCGTATTCCCGATCCGGGGGACAAGATCCTGGGCTCGCACCCGTCGAACGCGGCGCGCATGGCCCAGGTCGCGCGGGCCGTCGCCGACTATCGCGCCGGCCGCGTGCGGTGATTCCGGCCCGCTGTTGCGATGGTGCCACATGCCATTATGACGCATCTTCGCGTTGAAAACTGTCTAAAAACACAACTTTACCAAGAAACGCTGGGATATTGCGCATCTGCAAGGCCGGTATGACCGATTAACCTGACGTTAATCACACCGTTTCGTGTAGAATCTTCTTTCATAGGCGAGACTCTGCCGATAGTTTCCGAGACAGTTTTATTGAGTCACTGTTCAGTTCGGAAGTTTTGGTTAGGGAGCGTTTATGATCGGTGTCATTCTCTGGAGCAATCCGGCCAAGGAAAAGGCCGTGATATGGTGCGAGGATCACGGCGCGCTAGCCTACCTTCAGGGGCAGGAGAACCTGCTTTTCCCCGGCTGCTGGCCGGAAGCTGGCGACCTTGTCGAACTGGAACTCGAGACCGTGAACGACCTGCGCCACGCGCGCGCCGTTTCGCTGGTTTCTGGCAACAAGCGTTCGGATCTGCCGGACCTGCTGCGCGGCATGGGTGAAAAATCGGCTGCAAATCAGCCGGTTCTGCGTGTCGTTTCGAACCGTGACCTTGCACAGAACGGGCAGTCGCCCAAACAGGCGGCCACCCGTTAGAAAACCCCGTCAGGCGCCGCGCGCAAGCGCGGCGACCCCGGTCCGGGCCTGATCGGACAGGCCCAGCGGCCGCATCAGATCCGCAAAGGCGTCCAGCTTTTCCGGCGTGCCGGTGATTTCGAAAACAAAGCTCTCCAGCGTCGAATCGACGACGCTGGCGCGAAAGATTTCGGCGATCCGCAGCGCCTCGACGCGCTTTTCGCCCTTGCCCGAGACCTTGAACAGGCCCAGTTCGCGCTCGACGCTGGGGCCTTCGACCGTCAGGTCGTGGACCTCGTGCACGGGCACGATGCGGCCAAGCTGCGCCTTGATCTGCTCGATCACCGCGGGGGTGCCGCGCGTGACGATGGTGATGCGCGAGCGGTGGCCCAGATGATCGACCTCGGCCACGGTCAGGCTGTCGATATTGTAGCCACGCCCCGAAAACAGGCCGATGACGCGGGCCAGCACGCCCGCCTCGTTATCGACCAGCACGGCAAGGGTGTGGCTTTCGATGGCCTGGGCGTTGGGGTCGCGCAGGTCATAGGCCGAATGGCTCGTTGCGCCCTTTTGGATGTTCAGTGCCGCCATGTTCGTCTCGCTTTCCTAAATCAGACCAGCGCGCCGCCGGCGCCCGTGATGGCGCCCTCGGTCGAGGCCTCGCCCAACAGCATCTCGTTATGCGGCTTGCCCGAGGGGATCATCGGGAAGCAGTTCTCGTGCTTCTCGACCAGCACATCGAGGATGAAGGGCCCGTCGTAATCCAGCATCTCGCGGATCGCGTCGTCCAGTTCCGCCGGGTCCGAGACCTGCCGCCCCTTGCAGCCAAAGGCCTCGGCCAGCTTGACGAAATCGGGCAGGCTGTCGGACCAGCTCTGGCTGTAGCGTTCGCCATGCAGAAGCTGCTGCCACTGGCGGACCATGCCAAGGCGTTCGTTGTTCAGGATGAACTGCTTGACCGGCGCGCGGAACTGCACGGCGGTGCCCATTTCCTGCATGTTCATCAGCCAGCTTGCCTCGCCCGCGACGTTGATGACCAGCGCGTCGGGATGGGCGACCTGCGCCCCGATCGAGGCCGGCAGGCCATAGCCCATCGTCCCCAGCCCGCCCGAGGTCATCCAGTGGTTCGGGTCGTCGAAATGCAGGAACTGCGCCGCCCACATCTGGTGCTGGCCGACCTCGGTCGCGATATAGGGCTTTCGTGCCGCGGTCAGTGCCTGCAGGCGCTCCAGCGCGTATTGCGGTTTGATGACCGTGTCCGAGCCGCGATAGGCAAGGCAGTTCACCGCCTTCCACTGCTCGATCTGCACCCACCATTTCTGCAAACCGGCGCTGTTGGTCTTGCGCCCGCGCGCCTTCCAGATCTTCAGCATGTCTTCAAGCACATGGCCGACATCGCCGACGATGGGCAGGTCGACATGGATGATCTTGTTGATCGAGCTGGGGTCGATATCGATCTGCGCCTTGATCGAGCCGGGGCTGAAATCCGCCACGCGCCCGGTGATGCGGTCGTCGAAACGCGCGCCGACCGCGATCATCAGGTCGCAGTCATGCATGGCCATGTTCGCCTCGTAAAGGCCATGCATGCCCAGCATGCCGATCCATTGCTTGCCCGAGGCCGGGTAGGCGCCAAGCCCCATCAGCGTCGAGGTGACCGGAAAACCCGTCGCATCGGCCAGTTCGCGCAGCAGCATGCTGGCCGCCGGGCCCGAGTTGATGACGCCGCCGCCGGTATAGAAGATCGGGCGCTCGGCCGTTTCCATCAGCTCGACCAGCCGGGTGATGGCGGCCGGGTCGCCCTTTTTCACGGGCTGGTAGCTGGGCGTCTCGATCTGGCGCGGGCCGACATATTCGCCGGTGGCGAATTGCACGTCCTTGGGAATGTCGATCAGCACCGGCCCCGGACGGCCCGAGGTCGCGATGTGGAACGCCTTGTGGATCGTCGCCGCCAGTTCGTCCGTGTCCTTGATCAGCCAGTTATGCTTGGTGCAGGGGCGGGTGATGCCGATGGTGTCGGCTTCCTGGAAGCCGTCGGTGCCGATCAGGAAGGTCGGAACCTGCCCGGTCAGCACGACCAGCGGGATCGAATCCAGCAGCGCGTCGGTCAGGCCGGTGACCGCGTTCGTGGCCCCGGGCCCCGAGGTGACCAGCACGACGCCGGGCTTCCCGGTCGAGCGGGCGTAGCCTTCGGCCATGTGGACGGCGCCCTGTTCATGGCGGACCAGAACGTGCTTGATGTCGTTTTGCTGGAAAATCTCGTCATAGATGGGTAGCACCGCCCCGCCCGGATAGCCGAATACCGTATCGACGCCCTGATCGCGCAGAGCTTCGATAACCATCCTTGCACCCGTCATGTTTCGGGACATGCCCATTCTCCATCTGTGAACCATCCAGCCAGCAGGGCGGTCCCATGCTGCGCCGCAGGAAACTATGGGCAGGCCGGGCCGGGGTCAATGGCGATTGTCCAAGAAAATGACCCGCCGGCGCGATTTTGCGACATATTATTTCAAAAAATACGCTTGGAGGGTAATTATCGACGGTGAAGCGGCAGCGTGATGCGGGCGACCTGTTCGACGATGGGGTCGATGGACAGCGGGTGGATGTCGGAGCTGTGCAGCGCCGGGTCGCCGATGGGCTGCCAGACGCCGCCCTTGTAGATCTCCAGCGCCGAGAAACGCGCCTTGTAATCCATCTTGCGGCTGCCCGGCACCCAGTAGCCCAGATAGACGAAAGGCAGGCCCGCGGCCCGCGCCATCTCGATATGGTCAAGGATGATGTGGGTGCCCAGGCTCGACGGTTCCAGCGCCGGGTCATAGAAGCTGTAGACAAGGCTCAGCCCGTCATCCAGCACGTCGGTCAGGCAGACCGCCACCAGCCGGTCGCTGCCCGGCGCGGCCGGGTCGGCGCTGCGATATTCGACGACGCGGGTGCGGACCGGCGTTTCCTCGATCATGGCGGCGAATTCGAAGATATCCATGTCGGCCATGCCGCCGTCGGCGTGGCGCTGGTCCAGATAGGCGCGGAACAGGTCATACTGTTCCTCGGTCGCCCAGGCGCTGGTGGCCAGTCGCCGCAGATGGGTGTTCCGGCGCGCGATACGTTTCTGTGTGCGCGAGGGCGCGAACTCGGCCACCCGGATGCGCGCCGACATGCAGGCCACGCAGCTTTCGCAACTGGGCCGGTACAGCACGTTCTGCGAACGCCGGAAGCCCTGCCGCGACAGGGTGTTGTTCAGCTCATTGGCCGAATCGCCGGCCAGCGCCGTGAACAGCTTGCGCTCGGCGCGGCCATGCAGATAGGGGCAGGGCTGCGGCGCCGTCACATAGAATTGCGGCGCATGCGGAAGGCTATGCCGCATGGGCCGCCCCCCGCGGGATCGGGCATGACAGGCGGTCGGCGGGACGCTGTCGTTTCGTTCGGTTCTCTGCGCGCATGGGCGGCGGGCCAGGCTCACGATATGGTTGCATTCAAGATTGAGCCTAGCAACAGAACGCCCCCGCGCCAAGCTTGGAAACTGCCCGGGGCAGGCGGTGCCCTGCATGGCGGGTTTGCGCGCCGCATTGACGCCGCGCGCGCCGCGGCTAGGCTGCGCGCATGGATTTCGCTTCCCGCATCACCCGCCTTCCCATCGCCGTGGACATGCTTCGCGGCCAGTCCGCCGTCGACGCCACCGGCATCACCGATCCGCGCCTTGGCGAGCTGATCCGCGGCGCCGCCGGATGCAGCCCCTATCTGGCGATGCTGATCCAGCGCGAGGCCGACTGGCTTTCCGACGCGCTTGCGCATCCCGATGTCGTCGCCCGTGAAACCGCCGGCTTCGAGGCGCTTTCCGCCGACGATCTGGGCCCGGCGCTGCGCCGCGCCAAGCGCCGGGTGGCGCTGTGGACGGCGCTGGCCGATCTGGGCGGCGTCTGGACGCTGGAACAGGTGACCGGCGCACTGACCGACCTTGCCGACCGGGCCACCGATCTTGCCTTGCGCGTCCATGTCGCGGCCGAACGTGCGCGCGGCAAGCTGCCCGAAACCGGCGCCGATGCCGGCGGCATCGTGGCGCTGGCCATGGGCAAGATGGGCGCGGGGGAACTGAACTATTCCTCGGATATCGATCTGATCGTGCTTTACGACGACAGCGCCTATGCGCGCGACGATCAGCATGACGCCCGCGCCAGCCTGATCCGCGCCACTCGCAAGGCGGCGGCGACGATTTCCGACAATACCGATCAGGGCTATGTCTTTCGCACCGACCTGCGGCTGCGGCCCGACGCGGCGGTGACGCCGGTCTGCATCTCGACCTCGGTCGCGCTGGCCTATTACGAAGCCGAGGGCCGCACCTGGGAACGCAGCGCCTATATCAAGGCGCGGCCCTGCGCGGGCGATCTGGCGGCGGGTGAGCGTTTCCTGCGCGACCTGCGCCCCTTCGTCTGGCGCCGGCACCTTGATTTCGCCACCATCCAGGACGCGCATGACATGCGGTTGCGCATCCGCGAACACAAGGGCCTGCATGGCCGCATTACCGTCCCGGGCCACAACATGAAGCTGGGGCAGGGCGGCATCCGCGAGATCGAGTTCTTCACCCAGACCCGCCAGTTGATCGCCGGCGGCCGCGACCCCGACCTGCGCGTGCGCGGCACGGTCGAGGGGCTGGCGCGGCTGGCCGAAAAGGGCTGGGTGCCCGCCGATGTGGCGCGCGAACTGACCGATCATTACCGCGAGCATCGCGAAATCGAGCATCGCATCCAGATGGTCAATGACGCGCAGACCCATTCGCTGCCGAACTCGGCCGAGGGGGTGGACACCATCGCCCGCATGATGGGCGATGCCGATACCGCGCATTGGTCCGCGCGGCTGGCCACCCGCCTGGCGCGGGTCGAGTCGCTGACCGGCGATTTCTTCGCGCCATCGGAAACCGCCGCGCGCCCGGTGCTGTCGCCCGAGGCCGAGGCCATGGTCGAACGCTGGCGCAGCTATCCGGCCCTGCGCTCGCAGCGCGGGCGCGAAGTCTTTGTCCGGATCGAACCCGAACTGCTGACCCGCCTGACCGCCGCCACCCATTCCGACGAGGCGCTGGCGCGATTCGACGGCTTTCTGGCCGGGTTGCCGGCCGGGGTGCAGCTTTTCTCGCTGTTCGAGGCCAATCCGCAGCTTATCGACCTGATCGTGGACATCTGCGGCACCGCGCCGGGGCTGGCGGGCTATCTTGCCCACCATTCCGAGGTGCTGGACGCGGTGCTGGGCGGCAGCTTCTTTTCCGAATGGCCGGGGGCCGAGGCGCTGCACCGCCAACTTGACCAGATGCTTGAGGGCGTCCTTGCCGCGCCCGATGGCGGCTATGAACGCGCGCTGGATGCCGCGCGCCGCTGGGCGCATGAATGGCAGTTCCGCACTGGCGTTCACCACCTGCGCGCCCTGATCGGCGCCGAGGAGGCGGGCGGCCAGTATGCCGATATCGCCGACGCGGCGGTCGCGGCGCTGTTTCCCGTCGTCGCGGCGGAATTCGCCCGCCGGCACGGGCCGTCGCCGGGGCGGGGCGCGGTCGTGCTGGGCATGGGCTCGCTCGGGGCGCGGCAGTTGAACGCGGCCTCGGACCTTGACCTGATCGTGATCTATGACGCGGCCGGGCAGGACAGTTCGGACGGTCCCAAGCCATTGGCGACGCGGGCTTATTACGCGCGGCTGACGCAGGCGATGATCACCGCGCTGTCGGCCCCGACCGCCGCCGGTCGCCTGTATGAGGTCGACATGCGGCTGCGCCCCTCGGGGCGGCAGGGGCCGGTGGCGACCTCGGTGCAGTCGTTTCGCGACTATCAGATGACCGAGGCCTGGACGTGGGAGCATCTGGCCCTGACCCGCGCCCGCGTGATCGCGGGTTTTGGCGCCGACGCCACGGCGCTGGGCGCCGAGGTTGAGGCGCTGCGCCTTGAGGTGCTGGAAAGCCGCGGCCGCGATCCCAAGGTCCTGCCCGATCTGGCCGAGATGCGCGCCCGCATCTTTGCCGCCAAGGCCCCGGATGGCGCGTGGGAGGCCAAGATCGGCCGTGGCCGCCTGCAGGATATCGAGCTTCTGGCGCAGTCGCTGGCGCTGCGGGCCGGCGTGCCCGCGCGTGCGGCGCAGGCGCAGTTGCGCGCCGGTCCGCGCGCGGGGCTGATCCCGCGGGATGAGGCCGAGACGCTTGCCGCCGCGCGGCGCTTTCTGTGGAACCTGCAATGCGCCGGCCGCCTTCTGACCGAGAAGCCGCTGGACATGGATAGCCTTGGCAAGGGCGGACAGGCCTTCATGTTGCGCGAGGTGGGGGCGGACAGTCTTGACGATCTGGCCAGCCGCCTTGCCGGGACGGTCGAAGCGGCCGGTGCGATCATCGACCGTGCCCTGGCCGTGCCAGCGACCGCCGCGCCCGCCGTGACCGAGGATGCGGCCCGCGACTGACGCAGGCCGAGGCCCCTGCCTGCGAAGGGACCGCCCGGGCATGTTCTAGCGCACCTCGCCCAGCACCGGGATCAGCGTTTCGCGGCTGTCCGGCGCCGCGTTCGGGGCCGTCATCTGCGCGGCGGCAAGCCGCTCCTGCGCCATGCCCAGTTGGATCAGGCGACCGGGGCGGGGTTTCTGGGGCGCGGGCGCTGACGCTTCCTCGGCACTGGCGTCAAAGACGCCGTGCTGGGTCTTGTCCCAGTAGAAGGGCCGCGCGACCACCTCATAGATCGCCTTCCACGCGGCAAGGCAGCCCAGCGGGAAATAAAGATGCAGCGTCGGCACCCATGCCAGCAGGTGCCGGTGGCCGCGTCCGCGCACGGCCCAGATGCCGACGGCGATATTCAGGGCCTCGGCCAGCATGAACAGGCCGAACAGCGCCGTGATGGCATGGCCGCCCATCATGCCCGACAGGGCGCCCTGCAGGGGATGCGGCAGGCCAAGGGCCAGCAGCCAGAAGCTCCACAGGACCGGGGCCAGCAGATATTGCGAGACGGCGGCGAAAAGCTGGACCTGAAGCGCCAGAAAGCGCCGCGTGCCAAGGTCGCGCCACAGCGCCACCGGGTTGCGCATATGCACGCCCCAGGTCATCGCGAAGCCCTTGAGCCAGCGCGAGCGCTGCTTGACCCAAGGGACAAGGCGGCAGTTCGCCTCTTCGTGGGTGACGGTGTCCAGCATCCGGGTGCGATAGCCGCGCCGGGTCAGGCGCACGCCCAGATCGGCATCCTCGGTGACGTTCCAGGCGTCCCAGCCGCCGACCTTCTCCAGCAGGTCGCGGCGAAAGAACAGCGTCGTGCCGCCCAGCGGCACCACCAGATCCAGCGCCGCGGCGCCAGCCAGCGTGGCGCGGAACCATGACGCATATTCGATGGTGAAGGCGCGGGCCAGCCAGTTGGTGCGCGGGTTGTAATAGTCCAGAACGCCTTGCAGGCAGGCGACATCGGGGGGCGCGAAGTGAAAGCCGCGCGCGACCTTGTGCAACTGGTCCGGTTCGGGCCGGTCCTCGGCATCCCAGATGCCGATGATCGAGCCGCGGCAGAAATTCAGCGCATAGTTCAGTGCCCGCGGCTTGGTGCGGATCGGCCCGTCGGGCACCTTGATGACGCGCATCCAGCGCGGCAGGGAGGCATCCTCAAGCGCCTGACAGGTCACCCTGTCGGTTTCCTCGGCGACCAGCAGAATGTCCATCAGCTCGCGTGGATAATCCAGCCGCGACAGCCGGCCGATCAGCTTGTCGGCGATATCCGCCTCGGCGAACAGCGGCACCATGACCGAGATGACCGGCAGCGGGCCCTTCATCTCGGGGCGCGGGGTCTGGCCCTGAAGCATGGCGCGGTCCTGCCGCGACCGCCGCGCGGTCTGGCGCAGGATGGCGGCAAAGGCGAACAGCTTCAGCGTGGTCGAGGCGATCAGCGCCAGCACCGCCCACAGTGTCAGCAGCGCAATCACCGCCAGCGGCGCAAGGGCCAGCCCCAGCGCCACGGCGACGATCAGCAGCGCGGCGATGCGGCCGGTGCGGCGTTCATTGCGCGTCCGGCAGCTTTCCTGCGGGGCGACGCGCATTTCGGCCTGGCGGATCAGCGCCGTGCGGCGTTGGGCAAGGATCGCCTCGCGCGCGGCGGTTTCGCTGCACAAAAGCATGCGCAGCCGGCCAAGCTCTGCCGGCAGGCGCGCGCGCAGGGCCGCGAAATCCTCGGGGCGGGCCGTGGCGATGAAGGTCACGCCGCCGACGCGGCGCCATGGCACGATCCCCTCGGCCAGGCAAAGGTCGGCGCCGATCGCATCCAGCAGCCGCGGATCGGGGGGCAGGGCGGCCAGATCGGCGATCGAGGCGCGCCACTGCCGCGACAGGGCGCGGGTCAGCGCATCCTCGCGCACCCAGCCCCTGGACAGCAGGATATCGCCCAGCCGCACCGACTGGCGCTGGCGCATGACCAGCGCCTTCATCAGGTTATGCGGGTCGACGGCGCCATCCTCGATCAGGATCTGGCCCAACGGGCGCAGGTCGCGGGGGCCGACCAGCGCCGCCTGCGCCGCATCCGCCGTCTGCGGCACGGGCGCGGCGGCGGATGGCTGCATTGGCGGCGGCCTGAGTAAAGCTGTGCGGGCCATGCGCATTTCCCGTTCGGCGTCAACTTGCCCCTGTCTGGCACGCCACAGGTTAAGAACGGGTTAATCGCGGCACGACTTTTTGCCTGACGCGAGGTCAGGCAGGAAAGCCGGGAAAATCCGATGGATCAGGTCGATGGATCAGGCAGCGCGGCGCGCGCGCATCGCCTCGGCGAAGCGGTCGAACAGATAGGCGCTGTCCTGCGGTCCGGGGCTGGCCTCGGGGTGATACTGCACCGAAAAGACCGGCCGGTTGGCCACGCGCAACCCGCAGTTCGAGCCATCGAACAGGCTGACATGCGTTTCGATGACCCCTGCGGGCAGGGTCTGGGCATCGACCGCGAAACCATGGTTCATCGAGGTGATCTCGACCTTGCCGGTCTCGATGTCTTTCACCGGGTGGTTGGCGCCGTGATGGCCGTGGTTCATCTTGATGGTCTTGGCGCCAAGGGCCAGTGCAAGCATCTGGTGGCCAAGGCAAATCCCGAAGATCGGCATGTCGCGCGCCAAAAGCGCGCGGATCATCGGCACGGCATATTCGCCGGTCGCCGCCGGGTCGCCCGGACCGTTCGACAGGAAGACGCCCTCGGGGTTGTGGGCCAGCACGTCCTCGGCGGTGGCGGTGGCGGGCAGGACCGTCACCTCGGCCCCGCTTTGCGCCAGCGAGCGCAGGATATTGCGCTTTGCGCCGTAATCCAGCGCCACGACGCGGAAGGGTTTCGCCTGATCGGTCTTGCCGAACTCGCCCGGCCAGGCCCACAGGCCTTCGTCCCAGCGATAGCTTTGCCGGGTGCTGACCTCTTTGGCGAGGTCGAGGCCGACGATCCCCTTCCAGTCCCGCGCCCGCGCGATCATGGCGGAAATGTCGAAATTCCCCTGCGGATCGTGGCGCAGGACCACATGCGGCGAGCCCTGCTGGCGGATCGCGCGGGTCAGGCGGCGGGTGTCGATGCCGCCGATGCCGATACGGCCGCGCCGCGCCATCCAGTCGACCAGATCGCTGGTCGCGCGCCAGTTCGAGGGCTCGGTCGGGTCCCATTTCACCACGATCCCCGAGGCGACGGGCTCGGGCGCCTCGTCGTCCTGGGCGGTCACGCCGGTATTGCCGACATGGGGAAAGGTGAAGGTGACAATCTGGCTGGCATATGAGGGATCGGTCATGATCTCCTGATAGCCGGTCATGGCGGTGTTGAAGACCAGCTCCGCCACCACCTCGCCACTGGCGCCGAAGCCGTGGCCATAGAAAACGGTGCCGTCGGCAAGTGCAAGACAAGCGGTCGGTTTCTGGGGCATCTGCGACTCTCCGGCTAAATCGGCGGGAAACTAGGTAAAGGGGGGGCGCGCGTCAAGGCGGAACGGCCGCGGTTGCGAACTTTGACGCCGCGGGCCGCTTGGGGCATGCTGCGCGCGACTTGACGGCGGGGAAAAGCCAAGGCACCCCGCCCCCAAACCATTCAGCGAGGATCCGATGGGACTGCGTGAACGTATTCTGGCCGACACCAAAGAGGCGATGAAGGCCAAGGAAACCGCGCGGCTTTCGACGCTGCGGCTGATCTCGGCCGCGATCAAGGATCGCGAGATCGCCGCGCGCACCGAGGGCGGCGACAAGGACGGCCTGTCCGAGGCCGACCTGACCGCGATCCTGTCCAAGATGGTCAAGCAGCGCCAGGAATCGGCCAAGGCCTATGAAGAGGGCGGCCGCCTGGAACTGGCCGAGCGCGAACTGGATGAGATCGCGCTGATCCAGTCCTATCTGCCGCGCCAGCTTGGCGAGGACGAGACCCGCGCCGCCATCGACAAGGCGATTGCCGATCTGGGCGCCGCCTCGATCCGCGACATGGGCCGCGTCATGGCCGAACTGCGTGCAAACTATGCCGGGCAGATGGATTTCGGCGCCGTCGGTCCCGCGATCAAGGAAAGGCTGATGAAATGAGCGATGCGCGCGCCCGCCAGCATGCCGCCGCGATGGCGCTTGCGGCGCGGCGGGGCGAGATCAGCCCCGTCTCGCTGCGCGACCTTGCGCGCCAGATGCATGACACGCTGTCCGAGCCCGAACTGACCGCCATCGCCCGCGCCCGCCCGGAACCCCCTGACCGCCGCGGCGAGGACTAGCGGGCGACATCTGTTCGCGCCGTGCACGGTCATTGCTTATTGCTGAATATCGTTCAGTCGTGGGTTGCCGTCATCCCGGCCCGGCACTTGGGTCTGTGGAAAACGATCACGCGGCGTAAGCCGATAATGGCGGGTTCGGATGGAAACTTTATAAGAATCTCCCGCAGGCTATTGTTTCAGATCTGATCTTCGCAGGGCAGGATCAGCGCGAACTCGGGGTCGGCGGCGATGCGGATGATGCTGCCCTGTTCGGGCAGAAGTAGGCCCGGGACGCGTGCCTTCAGCGCGATGCCCGGCTCGTCCAGCCGCAACTCGATCAGGCTTTCGCGGCCAAGGTAGCGTGCGCGGGTGACGCGGGCCAGCGCGCCGCCATGCGCGGTCGGAATCAGGTGCTGGGGGCGGATGACCACCTCGGCGCAACTGCCCTCGGGCAGGCCGGGGGTCGGAAAGCGGCCCAGCGGCGTGGCGACGCTGCCGCCCGACACGCGCCCCTCGATGCGGTTCAGGTCCGAGAAGAAGGCGGCGACGCCGCGATCCACGGGGCGGTCGTAAAGCTCATGCGGGCGGCCCTCCTGGATCAGGCGGCCGCGGCGCATGACGGCGATGCGGTCGCCCATCAGCATTGCCTCCTCGGGGTCGTGGGTGACCATCAGCACTGTGGTGCCGCTGTCGCGCAGCAGGTCCAGCGTCGCGTCGCGCACGCCATCGCGCAGCCGGTGATCAAGGCTTGAGAAGGGCTCGTCCATCAACAGCAGGCAGGGCTTGGGTGCCAGCGCCCGGATCAGCGCGATGCGCTGCGCCTCGCCGCCGGAAAGCTCATGGGGGTATTTCGTCGCGTAGCCGGACAGGCCCACCCGCTCCAGCAGTTCGGCGATGCGCTGCGGCGTGATCTTACCGCGCAGGCCGAAGCCGATATTGGCGGCGACGTCCAGATGCGGGAACAGCGCGAAGTCCTGAAAGACCAGCCCGATGCCGCGCCGCTCGGGCGGAAGGAAGGTCGCGGCATCCGACATCACCCGGTTGCCGATGCGGACGCTGCCGGAATCGGGCTGCTCGATCCCGGCGATCATGCGCAGCGTCGTGGACTTGCCGCAGCCCGAGGGGCCCAGCAGGCAGGTCACCGCGCCCTGCGGCACGCTGAAGCTGACGTCGTGGACGGCGGGCGTGTCGCCGAAGCTGCGACATAATGCCTCGACCCGCAGCATGGGCGCGCCCTGCGGCGAGGCCGTTTCGGGCGTCAGGACATGGCTGGCCCAGTGAATCGGGCTGGCTGCGTCATCCATCGTCATTCCTTCGGGCGAGGCCATGGTGGGCTATTGTTTAGTTTTATTGTTTACTTTGGATGGAAGTTTAGTAAATGCATCAGGAAATCACAAGAGGAGCGGATATGCGCACCAGATTGAACAGCCTGATCGGCGCCCTTTTCCTGGCCCAGCTTGGCGCCGTGGCGGCCCATGCCGAAGAGCTGAACCTGTATACCACGCGCGAACCCAAGCTGGTTGAGCCGCTGCTGGCCTCGTTCACGGAAAAGACGGGCATCACCGTCAACACCATCTTCCTGAAGGACGGCATGCCCGAGCGAGTCGCGCAAGAGGGTGACGCCTCGCCCGCCGACGTGCTGATGACCGTCGATATCGGCAACCTTGCCGATCTGGTCGATCGCGGCCTGACGCAGCCGGTCACCTCGCCCGTGCTTGAGGCGACGATCCCAGCCAACCTGCGCGACAAGGACGGCAACTGGTTCGCGCTGTCGCAGCGCGCGCGCGTGCTTTACGCCGACAAGAACCTGGACCTGACCAGCTTCAAATACGAGGATCTCGCCAAGCCCGAATGGAAGGGCAAGGTCTGCATCCGTTCCGGCCAGCACCCCTATAACGTGGCGCTGACCGCATCCTATATCCTGCATCACGGCGAGGCCGACACCAAGACCTGGCTCGAAGGCGTCAAGGCGAACCTTGCGCGCAAGCCCGGCGGCGGTGACCGCGATGTCGCCCGCGACATCATGGGCGGCATCTGCCAGATCGGCATCGCCAACTCGTATTACGTCGGCCTGATGCGCAGCGGCGCCGGCGGCCCCGAGCAAGAAGAATGGGGCAAGGCGATCAAGGTGATCCTGCCCACCTTTGAAAACGGCGGCACGCAGGTGAACATCAGCGGTGCTGCGGTGGCGAAACATGCGCCGAACCGCGATGCGGCGGTGAAGTTCATCGAATACCTCGCCTCGGACGAGGCGCAAAAGATCTATGCCGAGGCGAACTACGAATACCCCGTCAACGCAAAGGCGCCGGTCAGCCCGCTGATCGCCGAGCTGGGCACGCTGACGCCCGACACGCTGGACCTGACGGCGGTGGCCGGTCAGCGCAAGCTGGCCAGCGAACTGACCGAGGCCGTCGGCTTTGACAACTGACGCGAAAGGGCGGCCCTGAACGGGGCCGTTTCTGCATGGCACTGGAACAGATGACCGGAGGGCGCCTCGCGCGCACGGGATTTGGCTGGCAGGCGGCGGCATTGGCCGTCGCCGTGCTGGTTCTGATGCCCGTGCTGGCGCTGGCGATCTTTGCCGCGAAGGGCAGTCCCGGGTTGTGGACGCACCTGATCCGCAACGTCCTGCCCGCGGCGGCCAGCCAGACGGTGGTGCTTCTGGCAGGCGTGGGCGTCATCGTCGCCTCCATCGGCACGGTCACGGCATGGCTGGTCGCCGCCTGCGACTTTCCGGGGCGGCGCATTTTCGGCTGGGCGCTGCTGCTGCCGCTGGCGGTGCCGACCTATATCGTCGCCTATGCCTATCTGGACCTGCTGCATCCGGTCGGCCCGGTGCAGACGCTGATCCGCGACATCCTGGGCTATAGCAGCCCGCGCGACCTGCAACTGCCCGATATCCGCTCGATGCCGGGCTGCATCCTGCTGCTGGGGCTGGTGCTTTATCCCTATGTCTATCTGCCGGTGCGGGCGCTGTTCGTCATGCAGGCGGGCAACCTGGTGGATGCCGCGCGGATGCTGGGGGCGGGGCCGGTCGCGACCTTCTGGCGCGTGGTGCTGCCGCTGGCGCGGCCCGCCGTCGCGGTGGGCACGGCGCTGGCACTGATGGAGTCGCTTAACGACATTGGCGCGGCCGAGTTTCTGGGCGTGCGCACGATGACGGTCTCGGTCTATTCGACATGGATCAACCGTTCGGACCTGCCGGGGGCGGCGCAGATCTCGCTGGTGATGCTGGCCATCGTGACCGGGCTGATCCTGCTTGAGCGGCGCGGCCGCAAGCGCCAGCGCTATGCGGCGGGCGCGCAGCGCAGCCAGCCGATCAAGCGGTTGCGCCTGCGCGGCTGGCGGGCGGCGCTGGCGACGCTGGCCTGCGCGCTGCCGGTGGCTTTCGGCTTTGCCGCGCCGGCCGCCTATCTCGCCTGCAAGGCGTGGCAGCGCTATGTCTTTGCCGGGCTCTCGCCGCAGATCGTGGACGAGGCCGCCAATACCGCGCTGTTCGCCGCCGTCGCCACGGTGATCGCCGTCACGCTGGGGCTGGTGGTGACCGGCGCGGCGCGGCTGCGGCCGGGGCGTCTTACGCAGGTGACGGCGCAGCTTTCGACGCTGGGCTACGCGGTGCCGGGGACCATTCTGGCCATCGGGCTGCTGCCGGTCGTGACGCTGGCCGACCGCCAGATCGACGCCCTTGCGCGGGCGATCTGGGGCCATGGGCCGGGGCTGCTGCTGCTGGGCTCGGGCGCGGCGCTGATCTATGCCTATACGGCGCGCTTCCTGGCCATCGCCACCGGCGGCATCGAGTCGGGGCTGAGCCGCGTCCCTCCCTCGCTTGACCATGTCGCGCGGACGCTGGGCCGCACCCCCGCCGGCGTCTTCCGCGAGGTGCACATGCCCATCGCCCGCCCGGCGCTGGCGGCGGCGGGGCTGCTGATCTTTGTCGATTGCGTCAAGGAGCTGCCGGCGACGCTGCTGCTGCGGCCGCTGAACTTCGAGACCCTGTCGACGCATCTTTACGGCGAGGCCGCGCGCGGCACCTATGAAGACGCCGCCATCGCCGCGCTGATCATCGTCGCCATCGGCATCCTGCCGGTGATCGTGCTGGCGCGGACCATCCGGCGGTGACGGCCGGCGGTGACGGCCTGAGGTCACTGCGGCCACATGCCCCCTTTCGCCGCGCCGGGTTTTCTGGCAGGGCGGGGGCATGAAACCTGCGCGCCCCCAGTTGCAATTCCGGGCCGGTCCTGGCGCCGCGGCGCACCGCCGCCGTCCCTTGCGGTTGCCGGGTTTTCTGGCGCTGATCCCGTTCCTGCTGCTGGCGCTGATCTCGCCCGGGACGATGCTGGCGCGCGACGATGCGGGCGGGGTGACCGTGGTCCTGTGCGTCGAGGGCGGCCTCATCGAGATGGTGCAGGCGGCCGATGGCACGCTGACCGACAAGGCGCCCGATGGCGGCCATTCCGTCTGTTACTGGGCGCCGCATGGCCAGCAGGTGCTGGACGTCGCCAGCGCCGACCCGGTCGCGCCGCTGTTCCTGCCGGTGCCGCTGACCTTCGCGGGCGAAAGCCCCGAACATCTGCGCCGGGCCGAGGTGCTGGCGCCCTCGGCGCGGGGACCGCCGGCTGTCGTCTGAGCCGGCTTCTCCATGCGCTGCCTTGTGCGGCGCGGCCCATCACATCAGACGAGAAACATCATGCAAAAACATATCCTTGGTGCCCTTGGCGCCGCTTTCCTGGGGCTTGCCGCCAGCCCGGCGCTGTCCCATGCCACGATCGAGCCGGCCGAGACGCCCGCCGGCGACGCCTATCGCGCCGTCATCCGCATCGGCCATGGCTGCAAGGGCGAGGCGACGCAGACCCTGCGCGTCAAGCTGCCCGAGGGCTTCTACAACGCCAAGCCGATGCCCAAGGCCGGCTGGACGCTGGAAACCGTGAAGGGCGCCTATGCGAAACCCTTCGATAATCACGGCAAGCCGATGACCGAGGGCACGCGCGAGGTGATCTGGTCGGGCGGCAACCTTTCTGACGACTGGTTCGACGAATTCACCATCCGCGGCACCGTCGGCCCCGATGTCGCGCCGGGCACGGTGCTGTATTTCCCGGCCGTGCAGGAATGCGCCAATGGCAGCGCCGACTGGAGCGATACCTCGGGCAAGGCGGATGTGAAGAACCCCGCGCCTGCCGTCACCGTGACCGCTGCCATGGCTATGGCCGGTCATGACGCGCCCGCCGCCAAGGCCCCCGATGCCAAAGCCGCCGGGGCGGCGGCATTCGCGCCGGTCGTGCTGGGCGATCTGACGCTGTCGGACGCCTATCTGCGCGCGACGCCGCCTAAGGCGCCGGTCGGCGGTGGCTTCCTGACCATCGCCAATGCTGGCGGCGACGACCGGCTGGTGGGCGTCAGCGCCGAGGCGATCTCGCCCCGGGGCGAGATTCACAGCATGGAGATGCAGGGCGACGTGATGAAGATGCGCCAGTTGACCGATGGCGTGGCGATTCCCGCCGGGGCCACGGTCGAGCTGGCCCCCGGTGCAGTCCACCTGATGTTCATGGAACTGAAACAGCCGCTGGTCGCGGGCGAGATGGTCAAGGTCCGGCTGACCTTTGAAAAGGCCGGCGAGGTCGAGCTGTCGGTGCCCGTCATGGCGCGCGAGGCAGCCGCGGGCGCGAAAGGCGCCATGGGCAATATGGGAGGCATGAAGCATGGCGGCAACTAAACCGAAATCCAACCTGCGCACGCTGCGGCTGGTGCTTTGGGCGCTGGTCGTGGTCGCACTGGCCGGGGTCGCCTGGACGAAATTCGGCGCGCCGCGGCTTGAGGCCGTCACCGATGCCGGCACCGCGCAACTGGGGCAGGGCGATTATCGCGCCACCGCCACCGACGGCACCGCCTTCACGCAGGACAGCCTGAAGGGGCAGCCCTCGGCGGTGTTCTTCGGCTTTACCAACTGCCCGGACGTCTGCCCGACCACGCTGGGCGATATCGCAAGCTGGCGCGAGGAACTGGGCGATCAGGCCAAGGATCTGCGCGTCTTCTTCGTCACCGTCGACCCCGAGCGCGACCCCATCGACACGCTGCGCGAATATGTGTCCTGGGTGCCGGGCGTGATCGGCGTCTCGGGGACACCGGATGAAATGGCCAAGGTCATCAAGGCCTTCCGCATCTATGCGCGAAAATCTCCGTCAAAGGACGGCAGCTACAGCATGGATCATTCCTCGACCATGCTGCTGTTCGACCGCAATGGCGAATATGCCGGGCTGATCGGCTATCAGGAGGAACGCTCGCGCGCGCTGGCCAGCCTGCGCCGCCTGCTGGGAAGCTGAAAACGCCGGATGGCGCCGGTTCATCCGGCGCCATTCTGACCGCGGCCAACCGAGGTCCATCCGGCTTTCCGAAATGTTTTGGATTGCTGCATTGCGGCAAAACCTGCCGAAACAGCCATGTCGGAAACCCGATATTCTGGTGATTTCGCAGCGGTTCATGGCCGCATCTGCCGAAAACCCCCCGCCCATTGTCGAAAAATGCCGATACCTGCGAATCCGGCCGCGATATCCGCGCCCGGCTCACGCAGACGTTGTTTTCCCCCTCACGAATCGTTGACCGGGGGTGGCTGATCGGTTAATTTTTTCCGAAAGGTTTCGGAACGCCCATCGCCGGGATGTTCCGCTGTGACGGTGCTGGGAGGCATCGGGATTTTAAGGGGGAGGAACTGCATGACGAAATTTGTCATGGGCGCCGCGCTGCGTCCGCTTGCCATTGCCGCGCTGATGGGCTGCGTTGCGTTGCCCGTGCTGGCGGACGAGCTGTTCTATGTCGCCGGCGGGGTCGGCAAGCAGGCCGAGAACTTCAAGGAAATCGTCAAGCCCTGGGAAGAGCGCACCGGCCACAAGGTGACGCTGGTGCCGATGCCGAACTCCAGTTCGGACCAGTTCGCGCAATACCGGCTGTGGCTGGCGGCGGGCACGACCGATGTCGACCTGTATCAGACCGACGTGATCTGGGCGCCGCAGCTTTCGGAATATTTCGTCGACCTGGCCGATGCGGCCAAGGACATCCTGCCGCAGCATTTCCCGTCGGTCATCGAAAGCCAGACCTCGGGTGGCAAGCTGGTGGCGCTGCCGCTTTATACCGATGCGCCGGCGCTGTTCTATCGCAAGGACCTGCTTGAGAAATACGGCAAGGAAGTGCCCAAGACCTGGGCCGAGCTCAAGGAAACCGCCAAGACCATTCAGGACGGCGAACGCGCCGCCGGGCAGGCGGACATGTGGGGCTATGTCTGGCAGGGCAACGCCTATGAGGGGCTGACCTGCAACGCGCTGGAATGGATCAAGTCCTATGGCGGCGGCCAGATCGTCGACCCCGACGGCACCATCACCGTGAACAACCCGCAGGCCGTCGCCGCGCTGGACGAGGCGAAAAGCTGGATCGGCACCATCAGCCCCGAAGGCGTGCTGGCCCACAAGGAAGAGGATGCCCGCGGCGTCTGGCAGACCGGCAACGCCGTCTTCATGCGCAACTGGCCCTATGCCTATACGCTGAGCGGTGGCGACGACAGTGCCGTCAAGGGCAAGTTCGACGTGGCGCCGCTGCCCGCCGGCACCGCCGAAGGCGGCTCGGCCGCGACGCTGGGCGGCTGGAACGTCGCGGTGTCGAAATTCTCGACCAAGCAGGCGGCGGCGATCGATCTGGCGGTCTATCTGGCCTCGGCCGAGGCGCAGAAGCGCCGGGCGCTGCTGGACGGGCAGTTGCCGACCGTGATCGCGCTTTACGACGATGCCGAGATCGCGGCAGCCGTGCCGCTGATCCCGCGCTGGAAGGATATTTTCGCCAATGCCGTGCCGCGCCCCTCGGGTCCGACCAAGGGCAAGTATAACGAGGTTTCGGCCCGCTTCTGGTCGGCTGTCCACGACACGCTGTCGGGCAGTGGCACGGCGGCCGAAAACCTTGAGCTGCTTGAACTGGACCTGACCGATATCGAAGGGTCCGGCTGGTAATTTTCCCCATGCCTCAGCGGGCTGGCGAGACCTCGCGCCAGCCCTGTGCCCCCGGCCCACCCGGCCACATGAGGAGTTTTTCCAATGACTGACCGTATTGCGGGCCGCGCCAGCGGTCCCAGCCTGCGGCAGCGCCGGCAAAGGGCGGCCTTCTGGTTCCTGGCCCCCATGCTGTTCGCGCTGTGTCTTGTCGCCGCCTGGCCGCTTGCCCGCACCATCTGGTTTTCGCTGACCAACACCACGCTGTCGAACCTTTACGGCGGCGAGTGGATCGGCTTTGACAATTACCTGTCCATGCGCACCCTGTCCTCGGGCAAGGTGGTGTGGCGCGGCACGCTGGTCGATCCGGCGTGGTGGAACGCGGTCTGGAACACGGTGCGTTTCTCGTTCCTGTCGGTGTTCTTTGAAACCGTGCTGGGCCTGATCGTGGCCCTGGTGCTGAACGCCGATTTCAAGGGCCGTTCGCTGGTGCGGGCGGCGGTGCTGATCCCCTGGGCGATCCCGACCATCGTTTCGGCGAAGATGTGGGCATGGATGCTGAACGACCAGTTCGGGATCCTGAATGACATCGGCATGAACCTTGGCCTGCTGACGCAGAAGGTCGCCTGGACCGCCAGCCCCGACACCGCGATGACGGCGGTGCTGATCGTGGATATCTGGAAGACCACGCCCTTCATGGCGCTGCTGATCCTTGCCGGGCTTCAGATGGTGCCGCGCGATATCTATGAGGCGGCGAAGATCGACGGCATCAACCCGGTGAAGGTGTTCTTCAAGGTGACGCTGCCGCTGATCAAGCCGGCGCTGATGGTGGCGGTGATCTTCCGCATGCTGGACGCGCTGCGCATCTTCGACCTGGTCTATGTGCTGACGCCCAATTCGGCGGCGACCAAGACCATGTCCGTCATCAGCCGCGAAAACATGATCGATTTCGACAAGTTCGCCTATGGTGCGGCGCAATCGACCCTGCTTTTCGCCATCATTGCCGTGTTCGTCAGCGTCTATATCTGGCTTGGACGCGTCGATCTGTCGGGGGAGGGCTCGAAATGACCCGGCACAAGCTTCTGAAGGACATCGGCTTTTATGCGCTGGTGGTGGCCATCGTCGTCTTTTCGGTATTTCCGTTCTATTATGCGATCGTGACCAGCTTCACCTCGGGGACGGCGCTGTTTCAGGTGAACTACTGGCCGAAATCGCTGGATCTCAGCAATTACAGGGCTGTGCTGACCAGCAAGAATTTTCTTTTCTCCATCGCCAACTCGCTGATCATCGCGACGGCGACGGTGGGCTTCTCGCTGCTGCTGGGGGTCACGGCCTCCTATGCGCTGGCGAGAGTCAGGTTCCGCGGGCGCGGCCTTTTGCTTATGACGATTTTGGCGGTTTCCATGTTTCCGCAGATTGCCGTGCTCGCGGGCCTGTTCGAACTTGTTCGCTTCCTGGGCATCTTCAACACCCATTGGGCGATGATCCTCAGCTATACCATCTTTACGCTGCCCTTTACGGTCTGGGTGCTGACCACCTTCATGCGCGATCTGCCGGTCGAGATCGAAGAGGCGGCCATCGTCGACGGTGCAACGCCTTGGGTCATCATCACGCAGGTGTTCCTGCCGCTTTTGTGGCCGGCGATGGTGACCACGGGCCTTCTGGCCTTTATCGGGGCGTGGAACGAATTCCTGTTCGCGCTGACCTTTACCAGCACCGAGCAGATGCGCACGGTTCCGGTCGCCATCGGCCTGCTGTCGGGCGCCTCGGCGCAGGAAATCCCCTGGGGCCCGATCATGGCCGCCTCGGTCATCGTGACCGTGCCGCTGATCGTCCTCGTCCTCATTTTCCAACGCAAGATCGTGGCGGGCCTGACCGCCGGCGGCGTGAAAGGTTAAGCCATGGCCAAGATCGAACTGAAGAACGTCACCAAGTCCTATGGCGCGGTCAATGTCATCAAGGGCGTCGATCTGGACATCCGCAAGGGCGAGTTCATGGTCTTTGTCGGCCCCTCGGGCTGCGGCAAGTCCACGCTGCTGCGGCTGATCTCGGGGCTTGAGGAGATCAGCACCGGCGACATGCTGTTCGACGGCGAGCGGGTGAACGACCTCGTGCCCTCGGACCGGGGGATTGCCATGGTCTTTCAAAGCTATGCGCTTTATCCGCACATGAATGTCTATGACAACATGGCCTTCGGCATGAAGCTGGCGAAATCCGACAAGACCGAGATCGACCGCCGCGTGCGCGAGGCCGCGCGCATGTTGCAGATCGAGCATTTGCTGGAACGGCTGCCCAAGCAGCTTTCCGGCGGCCAGCGCCAGCGCGTCGCCATCGGCCGCGCCATCGTGCGCAATCCGCGCGTGTTCCTGTTCGACGAACCGCTGTCGAACCTTGACGCGGCCCTGCGGGTGGCGACGCGGCTGGAAATCGCCAGGCTGCATCACGACATGGGCAGCGCCACCATGATCTATGTCACCCATGACCAGGTCGAGGCGATGACGCTGGCCGACCGCATCGCCGTCCTGCGCGATGGCCGGCTGGAACAGGTCGGAACGCCGGCCGAGCTTTACGAGCGTCCCAATTCGGTCTTTGTCGCCGGCTTCATCGGCAGTCCGCGGATGAACTTCCTGACCGGCGATCTGGCCGATGCCTTCGACTGCGCGACGCTGGGCATCCGCCCCGAGCATATCGACATCGTCCCCGAGGGCACCGGCACCTGGACTGGCGATGTCGTCCATGCCGAGGATCTGGGCTCGGACAACTACCTTTTCGTCGATATCGGCGCGGCCGAGCCGGTGCTGGTGCGCCAGCCCGGCAAGCTGGCGGTCCCCTTGGGCACCCGCCTGACGATCCGGCCGCGCGACGGGCACCTGCACCGTTTCGATGCCAACGACGCGCCGATCCGCTGAACCTTTCCAACCCGCCCCCGGGGGGCAATCAGGAGCATGAAATGACAATCCGTGTCACCGTCTGGGGCGAGAACGTCCATGAGCAGGAAAACGCCGTCGTCGCCGGGATCTATCCCAAGGGCATGCACACGACCATCGCCGACGCGCTGAACCGCGACAGCAACATCACCGCCTCGACCGTGGTCATGCAGGACACCGACCACGGCATCACCCCCGAAAAGCTGGCCGAAACCGACGTGCTGATCTGGTGGGGCCACAAGGCGCATGGCGAGGTCAGCGATGCCGTGGTCGAACGCGTCGCCAATGCGGTCTGGTCGGGCATGGGCGTGATCTTCCTGCATTCGGCGCATTTCTCGAAGCCGTTCAAGCGGCTGATGGGCACGCCCTGCAACCTGTCGTGGCGCGAGGCGGGCGAACGCGAACGCCTGTGGCTGACCTCGCGCAACCACCCCATCGCCGCCGGGCTGCCCGATCATTTCGAGCTGGAAAACGAGGAAATGTATGGCGAGCCCTTTGGCGTGCCCGAACCGCTGGAAACCGTCTTCGTCAGCTGGTTCGCGGGCGGCGAGGTGTTTCGGTCCGGCCTGACCTACAAGCGCGGCGCGGGCAATGTGTTCTATTTCCGCCCCGGCCATGAAACCTATCCGACCTATCACGACGCCAATGTGCAGCGCGTGATCCAGAATGCGGTGAAATGGGCCTATAACCCGGCGCCGCGCATCGCCGACCCCAGCGCCGCGCCGAACGTGCCGGTCGAAAAGGCGCTTGAGCCGATCACCGAGCGCGGCCCGAAACTGCATCAGGCCGGCGAAGAGGGGTATCGTTGATGGTGCGGATGCTGATCCTCGGGACCGGCGGGATGGCGGCGAACCACGCCACCAACTTCGCCGCGATCCCCGGCGTCAAGGTGGTGGCCGGCGTCGATACCCGCCCCGCGCAACTGGCCGAATTCAACGCCACCCACAAGATCCCGCGCGGCTTCGGCTCGGTCGACGAGGCGGTGGCATGGGGTGAATTCGACGCGGTGGCGAACGTGACGCCCGACGGCGCGCATTACCCGACCACCATTCCGATGCTGGCGGCGGGCAAGCACGTCCTTTGCGAAAAGCCGCTGGCCACCAATGCCACCCATGCCGAGGCGATGGCGGAGATGGCCGCCAAAGCCGGCGTGGTGAACATGGTGAACCTGTCTTACCGCGAGGTGCCGGCGCTGCAAAAGGCGGCCGCCATGGTGCGCGCGGGCGCCATCGGCAATGTCCGCCATTTCGAGGCGTCCTATCTGCAAAGCTGGCTGACCCAGCCCGCCTGGGGCGACTGGAAGACCGACCCGAAATGGCTGTGGCGGGTCTCGACCGGGCATGGCTCCAAGGGGGTTTTGGGCGATGTGGGCATCCACATCCTCGACTTCGCGACCTTCATCGCCGGGCAGGATGCCGAAGCCGTTTCGTGCATCCTGAAAACCTTCGACAAGGCGCCGGGCGGGCGGATCGGCGACTATGTCCTGGACGCCAATGACAGCGCCACCATGCAGATCGTGCTGGACAACGGCGCGCTTGGCACCGTTGCCGCGACCCGCTTCGCCACCGGCCACCTGAACGACCTGCGCCTGCGCATCTATGGCGATCAGGGCGGGCTTGAGGTCGGCTTTGAAAACCGCGTCAGCCGCCTGCGCGCCTGTCTGACGCCGGATCTGGAAACCGCGACCTGGCACGAGGTCGACTGCCCGCCCGTGCCGACGATCTATCAGCGCTTCATCGCCGCGATCCGTGGCGAGGGGCCGGCTGATCCCGATTTCGCCCGCGGGGCGGCCTTGCAGCGGCTTCTGGACCGCGCCGAGGAATCCTCGGCCGAATCCGGTCGTATGCTGGCCGTCTAGGGCGTAACCTTTCCGGCGGCGGGGCCTCCCAGCCGCCGCCGGAACCCATTCCTGCAAGCCGAGGGGACATCATGACCCAGACCACATCCGCGCAAGGGCGCGCGCCCCGTATCCGGCTTGGCATGGTCGGCGGCGGGCAGGGCGCCTTTATCGGCGCGGTCCACCGCATCGCCGCGCGCCTTGACGACCAGTATGAGCTGGTCGCGGGCTGCTTTTCCTCGACCCCGGAAAAAAGCGCGGCCTCGGCGGCGGAGCTGGGCGTCCCGCGCAGCTATGACGATTACACGCAGATGGCCATCCGCGAGGCCCGCCGCAAGGACGGGATCGAGGCCGTGGCCATCGTCACCCCCAACCACATGCACGCCCCCGTCGCGCGCGAGTTCCTCAAGCGCGGCATCCATGTCATCTGCGACAAGCCCCTGACCGCGACCCTGCCCGAGGCGAAGAGGCTGGTGAAGGCGGCCGAGGGCGCGGATGCGCTGTTCGTGCTGACCCACAACTATACCGGCTATCCGATGATCCGGCAGGCCCGCGCCATGATCGCCGCCGGCGATCTGGGCGAAATCCGGCTGGTGCAGGTCGAATATGCGCAGGACTGGCTGGCCGAGCCGCTTGAGGCCTCGGGCAACAAGCAGGCCGCGTGGCGGACCGACCCGGCGAAAACCGGCGCGGGCGGGGCCATCGGCGATATCGGCACCCATGCCTTCAACCTTGCGGGCTTCGTGACCGGGCTGGAACTGGAAAGCCTTGCCGCCGATCTGCAAAGCTTTGTCCCCGGGCGGCTGGTCGATGACAACGCCCATGTCATGCTGCGCTACAAGGGCGGGGCGCGGGGGATGCTGTGGTGTTCGCAGGTCGCCTCGGGGCTTGAAAACGGGCTGCGGCTGCGCGTCTTTGGCACGAAAGCCGGCATCGAATGGTCGCAGGAGGACCCGAATTACCTGTGGGTCACGCCGCTGGGCCAGCCGCGTTACCGCCTGTCGCGGGGGGGCGCCGGAACCGGCGCAGACGCCGCCCGCGTCACCCGCGTGCCCGCCGGCCACCCCGAGGGCTATCTTGAGGGCTTCGCCAATATCTATGCCGAGGCCGCCCGAGCCATCCTTGCCCGACGCGAGGGGCGCGCCCCCGATCCTGCCGTGACCTATCCGGGCCTGCGCGAGGGGCTGGAGGGCGTGGCCTTCGTCGATGCCTGCGTGCGGTCATCGAAGCGCGACGGGGCATGGGTGTCGCTGGCGCTTTAGCCCCTTTCGTCACGCCTCGATGCCCGGCGCGTAAGCCATTGTTCGCATCCCCCCTGTCGTGATAGCTGCGCAGCCCAGAAGGGGGAGATGCGCGTGATCCTGTGCGAATTCGGACCAGATGGCGGGCCATGCCTGTTCCGGGACCCCGACGAATTGCTGGTCATCGAGCGGCCCGACGAGGTCGCGGCGGCGCTGGACCTTCTGGATGCGCGCCGCCGGGCGGGCGCATGGATCGCGGGCTATCTGTCCTATGAGCTGGGCTATGCGCTGGAACCGGCGCTGGCCCCCCTGATGCCCGAAGGCCGCCGGGTGCCGCTGCTGGCCTTTGGCGTCTATGACAGGCCGCTGCCCGCGCCCCCCCCGCCTGCGGGGCAGGTGCGGCTTGCGCCGCTGCGGCCCATGATCTCGCAGGCAGATTATGCCCGCGCCTTTGCCCGCACCCGCGACTATATCGCGGCGGGCGACTGTTATCAGATCAACCTGACCTTTCCGCTTGCCTCGCGGCTGCTGTCGGGCAGCCCGGCGCAGCTTTACGCGGCGCTTTCCGCGCATCAGGCGGTGGGCTTCGGCGCCTTTGTCGATCTGGGCGCGGGGCCGGCGATCCTGTCGCGCTCGCCCGAGCTGTTCTTCCGGCTGGACGCCGATGGCCGGATCGAGGCGCAGCCGATGAAGGGCACCGCCCCCCGCGACCCCGATCCCGTGCGCGATGCCGCGCTGGCGGCGGGGCTGGCGGCCTCTGAAAAGGATCGGGCCGAGAACCTGATGATCGTCGACCTGCTGCGCAACGATATCGGGCGGATTTCGCGCCTGGGCTCGGTCCGGGTGCCCGAGCTTTTCGCCGTCGAAAGCTTTGCCACCGTGCATCAGATGACCTCGCGCGTTCTGGGCCGGCTGGCGCGGCCTGCGGATTTCGGCGGTTTGCTGCGGGCGCTGTTTCCCTGCGGCTCGATCACCGGCGCGCCCAAGATCCGCGCCATGCAGATCATCCGCGAGGTCGAGCCGTTCCCGCGCGGCGTCTATTGCGGCAGCATCGGCTGGATGGCGCCGGACGGCGCGGCCTGTTTTTCCGTGGCGATCCGCACGCTGACGGTCTGGCCCGACGGCGAGGTGATGCTGAATGTCGGCGGCGGCGTCGTGCAGGATTCGACCGCCAGCGGCGAATGGGAGGAAGCCCTGTGGAAAGCCCGCTACGCGCAGGTTCTGACGAACCCGGCCTGAAGCTGATCGAGACCGCGTTCTGGGACGGCGGCGCCTGTCCCCGGCTGGCGGGGCATCTGGCGCGGCTGACGACCAGCGCCGCATTGCTGGGCTGGCCCTGCGACGCCGGGGCGGCGCGCGCGGCGCTGACCGGGCCGCCCGGCCAGCCCGCGCGGTTGCGCCTGACGCTGGATGCCGGCGGCCGGATCGAGGCGACCCGGGCGCCGCTGCCTCCCGCGCGGCCCGAATGGCGGCTGGCGCTGGCGGCGGCGCGGCTTGACGCGGACGACCCGTGGCTGGCCATCAAGACCACCCGCCGCGCCGTTTTCGATGCCGCTCGCGCTGCCCTGCCTGCAGGCATCGACGAGGCGATCTTTCTGAACCAGCGCGGCGAAGTGTGCGAGGGCACGATCGCTTCGGTCTTTTTCGATCGCGGGCAGGGGCTGCGCACGCCGCCTTTGTCGTCGGGGCTGCTGGCGGGCGTCTTGCGCGCCGAACTGCTGGCCGCTGGCCGCTGCCGCGAAGAGATCCTGATGGCCGGCGAATTGCCGAAGGTCCGGCTTTGGGTCGGGAATGCGCTGCGCGGGCTGATCCCGGCGCGCTGGGCCGGCTGACGGTTCTGCCTGAAAAATGGGCAGATACGGCCTTGATGCCGGAACCTGCGGCAGCCAAGGGGGTTTGGGTTTGCCCCCGCCGGATCAATTCGTTAGCAAACGCCGCACATGGGGCCCGTCGCGGGCAATGTCGTGCCGCCGCGGGCAGTCTTGGGGAGGACCACATGCTCGATCTGACTTCCGTCCGGGACGAGTTGGCCCGGCATTACGATCTGGCCCCCTCGCTGAAGCTGGCCGAAAGCATGAAGGACATCCACGCCCGCATGGACCGGGTGATGCCCTGGCCCGACTGGGCGATCCACGCGCCCTATGTCGCCGCCATCAACCGGCTGAAACGCGAACGCAATGCGGTGGTGCTGGCCCATAACTACATGACGCCGCAGATCTATCACGGCATTTCCGATGTCGTCGGCGACAGCCTGCATCTGGCGATCAAGGCGACCGAGGTTCAGGCCGACGTGATCGTGCAATGCGGCGTGCATTTCATGGCCGAGACCTCGAAGATCCTGAACCCCGCAAAGACCGTGCTGATGCCGGACATGGAGGCGGGCTGCTCGCTTGCCGAAAGCATCACGCCCGAAGGCATCGCCCAGATGCGCGCGCGCTATCCCGGCGCGCCGGTGGTCAGCTATGTCAACACCACCGCCGAGGTGAAGGCCGCCTCCGATATCTGCTGCACCTCGGCCAATGCCGCGCAGATCGTGGCGGCGATGGACGGCGACACGGTCATCATGACCCCCGACAAGTGGCTGGCGCAGAACGTCGCCGCCCGCGTGCCGCAAAAGCGCGTGGTCTGGTGGGATGGCGCCTGCATCGTGCATGAACGCTTCACCGCGCAGGACCTGCGCGATTTCCGCGACTGGCATCCGGGGCTGAAGATCATCGCCCATCCCGAATGTCCGCCCGAAGTGGTGGCCGAGGCCGACTATGCCGGCTCGACCGCGAATATTCAGGGCTGGGTGGAAAAGGAACGCCCCAGGCAGGTGATGCTGGTCACCGAATGTTCGATGGCGGCCAATATCTCGGACGCGAACCCGGAGGTCGAATTCCTGGGGCCCTGCAACATGTGCCCCTATATGCAGAAGATCACGCTGGAAAAGGTGCTGTGGTCGCTGCATTCGATGACCGGCGCCGTCGAGGTCGAGCCCGAGACCGCCGCCCGCGCCCGCATCGCGGTCGAGCGCATGATCGACCTGTCGCGCAAGCTGGCGGGCTGAGCGGATGATGCCGGTCGTGCGGACCGCTCGCGTCATTATCGTCGGCGCGGGGCTTGGCGCGCTTTACGCGGCGCTGAAGCTGGCGCCGCGTCCGGTGCTGATGATCTCGCCCGAGGCGCTGGGGCAGGGGGCAAGCTCGGCCTGGGCGCAGGGGGGCGTCGCCGCCGCCATGGACCCGGCCGATTCGGCCGCCGCCCATGCCCGCGACACCCTGCGCGCCGGGGCCGGCACCGTCGATGCCGCGGTGGCCGAACTGGTCACCGAGGAGGCGCGCCAGCACATCCTTGACCTGACGCGGCTGGGCACCCCCTTCGACCGCAAGCCCGATGGCAGCTATGTCATGTCGCGCGAGGCGGCGCATGGCTTTGCCCGCGTGGTGCGCGTGCGCGGCGATCAGGCCGGGGCCGAGATCATGCGCGCGCTGATCGCCGAGGTGCGCGAGACGCCCTCGGTGCAGGTGCTGGAGGGCGTCATCGCCACCGGGCTGCGCCTCGACGGTGGCCGGGTCGCCGGCGTCGAGGTGACGCGGGCAGATGGTTCGCAGCCCGTGGCCATCGAGGGGCCGGCGGTGCTGCTGGCCGGGGGGGGCTCGGGCGGGCTTTACGCGGTGACGACCAACCCGCCGCGCATCCGCGGGCAGGTGATCGGCATGGCGGCGCGGGCGGGCGCGGTGATCGCGGATGCGGAATTCGTGCAGTTCCATCCGACCGCCATCGATTGCGGCGAGGATCCGGCGCCGCTGGCGACCGAAGCCCTGCGTGGCGAGGGTGCGCATCTGGTGAACCGGCTGGGCGAACGCTTCATGCTGGCCGTGCACCCCGATGCCGAGCTTGCGCCCCGCGATATCGTCGCGCGCGCGGTCTATACGCAGACGCAGGCCGGGTTGCGGCCGGCGCTGGATACGCGGGCCTGTCTTGGCGACCGCATCCTGACCGAATTTCCCGCCGTGGCCGGGGCCTGCGCCCGGGCGGGGATCGACCCCACCCGGACGCAGATCCCGGTGGCGGCGGCGGCGCATTACCACATGGGCGGGGTGGCGGTGGACCATGATGGCCGCGCCAGCCTGCCGGGGCTTTGGGTCTGCGGCGAGGCGTCCTCGACCGGGCTGCACGGCGCGAACCGGCTGGCCTCGAACGGGCTGCTTGAGGCGCTGGTCTTTGCCCGGCGCGCGGCGCTGTCGATTGCCGGGGGCAGCGATCTGCCCGCCGATGCCGCGCCCGTGCGCCTGCCCGAACTGGCGCCCGCGCCCATCCTCGACCCGGCGCTGGTCGCCCGCCTGCGCCGCGCCATGACGGCGGGCGCGGGCGTCGTGCGCGACGCGGACGGCCTTGGCCGCTGCCTGCGCGAGATTGCCGCCATCGAGGCCGCGCAGCCCGATTGCCCGGCGCTGCTGAACATGACCGCCACCGCCACGCTGATCGCCGCGGCGGCGCTGATGCGGCGCGAAAGCCGCGGCGCGCATTACCGCAGCGACTTTCCGCAGACCGACGCGCGGGGCCAGCGCTCGCGCCTGACGCTGCGCGGCGCGATGGCGCTGCGCGACAACCTGAAGGAAACCACATGACCCAGATGCCCGCGCTGCCCGACATGATCCTTGAACCGCTGGTCCGCGCCGCGCTGATCGAGGATCTGGGGACGTTCGGCGACATCACCACGCGCACGGTGATCCCCGCGGGCACCCGCTATACCGCCCGCATCCGCGCGCGCGAGGCGGGCGTCGTCTCGGGCATGCAACTGGCCGCCATCGCATTCCGGCTGATCGACCCGGCGCTGAGCCTGCGCGTCCATCGCCCGGACGGCGCGCAGTTCGGCCCCGGCGACACGCTGGCCGAGATCGAGGGCGAGGCGGCCTCGATCCTGTCGGCGGAACGGGTGGCGCTGAACTTTGCCGGCAGGCTTTGCGGCATCGCCACGCTGACCGCCGCCTTTGTCGCCGAAACCCGCGGCACGAAAACCCGCATCACCTGCACCCGCAAGACCACCCCCGGCCTGCGGCTGGTGGAAAAGCAGGCGGTGCTGCATGGCGGCGGCTTCAACCACCGCTTTTCGCTGTCCGACGCCATCCTGATCAAGGATAACCACATCGCCGCCGCAGGCGGCATCCGCCCGGTGCTTGAGGCGGTCAAGGCGCGCGCCTCGCACATGATGCGGGTCGAGATCGAGGTCGACCGGCTGGAGCAACTGGCCGAGGTCCTGGACGAGGGCGGCGCCGATGTCGTGCTTCTGGACAACATGGATACGCCGACGCTGCGACAGGCGGTGGCGATGGCTGGCGGCCGCGTGGTGCTGGAGGCGTCGGGGAACATGCGACTCGACCGGATTGCCGAGGTTGCGGCGACCGGCGTAGATTATATTTCGTCAGGGGCGCTGACCCATTCGGCGCGCACGCTGGATTTGGGTCTGGATTTCTGACGTAAAATAACGGTTCGGAATATTCCCTTTCCACAGCAGAATATTGCGGGCAAAACCCAGAAAGCGGTCGAACCTGCGTGATGGCGGCATCTTGCGCAGGACTTGGCTGCTCTGGCAGGCAAAGCACAGTTTCGGTTAACGCTAACACTTTTTTATGCGGCGCCGCTTGCTTTCAAAGGCGGAACCCTTAATCAGAAATTAACGAGAGCCCGAAACGCTCCGGGCGTGATGTTTGGCAAGGTGACGAATGGCTAAGGACAATATGCCCACGACCGATTTCCGCGACGCGATCCTGTGGCACCTGACTTATACGCTGGGCAAGGACCCCGCGCATGCGCAGCTTTTCGACTGGCGCATGGCGCTGAGCTATGCGGTGCGCGACCGGATCGTGGACCGCTGGATGGCCGCCACGCGCGAAACCTATCGTGCCGATGCCAAGCGGGTTTACTACCTGTCGATGGAATTCCTGATCGGGCGCCTGCTTGAGGACAATATCGTCAACATGCAACTGGCCGACCAGGCGCGCGAGGCGATCGAGTCCTTTGGCCTGAACTATCACGCCGTGCTGCTGGACGAACCCGACGCGGCGCTGGGGAATGGCGGGCTGGGGCGGCTGGCCGCCTGCTTCATGGAATCGCTGGCGACGCTGGGCTGCCCGGCCTACGGCTATGGCATCCGCTATGAGCATGGGCTGTTCCGGCAATCCTTCGTCGACGGCCGCCAGCACGAGGCCGCCGAAGACTGGCTGGCGCAGCCCTATGCCTGGGAGTTCGAGCGCCCCGAGGCCGCCTTTACCCTTGGCTTCGGCGGCCGCGTGGTCAGCCGCAACGGCAAATCGGTCTGGGAGCCGGAAAACTTCGTCCGCTCGGAAGCGTTCGACACGCCGGTGATCGGCTGGAAGGGCCGCTGGGCCAATACGCTGCGTCTTTGGGGCGGCCGCGCTGTCGATCCTTTCGACCTTGAACGTTTCAACTCGGGCGATTTCGCCGCGGCGGCGGAAAACGAGGCGCTGGCGCGCACCATCTCGCGCGTGCTTTACCCCGAGGATTCGACCGAAAAGGGCAAGCGCCTGCGGCTGACGCAGGAATATTTCTTCTCGGCCGCGTCGATCCGCGACATCCTGCGCCGCTTCCTGACGGATCACGCCGACCTGCGTCTGCTGCCGCAGAAGGTGGCGATCCAGATGAACGACACCCATCCGGCCATCGCCGGGCCAGAGCTGGTGCGGCTTTTGCATGACGAACACGGCCTGCCCTTCGACGAGGCGCTGCACATCACGCAGGGCTGCGTGAACTATACCAACCACACCCTGCTGCCCGAGGCGCTGGAAAGCTGGGGCGAGGATCTGTTCGCCAGCCTGCTGCCGCGCCACCTGCAACTGATCGACCGCATCGACGATGCCCATGCCAAGGCCAACCCCTCGCGGCGGGTGGCGGCGCGCAGCGACGGGCGGGTGAAGATGGGCGAGCTGTCCTTCATCATGGCCAACCGCGTGAACGGCGTCGCCGCGCTGCATACCGGGCTGATGAAGACCACTGTCTTCAAGGAACTGAACCGCCTGCATCCCGACCGCATCGTGAACGAGACCAACGGCGTCACGCCGCGCCGCTGGGTCCATTCCTGCAACCCGCGCCTGTCGCAACTGATCGTCGACACCATCGGCGACGGCTGGATCGGCGATCTTGAGCAACTCGTGAAGCTTGAACCGCATGTCGACGACCCCGCTTGGCTGGCGCGCTTTGCCGAGGTCAAGACGCTGAACAAGGCGGACCTGTGCGACTGGATCACCCGCGAACACGGGCTGATGCTGAACCCGCAGGCGATCTTCGATGTGCAGATCAAGCGCATCCACGAATACAAGCGCCAGCACCTGAACATCCTTGAGGCCATCGCACTGTGGCAGGAAATCAAGGACAACCCCGGCGCCGGCTGGACGCCGCGCGTCAAGCTGTTCGGCGGCAAGGCGGCACCGGGCTATTTCTTTGCCAAGGACATCATCCGGCTGATCAACGACGTCTCGGCGGTGGTGAATGCCGATGCGCAGACGAACGAGCTTTTGCAGGTCGTCTACCTGCCCAACTACAACGTCACCATGGCCGAGCGGCTGATCCCCGCGGCGGACCTGTCCGAACAGGTCTCGACCGCCGGGAAAGAGGCCTCGGGCACCGGCAACATGAAATTCGCCCTGAACGGCGCGCTGACCATCGGCACGCTGGACGGCGCGAACGTGGAAATCCGCGAACGTGTCGGGGCCGATAACTTCTTCCTGTTCGGCATGACCGTGGACGAGGCCGAGGCACGCCGCAACGTCGAGGCCCATGCCGCCAGGGCCATCGCCGCCGATCCGCGCCTTGCCCGCGCTGTCGAGGCGATCCGCAGCGGCGTCTTCAGCCCGGTCGAGCCCGACCGCTACGCCAATATCGTCGCGAACCTGACCGGCGCGGACTATTTCCTTGTCGCCTCGGACTTCACCGACTACTGGCGCGCGCAGCGCGAGGTGGACCGCGCCTATGCCGATCCAAAGGGCTGGGCGCGGATGGCGGCGCTGAACGTGGCGCGTTCGGGCTGGTTCTCGTCCGACCGCACCATCCGCGGCTATATGGCGGATGTGTGGAACGCCAGAAGCCTGATCCCGCAGGAGTAAACGACAGCCATATCCTGACGCCATCGTAGGGGGTAACACGTCCATGATCGATCCAAGCGAAGTCGCGGACCCTTCGGTCCTGAACCGCATCATCGAGGGGCGTTTCGACGATCCCTTCGCCGTGCTCGGCCCCCATCGCAAGGGCAGGCTGCGTTACGTCACCGCCTTCGACCCCGGCGCCACCGAAATGGCCGCCGTGGTCGCGGGCAAGGCCAGTCCGCTGGAGCCGGTCGCAGGCTATCCGGGGCTGTTTTCCGGCAAGGTCGCGGGGACAAAGCCTTACCAGTTGCGCGGCCGCCGCGACGGCGAGGAATGGCTGGTCGAGGACGCCTATCGCTTTGGCCCGGTCCTGGGCGAGATGGACGAATATCTGCTGGGCGAGGGCACGCATCACGCGCTGTGGAAGGTGCTGGGCGCGCATGTCATCGAACACGAAGGGGTGCGCGGCACGCATTTCGCGGTCTGGGCGCCGAATGCGCGGCGCGTCTCGGTCATCGGCGATTTCAATGCCTGGGACGGGCGGCGCCACGTCATGCGCCGGCGCGGCGCCACCGGCGTCTGGGAAGTCTTCCTGCCGCTGATCGGCGAGGGCACGCCCTATAAATACGAGATCCTCGGCGCCTATGGCGAGCGGCACGAAAAGGCCGACCCGGTGGGCTTTGGTTCGCAGCATCCGCCGCAGACGGCCTCGGTCGTGCGCGACATCTCGGGCTATGGCTGGTCGGATGCGGACTGGATGGCCAGCCGCGCGGACGCGCAGCGGACCGATCAGCCGATCTCGATCTACGAGGTCCACCTTGGAAGCTGGCGCCGGAAGGACGGCGGCCGCCCGATCTCTTACAAGGAGGCCGCGACCGAACTGGTCGATTACGCCCGCGACATGGGCTTTACCCATATCGAGCTGCTGCCGGTCAGCGAATATCCCTTTGACGGGTCGTGGGGTTATCAGCCGGTAGGGCTGTTTGCGCCGACGATCCGCTTCGGGCCGCCGCATGAATTCCGCGATCTGGTCAATGCTGCGCACAAGGCGGGGCTGGGCGTGTTGCTGGACTGGGTGCCCGGGCATTTCCCGACCGACGCGCACGGGCTGGGCCGCTTTGACGGCACCGCGCTTTACGAACATTCCGACCCGCGCGAGGGCTTCCATCAGGACTGGAACACCCTGATCTATAACTATGGCCGCACCGAGGTGACGAATTTCCTGACCTCGAACGCGCTTTACTGGCTCAAGGAATATCACGTCGACGGGCTGCGCGTGGATGCGGTGGCCTCGATGCTTTACCGCGACTATTCGCGCGGCGACGGGCAATGGATCCCCAACAAGGACGGCGGGCGCGAGAATTACGAGGCCATCGCCATGTTGCAGGACATGAACCGCCTGACCTATGGCGAGGTGCCGGGCATCATGACCGTGGCCGAGGAATCGACCTCGTATCCCAAGGTGTCGCAGCCGGTCCATGACGGCGGGCTTGGCTTCGGCTTCAAGTGGAACATGGGCTGGATGAACGACACGCTGAACTACATCATCCGCGACCCGGTCTATCGCCGCCACCATCACCACCAGATGACCTTCGGCCTGCATTACGCCTTCAGCGAGAACTTCATCCTGCCGATCAGCCATGACGAGGTCGTGCATGGCAAGGGCTCGATGCTGGCCAAGATGCCGGGCGAGGGCTGGGACAAGTTCGCCAACCTGCGCGCCTATTACGGCTTCATGTGGGGTCATCCGGGCAAGAAGCTGCTGTTCATGGGCCAGGAATTCGCGCAAGGTGCCGAATGGAACCATGACGGCGAAATCGACTGGGCGGCGATCGGCAACCCGCTGCATTACGGCGTGCAGATGTTCGTGCGCGACCTGAACCGCCTTTATCGCACGACGCCGGCGCTTTACGCCAAGGACTGCGACCCCGCGGGCTTTCAGTGGATCGAGGCCAACGATGTCGAGAACTCGGTCTTTGCATGGATCCGGCGCGGCAACCCCGGCGACCCCGAAGTGGTGGTGATCTGCAACTTCACCCCGGTCGAGCGGTCGGCCTATCGCCTTGGCCTGCCGCAGGCCGGCGTCTGGCGCGAGGCGCTGAACTCGGATGCCGAGGCTTATGGCGGCGGCGGGCGCGGCAACCTTGGCAGCGTCACGGCGGTGGCGGGCGAAAGCCACGGCCAGCCGGCCCATGCCGACGTGGTGCTGCCGCCACTGTCGACGCTGATCCTGATCAAGGACGACTTGCCGTTGTCCGTGTGATTTCTTGTTATGCCGCACCCGAAGCGGCACTGTTTTCCAGGAGGAGGGAAAATGGCACCTCGGAACGAAAGGCTGTCCAGCCGCACCATGGCCTTTGTGCTGGCTGGCGGGCGCGGATCGCGTCTGCAGGAATTGACGGACCGGCGGGTGAAACCGGCGGTCTATTTCGGGGGCAAGTCGCGGATCATCGATTTCGCGCTGTCCAATGCGCTGAACTCGGGCATCCGCAAGATGGCGCTGGCCACGCAATACAAGGCGCATTCGCTGATCCGCCATGTCCAGCGCGGCTGGAACTTCTTCCGCGCCGAGCGCAACGAGTTTCTGGACATCCTGCCCGCGTCCCAGCGCTATGACGAAGCGATGTGGTATCGCGGCACCGCCGATGCGGTGGCCCAGAACATCGACATCATCGACAGCTATCGCATCGAATATGTGCTGATCCTTGCCGGCGATCACATCTACAAGATGGATTACGAGCAGATGATCCGCCAGCACGTCGATACCGGCGCGGATGTGACCATCGGCTGCCTGACGGTGCCGCGGGCCGAGGCCTCGGCCTTTGGCGTCATGGCGGTGGATGCCAATGACCGCATCACCAGCTTTCTTGAAAAGCCCGCCGATCCGCCGGGCACGCCCGAGGATCCCGATGTCACGCTGGCCTCGATGGGGATCTATGTCTTCAAGTGGAGCTTCCTGCGCGACCTGCTTCTGGCCGATATGGAGGACCCGAATTCCAGCCACGATTTCGGCAATGACCTGATCCCGGCCATCGTCAAGAACGGCAAGGCGCAGGCGCATCGCTTTACCGACAGCTGCGTGCGCTCCAGCCTCGATGCGCCGGCCTATTGGCGCGATGTGGGCACGGTCGATGCCTTCTGGAAGGCGAATATCGACCTGACCGACTTTACCCCCGATCTGGATCTGTGGGACCGCGACTGGCCGATCTGGACCTATTCGGAATCGGTGCCGCCGGCCAAGTTCATCCATGACGAACCGGAGCGGCGCGGCCATGCCGTCAGTTCGATGGTGTCGGGGGGCTGCATCATCTCGGGCACCGATATCCGGCAGTCCTTGCTGTTCACGCAGGTCAAGACGAACTCGTTCGCGACGCTGGACGGGGCGGTGGTGCTGCCTTACGTCAACGTCGCCCGCCACGCGCGGCTGAAGAACGTGGTCATCGACCGCGGCGTGCATATCCCCGAGGGCCTTGTCGTCGGCGAGGACCCGGTCGAGGACGCCAAGTGGTTCCGCGTCACCGATGGCGGCGTCACGCTGATCACGCAAGAGATGCTGAAGCGAAGGGAAGCGTCTTTATGACCAGGGTTCTGTCCGTCACCTCGGAATGCGTGCCGCTGATCAAGACCGGCGGGCTGGCGGATGTGGCGGGTGCCTTGCCCGCCGCGCTTGCCCCCTTCGGGGTCGGGATGCGGACATTGCTGCCCGGTTACCGGGTCGTCATGGCCGCGCAGGGCAACTATGCGCCGGTCGTCATGGAACTGGACGACCTCTTTGGCGGCCCGGCGCGCATCCGGCGCGGCGCGCTGGGGGATGCGGTGCTGTATATCCTTGATGCGCCGCATCTTTTCGACCGCGACGGCGGCCCCTATCTTGCACCGGACGGCAAGGACTGGCCCGACAATCCCCAGCGCTTCGCGGCGCTGGACAAGGCGGCGGCGCTGATCGCGCGGGACGGGATCGAGGGCTGGCGCCCGCAGGTCCTGCACCTGCATGACTGGCAGGCCGGGCTGACGCCGGTCTATCTGCGCCAGCTTGGCGTATCAGGCGTGAAATGCCTGCTGACCATCCACAACGTCGCCTTTCAGGGGCTGGCGCCGGCGCATATGCTGGCGGCGCTGCAATTGCCCGCGCATCTTTTCACGCCGCAGGGCTTTGAATACTGGGGCCGGATCAGCGCACTGAAGGCGGGGATCGTGTTTTCCGACAAGGTCTCGACCGTCAGCCCGACCTATGCCGAGGAACTGCTGACCCCCGAATTCGGCATGGGAATGGAGGGCGTGCTGGCCGGTCGCGGCGGCGATTTCGTCGGCATCCTGAACGGCATCGATCTGGACGCATGGACGCCGCCCTTTGCCGATCTTGCGGGCAAGGCCCGCGCCCGCGCGGCGCTGCGCGGCGAGTTCGGGCTGGCCGACTCGGCCGGGCCGCTTTGCGTCGTCATCTCGCGCCTGTCCGAGCAGAAGGGCCTTGACCTGCTGATCGAGGCACTGCCGGCGCTGGTGGAAAACGGCGGCCAGCTTGCGGTTCTGGGCACCGGCGATGCGCGGCTTGAGAATGCGCTGCGGGATGCGGC
>JAXMDJ010000030.1:0-49763 GCA_046348875.1 Paracoccus sp. (in: a-proteobacteria)
CTGTGCCTGTTGCTGGCGATATTGCTGCACAACCTGACCTATCCGCTGTCGGGCGCGGGCGGGATCTGGCCGGCGGTGTTCTATTGCTTCTATGCCTCGATCTTCGTCGCGGCGAGCTGGGCGCTGAGCCAGAGCCGCGCGCTGCGCATCGCCGCCACGCTTTGCGGCATCGCGGTGCTGGTCGTGGGCGTGAAGAACGCCTATCACCCCGGCCGAGGTCTGGCGCTGATGCTGTATCTGTCGTCGATCGCCTATCATCTGGTGATGTGCATCGTGCTGGCGATCTATACCTTTCGCGCCAGAACGGTCATGGCCGATGTGCTTTTGTCGGCGACCTCGCTTTATCTGGTCATCGGCTCGGGCTTCGGCGCGCTTCTGTCGCTGATCGAGTGGCTGGCGCCCGGCTCGTATGTTGCCAGTTCCGGGGCGGCGATCAACTGGCAGCAGCTTGTCTATTACAGCTATGTCACGCTGACGACGGTGGGCTATGGCGACATCACGCCGGTCGGCTCTTACGCGCAGTCGGTCGCCTCGTTCGAGGCGGTGCTGGGCGTGCTTTACACCGTCATCCTGCTGTCGCGGCTGGTCGGCATGCAGTCCAGCAATGCCGCCCAAGACTGACCGGGCCATGAGGAAAGGACCGCTTCACGCTTGAGGCGATCAATGGAAAAGAGGGCATGCCGATGGACGCACCTGCTTCAGGTTTACCCCCGGATGGCCGCTTCATGCGGCTGGATATCGGCCAGGCCAATGGCTGAGCGGAGGGGGGCATGACCGATGTTGCCCAGGGCGTCACTTCGTCGTGCAGGGACCGGGCGGCACCACGTCAGGCAGCGTTTCCGCCGTGATCAGCATGGTCAGCTTCAGTTCGGATGACGGCCCATCGGGCTGGTTGACCTGATCGAGGCTCTTAGCCTCCTTGTCCCGCATGATGGGCAGCGGTGCGCGCAAGGTGGCTTTCATCCCGTTTGCGTCGTTCAGCGACGCGGGCAACCCCGACAAGGTAACAGTGCCGCCGAAAAAGCGGTTGCTTCTGATGCGCAGATGCTGCTCAAGCGCGGCGCGCACACCGATATCGCGGGACAGGTCGATCTGGATCCCAACGGGAGAGAACAGGTTGAAGCCGTCGTCCTTGCTGGCCGTGCTGGGCTCGAAGGCAAGGCTGTGGCCCTGGATGCGCAGTTGCGCGGTCACCTCGCGGTTGCCCCGGTCCTCGGTGCGGAAATTTCCCGCAAGCCGCACCCTGCTGGCGCGCGCGAGCGTCGCCCCGGCACCGAGGTTGCGGCGCATGTCGTCGGCCAGCGGACGCAGCGTGGCGCGCTGCGACGCCTTGTCCAGATCGGCGGCGAAGGTCGCAAGGTTTTCGGGGCTGCGGGCCGCGATCTGCGTCTGGATCAGGCGATAGTTCTGGATCAGCAGCGCGGCCTCGTCGCAGATCCCGGCCCGCTGCGGCTGTGATAGCTGCGCCAGCGTCATGTCCTGCGCCTGTCGTGGGGCCAGCCGCACCAGTTCCAGCCGCCTGATCTGCAAATTCTGCTTCATCTCGGCGCTGATCCGGCGCTTTTCAGCGTCGACCGAGGCGCGCAGTTCCCGCTCGAACTCGTCGCGGTTCAGCACTTCGTCAAGGCCGATCACCACCGCGTCCACCGTGAACCAGGCTATGACGCCGCCCGCGATGCCGCAGGCCGCCGCCACGGGCCCCGAGGGCGAGCAGATCGCCGCCCCCGCGCCCGCGCCGCCCAGCACCGAGCCACCCTTGAACAGCCCCTTGGCCGCCGCCTTTGCGGCAACCTTGGCTGCGACCTTCTTGGCGACCGTCTTGCTGATGACCTTCAGCGAGATCGCACCGGCCACTGTTGTCGCTGCCGCGGCCGGCGCCGTCACCTTCACCCGGGCGATGGCGTCCTGCGTCGCGCGGCGCATCGCCTCACCCAGATCGACTGAGTTCGACGCCGCGCTGATCCGTTTGCCAAGCTCGCGCTCATAGGCCGAGGCGAAGTCCTGGTCCATGGCTGCCGAAACCCCTTTCAGCCGGTCCGACAGGCCGTCGAAAAGCCGCGTCTCAAGATCGGCCTCAAGCGAGCCTGCGACCGCCACCACAAGCTCGGTATATTCGCCGCGGATGCTGTAATGGAAATCGGTATAGCCTTCGATGCGGTCGACGACGGGCTGAAACGCCTTATCCAGAAGCGGGTCGATCTTCGGCAGCACTTGTTGCAGGACCTCATCCGGGGCCCCCTCAAGCGCGGCCCGGAATTTTTCGGCCAGCAGTTCGGTGGAATTTTTGGACACGTCGCTGGCCGCAGGCGCAGCATTCTGGCTGCCCGCGACCTGCAGGGCCAGCGTGCCCAGCGTCATGACCGTGATCGTGCCCCAGAAAAACCACGCAGCGATACGGCTTTTTGGGGTGGGCGGCGGTGTTTCCGGTGTCTGCGTCATTGCCTGACTGCGATCCCGCGCATCTGAAGAAAATCGGTAACGATGGCGCCAGTCCGGCCCATGACAAAGGCAAACAGCGCCGAATCCAGACCGACCAGCACCGCCAGCCAGCGTTGTTCGGGAAAGCGGGCAGCAAGCCAGAGCTTGCCGCTGTCATAGACCTGCAGAGGTGCCATGACCTGCGATAACCAGCCGTCGCGCCGCGGCAGCCCCTCAAGCGCGACCAACGGCAGTTCCGAAAGCTTTGCGTTCAGCAGCCTTGCCGGGATAGGGTCGTTGTGATAGCCCTGCCACGCCGCATAGACCACCAGCGGCAGCACGGCCATGGTCGCCACGTTGATCGCCATATTGCGGTGAAACGGCGCCGCGACCTGCCGGCCGATAGGCGATTGCAGCGCAGTGAATAGCAGGCTGGCCAGCAGAAAGGCGACAGCAAGCTGCGGCAGCCGCTCGGGCCGCATCGCCACCGCCTGCCATGCCAGCAAAGGGATGGTGACAGCGACAAAGATCATCGCCCAGAAGGTCGAGCCGAGCCGGCCGCTTAGCCAGCGCATCCCAAAGCTGTCTGGCCGCCAGATCACCCGGCGTTGCGCCAAGCGCATCGCCAGCAGCAAGTTTCGATGCGTGACGAACAGCATGATCGCCAGCGGCAGCAATGCCAGTGCCGCCCAGTCGCCATAGGCATAGCCGGTGCGCCAGAGACAAAGCGATATCATCACGAACAGGGTCGTCAGGAACGCGCGCAAGATACCGTGAAACATGAATAACCCAGACAAATTGACAGTGGATAGCTTACCCACACCGCCCCAAGGCGCAAGATCGCCGAAACCGGATGTCATGAGTGGCCTCAATCGGAAATGCGACATCCCGCAATGCTGATTTGACAGCCAGACCACGACAAAATCGGGCACCTGCCGTTCCCGAAAGCGCCTGTTGGCCCTTGAATGAAGTCTATCCATGGGTCCGGCGTTCTGCCCCCAACCTCGATAGCGCATGGCCTCGCGAAACAGCGCGAAGCTGCGGGCGGCGAGGCGGCGGCTTGGGTACTAAAGGTGCCCGCCGTCACCCGGCCACGGTCGCAGGCATAGACGACGACGGCGGTCGGCTCGACCAGCGCGGCCTCTTCGTCGGTCATGCTGTCGGGGATCTTCTCGACGTTATAATCGTTCAGCAGCGCCATCTCGGCCATGCCGCCCGAGACCCAGGACAGCCCGACCAGCGCAAGGCTGCCCGACAGGTTGTGCCAGCCGCGGTCGGCAAAATATTCGCCGCCGCGCGGCATGATCAGCGGCTGCACCGCCACCCGGTCGCCGGGGGCGACCTTGGTCACGCCCTCGCCCACGGCGATCACCTCGCCGCCGAATTCATGGCCCAGGACCTGCGGGCCATGCGCGCCGGAATAGGGATGCGGGCGGGTCGGAATGAAGATCGGCCCGCTGGCATATTCATGCAGGTCGGTGCCGCAGATGCCGACGAAGCGGTTGCGGATCAGCACCTGCCCCGGACCGGGGGCGGGCGGCGCGGGAATGTCCTCGATGCGCAGGTCCTTCTTGGCGTGGAAACGCAGGGCTTTCATGGCTTACCTCACAATTCGTCAAAGGCGGCCAGCGCCTTTGCTGCATAGACCGTGCCGGGGCCGCCGGACATTTCGACGGCGACGGCCAGCACCTCAAGAAATTCGTCGCGCACCGCGCCATGGGTTTTGGCCTCGGCGGTGTGAAAGACGATGCAATCCTCGCAGCCGCGGGCGATGGCGATGGCGGCGGCGATCATTTCCTTCGTCGCGGGGCTGAGCCTGCCTTCGCGGCTGGCGGCCTGCATGAGGCCGCGAAAGGCCGACATGGTCTTGCCGTCCGCCTTGTAAAGCGCGACGGCGCGGGCGTTCATCTCGGCCAGTTTCTGACGTGCGCTCATATCAGGACCATGCCTCCGTCGACGACAAGGCTTTGCCCGGTCATGTAATCCGACCCGGCCGAGGCCAGAAAGACCGCCACCCCCGCAAGGTCGCCCGCCTGCGAGGCCCGGCCCAGAAGGATATCGGCCGAGAAGCCCTCGAAGGCTTCGTTGTCGCGGCTGGTCAGGCCCTCGTCCCTGAAGCCGCGGTCGATCAGCTTCCACATGTCGGTGGCCACGACGCCGGGGCAGATGGCGTTGACGGTGATGCGGTCCTTGCCAAAGGCGCGCGCCGCCGCCTGGGTCAGCGCCACCACCGCGAACTTGCTGGCCGAGTAATGCGCCAAGGGCTCATATCCCTGCTTGCCGGCGATGCTGGCGGTGTTGATGATCTTGCCGCCGCCGCCCTGCGCGATGAACTGCTTGCTGGCTTCCTGTATGCCGATCAGCACCCCCATGGCGTTGACGTCCATGACCCGGTGCCAGTCGGCCTCGGTGATGTCGTTGAAGGGTTTCACCTGCGCGATGCCGGCATTGTTGAACATCGCATCCAGCCGGCCATGGCTGGCGACGGTGCCGGCGATCAGCGCGCGGATGCTGGCGCGGTCGGTCACATCGGCCGCCATGCCGGTGGCCTGGCCGCCCGCATCGCGGATCGCGGCGGCGGTGGCCTGGGCGGTATCGGGGTCGATATCGGCGATGACGACGCGGGCGCCGGCGCGGGCCAGCCCCTCGGCCATTGCGCGGCCGATACCGCGGCCGGCGCCGGTCACGATGACCGAGCGGCCTTCGACGGAATTGCTCATGTCCTTGTCTCCGTTGTGGAAGGGAGCGCCCGGGCCTGCGAAGAGCCCGGCGCGGTCCGGGCTGTCAGGCGATGAAATCGCGGATCAGGCGGTTCACCTCGGCCGATTGCTCCATCTGGACCATGTGGCCGGCATCCGGGATCAGGGTGACGCGGGCGCCGGGCAGCGCCGAGGCTTGCGTGGCGGGAATGATCGCGTCCCCCTCGCCCCAGATCACCTGAACGGGGACGCCGCTGGCGCCAAGGCCCTTGGCGATCAGCACCGCCTGCCTGCCACCCTGGAACAGGTTTCCGGCCAGTTCGGCCAGAAATTCCTGCACGCCGTCCAGACGCTTGTATTTCAACAGGTCCTCGACCATGGCGCGGCTGACAAGGGACTGGTCGTGGAACAGATAGCCCAGCACCGGTTTCAGGTCGCGCCGCCCGGTCGCCTTGACGAAGCCATCGACATAGGCCGCGTTGATCGGCTCACCCAAGCCCGCCGGGCAGATCAGCGTGACCGAGGCCACGCGGTCCGGGTGCCCGATGGCGACCGAACCGGCGATCAGCCCGCCCATCGAATGACCCGCCAGATGCGCCTTTGCCGCGCCGATATGGTCAAGAAAGGCCACCACGGTGTCGACCATCAGCGCCAGCGCGGCGGGACGCGCGGTCTTGACCGACTGGCCATGCCCGGGCAGGTCCAGCGCATAGAGGGGCCGGTCCCCGGCCAGCGCGTCGATATTGAAAAGCCAGTTGTCCAGATCGCCGCCGAAGCCATGGATCAGCAGCAGGGGCACGCCGTCGCCCGGGCGCTCGGCATAGCGGATGCGGCCCGCGGGCAGGTCGGCGAACTGGTAGGCCGGGCCGGTCTCCTCCTCCCCCGCCCCGGCGGCGGGCGTCTCGTATGAGGCGACATAGGCGTCGATCTCGTCCTCGGAGACCGAGGCCGGGGCCATGACCGCCAGCAGCGCGCGGACGGGATAGGTCTCGCCCTCGACGCCGACGCGGCGGCGCAGCAGCCCGCCATCGGCGGCCTCGACCACATTGGCGATCTTGTCGGTTTCGACATCCATGATCTCATCGCCGGGGGCGATGGTCGCGCCCTCGGCCACATGCCATGCGGCAAGCTTGCCCTCGCGCATGGAAAGGCCCCATTTCGGCATCAGGATCGGGGTGATATCCAGCATGTCAGTTCTCCAGCGTCTTGCGCACGGCGGCGGCGATGCGCGCGGCCGAGGGGACATAGATATCCTCCAGCGCGGGCGAGAAGGGCACCGGCGCATGCGGCGGCGTCACCATCTGGATCGGCGCCTTCAGCGCGTCGAAGCCGTCCTGCGCGACATTGGCGGCGATGTCGGCCGCGATCGAGCAGCGCGGGTTCGCCTCGTCCACGCAGATCAGGCGGCCGGTATTCTCGACGCTTTCAAGGACCGTCTCCATGTCGATGGGCGATAGCGTGCGCAGGTCGATCACCTCGACCTCGATCCCGTCCTTTTTAAGCATCTCGGCGGCCTCGAGCGAGCGGCCGACCATCTGGCCATAGGTCACGATGGTCGCGTCCCCGCCTTCGCGGACGATGTTCGCCTCGCCGAAGGGGATGGTATAGGGTTCCTCGGGGACGTCGGCGGTGCTGGCGTAAAGGTTCTTGTGCTCCAGAAAGATCACCGGGTCGTTGTCGCGGATCGACTGGATCAGCAGCCCCTTGCAGTCATAGGCGTTCGAGGGGCAGACGACCTTCAGCCCCGGCAGATGCGTGAACAGGGGTGTCAGCATCTGGCTGTGCTGGCCGGCGGCGCGAAAGCCCGCGCCGCACATGGCGCGGATCACGACCGGCGTTTCCGCCTTGCCGCCGAACATGTAGCGGAACTTGGCCGCCTGATTGAAGATCTGGTCAAGGCAGACGCCGATGAAATCGACGAACATCAGTTCCGCGACCGGGCGCAGCCCCGCCGTCGCCGCACCCACCGCCGCGCCGACATAGGCGCTTTCCGACAGGGGCGTGTCGATCATCTGGTTGGGGTGCTTGGCGTAAAGCCCCTTGCTCACGCCCAGAACGCCGCCCCAGGCGTCATCCTCGCCCTTGGCGCCGGCGCCGCCGACGATGTCCTCGCCCATCATGATGACGGTGGGGTCGCGGGTCATTTCCTGATCCAGCGCCTCGTTCACCGCGTCCTTCATGCTGATGATGCGTGCCATGGTTATCCCCTTCTTTCAGTAGGACACATAAACGTCGGTGGTCAGTTGTTCGGGGCCGGGCTGGGGCGCGGCGATGGCCTCGGCCACGGCCTCGTCGATCAGCGCGGCCACCTCGGCGTCGATGGCGTCCAGCTCGGCGTCGGTGATGACGCCGGCGCCGGTCACCTTCTGGCGAAAGAGCTTGAGGCAGTCATTGTGTTCGCGATTGAACTCGTTCTCGCCCGGGGCCTTGTAGGTCTGGGCGTCGCCCTCGAAATGGCCGAAGAAGCGGACGTTCTTGCATTCCAGCAGCGTCGGCCCGGCGCCTTCGCGGGCGCGGCGGATGACCTCGCCCGCGGCCTCGTAGACGGCAAAGAAATCAAGGCCGTCAACCGTGACACCGGGCATCCCGAAGCCCGCGGCGCGGTCCACATAGCTGTCCGAGGCGGTGGCATAATCGACCGAGGTCGACTCGGCATAGCCGTTGTTTTCGACGACGAAGATTACCGGCAGGTTCCAGATCGCCGCAAGGTTCATGCTTTCCAGCACCGTTCCCTGGTTCGAGGCCCCGTCGCCGAAAAAGGTGATGCCGACGCCGTCATGGCCCAGCTTCTGCGCCGCCAGCGCCGCGCCGCAGACCAGCGGTGCGCCCGCCCCAAGGATGCCGTTCGCCCCCATCATCCCCAGGGACAGGTCGGCGATATGCATCGAGCCGCCCTTGCCCGCGCAGCAGCCCGTGGCCTTGCCATAGATTTCCGCCATCATCGCCTTCACGTCGACGCCCTTGGCGATGCAATGCCCGTGCCCGCGATGGGTCGAGGCGATGCGGTCGCGGTCGTGCAGATGCGCCATGATGCCGACCGCCGTGGCCTCCTCTCCGGCGTAAAGATGGACGAAGCCGGGGATCTCGCCGCGCGAGAAATCGACATGCAGCCGCTCCTCGAAATCGCGGATGGTGCGCATCCTGCGATAGGCGTCCAGAAGCTGCTCTTTGGGCAGCGGAAATGGATTTGACATGAACTCCTCCCTCATGTGGTTTGATCCGGGTTGCGGATGAACAGCCCGGCCGCCGCCGCAAAGGCCATGCAGGCGGGCACGTCGATGGTGCGAAAGGCGTCGGCCACCAGCCGCACCGAAACCTTGTCGCTTTCGGTGAATGTCAGCTCGCGCTCGCCGTCGAAGGCCAGCGACCCCGCTGGGACCGAGGGGCTGTGCCACGCGCCGGGCCGCATGACGGCGATGCCCGCGATGCCCACGCGGTCGATCAGCCCCGGCGCGATGGGCGCCAGAAGCTGGCGGTCCGCGTCGGGCGACAGGCGGATATGGCGGCCCTCGGGTGCGCTGCGGTCCACCGGGTCCAGCAGCCCCGCGATCGACGACATGCCGATGGCCTGCGGCAGCCCGAAGGTCACGAACAGGTCGCGAAAGCCGGTGGTCTTCCAGATGGCGCGGGCGCCGACGAAGCGATCCTCGACCACGGCGACATCGACCAGCGCGATCTCGCGGCGGTCGTTCAGGCGGACCTCAAGCCATTTGTTCGGGTGGCAGGCGACGTTGCCGGGCACCTGCCCCGTCGCCGCCAGCCCGACGGCAAGGCCGGTGATCGTCGGCTCGCGCAGTTCGGGAAAGGCGTTGTTCGTCCCGGTCGAGACCCCCGCCACCGGCACGCCGCCGCAGGCGCCGACCACGACGCGGTTGGTGCCGTCGCCGCCCAGAACGACGATGGCGGTGACGCCTTCGGCGGCCATCATGCGGGCGGCGCGGGCGCTGTCCTCGGGCGTTGCCGTCACCGGCATGTCGAGATAGCGCAGATGCGGCAGGTTCATGTGCCCCAGCCGGGTCTCGCGCCCGATGCTGCGTTCAAGGTGAAAGCGGATGCCGCCGTTTTCGGGCATCGCCACCACCTCGCCCACGCCGCTGGCCGCCAGTCCCGTCATCATCCGCAGGACGATGTTGGCGCGGTCGTTGATCGGCAGGTTCCCGGCATGCGAGATGACCCGGCGGATGTCGCGCGCTGAAATCGGATTGGCGATGATGCCGACCTTGACCATGTCTGTCCTCCCTGATCATCATTGCAAGCAACGGCTGTGCCAGGGCGTCGCCATGGCGTTGACCGGGGTTAGGGGCCGGGGTGTCGCAGGCGCCGCGACACCTGTTGCGCGACAGGGGGGGACAGATGCAAAGGCATGAGCAGCGGCAGGTCGCGGGGCTTGCGCTTAGCCAGCAGATGCGGTTGTCGCTGGACGTGCTGCATATGGGCGCGGGCCGGCTGCGGCGGCGGCTGCGATATGCGGCATCGATCAACCCGGCGCTGGCGCTGACCGAGCATGAGCCCGCGGCCCATATGACCGCCCGGCAGGCGCTGCTGGATCAGGTGGGCCTGCTGCGCCTGACCGCGGCCGAGGCGCGCGTCGCCCGCGCGCTGGTCCATTGCCTTGACGATCACGGCTGGCTTGTCGATCCCGTGGCCGAGGTGGCGCAATGGCTTGACTGCGCGCCCGAGGCCATCGACGCCCTGCTGCCCCGCCTGCAAACCCTTGAACCGACCGGCGTTTTCGCACGTTCGCTGGCCGAGCACCTGCGCCTTTGCCTTCAGGCGCGGGGCCGCTACGACCCGATGATCGCGGCGCTGCTCGGGCGGCTGGATCTTGCGGCCTCGGGCGACCTTGCCGCCATCGCGCTGCATTGCGGTTGCGATGCCGAGGACGCCGCCGGAATGCTGGACGACCTGCGCGGCCTTGCCCCCTGCCCGCTTGCGGATGGCCCCGTCGCCGCGCCGCCGGAGCTGGAACTGACGGCCGAGGGGGCGCTGGTCTGGCTTGGCTCGCCCGGTGTCACCCTGCACGATCAGGCGGACGCACAGGCCAGGGTGCTGGCGGCGGCGGTCGGTGCGCGCAGTCAGACGCTGATGCGCGCCGCGCAGGCGATGGTGGCGGTGCAGATGCGCTGGCTGCTGGGTGCCGGGCCGCAACGACCGCTGACGCTAGCGGCGCTGGCCGGCGAACTGGGTCTGGCGAAAAGCACGCTCAGCCGCGCCATGGCCGGGGTCGCGATCCGCAGCCCGCGCGGCACGCTGCCCCTGCGCGCGCTGCTGCTGGCCCCGGTCAGCCCGCGCCTGCCGGAAACCGATCGCGAGACGGTCCTGCGTCTGCTCTCCAGCCTGATCGCCAACTGGCCCGCGACCGAGCCGATCTCGGACGCGAGGCTGGCCGAGGCGCTGGCGCGGCGCGGCATGGGCGTCGCACGCCGGACGGTGGCGAAATATCGCGCGGCGCTGGCGCGTCAGGCAGGGACGGGCCCGACCGGCGCCGCCATCGGCAGGCCATAGATGCGGGCCAGCGTTTCGGTGTGCATCGGGCCCCTGCGGCCGCCTTGCTGCACCAGCCGCACCGCCCAACAGAAAAGGGCCGGCAGTGCCGGCCCTTTTCCTTGTCTATGCGGTCTTCACTGCACCAGCGCGATGCCGTTTTGCAGATGGCGCACCGCCAGCTTGCGGCCAAGCCGGCCCGAGGGCAGCAGACGCGCGGCCTCGGGGGTGTAATCCCCGGTGGCAAGTTCCGGGAAAAGCGTGAAGATCTCCTCGCGCGCTGCCGGACCCACGGCCCTCAGGGCCTCGGGGCCGGTAAACAGCGACTCGGTTTCCGCGCCGTTCGAGATCACCACCTCATGGCGGTCGAACATGATGTGGTGATAGCTGACCCCCTCGGCGTCACCGGCGATGTCGATGCCGTCGATCTGGCAAAGCTGCCTGGCCGCGACCAGAACCTCATCGGCGCCGAACATGCGCTGCGCAATGCGCGAGCGCACCAGCACGCGGTGCTGCGGGCTGACCACCAGATCGGCCGCAGGCAGGCCGCTTCCCAGCGCGCCCTTGCGGATGCGGATCGGGCGCAGCTTGGGATTGGCTTCAAGATCGGCCGCCGACAGGTGGCGCATGCCAGCCCAGCGAATGGGTTGCAGGCCGTTGTCGCGGGTCTCGACCAGATCGCCGATCTTCAGCTCCTCGACGGCGCGCGGACCGTCGGCGGTTTCGATCAGCGTTCCGGCGGCGAAGCACATCACCAGCGTGTTTTCATAGGTCAGGTCCGCCGCCGCCGTGGCGACACCGCCGGTCTGGATGGTCAGGGTGAAGTTCGGCAGCCCGGCCGCGGTGGTCGTCATGTTCAGCAGGCCATCGGCCTGATCGGCACGCAGCCAGCCCAGCGGGGTCTTGTATTGCTGCGTCGGGTTGGCGGCGTTCCAGATCGCCAGGGTCTCGGCGTTGTAATAGCCCGACAGATTGACGAAGTCATTATTGGTCATAATGCCATCGTTGATGCCGCCAGTATTGCCGGTGTTGAAATCGGTGATCGTGGCGCCGCTGCTGCCCCAGAACGTGTCGTTGCCGTCACCGCCGGTCATGGTGTCGACGCCGAAGCTACCGTTGATCGAGTCGTTGCCATCACCGCCGAAGATTACGTCATCACCCCAATCGCCGCGGATGGTGTCGTCGCCGCCGCCGGCGTAAATGGTGTCGTTACCGTCACCGCCCGAGATATTGTCGGCACCATCGGTCACGCCAGAGGCGGTGTCGTCGCCATAGATCAGGTCATTGCCTAGATCGCCATAAAGCCAGTCGGCGCCGGCATTGCCCAGAATGGTGTCGTTGCCGGTGCCGCCAAGGGCGGCATCGTCGCCATCCCCGCCAGTGATGGAATCGGCGCCGTCATTGCCATTGAGCGAGTCGTTGCCGGTGCCCCCGATCTCGATGTCATTGCCTCGGCCGCCATAAAAGGTGTCGTCGCCCGCGCCACCCGAAAGCTGGTCGTTGCCATCAGTGGCAAAGCCGCCGTTCACCGTGCTGTCGCCATAGATCAGGTCATTGCCGTCGCCGCCATCAACGGTGTCGTCGCCACGATCGCCACGAATCGTGTCATTGCCGATACCTCCAAGGACGGCATCGTTGTCGTCCCCGGCATTCACGAGATCGTCGCCAGCACCCGCGACAACGACGTCGCTGCCGGCCCCGGCGTCGATGGTGTCGTTGCCATCCTCGCCCCAGATGCTGTCGGCTCCGTCGCCACCTATAACGCTGTCATTGCCGGCGCCGGCCTCTACCCGGTCGCTGCCGGCGCCGCCATCGATGACGTCGCTCCCGTCGCCGCCAAGGACGGCGTCATTCCCGTCCCCGGCATTGACGGTGTCGTCGCCAATCCCCGCGACGACGACGTCACTGCCCAGCCCGGCATCGATGATGTCGTTGCCATCCTCGCCCCAGATGCTGTCGTTTCCGTCGCCACCTGTAACATTGTCATTGCCGGCGCCGGCCTCTACCCGGTCGTTGCCGTCGCCGCCATCAAGCAGGTCATCGCCATCGCCGCCGCCGATAAAGTCGTTCCCGGCGCCGCCCTTGACGGAGTCGTTGCCACTGCCGGCGTCGACGAAGTCATCCCCAAGACCAAGATCGACAATGTCGTCGCCGGCCTCGCCATAGACCCGGTCGTTGCCATCGCCGCCGTTGAGCATATCGCGACCGGCGCCGGCGTCCAGACGGTCATTGCCGTCCCCGCCGATCAGCAGGTCATTGCCGTCGCCGCTGCCGATCTGATCGTCGCCCGCGCCGCCAATGACGGTGTTGTTGCCATTGCCTGCATCGACGACATCGTTGCCGTCCTGGCCCCAGATCGAATCGTTTCCGTCTTCGCCGCGGATCGTATCGTTGCCGGCCCCACCATCAATCGTATCGTCGCCTGCACCGCCAGCGGCGATGTCATCGCCGGTTTCGGCATAGATGATGTCATTGCCGTCGCCGCTATCGATGACATCGTTACCCCAGCCGCCCCAGACGGTGTCGTTGCCGGCCCCGCTGTCGATGGTGTCTTTGCCGGCAAAGGTCGATTCCGACCCGCCGCCATCGCCAAAAATCGCGTCATTGCCGTCGCCGCCAAGGATGGAATCATCATCCTCTTCGCCGATGATCAGGTCGTTGCCAAGGCCGCCCAGCAGCGTGTCGTTGCCCTGCTGGCCGCGCAGATAGTCATTGCCGGCACCGCCATCGGCGAAGTCGTTGCCGGACTCGGTCGCCATCGTGTCGTTGCCAAGGCCGCCCGAAAGCGAATCGTTGCCGGCGCCCGAGTTGACCTCGTCGTTATTGGCACCGCCGATCACGGTATCGTTGCCGTCATTCGTCCTGATGTTGAGGTCGATCCCGGCAAGGGCGCCATTGATGGAATCGTTGCCGGAATCGGTCCACAGCACTTCCATATTGGTGAAGCCCAGCGAGGCCGTGCCGTCGGCGGAACTGCCGCTGCCCGAGCCGGTGCTGCCATTGTCATAGGTGATGGTCCAGTCATCCGCACGCCCGACAAAAAGTGTGTCGCGGCCCGCGCCCCCGGTCATCGTATCCGTGCCGGTGTCGCCGTTGCGGATGATGGTGACGTCGTCGCCGTCGCCCGCGTCCATGCTGTCGCTGCCGTCGCCGCCGTCCACCATGTCGTTGCCTGCGCCAGCCAGCAGGGTGTCGTCGCCAGCCTGTGCGTAAACCCCGTCATTGCCGTCGCCGCCGTCCAGCCGGTCGTTGCCCGTGCCGCCGTTCAGCTCGTCATTGCCGGTGGCGCCGATCAGCGTGTCGTTGCCTTCGTTGCCGTCGAGCGTGTCGTTGCCGTCGCCACCATCCAGGCTGTCATTGCCGGCGCCGCCGCGAAGCGTATCCACAAACGCACTGCCGGTAATGGTGTCGGCGCCGCCATTTCCCCAGATGTTGATACCTGCGCCGGCATTGGTGCCGTCGACCACGTCGTTGCCTTCGCCACCCAGGATCGTGTCGATTCCGCTGAACTCGATCGTATTTCCGCCGCCGATCAGGGACGCCGAGCCGTTGCCCTGCCCGGCGCTGAAAGTATAGTTCCACGCCGTGGTTCCCGACTCGACGAGGGCGTCGTTACCGGTGCCGCCGATGACGGTATCGACGCCGAACGTGTCGGTATCGCGGATGATGAAGTTGTCGTCGCCGTCGCCGCCGTCCATGTAGTCCGAACCCGGACCGCCATCCAGAAAGTCATTGCCCGCGCCGCCAAGCAGCGTGCTGTCGCCGCCCTGGCCGTAAAGCGCGTCATTGCCGGCGCCGCCATCGATCGTGTCATTGCCGGAATAGGGGTCCGTCACCCCAAGGCCGGTGCCGCCAAAAATCTGGTCGTTGCCATCCCCGCCATCGATCGAGTCGTTGCCAGAGCCGCCGGTGATCAGGTCGTTGCCGGCAAGGCCGTTGATCGTGTCATCGCCGCCAAGGCCGTTCAGGGTGTCGGCATCCGCAGTGCCGTTGACGATCTCACCAAGATTCGTGCCGTCGATAGACGCCATTCTTTTTATCTCCCGAATATCGTGCCGCGTTTTCCGCGGTCGTTTCAGACCAGGGTTATGTGTTCAGCGGACTCCGCCACGGGTTGTTCAACCAAGGCGGGACCGGATGGATTTCGCTCTGCGCATGGCAGACGGAATTGCACAAGCTACACTTTTGTCATTGATTAAGATCAGTATGTTATAACAATTTGCATGAATCAGACCGGATTCGCCCAAGAGCACGGGAAAATGCAAAATCCCGAGGCGACCACGCGTCAACCTCGCGCCTAAGTTGCGACATCGCGTCACAGGCAGGAATCGGGGACAGTCGGAAGCCGCCGTTTTTGCGATTCGCAAGTGGCGTTCGGATAGAGATCGAGATACTGTCCAGAAAACAGTTCAAGAGATATTCGCGACATGACATAACGTCGGTCATACCGGATATGTCTCGCGACACATGTCGCACTATGCTGTTAGCTATCGCTTAAGTTGTGCCAGCCTGCCAAAGGCGTTACAGATTATGTGTTTAACGAGGGAATTTTTTACCAATGGCGACCATTTCTGGTGGCAATAGCGCTGACAATATCCCCGGCAGCGAGTCGGCAGATTCGCTCAGCGGCAATGGCGGCAACGACACGATCACCGGTCTTGGTGGCAATGACACCCTCAGCGGCGGCGCGGACAACGACTCGATCCTGGGCGGCGGCGGCCTCGATCAGATCGATGGCGGGACCGGCGCAGACTTCCTGGATGGCGGGCTGCATGACGACCTGATCATCGGCGGCATCGGCAACGACAGCATCCTGGGCGGCTCGGGCAACGACACCATCGATGGCGGTGCGGATAACGACACCATCGACGGCGGCGGCAACAACGACAGCATCATCGCCGGCGATGGCAACAACCTCGTCTCTGGCAATAACGGCAACGACACCATCACCGCGGGCAGCGGCGCCGATACGATCTATGGCGACCGCGCCCCGACGGCGCCGGCCGGCGGCCAGTTCGATTATCAGGCCTATATCTATCCCGACAATTTCATCGATGCTGTCGCAAACGCCCAGCAGCATTACAGCGGCGGCATCCGCATTACCGGCGCGCCGATCACCGTCACGCTAAAGGACGACGACGACTTCCTGCGGACCGACAACGGTCTTAGCGGCAACTATGAGGAACAGTATTCCGAGCCCGGCCAGGTCGTTATCATCAACGGCGTCGAATACCCGATTTTCCTTGAACAGATCGTCACCTACACGGACGGGACGAATACCTATCGCTTCCTGCAGATCGATTATGACCGCAACTTCAGCGGCACTGCCGAGCAGGGCAACTATCCGGTCGGCCTGCTGGAGCAGGGCGGCTTGCAGATCCCGATTTCGGGGGGGCTGCCGCCGCTTGGCGCGACCCTGACCGTGGTGCCGGGCAGCATCGATGCGGCCAACGACTTTGAATATGATCCGAATTTCAACGATGTGATCAACAGCGGCGCCGGCAACGACAGCATCTTTGGCCAGCGCGGCAATGACACCATCGACGCTGGCGCGGGGGTCGACACGATCGACGGCGGGCTGGGCGATGACTTCATCCGCGCGGGCGACGGCGCCGATATCGCGAATGACGTGGTGCAGGGCGGCACCGGCAACGACACCATCTATGGCGGCGCCGGCAACGACACGCTCAGCGGCGACTACGCCAACGACACCTTCCCCGGCGCCGACCTGATCTATGGCGAGGCCGGCAACGACAATATCAGCGGCGGCATCGGCAACGACACGCTGGATGGCGGTATCGGCGACGACACCGTTCTGGGCGGGCTGGGCGACGACCTGATCTATGGCGGCGACGGGATCGACAGCATCCTTGGCGAGGCCGGCAACGACCGCATCAACGCGGATATCGGCAACGACACGGTCTTTGGCGGCGGCGGCGACGACAATATCGACGGTGCAAGCGGCAACGACCTGATCTATGGCGACGACGACTCGGTCGGTGCGGGCGGCAATGACGTCATTGCGGGGGGCATTGGTGCCGACACCATTTATGGCGGCGCCGGCAATGACCTCATCGATGGCGATATCGCTGGCGACACCGTCAATGGTGGCAATGACGTCATCGACGGTGGTGACGGCGCCGACACGATCCGCGGCGGCGTCGGTGCCGACAACCTGTCCGGAGGCGCGCTGAACGATCTTCTGGATGGTGGCGCCGACAATGACACGATGGACGGCGGCACCGGCGACGACACCATGGACGGCGGCACCGGCAACGACGCCATGTCGGGGGGCGCCGACAACGACAGCATGACCGGCGGCGCTGGCCTTGACACCATGGATGGGGGTGCCGGCAACGACCTCATGTCGGGGGCGCCGACAACGACAGCATGACTGGCGGTGCCGGCCTTGACACCATGGACGGCGGTGACGGCAACGACGCCATGTCGGGCGGCCTCGACAATGACAGCATGACCGGCGGTGCCGGCCTTGACACCATGGATGGCGGTGACGGCAACGATGCCATGTCGGGCGGCCTCGACAACGACAGCATGACCGGGGGCGCCGGCCTTGACACCATGGATGGCGGCGACGGCAACGACGCCATGTCGGGGGGCGCCGGCAATGACAGCCTTCTGGGTGGCGCGGGCGCCGACACCATCGACGGCGGTGCCGATGCCGACCTGATCGACGGCGGCGCGGGCAATGACAGCCTGCTTGGGGGTGCCGGCAACGACACCGTCACCGGCGGCGCGGGCGACGATTTCCTGAACGGCGGCGCGGGAACCGACAGCCTGACCGGCGGCATCGGCAGCGACCGCTTTGACGTGGGCCTCTCGGATACCGCGGTGGGCGGCGACGACCGCGACACCTTCACGCTGACCATGACCGATGGCGGCACCGGCAACTTTACCGTCGACGGCAGTTCCGGCATCGGCAGCACCGCCGATTTCGACACGCTGCTGATCGGCTCGGGGCTGACCTATGTCCTGGGCTCGATGCAGAAGACGCCGGACCCCGACGGCAACTCGTTCAGCGGCTCGTTCCGGGTGACCGACGGCACGAACACCTATACCGTCAACTTCTCCGAGATCGAGTCGCTTCCGAACTGCTATGCCCGCGGCAGCAGGATCGAGACCCGGCACGGCCTTGTCCCCGTCGAGGAACTGCGTGTCGGCGACATGGTCCGCACCCGCGACAATGGCTACAAGGCGATTTCCTGGATCGGCTCGCGCAGCTTCGCCAATGACGGCAGCGCGGGCATGCAGCGCATCAGCCCCTATCGCATCCGTGCCGGCGCCTTTGGCGAGGGTGTGCCTGCGCGCGACCTTTACCTGTCGCCCCAGCACCGGGTGCTGGTCCGCTCGCGCATTGCGCGACGCATGTTCGGCCAGGATGAGGTGCTGGTCGCGGTCAAGCACCTTGCTGCACTGTCGGGGGTCGAGCCGGTTCTGGACTTTGACCTTGTGGAATATTTCCACTTCCTGTTCGACCAGCACGAGATCGTCTTCGCCGACGGGCTTGAGGCCGAGTCGCTGCATACCGGTGCGCAGGCGATGAAGTCGCTTTCGCCCGACGCGCTTGAGGAAATCTTCACGATTTTCCCCGAACTCGCCGATCCGCGGCCCGAGGCGCGGCCCGCCACCGCCCGGCTGACGCCCAGGGGCAGCCCGGCGCGGCAACTTGCGCGCCGTCACCTCAAGAACGGGGTGCCGATGCAGGCAAAGGCGTTCTGACGCGCCCGGTGCGGCCCCGCGACCTTGCGGGGGCGCCCGGTGCGGGTGACGATGCCCGGATCCCAGATGGGGATATCGGCGGCAGTGGCGACCGGCCCCGGCTTGTGAAGCATCCGGCGTGACACGATTTCCGGCATCACCCGCGTGTCGAGCCCCGTCCCGATCATGTGTGTCTGACGGTCCTGCGGTCGCGCGACATGACGATGACAAGGCCGGCGATGATCATTGCCGCCGCGACAAGAAATCCCGGCGTCAGCGGCTCGGACAGCAGGATTGCGCCAAGGATGACGGCGATCGCGGGCGACAGCAGCGACATCACGCCCATCCGCGAGGCAAGATAGCGTTGCAGCAGCCAGAACCACACCAGATAGCTGGCAAAGCAGACGATAACCGTCTGATAAAAGGTCAGAAGCCACAGCGCGGCGCTCTGCTCCCAGCGGCCGTGGCCGCCAAGCAGCACCACCGGCCATGCGCAAAGCGCACCCCCCAGAAGCTGATAGAACAGCGTTTGCGCGAATGGCGCCTCGGACAGGCGCGACAGCCGCACGGCAACCGTGGTCATGCCCCAGAAAAGGCCCGCCAGCAGCGCACAAAGCGCGCCGAAAAGCGCCAGTCCCGCGGTGACCCCCGGCACGGCAATCGCATCGCCCGGCGCCAGAAACACCAGCGCCACCCCGGCGAAGCTGACCGCGCAGCCCAGCCACTGGCGCTGGCTCATCCGCTCTTCGCGCAAGAACAGATGCAGGCTGACGGCCACGAAGATGGGCGCCGTATACAAAAGCACCGACAGCAGCCCCGAACCGATATGGCGCAGGCCAATTCCCACGAACAGATATTCGACCCCAAAAAGCGCGCCGACCACGACGCCCTCGCGCAATGCCAGCCCCCCTACCCAGCGATCCCGCCGCCACAGGCGGCTATAGGCCCAGACCAGAACCGCCGCGCCCGACGACCGCACGGCGACCTGCAACAGCGGGTCGGCGGCGCCCGCCATGGCCTTCATCGCGACCTGCTGAAAGCCCCAGATCCCGCAAAGACCCAGCATGATAAGGACGCCAGCAGCATCCAGAGGTTGGCGCAGCCTTGGCGTGGGCATGTCATCGCCACCGATCAATCCGGGTCGGCGACCGGCGGCGTATCGTTCACGGCGATGGGCGGCAGGCCGTTCAGGCGCGACTTGGTGTTGATCCACAGCACTTCGGCGCGCACGCCGCCCCGGTTTTCAAAGCGATGCGGCAACTGGCTGTCAAAGGCAAAGCAGTCGCCCGCCGACAGGACATGCGTCCGGCCGTCCACCTCAAGGTTCAGCGACCCGCTGAGGATATAGCCCACGTCGATACCCTCGTGCCGGTAATAGCCGGGGCTTGACTGCGCGCCCGGCTCCATCCCGACCGTCATGAGCTGCATCCGCTCAAAGTTGCGCGGCGTGATCAGCGTTTTGTCCATCCCCGGCGAGGTGACGGTCAACGGCACCCCCTGACCCGCGCGGACCACTACGGAATCGTCCGTCGGACTGCCCTTTCCGGGCATCTCCAGCAGCCAGAACGGCGGCACGCCAAGCGCCTGCGAGATGCGTTCGATCGTGCGCAGCGATGGGCGCCCCATGCCGCGCTCCAACTGGCTGAGCGTGCCGACCGAGACCTGCGACCGTTCGGACAGGTCTGAAAGGGAAAGGGTCAGGTCTTTGCGGATCTGGCGCAGACGCTGCCCGATCAGATGGTTGGACTTCATGAACGCTCGCCTCGGCTTGCCGTGACAGATACAAGAATTTCTTCAACAAGACCAGCGGCTGCACCTCGACAGGACGTGCCCGGGCCTTTGACTTGGGTAACAGGTTTCGGCCCATACTCATCATAAAAATGAAGATCAAGAAAGTATTTTTTCAAATTTCGGAAAGTTTACGTTGCGCTCCTTCTAAAAACTGAACTAATCTTCTGGAATATTTCATTCTGTCGGGAGGGGGCAAAATGCGGGTGGGAGTCGAGGTGGGCGGCACGTTCACCGACCTGGTCGCGGTCGAGGATGGGCGCATCGTTCTGATCAAGGTGCCCAGCACGCCGCAAAGCCCCGATATCGGTGTCATCAACGCCGTCGAAAGCGCCGCGTTGCAGCTTGGCGGGGTCGATGACTTCGTTCACGGCTCGACCGTGGCGACCAATGCGCTGCTGGAACGCAAGGGCGCCAAGGTTGCCTTTGTCGTGACCAGGGGCTTCAGGGATATCCTGCATCTTCAGCGTCACGACCGGCTCAATATCTACGACCTGCGCTATCAGCGCCCGGTGCCGGTGGTCGAGCGCCGCGACTGCTTCGAGGTCGCCGAACGCATCGACGCCGAGGGCAGGATCATCGAGGCGTTCGACGTCGGCCCGGCCGCCGCCGCGCTGATCCCGCAGCTTCGGGCCGGCGGGTATCAGGCGGTCGGGATCTGCCTTCTGTCGTCCTATGCCAACCCGGCGCATGAGCGTGAGCTTCAGGTGGCGCTGGAGGCGGGGCTGAAGGATGTCTTCATCACCTGCTCATCCGATGTCAGCCGCGAATTTCGCGAGTTCGAGCGCGCCTCGACGACGACGCTTGCGGCCTATGTCCAGCCGGTGATCGACGCCTATCTGCTGCGCCTTGAACAGAAGCTTGCCGAACGCGGCTATGACGAGCGTTTGTCGGTCATGCAGTCCAATGGCGGCCGGCTGCCGGTGACGGGGATGCGCCGCAACGCCATTTCGGCGCTGTTTTCCGGGCCGGCGGCGGGCGTGGTCGGGGCGACGCGGCAGGCGCAGCGCTCAGCGATCGGCAACCTGATCACCTTCGACATGGGGGGCACCTCGACCGATGTCTGTCTGGTGACCGACGGACGCCCCGGGATCTCGCCCGATACGGTGCTGGACGGGCTGCCGGTGCGCACGCCGGTTCTGGATATCGCCACCATTGGCGCGGGCGGCGGCAGTCTGGTCTGGGTCGATGACGGCGGCATGCTGCGCGTCGGCCCGCGAAGCGCCGGGGCGGTGCCGGGGCCGGCCTGCTATGACCGTGGCGGCACGCTGCCCACCATCACCGATGCCCATGTCATTCGCGGCACCATCCGCCCCGAGGCGTTTCTTGGCGGCACGATGAAGATCCTGCGCGAGAAATCCGAGGCGGCCTTTGTCCCGCTTGCGAAACAACTAGGCATGACCGTGCCGCAGGCGGCCAACGCCGCGCTGCGGCTTGCGGCGGCCAATATCGTGCGGGCGATCCAGCTTGTTTCCACCGAAAAGGGCCATGATCCGCGCGACTATGCGCTGGTTCCGTTCGGAGGCGCGGGTCCCCTGATGGCGGTCGAGGTCGCCGAGGAGCTTGGCCTTGACATGGTGATGGTGCCGCCGAATGCCGGGGTGCTGTCGGCCTATGGGCTGATCGCCTCGGATTTTCTGAAGATCTACACGATCACCCGCCGCACGCGCATCGATGACGCGGCGCCGGCCATCGTGCGCGAGACCTTCAGCGAGATGACGGCCGAGGCGCTGTCCGACTTTGTCGCCTACGGCCTTGCCGGCGAATTGCGGTTCAAGTTCGTCGCCGACATGCGCTTTGTCGGTCAGGCCTTCGAAATCGCGGTGGATATCGACGAGGCCAGCCTTGCCGGCCTGACCCGCCAGCAGTTGATCGACGACTTCATCGCCGCCCATCACCGGGTCTATCTGCATGGTGCCTCGGCCCGGCAGGCGATCGAGATCGTCGGCTTCCGGCTTGAGGCGACGCGCGCGATCGACAGCCTGCCGCTGATGACGGAACGCGAACTGCAAGGGCGCCCGGCCCGCCAGACCGCCCGGATGCAGGGCAGCGACGGCGCCTATGAGGTCGCCGTTCTCAGCGCCCCCGCGCTGGCGCAGGGCAAGCCGCAGGACGGCCCCGCCCTGATCGAAGGTTATTCCACCTCGACGCTGGTGCCCGAGGGCTGGACCGCGACCCGCGACGAAAACGACAACCTCATCGTGCGCAGAAAGGGCTGAATCATGGCGCTTGATCCCACCGATTATGCCGTAATCAGCCAGGCTTTGGCTGCCGCCGCCCGCGAGATGGGCGAGAAACTGATCCGCTCGGCCTTCTCGACCATCCTGCGCGAGGCCCGCGACGGCTCGGCCGCACTACTGGACCGCGACGGCAACACCATCGCCCAGGCCGAGCTGATCCCGATGCAGCTTGGCACCATCGGTTCGGTCTTTCAGGCCTGCGCCGCGGCCTACGACCTCGACAGCCTGACCGATGACGATTTCTTCATCATCAACGACCCCTATTCGGGCGGTCAGCACCTGCAGGACATCTTCTTCTTCAACCCGATCTTTCACGACGGGGTGCGGGTGGGGTTCGCAGCCTCGGTCGCCCATCACCTTGATATCGGGGGCGGTGCGCCGGGGCTTAGCCCGAATGCGCGCGACGTGCATTCCGAAGGCATCATCCTGCCGCCGATGAAGTTCTCGTATAGCCGCGACTGGAACGGCGGCATTCTTGAGAAATTCCTGCGCGCCAATGTCCGCGCGCCCTTGCAGACCATGGGCGATTGCGACGCCCAGATCGCGGCGAACCGCGTCGGCGCCCGCCGTGTCGGCGAGCTTTGCGCCAAATACGGCGCCGCGACGGTCATGGAGGTGATGGCCGAATTCCAGACCTATTCCGAGCGCCGCTTTCGCGCCGGCATCGCCGCCGCCCCCGATGGCGTCTATTTCGGCGAGGATTTCATCGACGATGACGGCATCGGCACCGATCCGGTGCGGGTGCGCGCAAAGGTGACGATCAGCGGCGACCGGATCGAGGTCGATTACGACGGCACCGATCCGCAGGTGCGCACGCTGCTGAACGCACCGCTGGCCGCCACGATGTCGGCGACCGTGTCCTGCGTGAAAAGCGTGCTGACCTCGCCCGACATTCCGTTCAACGCCGGGGTCAGCCGGTCGATCACGGTCAAGGTGCCGAAGGGGTCGATCCTGAACCCGCATTACCCGGCGCCGGTGCGCGCGCGCATGAACATCTGCTACCGCGCCTATAACGCCACGATGAAGGCGCTGTCGCAGGCCGTGCCCGATCAGGTCATCGCCAGCGGCTTCGACACCACCACCTCGGGCTGCCTGTCATGGCTGGGTGACGAAGGCTTCTCGGTCTATCTTGAAATCTATGGCGGCGGCTATGGCGCCTCGGCCACGGCCAATGGCTGCGATGCCATCGACATGCCGATGGCGAACTGCGCCAATACCCCGGTCGAAGCCATCGACCAGGATTATTCCTTCTTTCGGGTCGAGGAATATGCCCTTGTCCCCGAGGCCTATGGCCATGGCGCCCATCGCGGCGGGGCGGGCTTCGTCAAGGCCTTCCGCATCCTCAAGGACAACGCGACCGTGGCGCTTTACTCGGACCGCTTTCGCAATGCGCCGCAGCCGCTGTTCGGCGGCACGCCGGGCACCACCGGCACCTGCGAGATCCATCGCGACGGCAAGGTGATCCAGCTTGGCTCCAAGGACATGCGCGACCTGCAAAAGGGCGATCTGGTGGTCTTTCGCCTTGGCGGCGGTGCGGGCTATGGCAAGCCACAGAACCGCGCGCTGGAGGATATCCGCAGCGATATCGCGAACGGGATGCTGTCTGTGGAAACGGCAAGGCGCGTCTATCCGCAATTCGCCGCTGCCGGGGAGGCCTGAGATGGGGCTCAGCGCCGACAGCTATGACAAGGCGCTGTGGTGGACGACCAGCGGCGAGCCGGCGCTGGCGCGTCCCGCGCTGTCCGGGACGGCCGAAACGGATGTGGCGATCATCGGCGGCGGCTTTACCGGCCTTTCCGCCGCGCTGCATCTGGCAGAGGCAGGCATCTCCACCGTGGTTCTTGAGGCACGCCATGCGGGGTTTGGCGCCTCGGGGCGCAATGGCGGACAGGTCATTCCGGGGCTGAAATACGACCCCGACGACCTTTTGGCAAAGTTCGGACCCGCGCGCGGTCAGGCGCTGGTCGGGCTGGCGGGCGGTGCCGCGGATGCGGTCTTTGACCTGGTGGCCCGCTACGGCATCGATTGCGATGCGCAGCGGGCGGGCTGGATACAGGCAGCGCATTCGCCGCGCGCGCTGGGTCCGGTGATGAACCGCGCCCGCCAATGGCAGGCGCGCGGGGTCGCGGTCGAATGTCTGTCGCGCGACCAGATCGCCGCCCGGACCGGAACCGCGATCTATCACGGCGGCTGGCTTGACCCGCGTGCGGGTTCGGTCAATCCGCTGGCTTATGCCCGCGGTCTTGGCCGTGCAGCCATCGCCGCCGGCGCGCAGATATTCGAAAACAGCGCCGCCCTTTCGCTTGAGCCCAAGGGCCATGGCTGGGACATCCGCACCGCGGACGGGCTTCTTCATGCCGCGCGGGTGCTGATCGCCACCAACGCCCATAGCCAGGGGCTGGTCGATGGGCTTGAGCGCTCGATCCTGCCGGTGCAAAGCATGCTGGTCGCCACCGATCCATTGCCGCAGGCATTGCGCGACCGGCTGATGCCCGGCGGCGTGGTTCTGTCCGAAACCCGCAAGCTGGCCTTCTACATGCGCCAGTCCCCGGATGGCCGGATGGTGCTTGGCGGCCGCGGCGCCGTCGGCGCGGCCGAGGACCCGCGCCTGATGGCCGCGCTGGAGGCGGGCCTGAAGCGCACATTCCCTGAACTGGCCGATCAGCCGATCACGCGGCGCTGGTCGGGTCAGCTTGCGCTGACCATGGACGGGCTGCCGCATCTGCACAGCCCCGCCCCCGGCCTGATTGCGATGCTGGGCTATAACGGGCGCGGCATCGCGCTGGCCACGGCCTTTGGCCGGATGATCTCGGACTGGCTGGCCGAGGACCGCGAGCCGGTCTTTCCGGTGACCCCGATCCACCCCATCGGCTGGCACCGGATGCGCGAGCCGGTGATGAATCTGGGCATCCGCTGGTACTGGCTCAAGGACAGGATGGGCTTTGCCTCATGACACAGGCTCACACGCTTTCCCGATCCGCTGCCATGCCGGTGTTCGACTTGCGCCGCATGGCCGCCGGCCCCCGGGCGGATGACGCCTTTCTTGGCGACCGGCTTGCGGTCAGCCACCATCCTGAATGGGAGTTCTGGCGCAGCACTGCCGCCGGCGACCGCTCGGGCCGGTTCGCCAGCCGGGCGCGCCATCTGGTGGTCATCGTGCTTGCGGGCAGCCTGACGCTGCGCGACGAAACGCATGAGACCCGGCTTGAGGCCGGGGACAGCGCCCTGATCGCCGCTGGCACCAGCTTTGACTGGCAAGGCAGCGGCGCTGCGCAGTGGATCGTGAACGGCTATCGCGATGCGGCCACCCGAAACGGCGCGGTGCCGGGCATTTCGCGCGTCGACCCCGATGCGCCGCAGACGGCATCGCCACCGCCCGCCGAACGGCTGCTGGTCGGTGCGCCGCCCGAATGCACCAAGCTGGAACTGGCCGGCGCGGGCGATGGCTGCTGGTCGGCGGGGCTTTGGACCGCGACACCTTATGAGCGCATCCCCGTCCGCTATGGCTATTACGAGATGATGCACCTTCATGCCGGTGCGGTGACGGTCTTCGACGAGACCGGCGCCGCGACGACCTTCGGTGCCGGTGACGTCTTCCTTGTGCCCGAGGGGGTCAGCGCAGGTTGGCGCTCGACCACCGATGTCCGCAAGCTGTGGAGCATCTTCACCCCCGCCAGAACCTGAGACCGCCGCCGGGACAGCACCCGTCACGGCAATAACCAACGCCAGACCCGACAAGGAGCAAGACCGATGAACCGATTTGCCAGAATTGCCGGCGCAAGCCTTCTGGGCGCCCTGACCGCAATGCCCGCCATGGCCGAGGAAATCACCGCAAGTGTCTGGTTTCCCGACACGCATCCGCTGACCCGCAACGGCTATGTGCCGCTTGCCAAGGAACTGGAGGAGCGTTCGGGGGGCACCCTGACCATGAAGCTTTACACCGGCACCTCGCTTTTGCCGCCGGTCGCGCATCTGTCGGGGCTGACGGACGGGCTGGTGCAGATGACCTATCACGCCGGCACCTACACGCCCTCGGACCTGCCCGAGGACAACGTCATCGCCGCGCTGGCCATCAGCATCAAGGACCCGATCACCGCGCTGTTCGCCGTCAACGAATTCTACATGACCGACCCCGAGATGAAGGCGATGTTCGCGAAACATGACATCGTCTTTCTGGGCGCCATGTCCTCGCCGCAATACGAGATGATGTGCACGCGCGAGATCGTCACCCCCGAGCAGATCCGCGGCGCCAAGCTGCGGATGCCGTCGAATTCCCATACCGCCTTCGCGAATTCGGTCGGCGCGGCCTCGGTCAACGTGCCGTCGGCGGACATGTTCTCGGGTCTTGAAAAGGGGCAGCTCGACTGCGCCATCAACGCGCTGAACGATCTCAAGTCGCGCTCGCTTTGGGATGTTGCCAAATTCGCGACCCGGTTGCCGCTTGGGCCCTATTATTCCGGCTGGCAATACGCTATCGACGGCGACACCTGGCGCGGTCTCAGCGACGAACATCGCGCCTTACTGATCGATGCGGTTGCCGGCAACACGGTCGATGTCTCGCTGGCCTTCCAGGCGGCTGTCGAGGACGCGCTGTCCGAAGCCGAGTCCAAGGGCGTGAAGGTCATGAACCCCTCGCCCGAGCTGGTGGCGGCGCTGGACGATTTCATTGCCAGGAATATCGACACCCTGGTCAAGGACACCGGCACCCAGCTGAACGTCAAGGATCCCAACGCGCTGGCCGACCGCTTCATGGCGACCTATGCGAAATGGGACAAGCGTCTGGAAGGCGTGCCGCGCACCGATGGCGAGGCCCTGCGCAAGATCATGCGCGCGGAACTTTACGCCAATATCGATCTGGCATCCTACGGAAAATAGGCAGCAGGCATCGCGCGGCCCGACGTCCGGGCCGCGCGGTTGCGCCCTGAGGGAGGTCAGGATGATCGACAAACTTCTTTACCGCATGTCCCGGGTCCTGCTGCTGATCGCCAGCATCGGCCTGACCCTGATGATGGTGCAGACCGTCGTCGACGTGATCGCCGACAATTTCTTCGGCAGGCCCATACCCGGCAACCTTGAGGTGATCTCGGTCTATCACATGGTGCTGGTCGTCTTTCTGCCGCTGGCGATGGTGGAATGGAAACACGAAAACATCCAGGTGGACCTGTTCTACCTGATGATGCCGCCCTGGGCGCAGCGCTGCTCGCTGGTGTTCGGCTATCTGGTCTGCGCGGTCTTCTTTGCCATCCTGACCCGCCAGACCTGGATCGACGCGGTCGTGTCCTGGCGCAAGAACGAAGTGATGATGGCCGCGGTCTATGTCCTGATCTGGCCCGCCAAGTTCATCCTTCCGGTCGGGTTTGCGGCGATCACGCTGGTCACCATCCGCCATTTCATCCGCTCGTTCACGGCGCCGCTGTCCAGCTTTGCCCCCGTGTCGAACGAAACCCATGTGTGAGACCCGGACATGAGCAGCATAGCAATCGGCTTCATCGGGATCGGCTGCGGTCTGGTCCTGCTGGCCTTGCGGATCCAGATCGGCGTGGCGCTTGGCTTCGTGTCCTTCATCGGCATCGGCATCATCGTCAGCTGGAAGGCGGCCTGGGGGATCATCACCGCGATCCCGTTCAACTTTGTCGGCGACTGGAACCTGACCGCCATTCCCATGTTCCTGCTGATGGGCTTTGTCGCGTCCGAGGCGGGCCTGACCACCGGGCTTTTCCGCTCGATGCGGATCCTGCTGTCCTGGCTGCCGGGCGGGCTTGCGGTCTCAAGCGTGGGCGCCAACGCCGTTCTGGCGGCGGCATCGGGGTCGTCGGTGGCGACGGCTTCCGCCTTTGCGCGCATCGCCACGCCCGAGATGCTGCGCTATGGCTATCACCCCGGCCTTGCCACCGGCGTCATCGCGGCGGCGGGCACGCTGGGCGCGCTGATCCCGCCCTCGATCCTGATGGTGCTTTACGGGTTTCTTGCCGAAGTCTCGATCGCGCGGCTTTTCGCAGCCGGGATCGTGCCCGGCATCCTGACCGCGCTGGCGTTCTCGGTCATGATCATCCTGCGCTGCATCCTGAACCCGAAGCTTGCCCCGAAGGTCGAGGACAGGTTCACCCGCGCCGAAAAGATCGAGGCGTTTCGCGAAACCTGGCCGCTGCCGGTCATCATCGTCGGCGTGCTGGCCGGCATTTTCGCGGGCTTCTTCACGCCGACCGCGGCGGGCGCGGTCGGGGCTGCGCTGGCGATCCTGCTGGGGGCTGCGCGCGGCAAGATCGATTTCGCCATCATGAAGCGCGCGACCGAGGCCACGCTGATGTCGACCGCCTCGATCTTTCTGGTGATCATCGGCACCTCGCTGCTGGGCAAGTTCATGGCGATTTCGGGCGTGCCGACCTATACGGCCGAATTGCTGGTCCAGTTCGGAACCACGCCGCTGATGGTGCTGCTGGCGGTCAGCCTGCTGTATCTGTTCCTGGGCATGTTCCTGGATTCGATGGGCATTCTGCTGCTGACCATGCCGATCATCCTGCCGATGGCCCGCGAGGCCGGGATCGACCTGATCTTCTTTGGCATCATTCTGGTGAAGCTGCTTGAAATCGGCCTGCTGACGCCGCCGGTCGGGCTGAACGTCTATATCATCAAGGGCGCATTGGGGGACCGGGTCTCGTTGACCACGATCTTCAAGGGCGTCGGCTGGTTCGTGGCGGTCGATGCGATCCTGCTTGTCGTCCTGATCGCATGGCCGCGGCTGATCACATGGCTGCCGGACATGATGTTCTGATCCTGTGGCCCCGGGGCGCCGCGCACATCGCGCGCGCGCGCCCCGGGGCTTTGGCCTTGTGCGGCATACCGCCCACACCCGGTTGCCCGCCCAGCATCGGGCGCATATCAAGTCTGGTGACGCGACCACGCCGCGCCGACAGACGGAGAGCCGGATGCCCGAAACCCCCTCGTCCCAGCAGAAGCCGGCCGCGCCGGCGATCCTGCCGCGCCGGGTGCTGCGCGTGCGGGGCACCTCGGTCACGCTGATCGAGGAAGTGCGCGCCCGCGCCGCGCAGGATCTGGGCGTCGATGTCGTCTTCGAGGTGCTGGACTTTCCGACCTGCCAGCACAGCGCCGCCACCGACCCGGATGGCTATGACATCTATGAACAATGCTTCCACAACCTCGACATCGTGTGGTTCTGGGGCGCATTGCAACCGATCCAGATCGAGCGGATCGGCGACTGGGACCGCATCAGCAGTCTGGCCAAGCTGGGCGGCATCAGCAAATTCGCGCCTCAGGGCTTTGGCGATGCGCCGGTGCGCAAGCTCTATGTCCAGCCCGGTGGCTTTCTGGGGCCGGAACCGGGCCAGACCATCAGCATGTTGCCCACGACCTATCACATGGACAGCTTCGGCTATGACCCGCGCATCTTCGGCGCGGCCGGGGGCGCCGAGGCAAGCTGGGCCTGGCTGCTGGACCCCCGCGCCAAGGGCCGCATCGCCGTTGTCGATGAGCCGGCCATCGGGCTGTTCGATCTGGCGATGGCGGTCGAGGCCGCCGGAAAGATGCGCTTTACCGACCTTGGCAACATGACCGTGGCCGAGATCGACAGGCTGATGGCCCTGCTTGAGGACTATCGCAAGCAGGGGTATTTCCACGCCACTTGGCGCAATATCCACGAGGCGAACGCGCTGCTGAACGCGCGCGCCGTCTCGGTCCAAAGCATGTGGGCGCCGTCCTATGCGACGCTGGGCGGGATCGAGGACGAATTTGCCGAGGCCGTCCCGCGCGAGGGCTATCGCGCGTGGCATGGGGGGGCCAGCCTCTCGCGGCATCTGGCGGGGGCGCAGCTTGATCTGGCCTATGACTATCTGAACTGGTGGCTGTCGGGCTGGGCCGGTGCCGTCATGGCGCGGCAGGGCTACTATATGTCGGTGCCCGAGCGGGTGCGCGCGGTGCTGACGCCCGCGGAATGGGATTACTGGTATGAGGGCCTGCCCGCCGTGCGCGACCTGCCCGGCCCCGATGGCAGCATCGTCGCCCGCGCCGGCGCCCGGCGGCGCGGCGGCGCGTGGCACGAACGCGCCAGCCGTGTCGCGGTCTGGAACACCGTCATCGACGAATACAATTACGCCGCCCGCGCATGGCGCAAATTCGTGCGCAGCATCGACGGGGACCCGGCATGAACGCGACCGTCAACCCCCTTGCGCGTGAGCCGCTTTACGAACTGGTCGCGCGCGTCCTGCGCCACAATATCGCCATGGGCCGCCTGCCCCCGGGCCTTGTGCTGCTGGAAGGGCCGATCGCCAGCCTGATGCAGACCAGCCGCGCCCCGGTCAGCGCCGCGTTAAAGCAGCTTGAGGCCGAGGGCGTCATCAGCCGCTTTGAAGGGCGCGGCTATCTGGCCGGCAATCCCGACCCGGGAACCGAGCCTCTGCGCGGCGATCTGGGCGATTTCGCGCTGGATATCTCGGATGACATGCGCGGCGCGCTGCAAACCCGCGGCACCTGGATGCATTTCTATGACCAAGTCGAACACCAGATCGCCGTCTGTCAGGTCTTTGGCGAATACCGCGTGCTTGAAACCGAACTGGCCAGCTATCTGGGCGTCAGCCGGACGGTGGTGCGCGACATGATGGGGCGGCTGCACGAACGCGGGCTGATCCGCAAGAATACCAGCTCGCATTGGGTGACGGGGCCGCTGACCGCGCAGACGGTAAAGGAACAATACGGGCTGCGCGCCATTCTGGAACCCGCGGCGCTGCGGCTGGCGGCGCCGTTCCTGTCGATCCGCGAGATCGACCAGACCCGCGCCCGCATCGCCGACGACGCGGCGCTGTCCCATGACGATCTGGAAATCATGCTGCTGGAGACCTGCCTTGCCAAGGCCCCGAACGAGGCGCTGGTCGGCCTGATCCGGCAAAGCCGGCTGGTGCTGTCGGCGGTGAACCGGGCGCTGACCGGCCTTGGCCTGCCGCCCGACCTTGTGGCGCGCGACCAGTACCGGATGCTGTTCGACCTGATGGCACAGCACCCCATCGATTCCTCGGCCGAGTTTCTGCGCGAGCATTTGCAGATCATGGCGCGGCGCAATCTGGCACGGATGAAGATCGTGGGCGTGGTGCGCAACTCGCAGCGGATCCCGCCCTATCTGGTCAGTAAATAACGCTTATTGAACACAAAAATTCATGAACAGGCGGCGCAGGCCTGTCATGGGTGCCGATGTTTGTTCCCGCTATCGTGGAATTACAGCGAAACCTTCGCTCGACATCTCATACATTAGTATGATTGACGCATGTCCAATGCATAACTTATGCAAAAATCAATGACGCCCAAAGGCCAGCGGTCTGGGCGGCGTGACGCGAAGATGGGGGCTCGCGAGCGGTGGATTTCACGGGGATGACGGCGGCCGCGACCGGGGCCGCGCTGCGCGACGGCCGGCTTGATCCGGTCGAACTGGTCCAGTCCTGCCTTGCCCGTATCGCTGCGGCCGACCCCGCGATCTTTACCGTGACCCTGCCCGAGCGCGCGCTGGCCGAAGCCCGCGCCGCGCGCGAAAGGCTGCGCGCCGGGCTGGCGCTTGGCCCGCTGGACGGGGTGCCGGTGGCGTGGAAGGACCTCTTTGATCTCAGCGGCCGGGTGACGACGGCGGGTTCGGCGGTGCTGCGGGGCGATGCGCCGGCAAGCGCCGATGCGGCGCTGGTCGCGGCGGCGGCGCGGGCGGGGATGGTGACGCTGGGCTGCCTCAACATGACCGAATTCGCCTATTCCGGCATCGGCCTGAACCCGCATTACGGCACGCCCGGCAATGCGCGGGACCGGGCGCGGGTGCCGGGCGGCTCGTCCTCGGGCTGCGGGGTGGCGGTGGCGCTGGGGCTGGTGCCGCTGGCCATCGGCTCGGATACCAGCGGCTCGATCCGGATACCGGCGGCGTTCAACGGTATCACCGGCTACAAACCCTCGTCCGGGCGCTATCCGATGGCGGGGGTGTTTCCACTGTCGCCGACGCTGGACGTGCTGGGACCGCTGGCGCGCGACGTGGGCGACTGCGCGCTGGTCGATGCCGTCCTGACCGGCCATGCCCCCGTGCCGCCCACCCTGCCCGAAGCGCTGGATATCGCCGTGCCGCGGCAGGTGCTGCTTGACGATGCCGAACCCGCCGTGCTGGCGAATTTTCAGGCCAGCCTGCAACGGCTGGAGGCGGCGGGCGCGCGGCTGCGCCAGATCGACCTGCCGGAACTGGCCGAGGTGCAGGCGCTTTTTGCCCACCACGGCGCCCTTGTCGCCCCCGAGGCGCTGCTTTTGCACCGCGCCCGCATCAACGGCCCCGAGGCCGCGCTGATGGACCGCCGGGTGGTGCGCCGCCTGCGGCAGGCCGAAGGCATCAGCGCGCTGGACCTGTTGCAGCTTCAGAACGGCCGCCGGCGCCTGTCGGCTGCGGTGGCCGAAAAGCTGGGCGCCGCGCTGCTGGCATGTCCGACCACGCCCACCGTCGCGATGCCGATCGCACCGCTGGAGGCCGATGACGACGCCTTCTTCCGCGCCAATGCCCTGACGCTGAGGAATACCATGCTGGGCAGCTTTCTGGGCTGGTGCGGCATCTCGATCCCGAACGGCAGCGGCGAAGGCGACATGCCGACCGGCCTTCTGCTTTCGGCGACCGGGGGGCGCGACCGCGCGCTGCTCGCAGCCGCGATGACGGCCGAGAGCATCCTTCGCGCCATGCCATGACTGACGACAGTTCCTGACAAAAGGAGAGGCAAGACCATGTCCAAGAAGAAAATCATCTGCGGCTTTGGCACCGACATCGACTCGGTCGCGGGCTGGATCGGCTCTTATGGCGGGGGCGACAGCCCCTCGGACATCCAGCGCGGCATCTTCGCGACCGAGGTCGGCGTGCCGCGCCTGCTGCGGCTGTTCAAGAAATACGACCTTGCGACCTCGTTCTTCATCCCGGGCCATTCGCTTGAGACCTTTCCGGACGTGATGAAGATGATCGTGGATGACGGGCATGAGATCGGCGCCCACGGCTATCTGCACGAAAACCCCATCGCCATGACCCCGCAGCAGGAAGAGGACGTCCTTGTGAAGTCCATCGAACTGATCGAGAAGCTGTCCGGGCAGGCCCCGCGCGGCTATGTCGCGCCATGGTGGGAAATGTCGGGCTCGACCGCGGCTTTGCTGAAGAAATACGGCTTCAGCTATGACCACAGCCAGGGCTATCGCGACTTTCAGCCCTTTTATGCCCGGGTGGGCGACCAGTGGAACACCATCGATTATTCGGGTCAGGCCAAGGACTGGATGCATCCGCTGAAACATGGCAAGGAAATCGACCTCGTCGATATCGGGGCGAACTGGTATGTGGACGACCTGCCGCCGATGATGTTCATGAAGAAGGCGCCGAACAGCCATGGCTTCGTCAATCCGCACGATATCGAACAGATGTGGCGCGACCAGTTCGACTGGGTCTATCGCGAGATGGACTATGGCATCTTCCCCTTCACCATCCATCCCGACGTGTCCGGCCGTCCGCAGGTGCTGATGATGCTTGAGCGGCTGATCGACTACATCAACGGCCATGACGGCGTCGAATGGATGACGTTCGAGGAAATCGCCGCCGATTTCCGCATCCGCTATCCCTTCGACAGCGGCAAGCGCCCGCCGGTGATCTGACCCCGCAACCAATCCCCGGGGGCGGATCGCCGCCCCCGGCCCGATCCGAACGAACCAGCCCCGAACGAAGGAGCAGACCTTGTGCAGCGGATGCGGATATCCGGCCGCGCCCGGCCACTGGACCGAGGCGGGCGCCGCCACGCCGGGCGACCGGCTGCGGATGCGGTTTCGCCGCGCCACGCTTCTGCGGGGTATCCTGTCCGACTACGGGCTGAGCGTGCATGACGACGGTCAGGTGCCGGGGATGCAGCTTGCGACGCAGAGTGGCGCCACGGTGATGGTCAGCGGTCTGGACACGCTTTGGGCCGAGGCCGAGCGGCTGGCGGGGCGCCCCATCGACCCTCTCGATCCGCGCTATCTGGAGGCCGGCGATGGCTGAGGCCCGGGACCGGCGCATCCCCCTGACGGTGCTGGGCGGCTATCTGGGCGCGGGCAAGACGACATGGCTGCGCCACCAGCTTCACGCCGGCGCCATGGGCCGCGTGCGCGTCATCGTGAACGAGGCCGCCGAGGCCCCGGTGGACGACGCCCTGCTGGGCCGCGCCGCCGGGCTGACGGTGCTGGCGGGCGGCCCGGTCTCGGGTGTCGCGCGCGCGGCGCTGGTCGCGGCGCTGCGGGACATCGCCAACGACCACAGCGCCGGTGACGCCGCGCCCGATGCCGTGGTGCTGGAAACCAGCGGCCTTGCCGACCCGGCGCCGGTCGTCGCGGCGATCATGGGCGACCCGGTGCTGGTCCATCATTTCCGCCTTGAGGCCACGCTTTTGCTGGTCGATGCCCGCCACGGGCTGACCCAACTGGCCGAGGACCCGCTGGCGCGGCGGCAGGTGCTGGCCGCCGACCGCCTGATCGTCACCAAGACCGACCTTGCCGCGCCTGCCGAGCTTGCCCGCCTTGTCGCGACGCTGCGCCTGCTGAACCCCGGCGCCGATATCCGCGCCGCCGTGATGGGCGAGACCTGCGCCCTGCCCGCCCTGCCCGACGCCGCGCCCGCCCCCTTGCCCGCGCTGGCGGACGACGAGACGCCGCCGCAGGCCACGCATCTGGCCATCGGTCCCGATACCGACTGGACGGCGCTGACGGTCTGGCTGTCGGCGCTGCTTCATGCGCGCGGCGACCGGATCGTGCGGGTCAAGGGCGTCATCTCCGCGCCGGCCGGGCGGCTTTTGCTGCAAGGCGTGCGGCGCGAGGTGCAGCGCCCCGAAATCATGCCGGCGTCCGGCCAGCCGGATGCGCGCGACAACCTGCTGGTGCTGATCGGCCGCGGCTATGCGCCCGGCGATCTGGCGCGCTCGCTTGCCGGCTTCACGCGCATGAAGCAGCCGCCGACCGCGCCCGCCATCACGACCAAATAACAAACAGGGAGAACTACCAGACATGTCAATCGCATCGGACATCGCTCGCTCCGAGCATGAGCGAAGCGCGCTGATCGAGGAATCGATCCTGCCCACGCAACTGGGCCAGCGCCCCATCGGCTGGCTGGGTTATGCCTGGATGTGGGTGGGCATGGCCGTCATCATCGCCACCTATTCGCTGGGCGCGACCGGCATCCAGGGCGGCTTCAGCCTGGTCGAGGTGCTGCTGATCATCGCTGGCGCCAACCTTGCCGTGGGCGCGGTGATGATGCTGACCGCCGATATCGGGACCGAGCACGGCCTGTCCTTCGCCGTCTACATGCGCGCGCCCTTCGGCATTCACGGCACGCATCTGCCCTCGGTCTCGCGCGGGGTGGTCGCGGCCATGTGGTTCGGCATCCAGACCTATCTGGGCGCGCTGGCCCTGAACGGCATCGGCGAATATTTCATGGGCTGGTCGAACTGGTTCGTCTGGTATGTGCTGTTCGGCGTCCTTCAGGTGGCCAGCACCGCGCTGGGGATCAAGTCGGTCGAGCGCGTCGCCGCCATCGCCGCGCCGGCGATCATCGCCATTTCGGTCTGGATGTATTTCACGCTTGAGGGCGTGGCCGCGACCAAGGGCGTGAACATCTGGACCTTCCGCGCCGAGGGGCAGATGTCGGCGCTGGTCCTGTTCATCGCCAACATGGGCTACTGGTCGACGCTGACCATCGACATCCCGAACCTGACGCGCTTCGTCAAGACGACGCCGACGCGCAGCTTCGTCGGTCGCAACAGCAACGTCTTTGTCGCGCAACTGATCGCGCTGCCGGTGACGCAGGCCGCCATCGCCGGCATCGGCGCCATCAGCTTTGTCGCCACCGGCAACTGGAACCCGGTCGAGGTGATCCAGGGCCAGGGTCAGGGCCTGTCGCTGTTCATCCTGCTGGCGCTGGTGGTGCTGGCGCAATGGTCGACCAACAACTCGGCCAACCTGATCCCGGCGGCGCTGACCTTCATCAACCTTGCGCCGCGCCGGGTGAACTACAAGCTGGGCGTGGTCATCGCCGGCATCGTCGGGACGCTGTGCTTCCCCTGGGCGCTGCTGAACAACCTGTTCGTGTTCCTGGGCTATTACGGCGCCTTCCTGTCGGCGATCGGCGGCATCATCGTCGCGGATTACTACATCATCCGCAAACGCTGCCTGAACGTGCCCGACCTTTACCGCGAATACGGCCAGTTCCGCTATTCCAACGGCTTCAACATCGCCGGGCTGATCGCATGGATCGTCGCGGGCGGGGTCGCGGCGTGGTGGTCGCAATACGCCTTTGTCATCGGCTTTCCGCTGGGGCTGGTGCTGTATCTGGCGCTGATGAAGGCGCTGGTGCTGCCCGGAAACCCGCAGGCCGAGATCGACTCGGGCTATTCCGACGACTATCTGGCGACTTCGGTGGGCCGCAGCTGGGCCTATCTCGGCATGGGCCGCTTTGCCCGCCCGACCGAGGCCGAAGGCGGCGCGGTCATGCGCGAGGATCTTTGATCGAAAGGGCGGGACCCAGGAGGGCGGGGCCGGCGCGATCCGGCCCCGCGGCTTTGCGAATAAAATCGTGGTGTGATTGAAGGCGGCCCGGACGATACATATTCATTAACCTGACCCCAACCCGTCGAGCCCTGAAAGGACCGGACCATGACCAACCCCCAAGAGCTTAGCCGCAGCCCCGTCGCCGACCCGGCCGAGGAAAACGCCTGGTTCCCCTCGCTCTATTCGCTGTCGCAATACATCCCGCCCGTGACCGATTTCGACGGTGCGAACTATGCGGCCCCGCATCGGGGCGGCAAGAAGATCCTGATGGTGGCGACCGACGAACGCTATGTGCTGATGAAGAACGGCACCATGTTTTCCAGCGGCAACCACCCGGTCGAGACCATGCTGCCGATGATGCATCTGGACAAGGCCGGCTTCGAGATCGAGGTCACGACGCTGTCGGGCAACCCGGTCAAGTTCGAGATGTGGGCGATGCCCCGGCAGGACGCCGCCGTGGCCGAGTTCTATGCCCGCTACCTGCCGAAATTCAAACAGCCGAAGAAGCTGGCCGATATCCTTGCCTCCGACATGCAGGATTACGTCGCCGTGCTGGTCCCCGGCGGCCATGGCGCGCTGAACGACATCCCCACCAACCGCGACATGAAGCAGGCGCTGGAATGGGCGCTGGAAAACGACCGCTATGTGGTGACGCTGTGCCATGGGCCCGCGTGCCTTCTGGCGCTGGCGGTGGATGGCGAACCCGAAAGCTACCCCTATCGCGGCTATGAAATCTGCGTCTTCCCCGATGCGCTGGACGAGGGCGCGAATGTCGATATCGGCTATATCCCCGGCCATCTGCGCTGGCTTCTGGCCGAGTCGCTGGAAAAGCTGGGCATCAAGGTGCTGAACACCGGCATCACCGGCCAGGTCCATCGCGACGGCAAGCTGCTGACCGGCGACAGCCCGCTGGCCTCGAACGCGCTTGGCCGGCTGGCGGCCGAGGCGTTGCTGGCCGATTATCCCGGCTGATCCGACCCCTGATCCCGATTGCGGCGGCCCGGCGATGAACGGCCGGGCTGCCCGTCATCTGCGGCATTTGCGCGCGTTTTTCCCGGTTATTCGCAGCCCGCATTAACCCGGCCTTAATCCGGCCGGGCTATGGTCGTGCCCGATGCGGTGAAACAAGTTGAAAATCCCCCGAAACCCCCGGATCATGCCGGAGAGGAGAGGACGACCACACGGCAGAAACGACAGACCCGCAGGCGTCCGCCCATGGACCGCCTCTTTTTCTGCGGGACATTGCTTATTGCTTTCAGGGGGAAGTGTCATGGCAACCAGTATGAGCGGGAAACGCGACAAGCGGATCGACGATGCGCGCAAGATCGCCGGGGCGGCGGGCGAGCTGTCTCTGGACCCGGAAATCCTGTTCAAACGCGCCAGCAAGGACGACCTTGAACAATATACCCCGGACATGCTGGCGCTGGTCGCGGCCCATGCCGAAAGCGAGATCAGGACATGGGACGGCGGCAAGCCGCGCGTCTCGATCGCCGCGGTCCCGGGGGTCGAACCCGGGGGCAAGCCCGTTTCGGTCATCGCGGTGACCGAACACAACACCCCCTTCCTTTACGATTCGATCATGGGTGAGGTGACCAGCACCCATCGCGACATCCATCTGGCCGTGCACCCGATCCTTGTCGTGCGGCCCGGCCAGCCGATCACGCTGTTCGATCCCGATGGCGAAAGCCAGCCCGACGAGCGCGTCAGCCATATCCAGATCCATCTTTCCGCGCTGACGGCGGCCGAGGCCACGGAACTGGCACGGCGCATCGGCGACGTGCTCGACCAGGTGCATCAGGCGGTGCAGGACTGGCCGGGAATGACCGCGCTGCTGGATCAGGCCATGCACGAGATGGCGACGCATGACGCCGGCCGCCGCAAACCCGACCAGGACGAGGCGCTGGCCTTCCTGGGCTGGCTGCGCGACAACAACTTCACCTTCCTTGGCATGCGCGAATACACCTATTCCGGCAAGGGTGCCGCCGCCGTCGTCGAGCGCGGCAAGGGCAAGGGTCTGGGAATCCTTGCCAATCCCGATGTGCGGGTTCTGCGGCAGGGCAAGGACAGCGTGCTGACCACGCCGGAAATCCTGGCCTTTCTTGACGGCCCCGAATTCCTTCTGGTCACCAAGGCCAATGTGAAATCCGTCGTCCACCGCCGCGCCTACATGGATTACATCGGCGTCAAGCGCTTCGACGCCAAGGGCAACGTGACCGGCGAATTGCGCATCGTCGGGCTGTTCACCTCGACCGCCTATACGCGGCAGGCGGCGGATATTCCGCTGCTGCGCGACAAGCTGGCGAAGGTGATCGACCATTTCGGCTACGACCCGCAAAGCCATTCCGGCAAGATGCTGGCGAATACGCTGGAATCCTATCCGCGCGACGATCTTTTCCAGATCGATACCGGTCTGCTGGCGCGCTTCTGCGAACAGATCAACGACCTGGCCGACCGTCCGCGCGTGCGCGTACTGGCGCGCGCCGACCAGTTCGACCGCTTCGTGTCGGTGATCGTCTTCGTGCCGCGCGAACAATATACCTCGGACGTGCGCGAACGCATCGGCGCCTATCTCAGGACCGCCTATGACGGCCGCGTCTCGGCCTATTATCCGGCCTTCCCGGAAGGCGGACTGGCGCGGGTGCATTTCATCATCGGACGCTCGGGCGGCAAGACGCCGCGCATCCCGCAGGCCAGGCACGAGGAAGCCGTGCGCGGCATCGTCACCCGCTGGAACGACCGCTTCGACCTGCTGGCGCGGCAGGACGGCGTCGGGCTTGAGGTCAGCGCCGCCTATCAGTCCGTCTTCCCCCCGGCCGAGGCTTATGGCGACCTGCCCGATATCGTCGCCGTCCGTCCCGACGACCCGATCCGCATTTCCTTCTATCACTACCCGCGCGAAATCCGGCGCGACGACACGGTCGAGCTGAAGATCTTCCACGCCGGCGCGCCGGTGTCGCTGTCGCGGCGGGTGCCGGTGCTGGAAAACCTGGGCTTCCGCGTCATCAGCGAACAGACCCATGACATCACCGTGCATCAGGCCGGGTCAGAGCCGCGCCTTGTCGTCCTGCACGACATGGAGCTGGTCAACCGCGACGGCAGCCCCATCGATCTGGAAAAGATCGGCCCGATGCTTGAGGAATCCTTTCTCGCCGCCTGGAACGGGCTGATCGAGGACGACACCTTCAACCGCCTGATCCTGCTGGCCGGGCTGACCGCGCGCGAGGTGACGGTGCTGCGCGCCTATGCCCGCTACCTGCGCCAGACCGGCATCACCTATTCGCAAGGCTATATCGCGGATACGATGAACCGCTATCCGGGCATTGCCGCCGATATTTTCAGGCTGTTCGTCGCGCGCCTTGACCCGGCGCTGGCCGAAAAAACGCGCGAACGCAAATGCCGCGCCATCGCCGCCGCCATCGAAGAGGCGCTGGCCGCCGTGCCCAGCCTTGACGACGACCGCATCCTGCGCCGCTATGTCAATGCCGTGCAGGCGACGCTGCGCACCAACTACTTCCAGCAGGGCGCGGACGGCAACCCGCCGGCGGTGCTGGCCTTCAAGCTTGACCCCCACGCGCTGGACGGCCTGCCCGAACCCCGCCCCTATCGCGAGATCTTCGTCTACGGCACCGAGGTCGAGGGTGTGCATCTGCGCTTTGGCCCCATCGCGCGCGGCGGGTTGCGTTGGTCCGACCGGGCGCAGGACTACCGGACCGAGGTGCTGGGGCTGGTCAAGGCCCAGCAGGTCAAGAACGCCGTCATCGTGCCGGTGGGTGCCAAGGGCGGCTTTTACCCCAAGCAACTGCCCGCGGGCGGCAGCCGCGATGAAATCTTCAACGCCGGCAAGGATGCCTACAAGACCTTCATCCGCACGCTTTTGTCGGTGACCGACAATATCGTCGGCCCCGATGTGGTGCCACCGCCGGACACGCTGCGCATCGACGGCGACGACCCCTATTTCGTCGTCGCCGCCGACAAGGGCACGGCGACATTTTCGGATACCGCGAACGGCCTTGCGCAAGAGGCCGGGTTCTGGCTGGACGACGCCTTCGCCTCGGGCGGTTCGGCCGGCTATGACCACAAGAAGATGGGCATCACCGCCCGCGGCGCATGGGAGGCCGTGAAGCGCCATTTCCGCGAAATGGATATCGATATCCAGACCACGCCCTTCACCGTCGCGGGTGTGGGCGACATGTCGGGCGACGTGTTCGGCAACGGCATGCTGCTGTCCGAGCAGACGCGCCTGATCGCCGCCTTCGATCACCGCGACATCTTCATCGACCCCGATCCCGACGCCGCCCGGACCTTTGCGGAGCGCAGGCGCATGTTCGCCCTGCCGCGGTCAAGCTGGCAGGATTTCGACCGCAGCGCGCTGTCCGAGGGCGGGATGATCATCTCGCGCGCGGAAAAGCTGGTGACGCTGACGCCGCAGGCGCAGGCCGCCATCGGGCTGGACAAGGCGCAGGCGACCCCGTTCGAGATCATCTCGGCGATCCTGAAGGCGCCGGTCGACCTGCTGTGGTTCGGCGGCATCGGCACCTATATTCGCGGCAGCAATGAAACCGATGCCGAGGTCGGCGACCGCGCCAATGACGCGATCCGCGTTGCCGCCGCCGATCTGCGGGCGCGCGTGATCGGCGAAGGCGCCAATCTGGGCGTCACGCAAAAGGCCCGGATCGAATTCGGGCTGAACGGCGGGCGCTGCAACTCGGACGCCATCGACAACTCGGCCGGCGTGAATTCCTCGGATGTCGAGGTGAACATCAAGATCGCGCTGGCCCCGGCGATGCATGACGACCGCCTGCCGCGGCCCAAACGCAACAAGCTGCTGGCCTCGATGACGGATGAGGTCGCGCATCTGGTCCTGCGCAACAACTATGAACAGTCGCTGGCAATTTCGCTGACCGAGATGCGGGGGGCCGCCAACCGCACGCCGCTGGGCCGGCTGATGACCCGGCTTGAGGACGAAGGCCACCTGAACCGCAAGGTCGAGACGCTGCCCAGCGACCAGACTCTGGGCGAGCGTTACCAGACCGGCAAGCCGCTGACGCGGGCGGAAATCGGCGTGCTGCTGTCCTATGCCAAGCTGGTGCTTTTCGATGAGGTGGTGGCCAGCGAACTTCCTGACGATCCCTATTTCACCGCCACGCTTGAGCGTTACTTCCCCGCGAAGATGCGCAAGGCTTATGCCGCCGACATTCACGCCCACCGGCTGCGGCGCGAGATCATCGCCACGGTCCTTGCCAATGAGGTGATCAATCGCGGCGGCCCGGCGTTTGTCTCGACGCTGACGGATGCGACGGGCTTTGTCGCCGCGGACGTGGTGCGGGCGGCGGTGCTGGCGCTGGACGGCTTCGATCTGTCCCGCATCTATGCCGAGATCGACGCGCTCGACAACAGGATCGGCGGCATGTTGCAGAACCGGCTTTATCAGGAGGTGGGCCGCATCTTCGCGCTGGTGACGGAACGCGTGCTGCGCACCGGTCTGACGCATGGCCCGGTTGCCGGTGCGGTGGCGCGGCTGCGCGACGGCATGCAGAAGCTGCGCGGCACCTTGCGGGCCTCGGTCAGTCCCGACAGCGCCGAGGAAATCCGTGCCGCCATCGCCACCTATGTCGAGGGCGGCGTCCCCGAGCGGCTGGCCCGCGAGATCGCCGACCTCGTGCTGATGACCCGGGTGCCCGAGATCATGCAGATCGCCACCGATACCGGCACCGGGCTGGACCGCACGGCGCAGGCCTATTTTGCCGTGACCGATGCGCTGCGCATCGACCGGCTGCTGCTGGCCGCCGAGCATGTTCCCGCGACCGAACAGTTCGAGGCGATGGCGCTGTCCCGTGCCGTGACCCAGATCGCTGCCGCGCGCCGCGACCTGACGGCGGCGCTTTTGCGCGAACAGCAGGGTGGCCGTGCGGCGATCAAGGCCTTGCCGGAAAGCGATGCGCGCATCGCCAGCGCGGGCGAGCAGCTTGCGCAGCTGGTCGGCAAGGGCGAGCCGACGCTGGCGCGGATCACCGTGGCGGCGGGTCTGCTGGGCGATCTGGCGCGGCTGCGCACCACCGGCGTGCTGGTGTGACCTGAAAACCCCCGGGCGCCGGGCCGCATGGTCCGGTACCCCTTTGCGACATGGCGCCCCTTTTGTGGGATGGCGCCGCGTGGCCGCACATGCGCCGCGATCCGGCCCGCATCTGCGGCTCCTGCGACAGGTTGACGCGATCCCCGGCAAAAATCCGCGCCGCTGCCCGAAAATGCATCAAATGTCTTGATTTTTCAAATCTGGCCGGGAACTATAATCCGGTCGCGGCCGTTCATCGTATAAGCGATGATCCGCGCTGTAGTTTATGTTGTAATCATTCAGTTTTCATGACGCGACGTCCGATATTCCCGCTCTGGAAATATCGTGTGAAGGCCCCATGTGGTAAATGACAGCAGCGCGGCTCACTCCTTGTTGAAAGGTATAAGCATGACAAGCATCGAAAATCATTTCCCCGCCGAAGACCACGACCTTCTTATGTCGGTGAAGGAATTGAAGCATCGGATCGAGGAAGCCCAGGCGGCCAAGACGCAAGGCGCCCGCTCTGCCTCAAGCAAGGCCGAAGCGCAGCGGCAGGCGCTGATCGAGCGGCTGCGCTCGACCGATCCGATCGACGAAAAGACCATCACGAGCTTTCTCTATCGCCTCAAGGAAACCGCGCTGAAGGGCGAGGACGAGATCATGGTCGCCCGTTTCCCCAACGAACTTTGCACCGATCATGGTCGCGCCATCAATCAGGCCGAGCCTGAATGGCCCGACACGCTGACCGGCAGGCCCCGCCTTGTCTACGAGTTCTGGAAGGAACATCTGCAACCGCTTGGCTACCATCTCAAGGCGCAGATCGTCGACTGGCCGAACGGAATGCCCGGCGACATCGGCATTTACATTACCTGGCAGATCTGACTTCGGCGTTGAAACATCACGCAATTCGGCGCTGATTTTTCAATCGCCGGATTTATCGTTCATCAATTGCGTATATGACGGCGTCCCCGGATATGGAATGCCCTCATGGTGCGTTTCCATATGAATTGAGGTATCACATGCAAAACCTGGCCAGCAACATCCCGGTAAATCCCTGGGTCGAATATATGCAGGACGCGATGGAGCGTTCGGTCCTGTTCATGGATATTCTGCGACAGCGCGGAAATAATTACGAAGAACGGATTCAACAGGTTGCGCCGAACGTCCTGAATTTCGACGCCGAGGTGGTCAGCGATGGCCGCAGTTTCGACCGCCCCGTCAATTACGCGCTGGTCCGCATCACCCCGCCCGAGGGGGTCGTGGTCGACCAGACGAAACGCCCGTTCATCGTCTTCGACCCGCGCGCGGGCCATGGCCCCGGCATCGGCGGCATGAAGCATGACAGCGAGATCGGCATCGCCCTGAAGGCCGGCCATCCCTGCTATTTCGTGGGCTTCCTGCCGCAGCCGATGCCCGGCCAGACCGTCGAGGATGTCTGCCGCGCCGAGGCGGAGTTCATCCGCACCGTCATCGACCTGCACCCGGACGCCGGGGGCAAGCCGGTTCTGATCGGCAATTGCCAGGCCGGCTGGCAGGTGATGATGACCGCGGCGCTGCATCCCGAACTGGCGGGTCCGATCCTGCTGGCGGGGGCGCCGCTGTCATATTGGGCGGGGGTGCGCGGCAAGAACCCGATGCGCTATCTTGGCGGCAACCTGGGCGGAAGCTGGCTGACCTCGTTGACCGGCGATCTGGGCGACGGCACGTTCGACGGCGCGTGGCTGGTCTCGAACTTCGAATCGAACAATCCTGCCAATACCTTGTGGAAAAAGCCCTATAACGTCTATTCCAAGGTCGATACCGAGGGGCCGCGCTATCTTGAGTTCGAAAAATGGTGGGGCACCCCGGTCGAGCTGAACGCCGAGGAAATGCAGTTCATCGTCGATGAGCTGTTCGTGGGCAACCGCCTGACCGCCGGCGAAACGATCATGAGCGATGGCGCCCGCATCGATCTGCGCAAGATCAAGTCGCCGATCATCGTGCTGTGTTCATGGGGTGACGATATCACCCCGCCGCAGCAGGCGCTGGACTGGCTGCTGGATCTTTACGACGACGTCGACCAGATCATCCAGAACGGCCAGACCGTCGTCTATTGCACGCATCAAAGCATCGGCCATCTGGGCATATTCGTTTCCGGTTCCGTCGCGAACAAGGAACACGAGGAAATCACCATGAACATGCAGATGATCGACACGCTGGTGCCGGGTCTTTACGAACTTGAACTGACCGATCTGGGCGACAGGACCGCAAATGCCGATCTGGTCAAGGGCAATTATGTCGCCCGTCTCGTGCCGCGCACGCTGGATGACATCCGCGCGCTGGGGCACAACTCGGACGATGACGAACGCAAGTTTGCCGCCGCTGCCCGGGTCTCGGAAATCAATCAGGGCCTTTACCGGTCGCTGGTCAGCCCGCTGGTCAGGATGGTCTCGACCCCGGCCAGCGCGCATTTCCTGCGCGAGATGCACCCGAACCGCGTCGCCTTCCGCACATTCTCGGACCTCAATCCGTTGATGGGTTCCGTGGCCGAGATCGCGCAGAACCTGCGTGCGACGGGCAAGCGCCATCCGGCATCGCCCGACAACCCCTTCGTGCAATATGAAAAGCTGATGTCGTCATGGATCGTCAGCGGGCTTGAGATGGCCGGCAAGGCACGCGAGGTCTGGGCCGAGACGATGTTTCACGCGATCTATGGCTCGCCGGTGCTGCAAGCTGCGGTCGGGTTGAAATCCGACGCGGCGCAGACGGCCAACCGCGCCTCGGGCGCGTTGCAGCAGGCCGATGCGCTGGTCGATCCCGAAACCGACATGGACAAGGGCGGTCTGGTCGCGGCGGGCCTGCGGGCGCTGATCTATGTGATGCATGGCAGCGGCGTCGACGAACGCCAGTTCCATGCCATGCAGCAGATCTATCAGGCAGCATCCGAGGCGGATGCCGAGGTGCTGCCGGTTGCCGCGCTCAAGGATATCCTGCGCCGGCAGGCGGCCCTGCTGCGCGCCGACCGCGACCGCGCCATGGCGGCGATCCCGCAGATGGTGCGCGGGAACCCGGACCGGGCCGTGCGCGTTGCCGCGATCATCGATGGCATCGTCGGCGCCAAGGGCAAGCTGAATGCTGAAACGGCGCGTCGGCTCAGAAGGGTCGATGACCTTTTCGCCGGCGACCGCAAGATCGCCACGATCCGCAAGATTTCGGGGAAATAAGCATGATGGACGCCAAGAAAACCCACCACGACCGCGAAAAATACCGCGCGCTGATCGACCGCGCGGTGGAACAGGGCAGCATCCGGGTGGCGGTGGTCCATCCCTGCGATGCGGTCTCGTTGCAAGGCGCGGTCGAGGCGGCATGGATGGGGCTTATTCGCCCCATCCTCGTCGGGCCGCCGGCCAAGATCCGCGACGTCGCCACCAGCAACAGCATCGACATCGCGGATTTTACGGTGGTCGAGGCCGCGCATAGCCACGACGCCGCCGCCAAGGCGGTCGAGCTGGTCCGCCAGGGCAAGGTCGATGCGCTGATGAAAGGCAGCCTGCACACGGATGAGCTGATGGGCGCGGTGGTCGCGCAAGCCACCGGCATCCGCACCGAAAGGCGCATCAGCCATTGCTTCGTCATGGACGTGCCCGGCCATGAGGACGCGCTGATCATCACCGATGCGGCGGTCAATATCGCGCCGACGCTGGCCGAAAAGGTCGATATCGTGCAGAACGCCATCGACCTTGGCCACGCGCTTGGCCTGCCCGAGGTGCGGGTGGCGATCCTGTCGGCGATGGAGACGGTGAACCCCAAGGTGCCCTCGACCGTCGAGGCGGCGGCGCTGTGCAAGATGGCCGACCGCGGCCAGATCACCGGCGCCGTGCTGGACGGCCCGCTTGCGCTGGATAACGCCATCAGCGTTGAGGCGGCCAGGGTGAAGCAGATCGTTTCGCCCGTGGCGGGGCACGCGAACGTGCTGGTGGTCCCCGATCTTGAGGCCGGGAACATGCTGGCGAAAAGCCTGTCCTTTCTGGCCGGCGCCGATTGCGCGGGCGTGGTCCTGGGTGCGCGGGTGCCGATCATCCTGACCAGCCGGGCGGATTCGCTGGTGACGCGCTACGCCTCTTGCGCGGTCGCTGCGATGATGGTGGCGGCCCGGCGCGACAAGATGGCCGCCACAGCCGCCTGATCCCCGATCCCAGACGACAGACGAGGTCCGACCATGTCCTGCATTGCAGTCCTGAATGCTGGTTCCTCCAGCATCAAGCTTGCCGCCTATAGCCCGGCGGCCCAGCCCGCGCTGCTGGTCAAGGCCCGCTTCGAGGGGATCGGCGTGGCGCCGAAGGCGCTGGTCTTTTCCCCCGATGGCGAGCTGCTGGCCCAGCAATCGCCGGGGCCGGTCGATCATGCCGGCGCGACCCGGATCCTGATCGGCATGGCCACGGCGGCGCTTGGCAATCCGGCGCTGGATGCGGTCGGACACCGCGTCGTCCATGGCGGCCCCGGCCATGCGGGGCCGGTGCTGATCGACGACGCGCTGCTGGCTGAACTGGAACGGTTCGTCCCGCTGGCGCCCCTGCACCAGCCTCATAACCTTGCGCCCATCCGGGCGCTGCGCGCCGCGCGCCCGGACCTGCCGCAGGTCGCCTGTTTCGACACCGCCTTCCATGCCGGCCAGTCCTGGGTCGAGCGCAGCTTCGCCCTGCCCCGCGCCCTTACCGATGCGGGCGTGCGCCGTTACGGTTTTCATGGTATTTCCTATGACTACATCGCCGCGCGCCTGCGGGTGCTGGCGCCGGACCTTGCGCGGGGCAAGGTGGTCGTCGCGCATCTGGGCAATGGTGCCAGCCTGTGCGCCATCGACGATGGCCGCAGCGTCGCCAGCACCATGGGCTTTACCGCCGTCGACGGCCTTGTCATGGGCACGCGCAGCGGTGCGCTGGACCCGGGCGTGCTGATCTATCTGATGGATGAATATGGCCTTGACGCCCGCGGGATCGAGGACCTGATCTACAAGAAGTCCGGTCTTCTGGGCGTCTCGGGGATATCGTCGGACATGCGGGCGCTGCGGGCCTCGGACGCGCCCGAGGCGCGCGCGGCCATCGCGCTCTTCGTCCACCGCATCCTGCGCGAGATCGGCGCGCTGGCCGCCGTCATGGGCGGCATCGACGGCATCGTCTTCACCGCCGGCATCGGCGAGAACGACGCCGCGACCCGCGCCGAGGTCGTCGCCGGCTGCGCCTGGCTGGGTGCCCGGCTGGACGACGACCGGAACGCGGCCGGAGAGATCGACCTGACCGCCCCCGGCTCGGGCCTGCGCATCATGCGCATCCCCACGGATGAGGAACTGAACATCGCCCGCGCGACCGTCGCGCTGACCCGCGACCTGCCGGCCTGCGACGGGGCAACGGCAGACGTGCTGATCGCCGCGAAGTGACCGCAGCTAGGACAGGCCGCAGGGCATGGCCTCAAGGAAAAGGAGCGCGCCGATGATCGACGCCGATCTGAACATCCCCAACCTTCTGCGCGGCAAGCGCGGGCTGGTCATCGGCATCGCCAACGACCAGTCCATCGCCTGGGGCTGCGCCAAGGCCTTTCACGCGCTGGGGGCCGAGGTGGCGGTGACCTATCTCAACGACAAGGCGCTGCCTTATGTCGAGCCGCTGGCCCGCCAGATCAACGCGCCGCTGCTTTTGCCGCTGGACGTGCTGAAGGACGGCCAGCTTGAGGCCGTTTTCGCGCGCATCGCCGAAAGCTGGGGCGAGCTGGATTTCGTCCTGCACTCCATCGCCTTTTCCCCGCGCGAGGCCCTTGGCGGTCGCGTCACCGATGTGGAAAAGCCGGGCTTCCTGACGACGATGGATGTGTCCTGCTGGTCCTTCATCCGCACCGCGCATCTGGCCGAGCCCCTGATGAAGAACGGCGGCACCCTGTTCACCATGAGCTTTTACGGCGCGCAGGCGGTGGTCGAGAATTACAACATCATGGGCGTCGCCAAGGCCGCGCTGGAATCCGCCGTGCGCTATATCGCCGCCGAACTTGGCCCCAAGGGCATCCGCGTCCATGCCATTTCGCCGGGTCCGCTGGCGACGCGGGCGGCCTCGGGCATCCCTGAATTCGACGCGCTGCTGGACAAGGCGCGGGCAAAGGCGCCGACGCGCAGTCTGGTCTCGATCGAGGATGTCGGCATGGCGGTGGCCTTTCTGGCCCATGATGCCGCCCGGCTGATCACGGGCGACACGCTTTATGTCGATGGCGGCTATCACATCATCGACTGACCTGCGGCTCAGCCCTTCAGGCAGGGGGCGGCGAAAAGGTCGCCCCGCCACGCGCCGCGGATCGTCAGCGCGGCCACGGTGATCCAGCAGAGCGCCAGCAACCCAACCAGCAGATTTCCGAAACTGTGGATCGCGCCTAGCGGGATTACCGCGGCAAGCTTCAGCGTCGCCAGCGCGAACACCCCCAGCGGAAAGGTATAGCCCCACCAGCCCAGGTTGAAGGGCATCCCCTCGCGCGCATAGCGGGCGGTGATCAGCACCGCCATGGCGAACCACCACAGCCCATAGCCCCAGATCAGCGTGCCGCCGATCACCCCGATCCCCGACGCGGCCGCGGCGTAATCGCCAAGCCCGTTTGCGGTCAGGATTGCCGGCGCCGATTTGCCCAGCGTCAGCAGCCCCAGCGCGCCCGTGTCGATGGGCCCCAGCGCCAGCCAGCTCGACGCCGCCATCGACACATGCGGCAGCTTGTGGATCGCCAGCCGCAGCAGCAGAATGACCAGCACGCCCATCGCGACCGGCACCGACAGCGCCCACAGCACATAGG
>JAXMDJ010000031.1:0-39208 GCA_046348875.1 Paracoccus sp. (in: a-proteobacteria)
TGCCCTTCACCCCGCCGTCAATCGCGCGCGGGTCAATGTCAACATGCAGCCCCCTGACGCGCGTGACCTCATCCTTGCTGGCCTTCCCCCGCGTGTTGGGCGACAGGTCGTTGACAGAGAAGTAGAGGTTCTTGACGCCCACGAGCCCGGCCACCCATGCGGCCAGTGCATCAAGGTCGGTGAAGGTCCGGGTCTCAGTCCCGCCACCCTCGCGCGGAATTGCCGTGGGCCACCACGGGCCACCCTCAGACCAACCCCGCAGGAACGGCAACAAGCAATTCTGGTCGCCCGCCTCACCGTTCCCGGGTATAACTTCGGGGACCTTGCAAGGGTCGCGGTCCTGATTGGTCTCCTGAGCGCTCCCCGTTTCCCGGCGGGGGGCGCTTTCCATTTCGTGATCCACGCTCATGCTTCACGCCCCGCCTCAAGCCATGCGTCAAGGTCGGCACGGCGGTAGCGCACGATGCGCCCACCCACCTTGGAGGCGACGGGGCCAACCCGCCGGTAGCGGAGGTCCTCAAGGCCCCGGGCGGTCAGGCCGCAGTAGGTGGCGGCTTGGTCGGGGGTCAGCCATTCCGGCGTGACAAGCTCATCCTTCACGCGCGCCACGACGCGGCGCACAATGTCGTCAATGTCTGGGTTCATGGTCGTCACCAGTCCAGACCGCTTCACCTGTTGCGGTCGGTTAGGTGACAGGGCATCGGCACCGAAGGGTGCCCACCGGGTTGCCCCGCGCCCCGGTGTGTCAGGGCGCTCCCCGCGCGCGGCACTTCCCGGTGGGCCGACGCGGATGCATAGTCGATGGGCCACCATAGCCCACAGCCTCGGGCCGGTAAAGCCCCTGCTTGTTGTCACGCAAGACATTCCCAAGCGGGGACAGTGACTTATCCCCGCTTGAGGGCCTCCATGATGTAGCGGCTCATGGCCTCCTGCTGCCCACGCAGGTAGGCTTCCGCGACCTTGGAGCGGGTCATGTAGCCATCGCTCACGTCCCCGTCTGCGTGGTTCATCAGGATCATCACGTCAGTCTTGGACAGCCCGGCCTCCGGCGACAGGGTCTTGTAGGTCTGCCGCAGGTCCCCGCCGAACTTGGGCAGCGCCTCCCGATCCTCCTGATAGGCGACGATGTGACCGGCGAAGTCGGCACGGTGGGACCGCGCGCCCTCCCCCGGGAAAATCCACTCCGCCGCGTTCACGGCATTCACCATCCGGCCCGCCCGCCGCACCCGCGCAAGGCACGCAATCATCGCCCGGGACAGCGGAATGTCGAATGCGCGCCGCTCTCCCCCCTTGGGCTTGGGGATGTGCAGGACGCGCCGCTTCATGTCCAGGTGTTCCCACCGCGCGACGGTCAGCGCCCCCGGGCGGGAACCCGACAGAAGGCAGAACAGGTGGAACTCCTGACGCACCGGGTTGGGCAGGGCGCGCAGCTTCTTGAACCACCCGGCCAACTCAGACGCGCCCATGGCCGTGTCGCGGCGCTGCTGGGGGTTGAAGTCGATGGAGTCAACCGGGTTGAAGTGGGGCAGCTTCGGGTCCAGCCGCCGCTTGCGGGCATAGTTGTAGACACGGCGCAGGAACACCATCGCCCCGTTGGCGGAGGAGGGGCCGCTCGTTGCGCTCAACTCCCGGTGCCGCTTGCGGACCTCGGGCGTGTGGTCGGACAGCTTTGCCAGCGGGGTCTTTTCCCAGTCGGCCAGCAGGCGGTAGCAGTAGTCATAGCCCCTCACGGTCGCGGCGCTGCGCCGCCCGGCGGCCACCTCCAGCTCCATCGCCGCGCGCAGCTCCACCCATGCCGCGCCGAAGGTCAGCGCGCCGCCCTCCCGTCCCCCGCCCTCCCGGGCAATCTCAACCTTGGCCTCACGCGCCGCCTTCCGGGCATCGGCCACGCTCACCTCCGGCCACTTCCCCACCGCCCGCTTCTTGGTGGACCGCTTGCCCAAGGGCGACACCACGTCCACCTGCACGGTGAAGGTCTTTGTCCGGGCACCGACCACGACGAAGAAGCCGGGCTCCTCCGTGTCGCGCACGATGTATTGGCCGGAGGCGGCGGGCGGGAGCTTGTCCAGCACGTCCTTGGAGAGCTTGGTGGGCTGCGTGTTCATTTTTTGTTCCTGTGGCGGTTCGGGCTAAGACGGTGCTAAGACGGGGCAGGCAAAGGTCGGGTTAGTCGGGCGGGGCTCTGTATGCCCCCGTGTGGTCCGCAGTAACCCCGCCTTTACAGGCACTTGGGCACAACCCCGGGACTATACCGTAGGTTGCGCGGCGCGTCTAGACTTACTGTTAATCAATTGGCCGTAGGTTCGATCCCTACCGCCGGAGCCAAAAATCAAAATATTTCAGCTACTTACTGGATAGTATAAAGCTGTCCGTCCGAGCGTACGAACGCGTCCGAGTCGGACAGACCTCGGTTGTTCCGGTTTTGCTGTCCATCAGGCCCGCCCCTCATCGATCAGCGTCATCAGCGATCGAAGAGCGCGCTCATGTCTCGGCACCTGACTGCCGCTGAAAGCTGCAGCCAATGCGCTGCGCGCCCAGCCGAGTTGCTCGCTGGCCTCGGTGTAGGTTAGTGCATGCCTGTGCGTGCTCTTTAGCCCTTCGTCACGTCATCCGGCACATAGATCTCCGTCAAGCCTTGCTTGATCCACAACTTTTAGAAGCTCAGATCTACCGTGCCTCTTGCCGGACACGACTGCGACTTTGATGATGTTGACATGACCCCGTACCGGAACCCACACCATGATCGACACGACTTTCCTCGTCACGTCCGACGCTCGCGGCCGAGACCCTGACAGCCACAGCCCTACCTTGCGGCGTTTTCACCGAACGCTCTGGAGCAAGCCATTGCCGAACGGCAAGAGGTTCGACCTCTCGTTGGACGTACCCGGGCAATACCTCCATCACCGCTCGGAACTGGGCGAGTTCAGCCTGTCCAGCGACTCAATCGGACATAGCTATCGATACATTAAAGCGACCGCGCCAATCATCGAACAGGTTCCGGTAAACGATCTCGACAGCTTTTATGAGCTCGTGCTAACTATCGGCGCCTACATCGTCTTCCCGGCGAGGAAGGTGGACGGGAAAGCGACGATCAACGGCGCGCGCGGCATGCACGCGAAAATCCGCGACCGCTTTGACCTTACATTGGAGTGCATCCGACGGCACTATGCAGGCGAAGCAAGCCCACTGAGCGAAGTGCTTACGCGCTATGCAAACTTTTTCTCTCTCTTCGGCTCCTTCGAAGGCTACGCGGACTTTTTTCTGCTGCAGGATCTCACCACGAGCAATGGTTCGGCAGTGCGATTCACGTTACCCTTCGATGGCTTCGAGTCGAAGCCCCTGCCCGCCGACGTCCCCGCCTATCTCGCGTATCGCGAGTCGATGATGGCGTTTGTTGAAGGCCGGAACAATCGGATACTTGCGCAAACCCGGAGTGATGAGCCAGCCCCGCTACAAGACTGAAAACTCAAAAACCCGCCGTTTACCGCTCTCATCTTCGAACGGCTTCAGCCCAGCCGCAGCCCGCCGGCACAAGTACCGCCCTTGTGCCATAACCACGCGGGGCGGGCGCCGAGGCGCCCCGCCCCGGCCTCAATGACCGCCCGAAAAGACCAGCGTGCGGAACGGCATCAGGGCCACCTGGATGCGCAGCAGCATCGCGTGGACCAGCCCCAGCGCGTCGACGCCGTGCAGCGCAAGGCCGCGGCCCCAGGAGGTGTTGGGGTCGGCGATCTGTTCGTGGTGGTTCGAATACAGGTTCGCCATGCACTGGCTGCCCGGGACGATGTCCTTGAAACCGCCGGGATAAAGCGGCTCCATATAGACCAGCACCGTGCCGTCGCGGCGGACGTCGCTGACATCGACCAGCCGCTCGCCGCCGCCGAACTGCCCCGAGGCGATGTAGTCCTGCTTGTCGCTGACCACGACCGGAATCACCTGCCACGGCGTCGTATTGCACGAGACCTCGCCGATCATGCCGACCTTGATCACCGGCGCCGAGATCTGGCCGAAGCCCGCCTGGATCGAGTTGCGGCCGGCCTCGTCGGGGATCAGCACGCCCGCCGAACGCAGGACCGAGCTGACCATGTCGCCCGGACGCAGGGTGAACTGCTCGACCCGGCCCGAGACGCCGGCGCGGATCGTCGCCTTCTCGATCTCGATTTCGGACTGACGCAGCGCGGCCTCGGCGGTGGCCTTCTGCGCTGGCAGCAGCGTGTCAAGGCGCTGCTGGGCGGCGTCGCGCGTCGCCTCGGCGGCGGCCAGCGCGCCTTTGGCGGCGGCCTCGCTGACCTGCAGCGTTTCCAGATCGCGGCGCGCCACGGCGGTCGAGCCGCCCTTCACAAGCTCGCTTTTGGTGCGCAGGTCGTCCTGGACCTGCTGCAGGGTGGCGCGCGCCTCGGAGACCTTGCCATCGGCGGCGGTCACGTCGACGGCGGCAACGACCATGGCGGCCTCGGCCTCGGCGATGCGCTTGCGCTGGGTTTCGACCGCGGCCTCCTGGCGGGTGGTGTCCATGCGGAACAGCGGGTCGCCCGCCTTCACCTTGTCGCTGATGCCCAGATAGACCTCGGCCACGCGGCCATTGGTATCGGCGATGATCGGGACGGTGCGGAACTGCACGGCCACGGCCGTCGACGAGGGGTGGTAGTAAAAGACGACGGTAATCAGCGCCACGGTCAGCATGAAGCAACCGGTGATGCCAAAGCGCAGCTCATACCAGACCGAGAAGAAGGTGATTTCCTTGCCGAAGCGCTTTCCCTGCACATAGCGGCGGAAAAGATAGTCGGGCAGGATGGTGACCAGCGAACACAGAATGACTTCCAGCATGATTCAGTGCCCCTTGGCCGTGGTCGTTTCGCCCGTCCCGGGCGCCTGTTCAGGCGCATCCGGCGCCTCTGCGGCCGATCCCGCGGCGTCCTTGCGTCCCGATCCGGCCAGCCGCTCAAGCGTGTCGGAAATGCGGCCCAGCGGCGAGGCAAGATCCGGCAGGTCGATGAAGGCAAGGATCAGCGCGATGCCCCAAAGCAGGTTGTTATGGGTGAACAGCGCCAGCAGGCACAGGATCGCCACGACCTCGAATTGCAGCTTCTGGCCGTTATGGGCCACGCGCTCGGGCAGGCTGTGCAGCCACAGGAAGGCGATGCCCAACAGAAAGACGACCGCCAGCAGGAAGATGCCGATACCGACAAGCAGGCTGTCGGTCTGTCCGGGTGCGGTAATGAATGGCGGCAGGTAATGCGTCGCCAGCGGATTGATCTGGTCAGTCATGCAAAGCAGCCCTTTCAAACGGACTGGAGAACCGGGAAACGGCGCGGGCGCCTGCGATCCGGGCGGCCCGGAGCGCTGCGCGCAGATCACCGCAGGACGGCATCCGCGTCAAGCGCCGCCGTAAACAAGGAAATGCCCCGCGCGGTTATCCGCGCAAGGCATTGAAGGATGTGGGCAATCGGGACCGTAAAGCCCCGGTCACGCTTGCAGCGAACGCACGCCCACCTCACCTTCGCCGCGCGACTTGATGGCGGCGACGGCCGCAATGCTGCCGGCGGCGGTGGTGAAATAGGGGATCTTGTCGTTCAGTGCCACGGCGCGAATGTCGCGGCTGTCGGCGATGGCCTGCGCGCCTTCGGTGGTGTTCAGCACCATGACGATCTCGGCGTTCTTCAGGCGGTCGACGATATTCGGGCGCCCCTCATAGACCTTGTTCACGGTTTCGGTCGCGACACCCGCCGCCTTCAGGAACTCGGCGGTGCCGCGGGTCGCCACCAGCGTGAAGCCCATCGCGGTCAGGTCGCGCGCGGCCTGCGCCATGGCGTCCGACTTGTCGGCATCGCGGACCGAGACGAAGACCAGCCCGCCTTCGGGCAGATGCACGCCCGCACCAAGCTGCGCCTTCAGGAAGGCGCGCGGGAAGTTGCGGTCCCAGCCCATCACCTCGCCGGTCGAGCGCATCTCCGGCCCCAGAAGCGTATCGACGCCGGGGAAGCGGGCGAAGGGCATCACCGCCTCCTTGACGCTGAACCAGGGCGTCTTCGGATCGGCCAGCGTCAGCGGATCGGCAAAGGGCAGCGGGTCCTCGGGGCCGACGCCGGCGGGATAGGCCGCGCGCGCCGGGAAGTTCGAGATGGGTTCCCCTGCCATCAGCCGCGCCGCGATGCTGGCAATGGCGCTGTCGGTGGCCTTGGCGACAAAGGGCACGGTGCGCGAGGCGCGCGGGTTCACTTCCAGCACATAGATCGCGCCGTCCTTCAGCGCGAATTGCACGTTCATCAGCCCGACGACGTTCAGCGCGCGGGCCATGGCCTCGGTCTGGCGCTTCAGTTCGGCGATGGTGTCGGCGTCCAGCGTGTGCGGCGGAAGCGAACAGGCGCTGTCGCCCGAATGGACGCCCGCTTCCTCGATATGTTCCATGATGCCGGCGACGTGCACGGCCTTGCCGTCGCAAAGCGCATCCACATCGACCTCGATCGCGCCGGACAGGTAGCTGTCCAGAAGCACCGGGCTGTCGCCCGAGACCTGCACCGCCTCACGCATGTAGCGGTTGAGCTGGTCCATGTCGCGCACGATCTCCATCGCGCGGCCGCCAAGGACGTAAGAGGGGCGGATCACCAGCGGGAAGCCGATGCGGGTCGCGATCTCGACGGCTTCCTCGCCCGAACGGGCGATGCCGTTGACCGGCTGTTTCAGCCCCAGGTCGTTCAGCAGCTTCTGGAAGCGCTCGCGGTCCTCGGCCAGGTCGATGGCGTCGGGCGTGGTGCCCAGAATCGGGATGCCCTCGGCCTCAAGCGCATTGGCCAGCTTCAGCGGCGTCTGGCCGCCGAACTGGACGATGACGCCGTGCAGCGTGCCGTTTTCCTGTTCGACCGCCAGGATTTCCAGCACATGTTCCAGCGTCAGCGGCTCGAAATACAGCCGGTCCGAGGTGTCGTAATCGGTCGAGACCGTTTCCGGGTTGCAGTTGATCATGATGGTTTCGTAGCCGGCCTTGGTCAGCGCGAAACAGGCATGGCAGCAGCAATAGTCGAACTCGATCCCCTGCCCGATCCGGTTCGGGCCGCCGCCAAGGATGACCACCTTCTTGCGGTCGCTGGGGCGGGCCTCGTTTTCGACATCGCCCATCGCCGGGACTTCGTAGGTCGAATACATGTAGGGGGTCTGGGCCTCGAACTCGGCGGCGCAGGTGTCGATGCGCTTGAAGACCGGGTGCAGGTCCAGCGCGCGCCGCGACTGGCGCAGCGCGGTTTCCGACTGGCCCGACAGGCCCGCCAGCCGCGCATCGGTAAAGCCCATCATCTTCAGCTTGCGCAGACCGTCGATATCGGTCGGAACGCCGCCGGCGCGCACGGCGTTTTCGGCCTCGACGATCTCGCGGATGCGGTTCAGGAACCACGGATCGAAGGCGGTGGCGTGCTGGATTTCGTCATTGCTCAGCCCGTGGCGCATGGCCTGCGCGATCAGGCGCAGCCGGTCGGGGGTCTGGGCGCTGATCGCCTTGACGATGGCGGCCTTGTCGGGGGCGCCGGGGATCTCGATATCGTCAAGCCCGGTCAGACCGTTCTCCATCGAGGCCAGCGCCTTTTGCAGCGACTCGTGGAAGGTGCGGCCAATGGCCATGACCTCGCCCACCGACTTCATCGCGGTGGTCAGCTCAGCCTTGCTGCCGGGGAATTTCTCAAAGGCAAAGCGCGGGATCTTGGTCACGACATAGTCGATGCTGGGCTCGAAGCTGGCAGGCGTCACCTTGGTGATGTCGTTGTCCAGCTCGTCCAGCGTATAGCCGACGGCCAGCTTGGCGGCGATCTTGGCGATGGGAAAGCCCGTCGCCTTCGAGGCCAGCGCCGAGGACCGGCTGACGCGCGGGTTCATCTCGATCACCACCATGCGCCCGTCCGCCGGGTTGATCGCCCATTGCACATTCGAGCCGCCGGTTTCCACGCCGATCTCGCGCAGGACCGCGATGCTGCCATTGCGCATGCGCTGGTATTCGCGGTCGGTCAGCGTCAGCGCCGGCGCCACCGTGATCGAGTCGCCCGTATGCACGCCCATCGGGTCGACGTTCTCGATGGAACAGACGATGATGGCGTTGTCGGCGCGGTCGCGCACGACTTCCATCTCGTATTCCTTCCAGCCCAGCAGGCTTTCGTCCACCAGCACCTGCGCCACGGGCGATGCCTCCAGCCCCGAGCGCAGGATGCGTTCGTAATCGTCGCGGTTATAGGCGACGCCGCCGCCGGTGCCGCCCAGCGTAAAGGCGGGGCGGATGATGGCGGGCAGGCCGATCTCCTCCAAGGCCTCGATGCCGATGGCAAGGCCCGCGGCAATGTCATACTTGCCGTTCGCGTGCTTGGGCGCCGAGACGATGGTGGCGCGCGGGTTTTCCAGCCCGATCCGGTCCATGGCCTCGCGGAACAGCTTGCGGTCCTCGGCCATCTCGATGGCGGCGCGCTGCGCGCCGATCAGTTCGACGCCGTAGCGGTTCAGGACGCCCGCATCGGCCAGCGCCAGCGCGGTGTTCAGCCCGGTCTGCCCGCCCATGGTCGGCAAAAGCGCGTCGGGCCGTTCCTTGGCGATGATCTTTTCGACGATCTCGGGGGTGATCGGCTCGATATAGGTCGCATCGGCCATTTCCGGGTCGGTCATGATCGTGGCGGGGTTCGAGTTCACCAGGATGACGCGATAACCTTCCTCGCGCAGCGCCTTGCAGGCCTGGGCGCCGGAATAGTCGAATTCGCAGGCCTGCCCGATGACGATGGGGCCGGCGCCGATGATCAGGATGGATTTGATATCGGTTCTTTTCGGCATGTTCATCCCTCGGGCTGGCGGCTGATAAATCGTCCGGGGTTATAGCCGTGACGGGCCAAGGCGCAAGGCCCGGCGGGGCTTCATCGAAAAAATCGCATGGCGGTCCGGGTGCTGCCCGGTTGACTTGCCCCGGTCACGCGGGAGGATGGGCGAAATCGCGAAAGTCCCGCCATGATCCCCAAACCAGACCAGCCGCACCGCGTCTATCTGCGCCAGATCCGGCTGATCCTTGCGGCCCTCGGCCTCGCCATTCCCGCGGCGGTTTACAGCATCGACTATGGCGGCTCGCTGTGGTGGCTGCTGGCGGCCGACGTCATCCTTGTCCTCGCCTGCGGGCGCAGCCTGATGCTGCTTCTCGACGTCTGGGGCGCCTTCATTGGCAGCACCGACCTCTTCGGCGTGGTGTTTCTGGCGATGACGCCCTTCATCGTGCCAGTCATCGCCCCAGTCGCGCTGATCTGGAACGTCCTGCAGGCCCACAGGGCGCAACCCTAGCCCCCGGCCCCCTCATTCTTCTTCACTCAAATATCCAAAAGGAACCGCGCCACCGGCGATCACCCGGCCAGTTGATCCTCGGCCTTCTGCGCCAGCGCCTCGGCCCGCGCCGCCAGTTCCGCCATCGCCTCGGCAAGGCTCGCCGGCACCACCGGCACCTCGACACGCTGCGGATTGGCCTTCAGCCGCGCCAGTTCGCGCTCGGCCGCCGAGGCCCGGTCCTCCAGCGCCGAAGCGCGGTCCGCCAGCATCAGCCCCGCCAGCAGCAGAAGCCGCGGCTCGGGGATGCGGCCGGTCTGGCCCAGAATGGCCTGCGCCTCGGTGTCCAGCAGGCCGGCGGCGCGTTTCAGGTGCCGCTCCTCGCCCTCTTGGCAGGTCAGCGTATAGGACTTGTGCCCGATGGAAAAATCGACTTCGGCCATGGTCAGCCCCTTTCCTCATTCGATCCGAGAACAGCTTCCGCCGCCCCGTCGTCATGGGCGGCCTCGGCAAATCCGGTGACCTGCTCCGGCATCGGCATTTCCAGCACCGCATCCGCCGCCGGCGCGGCTACGGCCACCGGAATCGCGGCGCCGGCCGCATCGGCGATATCGGGCCGCGGCGTTTCGATCATGCGATCCAGTTCCGCCAGCAGATCGCCCATCTGCGCGATCTCGGCGGCGCGGGCGGCGCGCAGCGATTCGATTTCCGCCTCAAGCGCCAGACACGCGGTGTCGGCGGTGACGCCCGCGCCGACGATCAGCGTCCGGTTGGCCTCGGCCAGCGCCTCGTTGGCGGCGGCAAGGCGCGCGGCCTCCTGTCCGGCGCCCAGCAGGCGGTCGTGGGACTGCGCAAGCTGGGCTTCGCAATGGGCAAGCAGCGCGGCCTGACGCTCATGCAGCAGCACCAGTTCGGCCGAAAGACGCTGGTTTTCGCTATGGGCGGCGTGAAGCTGCTCCTCGACCCCGGCCACCCCTCCGGCGGCGGGGGGCGCGGCATCCTGCGCCCCGGCGGCGCGGTCGATGAAGTGGTCGAGGCGGTCAAGCGCCGCGATCAGCCGCTTTTCGCTGACATTCAGGTCGTCTCTCATCGGCCAGGATCCTTTCGGGTCGCTCGTCCTTGCGCACTTGGTTTTACTTTCTGGCATTGCGGCGGCCATATGACAAGAACGGGCGGGGAATTCCCGCGCGCGCCTTTTCACGCGCCCCCCCGCGCCCTATAAGGCGCCAAGCCCGTGAGGCACGCCCAAGGAGAGACGCCAGATGCGCCGCGCAACCATCGCCCGCAAGACCGCCGAGACCGCCATCGAGGTCGAACTGAACCTTGACGGGACCGGGGTTTACGACAACCGCACCGGCGTCGGCTTCTTCGATCACATGCTGGACCAGCTTTCGCGCCATTCGCTGATCGACATGACCATCCGCGCCACGGGCGACCTGCATATCGACGACCACCACACCGTCGAGGATACCGGCATCGCCATCGGTCAGGCGCTGGTGGCGGCGCTTGGCGACAAGAAGGGCATCCGCCGCTATGGCAGTTTTCACCTTGCCATGGATGACGCGCAGGTGCGCGCGGCGCTGGACCTTTCGGCGCGGCCCTATCTGGTCTGGAACGTGGATTTCCCGGCGCAGAAGATCGGCGCCTTCGACACCGAACTGGTGCGCGAATTCTTTCAGGCCATCGCCACCCATGGCGGCATCACGCTGCATGTGGACCGCATCCACGGGCTGAATTCGCACCACATCGCCGAGGCCACCTTCAAGGCCGTCGCCCGCGCCCTGCGCGAGGCGGTCGAACCCGATCCGCGCATGGCGGGGGTACTGCCCTCGACCAAGGGGGCGCTCTGATGCGGGTGGCGCTGGTCGATTACGACAGCGGCAACCTGCATTCGGCGGAAAAGGCCTTTGCGCTGATGGGGCGTGAGGTCGGGGCCGACGTGGTCGTGACCTCGGACCCCGAGATCGTGCGCAGCGCCGAGCGGATCGTGCTGCCCGGCGACGGCGCCTTTCCTGCCTGCCGCGCGGCGCTGGACGCGGTGCCCGGCATGGTCGAGGTCCTGCGCGAGGCGGTTCTGGACCGCGCCGTGCCCTTCATGGGCATCTGCGTTGGCATGCAGATGCTGGCCGATCTGGGCCACGAATATCGCGACACCAGCGGCCTTGGCTGGATCGGCGGCGAGATCGACGCCATCCGCCCAGGGCAGGCCGCGCTGAAGGTGCCGCATATGGGCTGGAACGACCTGCGGATCCTGAACCCGCATCCGGTGCTGGAGGGGATTTCCAGTGGCGATCACGCCTATTTCGTCCATAGCTGGCAGTTCCGGGTCGCCGACCCCGCACATCTGCTGGCCAGCGTCGATTACGGCGGCGAGGTGACCGCGGTGATCGGACGCGACAATATCGTCGGCGCGCAATTCCATCCCGAAAAATCGCAGGCCGTGGGCCTGCGCATCATCGGCAATTTCCTGCGCTGGCGCCCCTGAGGCAGGGGCCCGTTCCGGGGCACGGCCGGACCGGGGGTCCTCGGACCCCCGGACCCCCGAGGATATTTCGACATGAAAGAAGGGCTGGGCGCTATTTCACGCGGGTCCAGGTCTGCGTGCGGCAGAACACCATGACGCAGCCCGAGACATTGAGCTTCTTGCCGTCGAGCGCCATCTTGGAGCGATAGGTCTTGTCGGCGCCCGGGTCCCAGATCGTGCCGCCCGAGAACTTGCCATTGCCGTCATCGCTCATGCCGGCGACGATGTTCTTGCCGGTATTCGGGCTTTTGACCTCTGCCCCGGACTTGTCGAAGCTTTTCACCAGCTTGCCGCAATATTTGCCGCCGCAGTCGTAGAATTCGACCATGCCGATATGGCCGCTGTCATTGGGCTGGGTCTGGAAGGTGCCGGAAATGCCCCCGGCATGGGATGCGGTGGCGGTCAGCGCCAGAACTGCGGCAAGCGTCAGTCTTTTCATGGTGATTCCCCCCTCCTCCGGGGTGTGCGGTCTGCTGCGCAGGATGAGGGCAGGGAATTTCGCCGATCAAGCCTGACGTGGGGTCGCGGCGGGGGTTTCGGATCGGCGCCACCTGTGGCAAAGGGGCGCCAAGCTATCGGGAGAGATGCGATGATCCTTTACCCCGCCATCGACCTCAAGGACGGCAATTGCGTGCGGCTGCTGCGCGGCGACATGGAGGCGGCGACCGTCTTCGGCAGCGATCCGGCAGCGCAGGCGCGCGCCTTTCAGGATGCGGGCGCGGAATGGCTGCATCTGGTCGATCTGAACGGCGCCTTTGCCGGCAAGCCGGTGAACGCCGCCGCGGTCGAGGCGATCCTGACGGCGATCGACGTGCCCGCGCAACTGGGCGGCGGCATCCGCGACATGGCCACCATCGAAAGCTGGCTGGCGCGCGGATTGTCGCGGGTGATCCTGGGCACCGTCGCGGTCGAGAACCCCGATCTGGTGCGCGAGGCCGCCATGGCATTCCCGGGCAAGATCGCCGTCGGCATCGATGCCCGCAACGGCCGGGTCGCGACGCGCGGCTGGGCCGAGGAAACCGATATCATGGTTGCCGATCTGGCGCGGCGTTTCCAGGACGCGGGCGTGGCCGCGATCATCTATACCGATATCGAGCGTGACGGCGCCATGCAGGGCCCCAATATCGCCGCGACCGAGGCCCTGGCGCGGGCGGTCAACATTCCGGTCATCGCCTCGGGCGGGGTCAGCTCGATGGCGGACCTGACGGCGCTGCGCGATACCGGCGTCATCGCCGGGGCGATCTCGGGGCGGGCGCTTTACGATGGCGCGCTGGATCTGGGCGCGGCGCTGAAGGCGCTGGCCTGAGCGGCCCGGCCAAGGTAGAACGGCATCATGCTGAAAACCCGCGTCATTCCCTGTCTTGATGTTGCCGATGGCCGCGTGGTCAAGGGCGTGAACTTCGTCGATCTGGTCGATGCCGGCGACCCGGTCGAGGCGGCGCGCGCCTATGATGCCGCCGGCGCGGACGAGATCTGTTTTCTGGACATCCACGCCACGCATGAAAACCGCGGCACCATGTTCGATCTGGTCACCCGCACCGCCGAGGCCTGTTTCGTGCCGTTGACCGTGGGCGGCGGCGTGCGCAGCCATCACGACGTGCGCGCACTGCTGCTGGCGGGCGCCGACAAGGTCAGCTTCAATTCCGCCGCGGTGGCGAACCCCGATGTGATCGCCGAGGCCGCCGACCGCTTCGGCAGCCAGTGCATCGTCTGCGCCATCGACGCCAAGACCGTGGCGCCGGGGAAATGGGAAATCTTTACCCATGGCGGCAGGAAGCCCACCGGCATCGACGCGGTCGAATTCGCCCGCATCGTCGCCGCAAAAGGCGCGGGCGAGATCTTGCTGACCAGCATGGACCGCGACGGCACCAAGTCGGGCTTTAACCTGCCGCTGACGCGGGCGGTCGCCGATGCCGTGAACATCCCCGTCATCGCCTCGGGCGGGGTCGGCGCGCTGGAACATCTGGCCGAGGGCGTCATCGAGGGCCACGCCTCGGCGGTGCTGGCGGCCTCGATCTTTCACTTCGGCACCTTCTCGGTCCGTGAGGCCAAGGAACACATGGCCGCCGCCGGCATCCCGGTGAGGCTGGCATGAGCGATTGGGAAGCCCTGACCCTTGAGGAGGGCGAAACCGAACATGTGCCATGCGATTGCTGCGGACGAACGACGGTCCTGGTAACAGGCGACGTTTTTCGGAACGGTGACTGGCTGGCCTGGTACAAGGCAGCATATGGAGAGATCAGAAACGACCCACATTCGGGGACGATCTGGTTATATATGGGCGACTGGTCAGACGAGGCACCGCGATCCGCACGATGGGGAATGCGTGCTGAATGGCGTCAAGATGGTCTTGTGCTTCTCGATTGGCCTGAAGACTTTGTTTCAGAAGAGAAATCCTTTACTCCGCTTGGACGAGACGACATATTGGGCAGCGCCTTTGCGCCCGAACTCTGGACGATGATGGATGCGATCGTCCTCAAGGACAGTCGATTGCAGGAGATTCAACGTGAGTCTTGAACGCCTCGCCGCGACCATCGCCGCACGCAAGGGTGCCGACCCGGAAACAAGCTGGACCGCGAAGCTCTTGTCGAAAGGCCCCGAGAAATGCGCCGAGAAATTCGGCGAAGAGGCCATCGAGGCGATCATCGAGGCGGTCAAGGGCGACCGCGAAAAACTGGTCAGCGAGGCCGCGGATACGCTTTACCATCTGCTGGTGATGCTGGCCGCGCGCGACCTGACGCTGGCCGACGTCGAGGCCGAACTGGACCGCCGCGAGGGCCGCTCGGGCATCGAGGAAAAAGCATCGCGGGGGTAGTCGCGCCCTAATCCGTCTCTGCCTTGGGCAGGCGCATTTCCATGCGCTCGGCCAGCGCGTTTTGGCCCGAGGCCCGCAACCCCTCGACCGCACCAAGGTAATCGCGCGCGTCGCGGTTCTGGCTGAGTTTGGATTTCGCCTGCCATCCGGCCACGGTGATGCGAAAGGCCACGATGCCGGCCAGCTTCTGCTGCATGTAATCGGCGGGCGCATCGGCCATGCGCCATGCCTGATCGCCGTTGACCCGCCGTTCATGGATGCGCGTCAGCAGCCCCACCGCCGCCCGCTTGGCGTGATCGTCATGCTGAAAGCTGATCGTCCCCTGCGCATGGACGACCTGATAGTTCCAGGTCGGGACATGGCGGTGATGTTCCGGTTTGGACGGATAGAAATTCGGCGAGACATAGCCATCCTCGCCGCGGAAAATCGCCATGACCTCCTGCCCGTCCGCAATCAGCCGGTGCATGTCATTGGCCAGCGCGACATGCCCGATCAACCCGCCATCGGGGGCGCTGAGCAGCGGGATGTGATTGGCGATCAGCCCTTGTGCGGTCTGCGCCACGATGCAGGCCAAAGGCGCGGCAGCGATGATCGCGGCGATTTCGCCGGGGCTGACTTCCTGAAAATGCGGCGGAACATACATGCCAGACCTCATTTCGGGCGGAACATTCCAATCCGGGCCAGCGGCGGGCCGCCGCTGCGGAGGCTCAGTGCACCTCGACCACCTTCACCGCGCCGTCCTGCGCCGACAGCGCAATCTCGCCGGCGGCAAGGCGCAGGGCGTCGTTGCCAAAGACTTCGGCCCGCCAGCCCGACAGCGCCGGCAGGTCGCGCCCGCCCGAGGCGATGGCATCCAGATCGGCGGCAGAAGCGATCAGCTTGGGCGCCACCGACGCCGCATCGGCCTTGGCTTTCAGAAGCACGCGCAGAAGCTCGGCCAGCGCGGCATTGCCGGGGCGGCCGGGTTCGTCCGGGGCGGGCTTCGGCAGGTCGCGGGCCTCAAGCCCGGCCTTGACGGCAGCGAGAATACCGGCGGCGATGTCGCCGCGCCTCCCCTCGCGCAGCAGCAGGCGCGACTTGGCCAGATCGCCCTCGGTCAGGGGCTTGGTCGAGGCCAGCTCGATCAGCGCATCGTCCTTGTAGACGCGCGAGCGGGGAACATCGCGTTCCTGCGCATAGGATTCGCGAAAGCGCGCCAGTTCGCGCACGATCGCCAGAAACCGGGGCGAGCCGGAACGGGTGCGCACGCGCTCCCACGCCTCGTCGGGGCGGGTGATGTAGGTCTCGGGGTCCAGAAGGACCGCGACCTCTTCGGCCACCCATGAGGCGCGGCCGGTCTTGTCCAGTTGCGCGGTCAGATATTCGTAGATGGCGCGCAGATGCGTCACATCGGCCAGCGCATAGGTCGCCTGCGCCTCGGACAGCGGGCGGTGCGACCAGTCGGTAAAGCGCGAGGACTTGTCCAGCGGCTGGCGGGCGATCTTCTTGACCAGCGTTTCATAGCCGACCTGCTCGCCAAAGCCGCAGACCATGGCGGCGATCTGGGTGTCGAACAGCGGATCGGGAAAGACGCCGGCATCGTGAAAGAAGATTTCCAGGTCCTGCCGCGCGGCGTGGAACACCTTGACCGTCGCCTTGTGCCGGAACAGGTCGTAAAGCGGTTCAAGCGACAGCCCGTCGACCATGGGATCGATCAGGACCGCCGGACCACCCGCCGATTTCGGTCCCGAGGCCGCCGGCAACGCCGCCTGAATCAGGCAAAGCTTTGAATAATACGTGCGCTCGCGCAGAAATTCGGTGTCCAGCGTGACATAGGGCTGGGCCTTGGCCAGTTCGCAGAACTCGGCCAGTTCGGCCGTCGTGGTGATGGTTCGGATATCTGTCTTGCGCGTGATTGTGGCGTCTGCGGGCATCGGTGACTTTCAAGGGGTGGCGGTTTTTTTCGCCTTATGAATCAATGACGAGTTAACGAAGGATAATCGAAAATCAAGGCTTTGCGCTTCGTTCGCGCAATGTTTTCGCCGGGCTGTGCCCGCATTGCCGCGGATCGGCCCATTGCAAGGCATTCCCGGGCATTGGGCGGCAGGATCGATGCTTGGCGCCTTTCGTCGCCCGGATGCGCCCCCGGCCGGGGCGGTTGCGGTTGCGGGGGCGCGCGACCTGCGCCCCCGAACGGGTCATATGGGCGCAATATCGCCCTGAGAACGGTTCGCGTGGAAATCGGCCACGAAGGCGTCAAGGCCGCCCGCGGCGATGGCCCCGCGCAACCCGGCCATGAGTTCCTGAAAATAATGCAGGTTGTGCCAGGTCAGCAACATGCCCGAGATCATCTCTCCGGCGCGGAAGACGTGGTGCAGATAGGCGCGCGAATAGCTGCGGCAGGCCGGGCAGGCGCAATCCTCGTCCAGCGGCCGCGGGTCGTCGGCATGGCGGGCGTTCTTGATATTGACCTGACCGCGCCGCGTCCATGCCTGCCCCGTCCGCCCCGAACGCGAGGGCAGCACGCAATCCATCATGTCCACGCCGCGCTGCACGGCGCCCACGATATCGTCGGGCTTGCCCACACCCATCAGGTAGCGCGGCTTCGCAACGGGCAGGAAGCCCGGCGCATAGTCGAGCACGCCGAACATCGCCTCTTGCCCCTCGCCCACGGCAAGGCCGCCGATGGCATAGCCCTCGAAGCCGATGGATTTCAGCGCCTCGGCGGATTCCTCGCGCAGCTCGGGGGTGACGCCGCCCTGCATGATGCCGAAAAGCGCGTGGCCGGGCCGGTCGCCAAAGGCATCGCGCGACCGCTGCGCCCACCGCATCGACATGCGCATGGATTTCGCCACCTCGGTTTCGGTGGCGGGCAGCGCCGGACATTCGTCAAAGGCCATCACGATATCGCTGCCCAGCAGGCGCTGGATTTCCATGCTGGTCTCGGGCGACAGGAAATGCTTCGAGCCGTCGACATGGCTGGCGAAGGTCACGCCGTCCTCGGTCAGCTTGCGCAGGCCGGAAAGGCTCATCACCTGAAAGCCGCCCGAATCGGTCAGGATCGGGCGCTGCCAGTTCATGAACCGGTGCAGCCCGCCTTGCCGGGCGATGCGTTCCGCGCCGGGGCGCAGCATCAGGTGATAGGTATTGCCCAGAAGGATGTCGGCGCCGGTCGCGGCCACCGATTCGGGCATCATCGCCTTGACCGTGGCGGCCGTGCCGACCGGCATGAAGGCGGGCGTGCGAATCTCGCCCCGCGGAGTGCGGATCGTGCCTGTGCGGGCGCGGCCATCCGTGGCCGAGACGGAAAAATCGAATATGTCGGTCATGCCCCGCCACATAGGCGTTTTATAGCCCGGATGCAAAGCCGCGATTACGCGGCGACTGCGCGTAACAGTTTCGCGCGGGCCGGAGGAATGGCGCGAATCTCAAGCCCGGTAAAGACATGCAGCGTGCCCAGCTGCGCATCCACCACCGCGTGATCGCTGACCCAGCCCCCCATCGCCAGATATGACCGCAGCAAGGGCGGCATCGCCGCCATGGCCGCACGCGGATCGGACTGGCGCAGGCGCAGCACGCGGGCAAAGCGAAAGACCTGCGGCGCCTTGACCCGCGGCAGCCAGCGCCGCGGCGCCAGATGGCGTTCGCGCAGCATGGCGAATGCGTCCTCATAGCTGCGGAAATCGGTGCCCAGAAAGCTTGAGCAGCCGAACAGCATCTCGATGCCCTCGTCGTCGACATGCCGCGCCAGCGCCGCCCAGGCCAGACGCAGGATATCGGGATCGCCCCATTCGGGATGGATGCAGAAACGGCCGATCTCGGCCATGCGGCCGCCATAGCCGGCCAACCGCGACAGGTTGTAAAAGCGCGCCGAATAGCTTTCGCCGATCTCGGCCCCGCCCGACAGCGTCAGCATGCGGAAACAGGCCACCACCCGCCCCGAGGCGCGGTCGCGAATCAGAACGTGGTGGCAGCGCTGGTCGTATTCGTCCGCGTCCAGCGCGTCCTGATCCGCCAGCCCCTGCCGGGCGCCGATGAAACACAGCCAGCGCAGGCGCTGCGCGGCGCGGATGTCATCGTCATCCGTCGCGGTAAAGACCTCGTATCGTCCCTTGGCCCACGCCATATGGCACCTTTGTCTGCCAGTCGGGCGGCCTGCAAACGACGCGCCCGACGTGTTGACACCACTCTAGCACGAATCTTGTAACAGCGGCGCAACAGTGAAGAAGGGACCCGACGGCGGCCCCTGCCCCGCTGCACGCGGACCGCCGCGCCCGGGCCTGACCCGGACCGCAACGGGTTCCGGCATCAACCCCGCCGCCGACGATTCGTTCCAGAATCCGTGTCGCCCGCAGGCGTCAGCTGTCGGTCAGCAGATCGCCGGCATTCACACGGCCCACGCTGCCCATAAGCTGACGGATCAGCCCAAGGCTGGAGACGCCGGTATCGGTGACACGGCGCGACAGCACCACGATCTTGCCGCGATCAAGCCCGAACCGCTCGACATTGGTGACGGTGCCGGCCTCGTTGAAGCTGACGGCGACCACCTGGCGCTGGATCTCGCGCGGTTCGCGAGGCCCATAGAACTGCCAGCGCGAGCCGACGTAATACCAGCCCGACCCTGCCAGAAGCCCCTGCGCCGAGGGTTTGCCGATCAGGCCCTCAAGCTCGCCCTGCGTGGTCTTGCCGACGACGATCTGCGCCAGATCCTCCTCGGGGGGGATATAGCCGTGATTGCGATAGGTCGCCGTACAGGCCGCAAGCGCAAGGGGCGCAGCCAGTGCAAGGGCCACGATCCGCCGCCGGGAAATCTTCATCGTCACTTTGTCCCTCTATGCGCCTGTTGACGTCGCCTGAACGGCTTAGCAAACTCGTGCCCCGCGCTCAAGAATATCCAGACCAAGGGCAAGCTTGCCCGCGAAAGGCACCCGATGACCGAATCGAACCCGTCGCAGACCCGTTTCCGCGTGGCGCATCTGAACCCGCGCCAACCCACGGAATTCGCCCTTGCGCCCGATGCGGCCGCCCGCGCCGCATTCGCGGCCGAGCTGGGCATCACCGCACTGCCGAAGCTGCGCTTCACCGGCCGCATCCGCGCCGTCGACGGCGATGCCTGGGCGGTCGAGGGCCGGCTTGAGGCGCGCGTGACCCAACCCTGCGTCGTCACGCTGGCGCCGGTGAATACCGACATCGCCGAAACGGTCGAGCGCGTCTTTTCGCCCCATGTCACCACGCCCGAAGCCGATGAGTACGAAATCCCTCAGGACGACGTCGAACCCCTTGGCCAGTTCATCGACATCGCCGCCATCATGGCCGAGGACCTGTCGCTGGCGCTGCCGCTTTACCCCCGCGCCAGCGACGCGGCGTTGGAAACGCCCGAGGACCTGCCCGACGCGGACACGCGAAAACCCTTCGCCGGCCTCGCCGATCTGCTGAGCAACAGCAAGAAGCCGTCGTAACCTACGCGGAACGCTGGCTTTCCCGCCAGTCGTCCGGCATTTCCGGCCCCAGGTTCAGCGGCGCCAGCATCCCCTTGCCCAGAATGTGATCGGCGGCCTTTTCGCCGGTCATGATCGACGGTGCGTTCAGATTGCCATTGGTCACGCGCGGGAAAATGGAACTGTCGGCGACCCGCAGCCCCTCGACCCCGATCACCCGCAATTCGGGATCGACCACCGCCAGCGGGTCCGAGGCGCGCCCCATCCGCGCGGTGCCGCAGGGATGAAAAGCCGATTCCGCATGTTCGCGGATAAAGTCGTCGATCTGGGAATCGGTCGTAACCCCATCTCCGGGCTGGATTTCATGGCCCTTGAAATCGGAAAATGCCGACTGCGCGAAAATCTCGCGGGTCAGGCGCACGCAGGCGCGGAACTCGGCCCAGTCGTCGGCATGGGACATGTAGTTGAAGCGGATCTCGGGCGCCTCGCGCGGGTCGGCGGATTTCAGCCGCACAGTACCCCGCGATTTGGAACGCATCGGCCCGACATGGACCTGAAAGCCATGCCCCTCGGCCGCCGCCTTGCCGTCATAGCGCACCGCCAGCGGCAGGAAATGATACTGGATATCGGGATATTCGACCCCCGCGGCCGAGCGGATGAAGCCGCAGCTCTCGAACTGGTTCGAGGCGCCAAGCCCGGTCCCGGTCGCCAGCCATTGCGCCCCGATCGAACCCTTGCCCCACAGGTTCCAGTGCTTATAGAGCGTGATCGGCTTGGTTGCCGTATATTGCATATAGATTTCAAGGTGATCCTGAAGGTTTCCTCCAACCCCGGGGCGGTCGGCAAGCACCTCGATCCCGTGTTCGCGCAGATGCGCGGCAGGCCCGATCCCCGACAGCATCAGAAGCTTGGGCGTATTGATCGAACTCGCCGACAGGATGACCTCAACATTCGCGCGAAACACGTTGATGCCACGGGTATTTTTTATTTCGACACCAACGGCGCGGCCGTCCTCGAACACCACCCGCTGCGCCAGCCCGCGCCGCAACCGCAGCAAGCCGGTTTCCTGCGCCGGGCGCAGATAGGCATTGGCGGCGGACCAGCGCCGGCCCTCCCAGATCGTCGCCTCCATGGCGCCGAAGCCTTCCTGGCGGGCACCGTTATAGTCCTCGACCGTGGGATAGCCGGCCTCGCGCCCCGCCCGGATGAATGCGTTGAACAAGGGATTCTTGCGCGAGCCGCGCGTCACATGCAGCGGCCCCTCGGTGCCGCGATAATCGCTGACCGCCCCGTGCGAGGTCTCCATGCGCTTGAAATAGGGCAGAACGTCGGCATAGGCCCAGCCATCCGCGCCTGATTCCGCCCAGAAATCAAAGTCTTTCGCATGCCCCCTGACAAAGACCATGCCATTGATCGAGGACGACCCGCCCAGCACCTTGCCCCGCGGCGTGACCAGCCTGCGCCCGCCCAGATGCGGCTCCGGCTCGGACGAAAAGCCCCAGTCATAGCGGCGCATGTTCATCGGATAGCTCAGCGCCGCCGGCATCTGGATGAAGGGGCCGATATCGCTGCCGCCATATTCGATCAGATCGACGCGCTTGCCGGCCATGACCAGCCGGTAAGCCAGCGCGCAACCGGCCGAACCCGCCCCCACAATGACATAATCCGGCGTCATGCCCGCCCCCCTGCGCCAGCGCCCGCAGATTTCTTCTTCATGCAAATATCCATTCCGACCGCGCCACTGGCGAAAGCGTGCAGATCGGCGGGCCGCAGATCAGTAAGGCGCATCGACGCCTCCCATGCCGACATAGACCGACTTCAGTTGCGAATAATGCTCGATGGCGGCGGCCGAGTTCTCACGCCCGATCCCCGACAGCTTCACCCCGCCAAAGGGCGCCTCGACCGGGGTCAGGTTATAGGCGTTGATCCAGGTGGTCCCGGCCTGCAAGGCGGCGGCAACGCGGTGCCCGCGCGCAAGGTCGCGGGTGAACACACCCGCCGCCAGCCCGTAATCGGTGGCATTGGCGCGGGCGACGGCTTCGGCCTCGGTCTGGAAACTCAGCACCGACATCACCGGGCCAAAGATTTCCTCGCGCACGATGGCCATGTCGTCCTCGGCATCGGCAAAAACCGTCGGCGGCACAAAGACGCCCTCGCCCGGTCCGCCGCAGACCAGCCGCGCGCCTTCGCGCTGACCAGCCGCAATGGCGGCGCGGATCTTGGCGGCCTGCGCCGGGCTGACGATGGGTCCGTGCTGCGTCGCCTCGTCCAGCGGATCGCCGATCCTGACCCGGGCCACCCGTGCGGCCAGCCGCTCAAGAAACGCCGGCAGAATGCCCGCCTGCACGAAAACCCGCGTCCCGTTCGAGCAGATCTGCCCCGAGGAATAGAAATTCGCCAGCATCGCCGCGCCGACCGCATCATCAAGGCTGGCATCGTCAAAGATGATCAGCGGCGACTTGCCGCCCAGCTCCATGGTGACATGGCGCATGCCCGCGGCGGCCGCCGCATAGACCTTTTGCCCCGTCGGCACCGAGCCGGTCAGCGACACCTTGGCCACGCGCGGATCGGTGACCAGCGCCGCCCCGACCGCCCCGCGCCCCTGCACGACGTTGAAGATGCCGGCGGGCAACCCGGCCTCGGTCAGGATTTCCGCCAGTTTCAAGGCACCTAAGGGCGTTTCCTCACTTGGCTTGAAGACCATGGCATTGCCCATGGCCAGCGCCGGCGCGGCCTTCCAGCAGGCGATCTGGCTGGGATAGTTCCAGGCGCCGATGCCCGCGCAGACCCCCAGCGCCTCGCGGATCGTATAGACGAAATCCCCGCCCAAAGGCATGGTCTGCCCGGTTACCGTGGGGGCAAGGCCGCCGAAATATTCCAGCGCATCCGCGCCCGAGGGCCAGTCGGCCACGCGGGTTTCCTGAATGGGCTTGCCGGTGTCCAGCGTTTCCAGCCGCGCCAGTTCCTCGGCCCGCTCGCGGATGATCTGTGCGGCGCGCAGCAGCACCCGGCCACGTTCGACCGGGCGCAGCGCCGCCCATGCGGGCTGTGCCGCAGCCGCCGCCGCCGTCGCCTGCGCCACCTGCGCGGCGCTGGCCTCGTGCAGGGTGGCGATCACCTCGCCGGTATAGGGGTAATGGACGGGCAGCGCCGCGCCCTCGCCCTCGACAGGGGTGCCGTCGATGTAAAGGCTCGCCACCGGCTGGGCCGAATGCCTTGCGGTGGCGCGGGCGGGTTGGTTCATGGCAGCACCTTTTGCAGATAATCCAGGATCAGCGCCTCGGCGGCCGGGCCGTCGATCTCGCCCGAGAGGACGCCGCGCAGGTAAAGTCCGTCGATCAGCGCCCCCAGCGTCTGGGCCGCCGGAACGGCGCCCTCGCCGATCAGCGGGCGCAGACAGACCAGCAGGTTCGAGCGCAGGCGGCTGTGATAGACGCGCAAAAGCCGTGCGGCCTCGGGGTCGATCAGCGCCAGCGCATAGAAGTTCAGCCAGGCGGCGGCGGTCTCCTGCTCGAAATTCGTGCCGCCGAAGCTGGCATGAATGACGGCGAAAAGCCGCGCGCGCGGGGTTGTGACCCCATGCAGCGCCTCGCGCGCGGCGGTGCCGTATTGCGCCAGGATGTGGCGCATCGCCGCCAGGAAGATGCGTTCCTTGGACCCGAAATAGTGATGCGCCAGCGCCGAGGACATCCCCGCCTCGCGCGCGATCTGCGCCACTGTCACGTCCAGCGACCCCTTGCGACCCACCGTCGTGATCGCGGCGTTGATTAATGCCGCCTTTCGGATAGGTTCAACACCAAGTTTGGGCATGGAAACACACTGTTTTCGCCACGTTGGGCGCGTTTGCGTCGGAAAGACCGCAGCTAATCGATCATTGATTGACTCGTCAATCAAGAAAAGCCTTAATCGCCGCCATCGTCAAGACGACAGGGAGAACAAGATGACAATTCGCCGCAGCACCGCCATCCTTGCGACCGCGCTGACCGCCGCCCTTGCCAGCGCAGGTGCCGCGTCAGCGCAAGATCCGATCGAATGCCGCAAGGTCGTCTTCTCGGACGTTGGCTGGACCGATATCAGCGCCACCACCGCGCTGGCCTCGTCCGTTCTGCAGGCGCTTGGCTACCAGACCGAGACCAAGATCCTGTCCCTGCCCGTGACCTATACCGCCATGGCCAAGGACGACGTGGACGTGTTTCTGGGCAACTGGATGCCCAGCCAGGAAAACGACCTGAAGCCCTATCGCGATTCGGGCACGGTCGAGGTGCTGCGCACCAACCTGACCGGCGCGAAATACACGCTGGCCACCAACAAGGCCGGCGCCGATCTGGGCATCAACGATTACGCCAAGATCGCGCCGCAGAAAGATGCGCTTGAGGGCAAGATCTACGGGATCGAGCCGGGCAATGACGGCAACCGCCTGCTTCTGGACATGGTGGCGCAGAACAAGTTCGACCTTGGCACCTTCGAAATCGTCGAAAGCAGCGAACAGGGGATGCTGGCGCAGGTCGCCCGCGCCGATGCCGCCGGCAAGCCCATCGTCTTTCTGGGCTGGGAGCCGCATCCGATGAACACCCAGTTCAAGATGACCTATCTGGCTGGCGGCGACGAAATCTTCGGCCCCGACTTCGGCGGTGCGCGCGTCGATACCAACGTGCGCGCCGGTCTGGCCAAGGACTGCCCGAATCTGGGCAAGTTCCTGCAAAACCTCGAATTCACCCTGCCGATGGAAAACGAGGTCATGGGCCTGATCCTGAACGACGGCGACCAGCCCGGCGACGCGGCGATGAAATGGCTCAAGGCCAATCCGCAGGCGGCGACGCCGTGGCTTGCGGGCGTGACCACGGCCGATGGCGGCGACGCCGCAGCCGCGCTGACCGCCGCGCTGGAGCAGTAAGCCTGCGCGCGGGGGCATGCGTCCCCCGCGCCACCCCCGGCGCCGCCCCTTTTTCGCGCCGACCGACGCCCATCGCAACGACAGGCAGAAAGACAATGACGCATGGATCAACTGACTAAGCTATTGACCGAGACCAAGATCCCGGTCGGCAAGACGGCCAAGGCCGTGTTCGACTGGCTGAACCTGCATGCCGCCGCCTTTTTCAACGCCGTTTCAAGCCTGCTGGACGGGCTGATCGGCGCAATCCTGAAGCTGCTTGAATTCCCGCATCCGCTGATCTTTACCGCGCTGGCCGTCGCCCTGACCTGGGCCTTGCAGCGCAGCTGGCAGACCTGCCTGCTGGTCGGACTGGGCTTTCTGTTCATCCTCAACCAGGGCTACTGGGACGAGACCATGCAATCGCTGACGCTGGTCCTGTCGGCCTGCGTGGTCTGCATGGCGATCGGCCTGCCGGTGGGCATCGCCGCCGCGCACCGCCCCCGGCTTTACGCCTGGATGCGACCAGTTCTGGACCTGATGCAGACGCTGCCCACGTTCGTCTATCTGATCCCGGCCATCGTCTTTTTCGGCATCGGCATGGTGCCCGGCCTGATCGCCACGGTGATCTTTGTGCTGCCGGCGCCGATCAGGCTGACGCATCTGGGCATCAGTTCGACCCCGAAGGCGCTGGTCGAGGCGGCGACCGCCTTCGGCGCCACGCCCCGCCAGCTTCTGTGGAAGGTGGAACTGCCAAGCGCATTGCCGCAGATCATGGCCGGCATGAACCAGACCATCATGCTGTCGCTGTCGATGGTGGTGATCGCGGCGCTGGTCGGGGCCTCGGGCCTTGGCGTGCCGGTGGTCAGGGCGCTCAACAGCGTCAACACCGCGCTGGGTTTTGAAAGCGGCATCATCATCGTGGTGGTGGCGATCATGCTGGACCGGATGCTGCGCGTAAGGGGGCGTCATGACTGACCGCAACGCCGTCGAATTCGACAACGTCAACATCGTCTTTGGCGAAAACCCGCAAGCCGCCCTGCCGCTGATGGATCAGGGGCTGGCGCGCGGCCCGATCAAGGCCGAAACCGGGCAGGTGCTGGGCGTGCACAACTGTTCGCTTTCCGTGCGCGAGGGCGAGATCCTAGTCCTGATGGGGCTTTCCGGCTCGGGCAAGTCGACGCTTCTGCGCGCGGTCAACGGCCTCAACGCCGTCTGCCGCGGCGAGGTGCGGATCTGGGACGGCAATGGCATGGTCTCGGTCACCAAAGCCTCGGGGGCGGAACTGCGCCGCATCCGGCGCGAACGGATCGCCATGGTCTTTCAGCAATTCGGTCTGCTGCCCTGGCGCTCGGTCCGCGAAAACGTCGGGCTGGGGCTGGAACTGGCCGGTATCCCCGCCACTGAACGCCACCGCCGCGTCGATGCGCAGCTTGCCACCGTCGGCCTGACCGACTGGGCCGACCGCAAGGTGGGCGACCTTTCGGGCGGGATGCAACAGCGCGTGGGCCTTGCCCGCGCCTTTGCGACCGAGGCCCCGGTCCTGCTGATGGACGAGCCCTTCTCGGCCCTTGATCCGCTGATCCGCAACCGGCTTCAGGACGAACTGCTGGAACTGCAAAAGCAGGCGCAGCGCACCATCATCTTTGTCAGCCACGACCTTGACGAGGCCTTCCGCATCGGCAACCGCATCGCCCTGATGGAGGGCGGCCGCATCGTGCAGGTCGGCACCGCGCGCCAGATCATCGCCAACCCCGTCGATGCCTATGTCGAGGATTTCGTCGCCCATATGAACCCGCTGGCGGTGCTGACCGCCGAAGACATCGCCGAGCCGGGCGATGCCGCGGGCGACCCCATCAGCCGCGACATGCCGGTGCGCGACGTGATCCGCCTGATGACCGATACCGGCGCGCAGGTGCTGGCGCTGCAAGGCGGCGGCAGGGTCAGCCGGCAAAGCCTGATGACGCGATTGGTCACCGCCCCTGCCGGCGGCGGCGCCAGCGAACACTAGGCCCGCCGCGTTGCCCGAATCTCACGACCCGCCCGGAGATACTCGCCGGGCGGGTTGTCGCGAATTACCGTCCATGCCTATCACCCCTTACCCGCAACCTCATGAGAAAGGGCCAGGCATGAATTTCCTTACCGCCACTCCGGCTGACGCTCATGGGGGCCTTGAATGCGAATCGCGGCGTCGCGGCTGACCAAGGTCACGCCTGACGCAGGCTGAGCGCGGCCCGGAACCTCCGGGGCCGATCCCTCGCCCATATTCCCGACGGCAAGGCGCGGCGATCCCGTCGCAGCCGGTTTTCCGTCCATTCAAAGCCATTCTTTTCGGGAACCGCACCGCGCAAGCGGGCGGCTAAGCACCTATGAACGCACTGAACCTGCGTCCCGCGCGGGATATCCGCGCACCGATGGACGACCTGATCGCGACCCACGGCCTGTTCTGTGTCGCGGCAGCGCTGATGCGCGCGGCGATCCGGCGCCAGAGACGGCGGCCTCCGCCCATCGCGGAACTCGACGACCACCTGCGTCGCGATATCGGCCTGAACCCGCAACGCACCGATCCGCGCGACGGCGGCCTTTTCTGAGGCCTAGGGCCCGGGGTGCGGCGTGGCCTTGCCGCGCCGCACCCCGGCCTCGCGCCAGGTGATATAGCTGATCGCGCCGATCATCACCGCGCCGCCGATCAGCACCCACAGGTCCACCGGCTCGGCAAAGACCAGCGCCCCCAAAGCCGAGGCCCAGACCAGTTGCAACAGCACCACCGGCTGCGTCACCGTCAAGGGCGCGGCGGCGAATGCCCGCGTCATCGCGTAATGCCCGGCGGTGGCAAAGACCGCCGTGCCCGCCAGCACCGCGCATTGCGTCAGGCTGGGGGGCACCCAGTCCAGCGCCGCCAGCGGCGCCAGCCCGATGCAGACGGTCAGCGACATCATCGCCACCACCACCTGCGCCGGCACCCGCTCGGCCAGCCGCTTGGCGACCAGATAGGAACAGCCGAACGCGACCGAGGCGCATAGCTGCGACAGATGCCCCGACCCCAGCGCGCGGAGCCCGGGGCGCAGAACGATCATCGCCCCCAAAAGCGCCACCGCGATGGCCAGCGTCCGCCGCCACGAGATGCGCTCTCCCATCAGCAGGGCCGCGCCCAATGTGACGATGATCGGGTTCAGGAAACCGATGGCCGTCACCTCGGCCACGGTGATGCGCGCCATGGCAAAGAACCACAGGATCACCGCGACGACATGCAGCGCACCGCGCAGGATGAACAGCCGCCAGATCTGCGGCGAAAACCCCCGCCGCAAGGCCGGCACCAGCACCGGGACCAGAAACACCAGCCCGAAGGCGAAGCGGATGAAGGCCGCCTCGGTCGCCGGCAGCGCCTGTCCCAGCCAGCGCACGGTGCCGTTGACGGCGACGAAGCACAGGCCGGTGGTCAGCATCCACAGGATGCCGGCCAGATCGTTGCGGGACGTGGTTGCGGGCATGTCGGTCACCCGACCGGCATGCCCGCTATCGCGCCCCAAGGCAAGGTCAGCCGTGCAGGACCAGCCCCAGCGCAATCGCCCACATCACCAGCCCGACCAGCACATCCAGCACCTGCCAGGCGACCGGCCGCGCAAACAGCGGCGCCAGCAGCCGCGCCCCGTAACCCAGCGCAAAGAAGAACATCACCGACCCCGAGATCGCGCCGACCAGAAATCCCGCCTTGTCCGGCCAGCCAGACGAGATCGAGCCCAGCAACACCACTGTGTCCAGCCAGACATGCGGGTTCAGCCAGGTCAGCGCCGCCAGGACCGCCAGCGTCGCGCCAAGCCCTGCCGCACCCTGCCCGGCCCGCAGCGCAGCGCCCCCCCGCCACGCCGCCAGAAACGCCCTGGCGCCATAGACGGTCAGAAACACCACGCCACCCCAGCGCATGACGGTCAGAAACCACGGCGCCGAGGACGCGATCGCCCCCGCCCCCAGCACCCCCGCCGTGATCAGGACCGCATCCGACAGCGCGCAAAAGGCGCAGGTGGCAAAGACATGCTGGCGCAACAGCCCCTGCTTCAGCACAAAGGCGTTCTGCGCCCCGATGGCGACGATCAGCGACAGCGTGGTGCCCAGTCCGGCAAGATAGGCGTTCATGGCGATGGCGTTCATGGCGTTTCTCCTTTGCCTGTCTCTTGCCAGCTCGGCCACATTCAGGCAAATTCATAATCATAACCCAAATTAAGCCGAACTTAATGCTCGACTACGCCGCCCTCGCCGCCCTTGCCGAGATCATCCGCCGCGGCTCGTTCGAGGCGGCGGCGGCGGCGCTTGGTGTCACGCCCTCGGCCGTCTCGCAGCGCATCAAGGGGCTTGAGGAACGCATGGGCGAGGTGCTGATCCATCGCGGGCCGCCCGCACGCGGCACGGCGACGGGGCTGCGGCTGATGCAGCATCTCGATCAGGTGCGGCTCCTGGAACAGGCGCTTGGCACCGATCCGGGCACAGTGCCGGCCACGCTGCGCATCGCGGTGAATGCCGACAGCCTTGCGACATGGTTCCCGCCGGTGATGACGGCGCTGCCGGCAATCTACGACCTGGTGGTGGACGATCAGGACCACGCCCGCGACTGGCTGCGCAAGGGCGAGGTCTCGGCCGCGATCAGCTCCGACCCCGAGCCGGTACCGGGATGCGATGTGGTGGCGCTTGGCCGGATGCGCTATCACGCGCTGGCGACGCCCGCCTTCATCGCCCGGCATTTCCCGCAAGGCCCGACCGAAGCCGCCCTGCGACAGGCCCCGGCGGTCATCTTCAACATGAAGGACGCGGCGCAAACCCGCTGGGCCGAGGCGCTGACCGGCACGAAACTGCACCTGACCGGCCACCACATCCCCGCATCCGAGGCTTTCGCCCGCGTCGTCGAACTGGGCCTTGGCTGGGGCATGATCCCCGAAATCTGGGCCCTGCCCGCCATCACCGCCGGCCGCCTTGCCCATCTCGCGCCCGACCGGCCGCTTGACATCGCGCTTTACTGGCATGTCCAGCGCGCCATCCGTCCCGCCATCGCGCCCCTGACGGCGGCAATACGAAAAAGGGCCGCAGACGAGCTGCGACCCTGAATTCTTCTTCACGCAAATATCCCCGCCGGAGGCGGCCGGCCTTACAATTGCGCGGCCACGTCGTCGGTCAGGTCGAAATTGCCGGTGACGGTCTGAACGTCGTCATCCTCCTCCAGCGCGTCGATCAGCTTCATCAGCTTCTGCGCGGTATCGAGGTCGGCAATCTCGGTCGGGGCCTGCGGCTTCCAGATCAGCTTGGCGGTCTCGGATTCGCCCAGGGCCGCCTCAAGCGCGGCCGAAACCTCGCCCAGATCGGTGTCCGAGGTATAGATCCAGTGACCTTCCTCGTCGCTTTCCACATCCTCGGCCCCGGCTTCCAGCGCCGCCATCATCACCGTGTCGGCGTCGCCGGCGCTGGCGGCATACATGATCTCGCCCTTGCGGTCGAACATGAAGTTGACCGAGCCGGTCTGCCCCAGATCGCCGCCATGCTTGGTGAAATAGCTGCGCACGTTCGAGGCGGTGCGGTTGCGGTTGTCGGTCATGGCCTCGACGATGATGGCGATGCCGTTGGGGCCGTAACCCTCGTAACGGATCTCGTCATAGTTTTCGGCATCGCCGCCCTGCGACTTCTTGATGGCGCGGTCGATCACGTCCTTGGGGACCGAATTCGACTTGGCCTCTTTCACCGCCAGCCGCAGCCGGGGGTTCTTGTCGGGGTCGGGATCGCCCATCTTCGCGGCGACGGTGATTTCTTTGGCCAGCTTCGAGAACAGCTTGGAACGCAGCTTGTCCTGCTTTCCTTTCCGGTGCTGGATGTTGGCCCATTTGGAATGGCCTGCCATGGTTCTTACCAGATCCTTTGAAGTGTATTGGCCGCGCTTTTAGTCAGCCGGACCGGTCGCTGCAAGCATTTGCCGCAATTCCGCCAGCACATGCAGCCGCAGCGCGGTCGCCAGCCCGACATCGGCGGGACGGCGGGTGTCGATGCGGGCGATCAGCGCGGCGGTGGTCTCGCCCCGCCGGCGGGCGATCAGGCGCAATTCGCGCCAGAACGCATCCTCAAGACTGACCGAGGTGCGATGCCCGCCAATGGTGACCGAGCGCTTGACCGGCGCCGACAGCACCGGCGAGGGCGGCGGCAGGTCAGCCATCCTGCCCGCCCCCATCCTGCGTATCCATTCCGTCGCGGCGATGGCCGTCCAGATGGCGCGCGGCACGCGCGGCATCGGCTGCCTCGGCCAGCCGCATGGCCTTGCTGCGGCCGAATTTCGCGGCGTTGGCGTCGCCGTCGCGCCGGGCAGCATCACGGGCGGCGGCCTTGCGCGCCGCCCGCAGGTTCACGATCTTGCCTGATCCCGAGGCGGCCAAGATCAGTCCTCGGGGCCGACCATCTGCTCGGGGCGAACGATGCGATCGAAGGTTTCGCCATCGACGAAACCAAGCGCAATCGCCTCTTCGCGCAGCGTGGTGCCGTTCTTGTGGGCGGTCTTGGCGACCTTGGTGGCGTTGTCATAGCCGATGGTCGGCGCCAGCGCCGTCACCAGCATCAGCGATTCCTTCATCAGCTTGTCGATGCGCGGAATGTTGGCCTGCGTGCCCACCACCATGTTGTCGGTGAACGAGCCCGCCGCATCGCCCAGAAGCTGCATGGATTGCAGCACGTTATAGGACATCATCGGGTTATAGACGTTCAGCTCGAAATGGCCTTGCGAGCCGGCGAAGCCCACCGCCGCGTCATTGCCCATGACCTGCGCGCAGACCATGGTCAGCGCCTCGGCCTGCGTCGGGTTCACCTTGCCCGGCATGATGGAGGAGCCCGGCTCGTTTTCCGGCAGGATCAGTTCGCCCAGACCAGAGCGCGGACCCGAGCCCAGCAGCCGCATGTCGTTGGCGATCTTGAAAAGCGAACCCGCCACCGTTTTCAGCGCGCCCGAGAAGAACACCATCGCATCATGCGCCGCCAGCGCCTCGAACTTGTTCGGGGCGGTGACGAAAGGCAGGCTGGTGATCTTGGCGATCTCGGCGGCGATGGCCTTGTCCCAGCCCTTCTTCGTGTTCAGCCCGGTGCCGACGGCGGTGCCGCCCTGCGCCAGTTCATAGATGTCGCCAAGCGCCAGCTTCACGCGCTCGATGCCCTTTTCGACCTGATGGGCATAGCCGCCGAATTCCTGGCCCAGCGTCAGGGGCGTGGCGTCCTGCGTGTGGGTACGGCCGATCTTGATGATGTCCTTGAATTCCTCGGACTTGGCGACCAGCGCCTTGTGCAGCTTTTCCAGACCGGGGATCAGCACGTCGCGCGCCTGCATGGCGATGGCGACATGCATCGCGGTCGGGAAGGTGTCGTTCGAGGACTGCCCCATGTTCACATGGTCGTTCGGATGGACCGGCTTTTTCGAGCCCATCTCGCCGCCCATGATCTCGATGGCGCGGTTGCTGATGACCTCGTTGGCGTTCATGTTCGACTGCGTGCCCGAGCCGGTCTGCCAGACCACCAGCGGGAAGTTGTCGTCGAACTTGCCGGCCACGACCTCGGATGCCGCCTGCACCATGGCCTTGCCGCGTTCCGCGTCAAGATTGCCGGTCGCCATGTTCACCTGCGCCGCCGCCTGCTTGATGACGCCAAGCGCGCGCACGATGGCGACGGGCTGCTTTTCCCAGCCGATGGGGAAGTTGATGATCGAGCGCTGGGTCTGCGCGCCCCAGTACTTGTCGGCGGGAACCTCAAGCGGGCCGAAGCTGTCGGTCTCGGTGCGGGTCTTGGTCATGTGAAATGTCCCTTTCGGTTTCGCCGGGGTTTTAGCCGCAGCGGACCGGATTCGCAAATGGTATACGAATGTATGCAGTTGGCGCCAACACCCCGGCACGGCCCGGAAAACGAAAAAGGCGGCCCCGGCATATCGCGGAACCGCCTTTCCTGAAATCCCGCAAGGGCTTACTTGCGCCACTTGTCCAGGCTGACGACCTCGGCGCCGCCGGCGGGTGCGTCGTGTCCGGGCTCGTCATCGGAATCAAGGTCCGAATCGTCCTCGTCCTCGTCCTCGTCGCTGTCGTCCTCGTCGTCGTGGTTTTCAAAGCGCAGGCCGAATTCGACCGAAGGATCGACAAAGGTGCGCAGCGCATCGAAGGGGACGTAAAGCGGTTCGGGCGAGTTGCCGAAATTCAGCGTGATGCGGAAACCTTCGTCGGTGACTTCAAGGTTTTCGAACCAGTGCTGAATGACGATGGTCATTTCCTCGGGATAGCGCTCGCGCAGCCAATCGGCCATCTCGACCTGCGAATCGCGGGTGTCGAAGGTGATGAAGAAATGGTGGTCCCCCGGCAGGCCCTCGGTTGCGACGGCCTGAAGGACATCCGCGATCAGGCGTTGCATGGCGCGGTGCATCATTCCGCCATAGTCGATTCCGCGTGCCATGAAAGTCCTCCGTCATTTCTGATCGCAAGCATAGGGAATTGAATAAGGATGAAAAGCCCCTGACGAACCGGGACGGTTCGGGCCGGGAAACACAACAAAATACACAAAACGGCAAGCGCCGAAATACAAATGGCGCCACAATGGCGCCGGCAGTCAAGACAGGAAAATGGCGCGGTTGACGGGGCTCGAACCCGCGACCCCCGGCGTGACAGGCCGGTACTCTAACCGACTGAGCTACAACCGCGCAGACCATGTTCCCGGATCGCCGTCCGGGGTGCGAGGGGGTTTACGCAGGGCGGCCGCGCCCGTCAAGGCCGATATTTGGAAAAAATTCGGGGCGCACCTTTCGGAACGCCCCGGAACGCCGCAAAGACCATGGGCAATGTCACTTGCGCACGGTCTTCTCGTCGAAATCGGGCAGGGCTTCGAGTTCTTCCTTGGTGTAGTTCGTGGCGAAAAAGCTGTTGTCGCCAATGGTGACCAGATGGATCGAGCCGACGCCCAGCAGCACCTTTTTGGCGCCGATTCCCAGGAAACCGCCGATATCGGCGATATAGCCGACCACCTGCCCCGAATCGTCCAGCACGATATCGGCGACCTTGGCGATGTTCTGCCAGTCGCCGGGACGCTCGGTCAGGGTCGGCGCGACCCAGACGATGGTCGAGGGGCGGTTCGTCGTCCAGATATTGCGGCTGGTGATCCAGCTGCTGAGCACGCCCGGCTCGGCCTCGGATATGGCGGGGGCGTTGACATCGGGCGCGATCACGGGCGGCGGCGCCGCGGGGTCGGTGCCCGCCTCTGCCGTAGCCTCTGCCGGCGCCTCGGCAGGCGTCTCGGTGGGTTCGGCAGCGGTCGCGGCGGCCTTGCCTGCGGCCTCGGCGGCTTTGTCCGCGGCGCTGGCGGCCGCGTCGGCACCAGTTTCTGCGGCGGCCTCTGCACCAGCTTCTGCGGCGGGGACCACCACCGGCTCGGCCGGGTCGGGCAGCGCGCCGGTGGTCGCGCCCTCGGCGACGCTGTGCACGGCGGCTGCGGCGGCGTCGCTGGCCTTGGCCGCGGCATCGGCGGCAGCGTCGGCTGCCGCCCGTGCTGCCGCCTCGGCCTCAAGCGCGGCCTTGCTGGCGGCGGCCGCCGCCTCGCTTGCGGCTTTTTCCGCCTTCGTGACGGCCCCTTGCGCCTGCGGCTCAGCCGGAACCTGCGTCTCGGCCCGCAGGACGGTCGCGCCCGCCAGTGTCAGCCCCACAAGCATCAGGGTCGAGGTGGCCATGGCAAGTATTCTCATCGACGAAGTCCCTTTCGGCAGTCTGCTCCCGGCGGTTCATTCGCGACGCGCCGTCATTCTTGTGGGCAAACGTCGCCATTCGCCGCATCGTTCCCGGAAAAATGCCCGTCCGGCGATCACGGTGCCGACAGGCCGGGCAGCGCCCTGCCCGGCGACCCGGTCAGCGGCGGCGCGGGTGGCTGATCCGGCCGCCACAGACCGGCCCCGGCGCCCCAGTCGTTCCCGGCCCCGAGGTCGCCAGCCCGCGCAGCACCCGGACCGCCAGCCAGCCGAATGCCTGCGCCTCAAGCATGTCGCCATCCAGTCCCGCCGCTTCGACGGGGGCGACGCGGGCGGGCAGGCGCGCGGCCAGCGCCGCCATCATCGCCGCATTGTGCCGGCCGCCGCCGCAGACCAGAACCAGTTCGGGCGCGCGGGGCAGCAGCGCCACACCCGCCGCCACCGCCGCCGCCGCCGCGTGGGTCAGCGTCGCCGCCGCATCGGCGTCCGACAGGTCGCAGACACCCGCCAGCAGGTCGGGAAAGGCGTCGCGGTCCAGCGATTTCGGCAAGGGTCGGGCGAAATGCGGATGCGCCAGAAAACGGGCGATCACGCGCTCATCCGGCTGACCCTGGGCCGCCAGTCGCCCGCCCTCGTCCCGCGCTTGCCCGTGGCGGGCGCGCATGAGGTCGTTCAGCGGCGCATTGGCCGGGCCGGTGTCGAAGGCGATGCAGGCGCCCGGCGCCTCGGGCGCGGGGGCCGAGGGATCGACCCAGGTCAGGTTGCCGACACCGCCAAGGTTCAGGAACGCCACCGGCGCGCGCGGCAACAACCCCTGCCCCATCGCCCATTCGGCGCAGGCCCAGTGAAAGAAGGGCGCCAGCGGCGCGCCCTCGCCGCCCTGACGCACGTCCTCGCTGCGGAAATCCCAGACCACCGGGCGGTCCAGCCGCCGCGCCAGCGCCGCGCCGTCGCCCGCCTGATGCGTGCCGCGCCCGCCTGGGTCATGCGCCAGCGTCTGGCCATGATAGCCGACCAGTTCCGCCTCGGCGAAGGCATCGGCCAGCGCGGCGTGGGCCGCGACCGACAGCGCGCCCGCCTCGGCCACGTCGGGACCGCCCGGCCATTGACCAAGCGCCGCATGCAGCATCGCGGCCTCGTTTCCCGAATAGGCGCGATAGGCGCTTTGCCCGAAAGCGGCGATGCGGGTGCCGTCGGTCTGGATCATCGCGGCGTCGACGCCATCCAGCGAGGTTCCCGACATCATCCCCAGCACGCGCAGCATTTCCCGGCTCATGGCTTTTCCTTTGCCCTTTCCCCCGGTATATCCGCGCCATTCGAAAGGAACAGCCCATGACCTACCGTGCCAAATCCGAATTTCTTCGTGTCATGACGGAACGCGGCTATCTGGCGGACTGCACCGACCTGCAGGCGCTGGACGAAGCCCTGACCCACGGCCCGGTCACGGCATATATCGGCTATGACGCCACGGCGGCCAGCCTGCATGTCGGGCACCTGCTGAACATCATGATGCTGCGCTGGTTCCAGAAGACCGGCAACCGCCCGATCACGCTGATGGGCGGCGGCACGACCAAGGTGGGCGACCCCAGCTTCCGCAGCGAGGAACGCCCGCTGCTGACCCCCGAGGCGATCCAGTCCAATATCGACGGCATGCAGCAGGTCTTTGCCCGCTACCTCGATTACGGCGCGGATGGCGCGATGATGCTGAACAATGCCGAATGGCTGGACAGCCTGAACTACCTGGATTTCCTGCGCGATATCGGCCGGCATTTCAGCGTGAACCGGATGCTGTCCTTTGAATCGGTCAAGTCGCGGCTGGACCGCGAACAGTCGCTGAGCTTTCTTGAATTCAACTATATGATCCTGCAGGCCTATGACTTCCTTGAGCTTTACCGGCGCTACGACTGCCGGTTGCAGATGGGCGGCTCGGACCAGTGGGGCAATATCGTCAACGGCATCGACCTGACCCGCCGCGTGCTGGACGGCGAGATCTGGGGCCTGACCTCGCCCCTGCTGACCACCTCGGACGGACGCAAGATGGGCAAGAGCCAGGGCGGTGCGGTCTGGCTGAACGGCGCGATGCTGTCGCCCTATGAGTTCTGGCAGTTCTGGCGCAACACCACCGACGCCGATGTCGGCCGGTTCCTCAAGCTTTACACGGAACTGCCGGTGGCCGAATGCGACCGCCTCGGCGCGCTGTCGGGGTCCGAGATCAACGCCGCCAAGATCATCCTTGCCAATGAGGTGACGACGCTGCTGCACGGCGCGGCCGCTGCCGCCAGCGCCGAGGCCACCGCGCGCGAGGTCTTTGAACAGGGCGGCGCCGGCGGCGATCTTGAGATCGTGACCATCGGCGCCGATGCGCTTGGCGACGGCCTGTCGGTGGTGCAGCTTCTGGTGCAGACCGGCATCGCCCCCAGCGGCAAGGAGGCCAAGCGCCTGATCGCCGAGGGCGGCCTGCGGCTGAACAACGACCCCGTCAGCGACCCCCAGCTTGCCGTCGATGTGGCGCTGATCGGGGGCGGGCTGAAGGTCTCGGTCGGGAAGAAAAAGCACCGCATGGTGCAGGTGGGATGACAAAAGGCCGGGCAAGACCCGGCCTTTCCTTTATCCGGTGGCGCCTTCTATCCGGTGGCGCCTTCGGGTCTTACATGTCGCCGGGGCGCGTCATGCGGTCCAGAAGCCCGTCGCGCATGACGAACTGGTGATAGATCGCCATGGCCGCATGGCCGCCGGCAACGATCATCAGCGCATTGGCCAGCACACCGTGAATGTCGCCCGCCGCATCGACCCTGCCAAACCAGGTGATCATGCCACCGACCGGAACCAGGATCATCAGCAGATACAGCAGCCGGTGACCCCATTCGGCTGCAACCTGCACAAGGCCCTCGCCGCCCGGCTCGGGGACGCCGCGGCCAAGGCGCAGGCCCAGGCGGATCAGGCTCAGCACCAGCACCGCGACGCCGACCCAGACATGGACCGAGGGGTTGATGCCAAGATCGGTGGCGGGCGTACCATCCAGCCGCGCGTGCAGCGCCCGGCCCATTCCGTCGCTGTAGATGTAGTTGAACAGAATCAGGACGGCGATGGTCCAGTGCAGGGCAATCTGCGCGCCGCTGTATCCGATGCGTTGTTTCATGGCTGACCTCGTGGTTGGCTGATTCACGAATATACCGCAGCCTTGCAATTCGCTTACAGAATCATGCGGCGTTTCCCCTGATCGCGATGCGCGGCGACGGCCGTGGCAGAGGCGCAACAGGTGCGGTCGCGCGCCCCGGTGTCAGCCGCGCGGCACGCGCAGCGCCGCCGCCATCACCCGGTCCAGCGATTGCAGAAACCGCGCGCGGTCGGCCTTGGAAAACCCCGCCCCCCCGCCCTGATGAAAGGGGTTGGCGCTGCGGATGTCCTGCATCAGGTCGCGCGTCGCCAGCCGGCCGCCGATATTGGCCGGCGTCAGCACCTCTCCGTCATGCTGGACCACCTGCGCCCCGGCCTTGAGACAGCGATCCGCCAGCGGAATGTCGGCGGTCACCACCACATCGCCCGGCCCGCAATGCTCGGCGATCCATTTGTCGGCGACGTCCGGACCTTCGGGGACGATCATCAGCGACACGAACGGATTGGCCGGGGGGCGCAGGCCGCCATTGCAGACCAGCACCATCGGCAGACGCAGCCGCGTCGCCACCCGCTCGGCCTCGGCCTTGACCGGACAGGCATCGGCGTCGATGTAAAGCGTGGTCATCGCCCCAGCCCCGCCTGCCAGTCGCGCACCGCGTCAAGCGGCCATGCCAGCATCAGCACGTTCAGCGCCAGCCCGTCGCGGATGACGGCCATGGTCAGCGCCTCGAACCCGACGATCAGCAGGACCGACACCCAGACCGGCAACCGCGAGGCCAGGAAGAACCCCAGCATCATCGCCAGCATGTCCGAGACCGAGTTCAGCACGCTGTCGCCGTAATAATCCAGCGAGATGGTGACGGCGCGGTAACGCTCGATCACCGCGTCCGAATTCTCGACGATCTCCCATGTCGCTTCAAGCAGGGCGGCGATCACCAGCCGCCAGCCAAAGGGCAGCCGTCGCGCCACCAGCCACAGGACCGCATAGAAGACCAGCCCGTGAATGATATGCGAGGGCGTATACCAGTCGGCGATGTGCTGCGAGTTCTCGGCGCTCATCGTCTCGCCGTGCCACAGCTTGACATAGCCGCATTTGCAGATCGGCTCGCGCCCGATCCAGAGCAGCCACAGCGCGGCCAGAACGACGATCGCCGCCGCGCACCAGTAAGGAAGCGATTTGCGTGTCAACATGGCGCTGCGCCTAAGGAAGGCGCGGGCGCTTGTCCATGGGTCGCGCGACATGCGGGCGCGACTGCGGCAGATCGGCACATGAAGGCCGCGCCGGCAGCGCAGATCGACAGGACGAACAGGAACGGTGCGCTTGGGCTTTGGTCGCAGTTCGTGAAAAAGATTGGGATGCCCGTTTTTGCGCGCCCATCCTGAAGTCGCCCGATGCCGACTTTGACGAGAAACAAGACACCTGCCCGGATTGGCCGCCATGCGCGGTGAGACAGTCAGAAGA
>JAXMDJ010000032.1:0-37027 GCA_046348875.1 Paracoccus sp. (in: a-proteobacteria)
GATTGCCGGCGCCGATTTGCCCAGCGTCAGCAGCCCCAGCGCGCCCGTGCCGATGGGCCCCAGCGCCAGCCAGCTCGACGCCGCCATCGACACATGCGGCAGCTTGTGGATCGCCAGCCGCAGCAGCAGGATGACCAGCACGCCCATCGCGACCGGCACCGACAGCGCCCACAGCACATAGGACAGCCACAGCACCGCAAGCTGCGTCTGCGCATCGGCCAGATGCGGCGCCAGCAACCCGCCCGAGACCGCCGCCACCTCGGCCGCGACCATCGGCAGCAGCCAGACGGCGGTCATCTGGTCGATGGAATGTTCCTGCCGCGTGAACATCATGTAGGGGATGGCAAGGCCGCAGGCGACGGCCAGCGCCACATCGATCCACCACAGCGTGGTGGCGATCTCGACCGCGGCGGGGCCAAGCCGCGCCGGGCCAAAGATCAAAAAGCCGTTCACGATGGTCGCCAGCCCCATCGGGATGCAGCCAAAGAACATCGACACCACCGAATGGCCAAAGATGCGCCGCGCCCCGTCGAAAAAGAACACCCAGCGGGCGGCGTAAAGCGCGGTGAACAGCGCAAACAACCCGATATTGAGAAGCCACAGCGCCTCGCCCACCGCGGGCCAGGGACCGGGCAGTCGCGCCAGAACGATGGCAAGGATGCCGGTGCCCATCGTCGCCGCGAACCAGTTCGGCGTGAACTGGCGCACGACCTCGCGCGGGCTGTCCAGCCGGGTCAGCGGCTGAAGCCCCATTGAAACGGCGCGCATCTTGTCCAATCCCATGATCTGCCCTTTCGGTTGCGGGCGGGATAGCGCCCTTCGGTCAATCGATCCAACGGATTGTTTTTGTCGGATCAATCGGTATTATCGATTGATTGGTGGCAGGCCCCGACATGACCCTTGAACAGTTGCGCATCTTCATCGCCGTGGCCGAGCGCCAGCACATGACCGAGGCGGCGCTGGCGCTGAACCTGACCCAATCCGCGACCAGCGCCGCCATCGCCGCGCTGGAGGAACGCCACGGCATCCGCCTGTTCGACCGCATCGGCCGCCGGATCGAACTGACCGAGCTGGGCCGCGCCTTCCTGCCCGAGGCGCGCGCCGTCATCGCCCGCGCCGACGAGGCGGCGGGTTTGCTGAGCGCCTCGGCCGGGTTGATGCGCGGGCGGCTGCGGCTGGCGGCCAGCCAGACGGCGGCGAATTACTGGCTGCCGCCGCTGATGTGTCGCTTTCGCGACCGCTTTCCGGGGATCGAGCTGACGCTTCGGATCCTGAACACCCGCGACACCTGCCAGGCGGTGGCCGAGGGCGCCGCCGATCTGGGCGTGATCGAGGACCGGGTCGATGCGCCCGGCCTGCGCCTTTTCCCGGCCGCGCGCGACCAGATGGTGCTGATCGCCGCGCCCGGTTTGCAAGGCGCGGCGGTCGCGCCCGCAACGGCGCGCTGGGTCATGCGCGAAAAGGGCTCGGGCACACGGGCAATCCTTGAACAGGCGCTGAGCGCCGCCGGCATCGGCGAGGTGACGGTGACGCTGGAACTGCCCTCGAACGAGGCGGTGCGCGCCGCGGTTGCCGCCGGCGCCGGCATCAGCGCCCTGTCGCGCAGCGTGGTCGAGGCGTCGCTGGCCGACGGGCAACTGGTGGCGCTGCCCTTCGACCTGCCCGCGCGCGAATTTCTGGTCGTCGGCGCCGTGCAGCGCCATGTCAGCCGCGCCGCCGATGCCTTTCTGCGCCACCTGATCCCCGATCAGGGCGCCTGATCCAGCACCTTGCCGGGGTTCATGATGCCCGCCGGATCCAGCGCCGCCTTGATCCGCCGCATCATCGCCAGCTTTGCCGCCGGGCTGCGGGCGGCAAGCTCGGCGCGCTTGCTCAGGCCGATGCCATGCTCGGCCGAAAAGGATGCCGCGGGCGTCGCTGCGACCGCGCCATAGAACGCCCGGTCGATCCCGGCGTGGTCGCGCGCCTGTTCGGGCGTCACGGCCAGGCAGACATGCAGGTTGCAATCGCCCAGATGGCCAAAGACATAGGACCCGGCCTCGGGGCAGGCCAGCGCCCGCGCCGCGTCCCAGCGGGCAAGGAAGCCCGCGATCTCTCCGGCCTCGATGCTGACGTCATAGGACAGGATGGCGCCATGCGGGCGGGCGACAAGGTCGCTGTCCTCGCGCAGGGACCAGATCGCCGCCTGTTCGCTTTGCGACTTGGCAATGACGCCTTCGCCGACAAGGCTGGCGTCCGAGGCCTCCTCGAAGATGTCCAGAAGCACCGCCTCGGCGGCGTCGGGATCGGGGCCGGCGGCCTCGATGATGATCTTCAGCCCGTCATCGGGGGGCAGCGGTTCGCGCCCCGGGCACAGATGCGACGAGGTCAGGCGATAATAGTCGGGCCACATCGCCTCGAAGGCCATCAGCTCGGCATCGGCGCGGACCCGTGCCAGCGCCAGCAACTCCTGCGCCGAGGCAAGGTCGGGACAGTCGAGCAGCGCCACCGCCGTCGCCGCCGGGCGCTGGAACAGTTTCAGGACGGCGGCGGTGACGACGCCCAGCGTCCCCTCGCTGCCGATGAAAAGCTGCTTGAGGTCATAGCCGGTGTTGTTCTTCACCAGCGTGTTCATGTCGGAAAGCACCGTGCCGTCGGACAGGACCACGGTCAGGCCCAGCACATTGTCGCGGGTCATGCCATAGCGGATCACCCGGATGCCGCCCGCATTGGTCGAAATGACGCCGCCGACGGTGCAGCTTCCGCGCGAGGGGATGTCGATGCCGGTCATCATGCCGTGTTCGGCGGCGGCTTCGTTCACCTGTTGCAGGGTGGCGCCGGCCTCGGCCACGATGATGCCCTGCCGGGAATCGACGCGCAGGATGCGGGTCATGCGTTCCAGCGACAGCGCGACCTGCCCGGACGTGGTCGCGGTCCCGTCCACCAGCCCCGTCAATCCGCCCTGCGGCACGATGCCGATGCCCGCGGCGCTGGCGGCAGCGCAGATCGCGGCGACCATTTCGGTGCTGTCGGGGCGCAGCAGCAGCCCGGCATCGCGGCTGGTATCAGAATAGCCGGGGTCGCGGCGGCGCAGGGCGCCGGGTGCCACGATGGCGTCGGGTGGACAGATGCCGGCAAAGATTTCTCGCATGGATCATCCCGGATTCGGCTGTGGCGCACAGGCCGCCATGATCGCCTGCGCCGCCATCAGGTCAAGATGCGCGCCGCCGCCATTCTTGCAAAGTGTAATCTCATCGGCGCTGCGGCGTCCCGCCCGCCCGGCCTCAAGGTCGTAATGATCGCCAAGCACGCTGTCGCGGGTGATGACGCCCTGCGCCAGCGGGATTTTCAGCTCTCCGATATGGTCCAGCGTGGTTTCGCGGCTGTCCACAAAGATGCGGGCGCGGCGCAGCAGGGTGTCGTCGGCCTCGCGCATGTCGGCGCGGAAGGCGCCGACCAGATCGACATGGGTGCCGGGGCGCAACCATTCGCCGCGCAGAATCGGCTGGCGCGACATGGTGGCGCTGGCGACGATATCGGCCTGGGCGACGGCCTCGGCCAGATCGGGGGCAACCTCGGCGGCAATGCCCTGCGCGGCCAGCCCCTGCACCAGCCGCTGCGCGTTTTCCGCCGTGCGGTTCCAGATGCGGATGCGGTCAAGCGCCGGGAACAGCGCCGAATAGACCTCGGCCAGCGAGCCTGCGACCTCGCCCGCGCCGACGATGGTCAGCGCGCGGCTGTCGGGGCGGGCCAGATGGCGCGCGCCAAGCCCGGAATCGGCGCCGGTCTTCCAGCGCGTCACCAGCTTGCTGTCGATGATGGCGGCGGGGGTGCCGGTATCCTCGTCATAGATCACCATGACCCCCTGCACCGAGGGCAGGCCGCGCGCGCCGTTCCCCGCCATGACCGAAAAGGTCTTGATGCCGAAGCCCGCGCCCTCGACCCATGCGGCGCGGCCCATCAGCGTGTCGTCGCCGCGGGTCAGGAACAGGTCGCCGATCTGCGCGCGCGGCAGGCGGTGGCCGGCGGCCAGCGCCTCGACCATGGCGGGCCAGGACAGGCGGCCGGCGACGTCCGCCTCGGTGATATAGGGCAGCGCGGGCATGGGGTTCCCTTTCAAGCGGTGACGGTTCGGACGGTTATCGCCCAGGCGCGGCCGGCTTGCAGCCCCTTTTCCCGCCGATCAGTTCCCCGCCGCGATGGCGCGCGCCGCCGCCTGCGCCGAGGCCCATGCCCATTGGAAATTATAGCCGCCCAGCCAGCCGGTCACATCGACGACCTCGCCGATGAAATGCAGCCCCGGCACGGATTTCGCCATCAGGCTGCGCGAATCAAGCCCGCGCGTATCGACGCCGCCCAGCGTCACCTCGGCCGTGCGCCAGCCTTCCGAGCCGACCGGGCGCAGGCTCCAGCGGTTCACGCGCGCGCCGACGCGGTCAAGGATGGCATTGCCCTGATCGGCCAGCCGCGCGCCTTGCAGGCCGCAATCGGTGGCGACCGCATCGGCCAGTCGCGCGGGCAGCCAGCGCGCCAGCGCGGTCGAGATCGCGATGCGGCCGCCCTGCCCCCGCGCCTCGCGCAGGCCTGCGGCGATGTCGGTGCCGGGGGCCAGATCGACGGTGATTTCGTCCCCCGGATGCCAGAAGTTCGAGATTTGCAGGATCGCCGGGCCGGACAGCCCGCGATGGGTGAACAAAAGCCCGTCATGAAAGCGCGCGCGGCTGCGGCCGGTGCCGTGGCTGACCTCGGCGGTGACGGACAGCCCGGCCAGCGGGCGGCACAGGTCAAGGTCCTGCTGGGCAAAGGTCAGCGGCACCAGCCCGGCGCGTGGCTCGATGATCGCAAGCCCGTGGGCGCGGGCGATGTCATAGCCGATGCCGGTCGCGCCCATCTTGGGGATCGACTTGCCGCCGGTGGCGACGACGACGCGACCCGCGCGGACCGGGCCGCCGGAGGTTGTGATCACAAAGCCGCCATCCTGTGCGGCGACGCCCTCGACGCCGGTGTTCAGCCGCAATTCGGCACCGCGCATCCGATTCAGCAGCATGTCGATGACCTGCCGCGCGCTGCCGTCGCAGAAAAGCTGCCCCAGCGTCTTTTCGTGCCAGGCGATGCCGGCGCGGTCGATCAACGCCACGAACTCGGCCGGGCGGAAGCCGGCCAGCGCCGAGGCGGCAAAGCGCGGGTTCTGCGACAGGAACCGGTCGGGCGCGCTGGCAAGATTGGTAAAGTTGCAGCGTCCCCCGCCCGAGATGCGGATCTTTTCGCCCGGCGCATCGGCGTGGTCCAGAACAAGGACGCGATGCCCGGCCATGCCCTTAGCCTGCAGGATCGCGCCGGCGCAGAAAAGCCCTGCCGCGCCTGCGCCCAGAATGACGGTATCCATGGTTTCCATGCCAGCCGCTTAGCGGGCGGCCCGGCGCCCGGCAAGACGCATATTCGGTGGTGCGGGCGCGGCAGGCTGGTCTATGATGCGGGTGGACCCCGGCGGGTCCACCCGTGCCGGTAACCAGTTTCGTAAAGGACGCCCCATGATCGTCGCCCGCGTCGGAGACAAGCACGCCTGCCCCCGGCATGGCCCGAACGTCATCATCGAGGGCGGCAGCGGCACCGTGGACGGCCGCGCCATCGCCCGCGTCGGCGACAAATGCGCCTGCGGTGGCGTCATCCTTGAGGGCAAGTCCGGCGCGGTGCTGGACGGCCGCCCGATCGCCTATCTGGGGTCCAAGACCAGTTGCGGCGGCGTGATCGTCGAGTGCGCGGGCACGGCGACCTTCGTCTGAGCCCTCAGGGCATCACCTCGAAGCGGTCCACATCGACCATGCCGTGATCGGTGATCTTCAGATGCGGGATCACCGGCAGCGCGACGAAGGCCATTTGCAGGAAGGGTTCCTCAAGCGTGACGCCCAGCTTGCGCGCGGCGGTGCGCAGGTCGCGCAGCCTCAGTTCGACCGTCTCGAAGGGCTCAAGGCTCATCAGCCCGGCGATGGGCAGCGCCAGTTCCGCCAGCACCTTGCCGCCCGATGCGACGACGAAGCCGCCCTCGATCTCGCGCAGGCGGTTGGCGGCGATGGCCATGTCGTCGTAATCGACGCCGACGGCGACGATATTGTGGTGGTCGTGGCAGACGGTCGCCGCGATGGCGCCCCGGGCGATGCCAAAGCCCCGGACGAAGCCGGTGGCGATATTGCCGTTCTTGCCGTGACGTTCGATCACCGCGACGCGGGCCAGATCGCGGGCGGGATCGGGGCGCTTGTCGCCGCCTTCGGGGGCGATTTCCTCGGTCAGGCGTTCGGTGATGATCTTGCCGGGCAGGATGCCGATGACCGGCGTTTCGACCCGGTTCCCCGCACAGCGGAAGGATGCGGGCGTGATCGCCGGCGGCTTCACCGAATGGCGCGCGACCGGCGGAATGGTCGCACGCGCGGCAAAGGCCGCATCGTCGACGACCGTGCCGCCGCAGATCACCATGTCCGCGCGGCAATCGGCCAGATCGTCCAGCACGACGATATCGGCGCGCTTGCCCGGCGCGATCAGGCCGCGATCCTTCAGCCCGAATGCCTCGGCCGCCGACAGGCTGGCGGCGCGATAGGCGACCAGCGGCGCCACGCCCTGCGCGATGGCGGTGCGGATCATATAGTCCAGATGCCCGTGTTCGGCGATGTCCAGCGGATTGCGGTCATCGGTGCAAAGGCAGATATAGGGCGAGTTGCGTTCGGTCATCAGCGGGATCAGCGCCAGCAGGTCCTTGCTGACCGAGCCTTCGCGGATCAGCACCCGCATGCCCTTTTGCAGCTTTTCGCGCGCCTCGGTGGCGGTTGTCGCCTCATGCTCGGTGCGGATGCCGGCGGAAAGATAGGCGTTCAGGTCGCGGCCCAGCACCAGCGGCGCGTGGCCGTCGATATGGCGGCCGCGAAACGCCTCAAGCTTGGCCATGGCGCCGGGGTCTTTATGGATGACGCCAGGGTAGTTCATGAACTCGGCCAGCCCGATCACCGCCGGATGGTCCATCAGCGGCGCAAGGTCGGCGATTTCCAGTCGCGCGCCCGCCGTCTCCATCGTGGTCGAGGGCACGCATGACGAAAGCTGCACGCGAATGTCCATCAGCGTATGGGCGCTGGCATCAAGGAAATAGCGGATGCCGGCCAGCCCGGCGACATTGGCGATTTCATGCGGGTCGCAGATGGCGGTGGTGACGCCCTTGGGGGCGACGCAACGGTCGAACTCGAACGGGGTCACGCATGAGCTTTCGATATGCAGATGCGTGTCGATGAAGCCGGGGACGAGGATCTTGCCGGAAACGTCGATGACGCGGCGCGCGTCATAGCTGGCGCAGGTGCCGACGATGGTTTCGCCGCAGATGGCGACGTCCCCCTCAAGCAGATCGCCGGTCACAAGGTCCAGCACCCTGCCCCCGCGCAGCACCAGATCGGCAGGTTCGCGGCCGGCGGCCTGATCGATCAGCGCGGCAAGGGGGGCAAGGGTCGGCATGGTCACTCCACGGTCTGCATGCCCAGACGGGTCAGCGTCCGGCGTTCAACGAAAAGGACGGCATAATAGCACGCGACCGAAAGGCAAACGGAAACGGCAGCGACTGTCCAGATCATGCCGTAATCCAGATAGCCGCGCGACTGGTTCAGCAGGTTGCCAAGCCCGGTGCCGGTGGCCAGCCATTCGGCGATCATCACCCCCAGCAGCGCGCGCGGCACCGTCAGCCGGGTCGCGGCGAACAGATAGGGCAGCGCTGCGGGGATCGAGACCATGCGCAGCTCGGTCCAGGCCGAGGCGCCATAGGCGCGCGGCAAATCCAGCACCGATTGCGGCACCCGCTGGATGCCCTGCACCAAAAGGACGAAGGCCGGAAAGAAGGTGACGGAAATCGTGATCCACAGCGTCACCGCATAGCCGCGCCCCAGCATCAGCACCAGAAGCGGCGTCAGCGCCACCAGCGGCATGGTCTGCGTGACCAGCGCAATCGGCATGAAGGCCCTGATGAAGCCCGGAAACATCCGCGACGAAATCGCCAGCAGAAAGGCAAAGGACAGGCCCGCCAGCATCCCCAGCGCGGTGATCGGCAGGGTCTGGGCCAGCGCCATGCCGAGCTTGGCGCGGGCGATGGGCGCGGCGTCGGCAAAAAACAGGTAGTCGATCACGCCCAGCGGCGTCCGCGCGATCATCGCCGGCACCCCCGCCAGCTTGACCAGCGCCCACCACAGGATGAATGGCAACAGCGCCGCGCCCAGCGTGATGGCCGCGCGCAGCAGCAGCGGCTGGCCGGCAGTGCTGCCCTCATCCGGAAGGGCGGTGTTCAGCGTGACCGAGCGCGTGCTGCCAAGCGCGCGGGCCGAGATCACCGCGAATACCGCATAGCTGAGCCCGGCAATCAGCGTCGCCATCAGCCCGATGCCCCACAGCCGCGCCGGATCGCCCCGCCCCAGCGAGCCCAGCAGATAGGTGCCAAGCCCCCAGCGCCCGCCGCCGCCGAATTCGGCCAGGATGGCGCCAAGGACGGCATTCGGTGCCGCGATGCGCAGCCCGCTGAGGATGTCGGGCACCGCGCCGCGCAGGCGGACCAGCCGCATCACCTGCCAGTTCCGGCCGCCATAGGCGCGCACCACATCGGCCGAGCGCGTGTCGTATTGCGAAAGCCCGACCACGGTCGCGGTCATGGTGACGAAATAGACGCCAAGCGCAGCCAGCGTCACCCGCGGTGCCATGCCCGACATGGTCAGCACCAGAATGGGCGCGATGGCGATGGGCGGCAGCGCGAAGATGGCGATATTGACGCCCCGCGTCAGCCGCAGCAGCGTCGGGAACAGCACGAACAGGATGCCCGCCCCGATGGCCAGCAGGTTCCCGATCAGAAAGCCCAGCGACGAGGCATGGACCGTCGCCCAGATATGGCCCGGATAATCGGCCCGGTCGGCCCAAAGCTGGGTCAGGATGGCGCTGACGCTGGGCAGCGCGCCGCCCGCCACCAGCTTCAGCCGGCCCACGATCTCCCACACGACCAGAAGGATCAGCAGGTTGCGAAGCGCGGCGCGGCGCAGGAACCGATGCCTATTCGCCATGCAGCACCTTGGCGATCCTGTCGCAAAGCGCGTGAAACTGCGGGTCGGAATACAGGTCGTTGTCGCGCGGGCGGGCAAAGGGCACCTCGACGATATCGACGACGCGGCCCGGGTTGGCGTGCATGACGACGACGTAATCGGCCAGAAACACCGCCTCGTCGATGCCATGCGTGACCAGAAGCGCGGTGGATTTCGTCTCGGACCAGATGCGCTGCAATTCGACATTCATCTGCCGGCGCCGGATCTGGTCCAATGCGCCGAAGGGTTCGTCCATGAACATCACCTCGGGCGAGGTGATGAGCGCGCGCGCGATCGAAACCCGCTGCCGCATGCCGCCCGACAATTCGCCGGGCAGCGCCTTTTCATAGCCTTTCAGGCCGACCAGTTCGATCAGCTTCTGGATCTCATGGCCGTATTTCGACGGGTCGCGGCCCAGCACCTCAAGCGGCAGCGCGACATTGCGCGCCACGCTGCGCCAGGGCAGCAGGGCGGCGTCCTGAAACGCCACCCCCGTGACCCCGGCGGCGGTCGCGGTCGCCGGTGCCTGCCCGGCGATCTGCACCTCGCCGGAATCGTAGTCCTCAAGGCCAAGCGCGATACGCATGGCGGTGGACTTGCCGCAGCCGGACGGCCCGATCAGCGCGGTGAACGAGCCCGGCGGACAGTCCAGCGTCATGTCCCTGAGTGCCTCGACCTCTGCCCCCCGCCCGCGATAGACCTTGCAGACCGAGCGCAGCGAGATGCCCGGTGCCGGCGCCATCAGAGTTCCTCAAGCAGGGTCGTGTCGAACATGTCGCGCGTGCCGGTGATGCCGACGGCTGAAAGCGCGGTCAGGCATTTCTGGATGGCATCGTCGGTCATCGAAAAGACGCCTGCGGGCGATACGATCAGGTCCTTTTGCGCGGTGTTGAAATAAACCTCATTGGCGATGGTGCGGCCGGTGCCCTTGAACCAGCTTTGTTCCCATTGCGGCGGGTATTTCGCCGGATCGACCAGGTTTTCGTCCCAGCCCTTGCGGCTGGCGCGCAGCCAGGCGACCAGTTCGGCGCGCTTGGCGGCCAGCGTTTCCTCGGTCACGACGACGGTATCGTTGAAGATGGTGACGCCGTAATCGTAAAGCAGGAAGCTGTGCGGTTCCTCGCCCATCTGCTGGATCGAATAGGGCACGTTGGTGACGAAATCCAGCGAGGCGTCGATCTCGCCCTTGACCAGCGGCGTCGGGTCATAGGCATAGGGCACGATGTTGACGGCGTTGCGGTCGACATTGTTGATCTTCAGCAGCGCCTCCATCGTGGCGACGTTGACCGGGGGCACGGCGACGGTCTTGCCCACAAGGTCGGCGGGCGAGTTGATCGGGGTCTTCGCCAGCGAGATGATGCCATGCGGGCTTTTCTGATACTGGGCGCCGATGATCTTGAACTTCGCGCCCTGTTCGACGATGGCGCGGATGGTGGTGTCGGGCGTGGTCAGCGCCAGATCCGCCCGCGCCGCGATGATCGAACTTTCGGGGATCACGTCGGGGCCGCCCGACAGATAGGTCAGGTCCAGCCCCTGTTCGGTGTAAAATCCCTTGTCCATGGCAAGGAAATAGCCCGAAAACTCGGCATCGTTGATCCATGCCGCCTGCATGGTCAGGGGCGCGGTCGCCGCCCGGCCGATGCCCGGCATCGCGGTCGAAAGGCCGGCGACGGCGGCGCCCTGCAAGAAGGTCCGACGAGTCAGTGCAAGTCCCATTTTCCTCTCCTGTTCGTGGCGTGCACGATTGTTTGTTCATGCGTTGTCGGGCCGCGCGTCTCAGGTTGCGGGCGCAAGGCCCTGAATTGCGCGCAATTCCTGCAAGGGCGGGGTCTGTTCGATCTGCCTGGGATCGAGCAGGTCCCAGATCACGCCGCGCGGCCGCGTCGCGCGCCGCTCGACCTTGTGCAGCATGCCGGGCGTGGCGATGTAATCGACAAGGATGTCGGTCGGGCTGGGATGCAGCTTTTCCTGCACGACCTGATAATCGTGGACGACCGCCACCACCGGCGTCTTTTCATCGACCAGCCCCAGATCGGTGAACATGCCCCATTCGAGGTCGAAGAATCCGTGCCCCTTGCCGAAGCGCACGCCGTCGACCGACACGGCCGAGGCGCCCGTCACCAGAAAATCGATGCGCCCGCGCCGCGCCACTTCCTCAAGCGAGATGGGGCGGCCGAAATGCTCCATCCCGTCCAGCCATGCGGCGTAAAGCTCGGCCCCTTTGGGGACCATGCCCGGCTCGATCAGCAAAAAACCGCGATAGATGCCATAGGTGGACATGAAGAAGGGCTTGCCCATCTCGATCAGGCGGCGGCGCAGGTCGACAAGGCAGTTGTCGGGGGTGATGAACAGGAACTCGGCATCGTTGAAGGCCGGCATCGCGACGATGCGATCGGTGGCGATCTCGGATCCTTCAAAATCGGGGATCACCTCGGCGAAGTTCTTGTCGAACCTTGTGTCGGGCTTGGCGACATCCTTGAGCCGGGCCCAGATCTGTTGACGGATGATATTTGATTTTGACACGCTGCGCCCCTACTGTTTCGGAGAAGTGTTTCACGATTTCAGGAAGTGTTCCGATGTTTCACTAATCTGAAACCGATGTTTCATTCCGTCAAGGAAAAAGTCAGCCCATTGATAAGGCATCATAAATGTCAACACGACTGTCGCTGAGGATCCAGGAACGAATCAGCCGCCTGACCAAGAGCGAGCAGAAGCTGGCGCAGGTGATCCTTGAATCGCCCACGCTGATTGAAACACATACCGCGACCGAGCTGGCGGCCATCGCAGATGTGTCCAAGGCCACGGCGGCGCGGTTCTTTCGCGCGCTCGGCTATGCCGATTTCGACGAGGTCAAGCTGCAAGCGCGCGAGGAACGCAACCGCACCCAGCCCTATAGCTATTCGCCCTCGCCCGCCGGAGGCATGGCGCTGGGGCGCAGCATCGCCGAGCATCTTGAGCTTGAGCAGGCCAACCTGACCCGCACCTTCGAGGAGATGGCCCCCGATGCGCTGCGGCAGGCGGCGGCGCTGATCGTGCAGGCGCCGCGGCTGTGGTTTCTGGGCCTTGGCCCGGATGCGTGGTTCGCGCGCTATGGCCGGGTGATGTTTTCGCGGCTGCGCCACAATGTGCAGGCCATCGGGCCGGGCGGTGGCGCGCTGGCCGAGGATCTGGCGATGATGGGGCCGCGCGATGCGCTGGTGGTGATGATGCTGGGGCCGCAGCCGAAAGAGATGAAGGCGATCCTGTCCTTTGTGCGCACCACCCGCGTCAGCGTGCTGGCCCTGACCGATCACCACAATCTGGCGCAGGCGCGGCGGTTCTCCGATCAGGTGCTGCGCTGCCATATCGCCAGTTACGGGCTGATCCCGACGCATAGCACCGTGGTCAGCCTGCTGCGTCTGCTGGCGATTTCCTATGTCGGGCTGGCCGGGGAAACCGCCATTCAGCGCGCCAGTTTCATCGACGACATCAATGAGGAACTGGAAATCTACGGCTAGCCCCGGGCGATGCGCCTGCCGGTTTCCGCGTCGAAGAAATGCAGATGCGCGGGGTCGGGTGCGACCTCGATCACGTCGCCGCGCCGCGCCTGCGAGGTGCCCGGCAGCCGCAGCGTCATCGCCGTGTCCGAGCCGCGGATGACGCCATAGCCAAAGGCATCCGCCCCCAGCCGCTCGACCGAGCGCAGCTCGACCGGGATCGCGTTCTCGCCGGGGGTGGCGGGGCCAAGATGTTCGGGGCGCAGGCCAAGGCGCAGCGTGCCTTCGCGCGGGATGCCGGGCAAGGGCAGCAGATGGCCGCCCGGCAGGATCGCCGCATAGCCGCGCGATTCAATGCTGAAGATGTTCATGGCGGGCGAACCGATGAACCCCGCCACGAATTCGGTCGCGGGGGTCTGATAGACCTCAAGGGGTGTGGCGATCTGTTCGGCTACGCCCTTGTTCATCACGATCAGCCGGTCGGCCAGCGTCATCGCCTCGACCTGGTCATGGGTGACGTAAAGCGTGGTCTGGCCGGTATCCAGATGCATGTCCTTGATTTGCAGGCGCATCTGCACGCGCAGCTTCGCATCAAGGTTCGACAGCGGCTCGTCCAGCAGGAAGGCGGCGGGTTCGCGCACCAGCGCGCGGCCCATGGCGACACGCTGACGCTGGCCACCCGACAGCGCGCGGGGCTTGCGGTCCAGATAGGGCTCCAGCTCCAGCATCTTCGCGGCGCGCTGGACGCGTTCCTCGATCTCGGGGCGGGCCATGCCGGCGATCTTCAGGCCGTAAGCCATGTTCTCGCGCACCGACATATGCGGGTAAAGCGCGTAGTTCTGGAATACCATGGCAATGTCGCGGTCGCGCGGCTCAAGCCGGTTCACGACCTTGCCGCCGATCTCGATGGTGCCGGCGGTGATCGCCTCAAGGCCGGCGACCATGCGCAGAAGCGTGGACTTGCCGCAGCCGGACGGCCCCACGATCACCACGAATTCGCCATCGGGAATGTCCATGGTGATGCCGTGGATGACCTGATTGCCCGAATAGCTTTTGCGGACGTCGTTCAGAAGGATGCGGGCCATTTATTTCTCCGTCTCGACCAGACCCCTGACGAACCAGCGCTGCATCAGCACGACCACAAGGATCGGTGGCAGGATGGCCAACACCGACGTGACCATCACGAGGGCCCAGGGCGTATCGGCATCGGCGAAAGAGATCATCTTTTTCAGCGCGATGACGATGGTGTTCATTTCGTTGGAATTGGTGACCAGAAGCGGCCACAGGTATTGCGTCCAGCCATAGATGAACTGGATGACGAAGATCGCCGCCACATTGGTCAGGGACAAGGGCCACAGGATGTCCCTGAAGAACCGCCACGGCCCGGCGCCATCGACGCGCGCGGCCTCAAGCAGCTCGTCAGGGATGGTCAGGAAGAACTGCCGGAACAAAAGCGTCGCCGTGGCCGAGGCGATCAGCGGCAGGATCAGCCCCGGATAGGTGTCGATCAGCCCCAGATCGACCATGACCTTGTAGGTGGGCTGGATGCGCACCTCGACCGGCAGCATCAGGGTGATGAAGATCAGCCAGAAGCAGGCCATGCGCAACGGAAAGCGAAAGAACACGATCGCATAGGCCGAGGCCATGGAAATCGCGATCTTTCCCAGCGCGATCCCCAGCGCGACGATGGTGGTGTTGGCCAGCAATCGCCACAGGCCGACGCCGCCGATGCGGCTGACCCCGCCGGAAAACGCCTCGCGGTAATTCGCCCCGGCCTCGGGTCCGGGGGTCAGCGGCAGGGGCGGGCGCAGGATCGTCTGCGTCGCATGGGTCGAGGCGATGAAGACGTAATAGATGGGAAAGGCGACCACGATCACGCCAAGGATCATCCAGAAATGCGCCAGCACCCTTGCCGCGGGCGGCGCATTCAGCGGGCTGTCCGGGGTCTCAGCCATAATGCACCCTGCGTTCGATGAAGCGGAACTGGAAGGCGGTCAGCCCGATCACGATCAGCATCAGGATCACCGATTGCGCGGCGCTGTCGCCCATGATCAGGTTCACGAACCCGTCGTTATAGACCTTGTAGACCAGCGTTTCCGTGGCCTTGCCCGGCCCGCCCCCGGTCACCGCATGGATGATGCCGAAGGTGTCGAACAGCGCATAGACGGTATTCACCACCAGCAGGAAAAAGGTCGTCGGCGCCAGAAGCGGGAAGGTGATGGTCCAGAAACTGCGCCGCCGCGTGGCGCCGTCGATGGCCGCGGCCTCAAGCAGGGATCTGGGAATGGCCTGCAAGCCCGCGACGAAGAACAGGAAATTATAGCTGATCTGTTTCCACGTCGCGGCGGCGACGATCAGCGTCATCGCGTGATCGGCGTTCAGCAGCGGGTTCCAGTTGATCCCCATGGCGCGCAGGGGCCGCGCCAGCGTGCCGAAGCTGGGGTTGAACATGAACAGCCACAGCATCCCCGCGATGGCCGGCGCCACCGCATAGGGCCAGATCATCATTGTCCGGTAAATGCCTTTGCCCCGCACGATCTTTTCGGCCTGCACCGCCAGAAACAGCGCGATCGCCATGGCCAGGAACGCCACCAGCGCCGAAAACACCACCGTCACCCGCAACGAGTTCAGATAGTTCGGATCGCTAAGCACCTTCCTGAAATTCGCCAGCCCGACAAAGGTCGAGGTCAGGCCGAAGGGGTCTTCCTTCAGCATGGATTGCCGAAAGGCCTGCCCGGCCGGCCAGTAGAAAAAGATCAGCGTGATGGCAAGCTGCGGCGCGACCAGAAGCCATGGCAGCAGCTTGTGCGGAAAGACCGTGCGTCGCATCCCGTCCCTCGTCAAACGGCGGGCGCAAGGTGCGCGCCCGCCTGAACACGGCCTCAGCCGCCGGTGGCTTCCTTGATCGCGGCATTGCCGCGTTCGACGGCGGCCTTCAGCGCCTCTTCGGCGGTCTGCTGGCCGGCCAGCATCTTTTCATATTCCTCGTTCTGGATGTCGCGCAGTTGCGGCAGGTTCGGCGCGCGCACGCCCTTGGAATTGGCGGTGGGCGCCTTGCCCATCATTTGCAGGATCGGCGTTTCGCGCGCCGGGTTCTTTTCGTAAAAGCCCGAAGCCTTGGTCGCCTCATAGGCGGCCATCGTCACCGGCAGATAGCCCGACTGTTCGTGCAGGAACTGCTGCACATCGGTCTGCGACAGATAGTTGAAGAAGGCGGCGACGCCCTTGTAGGTCTCGTCCGACTTGCCGGCCATCACCCAAAGCGAGGCACCGCCCGGAATGGTGTTCTGCGGTGCGCCCGGCGCGGTGTCGTCATAGGGAAGCTGGCCGATGCCATAGTTCATCCCCGACTTCACGATATCGCCCAAGCCCCCCGAGCTTTCGGTCAGGATGCCGCATTCGCCGGACAGGAAGTTCTGCTTGGCCTCGCTGGTGCGGCCGCCATAGACAAAGACGCCTTCCTTCGCCAGATCAGCCAGTTCCTGGAAATGCTTGACGTAAAGCGGGCTTGCGATTTCCAGTTCGGGCGTGCCGGCAAGGCCGTTTTCATTGGTGCCCCATGGCGTGTCGTTCCAGGCGGCGAAGTTCTCGGTATGGATCCAGGTCAGCCAGGTCGAGGTATAGCCGCAGCTTGCCGCCCCCGATTCCTTGATCTTGCGCGCCGCAACCCAGACCTCGGCCCAGGTCTTGGGCGGTGCGTTCACGTCCAGCCCGGCCTTCTGGAAAATGTCCTTGTTGTAGTAAAGCACGGGCGAGGACGAGTTATAGGGGAACGACAGCATGTCCCCTGCGGGCGTCGAGTAATAGCCGACGATACCCGGCAGATATTGCGCCTTGTCAAAGGTATAGCCGCCTTCCTTCAGAACCTCGGCCACCGGCTTGATCGCGCCCTGCGCGCCCATCATCACCCCGGTGCCGACGTCAAAGACCTGAATGATGTCGGGGGCCTGCCCGGCACGGAAGGCGGCGATGCCGGCGTTCAGCGTTTCGGGATAGGTGCCCTTGAAGACGGGCTTCAGCTCATAGTCGGACTGGCTGGCGTTGAAGTCGCTGGCGATCTTGGTCACCACCTCGCCATTGGCGCCGGTCATGGCGTGCCACCATGAAATTTCGGTCTTGGCCTCGGCGGCGAACGGCAGGGCCGTCAGCCCCGCGATCAGGAACAGCGTCTTTTGCATGGTCTTCCTCCAGCTCGTGCCTTGCGGCGTCATCGTTACCGGACCCCGCCGCCGCGGCTTTCGCCCCCGGTCGTGCACTGTCCGCCTCATCCCCTGTGAATTTCTCACCTGTTCGTTACCAATGTGTCAATTCGTTTAGGCGATGGCGATGCGGGCCGATGTTTCCCCATCCGTGCCCGCGTCGCCAGCAACGGTTTGGCGATGGATCGTAAAAATCCAGTGACACCAAGGCGACAGTGGCAAGACGTGAACCGGTTTCGAGGTACCCGCATGACGGCAAGGGCCGACTGTCGAGGGCGAAACCAGCGGCGCCGCGCGTGACGATGACGTGGCGTCAGGCATGGGGCGGCCGCTGCGTGAATGGGGCTTGCCGCCGGTGGGCGACAGTCATTAACTCGGCTATCGCGGCGGTCTGCGCCGTGCCGCCTGCCCGCATTCCGCCGGAAATGCCCGTAGGCCCCGGACCCGGCGGGACATGATCCATGAAGCAAGGCCGCGACCTCGTTACCGCACCCATCGCCCCGGCGCTGCTGATGTTTGCATTGCCGACGCTGGGCTCGTCGGTGCTGCAATCGGCGAACGGCTCGATCGACGCGGTCTGGGTCGGGCGGCTTCTGGGTGAGAACGCGCTGGCAGCGACCACCAACGGCAACCTGATCATGTTTTTGCTGACGGCCTTTGTCTTTGGCTTCGGCATGGCCTCGACCATCCTGATCGGGCAGTCCATCGGGCGCAGCGACCTTGCCGGCGCGAAAGAGGTCGTGGGCACCGCCATCGGCTCATTCGTGCCGCTGGCCCTGCTGATCGCCGCCGGAGGCTGGTTTCTGGCGCCGCAACTGCTGGCGCTTCTGGGCACGCCGCAGGAAATCACCATGCTGGCGCAGGATTTTCTGCGCGTGACCTTTTTTGCCATGCCGGGCATCCTGATGCAGACCATGCTGATGATGGCGCTGCGCGGGGCGGGCGATTCCGTCACGCCGCTGATCTTCATGGCGCTGGCGGCGGTGCTGGATGTGCTGCTGAACCCGGTCTTCATCCTTGGCCTTGGCCCGGCGCCACAGATGGGGATCGCGGGTTCGGCCTTTGCGATGGCGCTGGCGAACTATACCAGCCTTGCGGCGATGCTGGTCTATCTTTACCGGCGCCGCCATCCGCTGGCGCTGCGGGGGGCCGAACTGCGCCTGCTGGTCCCGGCGCGGCAGGTGCTGGGCTTGATGCTGCGCAAGGGCCTGCCCATCGGCATCCAGATGGTGGTCGTCTCCAGCTCGATGCTGGCGATGATGACGCTGGTCAATGCCGAGGGCGTGGCCACCACCGCCGCCTTTGGCGCCACCCAGCAGCTATGGACCTATGTGCAGATGCCGGCGATGGCGCTTGGCGCGGCGGTCAGTGCCATGGTGGCGCAGAATATCGGGGCCGGGCGCTGGGACCGCGTCAGCCGCATCACCCGCACGGGCATCCTGTTCAACCTCATGATGACCGGAGGGCTGGTGCTGATCCTGACGCTGGTCGAGCGGCAGGCGCTTGGCCTGTTTCTTGGCACCGACAGCCCGGCCTTGCAGATCGGCGTCCATATCGGGCGGATCGCGACCTGGGGCTTCATCCTGTTCGGCGTCACCATGGTGCTGTTCGGCGCGGTGCGCGCGAACGGTCAGGTGATCTGGCCGCTGATCATCCTGTTCATCTCGCTTTACCCGGTGCGGCTGGGGGTGGCAGTGGGGCTGCGCGGCTGGCTTGGTCCGGATGCGCTGTGGATCAGCTTTCCGGTGGCGATGCTGACCACGGTCCTCATGGCCAGCGCGCTATATCTGCAAGGCGGCTGGCGCCGCTCGCCGCAGATGCGGATCGCGCCATCGGCGCCGCCCGCGCCCGAGACCGTCCCCGCGCCGCTGATGGCCGAGAAATGACGCCCCGCTGGCGCCCCTGCCCGCGCCGGTGGTAAAAGGCCGGGGCAGGAAACCACGAAAGCAGGCCGCGACATGACCGCAACCGACAAGACCCCGCGGCTGGCGGTGCTGGCCACCGGCGGCACCATCGCCAGCAAGAAGGGCGCCGACGGCGCCGCCAGCCCCGCCCTGACCGGGCAGGACCTGCTGGCCGTGCTGCCGCCGATGGCGGTCGAACTTGCGCCCCGCGAATTGCTGGCCAGGGATTCCTCGTGCCTGACGCTTGCCGACATGCAGATGGTCAGCGACGCCGTGGGGCTGGCGCTGGCCGATCCGGGCCTTGCCGGTGTCGTCGTCCTGCACGGCACCGACGCGATGGAGGAAACCGCGCTGCTGGTCGAATTGCAGCACCGGCCCGGCAAGCCGGTGGTGTTCACCGGGGCGCAGTTCGCATCCGATCATGCGCTTTCGGACGGGCCGGGCAATCTGGCCGATGCCGTGCAGCGTGCGCTGACCGGCGTGCCGGGCGTGGCGCTGGTCTTTGGCGGGCGGAGCCTGCCGGCATGGGGACTTTACAAATTCGCCTCGGATTCAGCCGATGCGTTCCGGCTTGCGGGCGGCCCGCAGGCGGTGCTGGACCCCCTGCCCGCCCCGGTCGCCGGGCTGCGGGTCGATATCGTCGCCGTCCATCCGGGGGGTGACGCCCTGCATCTGGACGCCAGCATCGCCGCCGGGGCGCGGGGCATCGTGATCGCGGCGCTGGGGTCGGGGAACGGCACGCCCGAGCTGGTCGCCGGGGTCGCGCGCGCCCGCGCCGCCGGGGTGCCGGTCGTCATCAGCAGCCGCGTGCCGGAAGGGGCGCTGGCCCCGACCTATGGCGGCGGCGGTGGCGGCCACGACCTGCGCCGCGCCGGCGCCATCCATTCGCGGCTGCTGCGCCCCGGACAGGCGCGCATCCTGTTGGCTGCGCTGCTGGCCAATGGCTGCACCGGGGCCGCGATGGCGGCAGCCTTCGGCGACGCCGCCACGACCTGAACCCGAGGCGCCGCCGGCCAAGGCGGTCTCAGAACGCGAAGGGTTCGACCGTCAGGCGGCGGCCCAGCGTGAAGGCGTCCGCGACCAGCACCATCGGCGACAGGTCCACGTCCGAGGCGCCGTCGCGCAGCAATTCGGCCATGCGGGCGTAAAGCGCCGGGTATTCGCCCATGATCGTGTCCGCACCGCCGGCGGGCTGGCCGTCGATCTCCAGAAGGTTGCCGCCCATGCGCAGGGCCAGATGGCCGGCATCGGTCAGAAACTCCATGTCCCATGTCTGCGGGCCGGTCTGGCGAAAGTCGAAATCGGCGCTGATCCCTTGCGTCATCGACAGCCGCGCAGCGATGGGTGCGTCACGGTTGGCGGGGAAATCAAGCTCGGCCGCCGTCAGATGCACCGGGCGCGGCAGGATATGGGTCAGGATCGACAGCGCATTGATGCCGGGATCAAAGACGCCCATGCCGCCCGCCTGAAAGATCCAGTCCTGCCCGGGATGCCATTTGCGCACGTCCTCGCGCCAGGTGATGTGGCCCTGATCGATGCGCCGCCCCGCCAGCCAGCGCCGGGCGGCGGCGACGGCATGTGCCTCGCGCGAGTGCCAGGTGGCGAAAAGCGTCACCCCCCGGTCGCGGGCGATGGCCTGCAATTCATGCACCTCGGAGAGCGAGGCCCCCGGCGGCTTTTCCAGCATGACATGCCGTCCCGCCCGCAGGGCCGCCGCCGCTGCCTCGAACCGCGGCACGGGCGGCAGGCAAAGCGAGACGACCGGGATATCGGGCCGCGCAGCCAGCATGTCCCCGATGCCGGTGAATGCCTCGACCCCCGCCACCGTACCATGGCGCGAGACGGTCGCCGCCAGTTCCCAGTCGGGGCTGGCGGCAAGGGCCGGCACATGCTGGTCCAGCGCGATCTTTCCGATACCGACAAGCGCGACTTTCATCAGTGGCTGTCCTTTCCGACCTCGCGGCCCCGGCAGCCTTTCAGGAAATCGAAATCCGCCCCGGTATCGGCGCCCTCGACATGTTCATGGAAAAGCTGCGCATAGCCGCCATCGGGTTTCGGCGCCGGGTTCTGCCATTCGGCCAGACGGCGGGCGATTTCCGCGTCCGGGACATCCAGATGCAGGCGGCGGTTCGGCACGTCCAGCTCGATCATGTCGCCGGTCCGCACGATGGCCAGGGGGCCGCCCCGCGCCGCCTCGGGCGAGGTATGCAGGACCACGGTGCCGTAAGCCGTCCCCGACATGCGCGCATCCGAAATCCGCACCATGTCGGTGATGCCCTTGCGCAGCACCTTGGGCGGCAGGCCCATATTGCCGACCTCGGCCATGCCCGGATAGCCGCGGGGGCCGCACATCTTCAGCACCATGACGCTGTTTTCGTCGATCTCCAGCGCCTCGTCCTCGATACGGGCCTTGTAATCGTCGATATCCTCGAACACCACCGCCGGGCCGCGATGCGTCATCAGATGCGGGCTGGCGGCCGAGGGCTTCAGCACCGCCCCGTCCGGCGCAAGGTTGCCGCGCAGGACCGCGATGCCGCCATGCTCGGTCAGCGGCTTGTCGGCGGGCAGGATCACGTCCTCGTTCCAGTTCCGCGCGTCCTTCACCTCGTCCCACATGGTCTTGCCGGACACGGTCAGCGCGTCCTTGTTCAGCAGCCCCGCCTCGCCCAGCCGTTTCAGGACGACCGGCAACCCGCCGGCATAGAAGAATTCCTCCATCAGGTATTTGCCCGAGGGCATCAGGTTCACGATGGTCGAAACATCGCGCCCCAGCCGGTCCCAGTCGTCCAGCGTCAGGTCGATGCCGACCCGGCCCGCGATCGCCAGCAGGTGGATGACCGCGTTGGTCGAGCCGCCGATGGCGCCATTGGTGCGGATGGCGTTCTCGAACGCCGCGCGGGTCATCACGTCGCTGGGCTTCAGGTCATCCTTGACCATCTGCACGATGCGCCGCCCGGTCATCTGCGCCATGACGCGGCGGCGACTGTCCACCGCCGGAATCGCGGCATTGCCCGACAGCGCCATCCCCAGCGCCTCGGCCATGCTGGCCATGGTCGAGGCCGTGCCCATGGTGTTGCAGGTCCCGGAGGAGCGGCTCATCGACTGCTCGGCCTCGAGGAATTCGTCCTGCGTCATCTCGCCGGCCTTCACGGCCTCGGAAAACTTCCACAGATGCGTGCCCGAGCCGATGCGCTCACCCCTGAACCAGCCGTTCAGCATCGGGCCGCCGGTCACCACGATAGAGGGGATATCGGTCGAGGCCGCGCCCATCAGCAGGCTGGGCGTCGTCTTGTCGCAGCCCACCATCAGCACGGCGCCGTCGATGGGCTGGCCGCGCATGGCTTCCTCGACCGCCATGGCGGCAAGGTTGCGATACATCATCGCGGTCGGGCGAAAGGTGTTCTCGCTGGCGGAAAATACCGGCACCTCGACCGGAAAGCCGCCCGCCTCCCAGACGCCGGCCTTCACCTTTTCGGCCAGCTCGCGCAGGTGGCCGTTGCAGGGCGTCAGGTCCGCCCAGGTGTTCATGATGCCGATGACCGGGCGGCCATCGAACAGGTCATGCGGATAGCCCTGATTCTTCAGCCAGCCGCGATGATAGATGGTGTCGCGGGAATTGCCGCCATACCAGTGCTGGGACCGCAGCTTGCGCGGCCAGGGTGCGGGGGTGAAGCTTTTGCTCATGGCGGGACCTTCGGGCGGTTGGCGGTTGGGCCTGCCGGCAGCCGCCGGCAGCGTGGTTTCGATCTAGCCACAGCGCGACATGCTGGTAAAATGCTATCTTGCGTCCCCTGCATAACGAAAGCGATATGTCCAAGTCGCCACCCCGCCTGATGCTGAAGCCCGCGCAATTGCGGCTGATCCAGCAGATCGCCGAACACGGCCAGTTGCAGCTTGCGGCCGAGACGGTCGGCATGACCCAGCCCGCCGCCTCGCGCATGCTGGCCGAGGCCGAGGCGCAGGTCGGCGCGTCCCTGTTCCTGCGCCTGCCCAAGGGGATGGAGCCGACCGAGATCGGCCGCGCCGTGCTGCGCCGCGCCAACACCATCCTGCGCGAGATGTTCAGCATGAGCGCGGATATCAGCGCGCTGCGCAGCGGTGCGGGCGGCGCCGTGCGCGTCGGCGCCGTCACCGGCCCCGCCATCAGCTACCTTGTCGGCGCCATCCGCGAGGTCAAGCAGGCCGCGCCCGAGGCCGACATCACCGTGGACGTCATGCCCTCGCGCGAGCTGCTGACCTGCCTTGCCGCCGGCGAGACGGATTTCGTGCTGGCCCGCATCCTGCCGGAATTCGACAGCCGCGACTTCAACATCCTGCCAATGCGCGATGAAAAGGTCTGCTTTCTGGTGCGCGCGGGTCACCCGTTAAGCACCGCCGCGCAGGTCACGATCGCCGATCTTGCCGCGCATGAATGGATATTGCAGCAGCGTGGCGCCCCCATCCGCGAGGCGGTGCTGACCGCCTTTGCCGATGCCGGGCTGGCCGAGCCGGGCAATGTCGTCTCCAGCCCGTCGCTGCTGCTGACCATCGCCTATCTGGCGCAAAGCGATGCCGTCACCGCCGTGTCCGAAGAGATGGCCGGGCTGCTGGTGCGGCCGCCGGTTTCCGCCGGCTTCGTGATCCTGCCGGTGGCGACGGATATCCGCGTCTCGCCCTATTACCTTCTGGACCTGAAACGGCGGGCGCTGTCGCCATTGGCGATGCGGCTGCGCGACAGGCTGGTGGCGCTTTCGGGGATGCGCGGGGGGCCGCGTGCGGCGCGGGCGCTTGCGGCGGGGCCGGAAACCCGTTAGCTGCGCCACTTTTGCCGGGGCCTCGGATGCGCGACCACACGCTTGCCATCGATTTTGGAACGTCGAACTCTGCCGCCGCCATCGTGCAGGACGGCCGCATCCGCCGCCTTGCCATCGAGCCGGGCGCCGAGACGCTGCCGACCGCGGTCTTTTTCCCGGCCCGCGGCGGTGCCATGCGCATCGGTCAGGCCGCATCCGACGCGCTGATCGATGGCGCCGAGGGCCGCTATATGCGGGCGCTGAAAAGCGTGCTGGGGACCGGGCTTTTCCATGAATCGCGGCTGATCGCCGGCCGGCGGCGGACGCTGGCCGAAATCGTCGCCGCCTTCCTTGCCGAGTTGCGCAAGCGGGCCGAGGCCGCCTCGGGCCTGACCTTCCGCCGCGCGCTGTCGGGGCGCCCCGTGCATTTCCACAGCAACGACCCCGAACGCGATGCGCAGGCCGAGGCGGATCTGCGCGGCTGCTATCTGGCGGCAGGCTTCGCCGAGGTCGCCTTTCTGCCCGAACCCGAGGCGGCGGCGCTGGCCAGCCACGGCATGGGCCGCCCGGGCGAGATCGGGCTGATCGTCGATATCGGTGGCGGCACCTCGGATTTCTCGGTCTTTCGCAGCACGGGGACGGCGGTCGATATCCTTGCCAGCCACGGCATCCGGCTGGGCGGCACCGATTTCGACCGGCTGGTGTCCCTGTCCCGCGCCATGCCGGCGCTGGGGCACGGCGGACGCCTGCGGCGCGAGATGGGGCCGGGCCTGCTGCCGGTGCCGAACGCCGTCTATGTCGATCTGGCGACCTGGGCGAAGATTCCCTTTCTTTATACGCCGGAAACCCGGCGCATGGCCGCCGACATGGCGCGCATGGCCGAGGACCGCGCGGCCATGGACCGGCTGGTGACCGTGCTGGATGAGGAACTGGGCCACGAATTGGCATTCGCCGTCGAGCGCGGCAAGATCGCCGCCAATGACGGCGGCAACGGCCGCATCGCCATGGGCTTCATCCAGCCGGGGCTGGCGCAGCCCCTGGACCGACAGGCACTGGACGCGGCGCTGGAGGATTGCCGGGCCGAGCTTTATCAGGCCGCCGCGCAGACGCTGGCGATGGCCGGCTTCGCGCCCGGTCAGGTCGGCAGCGTGATCCTTGTCGGCGGCTCAAGCCTGATGGGTCTTGTCGCCGAAGAGGCGCTGCGGCTTTGCCCCGCCGCGCAGCTTTTGCGCAGCGAGGCATTTACGGCTGTGGTGGACGGGCTGGCGCTGGCCGCCGCCCGTTAACCCGGCGAGGATGACTTAGCGCCGGGGGCTTAGCGCTTGGGCGCCGGGCCGCGCTTGGCTCCGCCCTTTGCGCCACCCTTGGGGCCGGTCGCCCGGAACGGCTTGTCATCGCCCGAGCGGGCCTGCCACGGCGACTTGCCCGCCGGCTTGCCCGCGGATTTTGCGGCAGGTTTGCCAGCGGCCTTGCCCGCAGCCCAGCCTTCGCCCCGGCCTTCGGCCTTGTGCGACTTGAAGCCGGCGGCGCGGGCCGGACGCCCCTCGCCGTCGCCCTTGGCCGAACCGCCATGCGAGCGGAAGCCAGCCGAGCGCGGGCCAGCCTTCGCGGCCGGCTTGCCGGCGGCAAAACCGTCCCAGTCCTTGGCGGGCTTGTCCTTGCCCGCCTTTTGGGCCTGCTTCTTCTCGGTGCTCCAGCGGGCCTTGGGCTTGCGTGCGCCCTCAGCCGCGTCCTCGGGGGCGGATTCGGCCTGGGGCGCGGGCGCGTCCAGTTCCAGCAGCGCCGGGCGGCGCACCGGTTTCGCCGGGCGGGGCCGGTCGGCCAGCGGTTCGGGACGCGGCGGCCTTTCGCCGAACTCCTCGCGCGGGGCGCGGACCGGACGCTCGCGGTCCTGACCGCGATGCGGCTTGCGTTCGGGACGCTCGGCGCGTTCGGGGCGGGGACCGCGCGTGCCGGGGGCGTCAAAGACCGGCTCGCTGTCCAGCTTGCGCATGGTCAGGCCGGGCTCAAGTTCCAGCCCCTCGCCGAAATTCGCCGCGACATTGGCGGCGATCTGCACGAAGGTCTGGTCGGTCTTGACGCGGATCGCGCCGATGGCGTCGCGGGTGATGTTCCCGGCCTCGCAGATCTTGGGCAACAGCCAGCGCGCCTCGGCGCGGCCGGAATGGCCGACCGATAGCAGGAACCAGACCGAAGGCCCGAATTCGCCACGCTCGCGCGGGGCGGCGGGGGCGACGGGGGCCATGCCTTCGGCCAGTTCCTCGGGCGCGGGGCGGCCTTCGCGCCACAGCCGGATGAAGGCCGAGGCGACCCGCTCGGGGCCGAACCGTTCAAGCAGCGCGGCGGCCTGCGCGGCCTCGTCGCCCGGCGCCTCGTGCAGGGCGGGCGTGTCCAGCATCCGCTGGTCGTCGCGCGCCTGCACATCGTCGGCCGAGGGCGCCTTGCCCCAGTCCGCGACCAGTTTCGCGCGCTGCAACAGCCGCTGCGCCTTCTTGTAATCGGCCGAGGTCACGATCAGCACCGAGGTGCCCTTGGACCCCGCCCGCCCCGTCCGCCCCGAGCGGTGCAGCAGCGTTTCCGGGTTCGTCGGCAGATCGGCATGGATCACCAGCTCCAGCCCCGGCAGGTCGATGCCGCGCGCGGCCACGTCGGTGGCGATGCAGACACGGGCGCGGCCATCGCGCAGGGCTTGCAGCGCGTGGCTGCGTTCCTGCTGGCTGAGTTCGCCCGACAGCGCCACGACCTTGAAGCCGCGATTGCCCATCCGCGACAGCAGGTGGTTCACATTGGCGCGGGTCTTGCAAAAGATGATGGCGCGGCTCGCCTCATAGTAACGCAGGGTGTTGAAGATGGCGTTCTCGCGGTCGCGCGTCGTCACCGACATGGCGCGGTATTCGATGTCGCCATGCTGGCGAGCCTCGCCCAGGGCGCTGATGCGCAGGGCGTCGCGCTGAAAGTCCTTGGCCAGCGCCTCGATCGCCGGGGGCACGGTGGCCGAGAACATCAGCGTGCGGCGATCCGCGGGCGCGGCGCCAAGGATGAACTCCAGATCCTCGCGGAAGCCAAGGTCCAGCATCTCGTCGGCCTCGTCCAGCACGCAGGCGCGCAGGGCGGAAAGGTCAAGCGAGCCGCGCTCGATATGGTCGCGCAGGCGGCCCGGGGTGCCGACGACGATCTGGGCGCCGCGTTCCAGCGCGCGGCGTTCGGTCCGGTAATCCATGCCGCCGACGCAGGTGGCGATCTGCGCGCCGGTCTCGGCGTAAAGCCAGCCCAGTTCGCGCGCGACCTGCAAGGCCAGTTCGCGCGTCGGCGCGATGGCCAGCGCCAGCGGCAGGCCCGATTGCGGCAGCAGCGTGCCGTCGTCCAGCAGGTTCTCGGCCATGGCGATGCCAAAGGCCACCGTCTTGCCCGAGCCGGTCTGCGCCGACACCAGCAGGTCGCGGCCCCGCGCCTCGGGGGCCAGCACGGCCTGTTGCACAGAGGTCAGGCTGGCATAGCCCTTGGCCGCCAGCGCCGCGGCCAAAGGCGCGGCAATATCGTATTCGTTCATTTTCTTCGCCAGAAAGGGGATGCGGGGGCGCATCCGGGTAAGCGGCGCCCATCCCCCTTTGCGGCCGGGCCCCAGATGCCCGCCGCCCCGACGGTTCGGAGCCAAAGGCGGTCGCCTATCCTGCCCGCGGCCCAAAGTCAAAGGAAAACCCGTTCACAGCCCGCTCACGGATTGAGCAGGCGCCCCCGCGCACCTAGATGTGACGGTGACCGCCAGACGAGGGACCGATGCAGCCCGCCGACACCCGCCCCATGACCCGGCGCGAAACCGAGGTCGCGCGCTTTGTCCGCGCCCGCTACGGCCTTTCCGGCACGCTGGCGCTGCACCGTCATGCGCTGGGGTTGGACTTGCTGCGCGCGCCGGTCAATGTCGCGCTGTCGCCCCTGTTCCTGCTGGCCCGGCTGGGTGCGCCGGTGCTGCGCCGGGTCGGGCTGACCCGCGCGGCGGACTGGCTGGCGGCGCGGCGGATCTTTCTGAAATCCGACCTCGCCGCGCGGATCGAGGCCGATCTTGCCGCCTTCGTCGACGATCTGGCCGCCAGGGGGCTTGCGCCGAAAGCGCCCCCGGAAATCACCGCCCGCGCCGTCGCCGACTATGCCGAGACCCGCAATGCCGTGGCCGAGATCACCTGTTCGCTGATCGTGCTGGCGGCGGGGTTTGCGCTGTTTCACAGCGCCACGCCGGGGGTGATGTCGCTGGCGGGGCCGGTGGCGCATCTGCGCGCCCAGACCCGCGCGGTCGAGGATTTCGCGCTGGGAAGCTGGATCGGCGGCGTCTGGTATGGCGCCTTCCCGGCCGAGCTGGGCACGACGGAACTGGTGCTGACCGGGGCGGCGCTGGCGATGCTGGCCTCGGTCGTGACGACATTTGCCGGGCTGGTCGCGGACCCGCTGCAGCTTTGGACCGGCATCCACAGGCGGCGGGTGATGCGGCTGCTGGCGCGGCTGGACCGGGCCGAGGCAGGGCCGCCGCTGGCGCGCGAGCATGTGCTGGCGCGGCTGGGCGATCTTTCGGACGCGGCGATGACGCTGTGGCGGGGAATGCGTGGCTAGTCTGCGACACCTAGGGCCTGCGCGACGCATGACGGGTGGCGCCCGCCGCGCGACCGGGCTAACCTTGGCGCCATGCTGGTCGATCCGAACCATCCCTTTTTCCGCCCGCTTTGGGTGCGCGTGCTGTCGGTCGTGCTGCCGCTGCTTTGGGCGGCGTTCGAGGCCTCGACCGGCGCGACCTTCTGGGCGATCCTGTTCGGCGCCTCGGGGGTCTATCTGTTCGTCGCGCTGTTCGTGACCCGGCGCGGCGGCGACGGGTCCTGATTCCCGCACAGGGCTGACGCAGGACTTGCCGGCCGCAACCCAGAATTTAACATCCAATGATAAGATCAACTGGTGATTGTGCAAGATTTTGCAGCACAATCAATGGGCCAGAGCTTATCCACAAGACTGTCCCCACCATATTTTGACGGCACCCGTTAATATTCGTCTATATATGGTTGACCCGCAGGGGTCATCGTGGCTAACGTGGTCCGCGTCCTGATGCCGACACATCGCGGAAAGGTTACCGGCTTGGCCGGGCCCCGACCGCCTGCGGGCAGCTTCGTCAGGGCTTCAGAAAAGCAGAATGAATTAGGGATCCCGGTGCATGACCATCACTGTCTATTCAAAACCCGCTTGCGTTCAGTGCACCGCCACCACCCGCGCGCTTGAGGCCCGCGGGCTGGCCTATCGGCTGATCGACCTGACCGAAGACGACTCGGCGATGGAACTGGTGACCTCGCTTGGCTATCGGCAGGCCCCTGTCGTGGTGGCGGGCGATGCGCATTGGGCGGGCTTCCGCCCGGACATGATCGGCACCCTCGCCTGAGCTTGCCGGGCGGGCATGGGGCCATGGGCGGGCTGGTCTATTTCTCCTCGGCTTCGGGGAACACGGCGCGGTTCATGGCCCGGCTGGGCCTGCCTGCGGCGCGTATCCCGATCTCGGCCGCGGACGCGATGCCGGCGCCCGAGACGCCCTATGTGCTGATCTGCCCGACCTTCGCCGATGGCGAGGGGCGGGGCGCGGTCCCCAAGCAGGTGATCCGCTTTCTGAACGACCCCGGCCGCCGCGCGCTTTTGCGCGGCGTCATCGGCACCGGCAACCGGAATTTCGGGGCGACCTTCGCCCTGTCCGGCAAGGTGATTTCTGATAAATGCAACGTCCCCGTCCTGTATCGATTCGAGCTGGCGGGGACCGATCTTGACGTTGCCCGCGTGCGTGCGGGGCTTGAACAATTCTGGGGGACGGAATGCTTGACGATGGCGTAAAGGCCGAGCTGGACTATCACGCGCTGAACGCGATGCTGAACCTTTACGATGGCGAGGGGCGCATCCGCTTTGACGCCGACCGCAAGGCCGCGCGCCAGTATTTCCTGCAGCATGTGAACCAGAATACCGTCTTCTTCCACAATCTGGACGAAAAGCTGCGCTATCTGGTCGATCAGGGCTATTACGAGCCCGACGTGCTGGACCAGTACTCGATGAACTTCCAGCGCGCGATCTGGGACGCGGCCTATGCCCGCAAGTTCCGTTTCCCGACCTTCCTTGGCGCCTTCAAGTATTACACCAGCTATACACTGAAGACCCGCGACGGCCAGCGCTACCTTGAGCGTTACGAGGATCGCGTGGTCATGGTCGCGCTGACGCTGGCGCGCGGCGACGAGGCGCTGGCCATGCGCTTCATGGAGGAGATCCTGTCGGGCCGCTTCCAGCCCGCGACGCCGACCTTCCTGAACGCCGGGAAAAAATCGCGGGGCGAACTGATTTCCTGCTTCCTGCTGCGGCTGGAGGACAACATGGAATCCATCGGCCGCTCGATCAACTCGGCGCTGCAACTGTCCAAGCGCGGCGGCGGCGTGGCCTTGATGCTGACCAACCTGCGCGAGGCCGGCGCCCCGATCAAGGGGATCGAGAACCAGTCCTCGGGCGTCATCCCGGTGATGAAACTGCTGGAGGACAGCTTCAGCTATGCCAACCAGCTTGGCGCGCGGCAGGGGGCGGGCGCGGTCTATCTGAACGCCCATCACCCCGACATCCTGCGCTTTCTGGACACCAAGCGTGAAAACGCCGACGAAAAGATCCGCATCAAGACGCTGAGCCTGGGCGTGGTCATTCCCGACGTGACCTTCGAGCTGGCCAAGAAGAACGAGGACATGTACCTGTTCTCGCCCCATGACGTGGAAAAGGTCTATGGCCTCCCCTTCTCGGAAATCTCGGTCACCGAGAAATATGCCGAGATGGTCGACGACAAGCGCATCAAGAAGAAAAAGATCAACGCGCGCGAGTTCTTCCAGACGCTGGCGGAAATCCAGTTCGAAAGCGGCTATCCCTATATCATGTTCGAGGACACGGTGAACCGTGCCAACCCCGTGCATGGCCGCATCAGCATGTCGAACCTGTGCAGCGAAATCCTGCAGGTGAACGAGGCCAGCGAGTTCAACGAGGACCTGAGCTATTCGCATCTGGGCACCGATATTTCCTGCAACCTCGGCTCATTGAACATCGCGGCGACCATGGACGGTCCCGATTTCGGCGCCACCGTCGAGGCGGCGATCCGCGCGCTGACCGCCGTGTCCGAGATGTCCTCGATCGAGGCGGTGCCCTCGATCCGGCGCGGCAATGACGAGGCCCATGCCGTCGGTCTTGGCCAGATGAACCTGCACGGCTTTCTTGCGCGCGAGCGGATCCATTACGGCTCGACCGAGGGGATCGAGTTCACCTCGGTCTATTTCGCCGCCGTCGCCTATCACGCGATCCGGGCCTCGAACCTCTTGGCGCAGGAGCATGGCCACAGCTTCAAGGATTTCGACAAGTCGAAATATGCCGATGGCTCGTTCTTCGACAAATACACCAGCCGCGACTGGCTGCCGGTTTCCGCCGACGTCCAGCGCGTCTTCGAGGGCGTGACCCTGCCCAGCCGCGCCGACTGGGAGGCGCTGAAGGCGCTGGTCATGGCGCATGGGCTTTACAACCGTAACTTGCAGGCGGTGCCGCCGACCGGCTCGATCAGCTATATCAACAATTCGACCAGCTCGATCCATCCGATCGTGGCGAAGATCGAGGTCCGCAAGGAAGGCAAGATCGGCCGCGTCTATTACCCGGCGGCGTTCATGTCGAACGACAACCTGGATTATTACCGCGACGCCTACGAGATCGGCCCCGAGGCGATCATCGACACCTATGCCGCGGCGACCGAGCATGTCGACCAGGGCCTGTCGCTGACGCTGTTCTTCCCGGCCGAGGCGACGACGCGCGACATCAACCGCGCCCAGATCCATGCCTGGAAGAAGGGCATCAAGACGATCTATTACATCCGTCTGCGCCAGACCGCGCTGGAAGGCACCGAGGTGCAGGGCTGCGTGTCCTGCACGCTGTGAGCCGCGCCGTGACGCCGGGGGTTTTACACCCCCGGACCCCCGTAGGATATTTGGACATGAAAGAAAGGTCTTTCGGATGAAGGATCATGTGACGAAGCCCGCGCTGCGCGCCATCAACTGGAACCGGCTGGAGGACGAGAAGGATCTTGAGGTCTGGAACCGCCTGACCGTCAATTTCTGGCTGCCCGAGAAGGTGCCGCTGTCCAATGACGTGCAAAGCTGGGCCACGCTGCGTCCCGAGGAGCGCGAGCTGACCATCCGCGTCTTCACCGGGCTGACGCTGCTGGACACGGTGCAGAACACCGTGGGTGCGCCCTCGATGATGCCGGATGCGCAGACGCCGCATGAAGAGGCGGTCCTGTCCAATATCAGCTTCATGGAAGCCGTGCATGCGCGCAGCTATTCGTCGATCTTCTCGACGCTGTGCCTGACCAAGGAGGTCGACGAGGCTTTCCGCTGGTCCGAGGAAAACCCGCATCTGCAAGCCAAGGCGCGGCTGATCGTTCAGGAATACAAGGCCGGATCGGACCCGCTGAAGCGCAAGATCGCCTCGGTCTTTCTGGAAAGCTTCCTGTTCTATTCGGGCTTCTACCTGCCGATGTACTGGTCGAGCCGCGCGAAGCTGACCAACACCGCCGACCTGATCCGCCTGATCATCCGCGACGAGGCGGTGCATGGCTATTACATCGGCTACAAATACCAGCGCGCGCTGGAAAAGCTGCCCGAGGAGCGGCGGCAGGAGCTGAAGGATTTCGCCTTTGCGCTGATCTTCGATCTTTACGATATCGAGCAGAAATACACCGCCGAGCTTTACGACGGCATCGGCCTGACCGAGGACGTGAAGGCGTTTCTGCATTACAACGCCAACAAGGCCTTGCAGAACCTGGGCTATGAGGCGCTGTTCCCGCCCGCCGCCTGCGAGGTCAATCCCGCGATCATGGCCGCCCTTTCGCCCGACAGCGAGAACCACGATTTCTTCAGCGGCTCGGGGTCGTCCTATGTCATCGGCAAGGCCGTCGCCACCGAGGACGACGACTGGGACTTCTAGGCGTTTGCCCGCGCCATCCGCTGCGAGATGGCCGAGCAGACCAGAAGCTGGGTCATGTGATAGATCATCACCGGCAGCACGGTCGCCCCGACCGTCGCCGCCGGGAAGATCGCCGTGGCGATGGGCAGCCCGGTGGCAAGGCTTTTCGTCGAGCCGCAGAAGAACAGCACCGCCCGGTCCGGCGCCGGCATCCGGCTGAGCCGCCCGGTCGCCGCCATGATGCCCATGGCCAGCGCCAGCAAAAGCGCCACCATGACAAAGCACAGGATCAGCCCCGACGGCGGGATCGCCTGCCAGATGCCCGCGACCGTGCCCGCGCCGAAGGCCGAATAGACGATGAGCAGGATCGAGCCGCGATCCACCACCATGGTCAGCAGCCGGTGGCGCTGGACGAAGCCGCCGATCCATGGCCGCAGGAACTGGCCGACGACGAAGGGCAGCAGGATCTGCATGGCAATCTTGCGGATGGCGTCGAGGCTGATGCCGCCGCCGTCAAGATGCAGAAGCTGCGCGACCAGCACCGGCGTCAGCGCTACCCCCACGAGGTTCGAGAGCGAGGCCGCGCAGATCGCCGCCGGGACATTGCCGCCCGCGATCGAGGTGAAGGCGATCGAGCTTTGCACGGTCGAGGGCAGGACGCATAGAAACAGCAGCCCCAGCGTCAGGTCGGGGCCAAGGACGCCGCCGAAGATCGCCGCAAGGATCAGCCCCAGCAGCGGAAACAGCAGGTAGGTCGCGGCGAAGGTCAGCCCTTGCAGCCGCCAGTTCAGCAACCCGGCGCGGACCGAAGCCGGGTCCAGCTTGGCGCCGTAAAGAAAGAACAGCAGCGTCACCGCCCAGAAGGTCGCGGCACGCAGCGCCTCGGCCGCGATGCCGCGCGCGGGCAGCATCAGGCCAAGCGCGACGGTGCCGAGCAGCAGCAGCATATAGGTGTCGATGCCAAGCCGTCTTAATGCATTCATCCTGCGCCCCCATCCCCGTCGCCGGTTTGTCGGCCAGATCGGTGCCGGGCACAAGCGGGTGATCGGGGGTGCCTTGCGCGCGCCGAGATGCTAGACGGGCCGGGAATTCCCATCCCGGACGATGCAACGACTGGCCCCGCCATCGGCGCATGGTTCTGAACGCATGTGAGAAAATCCGAATGTCCAGCCAGCCCCAGCGCGCCGCGGTGATTCCCCTTGATGATTGCGCGGCCGCCCCCGCGCCGCGCCCGGCCTTTGCCGGCTGGCTGTCCCAGACCAATGACGTGACTTCGGTCTTTCTGGCGGCGGGGCAGAACCCGCGGCTGATCAACCTCGCCGGCGGCCTGCCCGAGCCGGCGCTGTGGCCGCATGACGAACTGGCCGAAATCGCCGCCGAGGCGGTCCGCAACCACCCGGTCGAGACGCTGGCCTATGGCCCGATTCCGGGGATGCCCGCGCTGCGCGACCTGATCGCGGCGCGGTTTTCCCATGACGGGCTGCGGCTGACGCGCGAGAACGTGCTGATCACCACCAGCGGCATGCAGGCGCTGGAACTGGTCGGCAAGGTGCTGCTGGAACCCGGCGCGCTGGTCGCCGCGCAAAGCCCGGCCTATCTGGGCGCGCTGGATGCATGGCGGCCTCGGGCGCCGCGCTTCCGCCCGATGCGGCTGGAGGAGCCGGCGCTGGACCCGGTGGCGGCGCTGGCGGGCGCGCAATTCGCCTATGCGGTGCCGAATTTCTCGAACCCGTCGGGGCGGCTGGTGCCGCTGGCGCAGCGACAGGCGCTGGTCGATGCCGCGCACCGCACCGGGACATGGCTGATCGAGGACGACCCCTACGGCGTCCTTTACTATGACGGCCAGCCCCTGCCCCGGCTGCTGGACCTGTCGGGCGCGCGCGGCAGCGGCACCTATGACGGGCCGGTGGTCTATATGGGGACGCTGTCCAAGGAACTGACGCCGGGGCTGCGCGTCGGCTGGGTCATCGCCGCGCCCGAGATGATCGCGGCGCTGGCCGCGGCCAAGCAGGGCAGCGACATGTGCACCAGCGGCCTGTCGCAGATGGTCGCCCTGCGCGCCTTGCAGCGCGACATTCCCGGCCGCATCCTGCCGCAGATTCTGGCCACCTATCGCGCGCGCCGCGACGCGCTTTGCGCGGCGATGGACGCGCATCTGGGGGAATGGCTGGACTGGCAGGTGCCGGCGGGCGGCATGTTCGTCTGGGCCCGGGCGCGCGATCCGCGCCTTGATACCGACCGGCTGCTGCATCAGGCGCTGGCGCATGACGTCTGCATCTCGCCCAGCAGCGTCTTTGACCCCGAGGGGCTTGACCGGGGCGCGATGCGGATCAACTTTACCCTGAACGCACCCGAGCGTCTGGCCGAGGGCGTCCGCCGCCTTGCCGATGCCATTCGCGCCACCCTTGCCGAAGGAAGCTGACGATGACCGTAAGCCTGACCCCCTTTGCCGCCGAACCCGTCCCGCAGGCGCTGCTGGACCGCTGGCGGCGCATTCCGGTGGCGGTCACGGTGGACCTGACGCCCTCGCATCAGGTGGACCCGGCGATCCGGCCTTTGCGCCCGGCGGGCCAGCAGCCGGCGCTGTTCGGCCGCGCGGTGACGGCGCGCTGCACGCCGCCCGATTTCGGCGCGGTGCTGCACGCGGTGGGCGCCATCACCGCCGGCGAGGTGCTGGTGATCGATGCGGGCGGGCGGACCAGTCACGCGATGATCGGCGACATCCTTGGCGGCCATCTGCACCGGCAAGGCGCGGCGGGGCTGGTCTGCGACGGCGCCGTGCGCGACGTGGCCGGGCTTGCCGCGATGAAGGGGCTGGCGGTCTATTCCCGCGCCGTCAATCCGCTGGGCCCCACCACTGCGCACCGCGGCGAGGTGAATGGCGCCGTCAAGCTGGGCGGCATCACCGTCGCGCCGGGCGATCTGCTGATGGGCGACGATGACGGGCTGGTGGCGCTGCCGCCCCCGCTGCTGGCGCGGCTGATCGACGCCGCCGAGGCCAAGCTGCGACTGGAAGCCGAATGGACCGCGCGCCTGACGGCGGGCGAGCCGATCCGCAAGATTTTCAAGCTGGACTGACCGATCGGGCCGAAAGGCCGGGCGGCCCGATGGCCCTAACCGATCGATGCCCGGATCGCCAGAAAGATCAGCGCCGACAGGATCGCGGCGGCGGGCACGGTCACGACCCATGCCGTCGCGATGGTCATCACATGCGCGCGGCGCACCAGCTTGCGGCGGCGGCGTTCCTCGGGGGGGATGCGGGGGCGGTCGTCCTCGTCCTGGGCAAGGCGCAGGCGGCGCTCGGCGTCCCATTCACGGAAGAAGCCGACGCCAAAGACCGCGCCCACCGCGATATGGGTCGAGCTGACCGGCAGGCCCAGCCAGCTTGCCACGATCACCGTCAGAGCCGCCGACAGCGCCACGCAAAAGGCGCGCATCGGGTTCAGCTTGGTGATCTGGCTGCCGACCATGCGGATCAGCTTGGGGCCGAACAGGAACAGGCCGAAGCTGATGCCGAAGGCGCCGATCAGCATCACCCAATAGGGGATGGCGACGTCATGGGTGAAATCGCCCGTCTGCGAGGCCTGCACGATGGCGGCCAGCGGCCCGACGGCATTGGCCACGTCATTGGCGCCATGGGCAAAGCTCAGCAGCGCCGCCGAAACGACCAGCGGGATCGAGAACAGGACCTTCAGCGACTTGTTGCGGTTCTCAAGTCCCTGCGACTGGTGGCGGATCACCGGGATCATCACCAGCCAGGTGCCGACGCCGATCACCAGCCCCAGCAGCGCCGCCGACCCCAGCGAGACATGGATCAGGTTCTTCAGCCCCTTCAGCGCCAGATAGGCGGCGAAGGCGCCCGACATGATGCCGACCAGCACCGGCACCCATTTGCGCGCCGCCGCGATCTTGTCGGGCTGATAGATGATGCGCGCCTTGATGAACCACAGGAACCCCGCGGCGCTGAGCCCGCCCAGCACCGGCGAGATCACCCAGCTTGCGGCGATGGCGGTCATCGTTTCCCAGTTGATCGCGCCGAACCCCGCCGCGGCGATGCCCGAGCCGACGACGCCCCCCACCACCGAATGCGTGGTCGAGACCGGCGCCCCGATCCAGGTCGCCAGGTTCACCCACAGCGCCGATGACAGCAGCGCCGCCATCATCGCCCAGATAAAGATGGATGGCTCGCCGATGCTGTCGGGGGCGATGATGCCCTTGGAGATGGTCGAGACCACGTCGCTGCCCGCGATCAGCGCGCCGGCGCTTTCAAAGATCGCGGCGATGACGATGGCGCCGCCCATGGTCAGCGCATTGGCGCCGACTGCCGGGCCCATGTTGTTGGCGACATCGTTGGCGCCGATGTTCAGCGCCATATAGGCGCCGAAGGTCGCGGCGACCACCACGATCAGCGCATTGCTGGTCTGGCCCTGCGACAGCGCCGCCGCCAGCCCCGCCAGCACGATGAAGACAAGCGCGATGCCCGGCCCCACCAATGGCCGCGAGACATAGGCCGCCGCCATTTCCAGATTCGAGAAGCGGCCCAGGTCCCGGTCCAGCGTCTCAAGATGTCGGGATTCGTGGTCGTTCTGGGCCATGCTCTCACCGCTGCAGTCGCGGGCG
>JAXMDJ010000033.1:0-26324 GCA_046348875.1 Paracoccus sp. (in: a-proteobacteria)
ATGCGGCGTATTCTTCTGACCGGGTTTCTGATGGCGGCGCCTCTGGTTGCCGCGGCGCAGGATTATCTGCCCCAGCTTTACGATGTCACCGTGGTCGAGACCTGGGACACGCTGAACGTGCGCGAGGCGCCGGACGGCAAGGCTGCGGTCATCGGCACGCTGCGCTCGAACGCCAAGGGGGTCGAGCTGCTGGAGCGCGACGCCTCCGGCAAATGGGGCCGGGTGAATGTCGGCGAACGGTCGGGCTGGGTGGCGCTGCGTTTCCTCAAGGCGCAGGCCCCGCTGTGGAAGCCCGCCTCGCTGCCGCTGGCCCTGCATTGCGGCGGCACGGAACCCTTCTGGTCGTTCCAGACGGTCGAGAACGGCCTTGTCTTCAATGAGACCGACACCGCCGACCGCAAGCTGGCGCTGCGCAAGGTCATGGACCGCGGCATCGAGGGCGAGCCGATGCGCGGCATGATCGCCGGCGACGACAAGGGCCGCCTGACCGCGGTCATGCAGCCGCAGCAATGTTCGGACGGCATGTCGGACCGCACCTATGCGCTGGCGGTCACGGTCATCCTTGAAGGCAAGGATGTGCCGGCGCGGATGCTGACCGGCTGCTGCTCGATCGCGGCGCCCTGAACGTGACGCCGTAAGCGCGCTTCAGGCGGGCGTGTCCTCGGCTTCCAGCAGGGCGGCAAGGCCGGCGCGGTAATCGGGATAGATCAGCCGCACGCCCAGTTCGCGCTTGATCAGGTCATTCGCGACCCGCTTGCTTTCGGCATAGAAGCTGCGCGCCATCGGCGTCATCTCGGCGGTGGCGTAATCCTCGGCCGGGGGCAGCGGCAGGCCCAGCAGTTCGGCGGCATGGCCGATCACCGCCTCGGGCGGGGCGGGGTCGTCGTCGCAGACATTATAGACCGCGCCCGGCCGCGGCGCCTCGATCGAGGCCAGCAGCACCTGCGCGATATCCGCCGCATGAATGCGCGAGAAGATCTGCCCCGGCTTGACGATGCGCCGCGCGGTTCCGGCGCGCAGCTTGGCAAAGGGGCCGCGCCCGGGGCCATAGATGCCCGCCAACCGAAAGATATGCAGCGGCAGGTCCTGTTCGGCGGCCAGCCGCTGCCACGCCTGTTCGGCGGCCACACGGTCGCGCCCGCGCCGGGTCGTCGGCGCCAGCGCCGAAGCCTCGTCCACCCAGCCGCCATCGCGGTCGCCGTAAACCCCGGTCGTGGACAGATAGCCCAGCCAGCGCGGGTGGGCGCGGGCGAAATCCGCGGCGAAATCCGCCAGCACCGGGTCGCCGCCCTGATCCGGCCCGGCTGAGATCAGGATGGCATCGGCCCCGGCGATGGCCCTGCGCACGCCATCCGCATCCCCCGGCCACAGCAGCGGCGTGGCACCCGCGGCGCGCACCCGGTCGGGGGCATCGCGGGTGGTGCCGGTGACCTGCCAGCCCCTGTCACGCAGTCGCGGCGTCAGGAAGCCGGCGGTATAGCCATGGCCAAGGATCAGCGCCTTCATGTCCGCGCCCGCAGGATTTCCGCCGCCATCGCGAAGGACCGCTGCCGCGCCGTCTGGTCGTAGATATTGCCGACTAGGATCAGCTCGTCTGGCTGATAGCGGGCGATCAGCGCGTCAAGTTCCGCCGCGACCGTCTCGGCCGAGCCGATGGCGCTGACCGCCAGCGCGGCATTGACCGTGGGCAGGATGCGCACCGGGATCGCGTCCAGCACGTCATCGACCGGCGGCGGCAACAGGCCGGGCGTGCCCAGCCGCAGGCGGGCAAAGCTGATCTGCTGGCTGCTGCGCAGGCGCTGCGCCTCGGCGTCGGTATCGGCGGCGATGACGTTCACCGCCAGCATGAAGCGCGGCTTTTCGCCGAACTCGGTGGGCTGGAAACGCTCGCGGTAAAGGCGCAGGGCCGCGTCCAGATCGCTGGGGGCGAAATGGCTGGCGAAGGCATAGGGCAGCCCCAGCGCCGCCGCCAGGCTGGCGCCATAAAGCGATGAGCCAAGGATCCAGACCGGCACCTGCGTGCCCTGACCGGGATGCGCGGCGACCGGCACGCCGGGCTGTTCCGGCCCGAGATAGCGCAGCAGTTCCACGACATCGTTCGGGAAATCCTCATTTCTTTGCATCGAGCGGCGCAGCGCGTGCATCACCGCCCCATCGCCGCCGGGCGCGCGGCCCAGCCCCAGGTCGATGCGGTCGCCGTGGATGGTGGCCAGCGTGCCGAACTGCTCGGCGATGGCCAGGGGCGCGTGGTTGGGCAGCATGACGCCGCCGGCGCCGACGCGGATCGTTTTCGTATTGCCGGCGACGTGGTCGATCAGCACTGCGGTCGCGGCGCTGGCGATGCCGGGCATGTTGTGATGTTCGGCCAGCCAGAAACGGTGATAGCCCCAGCCCTCGGCCGCCCGGGCCAGCGCGACGGAGTTGGCGATGGCCTGACGCGCATCCGAACCTTCGGCCACGACGGCCAGATCAAGTATGGAAAACTGCATGCGGATCTCTCCTTTGCGGAACAGATAGGTGCGCCGCGACCGGCTTGCCACCCCACGCCGGCACTGGCACAGTCTGGCGAAACTGGAGAGCGCGCAACATGATCGACAACCGGACCCTGCCCATCGAGACGCCGGAGCCCGCCGAGCGCATCTTTTTCGACGATCCCGCCGCCGCGGTCCAGCGGCTGATCGAACTTTACGAACGCTCGGCCCGCTATTTGCTGGATCACTTTGTCGCAACGCTGGGCGGCCGCCCGCCCGAGGCGCGCTATCGCGCCTTTTACCCGGAACTGCGCATCAATATCCCCGTCCATACCAAGACGGATTCGCGGCTGTCGTTCGGCCATGTCTCGCTTCCGGGCATCTATGCCAGTTCCATCACCCGGCCCGACCTGTTTCGCGGCTATCTGACCGAACAGATCGCGCTGGTGATGAAGAACCACGGCGTCGCGGTCTCGGTCGGGGACAGCGACACGCCGATGCCGGTGCATTTCGCCGTCGCCACGCAAAGCGACCTGAACGTGCCGCAGGAAGGCGTGCTGAACTATTCGCTGCGCGACGTCTTTGACGTGCCGGACCTGAACACGATGAACGACGACATCGTGAACGGCACCGCCGGGCCGAACAGCGACGGCAGCCTGCCGCTGGCGCCCTTTACCGCGCAGCGCGTCGATTACTCGCTGGCGCGGCTGACGCATTACACGGCGACCCAGCCCGAGCATTTCCAGAACTTCGTGCTGTTCACCAACTACCAGTTCTATGTCGATGAGTTCGAGGCCTTCGGCCGCCGCGCGCTGGCCGACCCGAATTCCGGCTATACCGAATTCGTGGCGACCGGGAACCAGGTCATCACCACGTCCGATGGCGTCATCGCGCAGGGCAGCCGCATGCCGCAAATGCCGACCTATCACCTGAAGCGGGCCGATGGCGACGGCATCACGCTGGTCAATATCGGCGTCGGCCCCTCGAACGCCAAGACCGCGACCGACCACATCGCCGTCCTGCGCCCCCATGCCTGGCTGATGGTCGGCCATTGCGCCGGGCTGCGCAATTCGCAGTCGCTGGGCGATTTCGTGCTGGCCCATGCCTACCTGCGCGAAGATCACGTCCTTGACGACGACCTGCCGCTATGGGTGCCGATCCCCGCCCTGGCCGAGGTGCAGGTCGCCCTGCAAGACGCCGTGGCCGAGGTGACGCAGCTTGACGGCTATGAGCTGAAGCGGATCATGCGCACCGGCACCGTCGCCACCATCGACAACCGCAACTGGGAACTGCGCGACCAGTCCGGGCCCGTCCAGCGCCTGTCGCAGTCGCGCGCGGTGGCGCTGGACATGGAAAGCGCCACCATCGCCGCCAACGGCTTTCGCTTTCGCGTGCCCTATGGCACGCTGCTTTGCGTCAGCGACAAGCCCCTGCACGGAGAGCTGAAGCTGCCCGGCATGGCCACGGATTTCTATCGCACGCAGGTCGCAAACCACCTGTTGATCGGGATTCGTGCCATGGAGAAACTGCGCGCCACCCCCCTTGAACGCATCCATTCGCGCAAGCTGAGGTCGTTCAACGAAACGGCTTTCCTTTAGGAAAGCGCTTTTCTGCCGTTTTCGTTGCGTCGGATAGGCGAAAACAAAGGAAAAAGCTTGAACTATGCGCAAAAAGCTTGTGTAGCGGCATCCATGCCGCCAAGGTGGCGACCGAAAAATTCCCCGGAACGGGGAACAACGAGGAGACAGACTTATGGCTCAGGCCGCTTCGAAACCGATGACCAAGACCCAACTCGTCGCCTCGCTGGCCGAGGAAATGGGCAGCGACAAGAAAACCGCCAACGCCGCGCTGGACGCGCTGTCGGCGATCGTTTCGAAGACCGTCGCTGAAGGTGGCGCCGTCACGCTGCCGGGTATCGGCAAAGTCGCTTGCCGCGCGCGCCCCGAGCGTCAGGTCCGCAACCCGCAGACCCAGGAAATGATGACGAAGCCCGCCGACAAGGTGGTCAAGGTCACCATCGCGAAAGCGCTGAAGGACAGCGTGAACGCCTGATCCGGGGCGAGCATCGTTCCAGCTTTCGGGGCCGCGCATCGCTTGCGCGGCCCCTTGTTTTTGCGCGGCCCGGCTCTCTGCCATGCCGTTCGCGAAGGGCTGCCATGCGTCGTGGTCGCGCCTCTTGCGTGCTGTCCGTCATCTGTTAGCCCTTTGGGGGACAGGCAAGGGACCGCGCATGGATTTCAAGGCCATTCTGATGGGGCTGGGCTTTGCGCTCATGTGGGCCTCGGCGTTCACGACGACGCGCATGATCGTGCTGGCGGCGCCGCCGCTGACGGCGCTGGTCATCCGCTTCGCGCTGTCGGCGGTGGTCGCCGTGGGGCTGGCGCGTGCCATGGGCCAGCACTGGCGGCTGAGCCGCGCCGAATGGCGCACGGTGATCGTCTTTGGCCTGTGCCAGAATGCGCTCTATCTGGGTCTGAACTGGGTCGCCATGCAATATGTCGAGGCCTCGGCCGCGGCGATCATCGCCTCGGTCATGCCGCTGGCGGTGGCCTTCATGGGCTGGGCCATCTATGGCGAGCGGCTGCGCCCGATGGCCGTGGCCGGGCTGGTCGCCGGGGTGGCGGGCGTGGTGCTGATCATGGGCGTGCGCCTGCAGCACGGGCTCAGCGTTCCGGGGCTGATCCTGTGCGGCTTTGGCGTCGTCGCGCTGACGCTGGCCACGCTGGCCGCGCGCGGCGCCGGCGGCAGCCGCAACATGATGATGATCGTGGGCATGCAGATGGCGGTCGGCGCGCTGGCGCTGCTGCTGCCGGCGGCGGCGATGGAATGGGGCCGCCCCGTGGACTGGAGCCCGCAACTGGTGCTGGCCTTCGTCTATACCGTGGCGGCGCCGGGGATCGGCGCCACCTGGCTGTGGTTCCTGCTGGTCAACCGCATCGGCGCGGTCCGGGCCGCCACCTTCCACTTTCTGTCGCCGATCTTTGGCGTCGCCATTGCGGCGATGCTGCTGGGCGAACGCTTCGGCGCCTCGGACGTGATCGGGGCGCTGATCGTGGCGGCGGGCATCCTGATGGTGCAGATGGCCCGCATCCCCCCGGATCAGCGGCCCGATCAGCGGCCCGATCAGCGCTCGCCGACGATGCGCACCGACGCCCGGTCCTGACAGCGCGCCACCCAGTCGCGGATCGCGGGTGTCGCCGGCATCTGGTCGCCGAACCACGCGAACGGTCCCGCGCAGAGCAGGTCGGCGGCGCTGAAACTGTCGCCCAGCAGATAGGGCTGGCGGGCAAGCACCTCGTCCAGACGCTGGATCGCGGTGTCGTAATCGCGCAGCGAGGCGTGGACCGCCGGATGGCTGAGGCCGGCCCATGACAGGATTGCCACCGGCTCGAACACGCCCTGATACCAGAACAGCCAGGACAGATAGCGGCCGCGCTGCGGATCGCCGACCGGCCGGCCCATCCCGGCCTGCGGAAAGCGGTCGGTCAGGTAAAGGATGATCGCCGCGCGTTCGCGGACGTGGTCTTCGCCATCGGTCAAATAGGGCACCTTGCCCTCGGGGTGCGGGTTCGCCGGATCGCGCCCGCCCGAGCCATCCTGACGCGGGATCGTCACCACCCGGATATCGACCTGATCGGCCACGCCCAGTTCGTGCAGCAGTTGCAGCACCGAGGTCGAGCGGGAATTCGGCGCGTGGTAAAAGGTAAGCATCATGGACTCCTGTCATCTGATGGGCGCAAGATGCGCCGGGGCTGCTGACAGAAGGTGACAGCATGGCACGAACCGACCGGCTGATGCGGCTGATGGACACGCTGCGCCGCCTGCCCGCGCCGGTCACCGCGGCGCGGCTGGCGGCGGAGACCGGCGTATCGCCCCGGCAGCTTTACCGCGATATCGCCACCTTGCGCGCGGGCGGCGCCCTGATCGACGGCGCGGCGGGCGTCGGCTATGCCCTGACCGAGGATCCGGCCCTGCCGCCGCAAAGCTTTTCCCGGCTTGAGATCGAGGCATTGCTGCTGGCCATCTCATCCCTGCGCAGCATCGGCGATGCCGAGCTGACCCGCGCCGGAGAAGAGGCCATGGCCCGCCTGATCGCCACGCTGCCCGACACGCAGGGGCGCCACGCCATGCACGCCACCATGCGCCTGTTCCGCCCGGTGGCCGAACTGCCGAGCCCGCAGATCGACATGGCCCTGCTGCGTCAGGCGCTGTGGGATGAGGTCAGCCTGGTGATCGACTATCTCGATCTCAGGGACGCCGAAACCACGCGCGAAATCTGGCCGCTGGCGCTTAGCTACAACGACCGCCATGTCATGCTGCTGGCGCATTGTCGGCTGCGCGGGGATTTTCGTTTCTTTCACGTCGCGCGCATCCGGGCGATGCGGCCGGGCGGCGCCAGCTTTCGCCCGCGCCGCGCCGGGCTTTTGCGCGACTATATCGCCCTGCTGCGGTCAGGGGCGGATGACCGGCGCGCATGACACATCCCCGTCAGCCGGCTTGATTTTCACGAAATGTTCCGCATCTTTCGGGGATGCGTGCCGATTCCGTCCTGTTCCCGACCAAGGCCGGGCTTTACTGCCCCGCGGGCGATTTCCACATCGACCCGTCGCGCCCGGTCGCGCGGGCGCTGATCACGCATGGCCATGGCGATCATGCGCGCGCGGGCCATGGCGCCGTGCTGGCGACGGCCCAGACGCTGGCGATCATGGCCCAGCGACTGGGCCCGGGCTTTGCGCGTGAGGTTCAGGCCGCCGATGGCCCCTTGCGGATCGGCGGGGTGACGGTCGGCTTTCACCCCGCCGGGCATGTGCTGGGCTCGGCCCAGATCGCGGTCACGCCGGACGGCGGCCCGAAGATCGTCGTCTCGGGCGATTATGCGCGCCAGCCGAACCCGACCTGCGCGCCCTTCCAGCCGGTTGCCTGCGACATCTTCGTGACCGAGGCGACCTTCGGCCTGCCGGTATTCCGCTTTCCCGACCCGCTGGCGGAAATCGCGCGGCTGCTGCGCAGCATCCAGGACTTTCCCGAGCGTCCGCATCTGGTCGCGGCCTATGCGCTTGGCAAGGCGCAGCATGTCATCGCGCTGGCCCGGCAGGCGGGCTATGACCGGCCCATCGCCATCCACGCCTCGCTGCAACCGCTTTGCGACCTTTACGCGGGCGCGGGCGTCGCGCTTGGCCCGCTGACGCAGGCGACCGATCAGGCGCAACTGGTCATCGCCCCGCCCAACATCCTCTCTGGCCCATGGCTGGGGCGGTTCCGCGACCCGGTGATCGGCATGGCCTCGGGCTGGATGGCGGTGCGGGCGCGGGCGCGCGGCACCGAGCTGCCGCTGGTCATCAGCGACCACGCCGACTGGCCCGGCCTGACCGCGACCCTGCGCGAACTGTCGCCAGCCGAGGTCTGGATCACCCACGGGGCCGAGGGCGGCCTTTTGCGCTGGTGCGAGATGCAGGGCCTGCCCGCGCGCCCACTGCGGCTGGTCGGCCCGGCCGAGGTGGCGCCATGAAAGCCTTTGCCGATCTGGTTCAGCGGCTGGCCCTGACGCCCCAGCGCGACCACAAGCTGCGGATATTGCAGCGCTATCTTGAAACCACGCCCGACCCGGATCGCGGCTGGGCGCTGGCGGCGCTGTGCGGCACGCTGGTGCTGCCGCGCGTCACGCCGGGGCTTTTGCGCGAACTGGCGGCCCTGCGCTGCGATGCGCGGCTGTTCGCGCTAAGCCACGACTTCGTCCGCGATCTGGCCGAGACTGTCGCCCTGATCTGGCCCGACGGCACGCCCGCCGCCCCCTCGCTGACCGAGGTCGTGACGACCCTGCAAGCGACCGGCAAGGCGGCATTGCCGGGCGTCGTCGCAGCGACGCTGGACCGGCTGCCGCCCCCGGCCCGGCTGGCGTTCCTGAAGCTTGCCACCGGCAACTTGCGCCCCGCCCTGCCGCTGCCGATGGTTCATGCGGCGCTGGCCGCATCGGGGGCGCGCACGCTGCCCGAGATCGCCGAGGCATGGCACGGCCAGACCGCGCCCTATACCGCGCTTTTTCGCTGGCTTGCCGGCGCGCCGCGCCCCGGAAACGCCACGCCCGCGCGGTTCCGGCCGCTGATGGCCGCCGTGCCCGTCGAACCGGGGGCGCTGCGCGGCCTTGATCCGGCCGATTATGTCGCGGAATGGCAATGGGACGGCCTGCGCGTGCAGGCGGTCTGCGAAGGCGGCGTGCGCAGGCTATATGCCCGCGACGGGCAGGATATCTCGGCCGCGTTTCCCGACATTATCGCGGCGATGGATTTCGACGGCGCGCTGGACGGCGAATTGCTGGTCAGGCGCGGGACCACGGTCGCGCCTTTCGCCGACCTGCAAAAGCGGCTGGGCCGCAAGACTGCCAGCAAGGCGCTGCTGGCCAGCCACCCTGCTGCGCTGCGGGTCCATGACCTGCTGGCTTGGCAGGGCCGCGACCTGCGCGACCAGCCGCTGCACGCGCGCCGGGCGCTGCTGGAACAGGCGGGGCTGGAGCAGGCGGGGCTGGACGGCGGCCTCATCGATCTGTCGCCATGGCTTGCCTTCGCGACATGGGACGACCTTGCCGCGCTGCGCGCCGCCCCGCCCGCGCGCATCTCGCGCGGGGTGATGCTGAAGCATCGCGACGGGCTTTATGACGCCCATGGCGCGTGGCTTAGCTGGCCGCAGGACCCGCGCATGGTCGATGCCGTTCTGCTTTACGCCGAACTTGCGCAAGGCCAGCGCGCCGGCTTCACCTTTGGCCTGTGGGACGGCGATGCGCTGGTGCCGGTCGGCAAGGCGGCGCTCGACCTGACCGACGAGGCGCATCGGGACGAGGCGCAGCAGCTTGATCGCTTCATCCGCGACAATACGACCGAGCGTTTTGGCGCGGTCCGCGCACTGGCCCCGAAGCTGGTGGTCGAAGTCGCGTTTCAGGGCCTTGACCGTGCCGCGCGCCGCCGCTCGGGTCTGGCGCTGCGCGCGGCGCGGATCGCCCGCATCCACTGGGACAGGCCCGCGGCCGGGGCCGACCGCCTTGCGACGCTGGAGGCAATGCTGTGACGCTGCCCGCAGATTTCCGCGACTGGTTTGCCGCGCAGGGCTGGCAGCCGCATCCGCATCAGCTTGCGCTGCTGGATGCGCAGGGCGACAGCCTGCTGATCGCGCCGACCGGCGGCGGCAAGACGCTGGCGGGCTTCCTGCCCAGCCTTGTCGATCTGCGGGGCGGCGGGCGCAAGGGCTCGGTCCATACGCTTTACGTCTCGCCGCTGAAGGCGCTGACGGCGGATATCGGGCGCAACCTCGCGCGGCCCGTGGCCGAGCTGGGCCTGCCGATCCGGGTCGAGGACCGCACCGGCGACACTGGCGCGACCCGGCGCCGCCGCCAGCGCGTCGATCCGCCCGAGATCCTGCTGACGACGCCGGAAAGTCTGGCCCTGATGCTCAGCTACCCCGAGGCCCCGGCGATCTTTGGCGGCTTGCAGCGCGTGGTGCTGGACGAACTGCACGCGCTGGCGGAATCGAAGCGGGGCGATCAGCTGATGCTGTGCCTTGCCCGCCTGCGCCGCCTTGCGCCCGGTCTGCGCGTGACCGGCCTTTCCGCCACGGTCGAGGACCCGCAGGCGCTGGCCGGCTTCATGGCCGGCGCCGCGCCCGTCACCGTCATCGAGGCCGATCCCGGCCCCGCCCCCGACATCGCCATGTTGCCGACCGCGCGCCCCGCGCCATGGGCCGGCGGTGGCGGCCATTACGCCATCCCCGAGGTGCTGGAGGCGGTTCGGAACGCGCGCACCACCATCATCTTCATCAACACCCGCGCGCAGGCCGAGCTGTTCTTTCAGGCGCTGTGGGCCGCCAATGACGATAACCTGCCCATCGGCCTGCACCATGGCAGCCTTGCGCGCGAAAGCCGCGCAAGGGTCGAGGCGGCGATGGCCGCAGGCGAATTGCGGGCGGTAGTGGCGACGGGCAGTCTGGATCTGGGCATCGACTGGGGCGCGGTCGATCTGGTCATCCAGGTCGGCGCGCCCAAGAACGTCAAGCGGCTGGTCCAGCGCATCGGCCGCGCCAATCACCGCTACAACGCGCCCTCGAAGGCGCGGATCGTGCCCGCGAACCGCTTTGAGCAGATCGAATGTCTGGCCGCGCTGGCGGCGGTCAACGAACGCGATCTGGACGGCGATCCGCGCGGACCGGGGCCCTTGGACGTGCTCTGCCAGCATATCCTGCTAACCGCCTGCGCCGGGCCTTTCGACGCCGACGCGCTATATGCCGAGGTGGTGACGGCCGGTCCCTATCGCATGCTGGCCCGCGCCGATTTCGATGCCTGTCTGGAGTTCGCGGCGACCGGCGGCTATGCCCTGCGTGCCTATGACCGCTGGCAGCGGCTGATGCTGCGCGACGGCCTGTGGCGGTTGCGCGACCCGCGCGCCACCCAGCTTTTGCGGATGAATGTCGGCACCATTGTCGAGGCCGAGATGCTGAAGGTCCGCCTGCACGGCCGGGGCGGCGCGCCCCTGGGCGAGGTCGAGGAAGCCTTTGCCGCCAGCCTGACCCCCGGCGACAGTTTCCTGATCGGCGGCAGGGTCGTGCGCATGGACGCGCTGCGCGAAATGGTGATCGAGGTGACGCCTCAGCCCAATGCCCGGCCCAAGATCGCGGTCTATTCCGGCGTCAAGCTGGCCATGTCGACGCAGCTTGCCCATCGCGTGCTGGCACTGATCGGCGATCCGGCGAACCATGCCGTCCTGCCCGCCGACACCCGCGACTGGCTTTCCCTGCAAGCGCAGGTCAGCCGCCTGCCCGAACCGGGGCTGCTGCTGTCGGAAAGCTTTCCGCATGGCGGGCTGTGGCATTTCGCGCTTTACGGATTTGCCGGCCGCAATGCCATGCAAACGCTGGGCCTGCTGCTGACGCGCGAGATGGAGGAGGACGGGCTTGGCCCCCTGGGTTTTCTGGCCACCGATTACGCGCTGCTGATCTGGTCGCTGGACCCGGTGCGCGATCCGGCGCCGCTGCTGTCGCCTGACCGGCTGCGGGCGGGCCTCGGCGACTGGCTGGGCGGCAATGCGGTGATGAAGCGCACCTTCCGCAACGTCGCCACCATCGCCGGGCTGATCCAGCGCAATATGCCCGGCGCGCGCAAAAGCGGGCGGCAGGCGACGTTTTCCAGCGACATCATCTATGACACCTTGCGCAAATACGACCCCGACCACCTGCTTTTGCGCATCACCCGCGACGAGGCCGGGCGCGGGCTGGTCGATTTCAGCCGGATCGAGGAAATGCTGACCCGCTCACCCCGCCGCGACCACCGGATGCTGGACCGCGTCTCGCCCATGGCGGCGCCTCTGCTGCTGGAAATCAGCAAGGTCCCCATCCGTGGCGAGGGACGCGAGCGGCTGGCCCGGATCGAGGCCGAAACCCTGATGCGCGAGGCCGGGCTTGAGGCCGTGACATGACCGGATATGTCTTTGATTTCCATGGCCTGCGGCTTGAGGCGCGCGGCTCGGGCGCGCTGTGGTGGCCCTTGGGGCGCTGGCTGATCGTGGCCGACCTGCACCTGGGCAAGTCCGAGCGGCTGGCCCGGCGCGGCGGCCCCCTGCTGCCACCCTATGAAGGGCTGGCGACGCTGGAGCGGCTGGCCGCGGAAATCGCCCTGCTGGACCCCGATTGCGTGGTCAGTCTGGGCGACGGGTTTGACGATCTGGCCGCCGCCTCGGCGCTGGATGCGCAGGTGGCGGCGGGGCTGGCGGCGCTGATGCGCGGCCGCGACTGGGTCTGGATCGGCGGCAATCACGACCCCGGCGCGCCTGCCGGCCTGCCGGGCCACAGCGCCGAAAGCATCGGCCTGAACGGCGTCACCCTGCGGCACGAGGCGGGGCAAGGCCCGGATATCTCGGGGCATTTCCATCCGGTGGTGCGGCTGGCGGGCGAACGCCGCCGCGCCTTTCTGTTGGGGCACGACCACCTGCTGCTGCCGGCCTTCGGCGCCTATACGGGCGGTCTTTCGCATGACGAACCGGTGCTGCGCGCGCTGATCCCGGCCGGGTTGGCGATTGCCTGCGGCAGCCGCGCCATGCCGCTGCCCCTGCGCCGCGCGACATGAAAAAGGGCCGCCCGAAGGCGGCCCCCGATCGTCCGGCAAGGCGGATCAGAACTTGAAGTTCAGACCCAGCTTGATGTTGTGATATTTCGGCGTCGCGCGGGTGGCGACGTCGTTGCTGTCGGCCAGGATCTTCTTGCCGAAATTGGCGTATTCGTATTCGCCGGTCAGCGACAGACGCTCGGTCAGGCGCTTTTCGGCGCCGATACCGACGATATAGCCGTTCTCGGAATAGCTGTCCTTCAGGTCGATGGCGCCGTATTCGCCGTCGCCCTGCACCTTGTAGTCGACCTTGGCGCGGGCGGCGCCGACGATGCCGTAAACCAGCGTGTCTTCGCTGACCGAGTAGCCAGCCTTGAAGCGCAGCGCGAGGACGTTCTTGATCTTCGATTCGGCATCGTAGCCGGCGGTCGAGAAGTCGTCCTTGATATTGCCGCCTTCATAGCCCAGTTCCGGGCCGAACACCCAGTTGCCCTGCTGCCAGCGATAGCCGACGCGCAGACCGGCATTGGCGCCTTTCAGCTTCAGATCGTCGGGAGTGCTGGCGCCGCCGCCGCGCGGGGGCTGGTCGATGCCGACTTCGTCATCGCCGTTGAAGGCATAGCCCAGCGTCAGACCGGCATAGCCGCCGCGCCAGTTGCCGACGGGGGCGACTTCTTCGACGATGGGGGCAATGGCGGGCTCGACGACCGGGGTGGTGAAGCCACCGGCATGGGCGGTCGTGGCAGCGGCAAGCGACAGCGTTGCGGCAATGATGGCGTTCTGGCGCAGTGCGGACATGTGCATAACTCCTGTAAACTCGTGAAACGTGCCTGCAGCACGGAACCTGGGAAAGCGAACTCGGGCAGACACCGGATTTGGCGCACACCTAGTGCCGCCACCGCCGTTCCACAAGTTTTCCTGAATAATTACATAAACGTGAGCCCGCAGGCGCGGCATCGATGCAACAATCGGCGCCCCGCCGGCGCAGGTGACGTGGGGTCAACTGCGCCGATGCGGATCAGATATCCAGGTTCTCGACGCTCAGCGCATTCTGCTGGATGAAGTCGCGGCGCGGCTCGACCACGTCGCCCATCAGCTTGGTGAAGATGTCGTCGGCCTCGCCCAGATCCTCGATGCGGACTTGCAGCATCGTCCGGGCCGAGGGGTCCAGCGTGGTTTCCCAAAGCTGTTCGGGGTTCATCTCGCCCAGACCCTTGTAGCGTTGCAGCGACAGGCCCTTTTCGCCCTCAAGGAAGATGGCCTGCAACAGCCCCAGCGGGCCATGGATCGCCACGTCGCGGTCCTTGCGGATCAGATGCGCGGTTTCGCCATAGATGTCGTGCAGCGATTGCGTCATCGCGCCCAGCCGCCGGCTTTCGGCGCTGCGCAGCATCGGGCCGTCCAGCGTGCGGCTTTCCTCGACCCCGCGAAGCTGGCGGGTCAGGCGGATGCCGTTGTCCTGCGTCGGGCGCCCGCTCCAGCCGCGTTCGTATTCCTCGGCGATCATGTCAAGGCGCTTGGCGACGGCATCGGCCGCGCCCGGCGCATCGGCGTCGATCCGGCCCTGCAACAGCGCGCCGGAAATCGCCGCTTGCTCGATGATGTGGGGCGGGTAATGCGTGGGATAGGCGCGCAGGATGCGGCGGACGATGCGGGCTTCCTCGACCACCCGGGCAAGGTCGGCGCCGGTGATCTGCTCGCCATTGCCAAGCCGCAGGCTGGCGCCGTCGATGCCCTGTTCGATCAGGTAATCCTCAAGCGCGGCCTCGTCCTTCAGATAGACCTCCGAGCGGCCGCGGTTCACCTTGTAAAGCGGCGGCTGCGCAATATAGAGGTGCCCTGCCTCGATCAGTTCGGGCATCTGCCGGAAGAAGAAGGTCAGCAGCAGGGTGCGGATATGCGCGCCGTCCACGTCGGCATCGGTCATGATGACGATCTTGTGGTAGCGCAGCTTGTTCAGGTTGAACTCGTCCCGGCCGATGCCGGTGCCAAGCGCGGTGATCAGCGTGCCGATCTGTTCGCTGCTGAGCATCCGGTCAAAGCGCGCGCGCTCGACGTTCAGGATCTTGCCGCGCAGGGGCAGAACGGCCTGATTCTGGCGCGAACGGCCCTGCTTGGCCGAACCGCCGGCGCTGTCGCCCTCGACGATGAACAGTTCCGACAGGGCGGGATCCTTTTCCTGACAGTCGGCCAGCTTGCCGGGCAGGCTGGCCACGTCCATCGCGGTCTTGCGCCGGGTCAGTTCGCGGGCCTTGCGGGCGGCCTCGCGCGCCAGTGCGGCCTCGATGATCTTGCCGACGATCTGCCGGGCCTCGGCGGGGTTTTCCTCGAACCATTCGGCCAGCTTTTCGCCGACCAGCCCCTCGACCGCCGGGCGCACCTCGGACGAGACCAGCTTGTCCTTGGTCTGGCTTGAGAATTTCGGGTCCGGCACCTTTACCGACAGCACGCAGGTCAGGCCTTCACGCGCATCGTCGCCGGTGAAGTCGACCTTTTCCTTGCGGGCGGCGCCGCTGGACTGGGCATAGTTGTTGATGACACGGGTCAGCGCGCCGCGGAAACCGGCCAGATGGGTGCCGCCGTCGCGCTGCGGGATGTTGTTGGTAAAGGGCAGCACGGTTTCGTGGTAGCTGTCGTTCCACCACATCGCCACCTCGACGCCGATGCCGTTCTTTTCGCCCTGAATGAAGATCGGCTCGGGCATGACCGGCGTTTTCGAGCGGTCGATGAATTTCACGAACTCGCGCACGCCGCCTTCGTAGAAAAGCTCGGTCCGCAGGGGTTCGGCGTGGCGTTCGTCCTCAAGGATGATGCGGACGCCGCTGTTCAGGAAGGCCAGTTCCCGCAGCCGGTTTTCCAGCACCTTGAAGACATAGTCCCGGTTCGAGAAGGTGCCGTCGGGCCGATCCTCTTTTGACGAGGCGAGGAAGCGCACCTCGGTGCCCTTTTCGCCCGGCGCCTCGGCCACGACGCGCAGATGCTCGACCGTGTCGCCGTTTTCAAAGCGGGCGTAATGTTCCTTGCCATTGCGCCAGACGCGCAGTTCCAGCCAGTCCGACAGCGCGTTCACGACCGAGACGCCGACGCCGTGCAAGCCGCCCGACACCTTGTACGAATTGCTGTCGAATTTGCCCCCGGCGTGAAGCTGGGTCATGATGACCTCGGCGGCGCTGACGCCCTCGGTCGGGTGCATGTCGACGGGGATGCCGCGGCCGTTGTCGCGGACCGAGACGCTGCTGTCGGCGTGGATCTTGACGCGGACGAAATCGGCATGTCCCGCCAGCGCCTCGTCGATGCCGTTGTCCACGACCTCATAGACCATGTGATGCAGGCCCGAGCCGTCGTCGGTATCGCCGATATACATGCCCGGACGCTTGCGCACCGCTTCCAGGCCCTTGAGAACCTTGATGGAATCGGCGTCATATTGCGGAGACTGCGGGGCGGGTTCGGTCATTGTTTTCTTATCCTGCCTTGGACTCGCATCTTATAGTGTGGGTCACGCGGAATGTCACGGGAAAGCCACAAGATTTAGGGTTTTACCCGACATATTCAAGTGTCAGGCCAGCCCCGCCTCGTCCAGCAGGGTGCGCCCGTCGCGGCTTTCGATCTCGATCACCCACAGGTCGGGGTCGCGGGCGATGTTGCGGGCGATCTCGGCATCGATATCGCGCTCTGCCGCCTCGTTCAGGGCGATCCACAGCCGCTGGTCGGTATCAAGGTCCCATTCGCGGGTCCACAGGCTTGCCCGGCCGTCCAGCGTGGCGCATTTCACCATCACCGCGCCGGCGGTGTCGTCGCCGCGGCGGGTGACATAGGCGGGGATGTCGGCCAGCGCCAGACGCCGCAGATAGGCCGCGACCCAGATGCCGGCCGCCAGCCGCGCTTCAGGCATCGCCGTCGCGGAAATCAAGGCCCATTTCGTTATAGCGTTCGGCCTCGTCCAGCCAGTTCTCGCGCACCTTCACCTGCAGGAACAGGTGGACGGGGCGGCCCATGAACTCGGCCAGTTCGGCGCGGGCGGCCTGTCCGACGGCCTTGATCGTCTCGCCGCCCTTGCCAAGGACGATGCCCTTGTGGCCGGGGCGGGCGACATAGATGATCTGGTCGACGCGGGCCGAGCCGTCGGGCTTTTCCTCCCACTTCTCGGTTTCCACCGTAAGCTGGTAGGGGATTTCCTCGTGCAGGCGCAGGGTCAGCTTTTCGCGGGTGATTTCCGCCGCGATCATGCGCATGGGCAGGTCGGCGACCTGATCCTCGGGGTAAAGCCAGGGGCCCTGCGGCATTTCGGCGGCCAGCCAGTCCATCAGGTCGGCGCAGCCATAGCCCTTTTCGGCCGAGATCATGAAGGTGCGGGCAAAGTCATAGGTGGCGTTTACCTGTTCGGACAGCGCCAGCAGCGCCTCGGCCTTGACGCGGTCGATCTTGTTGATGACCAGCGCCACCGGGGTCTTGCCGGCATGTTCGCGAAGCTGGTCAATGATCGCCTGCGCGCCATCGGTCAGCCCGCGATGCGCCTCGATCAGCAGCAGGATCATGTCGGCATCGGCGGCGCCGCCCCATGCCGCCTTGACCATCGAGCGGTCCAGCCGCCGGCGCGGGCGGAAGATGCCGGGCGTGTCGACAAAGACGATCTGCGCCGGGCCATGCATGGCGATGCCGCGGATGCGGGCGCGGGTCGTCTGCACCTTGTGCGTCACGATCGAGACCTTGGCCCCGACCATCTGGTTCAGCAGCGTGGACTTGCCGGCATTGGGCTCACCGATCAGGGCGACGAAGCCCGCGCGGGTTTCTGGGCGGGTTTCGGTCATGGCGATCCTTCGATCTGGTCAAGCAGGGCCTGCGCGGCGGCCTGTTCGATGCTGCGTTTGGTGCCGGTGCCGCGTGCGACGGCCTCGCGGCCATCGTCCAAACGGACGGCGATTTCAAATTCCGGGGCATGGTCGGGGCCATTGCGCGCGACCTGCACATAGCGCGGCGGCTGCATGCCCTGCGCCTGCGCCCATTCCTGAAGCGCGGTCTTGGCATCGCGCGAGTCGTCCTCGACATTCTTCAGCCGGTCGGACCAAAGCCGCAGGATGACCTTGCGCGCGGTCTCGAAACCCGCGTCCAGATAGACGGCGGCCAGCACCGCCTCCATGGCGTCGGCCAGCAGCGCCTCTTTCCGGCGCCCGCCCGACAGCATCTCGGACCGGCCAAGCTTCAGCACGTCGCCAAGCCCCACCTGCCGGGCGATGGCGGCGCAGGTCTCGCCCTTGACCAGCGCGTTGTAGCGCGGCGCAAGCTGGCCCTCGGTCGCGGTGCGGTCGGCGGCAAACAGCGCCTCGGCCATGGTCAGGCCCAGCACGCGGTCGCCCAGAAACTCAAGCCGCTGGTTGTCGGGCCGCGTCGCGGTCGAGATCGAGCCATGCGTCAGCGCGCGCTGCAACAGTTCGGGGCGCGAAAATTCGTGCCCCAGACGGTCCGAGAAAGCGCGCAGTTCGGCGGAAATCTTCATGCCCGTGATCTTGCCACGACGCGGGGCGTCGCGGCAATTTCTCCTTTCAGTCGACTGCCTTGAAGAAGCGGTCGGCGCGCCAGGTCCAGAAATACAGCAGCGACCTGCCCGCGGACGAGAACATGATCCGGTCGGCACGCCCGATCAGGTATTCCGCCGGCACCATGCCGACGCCGCCCGCCGCAGCCGACCAGCGCGAGTCGCCGGAATTGTCGCGGTTGTCGCCCATGAAGAAATAATTGCCCTCGGGCACGGTGAACTCGGCGGTGTTGTCGCCGGGGCCGTTGTCGAAAATGTTCAGCACGTCATGCTTGACGCCGCCCGGCAGCGTTTCGACCGAGCGGATCTTTTCGCAGGCGCCGCCCTCGGGCACCGGCTCATTGGCGCATTTGGGCATGCTTTGCTGCGGGCCCTGCGGCGCATAGGGTTCCGAGAAGATGCCGGCGGGGGTCTGCGGGGCCTCTTGCCCGTTGACCCACAGGATGCCGTTCTTCATCTGGATGCGGTCGCCCGGCAGGCCGATCACCCGCTTGATGAAATCGTCGCCCCGCGTCGGGTGGCGAAAGACCACCACATCGCCGCGCTGCGGTTCCGACCCAAGGATACGGCCGGAAATCGGGCACATCTCGAATGGGCAGGAGACGCGCGAATAGCCGTAGGCCATCTTGTTGACGAACAGGAAATCGCCGATCAGCAGCGTGTCCTTCATCGACCCCGAAGGGATCCAGAACGGCTGGAAGAACAGGGTGCGGAAAATGCCCGCGATCACCAGCGCCCAGAAGACCGTCTTGATCGTTTCCCAGATGCCGCCATTCTTGCGGGCGTCGCTTTTGGCCATCGATGCCATTCCTATCATGCGCGAGACGCGCGTTCATGGGCCGCGAGCCCTGCGAAAGTCAAGCGGTCGCGGGGGGATTCACGGTTTCGGGAAGCGCCTCGATCACCACAAAGGCCTGCGCCCAGGGGTGATCGTCGGTCAGCGTTACATGGATATGCGCGCGGTGCCCGGGGGGCGTCATCGCCGCCAGCCGCTCTGCCGCCCAGCCGGTCAGGGTCATGGTCGGCTGGCCGCTGGGCAGGTTCTGCACCGCCATGTCGCGCCACGAGATGCCCATGGCCAGCCCGGTGCCAAGCGCCTTGGAGCAGGCCTCTTTCGCGGCCCAACGCTTGGCCAGCGTCCCGGCCTCGTCCCGGCGGCGGGCGGCTTTCGCCAGTTCTGTCGGCGTAAAGACGCGGTTGCGGAAGCGGTCGCCATGGCGTGCCAGCACCGAGGCGATGCGTTCGATATTCGCAAGGTCGGTGCCGATGCCAAGGATCATGCCGGGGGCCTGTCGGGTTTTCGGATGCGCTTACGACGACGAAGCGCGCGCCGCGTCCATGCAGCGGCGCATTTCGCGGATCGCCCGATCAAGGCCGATAAAGACGGATTCGGCGATCAGGAAATGGCCGATATTCAGCTCCTTCACCTGCGGGATGGCGGCGATGGGGGCGACGGTGCCAAAGGTCAGGCCATGGCCGGCATGGACCTCAAGCCCAAGGCTGGCGGCATGGGCCGCGGCCTTTTGCAGGGCGGCCAGTTCGGCATCGCGTTCGGCAAGGCGGCCCTCGGTGTCGAAGTCGCAATAGGCGCCGGTATGCAGCTCGACCACCGCCGCGCCGATGCGGGCCGCAGCCTCGATCTGGGCGGGCTCATGGCCGATGAACATGGAAACCCGGCAGCCCGCCTCGCGCAGGGGGGCGATGAAATCGGCCAGATAGCCTTCCTGCCCGGCCACGTCGAGGCCGCCCTCGGTCGTGCGTTCCTCGCGCTTTTCGGGGACGACGCAGACCGCATGCGGGCGGTGGTTCAGCGCGATAGCCTGCATTTCGGCGGTCGCGCCCATTTCCAGGTTCAGCGGCAGGCGCAGCGTCGCCATCAGACGGTCGATGTCGCGGTCCGAGATGTGGCGGCGATCCTCGCGCAGGTGGGCGGTGATGCCGTCGGCGCCGGCCTCCTCGGCCAGTTGCGCGGCGCGGATCGGGTCCGGCCAGGGCGTGCCGCGCGCGTTGCGGATCGTAGCCACGTGATCGATGTTGACGCCAAGACGTTGCATGTATCCCCCAATTTTTGCCCGCAGGTTAGAGCTTTGCCGGCGCAAGTCCAGTGGCTGCGACCCACCATTTCGGCCAGTTCCGGGCGATGGCGTTGCGCGCGGCGCCCGCGGCGGCGGCATCCGGGAACAGGCCAAAGCAGGTCGCGCCCGAGCCGGACATGCGCGCGAAAAGCGCGCCGCTTCCCTTCAGCGCGTCAAGGCAGGTGCCGATTTCGGGCATCAGCGACATGGCCGGCGCTTGCAGGTCGTTGCGGCTGTTCCGCAAAAAGGCGATCAGCGCGCCCGCATCGGGAAAGGCCGGCAGCGGATCGGGCATCGGCGGGTTGTCGGGCCGGCTCAGTGCCCGGAACACCGCCGGGGTCGCAAGCCCCCGACCGGGATTGACCAGCACAAGATGCAGCGCCGGCAGCGCCGGCAACGGGTCGAGGATCTCGCCCAGACCGCGCATCCGGGTCGGGCGGCCCATCATGCAGACCGGGACATCGGCCCCCAGCGCCTCGGTCCCTGCCGGGCTGGCGCCAAGGCCGCGCAAAACCGCCGCCGCATCGGCCGAGCCGCCGCCGATGCCCGAGGCGACCGGCAGGTTCTTTTCCAGCGCGATCGAGACCTGACGCCCGGCCAGCCGCGCGGCGCGCAGGCACAGATTGTCGGGTTCCGCCGCAAGGCCCGCGGCAAAGGGGCCGGTCACGGTCAGCGCCAGCGGGCCTTCGGCCAGCGTCACCACATCGCCCAGATCGCAGAACACCACCAGCGAATCCAGCAGGTGATAGCCATCGGCGCGGCGGCCGGTGACATGCAGCGTCAGGTTCAGCTTGGCTGGCGCGACCTCGCGCCGGGGCAGGATCATCGGGTCAGTCGCCCGTGCTGTCCTGCGCCGGTTCTGCGGGCGGCGGAGGCGGCGGCAGCTTGCCGCCATTGGCCTTTTCCTCGGCCAGCACGGCATCGAGGCCGCGGTCCAGCTTGACGCGGATGCGGTGGGCCTCGGCCTCGGTCTGGGGTTTCAGCGACAGGGCGCGGCTCCACTGGATGTCGGCCTCGCGCTTGCGGCCGACCATCCAGTAGATGTCGCCCATATGGTCGTTGACCAGCGAATCGCTGGCCATGGCGGCGACGGCGCGCTCCATCGGGGCGACCGCCTGATCGTAGCGGCCCAGCCGGAAATAGGCCCAGGCCAGCGAATCAAGGATATAGCCGTCGTCGGGGCGCAGCTCGACCGCGCGCTGGATCAGCTTCAGCGCCTCGTCCAGCTTTTCGTTGCGGTCCACAAGGCTGTAGCCAAGATAGTTCAGCACCTGCGCGGAATCGGGGCGGATCTTCAGGGCGGCGCGGAAATCGGCCTCGGCCTTGGTGAACTCGCCCGAACGCTCCAGCGCGATGCCGCGCGCGTAAAGCGGGAACCAGCGCATGTCATTGGCCTTGGGATCGATCAGGCTGAGCGCCTTGTCATAGGCCGGGACCGCCTGTCCGAACTTGTCCTGCTGGCGCAGCAGGTCGCCAAGCGCGACCCAGCCCGCAGCCAGTTCGGGATGCGTGGCGGTCAGCGCCAGCGCCGCCTTTTCGGCATCGTCCAGCCGGTCGGCGCGGGCCAGCGCATCGATGCGCGACAGTTCGGCGATGGGGCGCATGTCGCCCAGTTCGCGCAGCGCCTCGAATTCCTGCTCGGCCAGGTCAAGCTGGCCGAAGCCTTGCAGAAGCTGCGCCGCCAGCAGCCGCGCCTCGCCCAGTTGCGGCGACAGGTATTCGGCCAGCCGCGCATGGATCAGCGCCAGAGGGTCGGGTTCCTCATTGTTGACCATCGCCGTGCCAAAGGTCAGGAACACCTGCGCCATGCCATCGGCCGGGGTGCGCACGGAATCAAAGGGCAGCGTCTCGCCCTTGGCCATGCGGTCGCGCAGCGCGATCAGGTGCGGCTCCTCGGCAAAGCCGGGGGTGGCCTCAAGCATGGCGATGGCGTCCTTGTTGCGTTCAAGCTGCGACAGCACCTGCGCGCGGGCGATGACGCCAAGGATATGGCCGCCGGTCGCGGGATCGGCCAGAAGCAGCTCGGCGCCCTCGAAATCGCCGACCTTGGCCTTGGCCAGCGCCAGATGGTAATTCACCATGGGCGCGGCGCCCTGCACATCGGCCAGCTTCTTGAAGGCGGCCAGCGATTCGCCGGCGCGGCCGGCGCCCAGAAGCGCCCAGGCCCGGATCATGCCGTCGACCAGATCGCCGGCCACAGGCGTGCCGCCGGCCGCTGCGCTGCCGGTATCGGCGTCCATGTCGGCCAGCAGCTCGTCCCAGCGCCCGGTGCGGGCCAGTTCGCTGCGCCGCACCAGTTGCGCCAGATCGGTCGCGCGGCCCTGATCGGTCATGGTGATCGCAAGGGCGGTGGCGCGCTCCATCTCTCCGGCGGCGATCAGCGCGACCAGCGCGCTGTCCTGCAGGAAGGGGTCGGTGTCGTCCTGCGCCAGCGCGCGCAGCGAGTAATCGGCGGCGCTGCGGAAATCGTCCTGCATCGCGGCCATGCGCGCGGCCAGATAGGGACCGGCAAGGCCGTTCATCTGCGGCGCCGGGGGCGCGGCCTTGGCGGTTGCGGCATCAGCCTTGGCGCCGTCCGGCCTGGCCACCTCGGGTTTGGCCTTGTCCGGCTTGGCGGGCGTGTGCGGCGCGGGCGCATGTTCGGGGCGCTGCGCCGGGCGGCCGCTGCCGGCAGGGGGCGTGGCGGGCTGGGCCTGTGCCAGCAGCGGCCCGGCCATGGCGGCACCATGCGGCGACGGGGCCGGGATCAGCGGCGCGGCGGTCAGCGCGATCAGCGCCAGCGGGATCATTCTTGTCGTCACGGCTTTGACCCAGTTCCTTGGCAATACCCGCGGCGACCCTAGCCGCCGCCGCGCCGCAGGGCAACGCCGCGTCCGGCGCGGCGCGCGCCCCCGGCAATCACATATTCGGGTAATTGGGTCCGTCACCGCCCTGCGGCGTGGTCCAGGTGATGTTCTGGCTGGGGTCCTTGATGTCGCAGGTCTTGCAATGCACGCAGTTCTGGAAGTTGATCTGGAAGCGCGGGCCGCCCTCGCCCTCGATCACCTCGTAGACGCCGGCGGGGCAGTAGCGCTGCGCGGGTTCGGCATAAAGCGGCAGGTTCACCCGGATCGGGACGGTCGGGTCCTTCAGCTTCAGGTGGCAGGGCTGGCTTTCCTCGTGGTTGGTGAAGCTGAAGCTGACGTTGGTCAGCCGGTCGAAGCTTAGCTTGCCATCCGGTTTGGGATAGTCGATCGGCTTGAAATCGGCGGCCTTGCCGGTCGCCTCGGCATCGGTCTTGCCGTGCTTCCAGGTGCCCAGCGGGTTCCAGCCGGTCAGGTTCGCCACCCACATGTCAAAGCCGCCCAGCGCAAGGCTGGCCCAAAGCCCCAGCTTCGACCAGATCGGCTTGACGTTGCGCACGGGTTTCAGGTCGCGGGCGATGGCGCCGCCGCGGATATCGGCCTCATAGGTCACCAGCTCGTCGCCCTCGCGCCCGGCGGCGATGGCCTCGGCGGCGGCCTCGGCGGCGGCGAGGCCCGACAGCATGGCGTTGTGGTTGCCCTTGATCCGCGGCACGTTCACCAGCCCGGCCGAGCAGCCCAGAAGCACCGCCCCCGGCACCGTCAGTTTCGGGATCGACTGCCAGCCGCCCTCGGAAATGGCACGGGCGCCGTAAGCCACGCGCTTGCCGCCCTCCAGCAGTTCGGCGACCAGCGGATGGTGCTTGAAGCGCTGGAATTCCATATAGGGGTAAAGATAGGGGTTGGCGTAGTTCAGGTGGACGACGAAGCCCACCAGCACCTGATTGCCGCCAAGGTGATAGATGAAGGAGCCGCCGCCCGCATTTTTGCCCAGAGGCCAGCCCATGGTGTGGGTGACGGTGCCGGGCTTCGATTTCGCCGGGTCGATTTCCCAGATTTCCTTCATGCCGATGCCGAATTTCTGCGGCTGGTGCCCGGCGGACAGATCGTATTTGCCGATCAGTTCCTTGGCCAGGCTGCCGCGCACGCCCTCGGCGATGAAGACGTATTTGCCGCGCAGCTCCATCCCCGGCTCATACGAGGGGCCGGGGGTGCCGTCGGCATTCAGCCCCATCTCGCCGGCGACGACGCCGGCGACGCGGTCGCCGTCATAGACAAGCTGCGAACACGCCATGCCGGGGAAGATCTCGACCTCCAGCGCCTCGGCCTGTTCGGCCAGCCAGCGGCAGACATTGCCCATGCTGACGATATACTTGCCGTGGTTCGACATCAGCGGCGGCATCGGCCAGTTCGGGACGCGCATCTGCCCGCCCTCGCCAAGGATATAGAAATTGTCGCTGGTGACCTCGGTTTCGATGGGGGCGCCTTTTTCGCGCCAGTCGGGGATCAGCTTGTCGAGGCCCGAGGTGTCCAGCACCGCGCCCGACAGGATATGCGCGCCGATCTCGGAGCCCTTTTCCAGCACCACCACCGACAGCCCGGGGTCGATCTGCTTCAGCCGGATCGCCGCCGAAAGCCCCGCCGGGCCACCCCCGACGATGACAACGTCGTAATCCATCGATTCGCGGATGATCTCTGACATGGCTCGGCCCCCAATTCCCCTGGCTCGTGTTCTGGGCCAGACACCTAGCGTGTAATATTCTGTCGGGCAATCGGAACGCGACGGACAATCCTGCTTGTGACCGGTCAGGGGGTGCGATTGGCGGGGTCTTGCGGATGATGGCCGGCGGGACTTGCAACAGGAACCGGAACCGGCCACGATGCCCGGACGGAATTCTCGGACGCCCCCGGCCCATGGCTGGGGGCGTTCGCCAAATATTTGCGTGTTGTATTTGCGTGTTGAATGGGCGCCAGACCTTGCGCCGGACAGATGCGATCGGAAGGAACGGAATGGAAAAGATACCGATGACCCGCGCGGGCTATGACCAACTTGACGAGGAGCTGCGCCAGTTGCGCGCCGTCGAGCGCCCCGCCGTCATCCGCGCCATAGCCGAGGCGCGCGAGCATGGCGACCTGTCGGAAAACGCCGAATACCACGCCGCGCGCGAAAAGCAGAGCTTCGTCGAAGGCCGCATCAAGGAGCTTGAGGGCCTGATCTCGCGCGCCGAGGTCATCGATACGTCGAAGCTGAACGGCTCGATCAAGTTCGGCGCCACCGTTACCCTGCTGGACGAGGACACCGAGGAAGAGCGCACCTACCAGATCGTCGGCGAGGCCGAGGCCGATCTGGAACGCGGGCTGCTGAACATGCGCTCGCCGCTGGCGCGCGCGCTGATCGGCAAGGATGAGGGGGACAGCGTCGAGGTGGTCACGCCCGGCGGCGGGAAATCCTATGAAATCCTCAATATCCGCTATCTTTAAGTCCCAGGCGGGACGCCGCGGATGAGCGCGCGCGACGCCCTTGACCGGCTGGCGGCCGAACAGCAGCGCGGCCGGTTGCTGCTGATCGGGGCCGGCGCCAGCGTGGCATGGCTGCTGCTGGCGGCGCTGTTCGCGGCGCTTGCGCCTGCGGGCGAAGGCGGCGCCTCGTGGCTGGTCTGGCTGACCGGGCTGGTGCTGCCGCTGGCGCTGATCTGGCTGGCGGTCTGGTCGGCGCGCAGCCTGTCGCTGTTGCGCGACGAGGCCGCCGAACTGCGCGCGGTGCTGGAACAGATGCAGGGGCAGGCCGCACAAGATCAGCCGGCACAGGGGCCAGATGCCCCGCCCGCGATGGCGGCCGAGCCGCGCACCCCCCGCAGCGCGCCGCCGGCGCAAGGCCGCGCGCCCGCCGCGCGTCCGGGCGGCGACGGCCGGCAGGCATCCTTGCAGCTTGATTCGCCCGCCGCGCCCGAACTGACCGCGCCTGAGCTGTTCTTTGCCCTGAACTTCCCCGACGGCCCCGACGACCGCGAGGCGATTCGCTGCCTGCGGCTGGCGCTGGCCGACCCGGCGCTGGCGCGGCTGATCCGCGCCGCGCAGGACGTGGTGACGCTGCTGGCCGGTCAGGGCGTCTATATGGACGAATTGCGCATCCCCGAATCCGACCCGGAGCTGTGGCGCCGCTTTGCCGAGGGCGCACGCGGCGACGGCGTCGCGGGCCTTGCCGTGATCGAGGACGAGGCCGCCTTGCAGACCGCCGGACACATGCTGCGCAACGACGAGGTGTTTCGCGATGTCGCGCATCACTTCCTGCGCCATTTCGATCGCCTGCTGGGCCGCAAG
>JAXMDJ010000034.1:0-26121 GCA_046348875.1 Paracoccus sp. (in: a-proteobacteria)
GCCGAGACCGGTGCCGGCCAGCACGGCGTGGCGACGGCGACGGTCTGCGCCCGCTTCGGGTTGAAATGCGTGGTCTACATGGGCGCCCATGACGTCGAACGGCAGGCGCCGAACGTCTTCCGCATGCGGCTTCTGGGGGCCGAGGTGGTGCCAGTGACCTCGGGTCGCGGCACGCTGAAGGACGCGATGAACGATGCGCTGCGCGACTGGGTGACCAATGTGCGCGACACCTTCTATTGCATCGGCACGGTCGCAGGTCCGCATCCCTATCCGGCGATGGTGCGCGACTTCCAGTCGATCATCGGCCGCGAGACCCGCCGCCAGCTTGCCGCGCAAGAGGGCGAGGGGCGGTTGCCCGACAGCGTCGTTGCGGCCATCGGCGGCGGCTCGAACGCGATGGGCCTGTTCCACCCCTTCCTTGACGATCCCTCGGTGCGCATCATCGGGGTCGAGGCCGGCGGCAAGGGCGTCGATGCCCGCATGCAGCATTGCGCCAGCCTGACCGGCGGCCGCCCCGGCGTGCTGCATGGCAACCGCACTTATCTGCTGCAGGACGGCGAGGGCCAGATCCTTGAAGGCTATTCGATCAGCGCCGGGCTTGATTATCCGGGCATCGGGCCGGAACACGCCTGGCTGAAGGAACAGGGCCGCGCCGAATATGTCAGCGTCACCGATGACGAGGCGCTGGCCGCCTTCCAGACGCTGTGCCGGCTGGAGGGGATCATCCCGGCGCTGGAGCCCAGTCACGCGCTGGCCCATGTCATCAAGATCGCGCCCGAACTGCCGCGCGACCACATCATGGTGGTGAACCTGTCGGGACGCGGCGATAAGGACATCTTCACCGTCGCCAAGCATCTGGGCCACGAAATCCAGGGCTAAGGCGAAACGGGGCCGTCATGCGGCCCCGTTCTTCATTCGGCCCCGGTCTTTCACGCGGCCGCACTTATTTGGCGGCGCGCGCCTCGGCGACCAGTTCGGCCAGTTCGGCCGTGGTCAGATAGCCGAAAACGGCGCGGTCGCCGGCGATGAAGCTGGGCGTGCCGACCAGCCCGATCTCATCGGCCAAGGCCAGCGAGCGGTCGATCTGCGCCCCGATCCGGCGCGATTTCATGTCGCGTTGCAGACGCTCGACATCCAGCCCGACCTCGCGCGCGACGCGCAGGACCGAGGCCTGTTCGGCCTTGCCCTTCATCGACATCAGCGCCTGATGGAATTCGGCGTATTTGCCCTGCTCGCGTGCGGCAAGCGCGGCCATGGCGGCATAGCGCGAGCCTTCGCCGAAGATCGGCAATTCATGGACCACCAGCTTCAGCTTGGGGTCGGATTTCAGCAGGGCGACGACTTCGGGCATGGCCTTGCGGCAAAAGCCGCAATTGTAATCCGAGAATTCGACCAGCACGGTGCGGGCGCTGGCATTGCCCATGACCGGGGCCTCGGGGTCGTTGAAGACGGCGTTGCGGACGGCGGCGATCTCGTCCTCGCTGCGGTCCTGTGCCAGGGCGGGTGAAAATGAAAGCGAACAAAATAACGTGGTGGCAAGTGCGGCAATGGCGCTGCGCATGCTGTTTCCTTTCCTGTGGCCCCTTTTCTGATGGCCACCGGCACCGGGCGCGGTCAAGCGCCCTGATATGACATTCCCGTGCATGGGCGCGGGGCCGGGACCTTTCGGCCACCATCCCCCGCCGCCCCAGCGTCACTTCCAGATCGGGGCGTGGCGGTTCACGTCCTTGTAAAGCAGATAGCGGAAATTCCCCGGGCCGCCGGCATAGCAGCATTGCGGGCAAAAGGCGCGCAGCCACATGAAATCGCCGGGGCCGACCTCGACCCAGTCGCGGTTCAGGCGATAGACGGCCTTGCCCTCGATGACGAACAGCCCGTGTTCCATCACATGCGTCTCGGCGAAGGGGATCGAGCCGCCGGGGGTGAAGGTCACCACCGTGATATGCATGTCATGGCGCATGTCGGCGGGGTCCATGAAGCGGGTTGTGGCCCAGCTTCCGCCGGTGTCGGGCATCGGGATCGGCGTGATGTCGCGGTCGCTGGTGACGATGACATCGGGCTTGTCCAGCCCCGGGACCGCCTGCCAGCGCTTGCGCCACCAGTGAAAGCGCGAGGTCTGATCGCCATTCGCGACCTGCCACGCCATGCCCGCCGGGATATAGGCGAAACCGCCCGGGGTCAGCTCGTGCGTCTTGCCGTCGATGGTCAGGGTGATGGCGCCTTCGGTGACGAAGATCGCCGATTGCACGCCCGCGTCATCCTCGGGGCGGTCCGAGCCGCCGCCGGGGGCCAGTTCGACGATATACTGGCTGAAGGTTTCGGCAAAGCCCGACAGCGGCCGCGCGATGATCCACATGCGCATCCCCGTCCAGCCCGGCAGGTAGCTGGTGACGATGTCGCGCATCGTGCTGGCCGGGATGACGGCATAGGCATCGGTGAAGATGGCGGTGTCGGTGGAAAGGTCGGTCTGCGGCGGCAGGCCGGCGACGGGTCCGGCATAGGTTCTGGTCATGATGCGTCTTTCGTTCAGTTGTCGCCCAGCATCTGCTCAAGGCGCAGGGCGCCGATGCGGGCGACCTGGCGCTCGGCCTCGCGGCGTTCGGTGGCGGTGTCGTTCTGGATCCGGCGGCGCATCGCCGCCATGATCCCGGGCTTGTCATGATCGCGCACGGCGATGATGAAGGGAAAGCCGTGCTTGGCCATATAGGCGGTGTTCAGGCGGTCGAATTCGGCATGTTCCCCGGCGGTGAGGCTGTCGAGCCCGGCGCTGGCCTGCTCGGCCGTGCTGTCGGCGGTCAGGCGTTTCGCCGCCGCCAGCTTGCCGGCAAGGTCGGGGTGCGCCAGCAGGACGCCCAGCCGCTCGGCATCGCTGGCGCTGCGAAAGACCTGCGCCATGCGCGCGGCCAGCCCGGCGGCGGTGTCGTGTATCGCGCCCATCTCGCCGTCCCAGACCCGTTCGGCGATCCAGGGCGAATGTTCGTAGATGGCGCCGAATTTCTGCACGAACTCATCCCGGCCCATCTGCGAGGGGCGCGGCCGCGCCCGGTAGGGATGCGTCTTCGCCCAATGCCGCGCGATATCCAGACGCGTCGCGAACCAGACCCCGTCATGGGCGCGGGCGTGATCCAGGAATTTCTGCACTGCGATTGCGCGCCCGGGCCGCCCCGCCAGCCGGCAATGCAGGCCGATGGACATCATCTTCGGCGCGCCGGCCTCGCCCTCGGCGTAAAGCACGTCGAAGCTGTCGCGCAGATAGTCGAAGAACTCGACCCCGGTGCCAAAGCCCTGACCGCTGGAAAAGCGCATGTCATTGGCGTCCATCGTATAGGGGACCATCAACTGCGGCCGCCCGTCATGGACATGCCAATAGGGCAGGTCGTCGGCGATGGTGTCGGCGAGATATTCGAAGCCGCCTTCCTCGCATCCCAGCGCCACCGTGTTCATCGAGGTCCGCCCCTGATAAAGCCCGCGCGGGCGTTCGCCGGTGACGGCCTCATGCAGCGCCACGGCGCGGGCGATATGCTCGGCCTCGATCTCGCGCGGGATGTCGCGATAGTCGATCCATTTCAGCCCGTGGGTGGCGATTTCCCAGCCGGCGGCCTGCATGGCGGCGACCTGCTCGGGCGCGCGCTCAAGCGCGGTGGCGACGCCGTAGACGGTGATCGGCACGTCCTTCAGCATCCGGTAGAGCCGCCAGAAGCCGGCGCGCGCGCCGTAATCATAGATCGATTCCATGTTCCAGTGGCGCTTGCCGGGCCAGGGCTGGGCGCCGATGATTTCCGACAGGAACGCCTCGGAGGCGGCATCGCCATGTTCGATGCTGTTCTCGCCGCCTTCTTCATAATTCATCACGATCTGGACGGCGATGCGTGCATTGCCCGGCCATTGGGGATCGGGCGTCGTCGCGCCATATCCGATCATGTCGCGGCTGTATCGCATGGCTTGCATCCTTTCGCGGGGCTCTGGCCTGATTGCAGTCATCATCCTGTCGCATCCGCAGGCAAGGCCGAATTTCTATAAACAGACCCACGGTTTTGTTGAAAGCCGAATTTTCAACGCAAGCTGTAAACTGTGTCGCTGTGTCCGGCATGGTCGAGACGGGTGTCTGTGCCTAGTCTGGCCCCGGCGGCGGGCTGACCCGCCGGAGGGAGGAAAGATGCTGGAAAAGCAATTCGGGCTAAGCGCCCATGGCACGAATGTCAGGACCGAGGTGATCGCCGGGATCACCACCTTCCTGACCATGGCCTATATCATTTTCGTAAACCCCGAGATCCTGTCCTCGACGGGGATGGACAGGAACGCGGTCTTTGTCGCCACCTGCCTTGCGGCGGCGCTGGGATCGGCGGTCATGGCGCTGTGGGCGAACTGGCCCATCGGCATGGCGCCCGGCATGGGGCTGAACGCGTTCTTCGCCTTTACGGTGGTGGCGGGGCTGGGCTTCACCTGGCAGCAGGCGCTGGGGGCGGTGTTCATCTCGGGGCTGGTGTTCCTGTTTCTGTCGGTGACCGGCATCCGGCGCTGGCTGATCGCCGGCATCCCGACATCCATGCGCAGCGCCATCGCCGCCGGGATCGGCATGTTCCTGGGGCTGATCGCACTGAAGAACGCAGGCATCGTCGTCGACAATCCGGCGACGCTGGTGGGTCTGGGCGATCTGACCCAGACCGGCACGCTGCTGGCCGTCGCGGGCTTTTTCATCATCGCCGCGCTCGATGCGCTGAAGGTGCGCGGCTCGATCCTGATCGGCATCCTTGTGGTGACGGTGGTCTCGATCGCGGTGGGGGCGAGCCCCTTCGGTGGCGTGATCTCGATGCCGCCCTCGATCGGGCCGACCTTTCTGCAACTGGATATCGCGGGCGCGCTGACGGTCGGCATCTTTCACGTCATCCTGGTCATGGTGCTGGTCGAGGTCTTTGACGCCACCGGCACCCTGATCGGCGTTGCCAAGCGCGCAGGCCTGCTGGTCGAGGGGCCGACCCATACCAACGCCAATCTTGGCCGGGCGCTGATGGCGGATTCGACCGCGATCCTTGCCGGCTCGATGCTGGGCACCAGCTCGACCACCGCCTATGTCGAAAGCGCGGCGGGCGTGCAGGCGGGCGGCCGCACCGGGCTGACGGCGCTGGTTGTCGCGGTGCTGTTCCTGCTGGCGATGTTCTTTGCGCCGCTGGCGGGCTCGGTTCCGGCCTTCGCCACCGCGCCGGCGCTGCTGTTCGTCGCCTGCCTGATGGTGCGCGAGTTCGAGGAAATCCAGTGGGGCGACGTCACTGAAAGCGCGCCGGCGGTGCTGACGGCGCTGATGATGCCCTTTACCTATTCCATCGCCAATGGTCTGGCCTTCGGCTTTGTCAGCTATGCGGCGATCAAGCTGCTGACGGGCCGGGCGCGCGACGTGCATCTGGCGACCTGGGTGGTGGCGGCGCTGTTCGTCATCCGCTTTGCGTTCTTCATGGAGTGACGCGTGGTGGTGTGAAAAAGGCCGGGGGGCTGTCTGCCCCCCGGACCCCCGAGGATATTTCGGCATGAAAGAATAGCAGGCGTCAGTCCAGCATCGGTTTTCCGGCGATGTAGGTCTGGGCGATGGCGCGGTCGTCGCCGAGGATTTGCAGGACGAAAAGTTCCTCGGCCAGGGTTTCGGCGGTCTGCATCCTGAGGGCCATCGCGGGCGTCGCGCGGCTGTCGAGGACGACGAGATCGGCCATGCTGCCGGGGGCGAGCGTGCCGATCTGGTCGGCCATGCCAAGCGCCAGCGCATTGCCGCGCGTGATCCAGTGGAAGGCGGCAAGGGGGTGCAGTTTCTGGCCGCGCAATTGCAGGATCTTGTAGCCCTCGTTCAGGGTTTGCAGCATCGAATAGCTGGAGCCGCCGCCGATATCGGTGGCGATGCCGCTGGTGATGCCGGCGGCGCGCAGGCCTGCCTCGTCGAAAAGACCCGAGCCGAGAAAGAGGTTCGAGGTCGGGCAGAAGATGGCGCGGCTGCCGGTTTCCGCCATGCGCGCGATTTCGCGCGGGTGGAGATGGATCGAATGGCCGAGAAGCAGCTTGTCGCTCAAGAAGCCGAAGCTTTCGTAGATGTCGAGATAGTCGCGCGCTTGCGGGTAGAGGCTGAGCGTATAGGCGATCTCGTCGTGGTTTTCGCTTAAATGCGTCTGGATGTGGCAATCGGGGTGTTCGCGCACCAGTTGGCCGGTCATCGCCAGCTGTTCGGGCGTCGAGGTGATGGCGAAGCGCGGCGTGATCGCGTAGCGCTGGCGGCCGCGGCCATGCCATTTTCCGATCAGGCGCTTGCTGTCGTCATAGCCCTGTTGTGGTGTGTCGAGGACGGACGCCGGGGCGTTTCTGTCCATCATCACCTTGCCCGCGATCATCGCCATGTTGCGCGCCTCGGCTGCGGCGAACAGCGCCTCGGCCGATTGCGGATGGACCGAGCAGAAGGCGACGGCGCTGGTCGTGCCATGCGCGAGCAGCAGCTTGAGGAAGGCGTCGGCCATGGTCGCGGCATGGGCGGGGTCGGCGAATTTCGCCTCGGCCGGGAAGGTATAGGTGTTCAGCCAGTCCAGAAGCTGCGCGCCCCAGCTTGCGATCACCTGCACCTGCGGGAAATGCAGATGCGGGTCGATGAAGCCGGGCAGGATCAGGTTCGGCCGGTGGTCGATTTCGGGCAGGCCGGGGGCGCGCAACGCGGCATAATCGCCGATGGCCTTGATCCGGCCGTCATTCGTGACGATGGCGCCGTCCGCGTGATAGCTGAAGGCGTTTTCGGTTTCCGCAGGGTCGGCATGGAATGAGAGCGTGCGCCCCCGGATCAACTGTCGCATGGGTGTTTCTTCAACGAGGAAGCGGGTTGGGTCAGGCGGCCGATCAGTTCGGCGGCGGTGAAGGCGGCGATGATTTCGGGGCGCTTGTCGGGCGACCAGCCGGCGCCGATGGGGCAGGTCAGCCGGTCGGTCGCCACCCCTTGCGCGGCGGCGAAGCGGCGGAACTGCGCCAGTTTCGTGCGGCTGCCGATCATGCCGACATAGGGCGCATCGGGACGGCGCAGCGCCTCGGCCGCGAGCAGGAAATCAAGCGCGTGGTCATGCGTCAGGATGATGTGGCTGGTGCCATGGGGGGCGCGGCGGATCTCATCCTCGGGCAGGGGCGTCAGGCGGGTTTCGCCATGGACCAGCGCCAGCTCAGTGGCGCGCTGGTCGATGACCACGGGACGCAGCGGCAGCAGCGACAGCGCGCGGCCAAGCGCGCGGCCGACATGGCCGGCGCCGAAGATCAGCACCAGCGGATGTTCGGGCATGGCGGGCATGGCGGCAATGCGGGTCAGCGCCAGTTCGACCCGGCCGCCGCAGCATTGGCCGATCTCGGGGCCAAGGGGGACGTTCATCGCGGCCTCGGTCTCGCCGCGCGCAAGCATCTGGCGGGCGCGGTCGATGGCCATGTATTCAAGCTGGCCGCCGCCGATGGTGCCCTGCGTGCCCGTGGGCGTCACGACCATGGTCGCGCCCGCCTCGCGCGGGGTCGAGCCATGCGCGCGGGTGATGGCGATGCGGATCATCTGAGCCTCTCGACCGCCATCAGCACGCGTTCGGGCGTGGCGGGCGCGTCGATGCGCGGGTTCTCGGCATAGCCGTTGAAGCTGGCCACCGCCATGTTCAGCGCCTGAAAGACCGAGATGCCCAGCATGAAGGGCGGCTCGCCCACGGCTTTCGAGCGTTTGATGGTGTTTTCGCGGTTCACCGACCAGTCGGGCAGGGCGACGTTGAAGATTTTCGGCCGGTCCGAGGCCAGCGGGATCTTGTAGGTCGAGGGGGCATGGGTCCTGAGGCGTCCCTTGTCGTCCCACCACAACTCCTCGCTGGTCAGCCAGCCGGTGCCCTGCACGAAGGCGCCCTCGACCTGGCCCTTGTCCAGCGCCGGGTTCAGGCTGCGGCCGACATCGTGCAGCACGTCCGCGCGCTCGATCACATATTCGCCGGTCAGGGTGTCGACGGCGACCTCGGCGCAGGCGGCGCCATAGGCGAAGTAATAGAAGGGGCGGCCCTGTCCGGTGTCGCGGTTCCAGTGGATTTTCGGCGTCTTGTAAAAGCCCGCCGCCGAAAGCTGGATGCGCGCCATATAGGCCTGCCGGATGAACTCGGCAAAGGGCACGGTGCGGGCGCCGATTTCGACCACCTCGCCGATCCGGACCCGGTCGGCGGTGACGCCGCCGGTCTCGGCCGCGAAGGCGGTCAGGCGGTCCAGAAGCTGGCGGCAGGCGTCCAGCGCCGCCATGCCGTTCAGGTCGGTGCCCGAGCTTGCCGCCGTGGCCGAGGTGTTGGGCACCTTTTCCGTCGTGGTTCTGGTGATGCGGATGCGGGCGATATCGACGCCAAGCGCCTCGGCCACGACCTGCGCGATCTTGGTGTTCAGGCCCTGTCCCATCTCGGTTCCGCCATGGTTCAGGTGGATCGAGCCATCGGAATAAAGATGGATCAGCGCGCCCGCCTGATTGAACCATGTCGCGGTGAAGCTGATGCCGAACTTCACGGGCGTCAGGGCGATGCCCTTGCGGATGACGCCGCCGCGGGCGTTCCAGTCCAGCACCGCCTGCCGGCGGGCGTGATAGTCGCTGCTGGCTTCGAGTTCCTCGAAGATGCGCGGCAGGATCTGGTCCTCGACCTCCTGATGATAGGGGGTGAGCTGGCCGTTTTCGTAAAGGTTCAGCTTGCGGATTTCCAGCGGGTCGCGGCCAAGCGCATAGGCGATATCCTCGACCACGCGCTCGGCCAGGATGACGCCTTGCGGGCCGCCGAAGCCGCGAAATGCGGTGTTCGAGCAGGTATTGGTCTTCATCGGGTGGCTGCGCAATTCGACCGCCGGGTAGTAATAGGCGTTGTCGGCGTGAAACAGCGCCCGGTCCGTCACCGGCCCGGACAGGTCCGAGGAATAGCCGCAGCGCGCATAGAAATCGCCGCTGACAGCGTGGATCCGGCCGCTGTCGTCAAAGCCCACCTCATAGTCGATGACGAAGTCGTGGCGCTTGCCCGTGATCGTGAAATCGTCGTCGCGGTCGGGGCGCAGCTTGACGGCGCGGCCCAGCCGCTTGGCCGCCAGCGCCGCCACGCAGGCGAACAGGTTCATCTGCGTTTCCTTGCCGCCGAAGCCGCCGCCCATGCGGCGCACGTTCACCACCACGGCGCTCGCGGGCACGCCAAGGACATGGGCGACCATGTGCTGCACCTCGGTCGGGTGCTGGGTCGAGACATGGATCGCGACCTCGTCATCCTCGCCGGGGATGGCCATGGCGATCTGGCCTTCTAGGTAGAAATGCTCCTGCCCGCCGACAGTCATGCGCGCGGCGATGCGGCGCGGCGCGCGCGCCATCCCGGCCATGTCGCCACGCTTCAGCGTCAGGGGCTTGGTCACATAGCCCATGCCGGCGTCGCGCGCGGAGATCGGGTCCAGCGCGTGCGGCAGTTCCTCATAGGCGATGCGGGCCAGCTTGCAGGCGCGGCGGGCAAGGTCGCGGGTCTCGGCGATGACGGCGAAAAGCGGCTGGCCGTGGAATTGCACCAGCGGAAAGGCAAAGACCGGCTCGTCATGCAGGCCGTTGGGGCTGATGTCGTTTTCGCCGGGAATGTCATCGGCGGTCAGGACCAGATGCACGCCGGGGGCCTTGCGCACCGCGTCCAGATCCATCGCGGTGATGCGGCCATGCGCGACTGCCGAAAGCCCCAGACAGGCGTGCAGGGTGCCCGTGGGTTCGGCCAGGTCGTCGGTATAGTCGGCGCGTCCGGTGACATGCTTTTGCGCCGAATCGTGCGGGATCGGGCTATGGGCTGCGCCCGTGGCGATGACGTCCTGTTTCATTCGGCCCTCCGCAGGCGGTGTTCGGCGCCGGACTGTTCAAGCCAGAAGCGGCGAAAGAAGTTGGCGGCCAGTTGCTGGCGATAGGCGGCGCTGGCACGCCAGTCGCTGAGCGGCTGAAAGTCGTCCGCGACGGCCCGCGCCGCGGCCTCGAAGCTGGCGGCAGCGAAGGGCTGGCCCAGAAGCGCGGCCTCGGCATGGGCGGCGCGGCGCGGGGTGCCGGCCATGCCGCCAAAGGCCACCCGGGCCGAGGTGATGGTGGCGCCGTCGGTTTCCACGCGAAAGGCGGCAGCGGCGGCCGAGATATCGGCATGGTGGCGCTTGCTGACCTTGTAGGCGGCGATCATCGCCTGACCCTTCAGCGGCACGATCAGGGTTTCGACGAACTCGCCGGGACGGCGATCCTGACGGCCATATTCGATGAAATAATCCTCGACCGGGATGGTGCGGCGGCCGTCCGTGCCGCGCAGCACCATCGCGGCGCCAAGCGCGATCAGCAAGGGCGGCGTTTCCCCGATGGGCGAGCCATTGGCGACATTGCCGCCGATGGTGCCGGCATTGCGAACCTGCCAGCCGCCGATGCGCAGCCAGTAATCCCGCGCCTCGGGGAAGTGTTGCAGGATGAAGGGCTCGAATTCCGAATAGGTGACGCCGGCGCCGATGTGGATATGGCCCGGCGTGATCTCGATGCGCTTGAGGTCGGGCAGGTGGCCGATGAACACCGCGGGCGAGATGCTGCGCAGATGCTTGGTCACCCACAGGCCGACATCGGTCGCGCCGGCGACGATGGTAGCGCCGGGGTTTTCGGCCAGCACCTGCGCAAGATCGGCGGCGTCGGCGGGCAGGATCGCGCGTTCGTCGCCGCGCGCCAGCTCGACGCGGCCGGTGGGAATGGCGGCCAGTGCCGCGCCGATGCGGTCGCGCTCGACCGTCAGCGCATCCATGTGCTGGCCGCCCGCCTCAGCCGCGGCGAGCGCGGCCTTCACGATCGGCTCATAGCCGGTGCAGCGGCAGAGGTTGCCTTGCAGCGCCGTTTCGATGGCGCCGGTATCGGGGCGCGGGTTTTCCATCCACAGCCCGTAAAGCGCCATCACAAAGCCCGGGGTGCAAAAGCCGCACTGGCTGCCGTGATGTTCGACCATCGCCGCCTGCACCGGATGCAACCCGCCATCGGCGCCGCGCAGATGCTCGACCGTGACGACATGGCAGCCATGGCACGAGGCAAGGAAGCGGATGCAGGCGTTCACCGGCTCATAGCGCAGCCGGCCGTGATGCAGGCGTCCGACCAGCACCGTGCAGGCGCCGCAGTCGCCCTCGGCGCAGCCTTCCTTGGTGCCGGTCAGGCGGCGGTTCAGGCGCAGGAAGTCCAGCAGCGTATCGCTGGCGCCGACCTCGTGCAGGCTGACCGGGGTGTCGTTCAGAAGAAAGCGCAATTCCTGGCTCATCGGGGTCTCGCTTGGCATGGCTGAGGGGAAGCGTAGTCCCGAAAATGCGTTTGCGAAATCATCGAATGCGCGTAAGACTTTCCACCATTCCTTGAAAACGGCGCGGTGTTCGATTGCCATATCTTGAAAGTCTGCGGGTCTTCGTCCGCGTTGTCGAACTGGGCTCGATCACGGCGGGGGGGCGCGATCTGCGCATGTCGCCGGCGGTGGCCTCGAACCGGATCAAGGACCTTGAGACCCGCTACGGCGTGCGGCTGCTGAACCGCACCACCCGCAAGCTGGTCCCGACCGAGGTTGGCCGCGCCTTCTACGACAATGCCCGCCGCGTGATCGAGACGCTGGACGAGGCCGAGGCGGTGGTCTCGGGCTTTTCGGGGATGCCGCATGGCGCCTTGCGGGTGACGGCGCCGCTGGGGCTGGGGCGGCGGCTGATCGCGCCGCTGGTGCCGCGGTTCTGCGACGAATATCCGGGGGTCGAGCTGCGGCTGCGGCTGTCGGACCGCAATGTCGACATCATCGCCGACGGCATCGATCTTGCGTTCTTCCTGGGTGAGCCGCAGGATTCCGCGCTGAAATGGCGGCGCATCGCCGAATGCAGGCGCGTGCTGGTGGCGACGCGGGGCTATCTGGACAAGCACGGCACGCCCGAGCGCCCCGAGGATCTGACGGCGCATAATTGCCTGCTGCTGCGCTATCCGCGCAGCCCGGAATATTACTGGGTGCTGCAAACCCCCGAGGGGCCGCAGAAGCTGCTGGTGAACGGCCGCTTCGACGCCGATGATGGCGACGTGCTCAGCAGTTGGGCGCTGGAGGGGCGCGGCATCGTCAACCGTCCCCGCTATGAGGTGGCCGAGGATCTGGCCCGCGGCCGGCTGGTCGAGGTGCTGGCGAAAAACCCTCCGGTGCCGGCGCAGTTCGGCGTCCTGACCCCGCATCGGCGCCTGCAGGACCCCAAGGTGCGGCTGTTCGCCGATTTCATCGCGCGCGAGACGCGGGGGGTATTTGCCTGAGGGCGGATGCACCCCGGCGCGCTAGCCGCGCACCCATTCCATGACATGCAGCCATGGCGCGCGGCGATAGTGCGCGACCTGCTGGGCATCGCCGCCGGTGGGTGCGGGTTCGTCGAAATGCGCCAGTCGCAGGCCGTTTTTCAGCAGCGCCTGCATGTAAAGATGGAACGGCCGGTGCCAGTTGCGGATCAGGATGCCGTTCCAGCTTTCCCATTCGGCGCGACTGTCCAGATAATTGTCGATCAGGAAGCCGGCGGCCTTGCCCTCGGCCGTCCAGTCGCCGGCGGTGCTGAACGAGTTCAGGTTGGCGATCAGCAGGCTGCCGCCGGGGCGCAGCACGCGCGCCATTTCGGCGATGGCGGCGGCATAGTCGTCGATATCGATCAGCGTTAGGTAGCTGACCACCAGATCGAAGCTGGCATCGGCAAAGGGCAGCGCCTCGGCCCGGGCTTGCAGATAGTTGCCCTGCGGGTCGCGGGCGCGGGCGGCGTCCAGCAGCCGCAGGGTGGGGTCGATGCCGGTGGTGGCGATCCCCTCGGCCGCCAGCATCCGGCAGAAACGCCCCTCGCCGCAGCCGATATCCAGCGCGGTCCGAAAGCCACGGCCGCGGGCAAGCGCCAGCATCGGCGCGTCAAGGACATGACGGCGCGAAAAATCGCCCTTGTCGCCCATATCGGCGATCCAGGCCTCGGCGGAATCGTCCCAGCCGTTGTTTTCCATCTGCATCCCCCCGGTTCCCTGGCCGATTGGGTAGCGGATCGGGGGCTTCAGGGCAAATGTCTTGGCGCCAGCAGCATTTGCCCCGGCGGAGCTACATGCCGCCCGGCCTTGGAGGCGCCCGCCGAAATTGTCTGATATGTGCAGAAATCTTGCCGGAAAGGACAGCTTGCGAGGCTCGATATGCTGATCCTAGCATCACGTTGTTAATCAGTAATTGGAGTCAAGAGATGACCGATAAAGGCAATGGCAGCGTGCCCGAATACGAAGAAAAAGGCTTTCTTGACAAGGTGAAAGGCTACGGCAGGGCTATTGGCCGCCCGGCGCTGGAAAAGGCGTTTCTTGCCTATCATGTGTTGCGGGACCCGGATACTCCGGCCAAGGCAAAGGCCATTCTTGGCGGCAGCCTTGCATATCTGGTCATGCCGGTTGACGCGATCTCGGACTTCCTGCCGGTCGTGGGATATACCGACGATCTGGCGGTTCTGGGCGCGCGCAGGCCGTGGTCGTCGCCAATATCAAGCACCAGCATCATGTCGAGGCCAAGGCTTCGGTCGCCAACCTTCTTGGCGAGGCCCCCGGAAGGATCAGCTGAGTGACGCCATTCGGGCGGATCAGTGTCGTCCCGTTGCCTGCCAATGCGATAGCTGGGCGGCCAGAGCGGGTTCTCTGGCCGTTTTCGGGTTGAGCTGGGCAAGAGCGGTCCGGCTTCAGTTCATCGCGACGGCCGTCGGCAGGCTGCGATACCAGTCGACGATGGCCTGACGTTCCTGCGGCTCCATGAAGCTGACATTGGCGGGGGGCATGGCATTGGTCACCCCGGCCTGAATATAGATTTCGCGCGCGGCACGGGTGATGTCGTCGGGGGTCTCAAGCAGGATGCCCTTGGGGGCGGTGTGGATGCCGTCATAGCCCGGCTCACGCGCGTGGCACATGCTGCACCGGCCCAGGACGGCGGCAGAGGCGGCGTCCCAGCCGGGCGCGGCGACCATGGCCTGCTGGGTGGGGGTCAGGGGGCGGGCCTCGGACTGCTCGACGGTTTCGCGCAGCATCGGCGCGGTCGAGATCCACATGACGAGGATGAACAGGATCACCGTCACCGCCCATGTCCACCACGGCTTGCCCTTGCGCGCGTGCATGGTGTTGAAGAAATGCCGGATGGTGACGCCCATCAGGAAGATCAGCCCGGCGATGACCCAGTTGTATTCGTTGGCGAAGGCCAGCGGATAATGGTTCGACAGCATCAGGAACACGACCGGCAGCGTCAGGTAGTTGTTATGGGTCGAGCGCAGCTTCGCGATCTTGCCGTATTTCGGATCGGCCGGGCGCCCGGCCTTGAGATCGGCGACCACGATGCGCTGGTTCGGCATGATGACGAAAAACACGTTCGCGGTCATGATCGTTGCGGTAAAGGCGCCCAGATGCAGCATGGTGGCGCGGCCGGTGAAGACCTGGTTATAGGCCCAGCCCATGACCAGCAGCAGCACGAACAGAAGCAGCATCAGCAGGGTCGGCGTCTCGCCCAGCTTCGATTTGCACAGGTTCGTATAGACCAGCCAGCCGATCGAGAGCGAGCCGGCCGAGATCAGGATCGCCTGCCAGGGCGCAAGCTCCATCTTGGCGGGGTCGATCAGGAACAGCTCCGAGCCGACCCAATAGGTGACCATCAGCAGCGCCGCCCCCGAGATCCAGGTCATGTAGCTTTCCCATTTGAACCAGATCAGGTGCTCGGGCATGCGCTCGGGGGCGACGAGGTATTTCTGGATATGGTAGAAGCCGCCGCCATGGACCTGCCATTCCTCGCCATGCGCGCCCTTGGGCAGGCCCGGCACCTTTTGCAGGCCAAGGTCGAGGGCGACGAAATAGAAGGACGAGCCGATCCAGCAGATGGCGGTGACGACATGTGTCCAGCGGATCGCGAAGGCGAGCCAGTCCCAGATGACGGCGAAATCGGACATGCGTGGTCTCCCTGTTCCCGGTCTTGCGGGCAGATTAGCGTGGAGGGGCGGGGATGCACTATTCACGCATTCGCCCTTGTTGTCTCAAGGATTCGTTGAAAATGTTTCGGAGAGGGCGGGGAAACGGAAAAAAGGGGCCGCGTGGCCCCTTTTCGCGTCGCTGTCGCCGGGGCTTTGCCCCATCCGCCGCAAGCGGCGGATTCCCCAGGATATTTAAGCATGAAAGACGCGGGTCAACTGCCGCGATAGGTCGAATAGCCATAGGGCGAGATCAGCAGCGGGACGTGGTAATGATCCTGTTCCGACATGCCGAAGCGGAGCGGCACCATGTCGAGAAAGCGCGGTCTGGCGGCCTTGTGGTCGAGGGCGTCGAGCCAGGCGCCGACATGGAAGACCAGTTCGTATTCGCCGGTCTCGAAGCTGGATTGCGGCAGGATCGGGCTGTCGGTGCGGCCGTCATGGTTGGTGACGGTCTGCGCGACAAGGCGGCGCTCGCCATCAAGGCGCCAAAGCTCAATCCGCATGCCCTCAGCCGGGGCGCCATTGGCGGTGTCGAGGACATGGGTGGTGAGATAGCCGGACATGCGGGCTTCCTTTCAGGGTCAGTTCGCGAGGCGGATGATGGCGGCGCGGGCCTCGTCATGCAGGCGCCGGGTATCGGCGGTCAGCAGGCGGTGGTCGTCGACCACGGCGCGGCCCTCGACATAGACGGCGCGGGGGCGGATCGGCGCGCAGAAGATCAGCGCCGCGACCGGATCCCATTGCCCGGCGCTGGGCAGTTCCGAGACGTCCCAGAGGACGAGATCGGCGCGTTTTCCGGGTTCCAGCGCGCCGATATCGCTGCGGCCAAGGACGCGGGCGCCGCCAAGCGTGGCGATTTCCAGCGCCTCGCGCGCGCCCATGGCGGCGGGGCCGTCGCGCAAGCGCGCGACCAGCATGGCCTGGCGTGCCTCAAGGCCCAGATGGCTGCAATCGTTCGAGGCCGAGCCGTCGACGCCAAGCCCGACCGGCACGCCCGCATCGCGCATCCTGCGGATCGGCGCGATCCCCGAGGCGAGCCGCGCGTTCGAGCAGGGGCAATGCGCGACCCCGGTGCCGCTGCGGGCGAAAAGGTCGATTTCCTTGTCCGACAGCTTCACGCAATGCGCGTGCCAGACATCGTCGCCGGTCCAGCCGAGGCTTTCGGCATAGTCGCCCGGCAGCATGCCGAAGTTTTCCAGCGAATAGGCGATGTCCTCGTCATTCTCGGCCAGGTGGGTATGCAGCCGCACGCCCTTGTCGCGGGCGAGGATGGCGGCGTCGCGCATCAGTTCGCGGCTGACCGAGAAGGGCGAGCAGGGCGCCAGCGCCACCTGTACCATCGCGCCGGGCCGGGGGTCGTGGAAGGCGGCGACAAGCCGTTCGCTGTCCTTCAGGATCGCGGCCTCGCCCTCGACCAGCGCATCGGGGGGCAGGCCGCCCTTGCTTTCGCCGATGGACATGGCGCCGCGGGTGGCGGTGAAGCGGATGCCGATGTCGGACGCCGCCTCGATGCTGTCGTCAAGGCGGGCGCCGTTCGGAAAAAGATAGAGGTGATCGGATGAGCAGGTGCAGCCCGACAGCGCCAGCTCCGCCAGCCCGATCCGGGTCGAAAGGCCGATATCCTGCGGCCCCATGCGGCCCCAGATCGGGTAAAGCGTCCGAAGCCAGCCGAAAAGGGCGGCATCCTGCGCGGCGGGCACCGCGCGGGTCAGGGTCTGGAACAGGTGGTGATGCGTGTTCACAAGGCCCGGCGTCACCACGCAGCCCTGCGCATTGACGATCTGGGCGCCTTCGGCGGAAAGGCCGGTGCCGACGGCAAGGATCTCCCCGCCGTCGATCAGCACCTCGCCGCCCGCGATCTCGCGCCGGGTGGCGTCCATCGTCACCACCACCTCAGCCCCCCGGATCAGACGGCGCGTCATCAATGCACCTCGGCGGCGTGGCCGGCATTGCGGATGTCTTCCTCGGTCGCGTGGGGGGCGCCGTTGAAGAACCAGTTCAGCAAGACCGCCGCGACGGCCGCCAGCAGGATGCCGGAATGGATGAGCGTATGCAGCGAATGCGGCAGCCACTGGTTGAAGTCGGGTGCAATCATCGGAATCATTCCCAGGCCAAGCGAGATGGCGACGATAAAGAGATTATGCTTGTTGCCCTTGAAGTCCACGGTGGCAAGGATGCGGATGCCGGTCGCGGCGACCATGCCGAACATCACCAGCCCCGCGCCGCCCAGAACCGTCGTCGGCAGGCTTTCGACCAGCGCGCCCATTTTCGGGATCAGGCCCAGGACCACCATGATGGCGCCCCCCGCCACGCAGACAAAGCGCGAGCGCACGCCGGTCACGCCGACAAGCCCCACGTTCTGCGAGAATGACGTATAGGGGAAGGTGTTGAAAAGCCCCCCGATGGCCGTGCCCAGCCCGTCCACGCGCAGCCCCGCCGTCAGCGCGCGGGGCGTCAGCCGCCGTCCGCAAAGATCGCTGAGCGCAAGGAACATACCAGTCGATTCGATCATGGTCACGAACATCACCAGCAGCATGGTCAGGATCATCACCGGGTCGAAGATCGGCGTGCCGAAATGCATCGGCCTGATCGGCGCGAACCATGCCGCCCCGGCGATATTGCCGAAATGCATCATCCCCAGCGCCGCCGCAAGGATGCCGCCGATCACGATGCCCATGAGCACCGCGATATTGGCCAGAAACCCCTTGGCAAAGCGCGAGATCAGCAGGATTGACGCCAGCACCACCAGCCCGATCACGATGCGCGGGATCGAGGCGTATTCCGGGTTCGGCATGGTCGGCATCAGCTTCACGCCCGCAGGCACGCCGCCGGCGGCGATGGCCTGCTCAAGCCACGCTGCCTGCGCGGGATCGACCAGCTTCGGCGCGGTCGGGCCGATGGGCAGGCCAAAGATCCAGTTGATCCCCACCGGCATCAGGCTGACGCCGATGACCAGGATCACCGTGCCCGTCACCACGCTGGGAAAGAAGCGCAGCATCTTGCCCACCACCGGCGCGAAGAAGATCGAGATGATGCCGGCGGCCATGATGGCGCCGAACATCATCCGCGCGCCTTCCTGCCCCGGATTGGCCGAGGCGATGGCCACCATCGGGCCGACGGCGGCGAAGGTCACGCCCATCATCACCGGCAGGCGGATGCCGAACCATTGCGTCACGCCGAAGGACTGGATGATGGTGACGATGCCGCAGACGAAAAGATCGGCGGAAATCAGGAAGGCCACGTCCTGCGGTTCAAGTTGCAGGGCGCGGCCGACGATCAGCGGCACCGCGATGGCGCCGGCATACATGACCAGCACATGCTGAAGGCCAAGGGCCAGAAGGCGCGGGCCGGGGATCCGCTCTTCGATCGGATCGAAGCCTGCGGCGGTTTGGGTGTGTTGCATCCGTCCTTATCCTCCCTGATCGGACGGGTGGGGCGGGTCAGATTTCGACCTCGCGCGCCACCCCTTTCTGTTTGGCCAGTTCGACCACCGCCGCGGCAACGGCGATGTCCTGCAAACCGACGCCGGTGCCGTCGAAGATGGTGATGTCGGCGGCGGACTGGCGCCCGGGGCCCATGCCGGCGATGACCGCGCCGATGGGGGTGATCGCCGCCTCGGCGATCAGCCCTTGCGCGATGGCGTGCTGCGCCTCGCCGATGGTCACGGACTGCGCCACCTCGTCGGTAAAGACGCGGGCGCGGGCCAGCAGCGCCGGGTCCAGTTCCTGCTTGCCGCGCGTATCCGTGCCCATTGCCGCGATATGGGTCGGTCCGGTCACATGGCCGTCCATCAGCAGCGGCCCGAAGGATGAGGTGATCGAGATGATGACATCCGCCTCGGCCCCCAGTTGCGGCAGGTCCACCGCCTGAAACGGCAGGCCCAGTTCGGCGGCGGTGTCGGCAAGGCGGGTCAGCATCTCGGGATGGGGGTTCCAGCCGATCACCCGCTTAAAGGGATGGGCGCGGGCAGCGGCGCGAAGCTGGAAGGCGGACTGGTGGCCGGCGCCGATCATGCCCAGCACCTGCGCCCCTTCGGGCGCCAGATGCCGGATCGAGACCGCGCTGGCGGCAGCCGTCCTGAGCGCCGTCAGCAGGTTGCCGCCCACCATGGCCTCGGGGCGGCCGGTCTCGGGGTCGAACAGCAATATCGTGGACTGGTGGTTGATGAGGCCCCTGCCGGCATTGCCGGGGAAATAGCCGCCCGACTTCACGCCCAGCATGGCGCCGCTGCGGTCGAAGCCGGATTTGAAGCCGTATTGCCGCCCCTCGCCCAGGGCCTCGCGCACCACGGGGAAGTTGCGGGCCTCGCCCCGGGCCATGGCGGCAAAGGCCGCCTCGACGGCGGCATAGGCGTCCTCGGGGGTCAGCAGGTCGGCGATCAGGGCTTCGGGGACGATCAGCATGGCGATCCCTTGTCATTGAGAAAGATGCGCCCGGCCCGCGCGGAGCCGGCCGGGGGCGGTTCGGGGTCAGTATGCCTTTCCGCGGGCGCTGACCGGCCAGACGGATTCGACCCTGCCGTTCCTGACGCCGACATACCAGTCATGGACATTGCAGGTCGGGTCGCAATGGCCGGGCACAAGGCGCAGCTTCTCATTGATCGCCAGCACGCCCTGCGGGTCCTCGACCACGCCATGTTCATCGCTGCATTTGATATATGTCACGTCGTCGCGGCCAAAGACCACCGGCAGGCCGCTGTCGACGGATTGCGCCTTCAGCCCGGCATCGACCACCGCCAGATGCGGCTTGGCGTGGCTCATGACGCTGGTCAGGATGAACAGCGCGTTTTCCCATTCGCCGCGGTCGATGCGGTTGCCGTCCCGGTCCTTGATGCGGCCGTAATCGGCGTCCATGAAGGCGTAGCTGCCGCATTGCAGCTCATTATAGACGCCCGAGCCGCTTTCGAAATAATAGCTGCCGGTGCCCCCGCCCGAGACCAGCTCCGGCTCAAGCCCGGCGGCCTTCAGTGCCGCGACCGCCTCTTTCACCTGCGCGATGGCGGCGTCGAGCTTCGCCTTGCGGTCGTCGTAGCTGTCCATGTGCTGCATGGCGCCCTGATAGGCTTGGATGCCGGTGAATGTCAGGTTCGGCGCCGCGGCGACGGCACGCGCGATTTCGACCACCTCGGGCGCGGTCCTGACGCCGCAGCGGCCGGCGCCGCAGTCGATTTCGACAAAGACCTCAAGCCGGGTGTCATGCCTGACCGCTGCCGCCGACAGTTCGGCGACGTTCGCCAGGTCATCGACGCAGACGATGATGCGCGCGCCGTATTTCGGCAGCCGCGCCAGCCGGTCGATCTTGGCCGCGTCGCGGACTTCGTTCGAGACAAGGATATCCCGGATGCCGCCACGCGCGAACACCTCGGCTTCGGAGACCTTCTGGCAGCAGACGCCGGCGGCGCCGCCAAGGCTTTCCTGAAGCTTCTGCACATCCACCGACTTGTGCATCTTGCCGTGGCTGCGGTGGCGCATGCCATGGTCCCTGGCATAGGCGCCCATCTTGGCGATATTGCGTTCCAGCGCGTCCAGATCAAGGATCAGGCAGGGCGTCTGGATATCGGCCTCGGCCATGCCGGGCAGGGCGGGAATGTCGTAGCCGACCTCATAGCCCGAGAAATCCGCTTTTGCGTTCATGGTGTTACCTCAGTTCCAGGGCAGGCGGTCAAGATCGACATTGCCGCCGGTGACGATGACGCCGACGCGCTTGCCGGCAAAGGTCTTGGGGTGTTTCAGGATGGTGGCCAAAGGCACGGCGCTGCTGGGTTCCATCACGATCTTCATGCGCTTCCAGATCAGCTTCATCGCCTCGACGATCTCGGTCTCCGAGGCGGTCAGCACGTCGCTGACGTGGTTTTTCACGAAATGCCAGGTCAGGTCCTTCAGCGGCACCTTCAGGCCGTCGGCGACGGTATCGGGCGCGTCGTCGGCGATGATATGTCCGGCGCGGAAGCTGCGCGCGGCGTCGTCGGCCTGTTCGGGCTCGGCGGCATAGATGCGGATGCCGGGGGCCAGCGCCGACAGCGTCAGGCAGGTCCCCGAGATCATGCCGCCGCCGCCGATCGGCGCCACCACCGCATCCAGCCCGTCGACCTGCTCGATCAGTTCCGCCGAACAGGTCGCCTGCCCGGCGATGACGCGCGGGTCGTTATAGGGATGCACGAATTCGGCCCCGGTCTCGGCCAGGACCTCGGCAAAGACCGCCTCGCGCGAACTGGTCGAGGGCTCGCATTCCACCACGCGCCCGCCATAGCCCCTGACGGCGTCCTTCTTGGCCTGCGGCGCGGTGCGGGGCATGACCACCGTGCAGGGGATGCCGCGCCGCCCGGCGGCATAGGAAAGGCAGGTGCCGTGATTGCCGCTGGAATGGGTGGCGACGCCCCTTGCGGCCTGCGCGTCGGTCAGCCCGAACACCGCATTCGAGGCCCCGCGCGCCTTGAACGCCCCCGCCTTCTGGAAGTTCTCGCATTTGAAGAACAGTTCCGCCCCGGTCGCCTCGTTGAGCATCCGCGAGGTCAGGACCGGCGTGCGATGCACATGGGGCGCGATCCGTGCGCGCGCCTGAACCATGTCGTCGAAGGTCGGGATATGCATGTCGTCCCTCATGGCTCAGGCGGCCTTCTGCCGGGCGGCGGTGGTCGAGCGGCGGTAATGGTCCTGCGCGGCCGCTACGCCCGAACCCAGCCGGACCGGCAGGCCCAGATCGGCCATGACCATTTCCGCCGTGGCCAGCCCCGACAGCGCCATGGCGTCGGTCAGGCTGCCCAGATGGCCGATGCGAAAGACCTTGCCCGAAAGCGGCCCCAGCCCGGTGCCGAAGGCCATGTCATAGGTCTCCAGCGCATGGGCGACGAAGCGGTTGGCGTCGAAGCCCTCGGGCATGCGGATGGCGCTGACGCTGTCGGAATAAAGCGCAGGCCGCGCGGCGCACAGCGTCAGCCCCCAGGCATGGACCGCGGCACGCACGCCGCCGGCGATGCGGGCATGGCGGGCAAAGACGTTCCCCAGCCCCTCGTCCAGCAGGCGCTGGCAGGCAAGGTTCAGCCCGTTGATCAGCCCGACCGGCGGCGTATAGGGATAGCCATTGCGCGCATAGCCCGCCGCCATGTCGCGGATGTCGAAGAAGGTGCGCGGCAGGCGGGCGCTTTCGACCGCCGCCATGGCCTTGGGCGAAAAGGCGGTGATCGCCAGCCCCGGCGGCAGCATGAAGCCCTTTTGCGAGCCGGTGACGGCGATATCGACGCCCCATTCGTCCATGCGGAAATCCATCGAGCCGATGGAGCTGACCCCGTCGACGAACAGCATCGCCGGGTGGCCGGCCGCGTCCAGCGCCCGGCGGACGGCGGCAATGTCGGATTTCACGCCGGTCGCGGTCTCGTTATGGGTCGCCAGAACGGCGCGGATCTGGTGGCCCTTGTCGGCGGTCAGGATCTCTTCGTAGCGGTCGGCGGGGATGCCTTCGCCCCAGGGCACCTCGACGATGGCGACATCCAGCCCGTGGCGCTGGCACATGTCGATCCAGCGCTGGCTGAACATGCCGTTGCGCGCGGCCAGGATCCGGTCGCCCGGCGACAGCGTGTTCGAGATCGCCGTTTCCCAGCCGCCCGTCCCGGTCGAGGGGAACAGGAACACCTGGCCCTGCACGGTCTTCAGCACCTGCTTCACGCCCTCAAGCGCGGGATGCAGCATCCGTCCGAACACCGGCGAGCGGTGGTCGATGGTGGGGATGTCCACGGCCTTGCGCATCTCCTCGGGGATGTTGGTGGGGCCGGGGATGAAGATCGGATTCTGACTGGTCATGGCGTTCCTCCCGTATTTGTCATCAGGCTAGGGCGCCGGGTCCAGTCCCGCAATTTTTCTGAAAAATATTTCGCAACTGCGGAAAAATCGTGTATTTCCGTTTCAGATCAGGTGGCTGCACATTTCCGTTCCGGGAAACCGATTTTCAACGAAATCAGAATACAGTCGAAAGGAATCGCGAAATGGGGTCCGAACCGCGAAAAAGGGGGCGTCCGCGCGGGCGCGCGCAGGGGGATGGGGATTCGGGCGGCGTGCGGGCGCTGGACCGGGCGCTGGATATTCTTGACGTCATCGCCGCGGGCGGCGGCCTGACGCTGTCCGAGATCGCGGCGCGGCTGGGGCTGGCGCCCTCGACCGTGCATCGGGTGCTGGTGACGCTGGCGGCGCGGGGGGTCGCGGAAAGCGATGGCACCACCCAGACCTGGCATGTCGGGCCGACGGCCTTCCGCCACGGCTCGGCCTTCATGCGCCGCTCGGGGCTGGTCGAGCGTGCGCGGCCGGTGCTGCGCCGCCTGATGGAGGCCACGGGCGAGACCGCGAACCTTGGCATCCTGCAAGGCGATGCGGTGCTGTTCCTGAGCCAGGCCGAAACGCATGAGACGATCCGCGCCTTTTTCCCGCCGGGGACGCGTTCGGCGCTGCATGCCTCGGGGATCGGCAAGGCGCTTCTGGCGCATATGCGCGGCCCTGACCTGCGGGCGCTGTTGCAGGACATGCGGCTTGAGCGGTTCACGCCGATGACCCTGACCGCGCCCGAGGCGCTGATGGCCGACCTTGCCCTGACCCGCGCCCGCGGGTTCTCGCTGGACAATGAGGAACGCAGCCCCGGCATGCGCTGCATCGCTGCGCCGATCTTCGATCTTGCGGGCGAGGCGGCGGCGGGCATCTCGGTTTCGGGGCCGCTGTCCCGCATGGAGGACGCGCGGATCGCGGGTATCGCGCAGACCGTGATTTCGGCGGCGCGCGAGCTGTCGTTCGGCATGGTCCGGCGCGGCGATTCGGATTGATTCGTTTCCCTTGGGTTGAGTCGTGGTTGATGTAAATCAATCGCTTACGCTGGGTAACTTGCAGGCTGCCCCAGCGTAAATTCGCGATTCACGTCTCATTCACGGGCGGTGGTCTAGCGTGGGGCAACAACAATACCGATCCCCCCGAAGGGATCGTGGAGAGCCACGCAGGAGCCGGTAAATGGACGATCTTGTCGGTAGTTTAGAGAGTTTTGAGCAAGGTGCTCTGGGGCTGAACTGGCCCGAACATATGGCGGGCGATCCCGCTGCCGGGGTGGAAACCGGGATGCTGGATGCCGGCAAACCTTCGACCCAGCTTTACGGTGCATGCAGCATCGAGACCTATCGCGCCGCCGGCGCGCTTCACGCCGCGCATCGCGATGCGGGGGGCTTTCTGGATGCGGTCGACAGCTTTGCCGCGCCCGATTACTGGCGCCGCGATGCCGCGGTGAAATCGTGGTTCTACGATTCCCGCCTGCCGGCCGCCGCCGGGCGCAATATCGACGCGGTGCGCGTCTTCTATCATGCCGGTCATGGCCGCATGGACGGGGCGGGAAACTTTCGCCTGCCGATGGGCGCGCTGTGGACGGGTGTGGATGGCTGTCTTGACGGCAACCGCATGTGGCTGGGCGCCGACAGGCTGCGTTATCTGTTCTGGTCGACGAGTGAATCGCTTTGCGTCTCTGACGGGCGCAATCCCTTGCGCAGCTGGGCCCGCAGCAATGCCGGGCTGCGCATGATGTTCGGCTTTGATTCCGTCTGCTGGGATTCGGGCACCTATGGCGCGAATTTCTGGCGCCATTGGCGGATGGGAAAGTCGTTTTCCCAGGCCTGGCTGGACGGCGCCTGGGACGTCGCCCATGATCAGAATCCGGTCGTCGCCGCCTGCGGCGCAACCCGGGAAGAGGCGCTGGCGACGCTGTTTGGTGAACGTCGCTTTGACGCCGCGCGTGCCAAGGGTTCGTGGTGGGCCTGGCGCTGGCACGCGCCGCTGGCGGCGCATCGGCGCGATATCGTGCTGTCTGCGCCGCCGTCCGAATTGCGCGCCGCGCGTCTGGTGCCCGTGATCGAGGATACCGCACTGGCCGAGCGCGTGCTGGCGGCGCTGAGCATTTCCTCGCGGCTGGTGCCGCGCGACGAGCAGGGGCGCATGTCGGTCTCGAACGGGACCGCGCGTTTCCTGCGCCGCGCCGACGGCCATATCCTGCTGGAGCTGGCCGTCACCGAACCCGGCGAGCGCGAGCGCAGCCGCGTTCCGATCCAGCGCCGCGCCATCGTCAACCGCGCGCGCAGCGCCCTGCGCCGCTTTGGCTTCGTGCCGCCCGGATCGGAGCTGATCTTCGACCGCATCTCGCTGGCGCTGTCGGCCACGCAATGCCTGCACATGGCGGCCGAGCCGCCGGTCGAGATGCTGGATGAGATCATCGTCCAGTTCCGCCAGTCGATCGGCGACGTGCCGATCCTGACGCCCGGCGCGGGCACCCTGCGGCTGGCCATGCGCCCCGACGGGACCGTGCTGCGCATCGAATCGACGCTGCGCCAGGTGGCCGAGCTGCTGCCCGCGCGCACCTATCCCGCCAGCGGCTCGGACGATCCGCCCGTGCCCGAGGGGTTCGCTCCGACCTGCGCCCCCGAGGCGCCCGGCACCGCGCAATCGCTGGCCCGCCATTCGGCGCGGCTGATGCGCGACCTTGCCGCGCGCGGTGCGGCGCCGCTGCACCTGACCACGCTGCCGGGCACGACCGAGGTCGGCTACGGCATCCGCAGCAATACGGCGCGGATCGTCGCGCGCGAAGGCATCGAGATCGAATGCGCGCGCGGCTTTCGCAAGAGATACTGGATGCAGTCAAACCTGGGAGACTGATCCGGTAGCCCGGAGGCGGAGGCAGCCGCTTCCGGGCATTCATTTTTACCGGTCGGGGGCCGGAGCAAAGATAAAAAGACAAGAGGTGGACATGGCACAATTCACCCGCGATGACATCCTGCGCCGGATTGCGACCAGCGGACGCGTCGAAATGGCGGGGGCCGATCTTGCGGGGCTGGACCTTGGCGGCCTGACGCTGGTGGGTGCCGATTTCTCATATGCGGATCTTCGCGGCACCGACCTGTCGGGCGCCCAGCTTTCCGGGGCAAGCCTGTGGTCGGCCAAGGCGAGGGGCGCGAATTTTCACGGCGCCAACATGGTCGGCGCCAGCCTTGGGCTGGCCGACCTTGCCGGCGCCGATCTGCGCGGCGCCCAGCTTGAGCGCGCCGACCTGACCGGCACCCGGCTTGATGGCGCCGACCTGACGGATGCACGGCTGCATGGCGCGTGGCTGGATGCGATG
>JAXMDJ010000035.1:0-20367 GCA_046348875.1 Paracoccus sp. (in: a-proteobacteria)
GATGTGGCCAACCTGCCTCGTCCAGCTGGAGCAAAATCGCTAAAGCGTGCCGGTATCCTTCGCCAATCGACCGGTGAACCACGATGAAGCACGCGCCAGCGCGTTTGGCGTGACCCGCTTCGTTTACTCGACGACGCCGTCGAACGGGCGCGCAACCGGCATCAATGCCAGGCCGAGATATCGGCGATGGTGCCGCGCATCTGTCCGTGCGGGATCTTTGCCCGGAACTCCTTGCATCGAAGCTCCAGCCAGCCGTTCAGGGTAGAGGGCTTTGGCGACGCAGAGACCCGGACGGGTCTTTTGGTCGATGTCGAAACCACTGGTCTTTATCCTGATCAGGACAAGATCATCGAGCTGGCGATGGTGCCGTTCCGCTATACGCTGAACGGTAATATGGCCGAAGTCCTGGATCCTTTCGACCCTCTCCGCGAACCGGCAAAGCCGATCTCGCCCGAAATCGTTGCCTTGACCGGGATTACCGACGCCATGGTTTCCGGGCAGTCGATTGATCCCTCAGGCGTCCGAAAGTTCACGAGGAAGCAGATCGTTCCAGCATCGCATCTACCGAAACTTTGTCTTTGGCAACACGCACCTGCGCTGTATTCGCCATCTTGACGCGCAATCTGCAAGCTCATGCCCTAAATCGGCACTCTTATGCTCCAACGCCTTGCGGTGAATTGGTGGAGCCGAGGGGAATCGAACCCCTGGCCTCATCATTGCGAACGATGCGCTCTACCAACTGAGCTACGGCCCCATCCGGCGCGGTATGTCGCCCAAGCCGGCACGGTTGTCAAGGGGCGGCCGCCGCGACCGCCCCAAAACAGTTTATTATTCCGCCGCCTCGGCATAGCTCTCGACCGGGGGGCAGGTGCAGATCAGATGCCGGTCGCCATAGACGTTGTCCACCCGCCCGACCGGAGGCCAGTATTTGTCCACCCGGAAGGCGCCGGGCGGGAAGCAGCCCTGCTCGCGCGAATAGGCGCGGTCCCAGTCGGCAACCAGATCCTCGACCGTGTGCGGGGCGTGGCGCAGGGGGCTGGCCTCGGCCGAAATGCGGCCCTCGGCGACCTCGGTGATCTCGGCGCGGATGGCAAGGAAGGCGGTGATCAGGCGGTCGATCTCGGCCTTGGTTTCCGATTCGGTCGGCTCGACCATCAGCGTGCCGGCGACCGGCCAGCTCATCGTCGGTGCATGGAAACCGTTGTCGATCAGGCGCTTGGCGATATCGTCCACGGTGACGCCATGCTCGGCAAAGGGGCGGGTGTCCAGGATGCATTCATGCGCCACGCGACCGCGATTGCCCATGAACAGCACGGGATAAGCCCCCGCCAGCCGGCTGGCGATGTAGTTCGCGTTCAGGATCGCCACGCGCGTCGCCTGCGTCAGCCCCGCGCCGCCCATCATCAGGATATAGGCCCAGGAAATCAGCAGGATCGAGGCCGACCCCCAAGGCGCCGCCGACACCGCCCCCGCATCGCCGGTGCGCGGATCGGCGGGCAGGAAGGGCGCCAGATGCGCCTTGACCCCGATCGGTCCCATGCCCGGACCGCCGCCGCCATGCGGAATGGCAAAGGTCTTGTGCAGGTTCAGGTGGCTGACATCGCCGCCGATCTCGCCCGGCTTCACCAGCCCGACCAGCGCGTTCATGTTGGCGCCGTCGATATAGACCTGACCGCCATGATCATGGGCGATGCGGCAGACCTCGCGCACGGTGTCCTCAAAGACGCCATGGGTCGAGGGATAGGTGATCATCACCGCCGCCAGCCTGTTGCCGGCCTGCGCGGCCTTGTCGGCGAAATCCTCAAGGTCGATATCGCCGTTCGGCGCCGATTTCACCACCACGACCTTCATGCCGCACATCTGGGCGCTGGCCGGGTTGGTGCCATGGGCGCTGACCGGAATCAGGCAGATGTCGCGATCCTCGCCGCGCGACTTGTGATAGGCGGCGATGGTCAGCAGGCCGGCATATTCGCCCTGCGCGCCGCTGTTGGGCTGCAACGAGAACGCGTCATAGCCGGTGATCTGGCACAGCTTGTCGGTCAGGTCGGCAAAGATCTCGTGATAGCCGGCGGCCTGATCCTCGGGGGCAAAGGGATGCAGCGCGCCGAATTCCGGCCAGGTGATCGGCATCATCTCGGCGGCGGCGTTCAGCTTCATCGTGCAGGACCCCAGCGGAATCATCGCCCGGTCCAGCGCCAGATCCCGGTCCGAAAGGCGGCGCATATAGCGCATCATCTCGGATTCGGCGCGGTTCATGTGAAAGACCGGATGCGTCAGGAAATCGCTTTCGCGGATCAGCGCCTCGGGGATGGCGGGGGCTGTGGCGGGAATGGCGGGCTCGCCGATGCCAAAGGCATCCAGCACGCGCGCGATCACGCCCGCATCGGTGGTCTCGTCGACGCTGATGCCGACGCGGTCGCGGCCGACCTTGCGCAGGTTGATGCCGCGATGCCGGGCAGCGGCCAGAATGCCCGCCTGCCCCACGCCGACGCGCACGGTAATGGTGTCGAAAAAGGCCCCCGGCTCGACCTCGGCGCCGGCGGCACGCAGCGCATCGGCCAGCGTCACCGCGTTCAGATGCACCCGCTGGGCAATGGCGCGCAGGCCGACCGGCCCGTGGAACACCGCGTAAAACGACGCCATGACCGCCAGCAGCGCCTGCGCCGTGCAGACGTTCGAGGTGGCCTTCTCGCGGCGGATATGCTGCTCGCGCGTTTGCAGGGACAGCCGGTACGCCTTGTTGCCCTTGGCATCGATGGAAACGCCGACGATGCGGCCCGGCATGGCGCGCTTCATGTCGTCGCGACATGCCATGAAGCCGGCATGCGGACCGCCGTAGCCCATGGGCACGCCGAACCGCTGGGCCGAGCCCACGGCGATATCCGCGCCCATGGCGCCCGGCTCCTTCAGCACGCAAAGCGCCAGCAGGTCGGTCGCGACGACGGCGATCGCCCCGGCCTCATGCAGCGCCGCACATTCCGCGGTCAGGTCGCGGATATGGCCGAATGTGCCGGGATACTGGAAGATCGCGCCAAAGACCGCCTTGGGGTCCAGATCGGCCGGATCGCCCTTGACGATCTCGATGCCCAGGGGCTCGGCCCGGGTCTCGATGACGGAAATCGTCTGTGGATGCAGGTTTTCGCTGACGAAGAACGCCTTGGCCTTCGACTTGGCGACGCGCTGCGCCATGGCCATGGCCTCGGCCGCCGCCGTCGCCTCATCCAGCAACGAGGCATTGGCGACCGGCAGGCCCGTCAGATCGGCGATCATGGTCTGATAGTTCAGCAGCGCCTCAAGCCGGCCCTGGGCGATCTCGGGCTGATAGGGGGTATAGGCCGTGTACCAGGCCGGGTTCTCCAGAATATTGCGCTGGATCGCGGGCGGCGTGACGGTGCCGTAATAGCCCTGCCCGATCAGGCTGGTCATCACCTTGTTCTTCGCCGCCACCTCGCGCATGCGCGCCAGCAGCGCCGCCTCGGACAGCGCCGGCCAGTCCAGGGGCGCTGCCTGCCGGATATTCGCCGGCACGGTCTGCCCGATCAGCGCCTCAAGGCTTTCGGCGCCGACGACCTTCAGCATCTCGGCCATTTCCGCCGGAGAAGGGCCGATATGCCGGCGGTTCGCAAAATCGTCGGGGTTGTAATCAACAGGGGTCCAGCGCGCCATATTCGCCATCCAATCATGTCGCAGGAAGCCCGTTCAGGCTTCTTTCATGCGAAAATATCCTCGGGGGGTCCGGGGGGCGGAAAGCCCCCCGCCTTCGCCGGGCCGCATGGCCCGGCAGGACCGGCCAATGTCAGCCGATCAGATCGTTATAGGCCGCCTCGTCCATGAAGCCGGACAGATCGACGCCGCCCCTGGGCTTGATGCGAAAGAACCACGCCGACATGGCGTCGTCATTCACCGCACCGGGGCTGTCGGGCAGCTCGTCGTTGACGGCGGTGATGACGCCGGCGACCGGCGCCACGATATCCGAGGCGGCCTTCACCGACTCGATCACCACGATCTCCTCGCCGGCCTCGACCTCGCGCCCGACCTCGGGCAGCTCGATGAAGACGACATCGCCCAGCTGCTCGCTGGCATGGGCCGTGATGCCGACGATGACCTCGTCACCATCCTGTTTCAGCCATTCATGCTCTTCGGTGTATTTCAACATGGCTTGCCTTTCAGCGCTTGTAGCTCGGTTTGTGGAATGGAAGCGGGGCCAGCGCCACGGGCAGGCGCTTGCCGCGCAGCTCGGCCCAGACGGTCGCGCCCTCGGCCAGACCCGCGGGCAGGATCGCCATGGCGATGGGCGCCCCGACCGAAGGGCCGAACCCGCCCGAGCAGACCTTGCCCAGCGACGCGCCGCCCTCGGCCGCATCGAAGATCTCGACGCCCTCGCGGATCGGCGCGCGGCCCTCGGGGCGCAGACCCCGGCGGCTGCGGGCCGGGCCATCGGCCAGCTCGGCCAGAACCGCCGCGGCGCCGGGAAAGCCGCCGGCGCGGGCACCGCCTGCACGGCGGGCCTTGGGGATCGACCAGCCCAGCCCTGCCTCGCCGGGCAAGGTGGCCGCGTCCATGTCATGGCCGTAAAGCGGCATCCCGGCCTCAAGCCGCAGGCTGTCGCGCGCGCCCAGACCGATCGGGGCGACCTCGGGTTCGGCCAGCAGCGCCTCGGTCAGCGCCACCGCCTGCGCCTCGGGGACCGAGACCTCATAGCCGTCCTCGCCCGTATAGCCCGAGCGGCTGACCCACAGCGTCGCGCCGTTCCAGTCGAATTCCGCCACATCCATGAACTTCATCGCGGCGACGCCGGGAACCAGCCGCTCCAGCACGGCCTCGGCCCTGGGGCCTTGCAGGGCCAGAAGCGCGCGGTCGGTGACCGGCTCGACCGAAATCCCCTTCGCCTCAAGCTGGCGCAGATGGGCGATGTCCTGATCGGCGCAGCCCGCGTTCACCACAAGGTAAAGATGATCGCCCTTGTTGGCGATCATCAGATCGTCCAGCACGCCGCCGCTTTCGCTGGTGAACAGGCCATAGCGCTGCCGCCCCTCGGCCAGCCCGACGATATCGGCGGGCACCAGCGTTTCCAGCGCCAGCGCCACATCCGGCCCGCGCAGGATCACCTGCCCCATATGGCTGACATCGAACAGCCCGGCTTGGGCGCGGGTGTGCAGATGTTCGCCAAGAACGCCCATCGGGTATTGCACCGGCATGTCCCAGCCGGCGAATGGCACCATCTTCGCCCCGCGGGCGACGTGCAGATCGTATAGTTTCGTGCGCCGGTTTTCGGCCATGAGCATCCCCTCTCCTGCGGGACGACAAGCCGCCCGCTTCGATGCCCCCTCTGTCCCTACCCCATCGGGGCGCCTGAGATCGTTATCCCTTCGGCGGGCGGAAGACCCAAAACGGGCCGGACCGCCACTCTCCAGAGTGTTCAGCGGAAACGGTTCCTTTTGCCTGAGAGTTTACCGGGGCGGTTGCTCCTTCGGCCCTGGCCTGCGCCAGTGTCTCCCGATTTCCGACATTGGTCGTAGCCGGGCGGCGGGATTCTGGCAAGAGCCTTCCTGCCGCCCCGCCGCCCGCTGCCATCAGATCGAGATGTTCGAGGCCCCGCCATCCAGCAGGATGTTCTGCCCGATGATGAACCGCGCGTGCTGGCTGCACAGAAAGGCGCAGGTGGCGCCGAAATCCTCGGGCAGGCCATAGCTGTGGGTCGGGATGGTCTGTTCGCGGCGGTGGCGGGCTTCCTCGACGCTGATGCCCTCGGCCCTGGAAACGCCCAGATCAAGGCTTTCGGCGCGGTCGGTGGCGTGGATGCCGGGCAGCAGGTTGTTCACCACCACGCCCGATGCCGCGACATGGCGCGACATGCCGGCGACAAAGCCGGTCAGCCCGGCGCGGGCGGTGTTGGACAGGCCAAGAATGGCGATGGGCGTGCGCACCGATTGCGAGGTGATGTTGACGACCCGGCCCCAGCCGCGCTCCATCATGCCGGGCACCAGCGCCTGCATCAGCGCCACGGCGGTCAGCATGTTGGCGTCGATGGCCTTGATGAAATCGTCGCGGCTCCAGTCCGTCCATTGCCCGGGGGGCGGGCCGCCGGCATTGTTGACAAGGATATCGGCCTGCCCGTCCAGCGCCTCAAGCACGGCGGCACGCCCGGTGTCCGAGGTGATGTCGGCCGCGACCGGCGTCACCTTGACGCCGTATTTCGCGGCGATGTCGGCGGCGGTGGCGTTCAGCGCATCGGCGCCGCGCGCATTGATGACCAGATCGACGCCCGCCTCGGCCAGGGCCTCGGCACAGCCGCGCCCCAACCCTTTCGACGCCGCGCAGACCAGCGCCTTCTTGCCCCTGATGCCCAGATCCATGCGTTTCCCCTTTCGCTCATGCTTCGGCGCAAGGGAAGCGCGGGTGCCGCCAAATGTCCAGTTCAGAAGCAGAGGATCTCGGCCTCGGCCTCGGCCCGGCGATAGGCGGCGACCATCTCGTTGACCTGCGCGCCCTGCCGGAACATGCCCGTCCGCTCGCCCGAGACCTGCCGCATCCGCAGCACCGTCTCGGCGCGGACATAGTCGTCATAGGACAGGATTCCCGCGATCTGGTCGATGGCGCAGGAACAGCGTTCCAGCATCTCGCGCGTCTGGCCGTTGGTGGCCATGCAGACAAAGACGTAATCGGCGCGGGCATTGGTCGGGTAGTCGTTCACGGATTGCGCGCCGGCACCGCCGGCCCAAAACACGGCCAGCGTCGCGGCAAGGGCCGCAGCCGGAGCAGCAGCCGGGGCAGCAGCGGGGGCGACGGATGCGGCGCGGATCATTTCATCACCATGTCATTGCGATAGGCGGGGCGGCCGCCGGCCAGCGGGCCGGTTTCGGCCAGCATCTGCCGGATCGGCCGGGCCGGTTCGTCCAGCACGAAGCGCAGCGTCAGGCTGTCGAAGCCGAACATCCTGTCGCGGTTGGGATCGTCGGCGAAGGGGCGAAAGATGGCGACCTTGCGGCCGTTCTCGGTGCCGACCTCGCCGCCGCGGAACAGCGCGTCCTTCAGCCGGTTGCGGATATAGAACGGGCTGCCGCCGGTCAGCGCCGCCATGTCGCGCGCCACCGATTCAAGAAAGAACGTCAGCGACGGGTCCCCGCCCGAGATCGGGAACGGCCCGATCTTGCGGGTGATGCGCGGCGTCGCCTCGTCCAGTTGCAGCGCCGCCTTGCCGTCGGCGGGGTCGGTGACCTGGCTCAGCGTGATCGTGCCCTGACCCAGGGGCCGGAAGCCCTCGACCTCGGGGCCCTGCTGGTCGATCTGCCAGACGACCGGCGCCGCAGACAGATCCCACGGGCCCCGTTCGGCAAAGACCAGATCGCCCGCCTCGCCGGCCAGTGCCGGTGCGGTCAGCAAAAGCCCGCCAAGGGCAAGGCTGCAAAGCAGGTTCATCGCTTTCCCTTCCTTTGCCGCCAGCTTGGCCCGGCGCGCGCGGCGGCGAAAGCCCCGCCGGGGCGGTATCGTCCTTTGGTCCTAGACCAGCATCCCCTGCAACATCGCTTGCAATTCCTCGGGGCGCAGGGGTTTTTCCAGCATGGGCACGCCCAGTTCCAGGCAGGCGCGGTCAATTTCGGGCTCGCGCCGGGCCGAGACGATGATCGCCGGCACCGCCTGACCCGCCGCCGCGCGCAGGGCGCGGATCGCCTGCAAGCCGGTATCGTCATTGTCGAGGTTGAAATCGGCGATCACCACGTCGGGCGGCTCCTCACCCATCATCGCCAGCGCCTCGGCGGTGCCGCCCGCCACCCGCGCCACCATGCCCAGACGGTCGCGCAGCAGCAGTTGATAGGCGCGGCGCATGGCATCGTCGTTTTCGACCACCAGCGCCACGCGCCCGCGCAGCGACGGGCCGGACAGCGCGTCATCGGCGCGCGCCGGGGCGTGGCCGGGGCCGATCAGCGGCAGGCTGACGCGAAAGGCAGTGCCGCGTCCCGGCTGGCTGTCCAGCGCGATCGGGTGGCCCAGCTTGGCGCAGGCGCGGCGCACGATCGACAGGCCCAGCCCCATGCCGGGCGCGCCGCCCTCGCGGCCGATGCGCTGGAATTCGTCAAAGATGCGGGCGCGGTCGCCGGGGGCAATGCCGACGCCGGTATCCAGCACGTCCAGCCACGCCCGGTCGCCGCGCCGGCGCACGCCCACCAGCACGCCGCCCCGGTCGGTATACTTGATCGCGTTCGAGACGAGGTTCTGCGCGATCCGCCGCAAGAATACCGGGTCGCTTTCCACCACCGCCGAGGTCGGCGCAAAGGTCAGCCGCAGTCCCTTCGCCTCGGCCATGGGCGCGTATTCGACGCCGAGGCGGTGAAACAGCCGCGCCAGTTCGACGGGCTTGCGCTGGAACTCGATGCGCTGGCTGTCCAGCCGGGCGATGTCCAGAACCGCATGCATCAGTTCCTCGACCGATTCAAAGGCGCCGGACAGGCGCTGGGTCAGTTCGGTCTGGAACGGGTCCTGCGCGGTATCCTTCAGCGCCGCCAGAAACAGCTTGGCGGCAGAAAGCGGCTGCAACAGATCGTGGCTGGCGGCGCGCAGGAAGCGGGTCTTGGAGCGGTTGGCCTCTTCGGCGGCGGCGCGGGCCACGGCCAGTTCGCGGTTGCGTTCCGACAGGTCGGCCAGCGCGCGCTCAAGATCGCGGGTGCGGGCCTGCACCTCTTGTTCCAACGCCACGGCGGCCTGAAACATCGACCAGGCCGAGCCGCGCGTTTCCTCAAGCCGGCCGACACGCTCGACCAGCACATCGGTGATCCGGCTCAGCTTCTCGACCCGGCGCTGGTCGGTTTCGTCGCCGCGCAGAAAGATCATCGCCCTATCCCGTTGCGGGCGGCATCAGCGCCATGCCGACAAAGGTCTGGTTCACATGCATCCCGCCATGCTGTTCGCCATAGGTGTTGAAGCCGGCGACGCGATAGCGCGCCAGCAGTTGCGACATCTGCCCGGCCATGCCGGCGCGCTCCAGCGCCAGCCGGCGCAGGATGCAGTCGAAGCCCAGGACCATCAGCGGCGGCTGCGGCAGCGCGTCCAGCGCATCGGCAAAGCCGCGCGTCATGTCCATGGCCCGGCCGACGGTCAGGATATTGCCGGCCTCGATCCCCGACAAAAGCTGCAAGCCGCCCCCCGGGGTCACGGCGCGGATGGCGCGGACGTGATCGCGCCGGCCCGCGCGCAGCAACAGCGGGTGACGGGCAAATTCGGTCGCGGTCAGCGCGCTTTCGGGGATGCCGGCCAGCCGGGCATATTCCTGCGCCGCCGGTTCGGCGTTCAGTTCCAGGATGATGCGGTTCGGCGGATCGGCCGCCGTCACCACCGCGCGCCGGTCGGTCGGACTGAAATGCGAGAAGGATATCTCGGCCACCGCCAGATCGGTCTCGATCAGCAGGAACACCGCCGCGCCGGGATGCTCGTCCCCGTCCGCCATGATGGCGCCCTGCTGGAAATCGATCCCCCGCGCGGTCGAGGCCCCCACCACCGGCAACCCCGGCATCGCCGCGTCCAGCGTGGCGGCCAGCACGTCCTCGTGCCGGGCCAGCGCATCGGCCAGCAGCACGCCAAAGCTGGCGCGGCGCAGGTCGGGGCGGAACTCGGCATGCAGGCGGCGCAGGCTCGCCATCCAGGCCGAGACCGGCACCTGCGCCTGATCGCGCAGCACGCAAAGCCCGGCGCGGAAGCTGGCGCCGGGAAAGCCCAGCGCCACGACGCTGTCCTGCGCATAGCCCTGCGGCCCGATCTCACCGGCCGAGGCGCAGCCGACGACATGGCACCCCGCGCCCAGCCGGTCGCGCAGCCCGGCGCCCAGCGCGGCAAGGCCGCAGGCGGGCATGCCAAAGATCAGCACCAGCGCCGGCGCAAGCGGCGCCATGGCACCGGCGATGCGCGGCACAAGATCGCCGGCCCGTGCCTGCACCGTCACCACCCGCGGCGCCCTGTCGGATGCCGCAGCCGCAGGATCAGGCACAGACTCGGGCCGGGGCAGGCTGGTCATGTCGGCGCGAACAACCTGACGCTGTTGGCCAGCAGCACCGCCTGCGTGCGGCGGCGGGCGTTGATCTTGGACATGATCGCGGTGATGTGGGTCTTGACGGTCGCCTCGGCGATGGAAAGTTCGTAGCTGATTTCCTTGTTCGCCTTGCCCTGGCAGATCAGCCGCAGGATCTTCATCTGCTGCGGCGTCAGGCTGGAAAAGCGCCGCGCCAGTTCGGCGCGGGCCGCGTCGTCGTCGCCCGCATTCTCGGGCTCATAGCTGTCGGGGGTCACGCGCTCGCCGTCCCACATGCGGCGCAGACTGTCCACCAGCGCCTCGCGGCCCAGCGACTTGCTGATATAGCCCTGTGCCCCCGCCGCCATCGCGGCCGAGATCATGGCATTTTCCAGATCGGCCGAGATCATGGTGATCGGCACGCCGGGGATCTGGCGGCGCAGCGTCACCAGCCCCTCGGCGCCGCGGGCATCGGGCAGGTTCAGGTCCAGAATCACCGCGTCGGGCACGCCCTGGCTGCGGATCTGTTCCTGGGCCGAGGCAAGGCTGCGGGCCGTGCGCACATTCTTCAGCCCGAAGCTTATCTTCAGCGTCAGCGCGAGCGCGTCGCACATCAGCGGGTGATCGTCCACGATCAGGATTTCGCGCACACGATCGGCCGAGGGCCTGGGCGTGCCGCCCCGGTCATGGACTTGCGGTGTTGCAAGGGCCATCGTTCTCCTCCCAAAGAAACGGATGGTTGGCGGTGGCATTCCCGCCGTCCGCTCTCGCCATCTTAGGCGGCTGGCCGCCCGGCGCAAGCTTCATGGCGCCGCAGACCCCGCGCAGGGGCGGCGGCCTGCTACGACTTCCGGGGTATTGGACAATTCCTGCCGCCATGTCAGGTTGCCCGCAGGGACGACGCGCTGCCCGTGGGGGAAAAAGGAAAAATTCGATGCAAACGACCAGACGCAAGACCTTGCTGGGGGCCGCGCTTGCCCTTGCGACGCTGGCGCTGCCGGCGTTGGCTCAGGACGCCAAGCTGCCCGCCATCCGCATCGGCACGCTGGAAAACGGCACGGTTAACTGGGAAATTCAGACCATTCGCAATGCCGGGCTGGATCGCAAGAACGGGTTCGAGCTGGTGCCGATGGTGCTGGCCGGCAACCCCGCGACCCAGATCGCCATGCAGGGCGGCGAGGTCGACACCATCGTTTCCGACTGGCTCTGGGTCGCCCAGCAGCGCGCCAAGGGCACCGATTTCACCTTCCTGCCCTATTCCACCGCCGTTGGCGGGGTCATGGTTCCCGGCGACAGCCCGGCCAAGACGCTGGCCGATCTGGACGGTAAAAAGATCGGCATCGCCGGCGGTCCGGTCGATAAAAGCTGGCTGATCCTGCGCGCATGGTCGCGCGCCAAGCTGGGCCAGGACATCGCCGAGAAGTCCGAGCAGGTCTTTGGCGCCCCGCCCATGATCATGAACGCCGCCGAGTCGGGCGAGGTCGATGCCGCCATCAACTTCTGGCATTTCCAGGCCAAGATGCAGGCCCGCGGCATGCGCGAACTGATGTCGGTCGGGACGGCGGCGACCGATCTGGGGCTGGACCCCTCGACCCCGCTTCTGGGCTATGTGCTGCGCGACGACTGGATCGCCAAGAACCCGCAGGTGGCCGCCGGCTTTGCCCGCGCCTCGCGCGAGGCGAAAGAGCTTCTGGCCAAGGACGACGCCGCCTGGGACAAGCTGCGCCCGATCATGAATGCCGCCAACGACGCCGAGTTTCAGGCGCTGAAGGCCGGCTGGCGCGCCGGAATTCCCGCGCCCGGCCCGGTCAATGCCGAGAATGCGCAGAAGATGTTCGCCACCATGGCCGAACTGGGCGGGAACGAACTGACCGAGGGGCTGACCGAACTGCCCAAGGGCCTGTTCTGGTCGCCGGAGCCGTCCTGACTTGACCGATACCGCCAAGCCCCGCCCGCACCGCCCCGGCCTGTCGCCGGGGCTGGTGTCGGTGGTGGCCATGCTGGTCCTGTGGGCGGTCGCCTCGCAACTGACCGACCGCCCGCAGACGCTGCCCGCCCCGTGGGAGGTGGCGGCGCGGATCGGCCGCCTCGCCGCCTCGGGCGAGCTGTGGTTCAATTCCGGCATGACGCTGATGCGCGTCGGCCTTAGCTTTGCGCTGGCGATGGTCACGGGCATGGCGCTGGGGCTGGCGATGGGCCGCTCGCGCCGGGCCGACGAATGGCTGAACCCGGCGCTGATCATCGGGCTGAACGTGCCGGCGCTGGTGGTGATCGTGCTGTGCTATATCTGGATCGGCCTGAATGAGACCGCCGCCATCGCCGCCGTGGCGCTAAACAAGATCCCCCTTGTCACCGTCATGATCCGCGAGGGCGCCCGCGCGCTGCGCCCCGATCTGGACGACATGGCCGAGGCGTTCCAGATGCCCGCCATGACCCGGCTGCGCCATGTCGTGCTGCCCCAGCTTGCACCCCATATCGCTGCCGCCGCACGGGCCGGCGTCTCGCTGATCTGGAAAATCGTGCTGGTGGTCGAGTTTCTTGGCCGCTCGAACGGGGTCGGCTTCAAGATCCACCTGCTGTTTTCCAGCTTCGATGTCGAGGGCGTGCTGGCCTGGTCGCTGGCCTTTGTCGGCGTCATGCTGGCCATCGACCTGCTGATCCTGCGCCCGTGGGAACGCCACGCCAATCGCTGGAGGCGGGATGCGGCTTGACTTGATCTCAAAGGCTTATCCGACGCGCGAGGTGCTGGGCGCGCTGTCGCTGAAGGTCGCGCGCGGCGAAAGGCTGGCGGTCCTGGGGCCCTCGGGCATCGGGAAATCGACGCTGCTGCGCATCCTTGCCGGGCTGGACCGCGACTATCGCGGCACCCTTGGCGGCGAGACGCGCCGCGCCGTGGTCTTTCAGGAACCCGTACTGCTGCCATGGCGCGATGCGCTGGCCAATATCACCATCCCGACCGGCTGCGACAGCGCCACGGCGCAGGACTGGCTGGCGCAGGTCGGGCTGGCCGGGCAAGGCGCCAAGTTCCCGCGCCAGTTCTCATTGGGGCAGCAGCGGCGGCTGGCGCTGGCCCGCGCCTTTGCCGCAGCGCCCGATATCCTGCTGATGGACGAACCCTTCGCCTCGCTGGATGGCGAGACAGCGGCCCGCATGGTGGCGCTGACCGATGCGCTGCTCAGCCGCAGCGGCGCCGGGCTGGTGCTGGTCACGCACAGCCCGGACGAGGCCCGCGCCCTGCGCGCCACCGAATGGCGCCTGTCGGGCCAGCCCGCGCAGCTTCAGAAGGACTGATCCCAGACGCGGCCCTCGGTGTCTTGCGCATGGACCGTGACCGTGCCGCCATTCGGGGCATAGGCAAAGCGAAAGACCGGGTCTTCGGAAATCGAGATGCCGGCCTCCATGGTGAACAGGGGCGTGTCCCCCTCGCGCACGTCTAGGACCTGGATGAATTCGGCCGGGATGGTCAGCAGCGTCACCTGATCGCGCTGCAGGCCGGAAAAATTCGGGTGCCGGATCATCAGCGTGCCGAACTGGCGGCCGGCATCCTCGGCCTGACGGAACCGCATCTGGCCCATGGTGGCGCGCACCTCGTCCATGCTTTTGCCCGCCGGCGCCGCGCAGCCGCCCGAGGCCTTGACATAGCGCCCGGCCATCACCTGCCGCCCGTCGGCAAGCGTGGCGACGGCGCGCAGGTCGGAATAGGTGTTGACGCGGACGCGGACCTCGAAATCCAGGGGCATCAGGGCCTTGCCGAATGTGAACTCGGCCGCGACCGGCGCGGGGTTGCCATCGACGACCAGCGCCAGTTTCGTGATCGCGGGCGCGCCCGGCGGCTGGGTGATGCGAACCGGCACCAGCGCCGGGTTGTCGGCGCGCTTGGGCGCATCCAGCAGCAGGACCGAGGGATCGACGGGCGGCTCGGCCTCGGTCCCGATGATGCTGAGGCGCAGATCGTCCCAGATGGGCGAGGGTTGCAGCGGGTTTTCCACCGGCGGCGCCGCCTGCTGGGCCAGCGCGGGCACGGCCAGCAGGGACAGGATCAGCGCCAGTCGGGGGGCAATTCGCATGTCCTGCTCTTTCCCTGCTTTGTCCTGCCGTGCGGCGCGTCCTGCCATGCGGCGGGGCCGGCATGGCAGACCGCCGCCACCGTCATGCTACGCCGGCCTCTGGACCAGTCAACCGGCCTTAGGTCTTAGATGGCCGCGCCTGCCGGGCCATGCTAGCCTGACCCCATCGGAGAAAGCGTCATGTTCCATCTGGTCCTTTCCGCCTGCCTTGCCGGCGCCCCCCAGACATGCGAGCCGCGCGTCCTGCCCGCGGGCGAGGCGCCGACCCGCAAGGATTGCGAAATGCGCGCCAGCCCCATCGCGACCGACTGGCTGGCACGCCATGGCGAGCTGACCGGCGGCAATGCCAGCTGCGTCGAAACCGCGCAGTTGCCCGCGCTTGAGACGCAGCAGATCGCCCCCGGCGTCTATGTCCATCAGGGCGCGGCCGAACAGCTTTCGCCGCAGAACCGGGGGCGCATCGCCAACCTGTCATTCGTCATCGGCAGCAAGACCGTCGCGGTCATCGATGCCGGCGGCAGCCGCTCCGAGGGCGAGGCGCTATACGCCGCCATCCGCAAGCAGACCGACAAGCCGATCAGCCACCTGATCCTGACCCATATGCATCCCGACCACATCCTTGGCGCCGAGGTGTTTTCCGAGGCCGGCGCCGCCATCCTTGCCAATGCCCGCCTGTCCGACGCGGCGGCGCAGCGGGCGGCGACATGGATGCAAAGCATCCCCGAACAGATCGGCGCCGCCGCCTTTGCCGGCACGCATTTCGCCAATGTCGATCACGGGATAAGCCAACCGCTGACGGTCGATCTGGGCCGGCGCAGCCTGCATCTGACACCGGTGCCTGTCGCGCATACCGACAATGACCTGACCGTGCGCGACGACGGCTCGGGGACGCTGTTTGCGGGCGATCTGGTCTTTGGCGGCCTGACGCCGTCGCTGGACGGCTCGCTTACGGGGTGGCTGAAATGGCTGGCCGCGCCGCCCGAACCGCGCCCGGCGCTTGTCGTGCCCGGCCATGGCGCGGTCGGCGAGGACTGGGACAAGACCAGCGCGCCGACGCGCGCATACCTTGGGGCGCTTGGCGACCAGACCCGCGCGGCGCTGGCGGCCGGATTGCCGCTGTCGCAGGCGGTGCAGGCCATCGCCAAGGCCATGCAGCCGCTGGCGGGCGAATGGGTCGATTTCGACGCCGTCACCGCCCGCAATATCCCCGCCGCCTATGCGGAACTGGAATGGGAATAGATTGCCTCGGGACCGGGGCAATGGCACAAGATCGCCATTGGTCTACGGAGGTTTGGTCATGGCGCGTTCCGCTTGGCGTGGTTTCATCGTTGCAGCCCTGTCGGGACTGCTGATCGCAGGCGCCGCCGCCGCCGATGACAGCCCCCTGCCCGAGCGCCGATTGAGCCTGCGCGCCGAAACCGACATGCCCGGCGGCGATCTGACGCAGATCTTCGACACCACGCTGCAAGCCTGTATCCAGGCCTGCGCCGGCAATGCCGAATGCAAGGCGCTGACCTATAACGAACGCGCCCGCGCCTGCTTTCCCAAGGGCGATGCCGGGGCGCCGGCACCCTTCGCGGGCGCGGTCTCGGGCTATGCCGTGGCGCCGACGCCCGAACGCATCGCCCGCGCCATCGCCCGCGCCGCCGCCGCCACGCCCTTCATCGGCGCCGACGACCTGACCGCCGCGCGGACGCAGGCCGGCACCCTTGCCGCCATGCAGCCGGCGCTGCCCGCCGCCGCCAGCGACGACCGCGCCGAGGTCCGCAAGCTGGAATATGACGGCAACCCGCAAGAGGCCGCGCAGCGCCTTGCCTCATATGTGGCGCGCGACGACAATGCGCAGGACTGGGTCGATCTGGCCCGCCTGACCGCGCGCAATGCCGAGGCGGGCAACAGCGAGGCCGCGAATTCGGTCCTGCAAATGGCGATCAACGGCTATCTGCGCGCGACCGAGGACGGCGTCGCCGCACAGGCGCTGCTGTATCTGGCGCAGGCCGACGACCAGCTTGACCGTGGCCGCGACGGGCTGTCCGCGCTGCGGCTGGCGCAGCGGCTGTCGCCCGACAATCCCGACATCGCCGCCGCGCTGGACCAGTCCGAGGCCCGCAACGGCTTTCGCGTCACCGACACCCAGATCGAGGCGAATGGCCGCGTGCCGCGCTTTTGCGCGGTGCTGTCGCGCGACCTGTCCTCGTCCACCGACTACGCGCCGTTCCTGCGCCTGCCCGCGGGCGATCTGACGGTCGAGGCCAGCGGGCCGCAGCTTTGCATCGGCGGCCTGACCCATGGCCAGAATGTCGAACTGACGCTGCGCGCCGGCCTGCCCGCCGCCGATGGCGAGGTGCTGGCCAAGGACGTGGCGCTGAAAGGCTATATCCGCGACCGCGCCCCCGAGGTCCGCTTTCCCGGCCGCGCCTATGTGCTGCCCGCCTCGGGCGATCAGCGGCTGTCGATGGTCACCGTCAACGCCGACCGGGTCGATCTGCGGCTGCTGCGCATTTCCGACCGCAACCTGATCCGCACCATGTCGGAAAGCATGTTCGCCGTGCCGCTGGACAGCTGGCAGGCGGAATATTTCTCGGACCAGATGGCACGGGAAATCTGGAAAGGCTCGGCCGAGGTCGCGCGCCCGATGGGGCAGGACGCCATCAACCGCGAACTGACGACCAGCCTTGCCATCCCCGCCGAGGCCGGCCCGCTTGAACCGGGCATCTACATCCTTCAGGCCAGTGTCACCGGCAAGGACGTGTCCGATACCGGGCTGGCGACGCAATGGTTCGTGATCTCGGATTTCGGCATCTCGACGTTTTCGGGCGCGGACGGGCTGACGGTGGTGGTGCGCAGCCTGCGCGACACCTATGCCAAGGTGGGCGTCGAGGTCGCGCTGCTCAGCCGCTCGAACGAGGTGCTGGCCCGCGCGGTGACCGATGAACAGGGTATCGCGCATTTCGACCCGGGCCTGAGCCTGGGCAGGAACGGCGCCGAACCGGCGCTGGTCACCGTCACTGACTGGCAGGGCGACGGCGCGGCACGGACGCCGCGCGACATGGCGTTCCTGTCGCTCTCCGATCCCGAATTCGACCTTTCCGATCGCGGGGTCGAGGGCGCGCCGCCCGCGCCGCCGGTCGATCTGTTCGTGGCGACCGACCGCGGCGCCTACCGCGTCGGCGAAACCGTGAACGCGACGGTTCTGGTCCGCAACGCCGAGGCCCGCGCCATCGACAACCTGCCCCTGACCGCCGTGATCCTGCGGCCCGACGGGGTCGAACAGACGCGCCTTGCGCCCACGCCCACGGGCGCAGGCGGCAGCACCGTCGCCTGGGCGATCCCCGGCAACGCGCCGCGCGGCACCTGGCGGCTGGAACTGCGGGCCGAGGCGGACGGCCCCGCGCTGGCCACCGCCCGCCTGCTGATCGAGGATTTCCTGCCCGAGCGCATCGACTTTACCCCCGTGCTGCCCGAAGGCCCGGCCAGGGCTGCCGGCACGCTGGACCTGTCGCTGTCGGCGCATTGGCTGTTCGGCGCCCCCGCCGCCAATCTGCCGGTCGAGGGGCAGTTGCGCCTGGCCCCGACCCGCAGCCTTGCGGGCTATGACGGCTATAGCTTCGGCCGTCAGGACGACGACGCCGCGCCGGTGAATGAAAGCCTTGCCGCCGGCGTGACCGATGCGACGGGCAAATATGCGACGAAAATCACCCTGCCCGACGCCGCGACGCTGGGCCCGCGCCCCTATCAGGCGCAGGTGATCGTCGATATCCGCGAAGGCGCCGGCCGCCCGGTCGAGCGCACCGAAAGCCGCACCGTCATGCCCGAAGCCCCCGTCATCGGCATCAAGCCGATGTTCGAGGGCGACACCGTCCCCGAAAAGGCCGATGCGCGCTTTTCGCTGCTGGCGGTGGGGCCGGACATGAAGCCGGTCAGCGCGCCGGTGCGCTGGGTGCTGAACCGCATCGACACCGATTACCAGTGGTATTCGGTCGGCGGCCAATGGAACTGGGAGGCGGTGACCACCCGCGCCCGCATCAGCGAGGGCGTGGCCGAGCCGGGCGCGAACCCGGCCGAAATCGCCGCACCCGTCGAATGGGGCCAGTATGAACTGCTGGCCGAGCCGACCTCGGGTCAGGGCGGGCAAAGCTCGGTCCAGTTCTATGCCGGCTGGGGCGCAGTGGCGACCTCGGGGACCGAGACGCCGGACCGCTTGCAGGTGGTGCTGGACAAGCCCGCCTATCGCAGCGGCGACACCGCCCGCGTCAAGGTGCAGGCGCTGGCGGACGGGCTGGGGCTGGTCTCGGTGCTGTCCAACAAGCTGGTCGAGATGAAGACCGTGGCGCTGAAGGCCGGCGCGAACGACATCGACCTGCCGGTGACCGACGACTGGGGCGCGGGGGTCTATGTGACCGTCAGCGCCATCCGCCCGCTGGGCGCGGCCAAGCCCGGCGACCGCCTGCCGGTGCGGGCGCTGGGGCTTGCCCATGCCGCCGTCGATCCCGGCGACCGCAAGCTGGCCGCCAGCATCGAGGCGCCCAAGGAAACCCGCCCGCGCGGCGTGATCCCGGTCACGCTGAAGGTCGAGGGTGCCGGCGGCGAAACCGTCTATGCCACCGTCGCGGCGGTCGATCAGGGCATCCTGAACCTGACCGGCTACACGCCCCCCGACCCGGACGGGCATTACTTTGGCCAGCGCCGGCTGGGCGTCGGGCTGCGCGATCTTTACGGGCGGCTGATCCTGTCCACCGGCGCGCCCGATGGCGTCCTGCGCGAGGGGGGCGACGCCAACCTTGCCGCCAATGCCGAGGCGCCGCCGCCCACCGAAAAGCTGATGAGCTGGTTCTCGGGGCCGGTGACGCTGGGCGCGGATGGCACCGCCAGGCTGGAAATCCCGGTCGGCGACTTCAACGGCGAAGTGCGCGTCATGGCCGTGGTCTGGTCCGGCAAGGCGGTCGGGCAGTCCGATACCTCGGTCCTTGTGCGCGACCCGGTGGTGCTGACGGTGACCGCGCCCGCCTTCCTTGCGCCGGGCGACCGGGCGCAGGTGGGGCTGCGGCTGACCCGCACATCCGGGCCCGCGGGCGACATGCGGCTGGCGGTCGCGCAGACCGGCGGCGATGCGCCCCTGACCACCAGCCTGTCGACCGACAGCGTGGCGCTGAACGACGCCACGCCCGAGGCCGCGGCCGAAATCAGCGTCACCGCCGGCACGGCCACCGGCCGCGCCGATCTGCGGCTGACGCTGACGACGCCGGACGGCACCGCGCTGACCAAGGACATCACCATCCCCGTCGCCCTGAACGAGGCCGACACCCAGCGTCAGGACCGCATCGAACTGGCGCCGGGGCAAAGCGTCGCGATCCCGCCGAAGCTGACCGAAGGGATGCTGCCCGGCGCACTGCTGACTGCCGCCGTCGGCCCCTATGCGCGGCTGGACGTGGCGGGCGCGCTGGCGCGGCTTGAACGCTATCCCTATGGCTGCACCGAGCAGCTGACCTCGGGCGCGATGCCGCTTTTGTATCTGACCGGGCTGGAAAGCCTTGAGGGGATCGCCGATGCCGGCGCCACCGGCAATGCCCAGCGGGTGCAGGGCGCCATCGACCAGATCCTGACCCGGCAGGCCTCGAATGGCGGCTTCGGGCTGTGGTCTGCGGATTCGGGCGACCTGTGGCTGGAATCCTATGTCACCGACTTCCTGTCGCGGGCGCGGGTGGCGGGCTATCAGGTGCCCGACAATGCGCTGAAACAGGCCATCGACAACCTGCGCAACCGCGCCAACTATGCCACCGAACCGCAGAACGCCTCGGCCGATGAAAACGCGGCGCTGGCCTATGCGCTGATGGTGCTGGCGCGCGAACGCGCCGCGACCGTGGGCGACCTGCGCTATTACGCCGATACGGTGCCAGAGGCCTTTGCGACGCCGATGGCGGCGGCCAATCTGGGGGCGGCGCTGGCGTCTTATGGCGATCAGGCGCGCGCTGATCGCATGTTCGCGCAGGCCGCCGGGCTGGTCGATCTGACGGGGCCGGAACCCTATGCCTATCGCCCCGATTACGGCACGCATCTGCGCGACGCGACGGCGCTTTTGGCGCTGGCGACGGAGGCCGGCTCACAGGTGGTCGAGGCCGGCAGGCTGACCACCGACATCGCCGAAAGCATCGCCCGGACCGAGGAAACGCGCGGTACGCTGTCCACGCAGGAATCGATCTGGACCGTGCTGGCGGCCCGCGCGCTGGCGCAAAAGACCCCGCCCGCCACGCTGAACGGCGTGACGCTAAGCCAGCCGGTCGCCACCCTGCCCGACGCCTC
>JAXMDJ010000036.1:0-19770 GCA_046348875.1 Paracoccus sp. (in: a-proteobacteria)
CACCATTGCCACGACATTGGCAGCGGGCGTTTCGGCAAAGTCAATGTCGCATAAGCGCCGATTCCGGGTGTCCTGACCCGAATCGGAACACGTTCCCGCGATTTCATTCCACAGAAACGCCATTTCATGGGTGTATTCCACCACGGCCAGCCAGACAGGACAGCAGCAGCGGCGGCCCGGAAAACGCCGGCCGTTCCCGATGCCTCGCCCCTGCCGGGCAAGTAGTCCGCCATTTTCACGCTTATGCATAAATTTTCCCGGTTTTCCGGCATGTCTAGATGAAACTACACAGTTACATGCGGATGACTAGTAATTTCTTATTGACTTTCAAAGCAACGCTGCGAAACCTTGGCGTCAATCGCTGCGACGGCATGAATCCTTGGTAAAATTGAGACAGAGGTCAGTAAGATGGGCAAAACCCTGAACCGGTTACTTTTGGCAGCCTGCGCGGCCGCGCTTGCGGCCCCCGCCATGGCAGAAGAGGTCAAGCGCGGCGGCACCGCCTTCATTCACATGAACACCGAACAGGGTGTGCTGAACCCGGCGCTGCGGGCCTCGACCGGCGTTTACCAGATCACCGGCAAGTTCATGGAGCCGCTGATCGACCGCACCTACAAGGGGTATGAGGGCGTGCTGGCCACCGAATGGTCGTCCTCGCCCGATGGCAAGGCGATCACCTTCAAGCTGCGCGACGGCGTGCGCTGGCATGACGGCAAGCCCTTTACCTGCGATGACGTCGCCTTCTCGGCGATGGAGCTGTGGAAGCCCTTGCTGAACTATTCCTCGACCCTTCAGGCCAATCTGGAATCGGTCGATTGCCCCGATCCGCTGACCGCCGTCTTCAACTATTCCAAGCCCATGCCGCTTGAACTGCTGGTCGCGGCCATGCCCGATCTGGGCCATCCGGTGCCCAAGCACCTTTACGAAGGCACCGACATCCTGAAGAACCCGCACAACCAGGCGCCGGTCGGCACGGGTCCGTTCAAGTTCCAGGAATACGAGCGCGGCCAGTATATCATCGGCGTGCGCAACGACGATTACTGGCGCGGGCCGGACTATCCCTATCTGGACCGGGTGATCTGGCGCTTCATGCCCGACAAGGCCGCAGCCGCCGCCGCGCTTGAGGCGGGGGAATTGCAGGAATCCGCCTTCAACGGCATCTCGATGGCCGATCTGGAGCGGCTGGGCAAGGAGCCGCGCTTCGAGATGGGCCCGAAGGGGTTTGAAAACAACGTCGCCCACTCGACGGTCGAATTCAACCTGCGCAACCCGATCCTGGCCGACCTGCGGGTGCGGCAGGCGATCTATCACGCGCTGGATATCGATTTCGCCATCCGCAACATCATGCGCGGCCATGCGAAACCGGGGCGCGGCCCGATCCCCTCGGTCGGCGGGACGAACTATACCGACGACGTGCAGACCTATCCCTATGACGTCGAAAAGGCCAAGGCGCTGCTGGACGAGGCGGGCTATCCCGCCGGTCCCGACGGCATCCGCTTCAAGCTGCGCCACCGGCCGGCGCCATGGGGCGAATATACCCAGCTTTGGGGCGAATATTTCGCGCAGGCGATGAAAGAGGTCGGCATCGAGGTCGAGTTGCTGACCAATGACGCGCCGGGTTATCTGAACGGCGTCTATCGCGACCACGACTTCGACACGGCGAATGGCTGGCATCAGTTCCGCTCGGACCCGGCGGTGTCGACGACGGTCTGGCTGCGCTCGGGCGCGCCGGCGGGCACGGCATGGTCGAACCAGTTCGGCTATTCCTCGCCCGAGATGGACAAGCTGATCGACGCCGCCGCGGTCGAACTGGACCCGACGAAGCGCGCCGACCTTTACCACCAGATCCAGCAGCTTGAGATGAAGGACCTGCCGGTGATCTTCGCCATCGAGCACCCCTTCCTGGGCATTACCGACAAGAAGCTGGTCAACAACCACAATACGCCGCGCTGGGACAGTTCCAGCTGGTACGATCTCTGGATCAACGAGTAAGCGACCCGTCCGGGCGGCCCGGGACCATTCCCGGGCTGTCCCCCGACCGCATCCCACGCCCCCATTCGTCCGTCGTGATCCGCCGGACGGCATGACACCCCAAAGGCAGAGGCATGATGCCCCCGATCCTTCATTTCCTGCTCCGCCGCATCCTGCAGGCCCTGCCTGTGGTGCTGCTGATCATCGTCGGCAGTTTCCTGCTGATCAAACTGGCCCCCGGCGACACGGTCGATGCGCTTGTCGGCGACATGGGCGGCGCGGACCCGAATTTCGTGGCGCGGCTGCGTCAGGAATACGGGCTGGATCAGCCGGTCTGGGTCCAGCTCTGGCGCTATCTGGTCAAGCTGGCGCAGTTCGATCTGGGCTGGTCCTATGTCTATGAACAGCCGGTCACACAGGTGCTGTGGTCGCGGCTGTGGGTGACCTTGCTGCTGATGGTCGGCTCGCTTTCCGCCGCCTTCGTCTTTGGCGTGGCGCTGGGGGCATTCGCGGCGCGGCGCGCCTATTCGCTGACTGACAATATCATCTCGACGCTGGGGCTGGTCTTTTACGCCATGCCGTCATTCTTCCTCAGCCTGCTGATGATCCTTCTGTTCTCGGTCAAGCTGGGCTGGCTGCCGGTGGGCGGCATCAGGGATATCGGCGCCTTCCACACCGGCTGGCGGCTGTGGCTGGACATCGCCGTCCATCTGGTGATGCCGACCATGGCGCTGTCGCTGATCTATCTGGCCTTCTACATGCGGCTGATGCGCACCAGCGTGCTTGAGGTGATGGACCTTGATTTCGTGCGCACCGCGCGGGCCAAGGGCGCCAGCGGCGGCCGGCTGATGTTTCACCACATCATGCGCAACGCGCTTTTGCCGGTGGTGACGCTGCTGGGGCTGCAATTCTCGACCGTGCTGGGCGGGTCGGTGGTGATCGAAACCATCTTCTCGCTGCCGGGGCTGGGGCAACTGGCCTATACCTCGGTCGTCAAGCGCGACCTGAACACATTGATGGGCATCATCTTCCTGTGCTCGATCATCGTCGTCGTGGTGAACATCCTGACCGACATGATCTACGCATGGCTTGACCCGAGGATCGAGCTGTAATGACCGCGACCGACAGCAACCTTCCCCGTCCCGCCGCGCCGCGCGCGCTGGTCATGTGGCGCCGCTTCGCCCGCAACAAGGCCGCGCTGCTTGGGCTTATCCTGTTCGCGCTGGTGGTGCTGGCGGCGATCCTTGCCGGCGCGATCACGCCCGGCGATCCGCTGCGCCGCGTCACCGATCCGCTGACCTGGCCGCTGACGAACCCGGCCGTGCCGCTGGGCAGCGACCAGCTTGGCCGCAGCATCCTTGCCGGCATCCTGCATGGCAGCCGCATCTCGCTGATGATCGGGGTGGTGGCGACGCTGATCTCGATCGGCATCGGCGTGCTGATCGGCGCGGTCTCGGGCTATTTCGGCGGCTGGATCGACGACGTGCTGATGCGCGTGACCGAGGCGTTCCAGACCATTCCCAGCTTCGTGCTGCTGCTGACGCTGGTGGCGATCTTCGGTTCAAGCATCGAGAACATCGTCATCGCCATCGGCATCGTCTCATGGACCGCCCCCGCCCGCATGGTCCGGGCCGAGTTCATGTCGCTGCGCCAGCGCGAATTCGTCGATGCCGCGCGCAATCTGGGCGTCAGCACGCCCGCGATCATCTTCCGCGAGATCCTGCCCAATGCGCTGCCGCCGGTGATCGTCTTTGCCTCGGTGGTGATGGCGACCTCGATCCTGATGGAAAGCGCGCTGGCCTTTCTGGGGCTGGGCGATCCCAACTATGCAAGCTGGGGCAACATGATCGGTCAGGGCCGCGCGGTGCTGCGCTCGGACTGGTATTGCACGGTCATTCCGGGCGTTGCGATCCTGCTGACAGTCCTGTCCTTCAGCCTGATGGGCGAAGGTCTGAACGATGCCCTGAACCCGAGGCAGAAGAAATGACCGCGACCCCCATCCTGCAAATCGAGGATCTGCGCATCTCGCTGCCCAAGGGTTCGGACCGGCCCCATGCGCTTGAACATTTCGACCTGGTCGTGAACCCCGGCGAGATCGTCTGTCTCGTGGGCGAATCCGGCTCGGGCAAGTCGCTGGCGGCCAATGCGGTGATGCGTCTGCTGCCCGAACCGCATGTCCGCGTCACCGCCGGACGCATCCTGCTGGACGGCACCGATATCGTCAGCAGGTCCGAGGCCGAGATGCAGGCCCTGCGCGGCGACCGCCTGTCGATGATCTTTCAGGAACCGATGACGGCGCTGAACCCGCAAAAGACCGTGGGCTGGCAGATCGACGAGGTGCTGCGCCTGCACACCCCTCTTGACCGCAAGGCGCGCAAGGCGCGGGTGCTGGAGATCCTGGGCGACGTGCATATTCCCGACCCGGAATCGGCCTATAACGCCTATCCGCACCAGATCTCCGGCGGCCAGCGCCAGCGGGTGATGATCGCGATGGCGCTGGTGATGAACCCGCGCCTGCTGATCGCGGACGAGCCGACGACGGCGCTGGACGTGACCACGCAAAAGCAGATCCTGCATCTGCTGAAGGAACTTCAGCGCAAGCACGGCACCGGCATCCTGTTCATCACCCATGACTTTGGCGTGGTGGCCGAAATCGCCGACCGCATCGCCGTGCTGCGCCTTGGCGATCTGGTCGAAACCGGCCCGGCCGAGCAGATCCTGAACCGCCCGCAGCACCCCTATACGCGGGCGCTGATCGCGGCGGTGCCGGCGCTGACGCCGCCGCCGGAAAAGCCGCTGTCGGATGCGCCGGTGGTGCTGCAATCGCGCAACCTGAAAAAGACCTTTGCCGCGCGCGGCGGGTTTTTGTCGGGAAAGCGCAAGGCGGTCACCGCGGTCAAGGATCTCAGCTTCGACCTGCGCCGGGGCGAGACGCTGGGCGTAGTGGGCGAATCCGGCTCGGGCAAGACCACGGTCTCGCGCATCGTGACCCGGCTTTTGCAGGCCGATGCCGGGCAGGTGCTGATCGACGGCCACGACCTGATCCATGCCTCGCGCCCCGAATTGCGGGCGCTGCGGAAGGACATCCAGATGGTCTTTCAGGACCCGATGGCGTCGCTCAACCCGCGCAAGCGCGTGGTCGATCTGATCGCGCAGGGCCCCATCGTCCACGGCACCCCGAAAGCCGAGGCCCATGCCCGCGCCCGCGAACTGCTTGAGCTGGTCGAGCTGACGCCTGCTGCCGCCGAGCGCTATCCGCATGAGTTTTCGGGCGGGCAGCGCCAGCGCATCGGCATCGCCCGCGCGCTGGCCATGCAGCCGCGCGTGATCGTCGCGGATGAGCCGGTCTCGGCGCTGGACGTGTCGGTGCAGGCGCAGGTGCTGCGGCTGCTGGCCGATCTGCGCGACCGGCTGAACCTGTCCCTGCTGTTCGTCACCCACGATCTGCGCGTCGCCGCCCAGCTTTGCGACAAGGTGATCGTCATGCAGAAGGGCGAGATCGTCGAGGCCGGCCCGACGGCGCGCGTCTTTGCCGCCCCCGCCCATCCCTATACGCAGGCGCTGCTCGACTCGATCCCCGGTCGGGACTGGCAACCGCCCCGCCTTGATGCCCTTGGCTGAGGACCATCCGATGAGCGAAGTGATCTTTCCAAACTCGATCTGGGCTGCGACCGCGCCGCCGCGCGCGACCGCGCCCATGCTGGCCGCCGACATGGCGACCGACACCGTCATCATCGGCGGCGGCTTCACCGGACTTTCGGCGGCGCTGGAACTGGCGCGCGCCGGGCAGCAGGTCGTCCTGCTGGAGGGGCAGGCCATCGGCTGGGGCGCCTCGGGGCGCAATAACGGTCAGGTCATCCCGACCATGACCGCCGCCGAACCCGACGCCATCGCCGCCCGCTATGGCGCGGCGGGCGAGCGTTTCGCCCGGCTCATCGGCAACAGCGCCTCGGTCCTGTTCGATGTCCTGCGGCGCGAGGAGATATTCCAGTTCGCCGAGGCCGAACAGACCGGCTGGTTCCAGCCTGCCCACTCGCCCGGCCGCGTCGCCCTGTCCCGGCGCCGGGTCGAGGCATGGCAGCGCTTCGGCTTTCCGGCCGAATTCCTGGACCGCGAGGCGACCTCGGCGCTGCTTGGCTCGGACTTCTGGTATGGGGGGATGCTGAACCCGACCGGCGGCCATATCAACCCGCTGGCCGCCGCGCGCGGACTGGCCCGCGCGGCGGAAACCCATGGCGCCGCCATCCACGAACAGACCCCCGTCAGCGGCTGGGTCCGCGACGGGGATCAGTGGGTCGTCACCGCGCAGAACGGCCGCAGGGTCCGCGCCCGCCACCTGATCCTTGCGACCAACGCCTATACCGGCGAACTGGTCCCCGGCCTTGCCCGGCGGCTGGCGCAGACCATCGTGCCGGTGCTGTCCTGGCAGATGTCCACGCCCCCCGTCGCCGAGGCGCTGCGCGCCACCATCCTGCCCGGTCGGCAGGCGGTGTCGGACACGCGGGGCGACCTGCGCTTTTTCCGCTACGATGCGGGGAACCGGCTGATTACCGGCGGCGTGGTCATCGGCAATCACGATGTCGCCGCCCGCGTCGCCGCCAAGGCCGCGCGCAATCTGGCCGAGGCCTTTCCCGCCCTTGGCACCCAGAACATGAGCCATGTCTGGTCGGGCTATATCGGCATGACATGGGACCGCTATCCGCGCGTCCACAACCTTGGCCCCGACGCATGGACATGGATCGGCTGCAACGGGCGCGGCGTCGCACTGGCGGTCTCGATGGGCCGCGAAATGGCCCGCGCCGTGAACGGCACCCCGGTCGAGACGCTGGCGCTGCCGGCCTCGACCCCGCGTCCGCTGCCCTTCCATGCCGTCGCGCGGCATGTCGCGCCGGGCTATCTGGCCTGGCTGCGCCGCAAGGACATGCAGGACATCCAGTGAACCCCTTCCCTTTTTGCAAAGCCGAAAGCCATTGCCATGAGTGACCTTCCCATCATCGAACGCCGCCGGATCGAGGCGCAGATCCTGAAAAACGTCCATGACGTCATCGAGGCCCGTCAGGGTCAGGCCGAGGCCGACGCCATCATCGGCGAGGCGGTGACGCAATCAGCCATCCAGCAGGGCAAGGAGTTCGCCGCGCGGCTGGATCACGCCCCCGACCTTCAGGATTTCGCCGACATCCTGCCGAACTGGACCAAGGGCGGCTCGCTTGAGATCGAGACGCTGCATGCCTCGGCCGAGCGGCTGGATTTCAACGTCACCCGCTGCCGCTATGCCGAAATGTATCGCGAGATGGGCCTTGGCCGCATCGGGCACCTGCTGTCGTGCAATCGCGACGGCGATTTCTGCATCGGCTACAACCCGCAGATGGAGCTGACCCGCACCCAGACCATCATGAAAGGCGCCAGCCACTGCGACTTTCGCTATCGCATGAAAACCGAAGATTAAGGAGCGCGCATCATGGCCGTCGAAAACTGGATCTCGGAACGGATCCATGAACTGGTCGAATTCCGCCACGACCTGCACCGCAACCCCGAGCTGCTTTACGACCTGCCGCGCACCGCGGCGCAGGTCGCCGCCGCCCTGCGCGCCGCCGGCGCCGACGAGGTGCATGAAGGCATCGGCCAGACCGGCGTCGTCGCGGTGATCCGCGGCGCGACCAATGCCTCGGGCCGCACCATCGGGCTGCGCTCGGACATGGACGCGCTGCCGATCCTTGAGGCGACGGGCAAGGCATGGGCCTCGCAGACGCCGGGCAAGATGCATGCCTGCGGCCATGACGGCCACGCCACCATGCTTCTGGGCGCGGCCATGGGCCTTGCCCGGAACCGCAATTTCGACGGCAGCGTGGTGCTGATCTTCCAGCCCGCCGAGGAGGGCGGCGCCGGCGCCCGCGCCATGATCGAGGACGGCCTGTTCAGGCGCTTTCCCTGCGACGAGGTCTACGGCATGCACAACCGCCCCGGCATGGCGGTGGGCGAGTTCACCATCGCGCCGGGCGCGATCATGGGCTCGGTCGATATCTTCGAGATCGAGATCGAGGGCGTCGGCGGCCATGCCGCCCAGCCCGACCGCGCCATCGACCCGATGCCGGTGATGGCAGCGCTGATCCAGGGTCTGCAAACCATCCATTCGCGCAACATGGACCCGGTCGAGGGGGCCGTGATCTCGGTCACCACCGTCCATGGCGGGAACGCGCATAACATCATCCCGACCTCGGTCAAGCTGACCGGCACCGTGCGGACGCTGCGCGAATCCGTGCGCGACATGATCGAGACGCGCATGGGCCAGATGGTCGCGGGCACCGCCATGGCCTTTGGTGCGAAAGGCCGGCTGGACTATCTGCGCAATTACCCGGTGACCGTGAACCATGCCGCCGAGACCGAATACGCAGCCCAGGCCGCCGAGGCGGTGGCTGGCGTCAGCCGCGTCAGCCGCGACATGCCGCCGACCATGGGCGGCGAGGATTTTTCCTTCATGCTGAACGAGGTGCCGGGCGCGATGATCAATATCGGCAATGGCGACAGCGCCAACCTGCATAACCCCGGCTATGATTTCAACGATGACGCCATCGCCTGGGGCGTGTCATACTGGGGCGCACTGGTGCGCAGCCGCCTGCCCCTGAAAGCCTGATCGGAACTGCCATGACCTCCCTTTCCCTGCCCGGCGGGCTTTCCAGCCTGCCGCCCCTGCCCGAGTGCCGCGAACGCGGCTGGGCGCAACATGCCATCCGCATCCTTGCCGGCGACGGCCACCGCTCGGCCGACACGCATCTGCTGAAGCCGCTGTTTTCCGGGCTTCAGGGCATCTCGGTCTATCTCAAGGATGAAAGCACGCATCCGACCGGCAGCCTCAAGCACCGGCTGGCGCGGTCGCTGTTTCTTTACGGCATCTGCAACGGCAAGATCCGGCAGGGCACGGTGCTGGTCGAGGCGTCCTCCGGCTCGACCGCCGTCTCCGAGGCGTATTTCGCCCGCCTCCTTGGCCTGCGCTTCATCGCGGTGATGCCCCACAGCACCAGCCGCCAGAAGATCGAGGCCATCGCCCGCTTCGGCGGCGAATGTCAGTTCGTCGACAGCGCCGCCGAGGTCTATGCCGCCGCCGCCCGCATCGCCGCCGAGCATGGCGGCTATTACCTCGACCAGTTCACCTATGCGGAACGGGCAACCGACTGGCGCGGCAACAACAATATCGCCGACAGCATCTTCCGCCAGATGGAGGGCGAGGAACACCCGGTTCCCGAATGGGTCATCATGAGCGCGGGCACCGGCGGGACCGCGGCGACGCTGGGCCGCTATATCCGCTATCGCAATCTGCCCACGCGGCTTTGCGTCGCCGATGTCGAGGGTTCGGCCTTTTATGACGCCTGGCTGAACCAGGACCCCGAGGTGATCGCGCCCGGCTCGCGCATCGAGGGGATCGGCCGGCCGCGGGTCGAGCCGTCCTTTGTCCCCGGTGTCATCGACCACATGATCCGGGTGCCAGACGTGGCCTCGATCGCCGCGGCGCATGTCCTGTCCGAGCGGCTGTTCCGCCGGGTCGGCGGCTCGACCGGGACGAACTTCTTCGCGCTGTGCTGCGTGGCGGCGGTGCTGATGCGCGAAGGGCGCGAAGGCTCGCTGGTCACGCTGATCTGCGACAGCGGCGACCGCTATGCCGACAGCTATTACGATGCCGGCTGGCTGGCACGCGAAGGCTTCGACATCGCCCCATGGCGTGCCGCAATCGAGACCTTCCTCGACACGGGCACCGGCTGTCTGATCGATCAGGTCGGCGCGGCCTGAGCCACGGGCGCGGGGTCCGCAAAGGCCCCGCGCGCGGCAAGCGCAGCCCGGCAATGAGGAAAGCCGCACCAGAGGCCGCCAGCGATCTGCGGGCAGGCGGCTCAGCAGAACCGGCGGAAGCGGTCCACGATCACATCCAGGACCTCGGCCGGGTCGCGCCGCCACCAGTCCTGGCCCGAGAAGATCTCGACCTCGCAGGGGCCGGCATAGCCCGCGCCCTCGACCGCGGCGCGGATGGCGCGCAGATCGGCCACGCCGTCGCCCATCATGCCGCGGTCCAGAAGCATGTCGCGCGTATTCTCAAGCCAGTCGCACAGGTGATAGCCAAGGATGCGGCCCTGCGCCTGCCGAAGGCTGGCGGCCAGCGTCCGGTCCCACCAGACGTGATAGACATCGACCGCCACGCCGAGATTTTCCGCGCCGACCGCATCGCAGACCGCCAGCGCGTCGGCCACGGTAAAGATGCAGGTGCGGTTGCCGCCGAACATCGGGTTCAGGGGCTCAAGCGCCAGCGCGACGCCCCGCTCCGCCGCGTAACCGGCGATGCGGGCGACGCGGTCCGCCAGCCGCTTCTGGCTGTCGAGGATGCCCTTGCTGTCCGGCTGGGTCCCGCCGGTGACGATGGTCAGGACCGGTGCGCCAAGCCCTGCCGCCATGTCGATGCTGGCGCGAACCTCGTCGTCGGAACCGGCGTCGCGTCCGGTCAGATAGGGTGTGCGGCACAGGCCCACGACCTGCATCCCCGCCGCACGCACGCGCTCGCCGATTTCGGCGGCGCGCGAGCCGATCTCGCGCCGCCAGAAGACGATGCCGCCATAGCCGCGTTCGGCGCAGGCGTCGATGACCCGCTCGGGCGACCAGCCGGCGCCGTGGCCGTCGATATTGTGCCCCAGCGTCGCCGTGTTCAGCGCCAGCGCCGAATGGTCGTTGCTGAAATCCCGCATCTCAGGCGCCGTAGACCGCCAGCAGGCTTTTCATCCGCGCGACCGCCAGATCCGGGTCGCGCAGCAGCCCGGCCTGATCGGCCAGCCGGAACACTTCGGTGAAATAGGGCAGCGGGCGCATGGCCTGCTGGCCGTTCAGCATCACGAAATGATCCTGAAAACCGTTCAGCCAGGCCAGGAACACGACGCCCGTCTTGTAATATTGCGTGGGCGCACGGAAAATCGTGCGCGCAAGCGGCACGGTCGGGTCCAGCGTGGCGCGGAAACCCGCCGCATCCCCCTGTCCCAGCCGGTCGACGGCATAGGCGGCGGCAGCGGCCAGCGGATCGAAGATGCCCAGCAGCGCGTGGCTGAAACCCTGCTCGTCGCCCTCGATCAGTTCGGGATAGTTGAAATCGTCGCCCGTATACATGCGCACGCCCGCGGGCAGGCGGCGGCGCATGACGATTTCCTTGTCCTTGTCCAGCAGGCTGATCTTGATGCCGTCGACCTTGGCGGCGTTCGCCTTGATCACCTGCAATGCGGTTTCCATCGCGCTTTCAAAGTCCGAGGCACCCCAATAACCGGCAAGCGCGGGGTCGAACATCTCGCCCAGCCAATGCAGGATCACCGGATGATCGGCCTCGGAGAGGACGCGGGAATAGACGTCGACATAGTCCTGCGGCCCCTTGGCGGTGCGGGCCAGCGCCCGGCTGGCCATCAGGATCAGCCTTCCGTCCAGTTTCTGGATGGCGTGCATCTGTTCCAGATAGGCGCGGATCACGTCATCGGTGCCACGCGCATCCGCCGGGTTCAGATGATCGGTGCCGCAGCCATTGCCGACCAGCGCATCGGGCAGTTCCTCGCGCGTGCGGCGGATCAGGTCCAGCGCACCCTGCCAGTCAAGGCCCATGCCGCGCTGCGCGGTGTCCATCGCCTCGGCGATGCCAAGGCCAAGCCCGGCAAGGTGACGGCGAAAGCGCATGGTGCCGTCCCAGTCGATGGTGCCGGCGCCCGAGGGATCGGCGGCGGTGAAGGGGTCGGTGACCACATGCGCGGCGGCATAGACCACGCGCGCGGGGTTCGCGGGCAGGCTGGCCTGCGCGATGGGGGTGCCGGTCAGACGATATTCGGTCATCCGGCCTTCGGTATCGGGCAGCGAAATCTTCATGGCGTGACCTCAGAAACGGGGGACCAGCATCCCGGCATCGGCCGAGATCACCTGTCCGGTGGTATAGGGAAGCCGGCCGGCGGCCAGCGTGGCGATGATCGCGCCCATCTCGTCGGGCTGGCCGATGCGGGGCAGCAGCGTCAGGCCGGCCTCGGCGCGTTCGCGATAGCTGTCGATGACGGGCGCGGTCATCTCGGTCGCGATCAGGCCGGGCTGCACGTCATAGACGGCGATGTTTTCCGGCCCCAGCCGCACCGCCAGCGCCTTCGACACCATCGCGGCAGCAGCCTTCGAGGCGCAGTATTCCGACCGCGCCACCGCCACCGCATTGGCGTTCGACGAGGTCACGTTGACGATGGCATGGAACAGGTCGGCGCGCGGGCGCGACAGCAAAAGCCGCGCAAAGGCCTGCGACAGAAAGAACATCGCCTTGCTGTTGACGGCCAGGCAGCGGTCCCAGCTTGCTTCCGAGACCTCCAGCATGTCGCCCCGGCGCATCACGCCGACGCCGGCATTGTTGACCAGCGTGGTCAGCGGGCCAAGCTCGGCCTCGATGCGGGCAAGCTGGCCGGCATGGCCGGCGATATCGGTGACGTCGAAGGGCGCGGCCATGACGACGGCGCCCTGATCGCGCAGCGCGGCCACGGCATCGCGCAGTTCCTGATCGTCGGCGATGCCGTTCAGCGCGACGGCAAAGCCCTCGGCCACCAGCGCCCGCGCCGTGGCAAGGCCGATCCCGCGCGAGGCGCCGGTGACAAGTGCGACGCCCTTCATCCGCGCGCCCCCTTGGCCATCAGTTCGCGCGCGATGATCATGCGCTGGATCTGGTTCGTGCCCTCATAGATCTGGGTGATCTTGGCGTCGCGGTAAAGCCGCTCGACCTCGAAGCCGCGTATATAGCCCGAGCCGCCAAAGACCTGCACCGCATCCGCCGTGCGCGCCACCGCCATGTCGCCCGCAAAGCATTTCGCCATCGAGCAGTATTTCGTCGCATCCAGCCCGCGGTCGATGCGGGTCGCGGCGTTATGGACCAGCAGGCGCGCGGCCTCGATATCCTTGGCCATGTCGGCCAGCAGCCATTGCACGCCCTGGAATTCCGCGATGGTCTTGCCGAACTGCTTGCGCTGGCCGGCATAATCGACCGCCGCCTCAAGCCCGGCCTGCCCGATGCCCACGGCCAGCGCGGCGATGCCGACGCGGCCCTTGTCCAGGACCGACATCATCATGTGGAAGCCGCGGTTTTCCTGACCCAGCAGCGCATCCGCGCCCAGCTTCACATCCTGGAAGTTCAGCGCGCCGACCTGGCTGGCACGCTGGCCCATCTTGTGTTCCTTGGGGCCACGCTCGACCCCGGCCGCGTGCAGGTCGACGATGAAGATCGACATGCCGCGATTGCCGGCCTCTTTGTCGGTGCGCGCCAGCACAAAGCCCAGATCGGCAACGGGGGCGTTGTGGATCCAGATCTTGCCGCCGTTCAGCACCCAGCCGTCGCCATCGCGCGTGGCGGTGGTGCGGATGCCCGAAACGTCGGTGCCGGCCTCGGGCTCGGTGATGCAATAGGCGACCTTGGTCTTCATCGCCAGAATGCCCGGCAGCAGCTTGCGCTGCGCCTCGGTCCCGTGGCGCACCAACAGGGTCGAGATCAGCTCGACCAGACCGCATTGGTCGGCGATGCTGGCGTAGCCGCGCGACAGCTCCTCCATCACCACGGCATAGGTCAGCGTGTCAAAGCCGGGGCCGCCCATCTCTTCGGGCACGCCGATACCGAACAGGCCCAGTTCGGCCATCTGGTCATAGATTTCCGCGGGGAAACGCTCATCGCGGTCCAGCGCCTCGGCGACCGGGCGGATGACGTCATCGGCAAAGCCGCGCGCCATCTCGCGCACCTGCTCTTGCGTCTCAGTCAGATACATGGCGACCTCATTTTATAACTATCTAGTTACTTATTTTCGCGGCCAGCCCGAGTCAACGGATTCGGCCCGGCAGATGGCCCGCGTGCTAGTCGCGGGCCGAAAAATCGGCGGGCCGGCGGGCGCGGAAAGCCGCCAGCCCCTCGGCCAGTTCGGACGAGCCGGCGGCAAGCGCGCCGGCGATGGCCTCGATGCCGCGGCCACCCTCTTCGCCCTCGGCCGAGTTCACCAGGATCTTCGCCAGCACCGTCGCCAAGGGTGCGCGGGCGATCACCCGCGCGGCCACGGCCTCGGCGGCGGCCAGCCCCTGTCCCTTGGCTGCGACCTGATCGACGATGCCCAGCGACAGCGCCTGCTGCGCGTCGAACACCTCGCCAAACAGCACCATGCGGCGCACAAGCTGCGCGCCGATGCGGCGGCTTAACCGCTGGGTGCCGGACCAGCCGGGAATGATGCCCAGCGAGGGCTCGGGCAGGCCGATGCGGACGTGGTCCTCGGCGATGCGCAGGTCGGCGCAGGCGGCCAGTTCCAGCCCGCCGCCAAGGCAATGCCCGTTCAGGACCGCGATCACCGGGATCGTCAGCCGCGCCAGCGCGTCAAAGGCCTGATGCCCGTCGCGCAGCCAGTGCCAGCCGAAGGCCTCTGGCGACAACGAGGACCACGCCTCGATATCGCCCCCGGCGCTGAAGGACCGCTCACCCTCGCCGGTCAGGATCAGGACGCGGGCGGCGGACCGCTCGACCTGCCGGCATAGCGGTAAAAGCGCGTCGGCCATCGCCGCATCCAGCGCATTCAGCTTGTCCGCGCGCCGGATCGTCAGCCGGGCGATGGGGCCATCGATGGCAAGATCAAGGCGCGGGTCGGTCACAGCACCAGTCCCATCGGCGCGTCCCGGAACAGCCGCGCGTCCATCTCGCGCAGGGTGTCGGCGACCCGCAGCGGCGCGCTTGCCTGATCCAGCACGTCGCGTTGCAGCTCGATCCCCGGCGCGATCTCGGTCACGGTCAGGCCCTCGGGGCGCAGTTCCATGACGCAGCGTTCGGTCACATAGGTCACATGCTGGCCCTGCGCGATGGCGCGCGCGCCGGAAAAGCTGACCTGATCGACCTTGGGCACGACCTTGGCGATCTTGCCTTCGCGGTCGATGACCAGCCGGCCATCCTCCAGCCGCATCTTTGCGCCCGCGTTGAAATTGCCCGAGAAGACGATCTTCTTCGCCCGCGCGGTGATGTCGACGAAACCGCCCGCCCCCGCCGTGCGATGCGGCGTCGCCGACAGCCGCGAGACGTTGACCGAGCCATCGGCGCCGATTTCCAGAAACGACAGCAGCGAGCAGTCGAAGCCGCCGGCCTGGAAATAGCAGAACTGATGCGGAGAGGCGACGAAAGCCTCGGCATTGGCGGCGCAGCCGAACTTGAAGTCCAGCAGCGGGATACCGCCCACGGCGCCCTGTTCGATCATCCATGTGACCTTGCCGTGCAGCCCCTCCTCCAGCAGGATGCGGGGCACGTTGGCCGAGATGCCAAAGCCGATATTCACCGCCCAGCCGCCGCGCAACTCGCTGGCGACGCGGCGGGCGATGACCTTGCCGATATTGAACTCGGGGCGGCGGAAGGTGTGCAGCGGCCGGAACACCTCGCCCGAGATGGCGGGGTCGTAGGGTGTCGCGGTGGTTTGCAGCATGTCGGGCGCCTCGACGATGGCATCGATCAGGATGCCCGGCACCTTCACGTCATGCGGGCGCAGCGTGCCGCTGGCGCAGACGCGGCGCACCTGCGCGATGACCTTGCCGCCGCAGTTATGCGCGGCCAGCGCCATCTCCATCGCGCCCAGCATGGCGCCTTCCTGTTCAAAGGTCAGGTTGCCGTTCTCATCCGCGGTGGTGGCGCGGATGATGGCGATATCGGGGCGCAGCGCCGGATAATGCAGCCAGGTATCGCCGTCGAACTCGGTCTTGCGCACCATCGGCAGGGCGCGGGCGCTATCGTTCATGGCGCCGCCTTCCAGATCGGGGTCGACAAAGGTCTGCATCCCCACCTTGGTAAGCACGCCGGGGCGCTGCGCCGCGCCCTCGCGCAGCATGTCGAAGATCACGCCCGAGGGCAGGTTCCACGCCGCCACCTGCTCGGCCAGGATCATCTGCCAGATCTTCGGCGGCTCGGCATTGGTCGGCCCGGAGGGGTATGACCCGCCGATCACCTTCGCCAGCAGCCCGGGCTTGGCGTAATGGTCGATCCCCTTGGTGCCGAACATGTCGCCCGCGGCGATGGGATGGACCGAGGTCAGGTTGCGCGGCGCGCCCTCGGCCTCGAACCGCTGGCCGATGGCCTCCAGCACCGCATCCGGGCAGCACAGCCCCGAGGACGAGTTGACCGCGATCATGGCATTATCGGGGATCAGCGCGGCGGCTTCGGCCGCGCTCATGACTTTCGACATTCTTTCCTCCGTCCGACGAACCGAACGTTGTTTCACTGGTTGCCGCGGATCATGTCCGACGCCTTTTCGGCGATCATGATCGTTGGCGCGTTGGTGTTCGAGCCGACCAGCGAAGGCATGGTCGAGCTGTCGCAGATGCGGATTCCGTCCAGCCCGCGCACCCGCAATTGCGGATCGACCACGGCCATCGCATCGACGCCCATCTTGCAGGTGCCGACCGGGTGATACGAGGTGCGGCCGTATTGGCGGGCGTAAGCCTCGTAATCGGCCTGGCTGCGCACGTTCTCATCGGGAAAGCGAAGCTGGCGGACATATTCCATCATGCTGGGCTGGCCGAAGATGTCGCGGCTGATCCTGACCCCCTCGACCGAGGTTTTCAGATCGTCGGGATGGCCCAGGAAGTTCGGGTCCACCCGCGGCAGATCGGCCGGATTGCCGGAGCGCAGCGTAATCGAGCCGCGCGCCTGCGGCCGCAGCGTATAGCTGTTCAGCGTCACGCCGGACGCGCCCTTGGGCACCGAGGGCACGCCCGCCTCGGCCCCGGCACCGGCCAGGAAATGGAATTGCAGGTCGGGAACGCTGTTGCCCGGCTGGCTGTGCCAGAAGGCGCCGCCCTCGACCACGTTCGAGGTCACCGGACCCGAGTTGAACAGGTAATATTGCAGCCCGGCCCAGATGCTCCAATGCAGCTTGGCGTATTTGTCCAGGCTGGTATGGGCTTTCAGTTCGGCGACGATATCGATGCCGAAATGGTCCTGAAGGTTCTGGCCGACGCCCGGCAGGTCGGCGACGACCTCGATGCCATGCGCGCGCAGATGCGCGGCGGGGCCGACGCCCGACAGCATCATCAGCTTGGGCGAGCCGATGGCGCCCGAGGTAATGATGACCTCGGACCCGGCGCCGATCACCTCGGTCGCGCCGTTCCGGGCAATCTCGACGCCCGTGGCGCGGGTGCCGTCAAAGACCACGCGCAGCACCATGCAATCGGTGATCAGCGTCAGGTTCTTGCGCCCCAGCGCCGGGCGCAGATAGCCGACGGCGGCCGAACAGCGGCGGTTGTTGCGGATCGTCGTCTGATAGGCGCCGGCGCCTTCCTGCACGGGTCCGCTGAAATCGGGGTTATAGGGCATCCCCAGTTCCTGGCAGCCTTGGATGAAGGCGCGCGTCGTCCGCTGCGGATCGGGGATGTTCGAGACGCCCAGCGGCCCCTCGGTCCCGTGCCATTCGCCCGCAAGGATCGAATTGCCTTCCGAGCGCAGGAAATAGGGCATGACCTCGTCAAAGGACCAGCCCTCGGCGCCCTCGTCCCGGGCCCAGCGGTCGTAATCCGAGCGGTGGCCGCGGGTATAGATCTCGGCGTTGATCGAGGAGCCGCCGCCCAGAACCCGCGCCTGCGCATAGACGATCTGGCGGTCGTTGGCATGCTTTTGCGGCTCGGTCACCAGCCCCCAGGTCAGGGGGCCCTGCGTCATCTTGGCAAAGCCCACCGGCATGTGGATCAGCGGATTGCTGTCCTTGCCGCCGGCCTCGATCAGGCAGACGCGGGCATCGGGGTTTTCCGACAGGCGCGCGGCCAGCGCGCAGCCGGCCGAGCCGCCGCCGACGATCACATAGTCATATCCCTGTGCCATGCCCCACCTATTATCCGATCCAGTGTGCGCGGCGCGCAGTGTCGATATGGACGGTCTTGATCTGGGTATATTCCTCGACCCCCGCCATGCCGGCCTCGCGGCCCCAGCCCGATTGCTTGTAGCCGCCAAGCGGCGTTTCCGGGCCGCCCGACATGATGCAGTTGACCCAGAAGCGCCCGGCGCGGATGCGGCGCGTGGCGGTCAGCGCGGTGTTGATATCGGCCGACCAGACGCTGGCCGCCAGCCCGTAGACGGTGTCATTGGCCAGCGCGATGGCCTCATCGAGCGTGTCGAAGGGCATCGAGACCAGCACCGGGCCAAAGATTTCCTCGCGCGCAACCGACATGTCGCGGGTGACGCCGCCCAGAAGCGTCGGCGCAATGAACTGGCCCGCGCCAAGGTCCAGCGCCTCGCCGCCAAGGCGGATCTCGGCGCCGTCGGCGCGGCCCTGCGCGATATAGCTCAGGATGGTCTGGTTCTGCGCATCGGTGGTGATGGCGCCGACCTGCGTGGCAAGGTCCAGCGGATCGCCGACGCGGATCTTCGCCATCTTCTCGGCCACCAGCGCCTCGAACTTCGCCGCGATGCTGCGCGCCACGATCAGGCGCGAGGACGAGACGCAGCACTGCCCGGTGTTGAAGCTGATCCCGAAGGCGGCGGCGTCGGCGGCATCCTCAAGATTGGCGTCCTCGAACACCACGATGGGGTTCTTGCCGCCCAGTTCCAGTCCCAGCTTCTTGAAGTTGCTGTCGGCGCTGGCATGGACGACCGAACGCCCGACCCGGGTCGAGCCGGTGAATGACAGCATGTCGATATCGGCATGTTCGGTCATCGCCTGCCCGATCGTGCTGCCGGGGCCGGTGATGACGTTATAGACCCCGGCGGGCAGCCCGGCCTCGGCCAGGATATCGGCCAGGATCAGGGTGGTGGCGCTGGTCACCTCGGCCGGTTTCACGACCATGGTGCAGCCCGAGGCGAGGATGAAGGGCACGCGCTCGCACAGGATCAGCAGCGGGAAGTTCCAGGGCGTGATCAGGCCGACGACGCCCACCGGCTCGCGCAGGGTCATGCCCAGCAGCGTGTCGCCCAGATTGTTGAAGCTGTCGCCATGCAGCAGGCGCGCGGCACCGGCGCCGGTCTCGAAGCACGCGATGCAATGTTCGACCTCGCCCATGGCCTGCGCGATGGGCTTGCCGTTTTCCAGCGTTTCCCAATAGGCCAGTTCCTCGCGCCGCTGGCGCAGAAGCTCTGCCGCGCGCAGCAGGACGGCGGCGCGGGCGGCGCCCGGCAGGCCCGACCAGCGCCGGTCCTCGAACGCAGTGCGGGCGGCGGCGACGGCCTCGTTCAGGTCGGCAAGGCTGCATTTCGGCACCCGCGTCACCGCCACGCCATGGGCGGGCGAAAGCCGCGTCAGCATCTCGGCGCCCTGACGCCAGCCGCCATTCACATAGAACCCGAATTCACGCGGTTCCGCAGGCAGCGAGAAACGATTGGAGGAATGATCCATGAAAACCTCGGTTTACTTGACGGTGCGCAGCTTGCTGCGGTCGATGGTCAGGGCGATGGCCACGATCAGCACCAGGCCAAAGACCATCTGCTGCTTGGTGGCATCGATTTCGAAATACAGCATGGACGAGCGGATGACCGCGACGATCAGCGTGCCGATGGCGGTGTTCAGGACGCCGCCGACGCCGCCGGTCAGCGGCGTGCCGCCCACCAGCACCGCGACGATGGCGGGCAGCAGAAAGCCGTTGGCGATGGTCGGCGCGCCGCCCGAAAGCTTGACCGCAAAGATCAGCCCGGCGATGGCCGCCAGCGAACCCGAGATGGCAAAGGCCAGGATCTTGAAGCGGGCGACATTGATCCCCGAGGCGGCGGCGGCCAGTTCGCCCGCCCCCACCGCCTTAAGCACCCGGCCCAGCGTGGTGCGGCGTTCGATGAACAGC
>JAXMDJ010000037.1:0-19124 GCA_046348875.1 Paracoccus sp. (in: a-proteobacteria)
TCAGGCCAAGGGGCGGGCGGTGCTTCAGCGAATTGGCGATCATATGGGCGACAAAGATCGAATTCTTCCCGGCCTCGGCCAATGTCTGCGCCTGCAACTCGCGCAGCAGGGCGGCGTCGCCCGCGATGGCGCGCAGGTCGAACATGACGCTGGCCAGCATCTGCGCCTCGGGGCTGGGCCGGTCGATCCAGCCGCGGAAATAGCGCTGCCAGACGCAAAGGGGCTGACGCCAGCGCGGGTTCGTGGCCATCATGTCGCCGGGGCAATAGACATAGCCCGCTGCGTTCAGCCCATCGCAGACCCGGGTCGCCAGCGCGGCGAACCACGGATGGCCGGGGTCCATGCCGGGGCCAAGGATCATGCAGTTGTCCTGATCGGAAATGCCGGTCTGTTCCTGCCGGCCCTGACTGCCGCAGGCCGCCCACACCCACGGCCCGGGCGCCGGCCCCAGTTCCGCCTCGGCCAGGGCCAGCAGGCGGCGGGTGACGGCATCGGCGATATCGGTGATCTGGCGGGTGACGGCCTCGTGCCGCTGACCCGAGGCCACCAGCGCCGCCAGCAGTTCCGGGATGCGCGCGGTGACGCGGGCCAGCGCCGCATCGTCGCCCGCCGCCGCGATATCGCGCATCAGCACCGGACCCGAGACCGCCTGCACCCGCATCAGGTCGGTCTGGGTAATCATGCCGACCAGCCAGCCGTCCGAAATGACCGGCAGATGGCCGATGCGGTGCTCGGCCATGATGGCCAGCACGTCGGCGCCAAGCGCCTGCGGGTCCAGCGTCAGCGGGTCTTTCGTCATGATCGCGCTGACGGGCTCTGCGCCGCTGCGCCCCTCGGCCACGACCTTGTTCGACATGTCGCGCAGGGTGACGATGCCCAGAAGCGCACCGGCCTTGTCGGTGACCGCCAGCGACGAGACGCCCGCCGCGCGCATGATCTGCGCCGCCTCGGTGATCGGCGCGGCCGGACCGCAGGTGACGGGCGCGCGGCCCGTCAGCAGGTCGGCCACGCGCAGATCGGCGAATTGCGCGCCGTAAGGCGGCACGACCGGACCGCCGCCGCGGTTGAAGAAGCGCGCAAAGGCGGGGCTGGCGCCCAGCAGGCGGCGGAATTCGCGCGCCTCAAGCCCAAGGATCGGGCCGGCCCGCAGCACGCGGGCGGTGGTCGCGGCATGGCCGTCGCGCATCAGCCCGCGTTCGCCAAAGCTGCCGCCGCGCCCAAGGACCGAGACCTGCGCGCCGTCGCGGTCAGTGATTTCGACCTCGGCATCCTCGATCACGAAAATGCCGTCCAGCACCTCGCCATGGCGATAGACGGTCTCGCCCGCCTGCCAGTCCCTGCGGCTGAAGAAACCGGCGACGCGCGCCAGCTCGTCCTGCGACAGGGCGTCATAGGGATGGATGGCCGACAGGAAGCTGGCGATCCGGGTCATGGTCGTTCCCCGCTTTGCTGCGAAATGGCCGCGCCCGGGGTGCCGGGCGCGGCCGGCTTTGCCTAATGGTGAAGGGCCGTGCCCGCGCCTTTCGGGACGCGGATCGATTCCACGAGGTCCTGCACATGCTCGGGCGGCGCTTCGGTGGCACCCGACACGAGATAGGCGACAAGGAAGTTCAGCCCCGCGCCCACCACGCCAAAGGACGCCGGCGCAATGCCGAACAGCCAGTTTGCGGCGGTGTCCTCGAACATGTTGGTGCCGGCGACGAAGAACCAGCCCTTGTAGGCAAAGATGTAAAGCAGGGTCGACAACATGCCCGCGATCATGCCCCAGATCGCGCCCTGCTTGTTCACCCGCTTGCTGAAAATGCCCATCATCAGCACCGGAAAGATCGAACTGGCGGCAAGGCCGAAGGCCAGCGCCACGGTCTGCGCGGCAAAGCCCGGCGGGTTCAGCCCCAGGATCGTCGCGACAAGGATCGACACCGCCATCGAGATACGCGCCGCCAGCAGTTCGTTCTTTTCCGAGATGGCGGGGTTGATCGCGCCCTTGATGAGGTCGTGACTGACCGCGCCCGAGATCGCCAGCAAAAGCCCCGCCGCCGTCGACAGCGCCGCCGCAAGGCCGCCCGCCGCGACGATGGCAATGACCCAGCCCGGCAGATTGGCGATCTCCGGGTTGGCCAGCACCATGATGTCATTGCTGACGGTGGGCAGTTCGTTGCCCTTCAGCCCCTGCGCGGCGGCCATCTCGGCCGCGGGGCCGTCGGTGGCCTTGTCGTTGTAATACTGGATCAGCCCGTCGCCGTTCAGGTCCTGCCATTGCAGAAGGCCGGTCTTGGCCCAGGTCCGCATCCAGTTCAGTTCGGGCTTCGTCTCGATATCGGCCAGCGACACGGCGGGCTGCGAGAAGGTCTCGCCGGTCGCGGCGCCGGGCCACATCGTCGCCGACAGGTTCAGCCGCGCCATCGAGCCGACCGCCGGGGCGACGGTGTAAAGCAGCGCGATGAAGACCAGCGCCCAGCCCGCCGACGAGCGCGCGTCCGAGACCTTGGGCACGGTGAAAAAGCGGATGATGACATGGGGCAGCCCCGCCGTCCCGATCATCAGGGCCAGCGTGAACATCACCATGTTCAGGGTCGAGCCGTTATGCGCCGTATAGGCCTTGAAGCCCAGATCGGTCACCACCTGGTCCAGCTTGGCCAGAAACTCCATCCCCGAGGCGTCATGCGTCCCGAACAGCCCAAGCTGCGGCAGAAAGTTCCCGGTCAGCGCCAGCGAGATGAAGACCGCCGGGATCGTATAGGCGACGATCAGGACGACATATTGCGCGACCTGCGTATAGGTGACGCCCTTCATGCCGCCCAGCACCGCATAGGCAAAGACGACCGCCGCCCCGATCCACAGGCCGGTTTCCTTGCCGACCTCAAGATAGCGGGCAAAGGTGATGCCCACCCCCTCCATCTGGCCGATGACATAGGTGATCGAGATGATCAGCAGGCAGACCACGCCGATGATGCGCGCGGTCCGCGAATAGAAGCGGTCGCCGATGAATTCGGGCACGGTGAACTTGCCGAACTTGCGCAGATAGGGCGCAAGCAGCATCGCCAGCAGCACATAGCCGCCGGTCCAGCCCATCAGATAGGTCGAATTGTCATAGCCGGTAAAGGCGATCAGCCCGGCCATCGAGATGAAGCTGGCGGCCGACATCCAGTCGGCGGCCGTGGCCATGCCGTTCATCACCGGATGCACGCCGCGGTTGGCGGCATAGAATTCCGCGGTCGAGCCCGCCCGGGCCCAGATCGCAATGCCGAAATAAAGCGCGAAGGACGCGCCGATGAAAATCAGGTTCAGGGTGAACTGGTCCATGGCCTATTCCTCGACGCCATGTTCGCGGTCCAGCCGGTTCATCCATGCCGCGTAAATGAAAATCAGCACGATGAAGACCAGGATCGATCCTTGCTGGGCAAACCAGAAGCCAAGGTCAGATCCCCCGACGCCGATCCCCGATATCATCGGGCGCAGCAGGATGCCGAACCCGTAAGATACCAGTGCCCAGACCGCCATGCAGATCCAGATGATCCGCACATTGGCACGCCAATAGGCGTTTGCAGCCTGCTTGTCGCTCATGTCCTTCGTCCTCCTCTACAGTCGAAATCGCCGTCATGTTCGTTCGCCGCGCCCAGTCCCGACGGCAGGGACGGACAAGCCCAAAGGGCCCCGGAACTTGCGTCCCGGGGCCCCCGTTTTTCCGATCACCAGCCCTTCGAGGGCGGTGCGTCCCTGTAACCCGACTGGTGCAGCTTGTGGTCGGGGTCATCGCCGAACAGGCTGCGGCGATAGCCGCTGTTCGAGACGAAGATCAGGCCGATCACCACCGTGATCGAGGCGACGATGATCGCATACCACAGACCCGCATAGATATTGCCGGACTGGGCCGAGATCGCGAAGGCCGTCGCCGGCAAGAGGCCACCGAACCAGCCGTTGCCGATATGGTAAGGCAGCGACATGCCCGAATAGCGGATGCGGGTCGGGAACATCTCGACCAGGGCCGCGGCCATCGGGCCATAGACCATGGTGACCAGCACGATCAGGTAGGTCATCAGCAGAACCAGCTTGAAGTTCTGCGCGTTGAAGACGTCGAAGAAGTTGCTGGCCTTGGCCACGGTGGTGTTGGCCTTGGCGTCGATCGGATAGCCCGCCGCCATCAGCGCGTCGTTCACCGACTTTTCATAGGCGGCCTTGGCGGCCTTCAGTTCGTCGCCCTTCAACGTGCCGTCATAGATCGGGATTTCGGTCCCGGCGATGGTGACATGCGTCGGGCTGCCCGCGGGCGCATCGGTCGAGGTATAGTTGACCGAGGATTTCGCCAGCATCGCCTTGGCGATGTCGCAGGACGAGGTGAACTTGGCCGTGCCCGTCGGGTTGAACTGGAACGAGCAGGTGGCCGGGTCGGCGGTCACATTGACCTCGACCGTCTGCTGGGCATGGGCCAGCGCCGGGTTCGCGGTTTCGGTGATCGCCTTGAAGACCGGGAAATAGGTCAGCGCGGCCAGCGCACAGCCCGCAAGGATGATCGGCTTGCGCCCGATCTTGTCCGAAAGCGAGCCGAAGAACACAAAGCCGCCGGTGCCCAGGATCAGCGACCAAGCCACCAGCACGTTCGAGGTGAACTGGTCCAGCTTGACGACGTTGTTGATGAAGAACAGCGCATAGAACTGGCCCGAATACCAGACCACCGCCTGTCCCGCGACCAGCCCGAACAGCGCGATCAGGGCGATCTTGGCGTTCTTCCACTGGCCGAAGGCCTCTTTCAGCGGCGCCTTGGACTGGGTGCCCTCTTCCTTCATGTGCTTGAAGGCCGGGCTTTCTTCCATTTGCAGCCGGATATAAAGCGAGATCCCCAGCAGGAAGATCGAGCCAAGGAACGGAATGCGCCAGCCCCAGGCCTTGAAGGGCTCAAGCATGACCTGCGCGCCATCGGGACCCAGAAGCGGCGCGCCGTTCGAGAATTGCGGCACGGGGTCGTAATTGCCGTTCACATAGGACTGCACCAGCAGGATGATGACCAGCGACAGCAGCAGACCCATGGTCGCCGTGGTCTGGATCCAGCTGGTGTAATAGCCGCGGCGGTTCATCGGCGCGTGCTCGGCGACATAGGTCGCGGCCCCGCCATATTCGCCACCCAGCGCCAGACCCTGCAACATGCGCAGCGCGATCAGGATGACCGGCGCGGCCATGCCCCAGCTTTCATAGCCGGGCAGCAGGCCGACGATGAAGGTGGACATGCCCATGATCAGGATGGTCATCAGGAAGGTGTATTTCCGCCCGACAAGATCGCCGAGCGAACCGAAGACAAGCGCGCCGAAGGGGCGCACGATGAAGCCTGCGGCAAATGCCAGCAGCGCGAAGACGTTCCGCGTCGCCTCGGGGAACGAGGTGAAGAACTGCGCGCCGATGATCGCCGCGAGCGAACCGTAAAGATAGAAGTCATACCATTCGAAAACGGTACCCAGCGACGACGCGAGGATGACCTTCTTCTCCTCGCGCGTCATCGGCCGCGAGCGGTCGATATCCATTGCTTCGGTAACTGCCATTTATGGTCTTTGGCTCCTGTTGGACCGCGCGGGCGGGATGCCCGCGCGAGGGGGGTGCAGGACCGGCGTTCAGCCCCGGTTCATGCGGTTGGCAATCAGGTCTTCGACGACGCCGGGATCGGCCAGCGTCGAGATGTCGCCGAGGGCGCCGAAATCGTCTTCGGCGATCTTGCGCAGGATGCGGCGCATGATCTTGCCCGAGCGGGTCTTGGGCAGGCCCGGCGCCCACTGGATCAGGTCGGGCTTGGCGATGGGGCCGATCTCGGTCCTGACCCAGGCCTCAAGTTCCTTGCGCAGGTCCTCGCTGGGCTCGATGCCGTTCATCAGCGTGACATAGGCATAGATGCCCTGCCCCTTCAGCGGGTGCGGATAGCCGACAACGGCGGATTCGGCGACCTTGGGATGGGCGACCAGCGCCGATTCCACCTCGGCCGTGCCCATGCGGTGGCCGCTGACGTTGATGACGTCATCGACGCGGCCGGTGATCCAGTAATAGCCGTCCTCGTCGCGGCGGCAGCCGTCGCCGGTGAAGTAATAGCCGGGATATTGCTGGAAATAGGTCTCCATGAAGCGTTCATGGTCGCCCCAGACGGTGCGCATCTGCCCCGGCCAGCTGTCGCCGATGCACAGCACCCCCTCGACGCCATTGCCCTGCTGGACCTCGCCGCTGGCGGCGTCCAGCACCACGGGTTCGACGCCAAAGAAGGGCAGCGTGGCCGAGCCGGGCTTGGTCTCGATGGCGCCGGGCAGCGCGGTGATCATGTGGCCGCCGGTCTCGGTCTGCCACCAGGTGTCGACGATCGGGCAGCGGCCCTTGCCGACATGCTTGTCATACCAGTTCCAGGCCTCGGGGTTGATCGGCTCGCCGACCGAACCCAGCACCCGCAGGCTGGAAAGGTCGTATTTGTCGACCCATTCCGGCCCCTGCCCCATCAGCGCCCGGATCGCCGTCGGTGCGGTATAGAACTGCGTCACCTGATGCTTGTCGCAGACCGCCCAGAACCGGCCGGCATCGGGATAGTTCGGCACGCCCTCGAACATCAGCGTGGTGGCGCCGTTGGCCAGCGGGCCATAGACGATATAGCTGTGCCCGGTGACCCAGCCCACATCGGCCGTACACCAGAAGATGTCGCCGTCCCTGTAGTCGAAGACCAGCTCATGCGTCATCGCCGCATAGGCAAGATAGCCGCCGGTCGTATGCACGACGCCCTTCGGCTTGCCGGTGGAACCCGAGGTGTAAAGGATGAACAGCGGGTCCTCGGCATTCATCGGGCGCGGCGGGCAATCGGGGCTGACCTGCTCCATCAGCGCCAGCACATCGACGTCGCGGCCATCGACCCAGGTGGTCTGGTCGCCGGTATGCTTCACCACAAGGCAGCGCACCCGGTCCGAGCAATGCAGAAGCGCCGCGTCGGCATTCGACTTCAGCGCCGTGCGCCGGCCGCCGCGCGGGGCGGTATCGGCGGTGATGACCAGCTTCGCACCCGAATCGTTGATGCGGTTGGCCAGCGCGTCGGGCGAGAAGCCGGCAAAGACGATGGAATGGATCGCGCCGATCCGCGCGCAGGCCAGCATCGCATAGGCGGCCTCGGGGATCATCGGCATGTAGATCACGACGCGGTCGCCGCGCATGACGCCCTGCGACAGCAGGACATTGGCCATGCGGTTCACCCTGTCCGAAAGCTCGGCATAGGTGATGTGGCGCGCGGGCGCGGCGGGGTCGTCGGGTTCGAAGATGATCGCGGTCTGGTTGGCGCGGGTCGGCAGGTGGCGGTCGACGCAGTTCACGCAGGCGTTCAGCACCCCGTCCTCGAACCACTTGATCGAGACCTTGCCCAGGGTGAAATCGGTGTTCTTGACCTTGGTATAGGGCTCGATCCAGTCCAGCCGCTTGCCCTCGCGCGCCCAGAACCCTTCGGGGTCCGAGATCGATTCGGCATAAAGGCGGTCGTAATCCGCCGGCTGGACAAGGGCATTCCCAAAACCCGGCGGAATCGGGTGTTTGGCAAGGTTTTCAACGGACATGACTGACCTCTTCTTTTCGCGACATGGTTTCACCGAGGGCGTGCCGACGCTTGTCTTCGGATGCCTGTAAGCAAGTGCAAAACCATCCTGCGACCAAGGTTAATACAAATTCACAATTCTCGTAAACTATTTTTTTATATAGAGAATTTTGTAAATTTATTCACCTTGTCGCGGGCCTTTTTGTAAATTGTTCACAGGTTCGTCAGCGCTCCTGTAGAGAAGATAACGGATGATACCGGCAGCTACACGAGAAACCCGCCATGAAACCCGACCCGATCCGCCCCACCGACGACGCCGCCCGCGCGCTGGCCCGTGCGCTGCTTGACGCCATGCGCCACGCCAGCCTTGGCAGCATCGAGCCCGAGACCGGCCTGCCGCTGGTCACCCGAATCGCGGTGCAGGCGGATCGCGACGGCGCGCCGCTGGCGCTGCTGTCGGGGCTGGCCGCGCATAGTCGGGCGCTGGCGGCGGATCCTCGGGCCGGGCTGCTGATCGCGGCCGAACCGGGCAAGGGCGATGCCATGACCCATGCCCGGCTTTCGCTGATGGGGCGCGCGGTTCCGGCCGGGGACGACCCCGAACGCCGGGCGCGCTGGCTGGCGCGCGACCCCAGGGCGCAGGTCTATTTCGACCTGCCCGATTTCCGCTTCTGGCGGATCGAGCCGGTCGCGGGCCTGCTGAATGCGGGCTTCGGGCAGGCTTACCGGCTGGGGGCGGCGGACATGCTGAAACCCCCGGCGGAATGACCGCCGGGGGTTCTGCTGCACCGGTATGGGCGCCGGTCAATCGGGGTTGTCGACCCGCACGCGGAAGCTCAGCGTGCCCTTGACCGCCGTGTTCCAGTTGAAGGCCACCTGCCGCCCGGTCGCGCCCTGCTGGGTCTGCACCCAGGGCATGTCGCCGACGCGGGTGCCGTTGGAGCTGGTGATCGGGCTGCGCGCGACCAGCGATTCAATGTTGCGCGCATAGCCGTTGAAGGGCAGTTGCGAATTGATCGTCAGCACCCAGCGGCTTGAGGCCGTGGCCTGTGTATGGGTGATGTCGACCGGGTTCGCGACATAGGCGGTGACGCCGTTGAAGGTATTGCCGTGGAACAGGATGTTGCGCATCCGCTGATAGTTCAGGTCGGCAAAGGTGGTATCGACGCGCTCGACGCGGTTGATCTTGTTGTAAAGCGCCTTGAAGACGTTGCCCATGACCGACATGCCATGGATGAAATGCCCGCTGCCATAGGGCTTGACCACCAGCCAGTTGAACCCCGCCGACACGTTCGAGACCAGGAACGTGTTCCCCGAGATCGTCAGCCCGCCAAAGGAATATTCGTTGGCGCCGAAATTCGGATAGGGGTCGTGTTCGTTCGTCCACTCGATCGAGCAGTTGTCGATATAGTTGCCGACCACGTTGATCTGCGCATTGGCCTGGGTCAGGACCAGCCCGCCAAAGCGCACGCCGTTCTGGGCATTGTCGCCCTGGAACCAGTGGTTGCCCTCGATCACATGGCCGCCGCCATTGGCGACAAGGAAATGGCCAAAGCGCACGACGCGGTTGTCATAGATGCGCGCGTCGTTGTTGTTGATGTTGATCGCGACCGATTTGCGGTTCTGCGCCAGGTCCGTCATCTCGTCCGACAAAAAGTCGCAACGCGCCACCAGCATCGCCTGGCAGGCGCTGCCGATCGAGGTGATGCCGCGGTCCTTCGGCCGGGTGAAATAGCAGTCGCGGAAGCAGTTCATATCGCCGGTCTTGGCCAGCATGACGCCGCTGCAGATGCCGTTCAGCAGGAACTCGACATCGTCGAAGTTGAAGCGCGCCAGATGCTCCATGTCCGAGAAATCGAAGGCGTAGCGATAGCGATAGAAGGTATAGCTGCGCGTGCCGGCACCGCCGTAAAGCGGCTGCGACAGCGTCAGCGTGCGGGTGGCCACGTTCTTGTCGCGGACATAGACCTCGCGCCCGACGCCGTTGCCGCTGACGCGCGATCCGATCTCGATGCTGGCGACATTGGCGACGTTGCTCAGCGTCAGGGACTGCGCCGGGTCATAGGTCGCGCTGGAGCCGACGGTCGCGGTGTTCCAGACCGCGCCCGGCTCGATGGCGATCTGGCCGTTGGCGATGACGCGGCGGTTGGCAAAGCGCGTCAGCCCCGGATAGGTGCCGGGCATGGTGATCGGCTCGCGCAGGTGGACGCAGCGGCCGCCAAGGTCCAGCACGTTGTGATCGGTAAAGCCGAACAGCGCCTGGATCGCGCGCTTCAGCCCCTCGGTCTCGTCGCCGAAGGCCGCGGCATAGGTCGGATAGTCGAAGCTGCGGGTCAGCGACAGGCGTGCCGCGCGCGGCATCTTCAGTGTGCCGACAAAGCGCATCGGCGCGCTCATGCTCAGGCTCGAGCGGATGTAATACTGCCCTTCCGGGACCAGCACCGTATTGTTGCCGGCGGCCTGGTTGGCGGCGATGAAGGCGGCGGTGTTGTCGGTCGTGCCATCGCCCACGGCGCCGAAATCGCGCACATCGACCCAGTCCAGCATCCCCGGCAGGAAGGCCGCGGTCACGTCCTCGATGACGATGCTTTCGATGCGGATCGAGCCGTTGTTGTCGCCGATCAGGTCCAGCCCGAAATGACCGAAGGTCGCGCTGCGCCCCCAGGCCATGTCGACGCCGTCCCGCCGGCCGCTGCCGACAATGGCGGAAACCTCGGCCACCTGCCCATAGCCCGGCAAGGTGACCGCAGGTCCGACCTGCGCGACGCCGCCGACATTGGCGCCCTGCGCATTGCCGGCGAATGCCGCGATGCGCACCTGCGGCAGGTTGCCCGCGATCGCCTTCACCCGCGCCGAGATGCGCAGATAGTTGCCCGGATTGATCGGCGTGCGCCGCATGTAGCGCACCGAGGTCACCGTATCCTGCTTGAGGATTTCAAGGCAGGTGCCGAAATCCTCGTCCGCCGGCACGATGCCGGCATTCGCGGCCCCCGACCACGTCGGCGAGCCGGGCAGGCCGTCGGTCCGGGACCAAAGCCCCAGACCCGCCTGGAACGGCCGCGGCATCAGGGCCTGATTGCCGATAATCGCTATGCTCATGCCAAATATCCCCTCATCCAGATCCGCGAGGCAGAAGCCCACGCGCTCTGTCAGGAATTTGGCAATCTCTTGTTAACCATCCGTTAACCATGCGCGCGGCGCAACACCGCCACGCGCAACAGCTTTTTTCGCTGCAATATCAGGCGATTGAGCCAGACGCCAGTTCGCCCGCCAGCGCCCGCTCGATCAGGGTGCGGGTCTCGGCCACGCCATAAAGCGCGATGAAGCCGCCGAAGCGCGGCCCCTGATCGGCGCCCAGCAGCACCTGATACAACGCCTGGAACCAGTCCTTCATCGGCTCGAACTCGTGATCGCGGCCGATGGCAAAGACCATGGTCTGCAACGCGTCCGCGTCCGCCGGCTGGTCCCATGCGGCCAGCCGCCCGGCCAGATCCTCCAGCGCGCGGCGTTCTTTTTCCGACGGCGCGCGGAAGGCCCGCGTCGGCGCCACGAAGTCGTTGAAGTAGCGCACGGCGAATTCGGCGGCCTGATCCAGCGTCGGGTGGGTCTCGGGGCTGGCCTCGGGCGCATAGCGGCGGATGAAACCCCAAAGCCCGGTCTTGTCCTTGGCCCCGGCGACCGAGGCAAGGTTCAACAGCATCTGGAACGGCACCACCATGTCCGAGGCCGGTACGTCGCCGCCATGGATATGCCAGACGGGGTTCGCCAGTTGCTGGTCCGGCGTCTGGTCGGGATAGGCGCGAAGCTGCTGGTGATATTCGTCCACGGCCTTGGGGATGACGTCGAAATACATCCGCTTGGCGGTCTTGGGCTTCTGATACATGAAATAGCTCAGGCTTTCGGTGGCCGCATAGGTCAGCCATTCGTCGATCGAAAGCCCGTTGCCCTTGGATTTGCTGATCTTTTGCCCGTGCTGGTCAAGGAACAGCTCATAGCTGAAATGCTCGGGCTTTCGGCCGCCCAGCACCTCGCAGATGCCGTCATAGATCGGCGTGTTGGTGCTGTGATCCTTGCCATACATCTCGAAATCGACGTCCAACGCGGCCCAGCGGGCGCCGAAATCCGGCTTCCATTGCAGCTTCACATGGCCGCCGGTGACGGGCAGCGTGGTCTCGACGCCGTCCTCGTCAAAGGTGATGGTGCCGTTCTTGGCATCGACATGCTTGATCGGGACGTAAAGCACGCGCCCGGTTTTCGGGCTGATCGGCAGGAAGCAGGAATAGGTCTGCTGGCGTTCCTCGCGCAGGGATGCCAGCATGATCTCCATGATGGCGTCGTAACGCTCGGCCGCCAGCAGCAGCGTCGGATCGAACTGGCCGGATTTGTAGAATTCGGTCGCGCTGATGAATTCGTATTCAAAGCCGAACGTATCCAGAAAGCGGCGCAGCATGGCGTTGTTATGGGCGCCGAAGCTCGGGTATTCGCCAAAGGGGTCGGGCACGCTGGTCAGCGGCTCTTGCAGATGCTCGCGCAGCATATCCGTCTGCGGCACGTTTTCGGGGACCTTGCGCATCCCGTCCAGATCGTCCGAAAAGCAGAAAAGCCGCGTCGGAATGTCCGAGATCATCTCGAAGGCGCGGCGGATCATCGTCGTGCGCGCCACCTCGCCGAAGGTGCCGATATGCGGCAACCCCGAGGGGCCGTAGCCGGTCTCGAACAGGACATATCCCTTTTCGGGCGCCTTCTTTTCATAGCGTTTCAGCACGCGGCGGGCCTCTTCAAAGGGCCAGGCCTTGGATTTCATCGCGGCGTCACGCAGGGCGGTCATCTCGGGTCTCCGTTCTTGAGAATTTCCCCGTATTGAAACGGCGCGGAATGGTCAATAATTACCCTGAAAACCACCGGAGAGACGCCATGTCCGAAGACCTTCCCTCATTCACGCCCTGCGACGCGCTGATCGCGGTGATGGTGGCGGTTTCGGCATCCGACCAGAACCTGCGCACCGCCGAACTGGTCGCCATCGAGCGCGCGGTGAACCATACCCCGGTCTTCGCCAATTACGACATCGACCGCATCCGCCCGGTGTCGCAGACCGTCATCTCGCTGTTCGAGGTCGAGGACGGTCTGGACGCGCTTTTCGGCCTTGTCCGCGAGGCGCTGCCGGAAAAGCTTTACGACACTGCCTATGTGCTGGCCTGCGACGTGGCGGCCTCGGACGGGCGCGCCGGCGTCGTCGAGACCGAGATGCTGGCCGAGATCCGCGACCAGCTTGACATCGATCGCCTGCATGCCGGCGCCATCGAGTTCGCGGCCCGCGCCCGCCACCGGTTTCTGTAACCCGGAAAAGCCGGGGTCTGCGGCTAGGGCTGCGACGGTGCCGGCAGCTTCAGCGCCGGCCCCTGCGTGCTCAGCGGCCCCTGCGTGCTCAGCGGCATGGGGATGGCGCGCGGCACGTCTGCGGGCGCAGCCCCGATGCCGGGGTCGGGATCCGGGTCGGGCAACCGGCCAAGGCCCGCGGCGAACCAGCCCTCGATCAGCGCCTGCTGGGCGGCTTTTGCCCGGCGGGTCCAGCCGATCAGCCCGTCGGGCAGTTCCTGCCCCTGACTGGCGGCATGGCGCGCCTCGTTCATGCTCAGCGTGGCAAAGACCAGCTCGCGCCCGTCGCCATCATGCGCATATCCCGCCAGGTTCGAGACGAAATTCAGTGTCCCGGTCTTGGCCTGAATACGGATCGGGCTGTCCTTGCGCCTGCCCTTGGCATCGCGCAGCGAGATCTCTTTCATCACCGTGCGCAGGTCGCGCCGCCTGCCCGGCCCGGCCAGGGTCTGCGCCAGCGCCAGCGCCGTCATGCGGTTCGCCGGCGACAGGCCGGAATGGTCATGCAGGCTGAAGGGGCCGGCAATGCCCTGCGCGCGCAGCCACGCCTCCATCGCCTTGGCCGAGGTCTCCACATCGCCCGCGCCGCTGGCGCTCAGCCCCAGAACCTCGGCGGTCAGGTTGGTGGAATATTCCATCATGCCGGTCACGATCTCGCGCAGCGGCGGGCTTTCGTGGCGGGCGATCTCGGTGCCGTCGGGCATGATCTCGATCACCTCGGGGGCGGGCAGCGCCAGCCCGCGCGCCCGGCACAGCGTCTGGAACACGTCGCCCGCGTAAAGCTCGGGGCGGCGAACCGGCAACCAGCGGCTGCCCGGACGCGCCAGCGCGCCCCGCGCCACCGTCCAGCTTTCCAGCTTGCCGCTGTCGTCATAGGCAAACAGCGGCAGGCTGCGCTCGGCCGGCGCAATGGTGACCGTATAGGCCCGCGGCGATTGCCGGGCGCCGCGCGCCTGCAAGGACAGTTCCGGCCCAGACTTGCCGCGTCGCCAGTCCAGATAGACCCGGTTGAAGTTCAGGATCATCCCCGAGATCGTCGGGTTATAGGGCAGATGCTCGTCCTGCGCCGGGTCCAGCCGCTCGATGCGGGGCAGCGCGCCGCCCCAGACCATGAAGGCCGAGGGGGCGGGCAATCCGCTGGTCTTTTCCGCCTCGGCGGTGCGCGCGGCAAGATCGGCCAGCGCGTCGGTATCCAGCACCGGGTCGCCGCCGCCCACAAGGATCAGCATGTTCCCGGCACGGACGACGCGGGTGGCGAAGCGATGCCCGTCGCCCAGCTTTTCCAGCGCGTAAAGCGCGGTCACCGATTTCAGCGTGCTGGCCGGGGGCAAGGGCAGGTCGGCCTGACGCTGGGCCAGCACCTGCCCGCTGACCGGGTCCAGCACCGCATAAGCCAGCACCCCGTCGATATCGGGATCGGCGGCCACGGCGGGACCGGCGCGCAGCACCTGCGGCGCCAGCGCCAGCAGGCTGAGCCCGGCAATGAAACCCCGGCGGGAAAGCTGGTTCATGTCGTCCTTCCCTTCTGTCTTGCGCGGATGGCGCTGGAGCTTTGCTTGTTCAGCGGCACGTTGATCATCACCCAGGCGGGCGGCGCCATGTCGGCCAGCCGGGGCGCCTGCGCCTCGGACTGGCGGGCACGCCAGAGCATCCGTCCCGCGCGCGAAAACCGCGCCGGCATCCGCCAGCCCGGCCTTGCGATGACGCCGATGGGCAGGCGGGCGGCGATGTCGCGCCAATGGCCCCAGCGGTCGAACTGCACCATGTTGTCGGCCCCCATCAGCCAGACAAAGCGCACGCGCGGGTAAAGCCGTTGCAGCGCGGCGATGGTGTCGGCGGTCATGCGCGTGCCAAGCGCGGCCTCGATGCCGGTGATCTCGACATGCGGATCGCGCATGATGCGGCGCGCATCCGCGATACGCCCGGCCAAAGGTGCGGGGCCATGCGCCTTCAGCGGGTTGCCGGGGCTGACCAGCCACCAGACCCGATCCAGCCGAAAGCGCCGCAGCGCCATTTCGGTGATGTGGACATGGCCCTCATGCGCGGGGTCGAAGGACCCGCCTAGCAGGCCCACCCGCATCCCCGGCAGCGCGATGGGAAAGCCCGCCCGCATGGTCAGAACAGCCCCTGCACCTGCCCCTGCGCGTCCAGCCCGATCCGCAAGGCCGCGGGTTCGCGCGGCAGGCCGGGCATGGTCATGATATCGCCGCAGATGGCGACGACAAAGCCCGCGCCCGCCGCCAGCCGCACCTCGCGCAGCGGGATCGTGAAGCCTTCGGGCGCACCAAGCGCCGCCGGATCGGCCGAGAACGAATACTGCGTCTTGGCCATGCAGACCGGCAGATGGCCATGGCCCGCCTGCTGCCATGCCTCAAGCCGCTCGCGCACGCCCGGCGCGGCCTCGACGCCCGCGGCGCGATAGATGCGCTTGCAGATGGTCTGGATCTTGTCCCACAGCGGCATGTCGTCGGGATAAAGCGGCGCGAAATCGGCAGGTATCGCAGTCATGGCGACGACGGCGCGGGCAAGATCCTCGGCCCCTGCCCCGCCCTCGGCCCAGTGGCGGCAAAGCACGGCCTGAACGCCATGGCTGCGGGCATATTCGTCCAGCGCGGCGATCTCGGCCGGGGTGTCGGTGCTGAAATGGTTGATCGCCACCACCACCGGCAGGCCATAGCCGCGCATGTTTTCGATATGGCGGCCAAGATTGGCGCATCCCGCCTGCAAGGCCGGGACGTTTTCGGCGCCAAGATCGGCGCGGGCCACGCCGCCGTTCATCTTCAGCGCCCGCACCGTCGCCACCAGCACGACGGCATCGGGCGTCAGCCCGGCCAGCCGGCACTTGATGTCCAGAAACTTCTCGGCGCCCAGATCGGCGCCGAAACCGGCCTCGGTCACGACATAATCCGAGGTCGCCAGCGCCGTACGCGTCGCCATGGCCGAGTTGCAGCCATGCGCGATATTGGCGAAGGGGCCGCCATGAACCAGCGCCGGATTGTTTTCCAGCGTCTGGACAAGGTTCGGCTGCAAGGCATCGCGCAGCAGAACCGTCATCGCGCCATCGGCGCCGATATCGCGCGCGGTCACCGGCGCCCTGTCGAAGGTCTCGGCGATGACGATGCGGCCCAGCCGCTCTTGCAAGTCGGCAAGGTCGCGGGCCAGACACAGGATCGCCATCACCTCGGAGGCCACGGTGATGTCGAAGCCGCTTTCGCGCGGCTGGCCGTTGGCGGGGCCGCCAAGCCCGATCACCGCATGGCGCAGCGCGCGGTCGTTCATGTCCATCACCCGCCGCCATGTCACCCGGCGCGGATCGATCTTCAGCGCATTGCCCCAGTGGATGTGATTGTCGATCATCGCCGCAAGCAGGTTGTGCGCGCTGGTGATGGCGTGGAAATCACCGGTGAAATGCAGGTTCATGTCCTCCATCGGCACGATCTGCGCCATGCCGCCGCCAGCGGCGCCGCCCTTCATGCCGAAGTTCGGCCCCAGCGAGGCCTCGCGGATGCAGATGGTGGCGCGCTGGCCGATGCGGTTCAGCGCGTCGCCCAGACCGACGGTGGTGGTGGTCTTGCCCTCGCCCGCGGGGGTCGGGTTGATGGCGGTGACAAGGATCAGCTTGCCCTGCGCACGCCCGGCCAGCCCGGCGATGGCCTGATGCGTGATCTTGGCCTTGTCATGGCCATAAGGCAGGATATCGGCCGCGCCCAGCCCGAGGCGGGCGGCAATTTCGGTGATGGGCAGCTTATGGGCGTCCCGCGCGATATCGATATCCGGTCTCATCATCACTCCGTCACATACAGGGCAAAGAGGCGCGCGGGGCGCGTCACACCTTGCCGAACCGGGTCCGCAGGGCACCGATCCATGTCTCGCGCCGCATCCAGGTCGCCGCGGCGGCCCAAAGCGCCACGATCACCCAGACATCCATGGCGACGCGCAGCCAGATGCCCATGGTGCCGTCCGGCGCCGTCATCTGCATCGCATCGCCCCAGATCGACAACAGCACGCAAACGACGAACGAGAACAGGCCGCCGCGGCCGATCTCGGCCAAAGCCTCGCCCAGCCGGGTTCCGGCCATCCACGCAAAAGGGCCGGCCAGCGGCACCGCCACCATCCAGCTTGCCGCAAGGATCGCCGTCAGCCGCAGCCCATCCAGCGACCACTTGTCGATGGGACCCGAGATCGCCGCCAGCACGTCGCTGACCGGCTTTGCCGGCAGGCCGATCCGCCAGGCGATGACCATGGTAAAGCTGAACAGCAGGATCCCGGTCGAGACCAGCGTCACCAGCCCGCGCCAGCGCAGCAGGACCGGCATGATCTGGCGGCGAAACGCCCCCATCGCCACGCCGACAAAGAACAGAAGCTGCCAGCCGAAGGGGTTGAACAGCAGCCCCGGCCCCGGCCGCTGGTTCGGCACCAGCGCGTTCAGCGGCTCGGCAAAGAACCAGACCAGCACCGAAACCGCCAGCGCCAGCACCGGCCAGCGCAGCAGGAACGGCACCGTCACCGGCGCCGTCGCGATCAGCAGGACGTAAAGCGCCAGCACGTCCATCAGGTTCGGCTGCATCCACATCAGCGCGACCGTGGCGAGGTAACCCAGCGGATGCTCGAAGATCCAGCGCGAATACTGAAACCACACCGTCGTATGGTTCAGGTGCAGCGCGAACAGCAGCGCCGAGAACAGCGCCAGGATCACCGCGCCGATGACCAGCGCCAGCCAGACCTGCACCGCGCGCTTCAGAAAGCGCTTCTGCGCGGCCCATTGACCTTCCTTGGCCTCGACCTTGACCCAGACCATGCCGACCAGAAACCCCGACAGCAGCACGAACAGCTCGGCCGCGTCGAAGATGGCAAAATTCGCCAGCGTGAAGTTGCGCAGCACGCCGATGGGCATGTGGTCCAGCATGATGCAGACCAGCGCATAGCCGCGCAGCATGTCGAGTGCTGCGATGCGCTTCATCTGGGCAGCTTCGCCAAGGTTTCGATCAGGGCACGGCTTTCGACCAGCGCCAGCTTCTCGGGCGCGGTCAGAAAGCTCAGCGCCTCGGCCTGGGTGGTGGCGCAGGCGATCTTGGCACCGGCCGCGACCGTGTCGAGCCGCTTCGAGGGCGGGCCGGCCGGCGTCTCGGGCAGCAGCGCCATGACGCGCGCGCGCAAGGCCGCATCCTTGCCAAGCGCGGCAAGCCCCTCACCCGGCAGGGTGCCGGCGATGCGGAAGCCAAGCGCGTTGGCGGCGGTCAGGATTTCGGGCGGGTTGCGTTCCTCGGGGGTGACCAGCAGGCCGTGGCGGCGCGCCCAGCGGCCAAAGACCGGGCTCGCCGACCAGCGCGAGGTCAGGGGCGACAGGATCAGCCCCGCCAGAATGGGCGACAGCCAGACCAGTTGCCAGGGCGACAGATAGGCCAGCACGACCAGCGTGGCGATGCCGGCGATGACATGGATCGCATGGCGGCGCAGCACCACGCGCCATGGCGGCATCTGGCCGGCGCGGACCTGCGCCTCCCAGCCGGAATCGCGGCCCAAGAGGATATCGAGGATCTGGCGCGTCTGGATCAGCATCTGCACCGGCGCGATCAGCGTCGACAGCACGATCTCGAACACGGCCGAGGCAAGGACGCGCACATTGCCGCCCGAATCCTTGGCCAGCGGCCGCAGCCAGGCCCGGATGGTAGCGATGAATTTCGGCACCAGCAGGAAGGCCATCGCAGCCACGAACAGCCACAGCATCCTGACCGGGTCGAAGGTCGGCCAGTCGGGGAAAAGCTGGTAGGTCTGCGGGAAGTAATCGGGCCGCGACAGCAGCACGGTGGCCGACAGCGTCAGGCCGACGACGATCATCGCCAGCCAGATCGGCGACATCAGGAAGCCAAGGATGCCGATGATGAAATGCGCCCGGCTGATCCAGGTGAAGCCGCGCGAAAAGATCAGCCGTGCATGTTGCAGGTTGCCCTGCGCCCAGCGGCGTTCGCGCACGGCCATGTCCAGCAGCGAGGGCGGGCTGCCCTCGTAGCTTTGGCGCAGGTCGTGGTCCAGCCGCACCTTCCAGCCGGCGCGGCGCAGCAGGGCCGCCTCGACGAAGTCATGGCTGAGAATGCTGCCGCCAAAGGGCGGCCTGCCCGGCAGTTCCGGCAGTCCGCAGCATTGTGCGAAGGCGCTGACCCGCAGGATGGCGTTGTGGCCCCAGAAGTTGCCGCTGTCGCCCGACCAGGCCGAG
>JAXMDJ010000038.1:0-16710 GCA_046348875.1 Paracoccus sp. (in: a-proteobacteria)
CGCGCCGGCCTTGCGGTCCCATAGCTCAGCTGGATAGAGCGCTACCCTCCGAAGGTAGAGGCCACACGTTCGAATCGTGTTGGGACCGCCATTCTTCCCCTCGGCACTTGGTTTTCGCGGCGCATGGCGCTATAGGCGGCGTTTCTCTGCGGGTTTTTGGGCATGGGCATGATGCTGGATCAGGCGGCAAGGCTGTCGGTTGCGCCGATGATGGACTGGACGGATCGCGCCTGCCGCGGCTTTCACCGCCTGCTGTCGCGCCGCGCCCTGCTTTATACCGAGATGGTGACCGCGCCTGCCGTGATCCATGGCGACCGCGCGCGGCTTCTGGATTACGACGCGGCCGAGCATCCGCTGGCGCTGCAACTTGGCGGATCAGAGCCCGCGCAACTGGCCGAGGCTGCGCGCATCGGCGCCGGCTGGGGCTATGACGAGATCAACCTGAATGTCGGCTGTCCCAGCGACCGCGTGCAGTCGGGCTGTTTCGGCGCGGTGCTGATGACGCGGCCGGATCTGGTCGCGGAATGTGTCGCGGCGATGATCGCCGCCAGCCCGGTCGAGGTGACGGTGAAATGCCGCATCGGCGTCGATGAGCAGATCCCGGACGAGGTGCTGCCCGCCTTTCTGTCGCGGATGCGCGATGCCGGGGTGCGCCGCATCACCATCCACGCCCGCAAGGCATGGCTGCAAGGCCTGTCCCCGCGCGAGAATCGCGAGATCCCGCCCCTGGACTATCCGCTGGTCCACCGCATGAAGGCCGCCTTTCCCGACCTGCACCTGTCGGTGAATGGCGGCATTGCCTCACTGGCCGGGGTGCGCGCGCATCTGGAGGCCATGGACGGGGTCATGGTCGGCCGCGCCGCCTATCACCAGCCCTGGGACATCCTGGGGCAGGCCGACCGGCTTTGGGACGAAACCCCGCCCTTTTCCGACCCGGTCGAGGCGGCGGCGGCCATGCGCCCGAGGATCGCGGCGCATCTGGCGCAGGGCGGCCGGCTGCATCAGGTGACGCGGCACATGCTGGGCCTGTTCCATGGCCGCCCCGGCGCGCGCGGCTGGCGGCGGCAACTGTCCGAGGGCGCATCGCGCGCGACGGATACGGCCAGCGCGCTGGCGGTCTATGACGCGGCGCTGGCCGAGGTCATGGCCCCGGCCTGACCGCCGCCCAATCGCCCAGACAGCGCACCAGCGCCTGCCGCCGCCGCGGCTGGCGGCCGCTGTCGAGATAGAATTCCAGCGCCAGAAGCCCGATCATCAGCCGCAGGATCGGCACCTGATCCGCGCCCATCAGCCCGGGCGTGGCGACCAGTGCGCGGTAATCCTGCGCGGCGATGCCGTCGATGCGCTCGGTCGCGCGGCGCCTGCGGCGGCTTTCCAGCCAGACCAGCAGCCGCGCCATGTCATGCGCCACCGGCACGACGCTGCGCCCGTGCATGTCGAGCCCGGTCATGCGGTTGCCGGGGGTGTCGAAGAACAGGTTGTCGGGCGTCAGGTCGCCATGGATGGCGGCGCGCTCGACCTCGGTGCCGCGCAGGCCGCGCGCCTCGGCCCGCATGATCTGCATATGCGAGGCGACCAGCCCGCTGTCGATCCAGTCGGCCTCGGTCGCGGCGACGCGTTCCTCAAGCCGGCGGATCCAGAACATCGCGCCAAAGCCGCCGCGCTCGCGGCTGGCATGACAAAGCGCGGCCAGCCACAGGCCCGCGCGCCCGATCAGGGCCGCGCGGCGCGCGGCGGGGGCGCGGGCAAGGATGTTCGCAAGCGGCCGCCCGCGCGCGCCTTCGGTGACGATGACGCCGTGTTCGGGCAGCACCAGCACGGGCAGGGTGACGGCGTTTTCCGCCTGCCCAAGCAGCGCCGCCGCCTCGTGCAGGCGCGTGACGGTGCGCGCGATGGTTTCCGCCCGCTGGCAATGGCGGAACTGTTTCAGAAAGGCCGGACGGCCGCGCAGCCAGATTTCGCACACCGTCCATGACGGCGCGTCGCGCAGGATGCGGCAGAAGGTGACCCCCTCCAGTTCCGGCAGGGCCGCCAGCGCGCCGATCGGATCAGGCTCGTTCGGCAGCTTTGGCCTCATCCCACAGCGCGTCCATCTCGGCCAGGTTGCTGTCCTCGGGGCGGCGGCCCTGGCGCGCCAGCGCGGCCTCGACGGCGCCGAAGCGGCGGGTGAACTTGGCATTGGCAAGGCGCAGCGCCTCTTCGGGGTCGATGTCCAGATGCCGGGCCAGATTCGCCATGACGAACAGCAGATCGCCGAATTCCTCGGTCAAATGGGCGTGATCGGCGCTGTCGCGCGCCTCGACCAGTTCGCGGCTTTCCTCGGCGATCTTGGCCAGCACATCGGCGGGGCCGGGCCAGTCGAAGCCGACGCGCGCGGCGCGGTTTTGCAGCTTCAGCGCCCGCGTCAGCGCCGGCAGGCCAAGCGCCACGCCGTCCAGCACGCCCTTTTCGGCCTTGGCGGCGCGTTCGCGGGCCTTGATCGCCTCCCAGTCCCGGACCTGCTGCTCGGCCGATTTGTCGCGGGATTCGTCGCCGAAGATATGCGGGTGGCGGTCGATCATCTTGGTCGAGATCGTCTCGACCACGTCGGCAAAGCCGAACATCCCGGCCTCATCCGCCATCTGGGCGTGAAAGACGACCTGAAGCAGCAGATCGCCCAGTTCGCCGGGCAATTCGTCCCATGCCTGCCGGGCGATGGCGTCGGCGACCTCATGCGCCTCTTCGATGGTATAGGGGGCGATGGTGGCGAAATCCTGTTCGATATCCCAGGGACAGCCGGTTTTCGGGTCGCGCAGCGCCGCCATGATCGCCAGCAGGCGCGGGATGCCGGTCTGGTCCGCCCCTGCGATGCTTGCCAGCGCCGGATGCGCCATTGCCTTGTCCTGAGCCATGCTTGCCCCCGTTTGCCGCCGCCGGACCCGCCGTCCGTTCCCCCGTGACCTGCCACATGTGCCGCGCCCTGTCCACGCCGCGCCGTGCCGCCGCTGCGGCAGATGGCGCGAAGAACGGGCCGCGTTTCTTGCCTTCCCCCCGGCTCGCGGATAGGGTGCGCGCCAATTCCGCCGGGGGACCGCCCGGAGAACGCCAGTCCAAGGGATCAATTCATGTTCGTGACCCCCGCCTATGCCCAAGCCGCCGCCGGTTCCTCTGGCGCCGCCGGCCTTGCGTCGTTCCTGCCGCTCGTGCTGATCTTCGTCATCATGTATTTCCTGATGATCCGCCCGCAGCAGAAGCGGATGAAGGAACACCGCGCCCTGGTCGAGGGGCTGAAAAAGGGCGACGAGGTCGTGACCCAGGGCGGTCTGGTCGGCAAGGTCACCTCGGTGCGCGACAACGAGCTTGAGGTCGAGATCGCGCCGGGCGTCAAGGTCCGCGTCATCCGCTCGACCATCACCGGGCTGGTCAACCGCACCCAGCCCGTCGCCGCCAACAGCTAAAAGGCCGCGCATTCCGCCATGCTGGACATCCCTTTCTGGAAGCGTCTGCTGATTCTGGGGCTGGTGGCCCTGGGATTGGTGTTCGCCATGCCCAACCTGTTCTATCAACGGGTCGAGCAGCATAACGACGCCGTCACCGCCGCCAAGCGCGCCGGGTTCGAGACCCCCGAACAGGCTGCGGCCCGTGCCGGGTGGCCGGGCTGGCTGCCCTCGGGGCTGGTCAACCTTGGCCTTGACCTGCGCGGCGGCGCCCATCTTCTGGGCGAGGTCCATGTCGAGGATGTCTACAAGGCCCGCATGGACGGGCTGTGGCCGGAACTGCGCGATGCGCTGGCCGCCAAGCGCGACGTGGTCGGCGCGATCCGCCGCGTCAGCGCGCCCGACGGCGAACTGGCGGTCGAGATCGGCAACCCCGACCAGATGGCGCAGGCCGTCGAGATCGCGCGCGGCATGGCGACACCCGTCGCCTCGCTGACCGGGACCGGGCAAAGCGATCTGGTCGTCTCGGCCAGCGGCAACCGGCTGCTGGTTGCGCTTTCGGATGCCGAAAAGGCCGCCGCGGACGAACGCACCGTCCAGCAAAGCCTTGAGATCATCCGCCGCCGCATCGACGAGGTCGGCACGCGCGAACCCACGATCATGCGCGAAGGCAAGGACCGCATCCTGATCCAGGTGCCGGGCCTTGGTTCGGCCGAAGCGCTGAAGCAACTGATCGGCACCACGGCGAAACTGACCTTCAACCCGGTCGTCGGCCGCACCGCCGATGCCAACACCCGTCCCGGGCCCGGCAATGTGCTGCTGCCCTCGATGGACGAAAAGGACGTCTATTACGTTCTTGAGGCCAGCCCCGTCGTCACCGGCGAGGACCTGACCGATGCTCGCCCCAGCTTCGACCAGAACGGCGAGCCGTCGGTCGACTTCCGTTTCGGCCCCTCGGGTGCCAAGCGGTTCGGCGCCTATACCTCGGCCAATGTCGGCCAGCCGTTCGCGATCGTGCTGGACAATCAGGTGATCTCGGCGCCGGTGATCCGGCAGGCGATCACCACCGGCTCGGGCCAGATCTCGGGTTCGATGAATATCGAGGAATCGACCCGCCTTGCCGTCCTGCTGCGCGCGGGCGCGCTGCCGGCGCAGATGACCTTCCTTGAGGAACGCACCATCGGCCCGGAACTGGGGCAGGACTCGATCGACGCCGGGCGGCTGTCGTCGATCATCGCCACCACGGCGGTCGTGGCCTACATGATCGCCAGCTACGGGCTGTTCGGGATCTTCGCCTCGGTCGCGGTCATCATCAACGTCATCCTGATCCTGTCGATCATGTCGATCATGGGGGCCACGCTGACCTTGCCGGGCATCGCCGGGATCGTGCTGACCGTGGGCACTGCGGTCGATGCCAACGTCATCATCTATGAGCGTATCCGCGAGGAGCTGCGCGCCGGCAAGCGGGTCATCAAGGCCATCGACGACGGCTTCAGCGAGGCGATGTCGGCGATCATCGATGCCAACGTGACCTCGTTCATCTCGGCCATGGTGATGTTCTTTCTGGGCTCCGGCCCGGTCAAGGGCTTTGCCGTGACGCTGACCATCGGCATTGCCACGTCGGTCTTTACCGCGATCTTCCTGACGCGGCTGATGATCGTCTTCTGGCTGGAATGGCGCAAGCCGAAGCAACTGGTTCTGTAAGGGGGCAGGAAAATGGCATTCCGTCTGAAACTTGTTCCTGACGAGACGCATTTCAACTTTTTCCGCTGGCAGTGGCTGACCTTCGGCATCTCGGCGGCGGCAATGGTGCTGTCGCTGGTGGCCGTGCTGGTCATGGGGCTGAACTTCGGCATCGACTTCAAGGGCGGCACCACCATCCGCACCGAAAGCGCGACCAAGTTCGACGTCGGCGAATACCGCAACGCGCTGGACGGCATGGGCCTGTCGGACGTGTCGATCACCGAGGTCTTCGACCCCAGCTTCGGCGCGAACAAGCATGTGGCGATGATCCGCATCGGCACGCAGGACGCGACCGGCTCGGTCACCCCAGACGAGCTGAACAAGATCGAGGCGGCGCTGAAGGTCGTCGATCCGCAGGTCGCCTTCACCGCGGTGGAATCGGTCGGCCCCAAGGTCTCGGGTGAGCTGATCATGACCGCGGTCTATGCGGTCGGAGCCGCCACCATCGCGATCATGTTCTATATCTGGCTGCGCTTTGAATGGCAGTTCGCGCTGGGGGCGGTGGTCTCGATCGTCCATGACGTGCTTCTGACCATCGGCATCTTCGCCGTGCTGCAACTGAAGTTCGACCTCAGCACCATCGCGGCGCTGCTGACGACGCTGGGCTATTCGGTGAACGACACGGTCGTGGTCTTCGACCGCCTGCGCGAGAACCTGATCAAGTCCAAGACCGAGCCGCTGATCGACGTCATGAACCGCACCGTGAACGAGACGCTGTCGCGCACGGTGATGACGGCGGTGACCACGGCGCTGGCGCTTGGCGCAATGATGATCTTTGGCGGCGACGTGATCCGCGGCTTTGTCTTCGCGATGCTGTGGGGCGTGTTCGTCGGTGCCTATTCGACCGTCTATGTGGCGAAAAACATCGTGCTGTGGCTGGGCGTGAAGCGCGACTGGTCCAAGCCCGATCCCAAGGAAAAGGTCGACGAGATCCCCGCAGCCTTCCGGGACGGTCCCTGACATGCCCTGGATGGAGGCCAGCGACTATTCCGGGGCCGTGCCGGTCGACGGCTACGGCCCCGGCTTCTTTCGTGTCGCGGGCGAGGTCATCAGCGGCCCGGTGATCGTCACCGCCGAAGGCGCGCGTCCCTGGGGCGGGCTTGAGGATGTCGCGGCGCTTCTGGTGCTGGCCGGCAGCATCGACGTGCTCTTCCTGGGCATGGGCGCCGAAATCGCAACGCCGCCGCGGGCGCTGATCGCAACGCTGGACGAAGGCGGCATCGCCGCCGAGCCGATGAGCACGCCCTCGGCCGCGCGCAGCTATAACGTCACGCTCTCCGAAGGCCGGCGCGTGGCCTGCGCGCTGATCCCGCTATGATCCGGCTTGGCGTCCGCGATCTGGCCGTCGCGCGCGGCGGGCTGCGGGCGGTCGAGGGGGTGTCCTTCACGCTGTCGCCGGGGCAGGCGCTGGTCCTGCGCGGCCCGAACGGCATCGGCAAGACCACGGTCCTGCGCACGCTGGCCGGGCTGCAACCCGCCGTCGGCGGCCAGATCGAGGCCGCGCCCGAAAGCCTTGCCTATGCCGGCCATGCCGACGGGCTGAAGCCGGCGCTGACCGTGGCCGAGAACCTGCGCTTCTGGTCCGAGGTCTTCGGCGGTCCCGCCATCGATGCCGCGCTTGAGCGGATGAACCTGCGCGACCTGGCCGGGCGGCCAGCGCATGCCCTGTCTGCGGGGCAGAAGCGGCGGCTGGGGCTGGCGCGGCTGCTGGTGACCGGGCGCCCGGTCTGGCTTCTGGATGAACCGACGGTGTCGCTGGACACGGCCTCGGTCGCGCTGTTTGCGGGCGTCCTGCGCGACCATCTGCGGCAGGGCGGCGCGGCGCTGATCGCCACCCATATCGATCTGGGCCTGCCCGAGGCCGAAATCCTTGACCTGACCCCCTATCGCGCCGGGCCCGAACGGCGCGACGCCCCCTCCGCCGGTTTCAACGAGGCTTTCGCATGAAGGCGCTTTTGCTGCGCGACCTGCGGCTTGCGACACGCGCCGGCGGCGGCTTCGGGCTGGCGCTGGCGTTTTTCCTGATCGTCTGCACGCTGGTGCCCTTTGGCGTCGGCCCGCAGGGCGGCACGCTTGCGCGCATCGCGCCGGGCATCCTGTGGGTGGGGGCGCTGCTGGCCTGCCTTTTGTCGCTGGACCGCATCTTTGCGCTGGATTTCGAGGATGGCAGTCTGGACCTGCTGGCGACCGCGCCCCTGCCGCTTGAAGGCGCGGTGGCGGTCAAGGCGCTGGCGCATTGGCTGACGACCGGCCTGCCGCTGGTGATCTTTGCGCCGGTGCTGGGGGTGCTTTTGCATCTGCCGGGGCCGGCCTATCCGTGGCTGCTGGCCTCGCTTGCGGTGGGCACGCCCGCGCTGTCGATGCTGGGCGCGTTCGGGGCGGCGGTGACGGTCGGGCTGCGGCGCGGCGGCTTGCTGATGTCGCTGCTGGTGCTGCCGCTTTATGTGCCGACGCTGATCTTCGGGGCCGAGGCCGTGCGGCGCGGCGCCGTCGGCGCGGATGCGGTGACGCCGCTGGTGTTTCTGGCCGGGATCACGCTGGGGGTGCTGGCACTGGTGCCCTTCGCCTCGGCGGCGGCGCTGCGCGTGAACCTGCGGTGATGGTAATCTGGGGCTGCGACCATCGCGCACTTGAGCCGCGTTGGGGCAGGGGTTAGGGAGGCATCCATGTCGATCTGGGAATACGCGAACCCCGTCAAATTCATGCGCACCTCGGGCGCCGTCCTGCCATGGGCGGTCGCGGGGGCGGCCGTCTGCACCGTCGCCGGGCTGGTCTGGGGCTTTCTGACGCCCATGGACTACAAGCAGGGATCGACGGTGAAGATCCTGTTCCTGCATGTGCCGGCGGCGCTGATGGCGATCAATATCTGGCTGATGATGCTGGTCACCTCGCTGATCTGGCTGATCCGGCGCCACCATGTCAGCGCGCTGGCCGCCAAGGCCGCGGCGCCGGTGGGCGCGGTGATGACGCTGATCGCGCTGATCACCGGCGCGATCTGGGGCCAGCCGATGTGGGGAACCTGGTGGGAATGGGACCCGCGCCTGACCAGCTTTCTGATCCTGTTCCTGTTCTATCTGGGCTACATGGCGCTGTGGGAAGCGGTCGAGAACCCCGACAGCGCCGCCGACCTGACGGGCGTGCTGTGCCTTGTCGGCTCGGTCTTTGCGCTTTTGTCGCGCTATGCGGTGAACTTCTGGAACCAGGGCCTGCATCAGGGCGCCTCGCTCTCCGTCGCACCGGGAGAGCGGATGTCGGCGGTCTATCGCTATCCGCTTTACCTGACGATGGTGGGCTTTTTCCTGCTGTTTCTGGCGCTTTTGCTGATCCGCACCCGGACCGAGATCCGCCGCCGCCGTCTGGCCGCGCTGCTGGCAAGGGAGAACCGCCGATGATCGAACTGGGCAAATATACCGGCACGGTGCTGGGGGCATACGGCGTCAGTCTGGCGCTTCTGGCCGGGATCGTCCTGCAGACGGTCCGCGCCAATGCCCGTGCCCGCCGCGAGCTTGAGGAGCATGAGAACCGTGGCTAAGCTTTCGCCGATGATGCTGTTGCCGGTGGCGGTCTTCGCCGGTTTCGCCGGTCTGGCCGGCTGGGCGCTGATGCGCCCCGACCCGACCGCGCTGCCCTCGGCGCTGATCGCGCGCGAGGCGCCCGAGGTCGGGACCACGACGCTGCCCGGCAAGGTGCAACTGACCGAGGAGATGCTGCGCCAGCCGGGCGTGAAGCTGGTGAACTTCTGGGCAAGCTGGTGTCCGCCCTGCCGCGCCGAGCATCCGACCCTGACCGAGCTTTCCAAGGTCATGCCGGTCTACGGCGTGAACCTGAAGGACCCCGAGGACGCCGCGCTAGGCTTTCTGTCCGAGCATGGCGACCCCTATCGGGCGATTTCGACCGATCCGCGCGGGCGCACCGCCATCGACTGGGGTGTGACCGCGCCGCCGGAAACCTTCATCATCGACGGGCAGGGCCGCATCCTTTACCGCCATGCCGGCCCCCTCGTGCGCGAGGACTATACCAACCGCTTCCTGCCCGAACTGGAAAAGGCCCGCGCCGCTGCCCAGTGACGGCGCCGCCCGGCCCGGCCTTGCCGGGCCGCCATAGGGTGGCTGGACGCCCTGCAAGAACCGGGGCCGGGCTTCGATACGGCTTTCCAAGGGCTTCGGCTGCGGATATGAGAACGGGGCTTGCAAGAGGTCCGTCATGTCGCAGAACCCCACGACCATCGCCCCGCAGCCGGGCATCATGGAGATCGCCCTTTACGAGGGCGGCGCCGCCAAGGTCGCGGGCGTCGAGAATGTGGTGAAACTGTCCTCGAACGAGAACCCGTTCGGGCCGTCGGACAAGGCGCGCGAGGCGGTCATCCGCGCCGCGCACCAGTTGCACCGCTATCCCAATACCGACCATGCCGGGCTGCGCACCGCCATTGGCGAGGTGCACGGGCTTGACCCCGACCGCATCATCTGCGGCGTGGGCTCGGACGAGATCATCCATTTCCTGTGTCAGGCCTATGCCGGGCCGGGCACCGAGGTGCTGTTCACCGAGCATGGTTTCCTGATGTATCGCATCAGCGCCCTTGCCGCCGGTGCGACGCCGGTTCAGGTGCGCGAACGCGACCGCGTGACCGATATCGACGCGCTGATCGCCGGGGCCACGCCGCGCACCCGGCTGATCTTTGTCGCCAACCCCAACAACCCGACCGGCACCATGATCGGCCTGCCCGAGCTTGAGCGGCTGGCCCGCGCCGTGCCGCAGGCCATTCTGGTCATCGACGCCGCCTATGCCGAATATGTCGAGGGCTACGATGGCGGCGCCGAACTGGCGACGCGGCTGCCCAATGTCGTCATGACCCGGACCTTCTCCAAGATCTACGGGCTGGGCGGTCTGCGCATCGGCTGGGGTTACGGCCCGCGCGACATCATCGATGTCCTGAACCGCATCCGCGGCCCCTTCAACCTGTCCCATGCCGCGCTGGAAGGCGCCGAGGCCGCCATGCGCGACCGCGACCATATCGCCCGCTGCCAGTCCGAGAACGCGCGCATGCGCAACTGGCTGGCCGAGGCGCTGGCCGAGAAGGGCGTGCCCTCGGATACGTCCTGCGCGAATTTCATCCTGGCGCGCTTCGCCGACACCGCCATCGCCGAGGCCTGCGACGAGGCGCTGAAGGCGCAGGGGCTGATCGTGCGCCGCGTGGCCGGCTACGGCCTGCCGAACTGCTTGCGCATCACCGTGGGCGACGAGGCATCCTGCCGGCGCGTCGCGCATGTCATCGGCCAGTTCATGGCCGAACGGGCGGGGCGCGGCTGATGGCGGTGATCTATGACCGGGTGGCGCTGATCGGGCTGGGCCTGATCGCGGGCTCCATGTCGCTGGCAATGCGCGAGGCGGGGCTGGCGCGCGAGGTCGTGGGCTATGCCCGCAGTCAGGCCACCCGCGATACCGCGCGCGAGATCGGGCTGGTGGATCGCGTGGTCGATCATGCTGCCGAGGCGGTGCAGGGTGCCGATCTGGTCGTTCTGGCCGTGCCGGTCGGCGCCATGGGCGAGGTCGCGGCCGAGATCGCCCCGCATCTGAAGCCCGGCGCGACGGTCACCGATGTCGGCTCGGTCAAGCAGGCGGTGATCGAGGCGGTCGGGCCGCATATCCCCGCAGGCGTGCATTTCGTGCCGGGCCATCCGCTGGCCGGGACCGAACATTCCGGGCCGCGCTCGGGCTTTGCCGGGCTGTTTCGCAACCGCTGGTGGCTGCTGACCCCGCCCGAGGGCACCGACCCCGCGGCCAGCGCCCGGCTGGCCGGGCTGATCCGCGCCATGGGCGCCAATGTCGAGGACATGGACGCCGCCCATCACGATCTGGTGCTGGCGGTGACCAGCCACACGCCGCACCTGATCGCCTATACGATGGTGGGCGTGGCCGATCACCTCAAGCGCGTGACGGAAAGCGAGGTCATCAAGTATTCCGCCGCCGGTTTCAGGGACTTCACCCGCATCGCCGCCTCGGACCCGACGATGTGGCGCGACGTGTTCTTGCAAAACAAGGATGCGGTGCTGGATATCCTTGGCCGCTTCACCGAAGAGCTTTTCGTCCTGCAACGCGCCATCCGCATGGGTGACGGGCAGCATCTGCACGACTATTTCACCCGCACGCGGGCGATCCGCCGCGGCATCATCGAGGCCGGGCAGGATACCTCGGCGCCGGATTTCGGCCGCAGCCAGCTTGCCGGCCCCGAAACCGAACCCAAAACCGAACCTAGGGCCGAACCCGCGACGAAACCCGCCTAGCGTGGGAAGATCGGCGCCGGGCCCAGCGGCAGCGGGCCAAGATGCATCTTGCCGTCGGCGAATTTCAGCGGCAGGCGCAGTTCGGGCCCGGTGGCATCGGCCGCAGGCTCGGGCGCGCCGGCCCGGTTGCCCAGCGACTTCGCCACGGTTTCCGCCAGCACGACCGCCTGTTTGGGAATCAGACCGGCATTGGCGGCGGCCTGCAACAGCGGCTTGAGGTCGGTGGTCGACAGCGTCAACTCGCCTTCGGCCCGACCTTCGGCATCGGCCTGCACGCGGCCGGTGATATGGGCGGTGACCTTGCCCAGCGTCAGCGCGCCATCGTCGATGCGGAAACCGACCGGCAGCGGGCGGGCGCCGGGCTGAAGTGTCCAGGGGCTGGGCGCGCGGTCCAGCCAGACCCGACCCTTGGCTTGCAGCGCCAGAAGGCCGGGCAGGTCCAGTTCCGGCGTAAGCAGATTGGCGTCCAGCGCGCCAAGGTCGATATCAAGATCATAGGCCGCGATGGCGCGTTGCGGGGAATCGCCCCCCAGCCGGCCCAGTTCGGCAATCACCTTTACCCCCTTGGCCAGCGCCGCGCCGTCCAGCGTCATCGCGCCGGAATGCAGCCCCATGCTGCCCAGCGTCAGCCCGCTGAGAGGGCGCAGCCGCAGATCGGCGCCGGCCCCGCTCAGGCCCAGCACCTTGGGGCCGGCGGCGGTTTCAAGCGTGGCGGTGTCGGGCAGGGTCAGCCGCGCCTCGGTCAGGCGCGAGGGCGCCAGCCACAGCTCGGCCATCGGCAGGATCAGCGCGCCGGTCGGGCGGTCGATGCGCAGGTCGGCCAGGTGGACGCCGATGCGGCGCAACTCGCGCAGCTCGGTCACGGCGCCGATCTGGAAGCCGGGGTCCTGCGCGGCCGCCTTGCGCAACTGGCGCGCCAGAAGCGTCTCTCCCCCCAGCCACAGCCCGGCCAGGATGGCGACGAATACAACTGCAAGAACAAGCAGACGACGCAAGATTATCCTCGTTGGTTTTGGCGCCTTGGATCGGGCGCCATGCTGTCCTAAGACACGAGCTGTCGCAAGTATCTAGCGCGCAGGGGCTAAGAATGTGTGAACGGCCAGAGCATTGGGTCTTCGCCTATGGCTCGCTGATGTGGGACCCTGGCTTTCCGGTGGCCGAGATGGTCGCCGCCCGGCTTGAGGATTATGCCCGCAGCTTCTGCCTGCTGTCGGTCGTCTATCGCGGCACGGTCGAGGCGCCGGGGCTGGTCCTTGGCCTTGACGCCCATCCCGGCGCGCATTGCGTGGGGCTGGCGCTGCGCGTCGCCGAACCCGACTGGCCCGAAACGCTGGCCGGCCTGCGCGAGCGCGAACTGACCACCGACGCCTATCATGAGATGCTGCTGCCGATCCGCCTGCAGGATGGCCGCCAGATCGAGGCGATCGGCTATGTGATCCGCCGCGACCATGACCAGTATGCCGGCGGCCTGCCCTTGCCCGAACAGGCGCGGATGATCGCGCGGGCCGAAGGCGGCCGCGGCCCGAACGCCGAATATCTTTTCAACACCACCCGGCATCTGGCGCAGATGGGGGTCGAGGACCTTGAACTGGACGAACTGGCCGGCGAGGTGCGGCGCCTGTTGCATCCGGGCGGCGGCTGACCTCTCCCTTCGGTTGATCTTTCGTCTGACTTGGCAGCGGGGCTAACAGTCCCTAAAGTCGGCGGAAAATGCAGGGAAGGGGGTCACGTTTGTCCCGATCCGAGAATGATCCGCCCAGTGACGCCACCCCCATGACCGAGGGCGCGACCGAAGGGCGGCGTGCCCGCGCGGCCCGGCTGGCAGCAACGCGCGGCGGCGGGGCGGCGCCGGTGCCGGCACAGCCGCAATTCTCGCAGCCGGTGCGACAGATCCTGCTGATGCTGGTGGTGCTGGCGCTGGTGGTCGCGGGCGCATGGTTCGCCTATGGCCGCATCCTGTCGATCTTTTCATCGAACCGCTGGCTGAACGGGCTGATCCTTGCGGTCTTTGTCATGGGCGTGCTGGGCTGCCTGTGGCAGGTCGTCGAGCTGGTGAAATCGGTCAGCTGGATCGAGCGTTTCGCCGGCCGTCGCCGCAACGCGGCCGAGCGCGGCGTCGATACGCCCGAGCCAGCCCCCGGTCCCGGCGGCGCGCCGCGCCTGCTGGCGCCCCTGGCGGCGCTTCTGGGTCAGCACGGGCCGGCGGGGGGCGTGATCTCGACCGAATCGTCGCGCTCGATCCTGGAATCGGTGGCGACGCGCATCGACGAGGCGCGCGATATTACCCGATACCTTGCGAACCTGCTGATTTTCCTTGGGCTTCTGGGCACGTTCTACGGGCTTGCCACCACCGTGCCGGCGGTCGTCGACACCATTCGCGCGCTGGCGCCCAAGGATGGCGAAACCGGGATCGAGGTCTTCAACAAGCTGATGACCGGGCTGGAATCGCAGCTTGGCGGCATGGCGACGGCGTTCTCAAGCTCGCTTCTGGGGCTGGCGGGGTCGCTGGTCGTGGGCTTGCTGGAACTGTTCGTGACCCATGGCCAGAACCGCTTCTATCGCGAGCTTGAGGAATGGATGTCGGGCTTTACCCGCATTGGCCTTGGCGGTGCCGAGGGGCAGGGGCTGGGCGAGGCCGCGCTGGCCGGCTTTGTCGAGCGCGTGCAGGTGCAGCTTGCGGGGCTTCAGGATTTCTACCGGCAACGCGACGAATTGCGCGATCAGGAGGCTGCGGCCGCCGACCGGCGCGCGCTGTCGCTGGCGCAGGGGGTCGAAAGGCTGGCGGCACTGATGGGCACCGACCGCGACCAGCTTGCCGCCAGCCTGTCGGCGGAACGTGCCGCGACAGCGCAGGCGCTGGCGGGGCTCGACGGCGCGATTTCGGGCCTTGCGCAGGCGCAATCGCGTGAGCCGGTGGCGCTGCTGGGCGCGCTTGAGCGGCTGGCCGAGGGGCAGACGCGGCTGGTGGCGCTGTCCGAACCGCGTGGCGCTGATCCGGCGCTGATCGCCGGGCTTGAGCGGCTGTCGGACGGGCAGGCGCGGCTGGCCCTGCTGGCTGAGCAGCCGGCGGCCGATCCGACCCTGATCGCGGCGCTGGACCGCCTGTCCGAACCGCGCGGCTCTGATCCGGCGCTGCTGGCCGCGCTGGACCGCTTGTCCGAGGGGCAGGCGCGTCTTGCCGCCATGGCCGAGGCGGCGCCCGCCGCCGCCCCCGACGCCGCGTTGCCGCGGGTGCTGAACCGGCTGGCGGACGGGCAATCGCGGCTGGTCGAACTGGCCGAGGCCAGGGTCGTCACCCCCGACGACCCCGAGGTGCGGATGCGCCTGCGTTCGATCGATGTGCTGCTGGGCCGGCTGGTCGAGGAATCGGCCAGCGGCCGCGATGGGTTGATCTCGGAACTGCGGGGCGACATGGCGGCGCTGACCCGCGCCATCCGCAATCTGGAGCGTGGCGATGGGGCTTAGCCGCGGCGGCGGCAACCGCTTTTCGGCAACGATCTGGCCGGGATTCGTCGATGCGATGACGGCGCTGCTGATGGTCATGATGTTCGTCCTGACCATCTTTTTGCTGGTGCAATCGGTGCTGCGCGACCAGATCACCACCCAGGACAGCGAACTGGACAAGCTGGGCGGCGAGATCGCGCGCCTGTCCGACGCGCTGTCCAGTTCGCAGGCGCGCGGCTCGGCACTGGACCGCGATCTGGCGGCTGAACGCGACCGGTTGCGCCAGTCCGAACAGGCGGTGGCCGGTGCGCGCGCCGAAATCGATGCGCAGGCCGAGGCCGCGCGGCTTGCCGCCGCCCGGCGCGAGGCGCTTGAGGCGTTGATCGGCGATCTGCGCCGGCGCAACTCGGACACGCAGACGCAACTGACCGAGGCCGAGGCCGGCCGCCTTGCCGATGCCGCCGCTGCGCAGGCATTGCGCGACCGGCTGGCGAAATCCGGCGCCGAACTGGATGCGGCGACGCTGGAACTTGAGGCCGCGCGCAAGAAATCCGAAGAAACGCTGACCCTGCTGGCCGCCGCCGAGGCCGCGAAAAAGGATCTTGGTGCGCAGAACCGGATGCAGGTGGATGAGGCGACAAAGCAGGCGGCGCTGCTGGCGCTGGCCGAACAGAAGCTGTCGGAACAGCAGGCGCTCAGCGTCGAGGACCAGCGCCGCGTGACCGCGCTGAACCTTCAGGTCGCGCAGTTGAACAACCAGCTTGGCAGTTTGCGCGCGGTGCTGGACGCGGCCTCTGACGAACGCGCCGCCGTCGATCTGCGCGTCGAGGATCTGGGCGAAAAGCTGAACCTCGCCCTGCTGCGCGCCGCCGAGGAAGAGCGCAAGCGCCGCGCGCTTGAGGAGGAGGCCCGCGCCAAGGCCGAGGAGGAGCGCAGCAAGGCCGAGACCGAGGCCCGCGACCTTGCCCGCTATCGTTCGGAATTCTTTGGCCGGCTGTCGCAGATTCTTGCCGGGCGCGAGGGGGTGCAGGTCGTGGGCGACCGCTTCGTCTTTTCGTCCGAGGTGCTGTTTCCCGCCGGCGAGGCGCAGCTTTCGCCCGAAGGCAAGACGCAGATCGCGCGCGTGACCGACATGCTCAAGCAGATCGCGGCCGAGATCCCGCCCGAAATCGACTGGATCATCCGCGTGGATGGCCATACCGACAGCCAGCCGCTGTCCGGGCAGGGGCGCTATCGCGACAACTGGGAACTGAGCCAGGCGCGGGCGCTGGCTGTCGTGCGCTATATGGTGGACGATCTGGGCTTCCCGTCGAACCGGCTTGTGCCGGCAGGCTTTGCCGATACGCGGCCGGTGGCGGCGGGCGACAGCCCCGAGGCCATGGCCCGCAATCGCCGGATCGAATTGAAGCTGACCGAGCGTTAGGCTGGATCACCTTCTCGGATCGCCCCACCGGATCGCCCCATTGGATTGCACCGTCAGGCGACGGAATCGATCAGCGTATAGGGATCGGGAAAGCGGTTCAGATAGCGCGTCATCGCGCCCGCCGCCCGCCATTGCCGGAACAGCGCCGCCCGCAGCGCGCTGGTGGTGGGCCAGAAGCGGTCATGCGCCTGGGGGACGGGGGGGATCTGCGGGAAATACCTTGCCAGCACGTCGCCGAAGGCCGCGCGCATCCGCATCGGCACGATCCCCTGTGACGAGGCCAGCCACGGTTTGCGCGTGCCGATGAAGTGGATCAGGCAGGGGTCGGCCATGACCGTCAGATGCGCCGAGGCCGAGGTGAACTGCCAGTTCCACAGCGGGCTGATTTCGGCCCAGTCGCCCT
>JAXMDJ010000039.1:0-15915 GCA_046348875.1 Paracoccus sp. (in: a-proteobacteria)
CAGGCCCACCCGCTCGATCCAGCGCATCGAGGTCTTGTTGCGGGTGGCGGCGTCGGCGCCCTGAATCTCCAGCCCGTAGCCGACATTGTCGATGACGGTGCGATGCGGCAGCAGGGCGAATTTCTGAAACACCATCGCAGTCTTGTGCATCCGAAAGGCGCGCAGCGCGGCGGGGGACATCTTCACGACATCCTCGCCCTCGATCAGGATTTCGCCGGCGGTTGGCTCGATCAGGCGGTTGATGTGGCGGATGAGCGTCGACTTGCCCGAGCCGGAAAGCCCCATCACCACCTGGATGCCGCCGGCGGGGATGCTGATGTTGATGTCGCGCAGGCCCAGCACGCGGCGGTGCTTGTCGTTCAGTTCCTGCTTGGTCATGCCCTGGTTCAGGGCCTCGATGAAATCGGCCCCGCGCGGGCCGAAGATCTTGAACAGGTTCCGGATCTCGATGCCGATGGGGTCAGACATGGCCGCCTCCGCGATGCTTTTGCAGGCGCTTGCCCCAGGCCTGGCTGATGCGGTCGAACAGGATGGCGATGCCGACGATGGCCAGCCCGTTGAACAGGCCCAGCGTGAAATACTGGTTCGAGATCGCCTTCAGCACCGGCTGGCCCAGCCCCTGCACCCCGATCATCGAGGCGATGACCACCATCGCCAGCGCCATCATGATGGTCTGGTTGATGCCCGCCATGATCGTCGGCAGGGCCAGCGGCAGTTCCGCCTTGACCAGCCGCTGCCAGCGGGACGAGCCAAAGGCGTCCGCCGCCTCAAGCACCTCGCCATCGACCTGGCGGATGCCCAGATTGGTCAGGCGGATCATCGGCGGGATGGCATAGATCACCACGGCGATCAGACCCGGCACCTTGCCGATGCCCAGAAGCATGACCACCGGGATCAGGTAAACGAACGAGGGCATGGTCTGCATGACGTCCAGAACCGGGTTCACGAAGGCCTGCACCCGGTCCGAGCGCGACATCAGGATGCCGATGGGCAGTCCCACCGCGATCGCCAGCAGCGTCGAGGTCAGGATCATCGAGATCGTCTTCATCGTGTCGTCCCACATGCCGAAGGCGCCGATGACGCAAAGCGTCGCCACGCTGGCGATGACGATGCGCAGGCTGCGGCTGGCGAACCATGCCACAGCCGCGACCACCGCCAGAATGACCGGCCAGGGCGCACCGGTCAGCAGGTTCTCGGACCAGACGAGAAAGCGGCGCAGCGGCTCGAACAGGCTTTCGATGGCGTCGCCATAGGCGCGGGTAAAGGACCGGAAACCGTCGTCGATGACCTTTTTCAGGTCGCGCAGGGTCGTGTCATCCAGTTGGGGAAATTTGTCGAACCAGGCCAAAAGAACCTCTTGGATAGGGCAGGGATGCGAAGGGACCGGGGGCGGTGCCCCGGTCCCAGCGGGTTACAGCGCGGCCTTGATCTTTTCGGCGGCCTCGGGGCTGACCCATTGCGTCCACATGTCGGGGTTCTGCTTGAGGAACTCGCGGGCGCCGTCCTCGCCCGTGGCCTGATTGTCGGTCATCCAGGCCATCAGCTTGTTGACGGTGTCGTTGGTCCAGCTGCGCTTTTTCAGGTAGTCGAGGACCGCCGGATCGGTTTCGTCGGCGAATTTCTTCGACACCAGCGTAAAGACATTGTCGCGCGGAAAGGCGTTCTGCTTGGGATCGGGGCAATCCGCGACCGAGGTGCAGCGCTTCCATTCCGCCATGTCGTTCGGCACCCCGAAATCGACCGCCACCATGTCGTATTTGCCCAGCATCGAGGTCGGCGCCCAATAGAAGCCCAGCCACGGCCCCTTCTGTTCGTAAGCCTTGGCCATCGAGCCATCCAGCCCCGCCGCCGAGCCGGTATCGACCAGCGTGAAGCCCTTGGCCTCGACCCCGAAGGCCTTGGCAAGCTGGGTGGTCACCACCGTGCCGCCCCAGCCCTGCGGGCCGTTATAGATGGCGCCCTTGGTCGGGTCCTCGGGGGCGGGGAACAGTTCGGGATGGGCAAGGATTTCCTCGATCTTGTTCAGGTTCGGATATTTTTCCAGCATATAGCGGGGGATGAACCAGCCCTGCTGGCCGCCATCCGACAGCGAGCGCGCCATTTCCACGATCTTGCCGTCCTTCAGCCCGCCCGCGACCACTTCGGGCATCAGGTCCACCCAGGCCTCGGGCACCACTTCCGGCTGGCCCTTTTCGACCAGCGAGGTGATGGCGGGCACGGTGTCGCTGGTGGTGATCTCGGCGCTGCAGCCATAGCCGTTGTTCAGGATGAACTGGTCAAGATTGGCCAGCACCTCGGCGCTTTGCCAGTTCATGCTGGCGATGGTGAAGGCGCCGCAATCGGCCCTTGCCGCGGTCGAGAACGCCACTGCCGGCACTGCCGCCGCCAGGACAAAAGCAAGTTTCTTCATGGTCCGTTTCCTCCCTGTCGCGGCTTTGCCGGTTGCACCCGCGAAACTGCCGCCCGTCCCGCGGGATCGCGGCGACAGGTGGCGCGCCCCTGTCAGCCGGTCTTGCCGATCGTCTTGATGCGCAGGCCGCCGATTCCTCGGTCAGCGGCCGCGTCCTCCTGCCTATTGGCTAACGGCTGGGTGCCAGTGTTGCAAGGAAATGTTCACACCTGTCATCCAAAAGTCCATATGCGCGCAGTTCACGGGCACCATGGAACCTTTGCGCGACCGTGCTGAACAGGGCGCCGCCTTACAGCGGGGCAGGGCGGAAACGGGCGGTAAAGCGCGCCATCTCGCGCGGTTGCGGTTCCTGATCGGCGTAGATCTTGACATACATCGGGATGCGCATCAGCCGCGTCTCGATATCCTCGGTCGTCTGCATCGAGATATAGCCGATCTGCACAAGATAGATGGTGCGGGCGCGGATATCGGCCTCGATCTCGCCGATGCCCCATTTCATCAGCATGGTCTTCAGCGCGGTCAGGCGTGCCTCGTCGGCGGCTTTCATGCGGGCGGCGACGTTCTCATCCTGCAAGGACCAGCTTCGCACCGCGAATTCCAGCCTAGAATCAAAGCTGTCGGCAGACAGGAAACAGGTCAGCACGTTCAGCATCGCCTCGGCCCGGGTCTCGGCATAGGCGGTGGTGGACTGGATCAGCGGTGTCGTGGTGCGCTGGTCCCAGCCTTCCAGCAGCGCCGAAAGCAGCGCCTCGCGGTCCTCGAAGAACCAGTAGAAGCTGGTGCGCGACAGGTTCAGCCGCTTGGCCAGCGGCAAGATCTTGACCGCGTCGATGCCGCTGTCGATCAGCGCCCGGTAGCCGGCCTCAAGCCAGCCCTCGCGCGATCCGCGCCACCCGGTTTCTGATGCATGCGCCTGCTCCATGGGTTTTTGATAGGCCGAGATCGCCCTTGCAGCAAGACAAATGTGCATTTTTGGGCGCAGGACGTTCATTAGTGATTTTTCAATTGACATAGGTGAACATTTTGGCGAACCCTTGCCGCAACCCACCCATCTTGCAGGCAAAGCCATGTCGAACGATCCCCTGTTGCAGCCGTTCCAGCTTAAGCATCTGACGCTGCGCAACCGCATCATGATCACCAGCCACGAGCCGGCCTATCCCGAGGACGGGATGCCCAAGGACCGCTATCGCGCCTATCATGTCGAGCGCGCCCGCGCGGGCGTGGCGCTGACGATGACGGCGGGCTCGGCCTCGGTGTCGCGCGACAGCCCGCCGGTCTTCAACAATATCCTGGCCTGGAAGGATGAGGTCGTCGGCTGGATGAAGAAGCTGGCCGATGAATGTCACGATCACGGCTGCGCGGTGATGATCCAGTTGACGCATCTGGGCCGGCGCACGCGCTGGGACAAGGCGGACTGGCTGCCCGTCGTCTCGCCCAGCCATGAACGCGAGGCGGCGCACCGCTCATTCCCGAAAAAGCTTGAGGATTGGGATATCCAGCGCATCATCGGCGACTATGTCGATGCGGCCGAGCGGATGAAGGCGGCGGGTCTGGACGGGCTGGAATTGCAGGCCTATGGCCATCTGATGGACCAGTTCTGGTCACCGCTGACCAATGATCTTGACGGCCCCTATGGCGGCGATCTGGACAATCGCCTGCGCTTTACCTTCGACATCCTCAAGGGCATCCGCGACCGCTGCGGGCCCGATTTCCTGCTGGGCGTGCGCTATACCGGCGACGAGGACCTGCCCGGCGGATTCAACGCGCAAGACGGGATCGAGATTTCGCAGCGGCTCAAGAACAGCGGGCTGGTCGATTTTCTGAACGTGGTGCGCGGCCATATCGACACCGATGCCGGTCTGACCGACGTGATCCCGGTGCAGGGGATGCGCAATGCCCCGCATCTGGAATTCGCGGGCCAGATCCGCAAGGCCACGAACTTTCCCACCTTCCACGCCGCGAAAATCCCCGATGTGCCGACCGCGCGCCACGCCATCGCCGCCGGGCTGGTCGACATGGTCGGCATGACGCGCGCCCACATGGCCGACCCGCACCTTGTCCGCAAGGTGATCGAGGGCCGCGAGGACGACATCCGCCCCTGCGTCGGCGCCAACTACTGCCTTGACCGCATCTATCAGGGCGGCATGGCGTTCTGCCTGCACAACGCCGCGACCGGGCGCGAGGAAACCATGCCGCAGACCATCGCGCCAGCGGCGGTGAAAAAGCGCGTCACCATCGTCGGCGCCGGCCCGGCAGGGATGGAGGCCGCCCGCGTCGCCGCCGAACGCGGCCATGCCGTGACCGTCTTCGAGGCCGCCGACCAGCCCGGCGGCCAGATCCGCCTGACCGCGCTTCAGGAACGCCGGCGCGAAATGATCTCGATCATCGCCTGGCGGCAGGCCATGTGCGAAAAGCACGGCGTTACCTTCAACTTCAATACATTCGCCGACGAAGCTGATGTGCTTTCGACCCAGCCGGACGAGGTGATCGTCGCCACCGGCGGCCTGCCGCATACCGAGGTGCTGACCGCGGGCAACGATCTGGTCGCCTCGGCCTGGGACATTCTGTCGGGCGACGTGAAGCCGGGCCGCAACGTGCTGGTCTATGACGACGCCGGCGATCATGCCGCCTTGCAGGCCGCCGAGCTGATCGCCGCGACCGGCGCGAAGGTCGAGATCGTGACCCCCGACCGCGCCTTTTCGCCCGAGGTGATGGCGATGAATCTGGTGCCCTATATGCGCAGCCTGCAAAAGCTGGACACCACCTTCACGGTGACCTGGCGGCTGATGTCGGTGACGCGCGACGGCAACCAGCTTCGCGCGACCTTGGGCAGCGATTACGGCGGCGTCACCCGCGACCGGCTGGTGGATCAGGTGATCGTGAACCACGGCACGCGCCCGCTGGACGAGCTGTATTTCGCGCTGAAGCCCATGTCCTCGAACCTTGGCGAGGTGGACTATGAGGCGCTGACCACCGGGGGCACGCAGGCGATCCGCAAGAACCCCGAGGGCAAGTTCCGCCTGTTCCGCATCGGCGACGCGGTGGCCGCGCGCAACACCCACGCCGCGATTTATGACGCGCTGCGGCTGGTGAAGGACCTGTGACAGGCGCGCGTTACGTCGTGCCGCCCGCGCATTGACGAAGGCGGCAGGACGTCGCGCATGCATGTCCTGGAAAGTTTTCGGACGACGGTGCTGGGCCGCGCCCATGTCGGTGTCGGACATCCTGAAGGCCGCGGCGAAGGCGGGGGGCTGCGAGTTGCTGCGCGTTCATATGCCAATAGCCATCGGTCATGGGCACATCGGGATCGCGCCAAAAGCTGCGCCGAATCTCGCGACGGAGGGTCGAGCGGTTTCGGTCGGGCTGGACAGCGATCTGCGCTGAGCTTGCGTTGCAGCATGGCCGGAAGGGGTTCCCCTTAAAATGCAACAGCCAAAAATCAGGGGCAGTCACGATCCAGAAGAAAACTCATTTTTGCACAAGCGAAGTAGTGATAATCCGTCTTATGTAACTCAAATCGAAAGAACCGCAAACGACCCGCTCAGTTTTTTGAGGTCGATCACCTGAAGTCGCCAATTCCGTTCAGGACGCGAAAGCATCGCGGGCATGAAAAGCTGTCCGAGACGACGCCGAACGACCAGCGCTGGTCCGGATCCCGCAGGACCACCGTGACACCCTTGTTCGTGGCGCCCGTTTTCAACCGCCACGTTTGCGCGCTGTCAGGCCGTGGCGCCACCCGCCAGCCGAAATCGCCCTTCCCATGGCTTCAGATCAGGTTAATGATAGCCGCGGTATCGCTTAGCCAGATTGACCAATCGGAGGGGCATCGATGGATGTTGGCCGGCTGCGCGCGCTGCGCGAACTTTCGGTGCGCAAGACCATGGCAGCGGTGGCCGAGGCGCTTTATGTGTCGCCCTCGGCGGTGTCGCAGCAGATTTCCCTGCTGGAACAAGAGGCCGGGATCGAGCTGATCGAACGGCGCGGACGCGGGGTCGAGCTGACCGTCGCCGGCCGGCAACTGGTCGAACGCGCGAACCGCATCTTTGCCGAACTGGAATCCGCCCGCGCCGATATCGCCGAACTGAAAAAGGTCGTCTCGGGCGAATTGCGGGTGGCGGCGTTTCCTTCGGTCGCGGCGGCGTTGATGCCGCGCACGATCCGCGATCTGCGCCGCCTGCACCCCCAGCTTGTCCTGCAATTCGACGAGATGGAGCCCGAAGAGGCGCTGACCGCGCTGCGAAGCTGGCAGACCGACGTGGCGCTGATCGACGACCTGAACGTGCCGCCCGGCGCGCTGGACCCGAATATCGCCGTCCTGCCGCTGATGGAGGACGTCTTCAACGTCATGATGGCGCGGGATCACCGGCTGGCGGGACAGGCCAGCGTCACGCTTGAGGATCTGCGCGGCGAATCCTGGGTCAGCGACACCGCCTCGGCCACCTATGCGCGCATGTTGACCGAGGCCTGCCAGGAGGCGGGCTTCACCCCCAATATCATCGCCCGCTGCAAGGGCTTCGAGGTCAGCATCGCAATGATCCGCGAGGGCTGCGCCATCGCCATCCTGCCCGGGCTGCGCGGCAGCCTTGATCTGGAGGATGTCTGGGTCTGCCGGCTGGCGCCCGAAATCCGGCGCCGCATCTCGATCGCCTATCGCAAGGGCGAAAAGCGCAGCCCGGCCTTGCAGGCCTTCATCACCCAGATCTCGGCGCAGGCGCGCGCCTAGTGCTTCAGCACGCGGGACAGGAATGCGCGGGTGCGTTCGTTCCGCGGGTTGTCGAAGAATTCCTGCGGGCGGCCGCTTTCGGTGATGCGGCCCTGATCGACATAGATCACGCGGTCGCTGACCTCGCGCGCGAAGCCCATTTCATGGGTGACGATCATCATGGTCATGCCCTCGCGCGCCAGTTCGCGCATGACGTCCAGAACCTCGCCGACCATCTCGGGATCCAGCGCGGATGTCGGCTCGTCAAACAGCATGATATGCGGCTCCATCGCCAGTGAACGCGCGATCGCCACGCGCTGCTGCTGGCCGCCCGACAGCGCGCCGGGATATTTCTCGGCCTGATTGGCAAGACCCACGCGGTCCAGCAGCGCCATGGCCTGTGCATCCGCCTCGGCGCGGGTCTTGCCGCGCACCCGCATCGGGCCAAGGGTGATGTTTTGCAGAACCGTCAGGTGCGGAAACAGGTTGAAGCTTTGGAACACCATGCCGACGCCCTTGCGGATCTCGCGCAGGCCCTTGACCTCGCCGAACTCGCGTTCCTCGGCGCGCGGCATCAGGAAGCTGTCGACCTCCAGCGTGCCGGTCTGGTATTCCTCAAGCCCGTTCACGCAGCGGATCAGGGTGGATTTGCCTGACCCCGAGGCGCCGACGATGACCAGCACCTCGCCGCGGTCGACGGTCAGATCGATATCCTTCAGGACGTGGAAATTGCCATAGAACTTGTTCAGGCCGCTGATGCGGACGATGGGTTCGCCTTGCGCCATGGTCATTTGCGCGCTCCCTTGCTGAGTTTGTGTTCAAGGCGCCGGGCCTGAAAGGTGATGACGCTGCCGACCGCGAAATAGACAAGGAACATGAAAACATAGACCTCATAGGTGCGGCCGCTGTTCTCGGGGTTCGCCAGGATCATCTGTCCGGCGCGCAGGAAATCGGTCAGGCCGATGATGAAGACCAGCGGCGCATAGTTGAAGATATCCAGGATATTGCCGACCAGCCCCGGCACCGCCACGCGCAGCGCCTGCGGCAGGATGACGATGCGCTTCATGTCGAAATCGCTGAGGCCAAGGGACTGCGCCGCCTCGGTCTGGCCGCGCGCCACCGCTTGCAGGCCCGAGCGGATGAACTCGGCCGCGTAGGCGCTGTAAAACAGCGTAAAGCCGATCAGGCCGCGCACCACGTCCGGCAGCGGGAATTGCGGCAGCACCAGCGGAAACGCGATCCAGATGCAATAGACGACAAGGATCAGCGGGACCGAGCGCATGACCTCGATATAGCCGGTGCACAGGATGCGCAGGCTGGCGATGCGGCTTTGCCGACCAAAGGCCAGCAGGACGCCAAGGGGCACAGTCAGCAGCGCCGCGGTCAGGGTGATAACGACCGACAAAAGCAGCCCGCCCCAGCTTGACGGACCGGCGGGCGACAGCACCAGCAGCACCGCCGCCAGCACGGCAAAGGCCACGCCCGACAGGCGGCTTTGCAGATATTCGTTGCGCGCGCCGTAAGCCCAGACCGCGAAGAACGCCGCCAGCACCAGCGCCGCCCGGGGCGAGATCGCCGGCGTCCAGGCCGAGGCGACCAGCGCCAGCAGCACCGACCCCAGCGCCATGCGGATCGCGCCGCGCCCAAAGGCCATGGTGGTCGATGTGGCCAGCCCCGCCAGCCCGGCGATCAGCCCGACCGCGACCCAGACGAGCCACATCTTGTCGGCCGGGAACAGCCCGACCATCAGCACGCGCAGGCTGCGCAGCACCACGCCCCATTCCGCCAGCGCGAATGCCCAGTGCAGAACCCCCCACAGCGCCCAGGCCAGCGCCGGCACCACGATCAGCGTCAGCACGGTATCGGCGGGTTTCGCAAACAGGTTCCTGTGCGCCCAACGCGGAAAATTGCGAAGCCCATGCATCAGCGCACCCCCGGAATTTTCATGCGGCTGTTGATCAGATTGACCGCCGCGCTGATCACCCAGCTCAAGATCAGGTAGATGGCCATGGCGATGACGACGCCTTCAAGGCTGCGGCCGGTCTGGTTCGAGACCGTGCCATAGACGTTGAACAGGTCGGGATAACCGATGGCGATGCCCAGCGAGGTGTTTTTCGCCAGGCTGATATACTGGTTCCCGAACGAGGGCATGACCACGCGGAATACCTGCGGCAGCACCACGTCGCGCAAGACGCTGTGGCGCGACAGGCCGATGGCGTCGGCGGCCTCCCACTGGCCGCGCGGCAGGGCCTCGATGGCGCCGCGCACGATCTCGCCCAGATAGGCGGCGCTGTTGATGGTGATGGCAAGGGTCAGCGCCGCGTATTCCGGGCTGACGGCAAAGCCGCCATCGGCACGAAAGCGGTTCACCTGCGGCAGGCTCAGCGACATGCGGAAACCGGCGGCAAAGGCCAAGGCCAGCAGCAGCACCGCCGCCCCCGCCAGCCACGCCCGGCGCGCGCGAAAGGCGGCCAGAAGCGCGCCCGCCCCCGTGACCAGCGCCAGCAGAAAGACGGCAAGGCCGGCGCCGCCCGTCGTCACCGGGGCGGGAAACCAGATGCCCTGCTGGCTGATGATGGTGCCCAGAAACTCGGGCGCCTGCCGTACCGGCGGCAGTTGCAGCACCACCGCGATATACCAGAAGGTCAACTGGATCAGCAGCGGCGTATTGCGCAGGAACTCGGTGATCCAGAAGGCCAGCTTGCGGATCAGCCAGTTCGTCGACAGCCGGCACACCCCCAGCGTCACGCCGATCAGCGTGGACAGCAGGATGGCGACGATGGCGACCTTCAGCGTATTGCCAAGCCCGGCCATCAGCGCCTGCGCATTGGTCATGTCGGATGCGAACTTCACCAGCCCCTGCGCGGTCGGCACCAGCCCTTCGGAGATCTCGAAGCCGGCTGGCGTGCCCAGAAAGCCGAAGCTGAAGCTGACGCCGCGCGCGGCAAAGCCATTGCGCACGGTCAGCCCCAGCAGGACGATCAGCGCCAGCGCCAGCCCGACCACGGCAAGCTGCCCGGCCGACCGGCGCCACCTACGCCAGCGAAGTGAAGGGGAAAGGCTTATCCTGTCCTCGGTCATGCGGGGCTCCGGGGAATGGCGCGATGGCAGGGAACGGGCGCGAAGGCGTCTTCGCGCCCGGCCGGGATCAGTTCCACAGCGGCGAGATCATGACCCCGCCATTCTGATAAAGCGCGTTGGGCGTGCCGGCGCGGTCAAGGAACAGCTTGGTCTGCGGTCCAAGGTTGCGGTCATAGATCTCGCCGTAATTGCCGACCTGCCGGATCATCTGGGCGACGAAATCCTTGGGGATGCCGAAATCGGCGCCATTCGTGCCGTCGACGCCCAGGAACTTGCGCAGCGTCGGGTCCTCGGTCTTCAGCTTTTCGTCGATATTGGCCGAGGTGATGGCCTGTTCTTCGGCCTCGATGGCGGCGAAGGTGATCCAGCGCAGCGCATTGCGCCAGCGGCTGTCATTGGCGGCGACGAACCCGGCAAAGGGCCCCTTTTCGATCATCTCGGGCAGCAGGACATAATCGTCGGGCTTGGCCGCGTTCGAGCGCCACGCCGCCAGCGCCGACTTGTCGGTGAACATCGCATCGCAGCGGCCGCTGTTCAGCGCCCCGAACAGTTTTTCAAGGTTTTCATAGGTCAGGACCTGGTTCTTCCAGCCGCGCGCCTTGATCAGGTTGGCGATCGCCGCCTCGGTCGAGGAGCCCTGCGTCGTGCACAGGTTTGCGCCGTCAAGATCGTAGATGCTTTTGACGCCCAGTTCGGCCTTCACCATGGCGCCGGTGCCGTCCCAGAACATGATCGGCAGGAAATCCACGGTAATGGCGGATTCGCGGCCCTGCGTCATGGTGGTATGGGCAAAGACCACGTCCACCTGCCCGGTCTGCACGGCGGTGAAGCGGCTCTTGTCGGTGACGGTGACGTAATTGACCTTGCCCGCGTCACCCAGAACGGCGGCGGCGACGGCGCGGCAGAAATCGACGTCGATCCCCTCCATCTTGCCGGTGGTGGTGTTCAGATAGCCGAAGCCGGGCGCGGTATTGTCGGTGCCGCAATTCAGCGTGCCGCGTTTGATGACCTCGTCCAGCACACCGGCCCCGGCGGGCGCGGCGGCGAAAATAGCGAATGCTGCAAGCGCGGCTTTATAGAACTTACGCATGGTTTCCCTGTCTTGGCTAGTTGTTGACCCGAAGGACGGGGCGCGGCTTTTGCATCTTGGCGCGGGGTCAAGCCTAGCAAGGGCAGATCAATCAAAGTAGTTAAATATTCTGACCATAACCATTAGAATGTCTTAATGATTAATCCGCCGGAAGTCCTTAAGCGTTGCATTAGATTTATTAAGTAGTCGGGCCGTGATGCCTCTGATTTGCTAATGCCAACCAATCATGGAGGTATCCGATGTCAGCCCTTGAAACTCGTCCCTGGCTTCCGGCCGAGGCCGCCACGCGCATCGACCAGATCGACCGGGCGCTGGCGGGCGCGGATGCGGACCGGCTTGAAACGCGGCTTCTTGATATGGCCGAGGCGAACCGCGCCATTCACGAACGCGACTGCTTCAACCTGAATCCGGCGACAAACGCCATGAACCCCAAGGCCGAGGCGATGCTGGCCAGCGGCATCGGCTCGCGCCCGTCGCTGGGCTATCCGGGCGACAAATACGAGATGGGGCTTGAGGCCATCGAGGAAATCGAGGTCATCGCCGCCAATCTCGCCTGCGAGATCTTTCAGGCGAAACATGCCGAAATCCGCGTGGGCTCGGGCGCGCTGGCGAACCTTTACGCCTTCATGGCGACGACCCGGCCGGGCGATACGATCATCGCGCCGCCGGCCGCGATCGGCGGTCACGTCACCCATCATCAGCGCGGCTGCGCCGGGCTTTACGGGCTGGACATCCACGCCGCCCCCATCGATGCCGACGGCTACACCGTCGATCTTGAGGCGCTGCGCGCGCAGGCGCTGGCACTGCGCCCCAAGCTGATCACCATCGGCCAAAGCCTGAACCTGTTCCCCCACCCCATCGCCCAGATCCGCGCCATCGCCGACGAGGTCGGGGCCTATGTGCTGTTCGATGCCGCGCATCAATGCGGCATGATCGCCGGCGGCGTCTTTGCCAATCCGCTGGCCGAAGGCGCGCATATGATGACCATGAGCACCTATAAAAGCCTTGGCGGTCCGGCGGGCGGCCTGATCGTGACCAATGACGACGCGCTGGCGCAGCGGCTTGAGGACATCGCCTTTCCCGGCCTGACCGCGAATTTCGACGCGGCGAAATCGGCGGCGCTGGCCATGGGCCTGCTGGACTGGCGCGAATACGGCGCCGATTACGCGCGTGAGATGGTGGCGACCTCGCAGGCGCTGGCCGCCGCGCTTGAGGCCGAGGGGATCGAGGTCTTCAAGACCTCGCGCGGGACCACGCAATCGCATCAGTTCGCCATCCCGGCGGCGCCCTTTGGCGGCGGGCAGGCGGCGGCGAAGAAGCTGCGGCACGCGAATTTCCTGGCCTGCGGCATCGGCCTGCCGATCCCGGCGGTCGAGGGCGACATGAACGGCCTGCGCATGGGCACGCCCGAACTGGTGCGCTGGGGCATGACGGTCGCCGACATGCCGCGCCTTGCCGCCCTGATCGCCGAGGGGCTGCGCAGCAACGACCCCGCCACCATCGCCCCCCGCGTCGCCGAATGGCGCAAGGGCTTTGACAGGCTGCATTTCGTCAGGGCGTGAACACGCCGCGCGGTCCCGGCCCCTTGGGCGACCGGGGCCGCAGGCGACCGTCAGACCGAGCGCGTCAGGCCGCCATCGATGCGGATATTCTGGCCGGTGATATAGCCCGCGCCCTCGGACAGCAGAAAGGCGATGGTGGCGGCGACCTCGTCTGCGCTGCCATAGCGCCCCATCGGCACCGCGGCGCGGCGCTCGTCGACCTCGGGCAGGCTGTCGATCCAGCCGGGCAGGACGTTGTTGATGCGGATGTTCTTCGCCGCATATTCGTCGGCGAAGATTTTCGTGAAACTGGCCAGTCCCGCCCGGAACACTGCCGAGGTCGGAAACATCGGCGCCGGCTCGAACGTCCAGGCCGAGCTGATGTTGACGATGGCGCCACCGCCCTGCGCCGCCATGATCGGTGTGACCAGCCGGATCGGACGGACGGCGCTAAGGAAATAGACCTCCATGCCCAGATGCCAGTCCTCGTCCGGGATGGCCAGGATCTGCGCGCGCGGCCCGTGCCCGGCCGAATTCACCAGCGCGTCGATCCGCCCCCAGCGCGCCATCGCCAGATCGACCAGCCGCTTCAGGTCGTCATCCGACTGGTTCGAGCCGGTGACGCCGATGCCGCCCAGCTCATTGGCCAGCGCCTCGCCCTTGCCGGACGAGGACAGGATCGCGACTTGATAGCCGTCCTGTGCAAGGCGGCGGGCGGCGGCAGCGCCCTGCCCGGACCCGCCAGCGGTGATCAGCGCGACTTTTTCCTGTGCCATCGGGGCCTCCATCAAGGGGATTCGGGGCCGATCATGCCAAAAGCCGCAGCCGGATGCACCCCGTCTGACGGATGCCTGCTAAAGGATCGCGACCGAGGACGTGACGGCAAGGCTTTCGCCCGGCTCAAGCACCCGCAGCCCATGCGCCGCCGGCGGTCCCGGCAGGTTGAAGGCATCGACCGGGTGGCTGACCGGCTCGAAGCAGAAGAAATCGGCGTCGCCCGCGGGCGAGAACACGACATATTGGCGCAGCGCCTCGCTGGCCGTCACCTCGGCCGCGATCCCGCGCGAGGGCCAGTCGATCCGCGCCCGCCCGTCCCAGCCGTCGAACCAGGCGTTGATCCAGCGCGGCGGCAGCCGCAGCGGGCGGTTGAAATCCATGTCGGGATGGCCCTCGACCGGCTCATGCGCGCGGGGCAGATGGTCGTCATGTTCCAGCCAGACATTGCGGGCGGGCGCAGTCAGCGTGGTGTCGGGGTCGCGCACGAACCACGGGTGAAAGCCCGCGCCATAGGGCAGGCGCATGGCGGCGCGGTTGGTGACGGTCATCGCCATCTCAAGGCCCGCGCCCAGCAGCCGAAAGGTCAGGACCGCGTCATAGCGGAACGGGCCCGGCCCCTCGGCCGCAAGCCGCAGCGTGATCCTGTCGGCGCTGTGGTCGGTCGTGGTCCAGGGCAGGGAAAAGGCGTTGCCATGCAGGGGGTAACGCTCGGTCTCCATATTGCGCGGCAGGGCGTGGAAGCTGCCGTCAAAGCTGAAGCCGCCCCCCGAGACGCGGCCCGAAAACGGCAGCAGCACGATATTCGACAACGCGAAGGGATGCGCGGTCGCCGCGTCCACCCGGCGAAAGACCGGCAGCCATTCGCCGCCGCGCCGGATGTCAAAGCCGGTCAGCCCCGCGCCCAGATCGGGGCGCAGGGTGATGCGCGCCTGCGCGGTTTCCAGCGTGACCGCCATCACCAGCCGCCGTCGATGGCAAAGTTCTGGCCGGTGATCATGTCGGACGCGGGCGAGACCAGGAACGCCACCAGTTCCGCCACGTCGCCGGGCTGGATGCGCGACTTAAGGCATTGGTTTTCAATGATCCAGTCGTTGTATTCCTGAAGCCGGTCGGCAAAGACGCGCGCCTCGGCCTCGGACACCACGGCGCCGGGCGAGACGGCATTGACGCGCACGCCATGCGGGCCAAGTTCGCGCGCCAGCGACTTGGTCAGGCCCAGCATCGCGCCCTTCGAGGCGATATAGGGCACATAGCCGTCCCAGCGCCCGTTCAGCGTGATCGAGCAGAAATTCACCATCTTGCCATAGCCCCTGGCCTTCATCGCCGGGGCGACGGCGCGCGCCAGCGCGAAGGCGGCCGAGGAATTGACGCGGATCTGGTCCTCGTATTCCGTCAGCGAGAAGTCCTCGAACGGCTTGTTGATGATCAGGGCAGCGTTGTTGATCAGGATGTCGATGCCGTCATATTCGTCCGACAGCGCCGCCACGCGGCTGGCGGCACCGGCAAGGTCGTTCAGATCCTCGCCGATATAGGCGGCGGGGACGCCATGGGCGGCGGCAACCTCGGCGGCAAAGGCGTCGCCCCCCGCGGCGCCGGGACGGTCCAGCAGCAGCAGGCCCGCGCCCGCGCGCGCCAGCCGGTCGGCCTGCGCGCGGCCCAGCGTTCCCAGCGCGCCGGTCAGAAGGACGGTTTTTCCGGTCAGTTCGGGCATCGTTTCCTCACAGTAACGCATGAACTTCGTCGATCGAGGTTTCCGTGGTCGGCTTGTCAAAGACGATCTCGCCGCGCGCCATGGCCACGATACGGTCGCAGGACTGGAACACATGCTGCATGTTATGCGAGATGAAGATGCCGGTCAGCCCTTGCGCCTTCAGCCCGCGCACGAAGCCGATGACCTTGTCGGTTTCCTTGACCGACAGGTGGTTCGTCGGCTCGTCCAGGATCAGCACCTTGGAACGGAAATGCATGGCGCGCGCGATGGCGACGCCCTGCCGCTGGCCGCCCGAGAGTTCCCCCACCAGCGCATCGGGCGAGCGCAGATGCAGGTCCACGTCGGCGATGGCCTCGACGCTTTCGCGGCGCATCCGTTTCTGGTCCATGACGCCAAAGCCCATGACCGACCATTTCAGCGGCTCGCGCCCGATGAACAGGTTGCGGGCGATCGACATGGTCGGAACCATCGAGTTGTATTGATAGATGGTTTCCAGGCCATGGCGCATGGCGTCCTTGGGGCTGCGCAGGCGGACCCTGGCGCCCTCGATCAGGATATCGCCGGAATCCTGATGGTGGACGCCGGACAGGATCTTGATCAGCG
>JAXMDJ010000040.1:0-13650 GCA_046348875.1 Paracoccus sp. (in: a-proteobacteria)
AAGCCGATCCGGCCCAGCTCAAGGCCGCGCCGGCAAAGCTTTGCGCCGCGAACAAGCAAAAGCTCGTCTCGGCGCAGGATATGCCGCTGGCGCATCCCGACACGCTGCCCGGCGTGCGCAAGGTGATGGTGCAATGCAAATGATGCGGCGCAACCCGGGGAAAACGCGGGAACGGTAACGTTTCCGCAAGTGTTTTGACTTAGGCGTTGCCCCTGCCTACCTGAAAGGGGCTGCGCCATAACCATGCAATCCAGGTGCCAGAGTGGACCGCCAAAGCCGCCAGACCCATCCCCTTCCAGCCGAGGCAGCGCCCTGCCCCCGCCCGGACGGTCTGTGCCCGGTGCTGGCTCCCGTGCTGGCTCCGATGCTGGCCGCGGCGCCAGGCGCGCGTGTCCCGAACCGGCGGAGGCGCGGATGAGCGGCCCCGACATGCCAGACACCCCGCCTCCGGTGCCCGACCCAGCCGGTGCGGCGGGTGCCGCGCGGGGCTGGGGGCTTTGCGTCTCGACCTATAATCGCGGGCAGATGCTGGCCGATTGCGTGCGCCACGCGCTGGCCTCGACCCTGCCGCCGCAGGAAATCGTCATCGTCGATGCCAGCCAGGACTGGCAGGAAAACCGCGACCGGATCGCGGCGCTGATCGCCGCCTCGGGCATCGGCTGCCCGCTGCATTACGAGGCCGCGCGGCGCAAGTCGCTGACCGTGCAGCGCAACCAATGCGTGGCGGCGGCCCGCGCCGATATCCTGTTCATGATCGATGACGACGCGATGCTGCATCCCGGCACCGCGGAAATGATCATGGGCTTTTACCGCGACGACCGGGCCGGGCGCATCGCCGCCATCTCGTGCCGCAATGCGCCGCTGTCCGTCGTGACGCCGGCCGCCGATGCGCGCAAGGAAACGAACCCGGCGCGCGATCTGGTGCTGGATCGCCCGGCCCCGGTCCAGCGCGGCATCAATTTCGCCCTGCGCCATCACCTGATGATCCCGGCCGAGCAGCGCTTTGTCACCTATGACCGGCCCGAAAGGCGCTGGCAGGGCGATACGACGCTGCCCGACGGGCTGCTGCGCTGGCGCTTCATCACCGGCTTTGCGCTGACGCTGCGCCGCAGCGTGGCGCTGCGCGAACCCTTTGACGAGGGGCTCGTGGGCACCTGCATGGCCGAGGACCTGGACGCCAGCTATCGCTTTGGCCGCCACGGCCTGCTGGCGATCGCGCCCGACGCCTATATCGACCATGTCGAGGCCGCGGCGGGGCGCGACAAGCGGCGGGTGAACACGGCGCTGGCGATCCTGAACGTGGCCTATTTCGTGCGCCGCAACTCGGACCGTCCGGGACGCGACCTGGCCCGTTACGGGCTTTGGTATCTGCGCATGTTGCTGGCCGAGTTTCCCAAGGACATCGCCGGACGGCGCTGGGACCTGCCGCAGGTGCGCGGTGCGCTGCTGGCCGGGCGGCGGCTGCCGGCGCTCATGCGCGTTCCGCGGGCCGAACTGCCCGACAGATACCAGTCTTTCCAGACCGAGCTGATGACCGGCCAGAGGTCCGGCCACGACCACAACCACACCACCGCCCCAGATCACGGCGCGAACAGTTAGAATTTCTCCGGAGGCAATCCCATGAACGATCAATCCCCCAACGCCGCCTTTCACGACTCGAGTTTCCTGCAAGGTCACAACGCGGGCTATGTCGAACAGCTTTACGGCCAATGGGCCCAGAACCCGGCCGCCGTCGATGCGGCCTGGGACGCGTTTTTCCGCAGCCTCGGCGACGAAGAGGCGACCGTCACCCGCGAGGCCAAGGGCGCAAGCTGGCACCGCAACGACTGGCCGTTGGTCCCCGCCGATGACAACACCGCCGCGCTGACCGGCGAATGGCCGCAAAGCAGCAAGGCCGAGGCCAAGGCCGCGCTGGACAAGATCGCCGGCAAGGCCGCCGAAAAGGGCGTCAGCCTGACCGACGAACAGCTTCGCCGCGCCGTGCTGGACAGCATCCGCGCCATCATGCTGATCCGCGCCTTCCGCATCCGCGGCCATCTGCACGCCGATCTGGACCCGCTGCGCATGCGCGACGTTCCCGACACCGGCGAGCTGGATCCGGCGACCTACGGCTTCACCGGTGCCGATCTGGACCGCCCGATCTTCATCGACAATGTGCTGGGCCTGCAGATCGCGACCGTCCGCCAGATCGTCGACCTGATGAAGCGCACCTATTGCGGCACCTTCGCGCTGCAATTCATGCATATCTCGGACCCCGAACAGGCCGCCTGGCTCAAGGAGCGGATCGAGGGTTACGGCAAGGAGATCGCCTTTACCCGCGAAGGCCGCCGCGCCATCCTCAACAAGCTGGTCGAGGCCGAGGGCTTTGAAAAGTTCCTGCATGTCAAATACATGGGCACCAAGCGTTTCGGCCTTGACGGCGGCGAGGCGCTGATCCCGGCGATGGAGCAGATCATCAAGCGCGGCGGCGCGCTTGGCGTGAAAGAGGTCGTGGTCGGCATGCCCCACCGTGGCCGCCTGTCGGTTCTGGCCAATGTGATGAGCAAACCCTACCGCGCCATCTTCCACGAATTCCAGGGCGGCAGCTACAAGCCCGAGGACGTCGACGGCTCGGGCGACGTGAAATACCACCTTGGCGCCTCGTCGGACCGCACCTTCGACGAAAACACCGTGCACCTGTCGCTGACCGCCAACCCCAGCCACCTTGAGGCCGTGGACCCGGTGGTGCTGGGCAAGGCCCGGGCCAAGCAGGACCAGATGTCCGATCAGGCCGAACGCAAGGCGGTGCTGCCGATTCTGCTGCATGGCGACGCCGCCTTTGCCGGTCAGGGCATCGTCGCGGAATGTTTCCAGCTTTCGGGCATCCGCGGCCACCGCACCGGCGGCACCATCCATATCGTCGTGAACAACCAGATCGGCTTTACCACGGCGCCGCATTTCAGCCGCACCTCGCCCTATTGCACCGACATCGCGCTGATGGTCGAGGCGCCGATCTTCCACGTCAACGGCGACGACCCGGAAGCCGTCGTCCATGCCGCGCGCGTGGCGACAGAATTCCGGCAGAAATTCCACAAGGACGTGGTTCTGGACATCATCTGCTATCGCCGCTTCGGCCATAACGAAGGCGATGAGCCGATGTTCACCAACCCGGCGATGTACAAGCAGATCAAGGGTCACAAGACCACGCTTCAGCTTTACACCGACCGCCTGGTGGCCGACGGCCTGATCCCCGAGGGCGAGATCGAGGAAATGAAGGCCGCCTTCCAGTCGCACCTGAACGACGAGTTCGAGGTCGGCAAGAACTTCAAGCCGAACAAGGCCGACTGGCTGGACGGCAAATGGTCGGGCCTTGCCACCGAGGGCGAGGAATACCAGTCCGGCCAGACCGGCATCCCCGCCGAGACGATGGCCGAGATCGGCACCGCACTGACCCGCGCGCCCGAAGGCTTCGACATGCACAAGACCGTCGGCCGCCTTCTGGAGGCCAAGAAGCAGATGTTCGAGACCGGCAAGGGCTTCGACTGGGCGACCGGCGAGGCGCTGGCCTTCGGCTCGCTTCTGGTCGAGGGGCATCCTGTGCGCCTTTCGGGGCAGGATTCGACCCGCGGCACCTTCAGCCAGCGCCATTCCGCCTTTGTCGACCAGACCACCGAAGAACGCTATTACCCGCTGAACCACATCCGCGGCGGGCAGGCGCGCTACGAGGTCACCGACTCGATGCTGTCGGAATATGCGGTTCTGGGCTTTGAATATGGCTATTCGCTGGCCGAGCCGAACACCCTGACCCTGTGGGAGGCACAGTTCGGCGACTTCGCCAACGGCGCGCAGATCATGTTCGACCAGTTCATCAACTCGGGCGAAAAGAAATGGCTGCGGATGTCGGGCCTCGTGGTGCTGATGCCGCATGGCTATGAGGGCCAGGGCCCCGAACACAGCTCGGCCCGGCTTGAGCGCTGGTTGCAGATGTCGGCCGAAGACAACTGGATCGTGGCGAACTGCACGACGCCGGCGAACTATTTCCACATCCTGCGCCGCCAGCTCAGCCGTCCGTTCCGCAAGCCGCTGATCCTGATGACGCCGAAATCGCTGCTGCGTCACCCGATGGCGGTTTCGACCGCGGATGAGTTCCAGACCGGCTCGACCTTCCACCGCGTGCTGTGGGACGACGCCCAGCATGGCAACTCGAAGACCGAACTGGTGGCGGACGACAAGATCAAGCGCGTGGTGATCTGCTCGGGCAAGGTCTATTTCGACCTTCTGGCCGCGCGTGACGCCGCCGGCATCAACGACGTCTACCTGATGCGTCTGGAACAGTTCTACCCGTTCCCCGCCCAGTCGATGAGCGGCGAGCTTGCCCGCTTCAAGGACGCCGAGATCGTCTGGTGTCAGGAAGAGCCCAAGAACCAGGGCGGCTGGAGCTTTGTCGAGCCGAACCTGGAATGGGTGCTGTCGCGCATCGGCGCCAGCCATCCGCGCGCGCGCTATGTCGGCCGCGCCGCCTCGGCCTCGCCGGCGACGGGCCTTGCCTCGCGCCACAAGGCCGAGCAGGAGGCGCTGGTCAACGAAGCCATCACGGTCGGTGGCTGAGATGGCCACCGACCTGCGCGTCCCCGCCTTAGGGGAATCGGTATCCGAGGCGACGGTGGCGACCTGGTTCAAGAAACCGGGCGACCGCGTCGCCGTGGATGAAATGCTGTGCGAGCTGGAAACCGACAAGGTGACGATCGAGGTACCCTCGCCCGTCGCCGGGATCCTGGCCGAAATCGTCGCGCCCGAGGGCGCGACGGTGGCGCCGAACGCCCTGCTTGCGCAGATCATGGAAGCGGGGAATGCGGGCCCCGAGGAAATGTTGCCCCGAGTTGAAACGGGCATGACAACCCAGGAAGGACAGAAGAAGATGAGCGGAAAATCCGTCGATGTAATGGTGCCCACCCTGGGCGAAAGCGTGACCGAAGCCACGGTCGCCACCTGGTTCAAGAAGGTCGGCGATGCCGTCGCGCAGGACGAGATGCTCTGCGAGCTTGAGACCGACAAGGTCTCGGTCGAGGTGCCCTCGCCCGCCGCGGGCGTGCTGGCAGAGATCCTTGCCCCCGAAGGCGCGACGGTCGAGGCCAGCGCGCGCCTTGCCATCATCACCGAAGGCGCCGCCGGTGCGGTCGCGGCCCCCGCCGCCGCCCCGGCAGCCGCCCCCGCGCCTGCCGCAGCCGCAGCCCCTGCCGGCAGGGACATCGAGGACGCGCCCTCGGCCAAGAAGGCCATGGCCGAAGCGGGCGTCTCGCGCGATGCGGTGACCGGCACCGGCCGCGACGGCCGCGTGATGAAAGAGGATGTCGCCCGCGCGGCCAGCGCCCCGGCCGCCGCCCCCGTCGCAGCCTCGCCGGCGCCCGCGCCCGCTCAGGCGCCGCGTTCGCCCAGCTCGGCCGACGATGCCGCGCGCGAGGAGCGGGTGAAGATGACGCGCCTGCGCGCCACCATCGCCCGCCGCCTGAAGGACGCGCAGAACACCGCCGCCATGCTGACCACCTATAACGAGGTGGACATGAAGGCGATCATGGACCTGCGCAACACCTACAAGGACCAGTTCGAGAAGAAGCACAAGGTCAAGCTGGGCTTCATGTCCTTCTTCGTGAAGGCCTGCACCCACGCGCTGAAGGAAGTGCCCGAGGTCAATGCCGAGATCGACGGCGGCGACGTGGTCTACAAGCACTTCGTCCATATGGGCGTGGCCGTCGGCACCCCGAACGGTCTGGTGGTTCCGGTGGTGCGCGACGCCGACCAGAAAAGCTTTGCCCAGATCGAGAAGGAAATCGCCGAACTGGGCCTGCGCGCCCGCGACGGCAAGCTGACCATGGCGGAAATGCAGGGCGGTACCTTCACCATCTCGAACGGCGGCGTCTATGGGTCGCTGATGTCCTCGCCCATCCTGAACCCGCCGCAATCGGGGATTCTGGGCATGCACAAGATCCAGGACCGTCCGGTCGTCGTGGACGGACAGATCGTCATCCGCCCGATGATGTATCTGGCACTCAGCTATGACCACCGCATCGTCGACGGCAAGGGCGCCGTGACCTTCCTCGTGCGCGTCAAAGAGGCGCTGGAAGACCCGCGCCGGCTGCTGATGGACCTGTAAGAAAACGGAATGCGCGCGATGGACAACCTCCAGAAATCCGAGGCGGTCATCGCGCGCATTCTGGCGCATCTGGCCGAGAATGGGTTGCAAGCGACAGAGCTGAATCACGATACGCTCCAACTCGGCGCAGAGCTCCAGCCCTTCTTTGAAATCTGCTACGACTGGCTGGAAGCAGAAGGCATCGTTCGGTCAAGCAAGGTCGTGAAAGCGGCGGGCGGAGAGATTTGGATATTCAACCCGGTCATCACCGCCAATGGTTTTCGGCTGCTGGGACAAGGTGTGATACTTGGCGGCGAAGAAAAATCCCTTGGAACTGCGGTGAAAGAAGTCTCGTCCGGCCGGTCCTATTCCTCGCTAGGCGACTTTTTCGGAGGGCTGCTCGGTGGCTTCACCAGGTCCATCAGCTCATAGGGATCGCGGGCAACCCGCCCCGCCCGGTGGGCACCACCGGGCAGCACCCGACCGCCTGACCGGGCGGGCGCTTCGCACCCGCCCGCGGCCGGTCGCCGCCCTCATCGCCTTTGACCGGGGCGCCGGATCAGGCCCGCTTCCGGCAATGCCATGGCCCCGCCCATGACCCGCCGCTTCTGGATCGGCGTGGTGTCCCGCGAACACGTCCTGATCGGCGTTGCCGGCGGCTTTGCCATGATGAACCACGGCAAGCTTGCGCCGCTGAAACGCCTCGGCCCCGGCGACGGGCTGGCCTATTACTCGCCCAGAACCGCCTGGCCCGAGGGCGAGGTCCTGAAGGCCTTTACCGCCATCGGCACCGTCGGCGACAAGCCGCCTTATGCCGCGGAAATGCCCGGCGGACAAACCGGCTTTCGCCTTGGAATCGACTGGCTCAACGCGCGTGAAACGCCTATCTCTGATCTGACGGACAGACTGGAATTCACCCGCGGCAACTGGGGCATGCTGGCCCGGCGCGGCGTGTTCGAGATATCGGACGCCGATTTCCAGACCATCCGCACCGTAATGTTGCAGGAGTAGACACCATGACCCAGATGATCGCCCATTACAGCGTCGCCGACTATGCCACCTTCAAGACCGCCTTCGACGACGATGCCGAGGACCGCGCCAACAACGGCCTGAGCCTGCTGCAATTGTGGCGCGAGGACGGCACCAGCGCCTGGGCGCTGTTCAGCGTCTCGAACGCCAAGGCGGCGCGCGATTATCTGGACGGCGCCGCCGGCGTCTTCAACAGCCAGGCCGGCGTGCGCTCGGCCGTGTTCCACTTTGTCGAGACGGCCTGATGGCGGCTGAAACCACCGCTCTGGCCCTGGCTGCGCTGCTTCAGGCAGCGCAGATCGGTCTTGCGGCCGCGGTGATGAATGCCGATGTCGGCGCGAAATGGAATGCCGGTCCGCGCGACACCCAGCCCGAGTTCTCGGCCATGACCGGCCGTTTGCGCCGCGCCGTGAACAACCATTTCGAGGGGCTGATCCTGTTCACCATCGCCGTCGTCGTGGTGGTGACCAGCGATTCCGGCTCGCCTCTGACGGTTTTCTGCGCCTGGACCTATCTGCTGGCGCGCATCCTTTACGTCCCCGCCTATGCCTTTGGCTGGTCGCCCTGGCGCTCGGTCATCTGGGGCGTCGGTTTCATTGCCACCCTGGCAATGATCGTTTCCGCTTTATTCACCTGACCCGAACATGCGGCGCCGGCAAGGTGCCGCGAACTGCAAGGAGTGCCCATGTCCACCTATGATCTGATCGTGATCGGCGCCGGTCCCGGCGGCTATGTCTGCGCCATCCGCGCCGCCCAGCTTGGCCTGAAGGTCGCCTGCGTCGAGGGCCGCGAGACACTGGGCGGCACCTGCCTGAACGTGGGCTGCATCCCCTCGAAGGCGCTTTTGCATGCCAGCCACATGCTGCATGAAACGCATGAAAACTTCGCCAAGATGGGCCTGATGGATGCCCATGTGAACGTCGACTGGACCCAGATGCTGGCCTACAAGGCCGACACCGTCGGCACCAATACCAAGGGCATCGAATTCCTGTTCAAGAAGAACAAGATCGACTGGATCAAGGGCTGGGCCGAAATCGAGGCCCCCGGCAAGGTCAAGGTCGGCGACACCACCTATGACACGAAGAACATCGTCATCGCCTCGGGGTCGGAACCGTCCAGTCTGAGGGGCGTGACCGTGGACAACGAAGGCGGCATCGTCGTCGATTCGACCGGCGCGCTGGCGCTGCCGCGCATCCCGAAAAGCATGGTCGTGATCGGCGCCGGCGTCATCGGGCTTGAGCTTGGCTCGGTCTATTCGCGCCTTGGCACCGAGGTGACGGTCGTCGAGTTCCTGGATTTCATCACCCCCGGCATGGATGGCGAGGTGCAAAAGCAGCTTCAGCGCATCCTGGCCAAGCAGGGGCTGAAATTCATCCTTGGCGCCGCCGTCTCCGGCGTCACGGTCGAGAATGGCGCCGCCAAAGTCGCCTACAAGCTGCGCAAGGACGACAGCGAGCATGTGATCGACGCCGACACCGTGCTGGTCGCCACCGGCCGCCGTCCCTATGTCGCGGGGCTGGGGCTGGACAAGCTGGGCGTCGCGCTGACCGACCGCGGCTTCGTGCAGGTCGATAACCACTGGCAGACCTCGGTTCCGGGCATCTATGCCATCGGCGACGCGGTGCCGGGTCCGATGCTGGCCCACAAGGCCGAGGATGAGGGCATGGCGGTGGCCGAGGTCATCGCCGGCAAGCATGGCCATGTGAATTACGCCGTCATTCCCGGCGTCATCTACACCACGCCCGAGGTCGCCTCGGTCGGCCTGACCGAGGAAGCCGCCAAGGAAACCGGCCGCAAGATCAAGGTCGGCAAGTTCCCTTTCATGGGCAATGCCCGCGCCAAGGCGATGTTCCAGGGCGAAGGCTTCGTGAAGATGATCGCCGACGCCGAAACCGACCGCGTGCTGGGCTGCCACATCATCGGCCCCAATGCCGGCGAGATGATCCACGAGGTCTGTGTGGCGATGGAATTCGGCGCCTCGGCGCAGGACATCGCCATGACCTGCCACGCCCACCCGACCTGTTCGGAAGCGGTGCGCGAGGCGGCGCTGGCCCTTGGCGATGGCGCGATTCACGCCTGATCCGGGCGTTATTCGGGGCATAAAACCGCCTGAACCGGGGCTGAACCGCCCGGTTCAGGCGGAATACCACCGAAACACGCGCCGTCATGCGGCAGGTTTCCGCCGATAGGTCGTCCCGCCCCGGGGCGGCCCTTTCTTTTGATTTCCCAAAAGCCCCGCCTCTGTGGCTTATCCATGCCAAAGAGAAAACGAGGGCAGTAATGAAATCCTTGATCGGCATGCTTGTACTGGGTGGTGTTCTGGCAACCAGTGCCTGCGGCGACAACCGGATCGACCCCGACCGTCGCTATCTGGTCGAACCCCGGGCCTCGGCGGCCCAGGTGACCGGCCTGAACCCCAACGAGACCCCGGAACTGCGCCGCCTGATCAACAAATATGCCGCCGAATATCAGGTGCCGGCATCGCTGATCCACCGCGTCGTCATCCGCGAATCCCGTCATCGCCCCGGCGCCCGCAACGGCCCCTATTACGGGCTGATGCAGATCCTGCCGGCGACCGCGCGCGGCATGGGCTATCGCGGCACCCCCGGCGGCTTGCTGGATGCCGAAACGAACCTGAAATACGGCGTCAAATACCTGCGCGGCGCCTATCTGGTCGCGGGCGGCAATCAGGATGCCGCCGTGAAATGGTATGCACGCGGCTATTACTACGAAGCAAAGCGCAAAGGTCTGCTGGAAGAAACCGGCCTGCGCTGAAAGAAAAAACAACAGGGACAGCGAATCGGAAAAGGGCGGCCTTGGGGCCGCCCTTTTTTCGTCACAGCTTGCGGTTATAGCGGATGAAGGGCGACCGCAGGGCCACGCGGTCGTAAAGCATCCGGCCGGGATAATTGTCCTCGGCCGTCAGCCAGTAGACGCTGGGCACGCCCGCCTTGTCGGCGGCGGCATAGACGCCCTCGATCAGGGCGCGGGCGACGCCCCGCCCCCGCGCCTCGGCCGAGGTGAACAGGTCTTGCAGATAGCAGACCCCCTCATCCCGCCACAGGTTGGGGTGAAAGACATAATGGGTCAGACCCAGAAGCCGGCCGCCATCCTCATAGATCAACCCGCGAAAGTCGCGCACATTCCGCGACATCAGCCGGGCAAAGGCCTTGTCATAGAATTCGGCCGGGCGGTCGGGAAAGTTGTAAAAGGCCTGATAGCCCTCATAAAGCCGTTGCCAGCCCTTGCGATCGCTTTCGCGCAGTTCACGAATCATGCAGTTCCCCCTTAACGCTGGCGCCGGGCCATGAAGGCCAGCCGCTCGAACAGCGCAACGTCCTGTTCATTCTTCAGCAGCGCGCCATGCAGGCGCGGCAGCATCTCGCCCGCGGGACGCTTCAGGTCCTCGGGCGCGAGATCCTCGGCCAGGATCAGCTTGAGCCAGTCCAGCAGTTCGCTGGTCGAGGGCTTTTTCTTCAGCCCCTGCACGCCGCGCAGTTCAAGAAACTGGTTCAGCGCCTCGTCCAGCAGGCGCGGCTTCAAGCCGGGGTAATGCACATCGACGATGCGCTTGAGCGTCTCGGCATCGGGAAAGCGGATATAGTGAAAGAAGCAGCGGCGCAGGAAGGCGTCCGGCAGTTCCTTTTCGTTGTTCGAGGTGATGACAACCACCGGGCGATGACGCGCCCGAATCGTCGCGCCCGTTTCGTAGACATGGAACTCCATCCGGTCGAGTTCCTGCAAAAGGTCGTTCGGAAACTCGATATCGGCCTTGTCGATTTCATCGATCAGCAGGACGACGCGGCCCTCGGCCTCGAAGGCCTGCCACAGCCTGCCCTTGCGGATATAGTTGCCGATGTCATGGACGCGCTGATCGCCAAGCTGGCTGTCGCGCAGGCGTGACACCGCGTCATATTCGTAAAGCCCCTGCTGCGCCCGCGTGGTCGATTTCACGTTCCATTCAAGGATCGGCAGGCCAAGGCTGGCGGCGATCTGGCGCGCCAGTTCGGTTTTGCCGGTGCCCGGCTCGCCCTTGACCAGCAGCGGACGTTCCAGCGTGATCGCGGCATTGACCGCCATCGCCAGGTCGGGCGGCGCGACATAGCTTCGGGTCGAGGAAAACTGCATCGCGCCATCCTTTTGAAATCCCCGCGACCCTAGCCAGCGGCCGGGGCCTTCGCAAGCGGCGGCCAAGGCGGAATGGGCTAGTGACAATCACTCCCCCATCCTTTATGCGGACGGGCAAGGACCGGGATACAGGCACCCGGCTCCCGGAGGAACGATGAAAGCCCAAACCTTTCTGCCCGAAGATTACCGTCCGGCCGAAGACGAGCCTTTCATGAACGAGCGGCATCTGGAGTATTTCCGCCGCAAGCTGATTGCATGGAAACAAGAGCTTCTGGACCAGTCCGCCGAGACACTTGAAGGGTTGCAGGAAAGCGCCCGCAACGTGCCCGATCTGGCCGACCGCGCGTCCGAGGAAACCGACCGTTCGCTGGAATTGCGTACCCGCGACCGCCAGCGCAAGCTGGTCAGCAAGATCGACTCGGCGTTGCGCCGCATCGAGACCGGCGAATACGGCTATTGCGAAATGACCGGAGAGCCGATCAGCCTGAAACGGCTGGACGCGCGCCCCATCGCAACGATGACGCTTGAGGCGCAAGAGCGCCACGAACGGCGTGAGCGCGTGCATCGCGACGATTGACCGCATCGACGCGGCCCGGATCCGCCGCCAGATGGCGGATCACTTTCCCAAGCAAGGGTGACCGCTGATGTCGGCCCTCAAGGATAATCCCGTTACGATCATTGGCGCCGGCGTCGCCGGGCTGACGGCCGCCTGCGCGCTGGCGCAGCGCGGCGCGCGCGTCACCGTTCTGGAACGCGCCGGCGCGCTGCGCGAGGTCGGCGCGGGTTTGCAGATTTCCCCCAATGCCGTGCGCGTCATCGCCGCACTGGGACTTTGGCCGCGATTCGAGGCGATTTCGGCCCGCTCGGACCGGGTCGAGCTGCGCGACTCGGTCGGGCGGCAGGTGGCGCGGCTGGACCTTGGCCGCCACCGTCCGCAGGACCGCTTTCGCACCGTCCACCGCGCCCGCCTTGTCGCCCTGCTTGAGGAAGCCGCGCGCGAGGCCGGCGTCGAGGTCGTTCTGGGCCACGAGGTCGACGACCTGCCCGACGTCCCCCTGCTGATCGGCGCCGACGGGCTGAAAAGCCGGGTCCGCGCGGCGCTGAACGGGATCGAGGCGCCGTTCTTCACCGGCCAGACCGCATGGCGCGCGCTGATCCCGGCCGAACGGGATGCGGCGCCGATGGCGCAGGTCTTCATGGGACCGGGCCGGCATCTGGTCAGCTATCCGCTGGGCCACGGGCTGCGCAATATCGTCGCCGTGGTCGAGCGCGCCGAATGGCATGACGAAGGCTGGTCCCTGCCCGGCGACCCGGCCGATCTGCGCGCCGCCTTCGCCCGCTTCGGCGGCCCGGTTCCGGGCTGGCTGGCGCAGGTGGACAGCGTCGGCATCTGGGGCCTGTTCCGCCACCCCGTCGCCGCGCATTGGCAGGACGGGCGCCGGGTGCTGATCGGCGATGCGGCGCATCCGACGCTGCCCTTTCTTGCGCAGGGCGCCGTCATGGCGATCGAGGATGCCTGGGTGCTGGCCGCCTGCCTTGACGCCGATGCCGACCGCGCGGCGGCGCTGGAACGCTATCAGGCGCTGCGCCGGCCGCGCTGCCAGCAGATCGTCGAGGCGGCCAATGCCAATGCCCGCAATTACCACCTGCGCGGCCCGACCCGCGCCGTCGCCCATGCCGGATTGCGGGCGGTGTCGCGCATGGCGCCCGCCCGGCTGATCGAGCGGTTCGCCTGGCTTTACGATTACGACCCGACGGCGGTGGTGGCCTAGGCCGCCTTTTCGACCGCCGCGACGATCCCCTCGACGACCTCGCGCAGCGTGGTCTCATCCTCGGCCTCGGCCATGACGCGGATCAGGGGTTCGGTCCCCGACTTGCGGATCAGCACCCGGCCCGAGCCGTTCAGCCGCGCCTCGGCCCGCGCGATCTCGGCCTGCACGCTGCCCTGCGACAGCGGATCGGCCCCGGCCTTGTAGCGCACGTTCTTCAGCATCTGCGGCACCGGCTCGAACTGGCTGACCAGCTCCGAGGCCAGCCGCCCGCTTTCCGCCATCGCCGCAAGGAATTGCAGCCCCGCGATCAGCCCGTCGCCGGTGGTGGCGTAATCGGTCATCACGATATGGCCCGACTGCTCGCCGCCAAGGTTGAAGCCCTGCCCGCGCATCCGCTCGACCACATAGCGGTCGCCGACGGCGGTGCGTTCCAGCCGCAGACCGCGCCCGGTCAGAAAGCGTTCCAGCCCAAGGTTCGACATCACCGTGGCGACCAGCGCGCCGCCGCGCAGCCGCCCCTGTTCGGCCCAGCGGCCGGCCAGCAGCGCCATGATCTGGTCGCCATCCGCCACCCGGCCCTTTTCGTCGATGATCATCACCCGGTCGGCATCG
>JAXMDJ010000041.1:0-6987 GCA_046348875.1 Paracoccus sp. (in: a-proteobacteria)
GCGGGCAGGTTCGTGGGGCTCTGCCCCACACACCGGGATATTTGGACATGAAAGAAAGGGGCCGCGCTGGCCCCTTTTTTCTATGTCGTGGTGAGGGTGATCGGGGTCAGGTCGCCTTGTGCGAAGCGGCGCAGCACCTGCGGGTAAAGCCGGTGTTCCTGCGCGAGGACGCGGGCGGCCAGCGTTTCGGCGCTGTCGCCGGGCAGGACGGGCACCCGCGCCTGACCGAGGATCGGGCCCGCGTCAAGTTCGGGCGTGACGAGGTGGACCGAGGCGCCGGCCTCGGTGTCGCCGGCGTCGAGGGCGCGTTGATGCGTGTGCAGGCCCGGGTATTTCGGCAAGAGCGAGGGATGGATGTTCAGCATCCTGCCTGCGAATTTCTGGACGAAGCCCGGCGTCAGGATGCGCATGAAGCCGGCGAGACAGAGGATGTCGGGTTCGGCGGCCAGCAGGGGTTCGAGAAGTGCTGCCTCGAATGCGGCGCGGTCGCCCTTGTAGGCGCGGTGGTCGACAGCGAAGGTCGCGACGCCCATATCGGCGGCCCTGGCGAGGCCCGCCGCCTGCGGGTCGTTCGCGCCGACGATGACCGCGCGTGCCGGATGGTCGCCCGTCATCGAGGCGACCAGCTTTACCATGTTCGAGCCGCCGCCCGAGATCAGCAGCGCGACGCGTTTCACCGCAGCCGGCCAGAGTAGCGCACGCCCTCGCCCGGGGTCACTAGGCCGAGGCGGATGACGGTTTCGCCCTGGGACGTGAGCAGCGTCTCGATTTCGGCGGCGCGGTCGGCGGCGACGGCAAGGATCATGCCGATGCCCGAGTTGAAGGTCTTGAGCATCTCGGCCTCGGCGACATTGCCGGCCTCGGCCAGCCAGTCGAAGACCGGCGGCAGGCTGTAGCTGTCAAGGTCGATATCGGCGCCAAGCCCCTTGGGCAGGACGCGCGGCAGGTTCTCGGTGATGCCGCCGCCGGTGATATGGGCCGCGGCATGGACGCCGCCGGCGCGGATCGCCGCCAGCACCGGCTTGACGTAAAGCCGCGTCGGCACCAGGAGCGCCTGCCCCAGCGTGCCGGTCCCGAAGGGCGAGGGCGACTGCCAGTCCAGCCCGGCATGTTCGGCGACCTTGCGCACCAGCGAGAAGCCGTTGGAATGAACGCCGTCCGAGGCGAGGCCCAGCAGCACGTCGCCATCGGCAACGCCCGCAGGCAGCGCCGCGCCGCGCTCCATCGCGCCGACCGCGAAGCCGGCAAGGTCGAAATCGCCCTTGGCATACATGCCGGGCATTTCCGCCGTCTCGCCGCCGATCAGGGCGCAGCCGGAACGGCGGCAGCCCTCGGCGATGCTGTTGATGACGCGGGCGGCCTCGTCCACCGACAGCTTGCCGGTGGCGAAGTAGTCAAGGAAGAACAGCGGCTCGGCACCCTGGCAGACCAGATCGTTGACGCACATGGCGACAAGGTCGATGCCCAGCCCGTCCAGTTCGCCCGTGTCGATGCCGATGCGCAGCTTGGTGCCGACGCCATCGGTCGCGGCGACCAGCACCGGGTCCTGATAGCCCGCCGCGCGCGGATCGAACAGCGCGCCGAAACCGCCCAGGCCATCCATCACGCCCGGACGCTGGGTCGCGGCGGCGGCGGGCTTGATCCGCTCGACCAGCGCATTGCCTGCGTCGATATCCACTCCGGCCTCGGCATAGGACAGGCCGCTTTTGCGCTCGGTCATCTTTCTGGGCTCCGATCTGTTTGGCGACCCGATAACGCAGGCGCGGCGGACAGGCAATGATCCGCAGCGCCTCTGCGGGTGCTAATGATCGATATCCCACGGCATCCGGGGATCGACGCGGGGCGGAGGCCCCCAGCCGCTGCGCCTTGCCTGCGCCGCGCTGATGACCTCGGCCCGGGTCCGCAGCGGCGGCTGGCCGGCCGCCTGCCGTTGCACCTGCGTGGCGGCCAGCCAGCGGGTCAGCGCCGGGGCGGCGATGCTGGTGCCGTTGATGATCTGCAGCGCGCAGGCGGTCATCCCGGGTGCCAGCACGCCGCGGCGCGCATCGCCGCGATCGCCGGTCGCCACCAGATCCCCCGCCGAACCATCCGCCAGAAGCGAGCTATAGGACGAATAGCGCGTGGGGTTTTCCCCGGGCGGCCCCAGCGCCGCGCCGCAGCGCAACTGCCAGTCGCCCCAGGCATAGGCATTGTTGGTGCCGTCGCGACGGATCATCGAGGTCGGCGGCACCGGGTCGGGACCCGGCCATCGCCCATCGGGCAGAAACGGCCGGTAGGCCGGATCGGCCAGAAAGGTCTGGCGCCCGGCCGGAGGAAAGCCCGGCAGCCGGTCGTCGCGCTGGACGATGACGGCGCAAGCCTCGTCCCTGGTTGGCGTATCCACCAGCTCGACCCGCCATTGGCCGACCGGCACGGCGCTGGCGTCGGTCTCCGTGCTGAAGCTTGGCGGCACGACAACGCTCAGGACCTGCCGCTTTCCCTTGGCGCCCTCGGCCCAGGGTTGCAGGATCAGCCGCGCGACCTCCCTCCCGCGGTCGCGGACGACGGCGACCTGCGCCTTGTGGCCCACCTGTGTGAAGCTGCTGGTCACCGAGCGGCCGTCGGGTTGGGTCAGCCTGACCTGAAGCGGTTTCTGCCCCGAGCCGGGGCCAAGTCCGCTCCAGATTTCGACCCAGCTTATGGTGCGGTCGTCGGGCAGGATCTGCCAGCCGATGCCCTGCCCCGCCCGCATCACCGCATTCACCCGGTCCTGCCGCGAATTGCCGGTCGCCAGCACGAAATGCACCTGCTCCAGCCCCTCGGGCGGGTCTTCGGACAGCGCGTCCTGCATCTGCTCGACCCAGGATGAGCCGTCGCGCGCCCCCGCCGTCACCCCCAGCGAGATATTGACCACCAGCGTCGGCCGGACCGCCTTGCCTGCCCGATCCGAAAGGTGGCGGGCAAGTTCGCGCGCCTCGGCGATGATATAGCAGGTCGCGGCCTGGATCAGCAGCGGCGTCACCGCGCCCGAGGTCTGCGCAAGCGCCCAGTCCGGCAGGCAGACGCCGATTACCGGATGCGCCTTTCCGCGCGGGTCGTCCGGATCGAACCCGGCGGCGGTTCCGGTCACGGCGGCGCCGTGGCTGTATTGCTGCATATAGCGCCGGCCCGAGCGTTTCGCCGGATCGATCAGTCCCAGATAGCGATAGAGTTCCTGGTCGCTGCGCGTCACCGGGCCGCCGTCCAGCCCGCGCAGATAGTCGATTTCGGCGCCGCTGAGATGCTGGCCGAAGGGGATCCAGTCCTGGCGCCGCACCACCGGGCAATCCATGATCCAGACCCCCGCGATCCGCGTATGCCCGGTGGCGCCCGTCAGCAGGTAATGCGCGAAAGGAATGGCGTGATCGATCACGCCGACGATGCAGACCGGCGCATCGCCCGACAGTTCCACATTCGTCGACAGGGGGCCGTGAACCTCGCCCAGATCGCGGTCGTCCAGGATATCGGACGGCGCGAAGGCGCCAAGGTTGTCGATGAACTCGCCATAGGCGTCGAGGGTTTTTTGCATGATCATCACGAGAACGCCTTCTGCTTGAGCGCCTCGAACGCAGCGCGCCGGGCGGCGATTTCCGCTTTGGTCAGGCCCGCAGCCGCCCAGCTGTGACCTTCGGGCGGATGCAGCGTGTAATAGACGGCCGCCGAGCCGTTCCTGTTCAGCGGGTCGTTGTCGGCGACCGCCAGCGTCTCCAGCGTCAGGGGCGCCAGCGGTTCCGGCTTTTCGCCGGTATCCGTGGGATCGGGGGTCAACTCCATCTTTCGCTCCATTCCTTGCGGGCCATGTCCCAGATGCCGCCGACCACCACCGAGGCGTCGTCCTTGACCGGGGCGCCGATCTCCAGACAGGGGTCGCCCGCCAGCACCTCGCATAGCCGCGCCAGATAAAAGTCGCGGCTTCCGCCCGGGGCCTTGTCGCCCCATTTCCCGGCAATGAAGTCCAGGCTGGGGCAGCCGTCTGGCATCATCCCGGCCCTGACCGCCATCCAGCGCGCCAGCGTGATCCCCAGCAGCGCGCCCGCCGCGCTGTCCGAGGGGAAATGCACCCCGGCCACCGTGCGGTTCGCGGCAATGCGCGCCGCCATGCGGAAAAGCTGGCTGTCCGGGCGGACCGTGCCCGGCTCTGCCTCATCCTCGCGCTGGATCAGGGTCAGCAGCATCGCCAGCGCAAAGGCCTGCGTGGCGTGGCCGCTGGGATAGCTGGCATGGAGCGGCGTGGGGATCATCGGCTGGACCTGATCGCTCAGCATGTTGGGACGCGGGGCGTCGAAGATCAGCTTGATGCGCTGCACCACCGCCGTCGACAGATCCATCGCCAGCGCCATGAGATAATGCAGCATCCGTGCCCGGCCCGGCTCGATCGGCAGGATGGGCGTGAAGAACGACACGATGTCGTCGCTTTGCACGGTGACCTCGGCCAACCGTTCGGGGCGCAGCGTGGCATAGCCCATGACCAGTTGCAGTTCCTCGGCGAAATCGGCGTCGCTGGGCAGGGTCAGCCGGTAAAGCTCGGTATCGCCACTTGGAACGCGGGCCATGACCGAGACCTTGGGCAAGGGATCGTCCTTCGGCTGCGGCACCACGGTCAGACTGTCGAGCATTTCCGACAGCAGGATCGATTGCGCGAATTCGTATTCGATGCGTTTCAGCCGCTCGGCCGGGGTGATATTCACGCGCTTCGGGGTCGCGGCAACGGGCGGCCCGGCATCGATGATCCCCTCACGCGCGATGTTCAGGGCTTCGGCAAGCAGGGCAGAATCGACCTCGACGGCGGCACCAGTGGCGTTATGGGCATTATGCGCGTTATGTGCATTGTGCGCGTTATGTGCGTTGTTCAGTGACACTTTCTACGATCCTCCGTCATGATTGTTACGGTTGTACCAAGTTAGTAAGTGTTATTATTCGTTTAGAACTGCACTCTCAGGCGAATCGAAATGCGCGCCACTTTAAGTCTGATGGGTTCCGTGCGACTGCGCGGGGCTGTCGGTGACGATTTGACTCCGCGCAGCCAGAAGGCGCGCGGTGCCTTGGCATTGCTGGGAACGGCGCCGGACCTGCGGCTCAGCCGTGCCCGCATGCAGGACCTGTTGTGGAGCGAGCGCAGCAAGCAGCAGGGCTCGGACAGCCTGCGCCAGATGCTGCGCGAGCTGCGCGGCGCCATGGGCGAGGAAAAGCATATCCTGCTGACCGGCGTCGGCTGGATCGGGCTTGACCCCGAACGCATGCGCATCGACCTGACGCCGGTCTATGACGCCGGCGGTGTCCCGATCGAATTCGCCGCCGATATCGACATTCCCGACCCGGAATTCGAATCCTGGCTGCGCGACATGCGGCTGCGCCTGACGCCCGAGGACGATGGCCCGACCGCGCGGCAGCGGACCGGCGGGACCAGCGGGAACGGCATGGCAGGCAATTCGATCACCGCCGCGCTGGCCGGTGCGGCCGAGCGCGGCGAGGCCGGCTATGTCGTGGCGCTGGCGCCGGTCGAAAGCAACGATTCCCGCGCCCATGTCATCGGCGAGATGGTCGTGAACGAAGCCGCCGCCCGCGCCTGCGAGATGATCCCGGCGCGGCTGGCCGATGACATCGCCTCGTGGGCGCCGGCGGCGGGCACGCAGATCGGCGCCATCTGCTATTCGGCGGGGGTCGATTGTTCGCTGATGGTGGTGATGCGCGACATTCCCACCGGCCAGCGCGACTGGACGCGCCGCTTCACCATCCGCGCCGCGGACGAAACCGCGACCATGCGCCACGCGGTCGCGCAGATCACCGTGGCGCTTCTGGACCGGGCGCGGCGCACCGCCTCGCCCAACTGGATGACCTTCCCGATCTGGGATGTCTTCAGCTATTCGCGCGACCGGCTTGAAAATGCCGACCGCGTGCTGGCGCTGATGCCCGCAGGCCCGCAGATGGCGGTCAGCCTGGCGCTGCGGTCCTACCTGCGCAACACGCTGATCATCGAGCGGCTGGTCGACGACCCCAAGGCCTGCTCGGACGAGGCCGACGAATTCTGCACCCGCTCGCGCGAGCTGGCGCCGACCAACCCGGTGGTGCTGGCGGTGGCCTCGCTGACCGCATCCTGGCGGCGCGATGCGGTGGGGGCATTGGAACTGGCGCAGGCCGCCTGCCGCGCCGATCCCGACAACGAACTGGCCTGCCACGCGCTGTCGCAGGCGCTGACCGATTGCGGCCGCGATGCCGAGGCGCTTGAGGCCAATGAGCGCGGCTTCCGCGGCGCGCTGGCCGAACTGGGGCCGGCCTGCTGGCTGATGCGCCGCTCGGTCGTGCAGGTGCGGCTGGGGCGCTTTGGCGATGCCGAGAACTCGGCCGCTGCGGCCTTCGCCTTTGCCTCGGACAACCGGCCGTCGCTGCGGTTCCTGGCGGCGCTGCGCTATCACCGGGGCGATCTGTCGGGCACCTCGGACGCGCTGCGCCACCTGCGCCAGATCGAACCGGATTTCAGCCTCGACCTGATGGCGACGCCCGAATACCCGGTCTCGACCCTGCGCATGGCAGGGCTGATGGGGCTGACGAAATCGGGGCTGTGACGGCGGCCCAGTCGTGGTCATGGCGTCACCAGCACGTCGAATGAGATCGGCTCGTCCCCCTCGCCGCGCTCGACGATCATCCGCGCCCTGCCCGGCGCCACGGCGTCAAAGGCCAGCACATAGACCGCGCCCTGTGCCACGCATGGCAGGTTCGAGCCCGACAGGATCGGCGCCCCCTCGACCCATGCCTGTCGCTGGCGCGGGGTGATGGCGTCGCCGGGGCTGCGCAGATGCATCTCAAGCCGGTCGCCGCAACGCAGCGCCACCGGGTCGGTCATGTGATCCTCGTCCAGGATGCGGGTCGAGGGGCCCTGCCGCGCCGGATAGCGCAAGGGCGGCGCGCCGATGGCCAGCGCACGCTGCATCGCATCCAGCCACGCGCCATGCAGCCGTGCATCCGTCAGGT
>JAXMDJ010000042.1:0-4587 GCA_046348875.1 Paracoccus sp. (in: a-proteobacteria)
CGCAGCGCGGCGTCGTGACGTCACGAAAGTCAGGAATGGGCCGTTTTTAGCCGAGTGCAGATGGCTGAGATGCCCCGCTTTGCCCTCACCTGAAATCCTTTGTCCTGACCTTGATCGTGTCGAGATGCAGATCGCGGATGAACATGTCGCGGGGTTTGGGGCCGCGGGGGTCGGGGGCGGAGCTGCTGGCGTTGTGGAATTCGTCCCCGCGGCCATGCGGCAGGGGGAAGGCGCCGCGGTTGCCGACGCTGGCCAAGGCGTCCGAGAGGTCGCTCAGGCGGTGGACGACGAAATGCACCACCTCGCCCTCGCGCTGGATCATGCCGCGTGCGGCGATTATGCTGGCAGAGAGGATGATGCGGCGGTTGGCCTCGAAGACCTTGGGCCAGACCACAAGATTGGCGATGCCGGTTTCGTCCTCCAGCGTGATGAACATGGTGCCCTTGGCCGAGCCGGGGCGCTGGCGCACCAGCACCAGGCCCGCGACTTCGGCCCAGCGGCGGTTCGGCAGCGCCATGGCGTCAGTGCAGGTCAGGATCCGGCGTTTTTCCAGATCGCCCCGCAGAAAGGCCACCGGGTGGCGGCGCAAGGACAGGCCGGTGCGGCTGTAATCCTCGACCACCTCGCGGCCTGCACGCATCGGGCGCAACGGAACGGTGGGCTCGTTGCTCTCGAGTGCGGCGAAGAGCGGCAGGTCGCTGTCGGGCAAGCCCTTGATCGCCCAGACCGCCCGACGCCGCGACAGGCCGAAGGCGTGGAAACAGTCGGCCTCGGCAATGCGGATCAGGGCGGGTTTGGGCACCTCGGCGCGGCGCCAGAGATCCTCGACCGAGGCAAAGGGGGCCGCGCGGGCGATGACCTGCGCATGGGCCTCGGCCAGCCCTTTCACCATGCGCAGGCCGAGGCGGACAGCAAAACGCCCGTCAACCGGTTCCAGCGTGCAATCCCACTCCGAGGCGTTCACGCAGACCGGGCGCACCTCGACGCCATGCGCCTGCGCATCGCGCACGATCTGCGCGGGAGCGTAAAAGCCCATCGGCTGGCTGTTCAAAAGCGCCGTGCAAAACGCATCCGGGTGCCAGCACTTGAGCCAGGCCGAGGCATAGGCGACCAGGGCAAAGCTGGCGGCATGGCTTTCGGGGAAGCCGTAGCTGCCAAAGCCTTCCAGCTGCCGGAACGTCCGCTCGGCAAAGTCGCGCGGATAGCCGCGCGCCGCCATACCGTCGATCAGCTTGTCGCGAAAGGCGCTGACGCCGCCAGTGAACTTGAAGGTCGCCATGGATTTGCGCAGCATGTCGGCCTCGCCCGGGGTGAAGCCCGCGCATTCGATGGCGACCCGCATGGCCTGTTCCTGGAACAGCGGCACGCCCAGCGTCTTGCCCAGCACCTTTTCCAGCTCTGGCCGGGGATATTCCACCGGCTCCAGCCCGGCGCGGCGGCGCAGATAGGGATGCACCATGTCACCCTGGATCGGACCGGGGCGAACGATGGCAACCTGGATGACCAGATCGTAATAGGTGCGCGGTTGCAGGCGCGGCAGCATCGCCATCTGGGCCCGGCTCTCGATCTGGAAGGTGCCCAGCGTGTCGGCCTTGCGGATCATCGCATAGGTGCGCGGATCCTCGGCCGGGATGCTGGCGAGGTCATATTGCGCGCCCTTGTGCGCCGCCACCAGGGCCAGCCCCTTGGCCATGCAGGTCAGCATGCCAAGCGCCAGCACATCGACCTTCATGAACTTCAGGGCGTCGATGTCATCCTTGTCCCATTCGATGATCTGGCGATCCTGCATCGCGGCCGGCTCGATCGGCACCAGATCATCCAGCCGGTCATGGGTCAGCACGAAGCCGCCCGGATGCTGCGACAGATGCCGCGGTGCGCCCATCAGCTGCCGCGCCAGATCAAGGGTCAGCCGCAGACGGCGGTCGGTGGGGTTCAGGTTCAGCTCGGCCAGTTGCGCATCGGTGACGCCCTCGTCGGACCAGGCCCAGATCAGCGAGGAGAGCGCGGTGATCAGATCCTCGGGCAGGCCCATGGCCTTACCGACATCGCGCAGAGCCCCCTTGGCGCGATAGCGGATGACGGTGGCGGTCAGCGCAGCATGATCGCGGCCATAGGTCCTGTAAATCCACTGGATGACCTCTTCGCGGCGCTCATGTTCGAAATCGACGTCAATATCGGGCGGCTCGCGGCGTTCCTCGCTGACGAAGCGTTCGAACAGCAGGTCATTGCGGCCCGGATCGATGGCGGTGATGCCCAGAACATAGCAGACGGCCGAGTTGGCCGCCGAGCCGCGCCCCTGGCACAGGATATTCTGCGACCGGGCATAGCGGACGATGCTGTGCACGGTCAGGAAATAGGGCGCATAGTGCAGCCGGCCGATCAGGGTCAGCTCATGGTGCAGCGCCTGTGTCACCTCGGGCGGGATGCCCTCGGGGTAACGCTCGGCCGCGCCCGCCCATGTCAGGCGCGCCAACGTGTCCTGCGCGGTCAGCGCGGGATCGTCGCGTTCTTCGGGATATTGATATTGAAGCTGTCCAAGGTCGAAGGTGCAGCGCTGCATGATCTCGATGCTGCGGGAAACCGCCTCGGGATAGCGCTCAAACAGGCGGGCCATTTCCTGCGGCGGCTTCAGATAGCGGTCGGCGTGACGTTCGCGGCGATGGCCAAGCGCCTCGACGGTGCAATTGTGGCGGATGGCGGTCACCACATCCTGCAGGATGCGGCGCGCGGGGATGTGGAACAGGACGTCGTTGGTGACAACCGTGGGCACATGGGCGCGGGCGGCCAGCGTGGCCAGATCATGCAGGCGCAGCTGGTCGTTCGGGCGCCGGCGCAGCGTCAAGGCGAGATAGGCGCGGTCGCCGAAGACGTCGCGCAACCGGCGCAGGTGCAGGGCGCAAGCGTCATCGGCCTGGTCGGGGATCAGGATGGCGATCAGCCCTTGGGCATGCTCGGCCAGATCCGGCCAGTGCAGATGGCAGGCCGCCTTGCCCGCCCGCGATTTGCCAAGCGTCAGCAAACGACAGAGGCGTGACCAGGCCGCTTTGTCGGTCGGATAGACCAGCACCGAGATGCCGCATGCCAGATCCAGCCGGCAGCCCGCGACCAGCCGCACCCCTGTGGCCTTGGCCGCCTGCCATGCGCGGACGATCCCCGCGACGGAATTGCGGTCCACCACGCCAAGCGCCTCGATCCCCAAGGCGGCCGCCGTGGCGAACAGATGCTCCGCATCCGATGCCCCGCGCAGGAAGGAAAAATCCGAGGTGACCTGAAGCTCGGCATATCTCATCCAAAGATCCCGTGCAGGAACCAGCGATGCGAGCCGGTGGCGGCGTCCTCGCCGTCGCCCGCGCGAAAGATCCACAGCCGTTCGCCCGCATCATCCTCGACGCGGAAGTAATCGCGCACGGCGATGCGCTCAGCCTCGCGGGTCCACCATTCGCCGAAGATGCGTTCCGGGCCATCAGCGCGGGCGATACGGCGGCGCACGCCGCGCCAGGCAATCCAGACCGGCGGCTGGTCGGGCAGCAGCGCCATAGTGTCGATGGGTTCGGGGCGCGGCAGCAGGCGCGACGGGCGCGGCCAGTGATGCGGCCAACCCGCACCGCTATCCTCGGCCAGGGCGGAAATCCGGCGGCTGGACCGTTCTGGCACATCGCTGTCAACGGGCGCGAAGCGGTAGATCGCCTGCGCGCCGACGCGATTGGCCAGAATGTCGATCAGACCGGACAGATCCGGTGCCTCGGGCGCAAGCGTGCTGGTCTGGCGCGCGGCCAAGGGCTCGGCAATGGTTGCGGCGAGCGTCATGATCTCGATGCCGAAGCCCGGCGCGATGGTGGGGATCTTGTCGCAAAGCAGCCGGGTCAGGCGGGCCGGATCGCGTTGCGCCACAGCCAGGCCCACGCGCACGGTCTGCATCTCGCGGTCGGTGCGGTGGCAGATCAGATCCAACCTGCGGGCGCCAAGGCCCTGCGCTTCCAGCTGCGCGCAAAGTGCCGCTACCAGCTTGGCGATATAGCGCGCGATGGTCTCGGGCGCGGCAATGGGTTCGGCAAAGGCGCGGCGGGTCTCGATCAGGTCTGCAGGCCGCAGGGCATCGATCGGTTCCGGCGCATCGCCAAACATCTGGTCGATGCGGCGGATCAGCTCGGGGCCAAAGCGGCGGGTCAGCGGCGCGCGTGGCTGCGCCAGGAGATCGCCGATGCGGCCAAAGCCCATGTCGCGCAGACCGGTCACGGTGGCGGCGGGCAGCCGCAGCGCCTCGGGCGGCATGTCGGCCAGATCGCCACTGAACCGCGCCAGCGCATGCGCCGCGCCCCATGTCCCAGCCACCGCCGCGCGCGCGGTCACACCCGACAGCGCAAGCCGGCCGGTCAGCGCGTCCAGCAGCGCATCTTCGCCGCCATGCAGATGCGCCGCACCGGTCGCATCGATGACGATCCCGTCCGGCGGATCGACCGCGACGATGGGCGCAATGCGCTGCAGGATCCAGAAGGCCAGCCGCTCGAGGCTCGCCAGATCCTCTGCCGCATCCGCCGCCTCAATCCGCAGGTCGGGCACCAGCGCCTGCGCCTTGCTGACCGGCAT
>JAXMDJ010000043.1:0-3744 GCA_046348875.1 Paracoccus sp. (in: a-proteobacteria)
GTGGCGGCCCCTTAGCCGCGCGCGCGCACCACCTGCAAAAGCGGCATCACATCGGACATGTCCGGCCCATGCGCCTGTCCGGTCAGCGCCTTGCGCAGGGGCATGAACAGGCCCTTGCCCTTGCGGCCCGTCGCCTCTTTCACGGCATTGGTGAACTCGGCCCAGCTGGTATCGGTATAGGGCGGCGGCGGCAGCAGGGTCATCGCCTGGGCGATGAAATCGGCATCCTCGGGGTCGATCTGCGGCTCGGCGCCATTGGCAAAAATCTCCCACCAGCCGGCCAGATCGTCCAGCTTGGTGATGTTCTGCGAGGCCACACGCCAGAAACGTTCCGCCAGCGCATCGGGCACGCCAAGCGCCTTGATGCGGTCGCGCACCACGGCAAAGGGACGGGCCTGATTGGCCTCGCGGGTCAGGGGCCACAGATCCTCGGCGTCGAATTTCGTGGGCGAGGCGCCGAATTGCGACAGGTCGAACCCATCGGCCAGTTCGTCCAGCGTCATCCGCATCTCGACCGGCTGGGACGAGCCGAGCCGCGCCATCAGCGACAAAAGCGCCTCGGGGGCGACGCCGCTTTCGCGCAGGTCCTTGATCGACAGCGTGCCCAGACGCTTGGACAGTTCCTCGCCCTGCGCGCCGGTCAAGAGGCTGTGATGGGCAAAGGCCGGCGGCGTGCCGCCAAGCGCGCGAATGATCTGAATCTGGGTCGCGGTATTGGTCACATGGTCGGCGCCGCGCACAATATGCGTGACCGCCATGTCGGTGTCATCGACAGAGCTCGCGAAGGTGTAAAGCACCTGACCATCCGCGCGGATCAGCACCGGATCCGACACGCTGGCCGCGTCGATGGAAATATCGCCAAGGATGCCATCGGGCCATTCGATGCGTTCCTGATCCAGCAGGAAGCGCCAATACCCTTCGCGCCCCTCGGCGCGCAGCTTGTCCTTGTCGGCATCGGACAGGTTCAGCCCGGCGCGGTCATAGACCGGGGGCTTGCCCATGTTGAGCTGTTTCTTGCGCTTGAGGTCCAGTTCGGTCGGAGTCTCGAAGACCTCGTAAAGCCGGCCGGAACCGCGCAGCTCATCGGCCGCCTGCGCATAGCGTTCAAGGCGGTCCGATTGCCGCTCGATCCGGTCCCATGACAGGCCCAGCCATTCCAGATCGCGCTGGATGCCGTCGGCATATTCCTGTTTTGAGCGCTCGCGATCGGTATCGTCCAGCCGCAGGATGAAGGTGCCGCCCGACTTGCGCGCGATCAGATAGTTCATCAACGCGGTGCGCAGGTTGCCGACATGGATATGCCCGGTGGGCGAAGGGGCGAAACGGGTGATGGTCATGGGTGATCTCCTGTCGGCTTCGCTCTTTCACAAACGCCGGTTTTTGTCCATATCGGGACCAAAGACGAGGTAAGCAAATGCTTGACTGGAAGAATGCAGAAGCCCCCGAAATCGCCGATATCGAGGATCTGGCCCGCGAAGCCATCGCCGGCCTGCCCCCCGAATTCGCCGGCCCCGCCGCGCAGGTCGTGCTGCGCGTCGAGGATTTCGCCAGCGAGGAGTTCCTCGATGAGCTGGAAATGGACGACCCGCTTGAGCTGACCGGCCTTTACGATGGCGTGCCGCTGACCGAAAAATCCACAAGCGACCCGCAGCATTTCCCCGATACGGTCTGGCTGTTCCGGCGCGCCATTCTGGATGAATGGGCGTCGCGAGGCGATGTCACGCTGGGCGCGCTGGTCGCGCATGTGGTGGTGCATGAATTCGCCCATCATTTCGGCTGGTCGGACGACGATATCGCCGCCATCGACAAATGGTGGGAATGATGGCGCAACAGGCGCGCATCCTGACCATCACGCTGAACCCGGCGCTGGATCTTTCGACGGCGGCGGCGCATGTGGTGCCCGATGTCAAGCTGCGCTGCGCCGCGCCCAGCCATGATCCGGGCGGCGGCGGCATCAATGTCAGCCGCGCCATCATGGCCATGGGCGGCGAAAGCCACGCGCTGGTCGCGCTTGGCGGCCCCACCGGCCAGCGCATGGCGCAGATGCTGTCGCAGATCGGGATCAGGCTGATTTCCCTGCCCGCGCCGGGGGAAACGCGGCAATCGCTGACGGTGGATGACGAAACCACGCGCCAGCAATATCGTTTCGTCATGCCCGGCCCGGAATGGTGCGCGCAGGATGTCGAACGCGCGCTGAATGCCGCCGCCGGCACCGTCGAGCCCGACACGCTGGTCGTGCTTTCGGGATCGAACCCGCCGGGCGTGCCCTCGGGCTTTGCGGCCATGCTGGCCGAGCGCCTGCAAGGCACCGGCGCACGGCTGATCGTCGACACCTCGGGCGCGGCGCTGGCCGCCGTCGCCGCAGCCCATGACCGCCGGGTCGAAATCCTGCGCATGGACGATGCCGAGGCCGAGGGGCTGGCGGGACGGCCGCTGCCCTATCGCGCCGATACGGCGGCCTTTGCGGCCGGGCTTGTCGCCTCGGGCGCGGCGCGGGGGGTGATCGTGGCGCGTGGCCGCGACGGCAATATCATCGCCACCGATGACGGCATCTGGCATGCCGAGGCCGCGCGCGTGCCGGTGCGCAGCAAGGTCGGCGCGGGCGACAGCTTTCTGGCCGGTTTCACGCTGGGCCATGCGCGCGGCTGGCCGGTGGCGGATGCGCTGGGACTGGCGGCCGCCGCCGCCTCGGCCACGGTACAGACGCCCGCGACCGAGCTGTGCCGCGGCGAGGATGTCGAACAGCTGTTCGCCGCCCGCGTCATCACCCGGATGCAGATCGACGCCGCGCCCTGATCAAAGGCGCGGCTGCGGGCGGTCAGCGCCGCCCGTCCATGCGCACGAAATCCAGCACGCTGCCCTCACCCGGTTGCAGGTCGGCCCAGCGGTCGATCTGAAAGTCGACGACCAGCGTCGCCGCCGTCGGATAGCGGCGGAAATCCGGGTCGACCGGCACCCGCGCCGGCAGCATCGCCGCCAGTTCGGCGATGCCGGGATTGTGCCCCAAGAGCATCACCGTCGGCGCCGAGGCGGTGCGCAGCATCGTCAGCATCTTTTCGGGCGAGGCATGATACAGCCCCGGCTCGAACCGCAGATGCGGCCGCACCTCAAGACAGGCCATGGCCACGCCGTCCCAGGTTTCGCGGGTGCGCGCGGCGGTGGAACACAGCACTTCTTCGGGCTCGTATCCGCGGCTGGCCAGCCAATCGCCCAGCTCGCGCGCCGAACGGCGTCCGCGATCGTTCAGGGGCCGATCGTGATCCGCCTGCGTCGGGTCGTCCCAGGACGATTTCGCATGTCGCGTCAGGATCAATCGGCAGTGTCCGAGAGGGGTCATCACAAGGCCCTTTCGACCATGTTGAGGTTTCGCCGCGCAGCCGAGCCTGCCACAGCTTTCGCGGGGCGGGCAAGCACTCTCTGCGCGAGTGTCAGAGGCCGCTGTCACCCTGTCGCAGACCGCGCGGCTTGACCCGCGGCTCTGTCGAACGGATCAGGCTGCCGGCGCCATGTTCGGTGAACAATTCCAGCAGACAGGCATTGGGCACCCGCCCGTCCAGAATGACGACCGCGCGCACGCCTTCGTCCAGCGCCTTGAGCGCGGTTTCGGTCTTGGGGATCATGCCGCCGGCAATGGTGCCGTCGATGATCATGTCGCGCACCTGCTGCGGGCTCATCGCCGTCAACACCTCGCCCGAGGCATCCTTGACGCCCGCGACATCGGTCAAAAGCAGCAGCCGGTCAGCC
>JAXMDJ010000044.1:0-1522 GCA_046348875.1 Paracoccus sp. (in: a-proteobacteria)
AGGCCGACCTGATGCGGGGAATGATGGCATGAAAACCGCGCTTGCGCTGATCGCCACCGTCCTTTTGCTGTGGCAGGGGCTGATCTGGCTGGGCGGCATCCCGCCCTTCCTGCTGCCCTCGCCTGCGGCCGTCGCCGATGCACTGTGGCTCAACCGTGCCGAGATCGCCCGCAATGCCGGCTTCACGCTTCTTGAGGTGATGCTGGGCTTCACCCTGGGCGCGGGGCTTGGCGCGGCACTGGCGGTCGCCATGGGGTTCTCGGCCCGGCTGACCGGCATCCTGCGCCCGATCCTGACCTTCAGCCAGACCATTCCGGTCTTTGCCCTGGCGCCGATCCTGACCCTGTGGCTGGGCTTCGGCATCGCACCCAAGATCGCGATGACGGTGCTGATCGTCTTTTTCCCGGTCACCGCCGCCTTTCTGGACGGGCTGACACGCACGCCGCAGGCGGCGCTGGACCTTGCGCAGGTCATGGGCGCATCGCGGACGCGGATCATGTGGCACCTGCGCATCCCGGCGGCGCTGCCGTCGCTGGCGACCGGGCTGCGGCTGGCGGCGGTCTATGCGCCCATCGGCGCGGTCATCGGCGAATGGGTCGGCGGCGCGCGCGGCCTTGGCGCGCTGATGATCCACGCCAACGGCCGGATGAAGACCGACCTCGTCTTTGCCGCGCTGCTGGTGCTGTCGGTGCTGACGGTGGTCTTTGCGCGGCTGGTCGCGCTGGCCGTCGCCCGGATCTGGCGCCGCTATGGGGTCTAGACCAGCCGGGCGGCGCGGCGCAGATCCTCGGGCGTGTTCACGTTCAGGAACGGGTCCAGCGGCTGGCTGTCAAAGACCGCGCGGCCCGGATCATAGGCGGCGGCGAACTGGCCGATGCGATGCAGGCCGGATTCCAGCGCCGCCCGCACCTCGGGCGCCAGCGCCACCGGCCACAGCGCGCAGGTCGGATGGTCGCGCAACTGGCCGCTGGCATCGGGACTGGCAGCGACCGCCACGCCCGAGCGGCCCCGCGCCTCGCGCAGCCGGTGCATCAGGTCCTGCGGGACGAAGGGCGTATCGACGCTGACGCTGACAACGCTTTCGCCCCCGCCCGAGGCCGCCCATTCCATCCCCGCCAGCACCCCGGCCAAAGGCCCGGCGAACCCGGCGAAACTGTCGGGAACGACCGGCAGGGCGTAATCCTGAAACTGCTCGGGGTCGCCGTTGGCGTTGATCGCCAGCCGGTCGCATTGCGGCCGCAGGCGGCGGACGACATGGGTCAGCAGCGTATCGGCGCCCAGCATCCGCAGCGCCTTGTTGCCGCCGCCCATGCGGGTCGAAAGCCCACCGGCAAGGATGATCGCAAAGACCCCGGTCACTTCAGCCCCGCCGCGATGGCGCGTGCCAGCGCGAAGACGCGCTGCTCAAGGATCACCGGCGTTTCGCAGACATAGCTTAGCGCCTGCTGGCGGTCCTGAAAGATGCGCGTGTCCCAGTCCAATTGCTCTTCCTGCTTGTCGATGGCGTCGAAATCGGGCTTTG